>NZ_JBRYHT010000001.1:0-1407099 GCF_053309355.1 Citrobacter freundii complex sp. 2025EL-00176 | reverse complement strand
CTGAGAGAGCCCAAGAGATTTCTTCTTGGACTCAAAAATGGCTTTAAGCCTACTGGCGTCAGCCAATTGTTCGGCGGTCAAAGGTTTCTTTTTCATTCTCATAATTTATCACCGCACGGCATATTTACCAATCACCGCTAGTGTTGACAATATTATCACTAACAGTGATACTCATTGTGTGCATCCACGAGGAAATCTAATGAAAATTATTCCGCTATCTGAATATGTTTTGGAAAACGGCCAGGCCAAAACAGCTGAGGCTCTTGGGGTTTACCAAAGCGCCATCAGTAAAGCTCTAAAGCGCAACCGAAGAGTGAACATCCTGGTTAAGGAAGACGGGAAAATCGAGGCTGAAGAAGTTCGACCTTTTCCAAATAAATATAAACCCGCTGATCCAGACGTTGCAGTAACACCGTAACTGATGATCACGCACTTAGTAACTACCAAAGGAAAAACAAGATGGTAGAGCAAACCCTGAAAGAAGTGGTGAAAGCGATGTGTAAGGCGTACCCCGGAGGCCGTCAGGCTATGGCTGGTGCGTTGGGCATGTCAGAAACCCAATTCAACAACAACCTTTACGAGAAAAACGGTTGTCGTTTCTTTGAAGTCACCGAGTTGGAAGCGATGGAAGACATTTCCAACACGTCATTCGTTGCCGACTACTTTGCCAAGCGCCGCGGTGCGCTGCTGGTGGATGTACCAAGCCTGGAAGATCTGGACCGTGTTGATTTGTTCAGCCGTGCAATGCGTACAGCAGCTGCAAGAGGGCAGGTTGATCAGATTATCCAGAAAGCGCTTGAAGATGGAGTGATTGAAAAGCATGAAGCCGAAGAGATTCAGGAACATCACCGCCGTCATCTGGCAGCGCGTGAAGAAGAAATCCGCGCGATTGTGGCCTTATTCAGCCGCCGTCAAAAGAAGTGACGCCAGCGAGTGTGCAGCTCCTGGCGTCGTGGCGTGTCGTATTCAGTGGAGAAACTAACGCATGAACAGTGTAACAACACAGTACCGCAGGTCGCAACTAATTGCTCGACCTATGCCGGGTGGAAAAGGTCCGGCGCAGTTCGTGTATGGGGTAATGGTATCCGGATGCTTTGAGCCTGTCTGCTACCAGTTTGCCGATTGGGTTGTAGGTGATTTCAACGGCCAGGCGGAGAAGGTCGAATGCGAGCACTCAACAGACGGTTTAAAGACAGCTACGGCGTCCCAGTCAGGGTTATCCGGTGGGAGCCAGAAACTCAACGGGTTATATACCTGCGCGACGGATACGAGCATGAGTGCTTCAGTCCTCTCGAACAGTTTCAGCGTAAATTCAGGGAAATAGAGGATCAGAATGAGCCTGTTAATGACATCACGGCCAATAGTAATTAATCCTGACCTTGCATACAGCATTGGCCTGAATGAGGCGATTGCATTGCAGCAGATTAATTACTGGCTGCAAGAAACCAAATCAGGCATGGAAAGTGATGGTGTTCGCTGGATTTACAACACGACAGAACAGTGGCTGGAGCAGTTCCCGTTCTGGTCTGAGTCGACCCTGAAGCGTACCTTCACCCGCCTGAAGACACTCGGTGTGCTCAAAATTGAGCAACTGAACAAGTCTCAACGAGACATGACCAACTTCTACACGATCAACTATGAAAGCGAGCTTTTAGATGAAGTCAAAGTGACCGAATCGAAGAGGTCAAAATGCGCTGTTCCATCAGGTCAAAATGACACGATGGAAGAGGTCAAGGTGAAACGCTCCATCAGGTCAAAACGAACCGATGTCATCAGGTCAAAATGCACTGATGATCCTACAGAGAATACAACAGAGAGTACTACAGAGAATAAAACCACTTCTTGTCCGGAAGCTTCGCAACCGGACGCTTTGGTTAATCCAAATGATTTTATGTCTCGCTATCCAACAGCTGTAGTTTTCAGCGCTGCGAAACGTCAGTGGGGAAGTCAGGAAGATTTAACATGCGCGGAATGGATTTGGGGACGGATCATCCGACTTTACGAACAAGCTGCTGAGTCTGACGGTGAAATGGTTCGCCCTAAAGAACCTAACTGGGTTTCCTGGGCTAACGAGGTTCGTCTGATGTGCACTCAGGATAATCGCAATCACCGCCAGATCTGCGAGCTGTACGGTCGTGTAAATCGTGATCCTTTCTGGTGCAAAAATATTCTCAGTCCTTCGAAGTTACGTGAAAAATGGGATGAGTTGTCTCTGAAGTTATCAGCGTCAGCGAGCAAACATGAGGTTCGAGAGGACCCAATGTTTAAATCCAAATACGAGTGCGATACACGCATTCCTGAAGGATTCAGGGGGTAACGATGAGCATTCTGAAAATGGTCCAGATGTTTATTGCCATGAATCCCGGCTCCACGACCAGGGACATCATCGAAGGTCTGACCCAATTCAGCCAGGACAGACTTCAACTCGCCGTTTGCCGCTTACATGGTTCAGGGCTGGCAACGCGTAAACGCGACGGTCGCCAATTCCGTTACTACGCGGACCCTCCAGCAGATTGCCACTTAGAAGTGTTTGAACCTACTCCTGAAGTCAGCGCCCTGATGGAAACGGCGAAAGGTCTGGAGTCGAAAGGTCTCTTTTACCGTGCTGCGACGATTTACATGGAGGCGTTCAGCGCATCAGCCATTGAATCAGAGCGAGCAGCAATACTCGCAGAACGACAGCGCTGTCTTGGCCTGGCTAAGCCAGCAGTTATTGCCGAAGACGGATGTTATCTGGCTGGTCGATTTTCGGGAGGCCGTTAATGAGTTATTCACTGATTTACGCCGATCCACCATGGGAATACGGAAACACCATCAGCAATGGTGCAGCGGAAAACCATTACGGCACGATGAAACTCATTGACATTAAACGCCTGCCTGTCTGGGAGCTGGCTGCGGAAGATTCCGTTCTGGCCATGTGGTTCACCGGTACACATACACGTGAAGCGATCGAGCTTGCCGAAGCGTGGGGATTTAAGGTCAGAACCATGAAGGGATTCACATGGGTGAAGCTTAACGCACTGGCAGAGCAGCACATCAATAAAGCGCTACAGGCTGGTGGAGTAGAGGACTTTTACGACTTCCTCGACCTGTTGAACGCTCAGACACGAATGAACGGTGGTAACCATACCCGCGCCAATACCGAGGATCTGCTAATTGCCACCAGAGGGAAAGGTCTTGAGCGTCAGGACGCGAGCATAAAACAGGTTATCTACAGCCCACTCGGCGAGCACAGCCAGAAGCCAGCAGAAGCGCGTTACCGCTTGGAGAAATTATACGGCGATGTGTCACGCATTGAGCTGTTCAGCCGCTGCGCTGCCCCTGGCTGGCACCACTGGGGAAATCAGGCAGAAAACCCTGATGTAATCATGTCTCCTGGTTACGTTGGTAAACCTGCTCCGTTGCTGGAGGTGGCTTATGCAGGATGTTGAGGCACGAAACGCGCTTCGTAACATCGCCAGAAGATGCAACGAGGAAATAACTGCTAAACGCAAGGCTAACCCTGGTATGAATTGTGACGAAATAGCCAGGCCAATTTTTAACGGTGCCATGGGGATGGTTAAGCAGCTTGGCTTTACGCCATCTCATTTGTATCTCGAAGTCGGGATTCTGAACAAGCGGATTAAGGAGCGCTGAAGTGAACAAACTTACCGTGAGACAAAGTGAAGTGCTTGGTTCGATCGTGAACTATCAGCGCCGGTTTGGATTCCCTCCAACGATATGCGAACTGGCTGGGCTAATTGGTTGTTCATCACCGAACGCAGCAGCGGAACATGTGAAGGCCATTGCGAAGAAGGGATATATCTCAGTTGCTCCTGGAGTTGCCAGGGGCATATCACTCATTGAGCAAAATCCTAAACGAATTTCTCTTACTTTGAACGATATGGTTAGGGTCAAGTTATCACCTTTGGCACTTAATGAGCTCAAGCGTCTTCACGATGAATTGAAAGTGCGCAAACCATGGCTGTATGGGGAATTCTTCGCGCCAATAACCGACGATGAGGGATTTACCACAATGCCTCTCTGGAAGGTAATGAGCGATTTAGGCGGTATTTGTTTTAACGGCGCGGATATTCCCTTTGAAATTGAGATTGATTTGGAGGCCAAGTGAAACTGGTACTCCCGTTCCCGCCAACAGTTAACACCTATTACCGGTCCCCTGATCGTGGAGCGTTAAAGGGAAGGCATCTGATAAGTGAGATGGGGAGGAAGTTCAAGAAGAACGTTTATGCCTCTGTTGTTGAGCATTACGGCGGCATACCGAAACCAGTTAACGTCAACGTTGAGGTTAACATAGTTCTTTTCCCGCCAGATAACAGACGGCGGGATCTGGACAACTACAACAAAGCGCTGTTCGACGCACTGACGAATGCCAGAGTCTGGAAAGACGACAGTCAGGTTAAACGGATGGCTATCGAGTGGGGGCCGGTAGCAAAGCCCGGAAGAGTAGAAATCAATATTAATCACTATAAATAACTGATCAAACATACAGCTCACAATGCAAGCGCATATAGCAGGCAGTAAAATACAGAGACAAGCGTAGTGGGGTGCAGCCCGCTTCGCATTTCAAAAGTGGAGACAGAACATGCAGCAGATGAGCATAACCGTAATGTGTCCTACCCACCATGCCGCAACAACGGGACAGCAGATCACCATGTCCAGCCGCGAGATTGCGAAACTGGTTGATTCCCGGCACAGCAATGTCTGCGTAACGATAGAGCGCCTCATGAATTCTGGCGTGATTGGAGGGTATGCTGCATTGCAGTACACCCATCCCCAGAATGGACAGACCTACCATCATTACGAAGTGAACAAACGAGACAGCTACGTAATCGTTGCTCAATTATCGCCTGAGTTTACCGCCAGACTTGTTGACCGCTGGCAGGAACTTGAGAGCAACGGCGGAATGATTGTTCCCCGGTCACTTCCTGAGGCCCTGCGCCTTGCTGCTGATCTGGCAGAACAGAAACAGCGCCTGAGCGAAGAACTGGCAGTAGCTGCACCGAAGGCCGAGTTCGTTGATCGTTATGTGACGGCTACTGGTTCAATGACATTCCGACAGGTTGCCAAGCTGCTTAACGCCAAAGAGCCGGAGTTTGCGATGTTCCTGATTGAGAACGGCATCATGTACCGGCTTAACCGTGTTCTCACGCCAAAGAGCAAGCATATCGAAGCAGGGCGCTTCGAGGTGAAGACGGGCACGACAAACCAGACAAATTACGCGTTCAATCAGTCCCGCTTCACCGCTAAGGGGGTTCGCTGGATTGGTGGTCTGTGGGCAGAGCATATTGCTAAGGGGCAGGTAGCGTGAGGGCATTACTGACACCTGAAGTGGCACCGATGACCGGGGTAGTGATATTTCGCCCTGGCAGTGAACTGATGCATCTGTTCAGACGTGGGCGTGTTCTTATCGAGCCACAGGCCGAGTCAATGGCTGAGTTGCCGTCTGGTCTGCTGCCAGAGACTGCTCAGGAGCTTCAGAACGATCCGTTAATGCGTGATGTCTTTGAAAATCAGAAGGTCATACATCGTGCTGGTGGACTGAATTCACTGGATGCCTGGCTTGAAAGAAAAATGGAATGTCAGTACCCACACAGCGAGTGGCATGATCGCAACTACACCATCACCCGGAATGCGCCTGGCTCAATCCGCACGTGCTGGGGCTGTGACTTAAAAATTCGTGATCAGTTCACTGAAGGTCTGGCGGGTATAGCCCGTGAAAACCTGGTATCCTGGCTACTGAAGGTTGTTAACGGTCAATTAGGTTTCAGTGAGGACCACGTTCTTACGCTGCCGGAGTTTTGCTGGTGGATGGTAAGGAACGACCTGGCTGACGAGATACCTGAAGCCGTAGCGCATAAAGCTCTTCGTATGAAGGAAGAGCCCCATCAGTCGGTAACACGTGAAAGCGATATTGTTCCGACATTACCCGCTCAACAACTGGTACAGGAGAAAGCGAAAAAGATAGTGGCGATGAAGGTAGACCCGGAGACACCGGAATCCTTCATGCTTAAACCCAAGCGTCGCCGCTGGGTGAATGAGAAATACACGAGATGGGTTAAGGCCCAGCCGTGCGTCTGCTGTAACAAGCAAGCTGACGACCCACACCACCTGATTGGCCACGGGCAGGGTGGAATGGGTACAAAGGCACACGACCTGTTTGTGATTCCTCTGTGCAGAGAGCATCACGACGAGTTGCATGCTGATCCTGTGGCATTTGAAGCGAAATACGGTGACCAACTGGTCCTGGTGTTTCGGGTTATAGATCGTGCGCTGGCAATCGGCGTACTGGCGTAAGTGGAGAACGCTAAATGATTAATCCTTCTGAAGTTGGTAAATCTGGTGAAATGGTTCGTCTTCGTACTCTGGAAAGCATCTGGATACAGGGTAAGTTGCGCATGTGGGGCCGCTGGTCTTATATCGGCGGTGGTAGTGGTGGGAATATGTTTAACCAGTTGCTGGCATCCGGAAAAATAACCAAGACAGCTATCAAAGAAGCGCTACGCCGGATGAAGAAAGCGGGTATCAGCAAACCAGAACTTGAAGTGTACCTACGTGAAATCCTCAACAGCAAAAATAAAACCGGCATGGCGTTTTGTTCAGACGAAGAAGGGCTGTTAGTGGACGGTGTCATTGCTTCTGTACTGATGAATGATGACTACCGATCGCTCTATAGCGTGATTGTCGACCGCCATCGCCTACGTAAGAGCAAGTTGCAGATGGCCAATGAACTGCAGGCTAAACATCCTGACTGGCCGCTGATCACTTGTCGTCGGCGCATTGACACTTGGCTAAGTCTTGCGGAATCGATCCTATACGCTCCAGTTTGTGACGCATTCGGCACAAATAGCGACAGATTTAAGTTGCAGAGTGAGCAAGAAAGTGCTTAAATTGTGGTAGGCTCGGGACGTTAAAGCGAACTGAGCAACACAACATTAAGAGCCCGCCATTGAGCGGGTTTTTTGTTATGATTCCTCTGAAACTCAGGAGGCTTCATGACTTGGCAAAACGTACCGTACGCTTTCGAAAAAACTACTGGCGAGTTGACCTTGGTAATAGAAAAATTACCGCCAATTGAAATCAGTTCTTCCTTTCCTTTTGAAACACTCATTACTGCTCTTGCAGGCGTTATTGCCGCAGGAATAACTGGTTGGGTTGCATACAGGGCAATCAAAGAAAATTTTGCCTTAGCCACATTACAGGCTCACTTGAATACTAATAAAGAATTGGCGCAACAAATACGTTTTGCTGGCGCTGAGCACGTGACAGACGTAATTATGTTGGCCAGCACATTTGAGCAATGGCATCTGGTCGGAAATAAGAATATGGATATATTGGCTAAGGGTGTTTTCCCTGAAGAGATTCAAGTTCCAATAAAGGCCGCTGAAATAAGTAAAAATAAATTACTTCTATTAATAAGGCCTGATGAGGAAGGTTGTAAGTTGATAACCCTGACGGCAGATCTTCAAAAAGCGCTAAAAGTATGTTTTACAAAAGGGTATTTTACCCCGGAAGAAAAAAAGTCATTTGTTGATGCACAAAACGCCTTTATTTTTGGGTGTCATGAGTATATCAATCAAAGTTTATCTTAAAAAAAACTATACCTTACCAAGGCCGCCTTAATGCGGCCTTTTTTGTTTCCCCTCGTTCTGAGAGGACTCACAGCAATAAGAGGGGGCTTAATGTCCGATCCTGTTTCTGGCACTACGGTTGCGGCTGGTGGGCTGATGGGAGCCAGCGTATTTGGTCTTGCAACCGGTATTGACTATGGCGTGGTATTTGGCGCATTCGCTGGTGCAGTATTTTATGTAGCGACAGCGGCAAATATCACACGAGTACGATTGATTGCTTACTTCATGACGTCGTTCATTGTTGGCGTTCTTGCTGCTGGTCTGGTTGGTTCAAAGTTGTCACAGGCCACCGGGTACAGTGACAGGCCATTAGACGCACTTGGTGCTGTTGTAGTGGCGGCGATGACAATCAAAGTGCTCACATTTTTCAACAGTCAGGATTTGGGAAGCCTGTTCAGTATTCTTTCGCGATTCCGTGGAGGAGGGGCCAGCAATGGTAACAAGTGATCCGTCAGCGATGGTGAATGCAGGTATTTGTGCGGTCATCGTCCTTGTCCTGATGTTCTACCAGCGTGAAGGGGCAAGGCATCGCCCCGCTATATCATTGCTGGCTTACTTCGTTGTGCTGGTTTATGCCAGTGTTCCATTCCGATATTTGTTCGGCCTCTATCAGGAGTCACACTGGATGGTGGTCATCGTAAACCTTCTTATTTGCGCTGCCGTGTTATGGGCTCGTGGGAACGTGGCGCGTCTCGTTGATACGCTGAGGCATGAATGAACCAATCACAATTTCAACAGGCGGCTGGTGTAAGCGCCGGGTTAGCTTCGCGCTGGTTTCCGCATATTGATGCTGCGATGAAAGAGTTCGGCATTGTTAAGCCTGAAGACCAGGCAATGTTTATCGCTCAGGCAGGACATGAATCAGCAGGATTTGCCGCGCTGGTGGAGAGCTTCAACTACACCCCTGCTGCTCTGCTGACCACCTTTGGACGCCGCATTACGAACTACCAGGCCTATATGCTTGGGCGTGACAAAGAAAAAGGTCAGGTAGCCAATCAGCCAGCCATTGCAAATCTGGTGTACAGCAATCGACTCGGTAACAAAGCATCAGGCGATGGGTGGAAATATCGTGGCCGTGGCCTGATTCAGATTACCGGTCTTGATAATTACCGCCGCTGCGGAACGGGATTAAAACTGGATTTAGTAAGTAATCCTGAGTTGCTGGAAAAGGATATCAACGCAGCTCGGTCAGCTGCATGGTTCTACGCCACCAGCGGATGCCTGAGCTATTCCGGCGATCTGGTTCGCATCACTCAGATCATCAATGGTGGACAGAACGGCATTAACGACCGCCGTGCACGCTACGCCAAAGCAAAATCGGTGCTCTCATGATTAAGTGGCTGGTTCTTCTCATTCCACATTGGGAAACGGACACGGTTGTTCTGCTGGAGAAGGGTGACGAATTACATATCGTTTGCAGTTATAGCGATATTAAACCTGGCGAGTTGTTCGACGGGATGTGTGAACTTAAAACCTTCACATGGCTTAACTGGTCTTTCCCATACGGTCAGCCTATCAACGTCCGCTCATTTGAACCAAAGGTAATCGCATGAGCATTGTAGAAATCATTATCGGCGTTATTGGCGCAATTATGGTTGCAGCTGCTGGTGGTTTTGGTGTTGGCCATTTGCGAGGTACCAATAAAGCGGAAGCAAAAGCAGAACAGCAGAGCACTGAAGAACGCGCAGCAGCTACTGAAGCAGTTGCAGAACGCCGGGTAGAGACAACAAAAGGAGCCAGGGATGTACAGCAGACTGTTAATCATCTTCCTGATGACGATGTTGACCGTGAGTTGCGCGAAAACTTTACCCGCAAAACCTGAAGTAACGGACACGGCCTGTGACTGGGTGAACATCATCTACCTCACCGAGCATGACATTGAGGTTATGGACCGCCAGACTAAGAAAGATGTGTTGACTCATAACAGGTCCGTTCAGCGTAACTGTCCAAATAAAATTACTACGGCCTCGCAATAGCGGGGTTTTTTACTACCAGAAGAAGAAGGAAACACAATGTTTACAGTTAAGACCATCATCAACGGCGTGACACATATCTGCGAGCTGCCTACGTTCACAGTGGCCCGCCCTGACTCAGAACGATTTGAAGAAATACTTGAATTGACCAATGACCACTCCAACCCAGATTTTGCCATCTGGCTTCCAGACGTTTATGCCGACCCAGAGTGCAAAAATGCGCTGCAGGAAGAAGAGCTGATCGTCAGCGAGCGCGTGGGGGTTCTTGATCGTCATGCCATTGCTATTCTTATTGAGGATTTCGAAAGTCCTGAGCATGCGAAGAAAAAAGCTTTTGACGGTCTGCGCTATCAATTCATCTACCCAGGCGATCAGGTTTATGTGATGAACTCACACGGATCAACCATCGAAACGGTTAAGTAAGGCATTACAGCAGGCATTCACTGAGTGCCTGTGATAATGAATCAATCATTTTCAACATCAAACACCGCTTCTTTGATGAAAACAATGACATCCTCTTGGAATGGTGATTTGTACTTAAGACTCTGGTCATCAAATTTTCCGAGCTTTCGGTGCAGGAATTCACATTCCAGAACATGCTCATCACGGTCACGGACCCTCAGCACAATAGAAATATTGAATTTATCTGAAACTCCATCGGTAAGTTGAACAATAACTCGTGTACCTGCACGTATTGTTGCCAATATGTCTTCATCAAGTATTGGGGTCGGTTGAGCCAGCATTGTTAATTTCATAACTCCTCCTAAATATATAAGGTTCAGAATGCCATAAGTATTTCTGCAAAATTGTGAACACTTCCAACCTTTATGCGCCTCGCACGCGCAAATAAAAGAGAGTCTTTCAGTAGTGAGCTTGGGTGATGCCGTTAGGTTGCGTTTACCTCTCGGGCGGCATTGCCGTGCGACAGGCTCACGTCTAAAAGGAAACGCACATGAAGTATCAGCTTGCAAAATTGTATCGCGGTGATCGTTTCTTCGGGTATGGAATAGCCGTAGGTGGCTTGCTTATTGATGGTCAGGTTTCAACGGTGGTGGAAACTGCGCCAAACGAAATGCCGAAAGTAATTGCGACATTTAATCTCAGCAATGAACATTCCGAAAAACAACCACGAATTGATTTAGACAACCCAAGAGCTTCTAACGAATTCCAGATTGTAATTCATCCAGATAAGACATTAACCGTTGACCAGTTAAAAGAGCTGCGAGATACGGTGAAAGGCTTTCTTACCAAACATAATTTGTCTGATGGTGGAATATGGAAGTCTTGATAAACGGGGTTCGTTTTATACCAGAAGGCGATAACAAAGTACGTATTGGGATAGCAATCACAACTCATAATCGTCCGGAAGTGCTTAAGCGAGCCATTGTGCAGCATATGGAGCATCTTCCATCTGGTGCGCTGGTGGTTGTGATAGACGATGGTTCCAATCCTGCTGCAGTAGTTCCTGATGGGGTTAAATTGGTACGCCATGATAAATCACGCGGCATTGTCGCCTCTAAGAACGCCAGTCTGACAGCGCTGGTGGACGCAGGGTGTGAGCATCTTTTCCTGTGGGATGATGATGCATGGCCAATAGCTGATAACTGGCATCTACCCTACATCGAGTCACCAGAGCCCCATCTGGCTTATCAGTTTCTTGACCTCGCTGGCCCACGAAAGATTAACGATATGACTGTCCTGTACAGGGATGATAAGCATATCGCTTACACCGGGCAGCGCGGAGTGATGCTTTACTACCACCGCAGCGTCATTGATAAGGTTGGTGGATTTGACCCGTTATATGGTCGCGGTATGTATGAGCATCCTGATCTGGCACTTCGTATTCATAACGCTGGTTTAACGTCCTGGGCGTTTGCTGATGTCGTTGGTTCTGAAAAGTTCATTCACTCCATGGATGAGTACGAAGAAGGCGCGCGCAGCATACCGAGGCCGGAACGTGAAGCACTGGATAAGAAGAACGCTGTGGTTTATGGCCAGCGCCGGGATTCAGGTTATACCGGTTATGCCGAATATCGATCTCAGCGCGATGTTGTTATCACAACGCTTCTAACCAGCCAACCTGACCCGCAGCGCGGAAAGAAAATGATAGCCACGCCTGACATGCTGGCTAAATGGGCCACATCACTCCGGCAGTGTGGACGTATTGCGCTGGTGGATGAACTTCAGATTGCACCGGAAGACGTTGAGTTGTACCGCGTTCCTGATGTGAAGATGAATGTTTACTTCCGGCGATGGCTGCACATCTGGCAGCACCTTCGCGATCACCCTGAGTATCGTTTCGTCTGGTGTACCGATGGTACTGATGTCGAAATGCTTCGCGCACCATGGGAAGAAATGCAGCACGGGAATGTTTACGTCGGCTCAGAACCGAAGACATACGCTGACGCATGGGCAAAGCAGAATCATCCAGAGCGTATCTATCAGGAGTTCATTGAAGCGCACCGCAGTGATGTGATGCTTAATGCTGGCCTGCTCGGTGGCACTCGTTCTGACGTAATGGCCTTTGCTCACGGAATTATCCGTCTTTACTACCGGATCGAAAGTTGTCGCTTCTGGAAGAAAGAACAGGCGGCAGCAGCAGTTGGTGACATGCTTGCGTTTGGCATTGTCGCGGAGTTATTCGCTGACAGGCTCGTCACTGGACCTCTGGTTCATACAGTGTTCAAAACTGATGGCGTAGGGAAGGAGTCAGCATGGTTTCGACACAAGTGAAGTTTGTTGTGGTTGGGCACCACGCTCGACATAAACAGGCATTGAGTCTTGCTGAAACCATTGGAGCCACCTTGCTTATTGATACTGGTGATCACGGCGCTAACTGGAATCACCTACGCGCGCTGGAGTGGGCAGCCAAACAATCATGTCGTGTTGTCGTGCTTGAAGATGATGCTATGCCCGTAGTTGGGTTCCGCGACAAGATTGCTGTGTGGATTGCTCGCTACCCGGATGCTCTGTGTTCGTTTTATCTCGGTACTGGTCGTCCACCACAGTATCAACTGGAGATAGCATCAAAGCTAATAGCAGCAGATAAGACCAGATCTGACTACATTACATTGCCGCGTCTTATTCATGGTGTCTGCTACAGCGTACCCCAGCAGCATATCAAGCGAGTGTTAGATAAATGGAACCATAGCAAAGCAGCAGATTATGCGGTCGGAGATGCATACGGCGGCCCTGTCATCTATCCATGCTATTCGCTCGTTGATCACGCTGACGGACAGCCAGTCGAGCCAGCCAGAGACCACCAACCACGAACTGAACGCCGCAGAGCATGGAGGTTACATGTCTAAGCTAAAGACGCTACAGCCGCGCCTTAAAGCTATCGACACGCGACGCATCAAACCAATCTATGGTGAGCATCGTCGGGTAAGTGGAAGCGCAAGGGTAAGCCTAAAACGTCGTATTTATGTGCGTGACGGTGGTCACTGCTGTATGTGCAAGAGAGTAGTAGACCTGCATGACAGTGAGCTTGACCACCGCATAGCCCTACAGTTCGGTGGTGACAACGATGAGAGTAACCTGTGGACGCTGTGCATTGATTGCCACTCAGGCAAGTCATCGCGCGAAGCTTCAATGAACCAGCCTGATAGCGAGGCTCTGAAGCACTCTGTGCCGGAAGATAAATCGCAGGACGGCATCGTAATTCTCTGACCAAACACCGGGGGGGTATCAGTGGGTGTCAACGCCGATCGCGCTGGACACCGCGCCCCCTCTCACGCGCAGAAAATTTTCCCCTTTGGAGGGTGTTAACGTGTTAACAGGACAAAAGCGCAAATTCGCACAAGCGCTGATGTCCGGTTCATCCCAGGCTGAAGCAGCCCGAAAGGCCGGTTACTCCGAGAAAACCGCGAGGTCTCAGGGTTCCAGGCTGGCAAAAGACCCGGATATCATCGCGTTTATCAGTAAAAAACGTGGGGCCGAAGTCATTGCCGAGCAGGCTGTTTCTGAACCAGATGATCTGCCAAAAGTTGTTAACAGAACGGTGAAGGAATTTGATGATCCGCTTGAATTTCTGAAAGCAGTGATGAACGACGTATCAGAAGAGACGGATGTCAGAAAAGACGCCGCAAAAGCGATGCTGCCATACCTTCACCCCAAAAAAGGAGAAGGCGGTAAAAAGGATGCGAGACATGCTGCCGCGAAGGCCGCAGCTACGGGTAGCAAGTTTGGGGCAATGGCACCCCCGAAGCTTGTTGTTAATAACAAGGGGTAATCGATGGCTCAATGGACCACGGCTTGCCCTGAATGGGAATCTCTTCTGGTTGCAAAGCAATCAATCATCCCACCACCAATTTTTCGAGATCAGGCAGAACAGGCAATTGGCATCTTTAAAGAGTTACGCGTCTCTGATTTACCAGGAAAGCCAACATTTGGTGAGTGCTCCGAGGAATGGGTATTTGACTTTGTTAATGCCATCTTCGGTGGCTATGAAGCAGAGACTGGTAAGCAGTTAATCCGCGAATATGGACTACTTATCTCGAAAAAGAATACAAAATCGACCATCGCTGCAGGGATTATGCTGACCGCGCTGATCCTGTGCTGGCGTGAAGATGAAGAGCACCTGATTCTCGCGCCGACAAAAGAGGTTGCTGATAACAGTTTTAAACCTGCTGCCGGGATGATACGCGCCGATGATGAGTTGTCTGATATGTTCCAGATTCAGGACCATATCCGTACCATAACACACCGAGTAACGCGAAATACGCTCAAAGTAGTAGCAGCTGACACCGATACGGTTTCAGGTAAAAAGTCAGGGCGCATTCTGGTTGATGAGCTTTGGTTATTTGGAAAGCGAGCTAATGCCGAAGCCATGTTTATGGAAGCACTTGGTGGTCAGGTATCGCGCAACGAAGGGTGGGTTATATTCCTGACTACGCAAAGTGATGAACCGCCTGCTGGTGTTTTCAAAGAACGCCTTGATTACTGGCGAGCTGTGCGAGATGGGAAGATTAATGACCTTAAAACACTCGGCGTCCTGTATGAGTTCCCTGACTCTATGGTGGAAAGCAAGGCTTACCTTGAACCAAAAAATTTCTACATCACCAATCCAAATATTGGACGTTCGGTAAGTGAAGAATGGATTGCCGATCAGCTTCTGAAGAACCAGAACAAAACAGACGGCACATTACAGCAGTTCCTTGCAAAACATCTCAATATCGAAATTGGTCTGAACCTCCGCAGTGACCGATGGGCAGGTGTTGATTTCTGGGAACCGCAAATTAGGCAGGTAACATTCAGCGATATCCTTCAGCGAGCTGAGGTTGCTACGGTTGGAATAGATGGTGGTGGCCTTGATGACCTTCTTGGTCTTTACATTATTGGTCGTGACAAAGAAACCCGTGAGTGGATTGGATGGGGCCATGCCTGGGCGCATGAAATAGCTGTGCGCCGCCGCAAAAGCGAGGAATCCAGGTTCAACGATTTCGTTAAGGCCGGTGACCTGACTATCGTAAAACGAGTAGGACAGGACACGGAGGAAGTCGCTGAATATGTCAGCCGTATTAATGATGCGGAACTGCTGGATAAAATTGGCATTGACCCTTCTGGTGTCGGTCAGATCCTTGATGCTCTTGTTGAAGCTGAAATACCTGAAGATTCAGTGGTTGGTGTCAGCCAGGGCTGGAGACTTGGTGGTGCGATTAAGACAACAGAGCGCAAGCTTGCAGAGGGAGTGCTTATTCATGGTGGGCAGCCATTAATGGCCTGGTGTGTAGGCAACGCCAGAGTAGAGCCAAAAGGTAACGCTATCCTCATCACCAAACAGGCCAGTGGAAAGGGGAAAATTGACCCCCTTATGGCCCTGTTTAATGCCGTTTCGCTAATGGCACTTAATCCTGAAGCGAAAAAGAAAGATTACCAAGTATTTTTCATATAAATCACACGTCAGTTAATGACCCGCTACGGCGGGTTTTTTCGTTTCTGGAGGACAGTAAATGAAGCTTGACCGCGCATGTACGATCATGACGGTGAAAGCGGTGGATGAGGACAAACGGATAATCACCGGGATTGCTTCCACACCATCACCTGACCGTGACGGCGACATTATGGACCCTGACGGTGCGAAGTTCGGTAGTGAAAACCCATTCCTATGGCAGCATGACAGAACCCAACCTATTGGGAACTGTTCTGCAAAGAAAGTGAAAGAAGGTCTTCAGATCACGGCGCAACTTGTTAAGCCAACACCTGACATGCCATCTCAGTTGGTGGCAAGGCTTGAAGAAGCGTGGGCATCGATCAAATCAGGTCTTGTGAAAGGCCTTTCTATCGGCTTCAAACCAATTAAATACGCATATCTCGACTCTGGAGGCATCCATTTTCTTGAATGGGAGCTTCTTGAAGTCTCTGCAGTAACGATCCCGGCGAATGCCGAGTGTTCGATTCAAACCGTTAAATCGTTTGACCGCCAGTTACTCGCCGCGCTTGGCAATGAGAAACCCGTGGTTAAAGCAAATCAATTCGCTGGCGCTACAGCACAAAAACAAACTTCTCAAAAAGGAAAACCAACGATGAATATCGCTGAACAGATCAAAAGTTTTGAAAACAAGCGTGCAGCGCTGGCCGCTTCACTGAATGACATCATGAGCAAAGCCGCTGATGAAGGCCGCACTCTTGATGCAGAAGAAACAGAAAACTACGATAATACTTCCACTGAAATCAAAGCGGTCGACGAGCACCTTAAACGCCTGCGTGATATGGAAACCAGCATGGCGTCAACTGCCAAGCCAGTAACTAAAGCAGCATCTGGTGAAGTTGCAGTGGTAAACAACGCTCCATCAATCATTCGCGTTGAGCCGAAGCTGGAAAAAGGTATCGCCTTTGCCCGTTTCGCCAAATCACTCGCAGCTGGTAATGGTAGCCGTTCTGAAGCGCTACAGATTGCGAAAAACCAATATCCAGATGACACCAAGCTTCACCACGTTCTGAAGGCCGCGGTTAGTGCAGGTACCACTACTGACCCAACATGGGCTGGAGCGTTGGTTGAATATCAGGATTATGCACAGGACTTCGTTGAGTTCCTGCGTCCTCAGACCATTATCGGCCGCTTCGGTCAGGGTAATATCCCGTCTCTGCGTCAGGTGCCGTTCAATGTTCGCATTCCGGCGCAGACCTCCGGTGGTTCTGCTAACTGGGTTGGTCAGGGTAAAGCCAAGCCTCTGACCAAGTTTGACTTTGCAACCATCACCTTCGGTTTTTCCAAAGTGGCGTCTATTGCAGTTCTGACCGAAGAACTGATCCGTTTCTCAAATCCATCTGCTGATGCTCTGGTGCGTAACGCCCTGGCCGAAGCGGTGATCGCGCGACTGGATACCGACTTCATCGACCCGACAAAAGCGGCAGTGGCTGATGTTTCCCCAGCATCCATTACCAACGGCATCACTGCGATTCCGTCTACTGGCGATCCGGATGCCGATGCAGCGGCTGCTTTTGGTCAATTCATTACCAACAACCTGCAGCCGAATGGCGCGGTATGGCTGATGTCCAGCACTACGGCTCTCACTCTCTCCATGCGTAAAAATGCATTGGGCCAGAAAGAGTACCCGGACATGACCATGCTGGGCGGTACATTCCAGGGACTGCCAGTAATTGTCTCCCAGTATGTTGGAAGTCAGTTGGTGCTGGTTAATGCACCGGATGTGTACCTGGCTGATGACGGCGGTGTGGCTGTTGATATGTCCCGCGAAGCTTCTCTGGAAATGCAGAGCGCTCCGACCCATGACAGCACCACCCCAACGGCAGTGGAACTGGTATCCATGTTCCAGACCAACAGCGTGGCCATCCGTGCAGAGCGCTGGATTAACTGGAAACGCCGCCGTGATGCTGCAGTCGCTGTTATCTCCGGCGTTGATTACAGCACTGGCGCTACCAGCTAAGAAGGAGGGCGGGGGAAACCCCGCCATTTCATATGGCAAAGATCAGATACCTACAGCGTACACATGACTCATTGCCAGGTGATGAGAAAATTGTGAATGACCAGTGCGCAAAGGTGCTGGTTCTGCTGCATAAAGCTGAATATGTGGCTGGAAAAAAAGCTGGTGGACCGAAAAAGAAAAAAGTTAACTCGGAGAATGGCTGATGTGGAATCCTTTTAGACGGAAAGAGAAAGCACTACAGCAACCATCATCTCGCGGCTGGACTCCAATATTTTCCTTTGTCAGAGAATCTTTCGCTGGTGCATGGCAAAGAAACATGGAAATCAGGAATGAGACCGTACTTTCGTATTATGCGGTGTTCTCTTGCATTACACTGATAGCCAGTGATATTTCAAAGATGTCGCCAGCCATTCAGGCCAAAGATTCTAACGGCATCTGGAAAGAAGTTACTGATGACAATTTCGATAAACTAATCAACAAGCCTAACCAGTTTCAAAACACAATTCAGTTTTTTGAAACGTGGATGAATTCTAAACTTTCACGCGGTAACACCTACGTGATGAAGGTAAAAAATAATTCCGGGAAAATTACAGAACTTCGCATTCTTGATCCGGATAAGGTCATCCCGTTGGTCGCTGATGATGGGTCTGTCTTTTACCAAATCAGTCCTGACCAGATTAGTGGTTTGCCGACACAAGTAACCGTTCCGGCACGAGAAATAATTCACGACCGCTTTAACTGTCTATTCCATCCCCTGATTGGTATTTCTCCCATCTACGCATGCGAAATAGCTGCGATGCAGGGGAAACATATCCAGGAGAGTTCAGCACACTTCTTCAAAAACGGTGGTAAGCCAAGCGGCATCATCACTGTGCCTGGCTCTCTTGATGCTGAAAAGGCTAAAGAAATTAAAGCAGCATGGGATGCAGGTTACACCGGTGAAAATGCAGGAAAAACAGGTCTTCTTTCCGGTGGCGCAGCTTATCAGGCACTGACTATGTCAGCTGTTGATGCTGATACTGTTGAACAACAGAAACTCTCTGATCTCGCTATCTGTTCCGCCTTTCATGTTCCTGCATATAAGGCTGGCGTAGGAGAAATACCCAGCTCTGACAACGTTGAAGCACTTGAGCAGCAATATTACTCACAGTGCTTGCAGGTGCTAATTGAGTCTATCGAGTCACTCCTGAAAGAAGCTTTCGAGCTTGGTGCAAAAAATCGGATTGAGCTTGATATCGGCGCGCTATTACGCATGGACAGCGAACGCAGAATGAAAGTGTTGGGTGATGGCGTCAAAAACACCATTCTTACTCCAAACGAAGCCCGTAAAAGCGAAAATCTTCCTCCTGTTGAAGGTGGTGATTCTCTGTTCCTGCAGCAGCAAAACTACAGTCTGGCAGCACTGGCCAAACGCGATGCATCAGATGACCCGTTCGGAAAAGGACAGCAACAGATGCAGCCATCGCCAGAGCCAGTAGACGAAAGTGGAAAGGCGTTAAGCGAAAAAGAACTTTTCGCGGCGAAATCAATGCTCAGAGGATTATTAACAAAATGAATGAACGTGAATTATCCCTGATTAAAGCGCTTGGCGAAGAGTTTGGATTAGCCATTCAAAAAATGGCAGATGACTTTCAGCAAGCACTGGAGAAAACAGCCAGTAATCTGGAGAAGCAACTGGAAGAGTTTCGTCAGTCAATTCCAGAATTCCAACCAGTAGAAATACCAGATGTATCTAAAATGGTTGCCGATGCTGTAAGTGAAATTGAATTACCGAAGGCACCAGAACTACCAGACATTAACCAGATTATCGCCGATGCTACCGAAAGCGCGGTGAAGCAGGCTTTTGAATCAATTCCAGTACCCAAGGATGGTAAAAGCGTCACGGTTGATGATCTGCGTCCCCTTGTCGAAGAGGTAGTTAATTCGTTAATTCCTGAGCCGGTAGACGTTGAAAAACTCGCTCAGGATTTATTGTCAAAAATTCCTGATCCTGAACCTGGTTCCGATGGCCGTGACGCTCTTGCAATAGAGCTTGAACCATTCATTGACGAGAAAAAAAGCTATCCTCGCGGTACCTATGCTACTCACAAAGGCGGCCTTTGGCGCTCCCATGAAAAGACGCACGGCATGCGGGGCTGGGAATGTATTGTTGACGGTGTCTCGGGCGTTGATGTCAAACAAGATAACCTGCGAACCTTCTCAATTTCTCTCGAAAGAGCAAGCGGTACTCTTGAAGTTAAGTCTTTTGATATCCCGGTAACTATCTATCGTGATGTATTCAAATCTGGTACCGAATATCAGCCTGGCGATACGGTCACATGGGGTGGTTGTATGTGGCATTGCAACGAGAAAACATGCGACAAGCCTGGTGAGACAGGATCGAAAGGATGGACGCTTGCTGTTAAGAAAGGGCGAGATCTGAGGGATAAGCCATGATCGAACTGGTGACGCTCGAAGAGGCTAAGTTGCATCTCCGTATTGACGACGATTACGGAGATTCAGACCTTACCTTAAAAATTCAGGGCGGCAGCGCAGCAATACTTTCCTACATTCAGGGAAGTCGCGCGTTAGTCGTGGATAGTTCAGGAAATCTAATTGATGGTGAGCCGCTTACTCGCGTTCAGACAGCTCTGCTGGTTCTGCTTGGCTATCTGGACCGTAACCGCGGCGGCGAAGAAGAAGAAAAGTTGAAACAGGGAGAGCTTCCTTTTTCTGTATCGATGCTGATTTACGACCTCCGTAAGCCGACAATTATTTAAGGGGCAGGTATGGCATGCGCAGGATGCGCCAGACGGCGCGAGTGGATTAAAAAGTGGACGAGGATTGCCTATGAACGAGCAGCAGGTAAACGAACTAACGTCGGCACTGAAAGCGCTGGCAACGTCTCAACTGAAACAGGCAGAAGCGATAAACCGTCTGGCTCAGGCTGATGAAACAATGATATCTCTGATAGCAAAAACGCTCGTTGATGAAATTGACGATGAGTTGCCACAGCAAACCTATCTTGATGGCAAGCCGAGGTAATTGTGGAATTTGCAAAACTGCGCCACCGCGTCACCATTCAGCGGAGAACCGCTATCCAGTCACCTACTACTGGTGCAATGGAATACACCTGGAATGACCTTGCAGTTGTGTGGGGTAGCGTGGTTGCCTCTTCGGTCAGGGATTTCATTACAGCCCAGGCATCAAACGTAAAAGTAACAGCCAGAATCACTATCCGATACCGGGAAGATATCCTGGAGAAAGACCGTATTCTTTTCCGTGGCAAAATCTACAGCATTGAGGGGATTCTTCCTGACCCTGATAGTGGACTTGAATATCTCACGCTTCCATGCTCAGAGGGGGTAAAGGATGGTTGACAGCATTGAGTTTAAGCTTGAAGGTGTAGATTCACTGCTTGGTAAGTTAGAAGCTATTACCACGGAAACTAAGCGTAAAACAGGGCGCTCCGCACTGAGGAAGGCGGGAAACGTAATCGTAACTCAGATAAAGAGAAACGCAGAGCGGATCGACGATCCTCACACCGCACGTAGCATTGCTGATAACGCTGCGTTGCGCTGGAATGGTCGTATGTTTAAACAAACCGGTGACCTTGCCTTCAGGATAGGCATTCTTCAGGGAGCCGTACTAAAAAAACATCCAAGCACTGCGAAAGATGCCCCTACTCCTCACTGGCGTCTTCTTGAGTTTGGCACTGAAAAAATGGCAGCAAAACCGCTCGTTCGTGCTGCTGCAAATTCCAGGCTGATAGAGGTTTTCAACACCTTCTCTGTTAACTACGAAGCGGGGATTGACCGTGCTATTAAACGAGCGCAGAAGAAAGGAGAGACGGCATGATTGCTCCTATTTTTCCTGTTTGCGCGTCGAGTCCTGAAGTCACTGCCTTACTCGGAAGCAATCCGGTAAGAATTTACCCTTTCGGCATTCAGGACGATAACCTTGTTTATCCATACGCCGTCTGGCAGAACATCAGCGGCTCTCCTGAAAATTTTCTCAATCAACGACCAGATGCGGATATGTATTCGCTTCAGGTTGATATCTATGCTGATACCCCTGATGAGACCATTGCTGTAGCTAAAGCCATGCGCAACGCTATTGAGGTAAAAGCCAATATAGTCAGGTGGGGAAACCAGACGCGAGACCCTGAGACGCTCAGGTATCGCTATTCCTTCGATGTTGACTGGATTGTCAGCAGATAACAAACCTACCACAACCGGCCTTGAGCCGGTTTTTTTATACCCGGAGATAATTATGTCAGTAGTGACTCAAGGCACTCAGATGTACGTTCTGAATAACGGCGTGGTCAGTGAAGTTGAATGTATTACTTCATTCTCACCAGGTAGTAGCCCGGCAGATCAAATTGAAGATACCTGTCTGAGCGAAACCAATACTCGTTCTTATAAAAAAGGTCTGCGCACCCCGGGTCAGGCAACCGTTGCTCTTAACGCCGACCCGGCAAACGCCAGTCACGTAATGCTGAGCAACCTGGCTGAATCAAGCGACCAGACCAACCTGACCTTCGCTATAGGCTGGGCCGATGGTACTGCAGACCCTACTGCTGCAACAGTCGGTGACCCTGATGCAGTTGATGGCCTGTCTCTTCCAGATACCCGTACTTGGTATGTATTCCAGGGTTATGTATCAGATTTCCCGTTTGATTTTCAGGCCAATACGGTAGTTCAGACTTCCGCGACTATTCAGCGTTCCGGCCAGGGCGTCTGGGTTCCTAAAGCACAGCCAACCAGCTAAACGTAATAATCTGCCAACTAGCGGGGGCAACCCCGCAATAAGAGAGTAATAAATGAAACTGACTCTGGATTCATTAAAACAGGCTGGTGCATTCACTGGGAGACCTGTTGAGAAGGAAATTACCTGGAAGCAGGGTGATAAGGAAATTACCGCTACCGTTTATATCCGACCTATGGGTTATCACGACGCAGTATCTACTGTTCTGTCAGCCGCGGGAAAGATTGATGGTGTTGCCGGACGTATCGCATCATCCATTTGTGATGAAAACGGGAATCCTGTTTTTACTGTTGCTGACATTACTGGTGAAGCAGACCCTGAGCGCGGAGCGCTCGATGGAAACCTTACCGTCGCTCTACTTGTCGCTATTCAGCAGGTTAACGACCTGGGAAAGACGAACTCAGCGCAGAAGACGAATTCTGGTGTGAATTAGTTCTCAACGGGATCGGCGGTCGCACCATTGCTGAAGCAAAAGAACGCGTTAGCGTTACAGAGTATCGCGACTGGGTTCTTTACCGTCAAAAGTACGGTAGCCTTAACGGAATGATGCGTACTGAATGGGCCGCTGGCCTTATTTCTTCTGTGCTGGCTAACGTCAACCGTGGAAAAGATTCCCCCTCCTTCAAAGTAACAGACTTCACACCACACATTAACGAGCCTTCCATTACACTGGAGCAGGCTATGCAGGAGTGGACATAGCATGGCTGGTAAATCCCTTGGAACGCTGACCATTGATCTTGTAGCCAAGGTTGGTGGATTTGTATCTGGTTTAAGCCAGGCTGAACGGGCATCTCAAAAATGGCGCAAACAGGTTCAGGCCGATGCAAAAGCAGCCGCAGTAGCATTTACTGGTTTTGCAACCGCAGCAAGTGCGGCAGCTATCGGTGTCGGAGTAGCCGGTTACAACTTGCTAAAAACAACCTCAAAGCAGATTACCGAAACCGACCGTTGGGCTAAGTCGCTCAATATGTCTACACAATCTTTGCTTGCCTGGCAGTATGCAGCTGAAAAAGCTGGCGTATCCGGCGACCAGATGGCCGATATCTTCAAGGATATTGGCGATAAAATTGGCGATGCTGTACTGAATAAATCTGGTGAAGCGGTAGATGCTCTAAATGCACTCGGATTATCGGCTAAGAAATTAGCCAGTGAATCACCAGATAAGCAGTTGCTGGCTATCAGCAATGCACTCGGCAAGATTAAAACAAACGCTGAAAAGACCACAATTCTTGAAAGTCTTGGTAACGACCTTTCCAAGCTTCTCCCATTGCTTGATCAGGGAGGAGAAAAACTTCGCCAGTATATGGACGCGGCAAAACAGTTTGGTGTTGCCCCTGACGATGCTGATATCGAAAAACTGGTGAAAGTAAACTCCCTGTTTGAGGACATGGAGACGCAGGTAAACGGTGTAAAAATTGAGATTGCAACCGGCCTGGCCAATGTTGACCTGTCAGGGTTACAGAACGCGATTACTGACATGGGGGATGTATTCAAAGATCCTCAGGTTATTCAGGGTTTGACAGACCTGGTTGGTGGTGTTGTTGATCTCGCGACCTGGCTTGTTAAAGTTGGTGCTGAAGCAGGGAAGCTAATTGACCTGTACAAAGGCGGTAAGGCTGTAGGTGACAATGCATCTGTAACTGATATAGAGCGCCGCCTCAACAATCTTAAAGCTGATGTAGAAGATCAGGGATTCCTTGCCAGCTTTAACCGAATTGGTATGGACGTTGACGGGAAAAAAGCTGAAATAGCGCAATTAGAACGCCGACTGTCCATCATGAAAGCCGGTAATAATCTTCCTCTCAGTCAGGCCACTGTAGGTGCGCCTTCTTCTTCCAGCAAAAATTATTCCTTAGGCTCAGGAGAAACTAACGGGAAAGCATCTCCAGATGCCGGGGCTAGGAAACTGGAGTCAGCATTTAAGTCTCTGGAAATGAGCTATCAGCGCCAGATAGCACTGATTGACACAACTGGCAAAAAGAATCAGCAGGTAACCGAGCTTGAGAAGCTGCGTTTTGATTTCACATCTGGGAAATTAACAGGAATTAATGCAGCTCAGAAAGAGCGACTTGAGCAACTTGCTACTGAGATAGATCGCCTCAACTCACTCAAAAAAGCCAACGAAGAAAATCTGAAACTTGTCGAATTTACCGCTAATTTGCGTAAGCAAAATCAGAATGACCAGGCAGCTAATGATTCTGATTTTATCGGCGCCGGTATGGGAGACAAAACTCGCCAGCGCATGAAGGAATTGCTGGATATCCAGCGTAGTTTTCTCGACAGGCAGCAAGATCTGCAGAAACAATACCAAAGTGGTGATATAAGCAAATCGCTTTATGACCAGGAGACGGCAGCGTTACAGCAGGCACTTGATGAGCGTCTCGATATTCAGCAGGACTATTACAAAAAGTCCGATGCACAGATGGGCGACTGGCAAAGCGGGATTATGGATGCGTTGAATGATTACGCCGATAACTCTGCTGATTACTACCAGACCGCCGCCGATGCGATGAGCTCCATTCTTAATGGCGCAACGGAATCCATCTCTGACAACCTGAATGATCTTGTGCACGGGGCAGAAGATTTAGGAGATTTCTTCAGTAATATTTTCTCTGGCCTTGGAGAAACAATAATTAAAACCCTTTCTGATATGGCGGCACAATGGCTGGTATATCAGGCAGTGCAATTGCTGGTAGGTAAATCCACTCAGGCAAGCGCAGCGGCATCAATGCTGGCAAACGCGCAGGCATCATCCTTGCAGGCTCAGATCGCCGCTTATGCATCTACTGCGGCAATTCCTATCGTTGGTCCTGCGCTTGCGCCTGCAGCGATGGCAACAGCTGCGGCGGTAACTGCACCGCTTGTAGCAGCCGTTGGAACTTCTGCCCTTGCAGGTATGGCGCACGATGGTATCGACAGCGTTCCAGAAACCGGGACTTGGCTTCTCCAGAAAGGGGAGCGAGTCGTTACTTCTCAGACCTCTGCAAAGCTTGATGAAACACTCGACAGGGTAAACCAGCAGTCTACTCAGGGTGCCAGTTTCTCACCCGTTATAAACATGAATGTGAACGGAGACCCTTCCGACACTCAGATTGCCATGATGAAACAAGCAACTACAGAAGGGGCAAAGCTTGGTTATCAACAGGCAGCCAGTGACCTTGCGAGCGGCAAAGGTAGCATTTCAAAAGCTATGATGCGCTGGAACACTAACAGGAGAACGGGTTAATGGCTAAAACAACCAGCATTAACTATCCGAATGATTACCTGCCTATTCCATTGCAGGAAGGATTCGGGTTAAAGCCTGTTAGCCCATTACTGAGAACAGAACTTACATCTGGCAGGGCAAGACAGCGCCGCCTTTACACTTCTACGCCAACTCAGGCATCAGTGGCATGGTTGTTTACAGATCCGGAGGCTCAACTCTTTGAAGCGTGGTATAGAGACACCATCAAAGATGGTGCTGACTGGTTCAACATGCCACTTCGATCACCACTTGGCATTATAGATATGTACGTTTGCCGTTTCGTAGACATCTACGAAGGGCCAACCATCGAGGGCGGCAATTACTGGCGATTTACTGCCACACTTGAACTGTGGGAGAGGCCTATTCTTGCTCCTGGCTGGGGAGATTTTCCCGATTACATTATTAACAGCAGCATTATTGATATTGCGCTTAACAGGGAGTGGCCCAGACCATGACTGTTCTCAATCGTCTTTACGCCTCTTCTGGTGAGGAGGTGATTATTGAAACCCTGCAAATAAACATTGGAACTGAAGTTTATTTCTTGTGCAAAGGTTTTGACGATATCACTGCTGTCACTGAAGATGGCGATGAAGTTACCTTTCAGGCAGCGGCTATCGATATTGCTCTTCCTGCCAGAAATAGTGACGGTACACAGGATTTACAGTTTGCGATCGACAATATTGATGGAGTTACTTCTACAGCGATTCGTAACGCGCTGGATAACCTATTACAGGCATCATTAACCTATCGTAACTACGTATCTACCGACCTTAGCGCTCCCGCTTCAGTTCCATACACATTGGCTGTTAAGAGTGGTTCGTGGACCTCTACGCAGGCGCAGATTACTGCTGGATACATGAACGTTCTTGATACCGCATGGCCTCGCCACCGATACACCCTCCCGTATTACCCCGGCCTTCGTTACATGAGTTAAGGAGCAACAATGTTCAATCCTGATAAATACCTTTCTGTCATATGGCAGAAGGGCGGTCGCACTTATCCTGAACTTGACTGCTTCGGCATAGTGAACGAGGTACGAAAAGACCTTGGGCTGCCGCTATGGCCAGATTTTGCAGGTATAACAAAAGACGACGGAGGTTTAAATCGAGAGGCCAGAAAACTCATGCTTTCTCTGGAAAAATGCGCGCCGTGTATTGGTTCCGGTGCCGCCTGTTATTCCGGGTCAACCGTTACTCATGTTGGTGTAGTCGTTGAAATTAACGGCCAGTTGCATGTCGCAGAGTGCAACCCAGGAGTGAACGTTACTTTCCTTCCTGTCTCGCGTTTCAAACGTCGTTTTGTCAAAGTGGAGTTCTGGAAGTGACTATCAGAATTTATCCTTCCCGGCTGCCTGGCGAGCCACTCGAAACTCATGAACATGGCGCAGCAACTATCCATCAGTGGCTTGCGAAGAACGTTCAGGGCTATAAGCCTGATATGAAGCACCCGATCACAGTTGATATTGATGGAGAGAACATACCGCCTCAGGCATGGTTTGAATTTGCTATCAAATCAGACAGTGATGTCAGAATTTACCCTGTCCCTTATGGTGCTGTAGCTCTTGCCTGGATTGCCGTTGCTGTATCAGTTGCATCAGTCGCGTATGCTCTTTTCTTTGCCCCTGGTGTTGGTGACCTTGGCGGTTATTCATCAGGAACGGGAAACCCTCTTGATGTAAATCCAGCTAAAGCGAACAACGCAAAATTAGGAGACCCGATACGCGAGTTATTTGGTCGAAGCCGTATTTATCCTGACTATGCGGTACAGCCGGTAACAAGATTTTCATCTGATGATCCAACTGTCATGACGGTTGAAATGTTCGTAGTATTGGGAAATGGGCGTTTTTCATTTGGAGATGGCGATATTCGCGTTGGTTCAACCCCAACCGCCTCTCTTGGAGACGGATTTTCCTACACGGTTTTTCAGCCAGGACAAAACGTTAGCGGTGACCGTCGAACTGAAAACTGGTTCAATTCTACTGAGGTAGGAGGAACAGCATCTGGATCTGGTCTTGACATGGCGCAAACTGCACCTGACACGGAAGATGTTGTTGCTAATTCGCTAACCGTTTCCGGACCAACAATAACATTTAATGGGCTGAGCACGGATGATGGAGATGAAACAACAAATGACCTTCCAGATACATGGACAGTTGGTGCTATTGTTGAGTTAATTGTCCCTGATTCCTATGTAGTAACTAATGATGGTGCTTACAGCAGAATTACCAGTGATACGCTTGAGGAAATAGCTCCTTATGTCGGGATGCCTGTAACTCTCTGGTACAACAGCATTGATTACCAACTTTTCATTGCTGAATTTATACCTCATTCTGAGCCAGTCGGTGAAGACGTGATTACCGCATCAATAACCCTATCTTATGATAGTGCTACTGGAACTCCGTTCACGGGGATTCCTGAAGGTTATGTCAGGCTATCTGTTTCCCATGCAGGAAGCGAATATCAGATTATTGATATAGATGGAAGCTCGGTAACCATAGAGCGGATTATTGATGGCAGCGTGGATCCTTCATGGCCTGGATTTTCACCGCGCACAGTTCTTGATTTTGAAGCAAACGGCTTAAATGAGAACGATAGTTGGATGGGACCTTTTCTAGCATGCCCAGAAAATGAAGTTGTTGATATGTTCGAAGTAAACTTCTTTTTCCCAAACGGAATTTGTGGGTACAACAAAAAAGGAAACAAGCAAAACCGTGAGGTGAAGTGGGAGATTCAGTACCGACCATATAGCTCAGGTGCCGGGTGGATAAGCAAAACAGGAGCGTACAATCTTCAGAACATCAACGGACTTGGATTCACCGAACGAATCACGCTGGATGCACCTGCGTTGGTAGAGGTAAGAGCTCGCCGCACGAACGAGCAGGGGCAGGATAATAGTCGAGATAACATGTACTGGCAGTCATTGCGAGGGCGTTTGTTGTCTCGGCCGACATCGTATTCTGGCGTCACCACAATGGCGGTTACGGTGGAAACGGGTGGTAAACTTGCAGCGCAGTCAGATCGCCGCGTAAACATTGTGGCCACACGAGTTTATGATTCTGGTGTGTCAAGAAGCATTTCTGGGGCTCTGTATCATATAGGTAATGAGTTGGGGCTAGCGATGGACCGTGAAGCTATTGACTCACTAGAAACTACTTACTGGACCCCTGGCAGTGAATTCTTTGATTATGCCACTACGGATTCTGTTTCTGCGCTGGAGATGCTTCAGAAGGTGACAAATGCAGGAAAAAGTTACTTCCTTCTTACCGATGGTCTGGCATCTGTAGCAAGGGAAGGCGTGAAAACGTGGACGGGAATAATCAGCCCACAGGAGATGACTGATCCACTGCAGACGGCTTTCGTTGCTCCGTCAGCAGATGACTATGATGGTGTTGATGTTACATATATCAACGGCACTACATGGGCTGAAGAGACGGTGCAGTGTAGAACATCAGATAACCCAACTCCGGTAAAGATTGAGGACTATACGCTTGATGGTGTTCTTGATCAGGACAGAGCTTATCAGATTGGCATGCGAAGACTGATGAAGTATCGACAGCAACGTCTTACTCACACGACTACAACGGAAATGGATGCTCTCTGCTATAACGTTGGTGACAGGATTATCTTTACTGATGACATTCCAGGTAGCAAAACAATAAGCACGTTAATTGAGGCTATGAGCACTAGTAACGGTGTAACTACTATAACTGTGTCAGAGCCACTTGACTGGACATTTAACAATCCTCGCGCATTAATACGCTATCAGGATGGTTCGGCTTCTGGTTTGTTGGTAGTTACCATGGTAGGAGACTATAAGCTCTCGGTAACAGAGTTGGCTGATTTCGGTAACATCGTTCTTAACGATCCATCTATCGAACCTCCTCGCCTGATATTTTGCGAGTCATCCCGTGTTGGATACAGCGCATTAATTTCAGAGATAGCACCACAATCTGACGGAACATGTCAAGTAACAGCCAAAGAGTATCGGGACTCCTTTTATCAATACGACAATGCCTCCTACCCCGGCAATATAGCTTAACCAATATCATCATAACCCACCCTGGTGGGTTTTCTTTTATGAGGCCCATATGACGACTTACAACACCGGCAATCCGCTGGGGTCTGCTGCTGCAAAGGATTTGTACGACAATGCTGAGAACTTTGATTATCTCTCAAATGATTTATCCAAAGAAATATGGCCAGACCGTTTCGGAAAACAAAGACTGACATGGTACGGAATGGAAGAGAGATATAAAACGGCACTGGTTAATCTTGGATTTAATCCTATAGGAACATTTCAGGACGGAGCGATAGTCACGGCTACTGGTGATATCGTCCAGGATACAAGAAATGACACATGGTACCGGTGGGACGATCTTACAACTATTCCAAAAACAGTCCCTTCTGGCTCTACTCCAGAATCGTCGGGGGGAACCGGAGAGGGAAAATGGCTGGCCGTAGATGTAAGCGATGTACTTAGGAAAGATCTCGCTTCACCTGATGCCGGGAAAGGGGCCTCTATAGTTGTAGTTGAAGGCGGAGGAACTGTAGAAGAAGCATTAAAAGACAATAAAAATGCAATACGGAATGAGATTCCAACAACAGACCGACGCATTATTATAAATGCACATCGTGGCTATTCTGAAACGTATATCGAACAAACACTTATGGCATACAGTCAGTGTCAGACCGAGGCTTTTGAGATTGATATGCAAACTACTTCTGATGGTTACGCGGTTTGCTTTCATGATGATGATTTATCAATCCAAACCGTTACCGGGACAGGTGCGATAAAAGACAACACAATGTCGACAATTTCCTCTTTAAGGTTTAAGCGGACTGTAGGAACGCGTTATGAAGATATGGTAGGCATTCCACAACTAGGGCCTGTCTGTAAAATAGCGCTCCGCAGGGGGAAAAAATTATTAGCTGAAATAAAAGGGTATCGAACCATAGATGATTGCGCGTTATACAATCAGATTATCGGTCAGTACGGGCTGAACTCTTCCACAACATATATCTGTTTTGACTTTGCTCCACTCCAGTACATAAGAAATATTAACGGAGAGTCTTCATTTGGGTGGGTTATTAACTCATATGACAGCACTATGGATCAGAATATAGAAACGCTTGCATCATGGGGCGGTGGTATGCTTGGTATTAATAAATCTGCATTGACATCAATAGGAAACGATAAATTAAGACAATGGGAGGCTATGGGGTTAACACTCAACTCATGGACTATATACACACCTCAAGATTTGGAGTCTGTTCTTAGTTTAGGGATACGCAATGTAACCATTGATAAAGAATACGCTAATATTTTGAATAATTGAGGATTTGTACATGTCTTTTATCACTAACTCAAAAAATTTCTCACACTGGACATTCAATCAAACAGGAAGAGGGACGGTGTCAACTTTGTCAGACGGGAGGATTCGAATGCAGAATCCTGATACAACCAGTCGGGCGATGGTCTATCGTGACGTAATGCTAATGCCAGGGGACATTGTCACAATATACGGCGTAGGAAAAACAACAGCACTTACGTCAGGTCAATTTATGATGGGTATTGAATACCCTGTCGGAACGCGTAAGTCGTTGGCAAATTTCAACCATAATGAAGACAGCTTGCTGCTGAAATGTTCGTGGAAAGTTCCGGTAGATTGGGGGGCAACCAGTGTTCGTATATGGTGCGGATTACCATCCAATACCGTAGCAATTGCATATATGACTGATTTATGGTTTACGATAGAATCACAGAACCTCGGATCTCGTAGAATTCTAATGGACGGTGTATTAGAAATCGCAGCTGGCGTGGCGAGCATTTCTACTGTTTACGATCGAATGAATATTGGTACAGTAAATGCGAGTGGTATTAACGTAGATATTTCACCACTTTCTTACACCGCTGGAGACAGGAGGCCATTATCATTTACTCAGCAAGTGTTTAACTCAAGTGAGAATTATTCCAGTGGAATGCTAGTTCCTGTATCTAATTTTACATCTAGTGGTGTATTAAATATCAGGTTAATAAACCCAACGACCGGTAATGCCGTTGGGGTTACTGGATCTACTATATATAAGACATTGGCGTTTTCAGTTTATATATAAAATTCACTTACAACTCTTGTCAGAGTCAACTATAATTGTGTCTTTAACTAGATATAAATAAAAGTTTTTCCCCTCGATCTTTGTAGAGTACCTGCATTTGTTGTCCAATGCATATTTCAATACTTCTTGTGCGTTGGGTGGCCTTCTTAATGACAAATTTTCCATAAGCATTCTTCGATATGGCCAATAAAAATTATTAAGATACTGCGGAACACTATATTTTAAAAGGGGAAATTTCTTTTCTGAATTGATAAGCATAACTGGCTTTAGCTCTCTACCAGTAAATGCTATGTTTGTATAATTAATATTTGATGAAAGGAATTTGATTTCATTAAATATTGAAGAAATATACTTATCTTGCGCTTTAACCGCATTGCCATACGCAAACATATATATAACTAAGTAAAATACTATGCACAAGGTATATGGAACATAAAGCAGGGCCATTATCTTAATCTTAGTTGAATATGCGTAATATGCTATAAGAAATATAAAACCACCAACTCCAACATAGATTCTAGTAAAGAATGGTATTGCTGATTTTAGTACCAACAGAGATCCAACGCAAAATATAAAAGCAAAAAATGGGATCATTAAAACAATAAAAGATGACAATATAAACTCTTGGTGTTTATATTTGTTGGTTTTGAATTTCTGATAAATTATGACTAGCGAGCAAATTACGGATACGCTTAATGTTATTATCAGGAATAAATCAAAGTTATTGTTAAATACATTATTATCTAAAAAGGAGTAATACCTTTGGGCATTCACATGTATTGTAGATATAATGCTATTATTTGATAGCGTGGGATGGTTGCCGCCATGATTACCACCAAAGAAATATGGCAAGATAATTTTCAGATAAACTATTGCCGATACTATTACAGATATGGATATCTCTATTAAAAAACGAATGGGTTTATCATTGTTAATATACCTCCTTAAAAACTCGCACATTCCAATTATTACAAGTAAGTTTATAGAAACTTGGTAAGTTGAAAATGCACATGTTGAAATTATTCCATATGATAACATGCGCAATAAATAATTATCATAACGCACTGCAAGGATAAGACTAGTTACAGAGATACTTACCAACATAGGTAGAGAGTCAAATCTATATGATAGCATCTCGCTCAATGAAGGGCTGGCGATAAATAATAGTGGGATGGTAATTGCAATAAATGAATTTTCATTTATTAATTTTTCCTTAATCAATACGAGAGATAGAGCTAGACATGATATCCCTAATATCAATGGAAGCGGGTATAAATCTACAATATGATCTCCCATATTAAGTGTCATCATAATAAAATCAGACAAAGGCCTTCCATCTATTCCCCAGCGCGTATACCCGAGAGCAGCTCTACCCATGTCATCGACATAGTATTGAGATGCCAATAGCACAGGTATACAAATAAATGCCAACGCAAACAGATAAATGGAAAATAACTTCCTAGAATTCATTTTTTTCTCCCTTTAATAAGATATCTAGGTCTATCTTTAACTTCTATATATATTCTTCCAATATATTCCCCAAGAACCCCGATCCCTATTAGTTGGATGCCGCCTAAGAATAGAATAGAAACCAGCAAAGAAGGATAACCTCTAACCGGATTGCCAAATGCAAGTGTGTCAATAATCATCCATGCTCCGTAAAAAAATGACAGTCCAGCAACAAAAAGCCCTATATACGTCCACATGCGTAGAGGGAATGTTGAAAAACTAGTAATGCCTTCAAGTGCCAGGTTCCAGAGTTTCCATCCATTAAATTTAGAATAACCAGCTACGCGCTCAGCACGGGCATATTCAACCACATCAGTGCGACCACCAACCCAGCTAAGTACGCCTTTCATAAATAGATTGCGTTCTGGCATAAGCTTAATATTTTCGACAACATCGCGGCTCATTAATCGAAAATCACCGACGTTTTCCTCGATCTTCGGATTGCTTATTTTATTGTGCAACTTATAGAACCATTCTGCCGTTTTGCGCTTTAGCCTTCCATCGGTAGATCGGTCTGTTCTTTTAGCCAGAACCATATCAGCGCCATCCTGCCACTTTTCAATTAGGCGGGGGATGACATCGATAGGGTCTTGCAGATCAACATCGATTGGGATGACAGCTTCCCCAGTAGCATTATCAAGTCCTGCAAATAGGGCTGGCTCTTTACCAAAGTTACGGGTGAACGACAGAGGTATCACCAATTTATCAGATACAGCAAGCGCATTGATGATTGATTCTGTTGAATCGCTGCTTCCGTCGTTGATGAAGACTATCTCAACTTCATGCTCTTTTAGGCCTTCAAACTCGCGTACCGTTTTATAAAATATAGGTATCGTGGCCTCTTCGTTAAAGACCGGAACGACTAAAGAAATTTTCATTTCGCATCCCTAAAGACAATGAATTTTGAATAGATAAAGCCGCACACCAGACTGATGGCAGAGAAGATGATTAACGTGATAATAGGGGCCATGCCAGATCTATCAGCGCACCAACCTACAGCAGCGCTTAGTGTTCCCATGAATCCAACGTAAAGCATGTAACGCATGGTTGTGGTGGAAGACTTGAACGTGAACCTGGCATTTGCAAAAAAGCTGAATGACACCGCCACGACGAACCCGGAGAAGTTGCCAAGAGCCTGACCTGTGTGAAACGCGTATATGCAAATAGCGAACACAACCCAGTGAATGAGCGTGTTTATGACGCCGATTGATGTGTACTTAGCAAAGAGCTTTAACATTATATAAATCAGTCAATTCGGAAAAGTCAGAAGTTTAGCACCACTGTGAAACTTGATCGACTCTCATATTTAACGATACTGTATATGCATACAGTTATTATGTGAGGTGATTATGCCACGCACAGCAGACATTCATGCCGCGTTTGTTGCGACCATAGAGTTAAACCCCAAGGGGTATCGTTACCTAAGCACAGATTCATTCATAGAGAAATTGCGGGAGTTCAACTGGCATTACACGCGCGAAGAAGCGAATGCCTGGATAGAGCGATACCAAAAAGACTTTGCTGACAAGACGACAGACGGTAGCGATAACAGGTACTGGATCTTGCGTAACATGGGGAGGGTCCAGTAATGGGATTTGCATCACCTACGAACGATTATGTCGAGCGCAAACTTTCACCCGAGGTGATTTGCAACATCGGCACAGAAAGTAGGGGGATTGAAACTGATTCAGGATTTGCAGTCATTGAGCCGGCTCTGAAAAAATCATCCGGCGATGTGTTTCTTATCCTTTGCGACGGTCATACGCAGTTTGCCAAGTTGATGGGCAAGGCGCTCATTACAGATGATGGAGAGGCAATAGAGGGAAACGCACTGGAAGAGGTCGAAATTCTTGGCCGAGTGACGTTCTTCATCAACCGCGCAATAGATGACGGATTGCCAATATGATTACCAGCCTCAAGAAAGCGGCTCGACCAGCTCCGGCCCCTGGTTTTTCACATTGCCCACAGCACGCGTCACGGCGTGCCATATAAATTTATCAGTTGGTACGGAACCGTCGGCCGAAATTTCCGCAGCTTCTTTCCCTCCAGTGTCTTGCCTCATCCATTCGCGCGCGGCTTCGGGTGAAAGTACCAGAGGCCGTCTGTCGTGAATATCTACCAGCCCTTTGTCGGCAGCAGATGTCACTATCAGGAAACCTTCTGCTTCATCTCCACGTTCGAATGGTATGCTGCCGATCGCCGCCATGAAAATCGGCTGACCGTCTGCCCGGTGAATAAAGTAGGGTTGTTTCTTGTCGCCTTCCTTTTTCCACTCAAACCATCCATCAGCAAAGCAGATTGCGCGACCATGCTGCCAGAGTGGTTTAAACATTCTGCTGGTGGCTGCAGTTTCAGACCGTGCGTTAATAAGCGGCGGTTTATCCCACCAACCGGGGGCGTATCCCCAAATGACTGGATCAAGATGCAACTGCTCATCTCGCTCGCTCAGAAGCAGAACTTTTGTTCCTGGCGCTACGTTGAATCTTCCGATGGGTTCTGGGTCGTAAGGAATATCGCGTTCTGATTCATCAGCGAGCAAGGAAAGATAATCTTCACGCGTCATTGACTGTGCAAAACGTCCACACATAGAAACCTCCAGCCATATGTCAGACTGAAAGTATAGGGCAGTAAGAAAAAGTGGTACTAGAGGATGTCTGTTGGCACGAGAGGATTTGAACCTCAGGTTCCTGACACCACATGACAGTGTGCGGAACTAAGAAGCTTCGCCATTGTGACTTTATGATAAACATAACCCGTTGATTAGTCTGATCTAAAAATATTGAATTAATGGCGAAAAATAAACATATGTATCTGATAATTATAGATAACACGCATGATTTAAAATCCCTCGGCGTTCGCGCTGTGTGGGTTCAAGTCCCACTCCGGGTACCATGGGAAAGAATAGAATAATCAAAGCAATAAGCAGTGTCGTGAAAACCACCTACGGGTGGTTTTTTTGTGCCTGCAATCCGTCGTTTTATCCTGCCTGATACGTAAAATACCCTTCAAACACTTGCTATAGATAATCACTCTATCGACGAATCGGTGCGTTAAACATAAACCCTCCTCGGGCAGGGTTGTTGATAAACCCATTACGGGCAGGATTATCGTTGTGGTTCTGGAATCCATTGATCATGATGGGATCGCCAAAGCCATCCTGAATCGCTAAATGTCTGTGGATTCGGTTTCGTGCCCGGAGCGTGAAAGCGAAATCATCCGTCCCGCCAATGATGATGATGCCATTCCCGGTATGAAGTGCCGCGCTTAACGCTTGCTCTCTCGCGGCCTGGTTTTGAAACGCGCTGGCTGTGGCAGACGATGACGCCAGCAGCAGTAATATGAGAACGGCGCATGAAAATACCGATGGCAGTTTCATGATTAATACCTGTTAAGGGTGTGGCTATTAAAGTATAGCTTTATGTTGTCATCTCAACTGAAAAGAAAACCTACAATTTAATCAGCTGTCCATGCTGAGTCTGAGGGGCTGGGAGAGTAGCGCCGCGCAGTTAAGAACTATAATAACAGTCGACAGGCGATGACTCCTGTTGGCAGATTTTACAGATACAGGGGGCGGCCGTGAGCGTCTCATTTGTTTCGCTAGTTGCGTTCACCACATTGCTTGTCGTTAGTTGCACAGTATGCCCAGCGGAAAAAAGAGGGACATTTTCGCCGTATGACACAACCGAGGATCCAGTTGCGTTTGCACAGCAGTCATTTACTAGCATGACCTCTTATCAGGTCATGCTGCGATCCTCATCTGCGCAGGAGGAGAATAAAATCATTCGCTACAGCTATCAGAAACCTGGCTACGTGCGAATGGACTTTACCCAGCCGCATTCAGGCGCGGTGCTTATCTTTAATCCTGTCAGTGGTAAAGTGACTTTATGGCCATTTGGTGCGGGGTCGTTGCCTATTTTGCACCTGTCGCCCACCAATTCATTGATCCAGGATGAGCGCGGTCATCGGGTGGATCGCTCTGATATCGGCGTGTTGTTAGGCAATATTCGCCATCTGCAGCGCGAGGGAACAACGACGGTTGTTGCTCAGGAGCGCGTTGCGGGGCGGGAGACAACGCACGTGTCTGTGGTTGGGCCGGGAATAATGACTGTTGATGGTGTTCACCGCTACGACGTGTGGCTGGATAATTATCACAGACTCCCTGTCAAAGTGATCGGCTATGCCCCAGATGGGCAGCGATTAGAAACCGTTCTTCTGGACGCTATGGTTATCAACATCCGCTTTCCCGCTAATTTCTTCGCGCCTTGAGGGAGCCAGTACTATGGCTGAGTATCTGTTCTCCACGGTCTGGCGGGTTGAGGCTCCAATCCAGGAGGTATGGGATGTTTTTTCCCATCCGGACCAGTGGCCGAAATGGTGGGGAAGTCTGGAACGCATCGTTGAGATCAAGAAAGGGGATTTACAAGGCATTGGCGCGCTGCATCGTTATACCTGGAAAGGCGTTCTGCCTTATCGCTTAACCTTTGATATCAATGTATTGAATATTCTGCCTTGCTCTCTGCTTGAAGGACAAGCCAGCGGCGCGGTGGAAGGGCGAGGCGTGTGGTCTTTTACTGCGAGTGGCAAAGAGACTATTGTCAAATATGACTGGAATGTCCGCACCACGATCCGTTGGATGAATTATCTTGCCCCGCTGGCGGCACCCGTATTTCGTTGGAATCACAATACGGTCATGCGTGAGGGCGCTAGAGGGTTAGCCCGTAAACTGGCAACGAAGGTGCATATATTTTGAAGGTGCTCTCACTGCTGTACTTTTTAGCCTGTAAATGGCTTAATAGCGACCTTGTAGTTTCTCATTTCATTCACAGTTAACAGGTCTGTTATTGATGAATAACCTCCATCGACTCGTCTTTTTAAGTCAGCGTCTGTCTGCTGTGATGATCGCATACGGTTTCCCAATGGGCCGTAGCTCAACTCTTACAACAGGGACAGACAGCAATGCAACGTCGACAATTTCTCAAGAATAGCGTTCTCCTTTCCGCCGCCGGTTTAGTCGGCCCTACGGTTATTAGCCAGACGGTACATGCCGCAGAGCCAACAGTCGCGCCTGTCGCGCGTCGACGCTTTGTCTTATCACAAACGTATAAACTCAACCCTCCTAAAGGATCGCGCGGGGTGGTGAAACTCTGGATCCCGCTACCTGTCGATACTGCGTTTCAACAAATGACAGCCCTTGCCTTTAGCGGGAACTATCAGCAGGCGTATGTCACCACCAACAATGCCTATGGCGCGAAGACGCTTTTCGCCACCTGGCCAGACTCGCAGGGCGAATTGTTGATTAACGTTGATATCGATATTGAAACTGCTGACTGGGAGCCGTTGCAGCAGGATGCGCTAAAAACCTGGCAAGCACCGGAGCAGATTACTTATCCGCTGGATGTAAAACCGTACTTGTTGCCGACGGCACATACTCCAGTGGATGGGCTGGTTCTGGAAACCGCGCGCAAAATTACCGGTAATGAGCAAGATCCGCTGAAAAAAGCGCGTCTCATTTACGAGTGGGTGAGTAGCCATATGGAACGGGATAATGATGTTATTGGCTGCGGTACCGGTGATGTGGCGGAGATCTTAAAAAGCGGCAAGCTCAAGGGGAAATGTACCGATATGAGTTCCGTTTTTGTTGCGTTGGCACGAGCCAGCGGTATTCCCGCACGCGAACTGTTTGGCATCCGTCTGGGCAAAGCCAATAAGCTCGAACGTTACTCGACAAGCGCCTTTGGCAAGGCCGACAGCGCAGGCGTTGCCGATGTCAGCGGTGGACAACACTGTCGCGCCGAATTCTATCTGGCAGGTTACGGTTGGTTACCGTGCGATCCCGCTGACGTGACCAAAATGCGTCTGGCTGAGAAAAAATCGCATCAGGATGCCGATGTCCAGGCCGTCAACGCTTACCTGTTCGGTAACTGGGAAATGAACTGGGTAGGATTCAACTACGGACGTGATTTCGAGCTGTATCCGGCGACAGAGCAGGGCGCCATGAACAACTTTGGTTATCCTTACGCAGAAGTCGATGGCGACCCGATCAATTTCTACGATCCTAAAGCGTTCTCCTATAGCTATGTCGCCACAGAACAACGCTAAAGGCGCAGGACTGACCCTGCTGACGGCCGCTGCGGCTGCCGTCACTGCCGGCTTATGCTGCGTTGGGCCGCTGTTATATCTGCTGTTTGGTATCTCAGCGGCGAGCTTTGCTGTTTTCACTCGGTTTGAGTTTTTACGAATTCCTCTGATGTTGCTCTCATTGGGATTATTACTGCGTGTTTTCTGGCGACTCTATTTCTCCAGGCGGTTGTGGTGTTCTGGCTGGCTAACCCTGAAGCAAGTGCGCGTTCTCTACTGGTGTGCGCTGGCGTTGATTTTACCGGTGTTATTTTACCCAACGCTGGTAGCCTGGTTTTATGAGGTGTTTGAATGAAGGTTTTCATGTTAGTGGCAGGCTTATTGTTGCCGTTATGGGTTCAGGCGGCCAATCAAAAAGTGGTGCTGGATATCCAAAATATGACCTGCTCATTATGCGTAATTTCTGTCAATCAGGCGTTACGCGAAACCGATGGCGTCATTAAAGCGAAATCCTCCCTCAAAACGAGGCAGGCAGAAGCGATCGTACCTGAAGGTTTTCCTACCGACACTCTCCTTAAAGCGGTTGCAAAAACCGGGTATAGCGCGACGCTTAACCGTATTGAGCAACAATAACCACCTACGGGTGGTTTTGTTCTGTTTTCCCGGTATGATGCCCGGCGGCCTGGTGTTCTCTTTTGTGCGTTAACTACCGGAATTCCCCTCGTTTCCTGTTAACCTGAACAGGCGGCAACTGTAAGCCGCCCACGCCCATTTGTATCTGTTATCCCTCCAGCCATGTAGGATGATCACAGGCAAGAATTTTTGACTAAGGAAAAGCGTTATGAAAACGGGACCATTAAACGAGAGCGAACTGGAATGGCTGGATGATGTACTGACTAAGTACAATACGGACAAAGCTATTCTGGATGTGTCAGAACTGGATGGTTTGCTGACGGCGGTGCTCAGTTCACCGTATGAAATTGAACCGGAGCAGTGGCTGGTTACAATTTGGGGAGGCGCGCAATATGTGCCTCGCTGGTCCTCCGAAAAAGAAATGACGCGCTTCATGAATCTGGCGTTTCAGCACATGGCGGATACGGCCGATCGTCTGGATGAATATCCTGAGCAGTTTGAGCCGCTGTTTGGTCTGCGTGAAATTGACGAGCATGAACTGACCATCGTTGAAGAGTGGTGCTTTGGTTATATGCGCGGCGTCGCGTTATCGGACTGGTCCGCATTACCGGATACGTTGCAACCGGCGCTCGAGGCTATTGCGCTGCACGGTACGGAAGAGAACTTTGCGGTGGTTGAAAAATTGACGCCAGAAGAGTTTGAGGAAAGCGTGGACGCTATCCGTCTGGCGGCGTTGGATCTGCATGCTTACTGGATGGCGCATCCGCAGGAAACGCCGGTCAAGGCGCCGGTAAAAGTGGATGCCAAGGTAGGACGTAACGACCCGTGCCCGTGCGGCAGTGGGAAAAAATACAAGCAGTGCTGTCTGCATTAACAGAAAGGGGCGTAAAGCCCCTTTGTTTAACCCACTTCGGGTAGTAACCCTGCAGCAATTGAAAACTGTACCGCTATCACCACAATTCCGCACATAAACACCAACGCCAGCGCTGGTGCGCCACCCGCCACGCGGTAGTTAGCCTGCGGGTTATGTTTTCTGCTTTGCCACGCCAGCATAGCGGGGATCAGCAACGCCAGTACCGCGAGGGCAACGCCCGCATATCCCAGCGCCATCACGAAACCACGTGGATAGAACAGCGCAAATGCCAGCGGCGGCAGGAAAGTCACCACACCGGTTTGCATCCTTCCCGCTGCGGTATTTCGGCGCTGGAAAAGGTCTGCCAGATAGTCAAACAACCCCAGCGCAACACCGAGGAAAGAGGTCGCCAGCGCGAGATCGGCAAACAAATGCACCGCCAGTTCAACGTGTGGTGATGCCACGACTTCACGTAATGCCTGCAACAACCCGTTTAAACCAGCGTGGTTGGCTAACAACCCCATGAACGTGGACGAGTTAATGCTGCCGAGTGTAGCCAGTTGCCAGAAAATATAGGCGATCAGCGGAATGGCGCTACCGGTGATAAATACCCAACGCAGTTTACGGATGTTACCGTTCATATAGCTGACGATACTCGGAACGCTGCCGTGAAAACCGAACGACGTGAAGATAACCGGGATTGCGGACAGCGCCAGCCCCTGCTGAAGCGGCAGCGTAAGCAGATTCACTTTATGGATATGCGGCATTAACAGGGCCAGCATTGCCACCAGGAAAATTATTTTGGCACTGAACAACAGACGGTTGAACAGATCGACCAGCGACGTCCCAACGCAAACTACACCACCGGCAACAAAGGTGAACAGCAGCACACCTGTGGTGGGAGAGATAGCTGTCCCGGTCCAGTCGCTGATGCTGGAGGCCAGCAGTTCACCTGCGCCACTGATATACGCCGCCGTCAGCGCGTACATCAAAAACATCATGCTAAAGCCCGTTATCCATTGTCCGTAACGACCAAGATAACGTTTCGCCAGGGTACCCAGCCCGGTGTCAGCCGGTACGTGTTGATACACTTCAAGCAGCAACAGCGCGGTGTAGCACATCAACGCCCAAAGACTGACTAACAACACCAGCGTGACGCTAAACCCCACGCCTGCCGCAGCCAGCGGCATTGCCAACATACCGGCACCAATCGTGGTTCCCGCCACGATAAAAATACTACCCAGGGTTCTGTTTTTCACGCTTTCCTCTGTCCCGGAGATAATCAACGGTTATATCTGCGGCGCAGGTTAAGGCAAAACGTTATTTTCGTCAAATCACCGTTACAATGAGTGTACATCAATCTTTACGATTATTTGATGGTTTAAGATGCATAAGAAATGACATTTATCTGCTGGAAAACCTGTGTTAACGCAAAGCAGCGCCCTGCGGTTCACATTAGGCTATGCCCTTTATTCAGGAGGTTGTATGGAATCTATTCACGGTCAAGAAGTGCTTAATATGATGATTGAATCTGGCGAGCAGTATTCAAATGCCAGTCTTGAAGCGGCGATTACGGCACGTTTTGGCGAGCAGGCACGTTTTCACACCTGTTCTGCGCAAGGTATGACGGCGGCCGAGCTGGTGGCATTTTTAGCGGCAAAGGGGAAGTTTATTGCAAAAGAAGACGGCTTCTCTACACACGAAAGCAAGATCTGCCGCCATTAAGATTATCGAATAACGGTGGCATCTCACCACCGTTATCCAACAGAATTAATTCTGCGTATCGAGCGTAGCCAGCTCTTTGTCGATGAAATAAAGACCTTCACCGCTTTTTCCTGCCAGCGATAGCTTATCAATAACAGATTTAAATAATTTCTCTTCTTCATGCTGCTCGGCAACATACCACTGCAGGAAATTAAAGGTCGGATAATCCTGGTGGGTCATTGCCGCGTGTGCCAGTTCATTAATTTTCTGCGTGATCAGCTGTTCGTGTTCGTAAGTCACACGGAACAGTTCGTCCAGAGAAGCATATTCAGCGAAGGGGGAAGAGACGGTATTAATACGCGGTAAGTTACCGGTGTCAGTCAGGTAGTCGAACAGACGCTGCATATGCGTCATCTCTTCCTGCGCGTGACGACGCAGAAACGCGGCAGCACCTTCAAAGCTGTGATAGCTGCACCACGCGCTCATCTGTTGGTAGAGCAGAGATGAATATAATTCAAGATTCATTTGCTCATTCAGTTGGTCGATCATTTCTGTTTTCAGCATGGTTCTGCTCCACAAACGTTATTATATATTACGTGGCGCCACTATAATTTGTTATTTAATTATTTGCAAAAGGTAAAATAATAAATTTATTTATTAAAAATACGAATGGGAATAAAACGCATTAACGCTATTGGGTGGAGGATAAAAATAACGACGTAACAAATGACCAGCATAAAAATGCTGGTCGGAAATATTAATAATTGAATGAGGGCGCTTGAGATACCGCGACGCCGTGACACTGCCAGGCGAGCGTAATTTTGGTATTCAAACACAAAGAACCGGCATATACGCTACAGGTTGACACCGGTTGCCCAAACGCAACGGCGCTGGCATAACCCATACGCTGGCACTCTTTGGTAGCTGTCCCCTGGGTTACGTAGTCATCGGTTCGTGCCGTTTGCAACATGGCCTGGTTGTAAGTCAGTCGAACCACACCGGTGATGGCGCTGGCTTCGCTCACCTGCGCCTGTTTAGTAATAGTGCAACCTGTCAGCACGAGCGGCAAAAGGGCAAGGATAAAGGTCTTCATGAGTTCGCTCTGAAAGTTCGGAGATAGGCTATCATGGCATACGTGTTGGCGTATCAATGGCTTGAATAGCCTGAAAATCACCTGCGATTAATCGCAACGACGTCAGATTTTTGAGGCCATTCTGAGCTGCTGAGTGAAAAATGTGAGCACTCCATTATTTTATAAAACAAAATTTCATTAAATTTGAAAGTGGATTTGCAAAATAGTAATGTGGCCTGAATGTTATGACTTTCAGCAGTCCACGCTACGCATTCAGGAGATGACAGAATGAAAATTGCATTGATGATGGAAAACAGCCAGGCAAGCAAAAATGCCATCATTCATAACGAGCTTAAAGCCGTTGCGGATGAGAAAGGTTTTCCCGTTTTTAACGTCGGTATGAGCGATGAAAATGACCATCATCTGACCTATATTCACTTAGGGATTATGGCCAGTATTCTGCTTAATTCCAAAGCCGTGGATTTTGTGGTCACCGGCTGTGGTACGGGTCAGGGCGCGATGATGTCACTGAATATCCATCCGGGAGTGGTTTGTGGGTACTGCCTCGATCCGGCGGATGCATTCTTGTTTTCTCAGATCAACAACGGGAATGCGCTTTCTCTCGCCTTCGCCAAAGGTTTTGGCTGGGGCGCCGAGCTGAATGTGCGCTATATGTTTGAAAAAGCGTTTACCGGACGTACCGGGGAAGGTTACCCACCGGAACGTAAAGAACCGCAGGTGCGTAACGCCGGTATTCTGAATCAGGTGAAAGCGGCAGTGGTAAAAGAGAATTATCTGGATACACTGCGCGCTATCGATCCTGAGCTGGTGAAAACCGCCGTGTCGGGTCCACGCTTCCAGCAGTGCTTCTTTGAAAACTGCCAGGACAAGTCGATCGAAGCGTTTGTGCGCGAGATTATTGGCTAAATCCTGCTGGCCCGGCGGAGTTCACCTGCCGGGCTATCTGTTTTTATCTGACACCGCGCTTCCCGCATCACGGGTAAGCCGCAGCGTATCCACCATACCTACCAGACAAATTATGGCGATAGCCACAAAGGCCAGGCGGAAGCTGATCCCCGGAATATTGCCCAGTGCCAGCCATTCACTGACTTCATCGCCGATGCGGATCCCAATAGCGGCTAATGAAATCCCCAACCCCACCGCTAACTGTGTAGCCGTACTGAACAGCGTATTGGCGTAGCTCATTTGCGACGCGGGGACGTCCGCAAAGGCAAGCGTACTGACGCCGGTAAACTGGATTGAACGGAACACGCCGCCGAGATACAGCACCAGCAAAATCACCCACACGGGAGTTTGCGGCGTTATCAGTGCACAGGCCAGCAGTGCCAGGACGTTAAGCGCCCCGTTGATCAGCAGCAATTTCTTAAAGCCCAGCCAGCGTATCAACGGCGTGGTGGCAGGTTTTATCGTCAGGTTACCCACAAACACCGCCAGCACCAGCGAACCTGCGTGAAAAGCGTTCATGCCAAAACCTACCTGAAACATTAACGGCAGCAGAAATGGTACGGCACTGATAGAAGCACGAAATAGCGACCCGCCGTACATCGTGACGCGAAAAGTTGGGACGCTCATGGCATCGAGACGAATCATTGGCCAGGCGGCGCGACGAAAATGGCGCAGAGCAAACAGGAAGGTCGCTATTCCCAGCGTGAGAAGTCCGGCAGTTAGCCAACCCTGCGGCTGCTGGGTTCCCAGTAACTCCATGGCATACACCAGGCTCACCATGGCAACAGAGGTGGCGACAAAACCCGCTATATCAAACGGACGGCGCTCATCGTCATGAATATCCGGAATAAAACGTAGCGCCAGCGCTATCGCCAGTATTCCCAGTGGGACGTTAATGAAGAAGATCCAGCGCCAGTTGGCATAGCTGGTGATGAATCCCCCAAGCGGCGGACCGATGATAGGCGCAACTAACGCGGGCCAGGTCAGGGTCGCAATGGCGGTGATTAACTGATGTTTAGGCGTGGTGCGTAGTACCGCAAGACGGCCAACAGGAACCATTAATGCGCCGCCCACGCCCTGAAAAATTCGCATGGCGACAAAGCTCTCAAGACTGGTGGACAAACCGCATAAAACCGAGGCGAGGGTAAATATCGCCAGTGCGAGGGTAAACACTTTTCGGGCGCCGAAGCGGTCCGCAATCCAGCCGCTGGCGGGGATAAGTACGGCGAGGGTGATTAGGTAGGCGCTGATACCAATGTTCAGGTCAACCGCCTGTACGCCAAAGCTTTTGGCCATGTCGGGCAGGGCGGTGGCGATCACCGTACCGTCAATAAACTCCATAAAGAAAGCGCCGGCAACAAGTAATGCCGCCGGGGAAAGACCGCGTTTATTCTCCACCGCTAAATGTTCACTCATGTTGTGCTTGCCATCTCAAAAGAAACTGACCGGGTCTGTTTTTTTGTTTTCAGCGTATCCGCTATGCGTACACCGCTATCGTTTCGATCGCTGAATGGGTACTATGACGACCTTTCTATAAGGAGCTTATTATGTCCCAAACACTGAATGCCGATCAGGAACTGCTCTCGGACGTTGTTGCCTGTCAGTTGGTTATCAAACAAATTCTGGATGTCATTGATGTTATCGCCCCGGTAGAAGTTCGCGAGAAAATGTCCAGCCAGCTGAAAAGCATCGACTTTTCAAGTCACCCTGCGGGGGCCGATCCGGTAACTATGCGCGCAATCCAAAAAGCGGTTGCCTTGATCGAGTTGAAATTCACGCCGCAGAATGAGTCTCACTAAAATAAACCGTTGTTTCAGGTTTTAGAAAGGTTTTTTTGCGTCTCTGAGAATGAGAGACGCGCGTGTAGAGACAATGTAGCGCGAGCCGGATACGATGCTTGGCATGACTATCCGGCGAGCGTTATGAAAATTGAAGATTAGTGATGTTGGTAGTTGACGACGTTCAGCAGATGCTTATCGGTTTGCGCCATGCACAGTCCCGCGCGTTTCGCGCTGCGGACTTCATCAAGAATAGTTTGTAACAGCACGCCATCCTGCTGCTGCTCTTTTTCCAGATCGTGGAGAAAATCAACGGTTGGTTCATCGTTCAATGCTTCTGCTTCATTGGCTAAGCGCGATAGCTTACTCGAACGCTGTTGGTACTCATCCACTGTTTTCTGAAACAGTTCTTCAAGGGAAGTCAGTTCATCGCCCGGAACATCGATGGCCTTGACGATAGGGTTAGCCCCGGCGCTTTTCATAAAATTAAACATACGCATCATTTGAGTCACGTTACCCTGCGCCTGGGTGCGTAGGAACGTTGCGGTGCCTGTCAGGCTATGTTCGTAGCACCATTCGCTAAGGTGCAGGTAAAGATTCGATGCGTAGAACTCAAGATTCATTTGTGTGTTGAGTTTATGAACAATTCCAACTGCAGCCATATCAATATCCTTATTTCCAGAAAGGAGAATGTACGTTACTCACGTCAGTGCAACGGGCTGCCGCCGCACTTCACATCTACGTACAATTAAAACTGTTAGCAGAATAAATCCGTTCCGCCGGTCCTTTAGTGATCACGAATTATATTCGCTTCCGATCGAGAATCAGCATAGCGCGTGACCAGGCATAAGAAAATCCTTAAATCTGCCTATTTATGTTTTTTTACACATTGTTATAGCAATATTCCTAATGCAGGTATTTCCTAATATAGGTTGGCTGAATGTAATCTATTGTTATGTATGGAATTAAATTTATCATTCTATAATGAAATGGTGTTTCATATCACAAAATTAAATTTAACAATAAGTTATCGTCTTGTCCTTAATGGTTATCTCCACCGTGGTTTGAGGAATTTCACGACTGGTGGGGTGAATGAAAATTAGCAGGTGGCTAATTTTTTGCGCCAGATCATTTTTGCCGGAATTAATAACTTTAATGGCCTGTACGATTCTGCATTGATCGTTTGGTGTATGTGGATAAAGCGAGGAGTGACATATGAAAAAGGTTGCTGTGCTGCTGGCGCCCGGTTTTGAAGAGGCGGAAGCGATAGTGACTATTGATATTCTGCGTCGCCTGAATATCAAAGTCGAAACGCTGGCCTGCGCTGAGTCACGGGCGGTGGTGAGCTATCATGACGTGCCGATGGTGACGGACAGCACGTTGGCCGCGCGTCAGGCGCATCTCTACGATGCCGTCGTGTTGCCAGGAGGACCGCAGGGTAGCGTTAATCTTGCCGCCAGTGAGGCAGTCATCCAGTTTGTCGCCCGTCATGATGAGACGGGAAAACTTATTTGTCCGGTGTGTTCGGCGGCTGCGCGTGTGCTGGGTGGCAACGGTCTGCTGAAGGGGCGTCGCTACGTGTGTTCGGGAGATTTGTGGCAAAACGTCACGGATGGGGAATATATCGATGCGCCCGTTGTCGAGGATGGCAATCTTATTAGCGGCAAAGGATTAGGACATATTTTTGATTTTGCGTTTACGCTTTCGGCGCGCCTGTTAGGAGATGATATTCCGGTTCGCGATCACGCCGACCACATTTACTACCGATGGTAAACATTGTTCTCCCGAATGCTTCAGCATTCGGGGACAAGGATTTGCTGACTGATGTTATGGACTAATCTGCTATTTCTCTTTTTCTTCGTTGTCAAAGTCGCGTTTTTTTATGTCATTTCTCGCTGAATTTATGTACGCAATTACTGTAATTCTGTGGTGTGATGCCGCTCTCTTATGGAGAATCAATTTCCCGCTAAAAATACCCTCAGCACTGGCATTGATCTTATCAATAAAAGGTAATGCCTTGTTTTACGTCCGAATTACAAATAATCGTCTGATTTTACCCTACATAAAAGAACGTTAAAGCTGGAGTTAACCATGCACAAATTCACTAAAGCGCTGGCTGCCATCGGTCTGGCTGCCATTATGTCACAATCCGCTATTGCTGAGTCCATGAAGCTCGGTTTCCTGGTCAAACAACCTGAAGAACCCTGGTTCCAGACGGAATGGAAATTTGCCGATAAGGCCGGTAAAGACCTTGGTTTCGAGGTAATTAAAATCGCCGTCCCGGATGGTGAGAAAACCCTTAACGCGATTGACAGCCTGGCTGCCAGCGGCGCGAAAGGGTTTGTGATTTGTACGCCGGATCCCAAACTCGGGCCTGCGATTATGGCGAAGGCGCGCGGCTACGATATGAAAGTCATTGCCGTCGATGACCAGTTTGCCAACGCGAAAGGGAAACCGATGGACACCGTGCCGCTGGTAATGATGGCGGCAACAAAAATTGGTGAACGCCAGGGCCAGGAGCTGTACAAGGAGATGCAAAAGCGCGGCTGGGATGTGAAATCCACCGCCGTAATGGCCATTACTGCGAACGAACTGGATACCGCGCGTCGCCGTACATCAGGTTCAATGGAAGCGCTTAAAGCTGCGGGCTTCCCGGAAAAACAGATCTACCAGGTTCCAACCAAATCGAATGATATCCCCGGCGCATTCGACGCCGCCAACTCCATGCTTGTTCAGCATCCTGAAGTTAAACATTGGTTGATTGTCGGCATGAACGACAACACCGTACTGGGCGGCGTGCGTGCGACCGAAGGTCAGGGCTTTAAAGCGCCAAACGTGATTGGTATCGGTATTAACGGCGTTGACGCGGTGAGTGAACTGTCCAAAGGCGAAGCGACCGGGTTCTACGGTTCATTACTACCAAGCCCGGACGTTCACGGCTATAAATCAAGCCAAATGCTCTACAACTGGGTGACGAAAGGTGCAGAGCCACCGGCATTTACTGAAGTGACGGATGTGGTGCTGATTACCCGCGATAACTTTAAAGAAGAACTGGCGAAGAAAGGTTTAGGCGGTAAGTAACAGAAATGCTGCGATGTTGTAGGCCGGATAAGGCGAAGCTGCCATCCGGCGCAATGCCCGGTGGCGCTGCGCGTACCGGGCCTACGTCCGGCGGTTTTCCAGGCCGGTAAAATCCTGAATCACGGAGACGTTATGCAACAGTCTACCCCGTATCTCTCATTTCGCGGCATTGGCAAAACGTTCCCCGGCGTTAAAGCGCTTACGGATATCAGTTTCGATTGCTATGCCGGTCAGGTGCATGCGCTGATGGGCGAAAATGGCGCCGGAAAATCAACACTGTTAAAAATTCTCAGCGGTAACTATGCGCCAACGACGGGATCCCTGGCGATCCGCGGACAAGAAGTTTCGTTTGCGGATACCACAACCGCGTTGAACGCCGGTGTCGCCATTATTTACCAGGAACTGCATCTCGTCCCGGAGATGACCGTTGCCGAAAATATCTATTTAGGGCAACTGCCGCATAAAGGCGGCATTGTGAACCGCTCGCTGCTGAACTATGAAGCGGGGCTACAGCTTAAGCATCTGGGCATGGATATCGATCCCGATACGCCATTGAAATACCTTTCCATTGGTCAATGGCAGATGGTGGAGATTGCAAAAGCGTTGGCGCGTAACGCCAAAATTATCGCTTTTGATGAACCGACCAGTTCCCTGTCGGCACGCGAGATTGAGAATCTGTTTCGCGTTATCCGTGAACTGCGCAATGAAGGGCGCATCATTCTGTATGTCTCGCACCGTATGGAAGAGATTTTTGCCCTTAGCGATGCCATTACCGTATTTAAAGATGGGCATTACGTTAAAACGTTTACGGACATGCAGCAGGTCGATCACGACGCGCTGGTGCAGGCGATGGTGGGGCGTGACCTGGGTGATATTTATGGCTGGAAATCCAGGACTTATGGCGCAGAGCGTCTGCGTTTGCATGAGGTCAAAGCCCCCGGCGTGCGCACGCCGATCAGTTTATCGGTGCGTAGCGGTGAAATCGTCGGACTGTTTGGGCTGGTGGGCGCTGGACGTAGCGAGTTAATGAAAGGGTTGTTTGGCGGCACGCGTATCACCGCAGGCCAGGTGTTTATTGATGAACAGCCAATTGATATCCGCAAACCGAGCCACGCCATTGAAGCGGGGATGATGCTGTGCCCGGAGGATCGCAAAGCCGAAGGGATTATTCCGGTTCATTCGGTGCGCAACAACATCAACATTAGCGCCCGTCGTAAACATGTATTGGGGGGATGCGTGATCAATAACGGCTGGGAAGAAACCAATGCCGATCATCATATTCGTTCGCTCAACATCAAAACACCGGGGGCAGAGCAACTGATCATGAACCTCTCAGGCGGTAATCAACAGAAGGCTATTCTTGGCCGGTGGTTATCGGAAGAGATGAAAGTGATTTTGCTGGATGAACCTACCCGCGGCATTGATGTGGGCGCCAAGCATGAAATTTATAATGTGATTTATGCTCTTGCGGCGCGCGGCGTGGCCGTGCTGTTTGCATCCAGTGATCTGCCAGAGGTTCTCGGTGTCGCCGATCGTATCGTAGTGATGAGGGAAGGCGAGATTGCCGGTGAGTTACTTCATGAACAGGCGGATGAACGCCAGGCGTTGAGCCTTGCCATGCCTAAAGTCAGCCAGGCTGTGGCCTGAATAAGGAGAGTATGATGTCTTCCGTTTCTACATCGGGTTCAGGTGCTGCGAAGTCGGCGCTAAATCTTGGCCGCATTTGGGATCAATACGGGATGCTGGTGGTGTTCGCCGTGCTGTTCCTGGTGTGTGCCATCTTCGTGCCAAACTTTGCCTCCTTCATCAACATGAAGGGGCTGGGGCTGGCGGTATCTATGTCGGGTATGGTCGCATGTGGAATGCTCTTTTGCCTGGCATCCGGCGACTTTGACCTGTCCGTCGCGTCGGTCATTGCCTGTGCCGGGGTCACCACGGCCGTGGTCATCAACATGACCGAGAGCCTGTGGATTGGCGTCGCTGCTGGTCTGTTGCTGGGGATTTTATGCGGTCTGGTGAATGGGTTTGTGATTGCACGGCTAAAAATCAATGCCCTGATCACCACGCTGGCGACAATGCAGATTGTCCGCGGTCTGGCCTACATTATCTCTGACGGCAAGGCGGTCGGGATTGAAGACGAGCGATTCTTCACCCTTGGCTATGCTAACTGGTTTGGGCTGCCGGCGCCTATCTGGATAACGATCGTGTGTTTCATCGTATTTGGCTTATTGCTGAATAAAACCACGTTTGGTCGTAACACGCTGGCTATTGGGGGGAATGAGGAGGCTGCGCGCCTGGCCGGGGTTCCGGTTGTTCGCACCAAGATTATTATCTTTATTCTTTCCGGTCTGGTGTCCGCAATTGCGGGAATTATCCTCGCATCGCGTATGACCAGCGGCCAGCCAATGACCTCAATCGGTTATGAGCTGATCGTGATTTCTGCATGTGTATTAGGTGGTGTTTCGCTGAAAGGCGGCATCGGAAAAATCTCATATGTGGTCGCCGGGGTGTTGATTCTGGGGACGGTTGAGAACGCGATGAACCTGCTGAATATCTCTCCTTTTGCGCAGTACGTCGTACGTGGTCTCATCCTGCTGGCGGCGGTAATCTTCGACCGTTACAAGCAAAAAGCGAAGCGCACTATTTGATGATTTAAGCCCTAACTTTTCAGTCTAGCTTCTGCTAATCGCCAGCCGCTACCCGGCTGGCGATTGTTTTTCCAAATGGCGAGCATGGTCACACTGTCTATACTTATATCCGTCATACATCATCTATACGGCGCGATCCGCGCGGCGTACAAACCATGATGAGGAGGATAACCGGGTGACAGCATCACTGACATTACCCCCTGAACAATCTGCAAACTGTGCTTATTTTTTTGATCTCGATGGGACACTGGCTGAGATCAAGCCCTATCCTGACCAGGTCGTTGTCCCTAAGACAATCCTGCAATTATTACATCAGTTGGCTACGCGTAACGCGGGTGCGCTGGCATTGATTTCAGGGCGCTCGATGGCTGAGCTTGACGGTCTCACCACTCCCTTTCGTTTTCCGCTTGCCGGAGTGCATGGGGCAGAACGCCGTGACATCAATGGTCAAACCCATATAGTGCGCCTGGCCGCAGGAATTGAACGTGAAGCCGGCGCGCTGTTACAGACGGCGTTGTCAAAGCTGCCTGGCACGACGCTGGAAGCAAAAGGTATGGCTTTTGCGCTGCATTATCGTCAGGCGCCTGAGCATGAAGCAGCGTTGATAACGTTGGCTGAATGCATCACACATACATGGCCGCAGCTGGCATTGCAGCATGGAAAATGTGTCGTTGAAATAAAACCTAAAGGTACGAATAAAGGTGACGCGATTGCTGCATTTATGCAGGAAGCGCCTTTTGCCGGACGGATCCCCGTATTTTTCGGTGATGATCTAACGGATGAAACAGGTTTTGAGGTAGTTAACCGCGCAGGCGGTATTTCAGTGAAGGTGGGGAGCGGGGCGACGCAGGCGACATGGCGTCTGGATGGCGTCAGGGATGTCTGGCGTTGGCTGGAGCAAATTAACTCTTCGCAGCAACAATCGAATACAACAAACAACAGAAGAGGTGACTATGGGTCGTTTAGTCGTAGTATCTAATCGTATCGCCTCGCCAGATGACAAAGGGAGCGCAGGTGGGCTCGCGGTCGGTGTGTTGGGCGCGTTAAAAACTGCTGGTGGACTGTGGTTTGGCTGGAGTGGCGATACCGGTAATGAGGATAAACCGTTAAAAAAAGTCACTCGTGGCAATATTACCTGGGCCTCGTTTAATTTGAGCGAGCAGGATTACGAAGAGTATTACTGCCAGTTTTCGAATGCCGTTTTATGGCCTGCATTCCACTACCGGTTGGATTTAGTTCAGTTTCAGCGCCCGGCCTGGGAAGGGTATCAGCGGGTTAATGCCTTGCTGGTCGATAAACTGCTGCCGCTACTGAGCGAAGATGACGTTATTTGGGTTCATGATTACCACCTGTTACCGTTTGCCTACGAGTTGCGTAAACGCGGCGTGAATAATCGCATCGGTTTTTTCCTGCATATTCCTTTCCCGACGCCGGAAATTTTTAACGCGCTCCCGCCACACCAGGCCCTGCTTGAGCAGATGTGTGATTTTGATTTACTGGGTTTCCAGACCGAAAACGATCGCCAGGCTTTTCTGGACTGTTTGGCTGTCCAGACTCAGGTGACGACCCAGAGCGATAAGCGCCACAAAGCATGGGATAAAGCGTTTCGCACAGAAGTGTATCCCATCGGCATTGAGCCGGAGGAAATCGCACGCCAGGCTTCTGGTCCTCTGCCGCCGAAAATGGCGCAGTTAAAGGCTGAGCTTAAGAATGTGAAGAATATATTCTCTGTTGAGCGTCTGGATTACTCCAAAGGCTTGCCAGAGCGCTTCCAGGCCTATGAGGCGCTGTTGGAGCATTACCCGCAGCACCATGGCAAAATTCGCTATACGCAAATAGCGCCAACCTCGCGCGGAGAGGTGCAGGCCTACCAGGACATTCGCCACCAACTGGAAACGGAGGCTGGGCGGATTAACGGGAAATATGGGCAGTTGGGCTGGACACCGCTTTACTATCTCAACCAGTATTTTGACCGCAAATTGCTGATGAAAATATTCCGCTATTCGGACGTAGGCTTGGTAACGCCGTTGCGCGATGGGATGAACCTGGTGGCGAAAGAGTATGTGGCTGCGCAGGATCCTGCCAACCCCGGCGTTCTGGTGTTATCGCAATTTGCCGGGGCAGCAAATGAGCTAACTTCTGCGCTTATCGTGAATCCTTATGACCGGGATGAAGTGGCTGGCGCACTAAACCAAGCGCTGACAATGTCGCTTGCTGAACGTGTGTCTCGTCATGCTGAAATGCTCGAGACTATTGTTAAAAACGATATCGACAACTGGCAGGCGAGATTTATATGCGATCTAAGAAAAGTGACCTCGCGCCAGAGCAAACGCCAGTTGTCAGACAATGTGGCGTCCTGTTCGAAACTGGCGTGAAGACCTGAAGGCGAATATTAATCTCCAGCCAGAGGCACCAACAGAACATCTACCCGGCTTGCGCCGACCACGCTTTTTGCGGAGCAGGAGGCGCGCGAAAAGAAGCTCTGGTTATGGTTGCCGTAAATGACCAGATCGACTGCGTGTTTACGGCAAACGTCGAGAATATGTTCATTCAGTGCCCCATAGGTAATAAAAGTATGCTCGATGGGGTACTGCGCTTCTTTACTGAGCTTATCGATAAAATCCTGGGTCTCCTCTTGCATTAGCTCCCGCAGATCTTCCAGCATGGGGGCGGCAAACTGGTTATACAGTTCAGGGTCTGAGACCAATGTGATCAGGCTAATACGAGCGTTGACAGGGCGAGCGATAGAAACTGCCTTGGCTAACAACTGCTGGCTTTCAGGGGTGGCGGCAACCGCCACCAGAATGTGCGCATAGCTCATAACTCGCTCCTTTTTTTCAAGAATTATGAGAGAACTTTTCTGCTTTACTCAGTTTACTCCATACTGCAACGTTTCCTCTCCACATAGTGTGAATGCCATCATGATTATTCATTAATTATTCTTATAAATAGAATAATCGCTTCACATCATTTGCAAATACGTTCAGCGAACTTAAGTAAAACTCACCACTAATGAAAACAATGTGTTAATAAAAAATAAACAAATATTAACATTTGAAGGGTTATCACCACGCGGTATTAATTAATCACCCTTAATATTTAAGTTGTTGTTTATAAACAATTTAATTGAAAAGGTGTTTTGCATTAAATATGTGATCCAGCTCGCTATTTCATGGCGTGATATTAACGTTTGTGAACGAAATACTATTCGCTTTTATTGCAAGAATATTCGTTCGCCAGGAATTTAAAAGATGAATACCGGATTAAAAAACAAGCAAAGTAAAAGCTACGCTGATGGATTTATGTTAAGTGTTTAGCTGATTTATGTGATCTGTGTCACATATTCTTTAAATTCGCAGCAAGGTTCCGTTGTATGTGTAACTGGCGGCGGGTAGAGTTGCGTCGAATTAGGAAAAATCTTAGACAAATGTAAGAATTGATGTGAGCTTGTAAGAAGGGCGCATTCTTCAAAAGGGCTGGTTTACACAACGTGTATGTGTCATCACGCTGCTATGTATTTGACCTTTTGCTTTTTTTTACCGGGGCTTCCCGGCGACATCACGGGGTGCGGTTTTACCGCATGAAAATAATGTTGGTTATTATGGATGCAAATAATGCATACATCCGAGTTGCTGAAACACATTTATGACATCAATTTGTCATATTTATTGCTTGCACAGCGTTTGATCGTTCAGGACAAAGCATCTGCGATGTTTCGCCTTGGTATCAGCGAAGAGATGGCGGACACGTTGGCAACATTAACTCTTCCTCAAATGGTCAAACTGGCTGAAACAAACCAACTGGTGTGCCATTTCCGTTTCGACGATCACCAGACGGTTACTCGCCTGACGCAAGACTCCCGCGTTGACGATCTCCAGCAAATTCATACCGGCATCATGCTTTCTACGCGACTGTTAAGCGATATCGATGATGCAGCGCGCAAGAAAAGGGCTTGATAATGAGCGAAAAAAGCATTGTTCAGGAAGCGCGTGATATCCAGTTGGCAATGGAATTAATCACATTGGGCGCCCGTTTGCAAATGCTGGAAAGCGAAACGCAATTAAGCCGTGGTCGACTTATCAAGCTGTACAAAGAATTACGCGGCAGTCCTCCGCCAAAAGGGATGCTTCCTTTCTCCACCGATTGGTTTATGACGTGGGAACAAAATATCCATGCTTCGATGTTTTGCAATGCATGGCAATTTCTGCTCAAAACAGGGTTGTGTAGCGGTGTCGATGCCGTAATTAAAGCGTATCGCTTATATCTTGAGCAGTGTCCGCAGCCGGAAGAAGGCCCATTGCTGGCGTTAACTCGCGCATGGACGCTGGTTCGTTTTGTCGACAGCGGATTGCTGGAATTGTCCACATGCAACTGCTGCGGTGGGAACTTTATCACTCACGCACACCAACCAGCAGGTAGCTTTGCCTGCAGTTTATGCCAGCCGCCATCACGGGCCGTAAAAAGACGTAAACTTTCCCAGAATGCTGCCGATATTATTCCACAACTGCTGGATGAACAGATCGAACAGGCTGTTTAACTGATACGGTGTGGATAAACACTCCAGCAGCGGTAAGCGATTACCGCTGCTTTTTTTTGTCCTGACCTCACGTTAACAACCCGACTGCGCATCCTGTCATAGTCAATTGCGAAAGGATGATGTCGTGCTTATCTTATTAGGTTACCTGGTTGTTATTGGTACAGTTTTCGGCGGCTACATGATGACCGGCGGACACCTTGGGGCACTCTATCAACCGGCTGAGCTGGTGATTATCGGTGGCGCGGGTATTGGGGCGTTCATCGTCGGCAATAACGGAAAAGCCATCAAAGGGACGATGAAAGCGATCCCGATGCTTTTTCGCCGTTCGAAATACACCAAAGCGATGTATATGGATCTGCTGGCGCTGCTCTACCGCCTGATGGCCAAGTCACGTCAGCAGGGCATGTTCTCGCTCGAACGCGATATCGAAAACCCAAAAGAGAGTGAAATCTTCGCCAGCTATCCACGCATTCTTGCGGATGCCGTGATGCTTGATTTTATTGTCGATTATCTGCGTTTGATCATCAGCGGCAACATGAACACGTTTGAAATTGAAGCGCTGATGGACGAAGAAATTGAGACGCATGAGAGCGAAGCCGAAGTGCCGGCTAATAGCCTGGCGATGGTTGGCGACTCGCTACCGGCCTTCGGGATCGTGGCGGCGGTTATGGGCGTTGTCCATGCGCTGGCTTCTGCCGATCGTCCGGCGGCTGAACTGGGTTCGCTGATTGCGCATGCGATGGTGGGGACATTCCTCGGTATTTTACTGGCCTATGGTTTTATTTCTCCGCTTGCCAGCGTTCTGCGCCAAAAAAGCGCTGAAACCACCAAGATGATGCAGTGCGTGAAGATAACGCTGCTCTCCAACCTGAATGGTTACGCCCCGCCGATTGCCGTTGAATTTGGTCGTAAGACATTGTATTCCAGCGAACGTCCTTCGTTTATCGAACTGGAAGAGCATGTTCGTGCGGTGAGAAATCCAGCGGCGCAGCAGACGACCGAGGACGCATGAAAAATCAGGCCCATCCCATTATCGTCGTAAAGCGACGCAAACATAAAGGTCACGGTGGTGGGGCGCATGGTTCGTGGAAAATCGCCTACGCCGATTTTATGACCGCGATGATGGCCTTCTTTCTGGTGATGTGGCTCATTTCCATCTCCAGCCCTAAAGAATTGATCCAGATTGCCGAATATTTCCGTACTCCACTGGCTACCGCGGTGACTGGCGGCAATCGTATTTCGAATAGCCAAAGCCCCATTCCAGGTGGCGGTGATGATTACACCCAGCAGCAGGGCGAGGTGCACAAGCAGCCGAATATTGATGATTTGAGAAAACGCATGGAGCAAAGCCGTTTAAGCAAACTTCGCGGTGACCTCGATCAACTGATTGAATCGGACCCCAAACTGCGTGCGCTGCGTCCGCATTTGAAAATTGATTTAGTTCAGGAAGGGCTGCGGATCCAGATTATCGACAGTCAGAACCGACCAATGTTTAAGACCGGCAGCGCTGAAGTTGAGCCGTATATGCGCGATATCCTGCGGGCCATTGCGCCAGTGCTCAACGGTATCCCGAACCGAATTAGTCTTTCCGGACATACGGATGATTACCCTTACGCCAACGGTGAGAAAGGGTACAGCAACTGGGAGCTGTCTGCCGATCGCGCTAATGCGTCGCGCCGCGAGCTGGTTAGCGGCGGTCTGGACGATGGAAAAGTATTACGGGTGGTAGGCATGGCCGCCACGATGCGTCTGAGCGATCGCGGTCCTGAGGACGCCATCAACCGCCGTATTAGCCTGCTGGTTCTCAATAAGCAGGCAGAAGAGGCCATTTTGCATGAAAACGCTGAAAGCCAGAATGAGCCGGTAAGTGTCTTACAACAGCCAGCGGAACTTCCGCCGGCAAGCGTTCCCACATCGCCACCAGCCAATCCGAGGTGATAGCGTGAGCATGGATATTAGCGATTTTTATCAGACTTTTTTTGATGAAGCCGACGAACTGTTGGCCGACATGGAGCAACACCTGCTCGATTTGGTTCCTGAAGCCCCGGACTCCGAACAGCTGAATGCCATTTTTCGTGCTGCGCACTCGATAAAAGGCGGGGCGGGCACCTTCGGCTTTACCATTTTGCAGGAAACGACCCATCTGATGGAAAACCTGCTGGATGAAGCGCGGCGTGGCGAGATGCAGCTTAATGCCGACATTATCAACCTGTTTTTGGAAACGAAAGATATTATGCAGGAACAGCTCGACGCCTATAAAAACTCAGAAGAGCCGGATGCCGCCAGCTTTGAGTACATTTGTAATGCGTTACGACAGTTAGCGCTTGAAGCAAAAGGTGAAACCTCACCCGCGCTCGTCAATACCGCAAAGCTGAGCGTTGTTGACAGCGCGACGATACAGGAAGAAGCCGTTGCCAATCCCGCTGCGGCCAGTGAAGAGTTCAAGAAACGCATTATTCTCTCGCGCCTGAAATCCAGTGAAGTTGATCTGCTGGAAGAGGAACTGGGGAATCTGGCGACCTTAACCGACGTGGTGAAAGGCCGCGATACGTTGTCGGCAACGCTGGATGGTAACCTCGCGGAGGATGACATCATTGCGGTGCTCTGCTTCGTCATTGAAGCGGATCAGATTGAATTCGAAACCATCAGCGCAGCACCCGTGGCGGTTGATGCACAAGCGGAAACTGAAACGGTAGCCGTTGTCGCGCCGCCGCAGCCGGTTGCCGTTGCGCCTGCGGTTAAAGCCGCCGCCAGTGAAGCGCCACACGCCCGCGCAGAACGTGACAAACCTGCCCGTGCCAGTGAATCAACCAGCATCCGCGTAGCGGTAGAGAAGGTTGATCAGCTCATTAACCTGGTCGGTGAGCTGGTTATCACCCAGTCAATGCTGGCCCAGCGTTCTAATGAACTGGATCCTGTTAATCACGGCGATCTCATCACCAGCATGGGTCAGTTACAACGTAACGCCCGTGATTTGCAAGAATCGGTGATGTCGATTCGTATGATGCCGATGGAGTACGTGTTCAGCCGTTTCCCACGCCTGGTCCGCGATCTGGCCGGTAAGTTGGGTAAACAGGTAGAACTGACGCAGGTGGGGAGTTCAACAGAACTCGATAAGAGTCTGATTGAACGCATCATCGATCCATTGACGCACCTGGTGCGTAACAGCCTGGACCACGGTATTGAACTGCCGGAAAAACGACTGGAAGCCGGGAAAAGCCCGATCGGCAATCTGACGCTTTCCGCCGAACACCAGGGCGGGAATATTTGTATTGAAGTGACCGATGATGGCGCGGGTCTGAACCGCGAACGAATCCTCGCTAAAGCCATCTCCCAGGGGATGCCGATCCACGAAAACATGAGCGATGACGAAGTCGGGATGCTGATTTTCGCCCCGGGCTTCTCAACGGCCGAACAGGTGACGGATGTCTCTGGTCGCGGTGTGGGTATGGATGTGGTGAAACGAAATATCCAGGAGATGGGCGGCCATGTTGAGATCCAATCGAAGCAAGGACAGGGTACGACCATCCGAATTTTGCTGCCGCTGACGCTGGCGATCCTTGACGGGATGTCCGTACGCGTGGCGGACGAAGTCTTTATTCTGCCGCTGAATGCCGTGATGGAGTCACTGCAACCACGCGAAGAAGATCTCCATCCGCTGGCCGGAGGAGAGCGCGTTCTGGAAGTGCGTGGTGAATATCTGCCGCTGGTTGAGCTGTGGAAAGTCTTCGAAGTTGAAGGCGCAAAAACCGAAGCAACGCAGGGCATCGTAGTGATTTTACAAAGCGCAGGTCGTCGCTATGCGCTGCTTGTCGATCAGTTAATTGGCCAACACCAGGTGGTGGTCAAAAACCTGGAAAGCAACTACCGCAAAGTGCCTGGTATTTCTGCTGCAACGATTCTCGGCGACGGTAGCGTCGCGTTGATTGTTGATGTTTCTGCATTGCAGGGGTTAAACCGCGAACAACGTGTGGCGATCACAGCCGCCTGATTGAGTAAGAAAGGGAATAATATGACCGGTATGAGTAATGTAACTAAACTGGCCGGCGAACCGTCAGGTCAGGAATTCCTCGTGTTTACGCTGGGGGATGAAGAGTACGGTATCGATATCCTGAAAGTGCAGGAAATCCGTGGTTACGATCAGGTAACCCGCATTGCTAACACGCCAGCGTTTATCAAAGGCGTCACCAACCTGCGCGGTGTGATTGTGCCGATTGTTGATCTGCGCGTGAAGTTTAGCCAGAGCGATGTGGATTACAACGAAAACACTGTGGTGATTGTGCTGAATCTGGGACAACGGGTGGTTGGGATTGTGGTGGATGGCGTATCTGACGTTCTGTCGCTGACGACCGATCAAATCCGGCCGGCACCGGAATTCGCGGTTACGCTGTCAACGGAATATCTGACGGGACTGGGCGCGCTGGGAGACCGGATGCTGATTCTGGTCAACATTGAAAAACTGCTGAACAGCGAAGAGATGGCGTTGTTAGATATTGCCGCCGCTCATATGGCGTAAATAAGTAAATATATTATCCGGCCTACAATAATTGCTGTTGTAGGCCGGATAAGCGTAACGTATCCGGCATTATCGCATCTTAAGCTTCCCGCTCAACCAGCTCTGGTTCTTCTTCAAGTAAACCTTCATCTTGTGCCAGCATCGCCGTTGCAATCCCGTTACCCAATACGTTGATCGCTGAGCGTCCCATATCGAGGAAGTGGTCGATACCCATCAGTAACAGAATCCCGGCAACCGGAATATTAAAACTTGGGATGGTTGCTGCCAGCACCACCAGCGCAGAACGCGGCACACCAGCAATCCCTTTGGACGCCAGCATCAGGGTCAACATCAGGACGGTGATTTCTGCAAAGGAGAGATGGATATTGTAGGCCTGTGCGATAAACATAGAAGCAAATGAGCAGTAGACCATGGACCCCACCAGGTTAAACGAATAACCGATAGGCAGTACAAATGACACGATGTTGGGCGAGCAGCCAAATTTTGTTAATTGCTCCAGCGTTTTCGGATAAGCGGCTTCGGAGCTGCTGGTGGTGAAGGCGACCAGAACCGGATCTTTCAGCATGCTGACCAGACGGAACACCTCTTTTTTCAGCATCACATAACCCACGGCCAGCAGGACCAGACAGGTCAGCAAAATGGCTACATAATAACCACCAATGAACGACGCGTAGTTGAGCAGGATCCCCAGACCCTGGGTGGAGATAACGGAAGAGATGGCGGCAAAAATAGCCAGCGGCGCAACATACATCACGTAACCGGTTACCTTCAGCATAATGTGGGAGACGACATCCAGCGCGGCAACCAGCGGGGCGTTAAATTTCTCGCCGAGCGATGCTCCACCAATACCGAAGAACATCGAGAACACGACGATTTGCAGGATCTCATTGTTGGCCATCGCCTCGGCGATGCTGGTGGGAATAGTGTGAGTCAGAAAACCTTTCAGGCTCATACCGCCCACGGCCAGGCCGGTATCAGTGGCTTCCAGCGGGATCGCCAGGTTCAGCCCGCTGCCAGGTTGTTCGAGGGAGACCACAAACAGACCGACCAGAATAGACAGAATAGAAGAGCTGATAAACCAGATCATCGCTTTTCCGCCCACGCGTCCGATGGTTGAGGTTTCGCCCAGGCGCATAATACCCACGGTCAGGGTGCTGAATACTAAAGGCGCAATCACCATCTTAATCAGGCGCAAAAAGATGTCGGTGAGAAGGGTAATATTATCGGCCCAGGCGGTAACAACGCCGGGGGAGGCATAAGAGTGGATCACCGCACCCGAAAGGATCCCCGCCAGCATGAAGATCACAATAAACAACGTGAGTTTGTTTGCATTTGCCACTAAAAAGCCCTCAGTAAGGATTTAACATTTATTGTTCGGTTACTCATTTTTTATACTTATTAAGTGGTAACGAAGTATTCATCATATAAATTGGATTAAAGCGTAGGCGGATACAACTTTTTTTAATTTTTTATTCATTTTGTTGTGGTATTTATAAGGTGGATATGTGATCTCCGTCACGAAAAAATGCATAATTGTTCTCATCTGACCATACGCTCTGACAGATATGAATGTTATTTACATGATAATTATGATGTTTTTATGTGAATGGTTTGTAGTGGCCGTTCAGTTGCTGTCCAGTCGTTCTGCCTGACTTTATTTCCCTCCCGTATTTCCCTTTCGCAAACGTAAAGTTATCTCAGCGGGTGCCGATAACGTTGATAACTCGTTTTCAGGAAGGTGCCTTATGTTTAACCGTATCCGCGTTGTAACAATGCTGATGATGGTGCTGGGGGTTTTCGCACTGCTACAGCTTGTTTCCGGTGGTCTGTTGTTTTCTTCATTGCAGCAGAACCAGCAAAGTTTTGTTATTTCTAACGATCTTCGACAGCAGCAAAGCGAACTCACCTCAACATGGGATCTGATGCTGCAAACACGAATTAATTTAAGCCGTTCTTCCGCGCGTATGATGATGGATGCGTCCAATCAGCAAAGCAGCGCGAAAAACGATCTGCTGAAGAATGCGAAGGCATCGCTGGCGCAGGCAGAAACGCATTACGCAAAATTTAAAAACATCACGCCGTTGCCCGAAATGGCAGAAGCCAGCGGCAACGTTGATGAGAAGTATCAGCAGTACCATGCGGCCTTAGCAGAACTGGTCCAGTTTCTGGAAAACGGCAATATGGATGCCTATTTCGCGCAACCTACTCAGGGAATGCAAAACGCGCTCGGCGAGGCGTTGGGCAAGTATGCCAGCGTTAGCGAGAAGCTTTACGTTCAGGCATTCGATCAAAGCGCGCGTGATTACCACTTCGCCCAATGGCAGCTCGGCATTCTGGCCGTGGTGCTGGTGCTGATTTTGGTGGTGGTGTGGTACGGCATCCGTCATACCTTGCTCACTCCTCTGGCGCGTGTTATTGCCCATATCCGTGAGATCGCCAGCGGTAATTTAACCGCGACGCTGACGGTCCAAGGGCGTAACGAAATTGGCGAACTGGCCAGTACGGTTGACCATATGCAGCGTTCGCTGACGGAAACCGTCACCTTGGTACGTGAAGGCTCTGATGCGATTTATTCCGGTACCAGCGAAATTGCCAGTGGTAACACCGATCTTTCATCCCGTACTGAGCAACAGGCGTCTGCGCTGGAAGAAACCGCAGCCAGCATGGAACAACTGACCGCAACCGTGAAGCAAAATGCGGATAACGCGCGTCAGGCCTCGCAATTGGCGAAAAGCGCCTCCGATACCGCACAGCATGGCGGCAAAGTGGTGGATAGCGTGGTGAACACCATGCATGAAATTGCCGATAGCTCGAAGAAAATTGCCGACATCATCAGCGTCATCGATGGCATTGCTTTCCAGACCAACATTCTCGCACTGAATGCGGCGGTTGAAGCGGCGCGTGCCGGTGAGCAAGGGCGTGGTTTTGCCGTGGTTGCAGGAGAAGTGCGTAATCTGGCAAGCCGTAGTGCGCAGGCGGCGAAAGAGATCAAAGCATTAATTGAAGACTCTGTTTCCCGAGTGGATACCGGCTCTGTACTGGTAGAGAGCGCCGGGGAAACCATGAATGACATTGTCAATGCTGTGACGCGGGTGACCGACATTATGGGTGAAATCGCCTCCGCTTCAGACGAGCAGAGCCGCGGGATAGATCAGGTTGCACTCGCCGTATCTGAAATGGATCGCGTGACGCAACAGAACGCCTCGCTGGTTCAGGAATCGGCCGCCGCAGCGGCAGCCCTCGAAGAACAGGCCAGTCGCTTAACTCAGTCGGTATCGACTTTCCGTCTCGCGTCACGTCCGGCGTCGGCTAAACCCCGCGATACGCGGTTACCTGCGGCGGCGACTGTATCCTATCCGCGCCAGAACACTGAACAAGATACGAATTGGGAAACATTTTGACTGGTAGTTAAACCGCGGCCTGCGCCGCCCGATGGGAGCGTTGATGTTTAATCGTATTCGAATTTCGACCACGCTGTTTTTGATTTTAATCCTCTGCGGTGTTTTGCAGATTGGCAGTAATGGCTTGTCCTTCTGGGCATTTCGGGACGGTTTTCAAAACCTGAATCAGGTCGAAAGGAGTAACCAGCAACGCGCTGCGCTGGCCCAAACTCGCGCTGTGTTATTACAGGCCAGTACGGCCCTTAATAAGGCAGGAACACTGACAGCCCTGAGCTATCCGCCAGAGGATATCAAAGCCTTGATGACGCTTGCGCGCGATAGCCTGGCGCAGTCCGAGTCAATGTTTAAACGCTTTATGGCGACGTCGGATACGACAGAACAAGGGAAGGCGCTGATTGGCGCGACGGAGAAAAGCTTTAGCCAATGGCATAGCGATCTGGTTCATCAGGCAACCTGGCTTGAGAACAACCAATTGTCGGATTTTCTGACCGCGCCGGTGCAGGCTTCTCAGGATGCCTTTGATGTGAATGTGAATGCGTGGCAAAGCAATATCGACCGCGTGTTGCAAACAGCAGGGGATCTCAGCCAGCGTAATTACCATATGTCCGGGGTGATTTTCGCCACCATGGTGGTACTGGCGGTGCTGTTAACCAGTGCGGCGTTGTACTGGTCGCGCAAGATGATTGTCCAGCCGCTGGCGATTATCGGCAGCCATTTCGACAGCATTGCCGCGGGTAACCTGGCGCGGCCGGTAGCAGTTTATGGTCGCAATGAGATCTCGGCCATTTTTGCCAGCCTCAAGAAGATGCAGCAGGCGCTACGTGAAACGGTGAGTGAAGTTCGCCAGGGTAGCACAGCCATGCATAGCGGCATTTCTGAAATCGCGATGGGCAATAACGATTTATCTTCGCGAACTGAACAGCAGGCGGCTGCACTGGCGCAAACGGCTGCAAGTATGGAACAACTCACTGCCACCGTAGGGCAAAATGCGGATAACGCACGCCAGGCTTCAGGAATTGCGAAAAGTGCGGCAGACACAGCGCATAAAGGCGGGGAACAGACGTCCCGCGTTGCCAGTACCATGCATGAAATTTCCGCCAGTTCGCAGAAAATTGGCGACATTACCGCTGTGATTGACAGCATTGCTTTCCAGACCAATATCCTGGCGCTGAATGCCGCGGTAGAGGCCGCCCGCGCGGGGGAACAGGGGCGTGGTTTTGCGGTCGTTGCCGGTGAGGTGCGTAATTTGGCCAGCCGGAGCGCTCAGGCGGCAAAGGAAATTAAGGGACTGATAGAAGAATCTGTCACCCGGGTCCATCAGGGATCGCAACTGGTGGATATGGCGGCGCGCACGATGACGGAAATTGTCAGCTCTGTTACCCGGGTTAACGACATCATGGGGGAGATTGCCTCGGCGTCTGATGAACAGCGCAGAGGTATTGAACAGGTGGCGCAGGCTGTCAGCCAGATGGACTCCGTGACGCAGCAAAACGCCGGTCTGGTGGAAGAAGCCGCATCCGCCACCGGACAACTCGCCACACAGGCCGATCATCTTTCTGCCTGTGTCGCATTTTTTAAGCTTGAAGAGCAAAACGTAGCAAAACAAGAGTTGGTGCAGCTGCAGGTTGTGCCCGTTGTATCCTGAATGTGATTGAGAAGGCGCTATGACATCATCTCTGCCCTCCGGGCAAACGTCATTATTGTTACAGATGACACAGCGCCTCGCGCTGTCTGACGCGCATTTTCGTCGGATATGTCAATTAATCTACCAGCGTGCGGGGATCGTACTGGCCGACCATAAGCGGGATATGGTTTATAACCGCCTGGTCCGCCGCCTGCGAACCCTGGGACTGGATGACTTTGGTCGCTATCTCAGCATGCTGGAAGCTAACCAGAACAGTGCTGAGTGGCAGGCTTTTATTAACTCCCTGACCACCAACCTGACCGCGTTTTTTCGCGAAGGGCATCATTTTCCGGTGCTGTCAGATCATGCTCGTCGGCGTAGCGGTGAATACCGCGTCTGGAGCGCGGCGGCGTCAACCGGAGAAGAGCCGTACAGCATTGCTATTACGCTCGCCGATACCTTAGGTATGGCGCCGGGCCGTTGGCGTGTTTTTGCCAGCGACATTGATACCGAAGTGCTGGAAAAGGCCAGAAGCGGTATTTACCGCCTTGATGAACTGAAGACGTTGTCACCCCAGCAGTTGCAGCGTTATTTCATGCGCGGTACCGGACCGCATGAAGGGCTGGTACGCGTGCGGCAGGAACTGGCGGGGCATGTTGAATTTTCCAGCGTGAACTTACTGGATAAGCAGTACAACGTGCCGGGGCCCTTCGATGCCATATTTTGCCGTAACGTAATGATCTACTTCGATAAAACGACGCAACAGGACATTTTGCACCGTTTTGTTCCACTTCTTAAACCCGATGGGCTGCTGTTTGCAGGTCATTCAGAAAACTTTAGCAACCTCGTGCGCGAGTTTAGCCTGCGTGGACAGACCGTGTATGCGCATGCGCCAGGTAAGGATAAAGCATGAGTAAAATCAGGGTGTTGTCGGTTGATGATTCTGCATTGATGCGTCAAATCATGACCGAAATTATTAACAGCCACAGTGATATGGAAATGGTGGCGACGGCGCCGGATCCGTTGGTCGCCCGGGATTTAATCAAAAAATACAATCCCGACGTCCTGACGCTGGATGTGGAAATGCCGCGCATGGACGGCCTCGACTTTCTTGAGAAGTTGATGCGTCTGCGTCCGATGCCGGTAGTGATGGTTTCTTCGCTGACCGGTAAAGGTTCAGAGGTCACGCTGCGGGCACTGGAGTTGGGGGCGATTGATTTTGTCACCAAACCGCAACTGGGGATCCGTGAAGGGATGTTGGCCTACAGCGAGATGATCGCGGAGAAGATCCGCACCGCGTCGCGGGCAAAACTGGCAGCCCATAAACCCATGGCGGCACCGACGACCTTAAAGGCAGGGCCATTACTCAGTTCGGAAAAATTGCTGGTGATTGGCGCCTCAACCGGAGGAACAGAGGCAATTCGCCATGTACTCCAGCCATTGCCGCTTTCAAGTCCGGGTATTCTTATCACCCAGCATATGCCGCCCGGATTTACCCGCTCGTTCGCCGAACGTCTGAACAAACTGTGTCAGATCACGGTGAAAGAAGCAGAAGACGGGGAACGCGTTCTCCCGGGGCATGCATATATTGCGCCGGGTGACAAACATATGGAACTGGCGCGCAGCGGCGCGAACTACCAAATCAAAATTCATGACGGTCCGCCGGTTAACCGGCACCGGCCTTCAGTGGATGTGCTGTTCCATTCGGTGGCAAAACATGCGGGGCGCAATGCCGTGGGAGTGATCCTGACCGGTATGGGCAACGACGGCGCCGCCGGAATGTTAGCGATGAACCAGGCTGGCGCCTGGACCATTGCACAAAATGAAGCAAGTTGTGTGGTGTTCGGCATGCCGCGCGAGGCCATCAATATGGGTGGCGTAAGCGAAGTGGTCGATCTTAGCCAGGTAAGCCAGCAAATGCTGGCGAAAATCAGTGCCGGACAGGCAATACGTATTTGAATCAGGAGTTTATTTTTTATGGCGGATAAAGAGCTTAAGTTTTTGGTTGTGGATGACTTTTCCACCATGCGTCGCATCGTGCGTAACCTGCTCAAAGAGCTGGGGTTCAACAATGTTGAAGAGGCGGAAGACGGCGTGGACGCGCTGAATAAGCTGCAGGCTGGTGGATTCGGTTTTGTCATTTCCGACTGGAACATGCCGAACATGGATGGCCTGGAACTGCTGAAAACCATTCGTGCCGATGGCGGAATGTCCTCCCTGCCGGTGCTGATGGTTACGGCAGAAGCAAAGAAAGAAAACATCATTGCGGCAGCACAGGCAGGCGCCAGTGGTTATGTCGTAAAACCGTTTACGGCGGCGACGCTGGAAGAAAAACTCAATAAGATCTTTGAGAAACTGGGCATGTGAGGGTGTGATAATGATGATGCAACCACAAATTAAACCTGCTGACGAACATTCAGCAGGGGACATCATCGCGCGCATCGGCAGTTTGACCCGAATGCTGCGCGACAGCCTGCGTGAACTGGGGCTGGATCAGGCCATTGCCGAAGCGGCAGAGGCGATTCCCGATGCCCGCGATCGTCTCGATTACGTTGTGCAAATGACCGCACAGGCGGCAGAGCGCGCGCTGAACAGCGTGGAAGCTTCGCAGCCGCATCAAGACGCGATGGAAAAAGGGGCCAAAGACCTGACCAAACGCTGGGATGAATGGTTCGAAAATCCGATCGAACTGTCTGATGCCCGTGAACTGGTCACCGACACCCGTCAGTTTCTTGGTGACGTGCCCGGACATACCAGCTTTACCAATGCTCAGCTGCTGGACATCATGATGGCGCAGGATTTCCAGGACCTTACCGGTCAGGTCATCAAGCGCATGATGGATGTTATTCAGGAAATTGAACGTCAGTTGCTGATGGTTCTGCTGGAAAACATTCCGGAACAGGGCGCTCGGCCAAAACGTGAAAACGAAAGCTTGCTGAACGGCCCGCAGGTCGACACCTCAAAAGCCGGCGTAGTGGCAAGTCAGGATCAGGTTGATGACCTGCTGGATAGCCTCGGGTTCTGATTGTTGCGCGGCTCCCCTCAGGTCGCTGTCTGGATCTGAGGGGAAAAGTTCTCAGCGCAAATCCATTTTAACGGTCATGTTGCCTTCAAAACTCCCTGGTTCCGGGCGGCTGGCGGTGGTAGAGACCGGCGCAGCCGTCATGTTAATTGTGCCATTTCCCTGTTCATCCAGCGTAACAGGAAAGTCCACAGAACCATCCAGTACTACGTTCTGATTATTTGCATCAAACATTCTGATGCCGAGATCGTTTCTGCCAATCAGTTTAGCGATGTAGGACTGGCTACCCTCTACCACGCCCTGATCGGCGGTCAACGTCAGCTTAATTTTGTCGCTGTTGCCGATGGCAGGGCCGTCACAATGGTAGGCGATATCGACATCTTTCAGCGTATAGCCTCTTGGCGGTTGACCCTGGTTAACAAACTGGCTACTGATAATACTCCCCATCTCAACCTCAATGGTGCTTCCAGCATTAATCGTACAGCTGAGCGGGGCCGTGAGTTTGCCGCTCAGCCAGATATTGGACACCAGTTGCGCATCGGTGTTCTGGCAAGAGCCACTACCTGTATATAAACAGGCATAGCTTTGCATGACTAGCGTTGGATTGATGATCTCTTCACCCAGAATCGGTTTTTTTATGTACAGATAAAAACGTATTACGCTCGGCTTGAACTTTCGCTTTATCGTTGCGCCGCCGGTCGGTCGCGTTTCATCGTTACAGACGTCAGCAGTACCTTCAGTCTGTTTTTGCATTGCCTTTTCTCCGGGCATATTGCCCATTGGGGTGGGGTACTCGGTGATTCTGATCTCACTTAACCCCGTGCCATCGGGATTGTCGATGGCGTCATTAAATCCCGAAACCTTGATATCCAGATTCTCTGTTAAGACTCCGTATCCACTGACGCCTGCCGTCAGCGGGCTACCGGCGAAATTGTATTCAATAATCGTCGATGCTGACGTGGTATTGGCGGGACAGGTACAGTTGGCTTCTATCTCCGGCCCGGTACCTGGCATGTAACTCCCCGTTTCGTATGAATAATTTATGATGTTTTCTGTGCTGCTGAGTTCATGTTCATACTGCACTGAATAGTCAGCAGGTGCTCCAAAGCAATTTGTTAACAGCGTTATCGCCGCCTGGACTGAGGCTGGTAATATAAAGAGAACTGAGGTCAATACGACCGCAAAAATGTGGCGCATACGTTATTCCTGTTTGCAAATGGCTTGGGTTGAGAAAATGCCTGCAAGATTCTCAACGTGTTCGGGCTCAGGGAGGACCACGCTGGCATGGTATTGCTGTTCTTGAGCCTTACCCCATTGAATAGTTATGCTGAAAGTTGCCGGAACCCCTGCGAGGTAGACGGTGCCGGTATCATCAACGATGCCGAGAATTGAAGTACCATCGACGGAGACCATCGCGCCAAAAGGAATCACTTGTCCCTTGGTATCGGTGAGATGGAGCATTGCCCGATAACCAATGTGGGCGACAAAGTTTGCCGCCACCGCTGCGCTACGGCTTGGAATGACGGTGGCGGCGGTTGCATCGGTATCAACATCATCCGGCAGGCTGGTGGTATCAATACGAATGCTGTTTTTCTGATACGGCGTCAGGGTGGGGATCACCGCATTGCCCTGCCAGTCGGTTCGGACACCGCGCTGATTCTGAAAGCGGATACCTTTTGCCCCTTGTGCAGAGACAATAGCGAACTGATCGCCCAGCGGTTGAGAGAGCGTGACGCCATGAGGATGGGCAACTATCGCACCGCTGGCACCCAGACTCAGCTGCTGCGAGTTATCTGACGAGGTGTAGTAGCCAGCGTTCAGATTGCCATACTGTGAGCGGTAGCTGCTGTAAATACTGCTGGTATCCTCGCCGTCGTGGTTGCTGTGGCTTTGTTGCAAGGAGTAGCTCAGACGCTGATCGTCAAGTAGTGTGCCGTTCAGGCCGACATTATGGCGGGTATAACCATGCTTGCTGCTGCTGACGTTGTAGCTCGACCAAGCATTGGGCAGCCAGCGGCTGAGTGGCACGCTGAGCCCGAAGGCTACCATTTGATCGTCTGGCCCATCACTGGTTTTACTGTAGGTATAAGTCAGGTGATAGCTAATCTTATTGATCGTCGTATTTACCCCGGCGGACAGGCTGCGTTCCGTCTCTGAGGTTCCCCAGTAATCCTGCTGATAACCGTTCAGATAAATGCTGCTGCCCAACAACGTTTGACTGATACTGGCCTGAATTCGGTTGCGTTTGTTATAGCTGAACATCAGGTCATCTTCATTGCCACTATATTTTTTATTGGCATCACTAAAGCTGTAATAGCCCTGCGTAGAGTAGCGATAGCTTGCGAGCGTGAAATTGGTGTCGGTACGCTCGAGCTTCCCCGAGTAAAGCAGGCGATACGACTGTCCAGAACTTGTTTGATCATTATCCAGCGAGGCTCTTGCTGCTGTGACATCAGCCGAGAGCGCGCCCAAATCGCCCAGTGCAATGCCGATACCGGCGTTCGCAGCCTGATAATCACCAGAAGAGGTGGCTCCGCCGAACAGTGTTGCGGCATTGTTTAAACCGTAGATAAAACTGGCCTGGGCGAATTCGGGTTCTTTCTCGTCGCTGCCGCTGGCCGCCCGGTAACGGGCCGCAGTAACTTCGTATTTTACCCTGCCGGGACGTAACATCACGGCGGTGCTGGAGTAGGGTTGGGTAAAATGATGTTCTGTGCCGTCGGCTTCTTTTACCGTGACCTCCAGATCGCCGCTGTTGGTGGTAGAGTAGAGATCGGAAATCTCAAAAGCCCCCGGGGCAACGTTTTGCTGATAGATCAAATAGCCATTTTGCCGGATGGAGACTTCTGCATTTGAACTGGCGATCCCGCGTATCACGGGAGCGTAGCCGCGCTGGCTGTACGGTACCATTTCATCATCAGAGGCTAGATTTACCCCGGTGTACTGAATACTGTCGAGGACATCGCCGCGGGTGTTGTTTTCACCCACGGTAAACTGACTGCGCAGGCCATCGATATCATGCTGTAGATAGGTATTGATGGTATCCCAGGCGTTGACATCCTCGGATTTACTCCAGGTGGAGTAATTGCGTACCCGCCACCCGCCAAGGTTGAGACCGCTGCGCAGATTTAGGTACTGGCTGTCAGAGGTATTATGGTTGCCCTCACGGGTCTGTGAACCTGAATAACTGTAATCTGTAAACACAACCGGGACGCCGTCATCCCACAGTGCCGGGTCAATACCGTCCCAGGCCGAATTCGCAATGGCGGCCTGCGGCATGCTGATATTGAGCGTCATCACCGAAAAATCCAGAGATGATGAGGCTTGTGGGATGTAATACCCCAAAGGCTGTGGGAGAGGAACATTCGCTGGCGCATCCGCAAGTGCTGAATAGTTCTCAATTTTAACGCCCCAGCGGCGCAGCATTTCCGGCGTGATTTGCGCCTGAAGCGTACCATCTGCGGCACTTTTATAAGTAACCGGTTCTTCCCCCAACAATGTCTTATTGAGCCGTAGTCGTGAAGGCCAGGTACCGGGCATTTGCGCATTTTCGCGAGAGAAAAGCGACAAATCGATATTCTGTTGTGAGAATTCGTTGCCCTCCAGTGAAGAAGAGGAAAAGGAGTATTCTCGCGCGAGAGCGTTGCCTGAAACGACAAATGCAACGCTGAGAAGACCGCGGATTAATAACGACAGCTTCGAACAAGGAAACGTTGAACGTCGCAACATTAACCTCCCTTGCTTAACGTGGCTGAGTATTGTTGTGAGGCATTTCCGTAGTCGGTAATGCAATGCCAGGTGACCTGCTTACCGTTAGCCTGCTCGGGTAATGGGAAAGTGGCGGTGCTGAAAGGTGGCACCATATCTGCCTTCGGAAGTGAGACTGCTCCCAAGTGTAAGCTATCGAAAACCGTATAGAAGGCGTGATTATTCGTTACCTGTAACTGGTTACCTGAGCGCATAAACTGTAACTTTTTGCAGCTTTGTGCAGGTGAACCCGTAATATTTTTAGGGCGCCAGAGCAGTTTGAGACGGGTTTTATAGATTAGCCGAAGAATATTTTTACTTTCATCCTCTTTGGCGGTAGCAGGAATAGTGCGCACGTTCATATAAAACAGTGATTCTTTATTCTCAGGTAGCGGCGTTCCGTTCCAGGTGATACGCAGACTCTGCTCTTTTTGCGCGTCGAGACGGAAAAGCGGCGGGGTGATGATAAAAGGTCCCCGCGTTTTCTCATCCCCCGTATCGGTCCACGATTGAATTAACCAAGGCAGTTGTGTGTCAGTATTGGTCAACGCCAACGCGACCTCTTTTTTATTAGTATCAAAAATAATCCGCGTGCGGCCAACCTGAATTCCACTCGCCGGACAAAAACACGAGTAAAATAGAGGGGGAAATAATGCTACCATAATAAGGATACGCATAAAATGGACCCGTAATAGTATTAAATATTGTCAACGGTATTGAGCGCCTGGAGTATTCCAGGCGTAAAAAAGGAAGTGTTAGCGATACAAAATATTAATTGTCATGTCCGCATCAGCCGGGCCAGCGGTGACTTCTTTTGCGAACGATTTATAGCGGGCCTGAAGGTGAGCCTGGATGGTGTCGGTGGACTCTGTTGATAGTGGGATATAAACTTGCCCTTCGGAGCCATCGAATGCCAGCAACGTTGATGGTAAGTTCGCTGGGCTAAGAGCAATGCCGATCCCGGTAGCGGCTGTCTCTCCTGCGGTCGTGATCTTACTGACGTCAAGAAGCGTTTTGGACTTGGTTAATACAGTAGGGCCGTTAAAGGTTAATTGCACGGAGGTCAGGCCGTCAGTCGTCACCGGACAGTCAGTCAGTTTAATATCGACATCGACCAGATCTGTTTCTGTACCCACAGTGGTAAATAATGATGTCGGCCATGTACCCAGCGGTATAGTACTTTCGTTACCATTATCCCCATCAATGATACAACTAGGTTCAATAATTTCTCCGGTAAAATGAATCGTTCCGGCATTCATTTCTGCGCCTGATACATTAAATGAATATGCTGATAGCAGCGCGAGAAAGACAATGCCTTTTTTCATCTTCATGATTTGATTATCCCTGTAAATGTTAACATTATATTCCATAAAAATATGGATGCAGCTCAATGATAATATTATTCGGTCGCCAGTATACATGAGCTTTAATCGTTGTGGAGTAGGTTGGGGTTAAGTGAATTATAATTAAGACTTATGGTTATTTATTTTGTTATTGAGTCTGGTAGGAGTGATAAGTAATGTGATTATGTTAAGTGTTTCTTATATTACTATCTTCTAAAACTTAGGCGTAATTGCTATTTTTTTATTCTACTTTGTTCTATTGGAGAAGTCGTGATGGCATTTTTTTAATGTTTCTTAATTCAGAAATTAATAAATATTATGCTGTGATAGCGTTTTTAACCGACGATGAGATGATATTACGCAGGCTGTTTCAGCCGGGTAAACCCCGAAAAGAGCATGATTGCACGGTTTTTTCTCGCCATTGCTTATGGGTCATGCTGGCATGATAAGTAAGACGTAATGGGTAACGAGCACGTAGAACACGTACTGTGGCAGAAGAAAGCGACGACGACAAAACAGAAGCCCCCACACCCCACCGACTAGAAAAAGCACGGGAAGAAGGGCAGATCCCCCGATCCAAAGAGCTGACCTCACTGCTTATTTTGCTGGTGGGTGTGTGCATTATCTGGATTGGTGGAGAGTCGTTGGCTCGCAGACTGGCTGGCATGCTGTCGGCAGGGCTACGATTTGACCACAGTATGGTCAATGACCCAAATCTGATCCTCAGCCAAATCATTCTGCTGATTAAAGACGCGATGATTGCGCTGTTGCCGTTGATTACCGGCGTCGTTCTGGTGGCATTGATCTCACCCGTGATGCTGGGTGGCCTGATCTTCAGTGGGAAATCTCTGCAACCCAAGTTCTCTAAGCTGAATCCGCTGCCGGGCATTAAACGCATGTTTTCCGCGCAAACCGGTGCTGAACTGCTCAAAGCGATACTGAAGTCCACGCTGGTGGGAAGCGTAGCCGGATTTTATCTCTGGCATAACTGGCCTCAGATGATGAGGCTGATGGCGGAATCTCCGATTACGGCGATGGGCAACGCCCTGGATTTAGTCGGTATGTGCGCGCTGTTGGTGGTGCTGGGCGTCATTCCCATGGTCGGGTTCGACGTTTTTTTCCAGATTTATAGCCATCTGAAAAAGCTGCGCATGTCGCGTCAGGATATCCGTGACGAATTTAAGCAAAGCGAAGGTGATCCGCACGTTAAGGGCAAAATACGCCAAATGCAGCGCGCGGCGGCGCAGCGTCGCATGATGGCGGATGTCCCGAAAGCGGACGTCATTGTGACCAACCCCACGCACTACTCAGTGGCGTTGCAGTATGACGAGAACAAAATGAGCGCGCCAAAAGTTGTTGCCAAGGGCGCGGGGCTGGTGGCGCTGCGCATTCGCGAGATTGGCGCCGAGCATCGTGTCCCAACCTTAGAAGCACCACCGCTAGCGCGTGCGTTATATCGCCATGCAGAGATTGGCCAGCAAATCCCGGGGCAATTGTATGCCGCCGTTGCCGAAGTGCTGGCATGGGTATGGCAGTTAAAACGCTGGCGTCTGGCAGGCGGCAAGCCGCCACCACAACCTGAAAACCTTCCGGTGCCTGACGCACTGGATTTTATGAACGAGAAGAATACTGATGGCTAATCTGGTCGCGATGCTGCGCCTGCCCGGCAACCTGAAATCCACGCAATGGCAAATCCTTGCCGGGCCGATCCTCATTCTGCTGATCCTGTCGATGATGGTACTGCCGCTGCCGGCATTCATCCTCGATCTGCTGTTCACGTTTAACATTGCGCTGTCGATCATGGTGCTGCTGGTTGCGATGTTTACTCAGCGCACACTTGAGTTTGCCGCATTCCCGACGATTTTGCTGTTCACCACATTATTACGCCTGGCCCTGAACGTCGCGTCGACGCGTATCATTTTGATGGAAGGACATACCGGTGCGGCGGCGGCAGGGAAGGTGGTCGAAGCCTTCGGTCACTTCCTGGTGGGCGGTAACTTTGCCATCGGTATCGTGGTCTTCGTTATTCTTGTCATTATTAACTTTATGGTTATCACCAAAGGCGCTGGGCGTATCGCTGAGGTTGGCGCACGCTTCGTGCTGGATGGTATGCCCGGCAAGCAGATGGCGATTGATGCCGACTTGAATGCCGGACTGATTGGCGAAGATGAAGCCAAAAAACGGCGTTCGGAAGTCACACAGGAAGCGGACTTTTACGGTTCGATGGACGGTGCGAGTAAATTCGTACGTGGAGATGCCATCGCCGGTATTTTGATCATGGTGATCAACGTCGTCGGCGGCCTGTTGGTCGGGGTGTTACAGCATGGCATGAGTATGGGAAGCGCAGCGGAAAGCTATACCTTGCTGACTATCGGTGACGGCCTGGTCGCGCAGATCCCCGCGCTGGTTATCTCAACAGCGGCGGGTGTTATTGTGACCCGCGTGAGTACCGACCAGGATGTAGGCGAGCAGATGGTGACCCAACTGTTCAGTAATCCAAGCGTGATGCTGCTTAGTGCAGCGGTGCTGGGTTTACTGGGCCTGGTACCGGGTATGCCAAACCTGGTATTTTTGATGTTTACCGCCGCATTACTCGGTCTCGCCTGGTGGATGCGTGGTCGCGAACTCAAAGCGCCTGCTGAACCTCAGCCGGTGAAAATGCCGGAAAATAACTCTGTGGTGGAAGCCACCTGGAACGATGTACAACTGGAGGATTCGCTGGGAATGGAGGTGGGTTACCGCCTGATCCCAATGGTGGATTTTCAGCAGGATGGTGAGCTACTGGGGCGAATTCGCAGTATCCGGAAGAAATTTGCCCAGGATATGGGCTTCCTGCCGCCGGTGGTCCACATCCGCGACAATATGGATCTGCAACCCGCCCGCTATCGTATTCTGATGAAAGGGGTGGAAATCGGCAGCGGGGATGCCTATCCCGGACGTTGGCTGGCGATTAACCCGGGGACGGCGGCAGGTTCGTTGCCGGGAGAGAAAACGGTCGATCCGGCTTTCGGTCTGGACGCTATTTGGATTGAGAGCGCATTGAAGGAACAGGCGCAGATTCAGGGCTTTACGGTGGTTGAGGCCAGTACCGTTGTCGCTACGCATTTGAATCACCTGATTGGTCAGTTTGCCGCTGAACTGTTCGGGCGTCAGGAAGCGCAACAGCTACTGGACCGCGTCTCACAGGAGATGCCAAAGCTCACCGAAGATCTGGTCCCTGGGGTTGTGACGCTGACCACACTGCACAAAGTGCTGCAGAACTTACTGGACGAAAAAGTACCGATTCGCGATATGCGTACCATTCTCGAAACGCTGGCTGAACATGCGCCGTTGCAAAACGATCCGCATGAGCTTACTGCGGTAGTCCGTGTTGCGTTGGGGCGCGCCATCACCCAGCAGTGGTTCCCGGGTAATGAAGAGGTTCAGGTTATCGGCCTGGATACCCCGCTTGAACGTCTGCTGCTGCAGGCGCTGCAAGGGGGCGGCGGTCTGGAGCCTGGTCTGGCAGACAGGCTGCTGGCCCAAACCCAGGAAGCGCTCTCACGCCAGGAAATGTTGGGTGCGCCGCCGGTATTGCTGGTTAATCACGCGTTGCGCCCGTTACTGGCACGCTTTTTACGCCGCAGCATACCGCAGTTGGTGGTGTTATCGAACATGGAGCTTTCCGATAACCGCCATATTCGTATGACGGCGACCATTGGAGGTAAATAATGCGTAACTTGCTGTGGCTGTTGTTTTTTCCTTTGATGGCGCAGGCGGCCGGAGAAGGGGCGTGGCAGGCGAGCGGAATGGGGATCACCTTAAACCACCGTGGTCAGTCAGCGTCTTCTGCACCTCTGGTTCCCAGCCAGCCGGTCTCGGGATTGATGACCTTAGTGGCCTGGCGCTATGCGCTTAATGGCCCAACCCCTGCGGGGTTACGTGTGCGTTTATGCTCTCAGTCCCGCTGCGTCGAGCTGGACGGGCAAAGTGGCACCACCAACGGGTTCAATAATGTTCCCGCCATCGAACCGATGCATTTTGTCTGGGAAGTTCCCGGCGGCGGTCGCCTGATCCCCGCCTTACAAGTACAGAGCAATCAGGTGATTGTGAACTATCGTTAACACCTTCCTTCATTCAGGCCAGCAGCAGAAACTGCTGGCCGCTTCGCAATTCCAGTCCACCTGTTTGATTAAAAAGAAACGCCGTTTTATAAAATAGGTGACATGCGTTGCCGGACTCTTTGTGCTGTTGCCATTTCGTGCAAATCCCTGGCAGAAACAGAAAGGTTTCACTTCCTGTTAGCTTTTACTGTGACCCTGTAAGGACGCCCAAAATCAACGCGAGGATTGCGGGGCCTCCCAATAATGTGCAGGGGTAACGGCAATGAAGACACGTAAAATCGGATTGGTTAACTATTTTGCCTACGGTTCGGGAGATTTTTTAGGCGCAGGCACCACGGCATTAACCGCCGCCTGGCTGCTCTATTTTTACACTACGTTTTGTGGACTGACGCCCATCGAGGCGACCTTCATTTTTGCCACCGCCAGGGTGCTGGATGCCGTGGTTAGCCCGTTAATGGGTTTTTTAACCGATAACTTTGGTTCAACCTGGCTCGGTAAACGCTTCGGGCGACGTAAGTTTTTTATTCTGTTGGGGATCCCCAGTGTCTTTAGCTACTCGCTGATGTGGGTTGGTGATATGGGATTCTGGTACTACCTGCTGACCTATCTGATTTTTGACGTGGTTTACACCATGATTCTGGTGCCCTATGAAACGCTGGTGCCCGAAATGACCGATGACTTTAAACAGAAAACCAAGTTTTCCGGCGCGCGTATTTCGATGGCGCAAATGTCGGCTATTCTGGCCTCGTTCTTACCGGGCGTTCTGCTGACGCTGTTTGGCAAAAATAACCCGGTGTCTTTTTTCTACGCCAGCCTGGTGTTCTCTGTGCTGTGTGCGCTGATGCTGACTTTCGTCTGGTTCTTTACCTGGGAGCGCCCACGTGCTGAGTGGACTGAAGCCGCGCTGCGAGCCGAAGAAGAGAAGAAAAAGCTGACCTTTAGCCAAAGCATGAACCGCCTGTTTGTTGAACTGAGTTCAACACTGCGCATCCGTATCTTCCGCCAGCATTTAGGAATGTATCTCGGCGGCTATATAGCGCAGGACGTCTTTAACGCCGTCTTTACTTACTATGTGGTGTTTGTGCTGATGCAGGAAGCGTCGATGGCGTCAAACCTGCTGGGAACGATGGCTATCTTCCAGTTCATTGCCGTTATCGCCATGATCCCATTGTGTATCCGCTTTGGACCCGCGCCATCATATCGGATGGTCGTGGTCCTGTTTGGTGCGAGTTCTCTCTCTTATGCGCTGCTTTACTATGCCGGGTTAAGCGATGTTTATTCTCTGTTGCTGCTGGTCTCTGCCATTGCGGGTCTGGGGCGCGGCGGGATTAATTATGTACCCTGGAATACCTACACCTATATTGCCGACGTTGACGAAGTGATTACTGGCCAGCGTCGGGAAGGGATCTTTGCCGGCATTATGACGTTAACGCGTAAGGCGTCGCAGGCGGGAGCGGTGATGCTGGTAGGGATTGTCATGCAGATGTCCGGTTTTGTCTCCGGTCACAGCGTACAACCCGCGGCGGTCAGCCATACCATTCTGTTAATTCTGAGCTGCGGTACGCTAATTGTTCTGGCGCTGGGTTTCCTGGTTTCCTTACGTTTCAAACTGAACCTGCAAACTCACAGTACCCTGCGTGAAGAGACCGCAAAAATGCGGGAGTCGGGACGCACCGTGCCGGAAGGGCTCTCCGCCGAAGGCCGCGCTACCGTAGAGATGCTGTCGGGCATGCCATATGAGTCACTTTGGGGCAACAACAATATTGGTTACCTGAATCGTAATAAACCTGCAGCACCGAAACTGGAAAAGGGTGCCGCATTGAATTCGACATTGACAGAGGTGAAGTAAATGATTGTTTACCCGGTTAAACACAGCCCGTTATTGCGACAATCTGACCATTTTATTGCCAGGGATGAATTAAAAACGTTGATCAAAAAGGTGACGCATAACCTGGTCAATATTCATGATGAGACGGGCGAATTCCTGCTGCGTCTGGACGACGGACGCGTTATTGATACCAAAGGCTGGGCGGGATGGGAGTGGACGCACGGCGTCGGTCTGTACGGGATGCATCAGTATTATCAGCAAACCGGTGATGAAACGATGCGCGATATTATCGACAGCTGGTTTGCCGAACGCTTTGCTGAAGGTGCGACCACCAAAAACGTTAACACCATGGCGCCGTTTTTAACGCTGGCGTATCGCTATGAAGAGACGCGTAACCCCGCGTATCTGCCGTGGCTCGACAGCTGGGCTGAGTGGGCAATGCATGAAATGCCGCGTACCAAATTCGGCGGTATGCAGCACATTACGCTGGCGGAAGAGAATCATCAGCAAATGTGGGATGACACGCTGATGATGACGGTTTTGCCACTGGCGAAAATCGGCAAGTTGCTCAACCGTCCAGAATATATTGAAGAGGCAACCTATCAGTTCCTGCTGCATGTGCAGAACCTGATGGATAAAGAAACGGGGCTGTGGTTCCACGGCTGGAGCTATGAAGGGCAGCATAATTTTGCCAACGCCCGCTGGGCGCGTGGTAACAGCTGGTTAACTATCGTGATCCCGGACTTCCTCGAACTGCTCGATTTACCAGAAAACAATGCCGTTCGCCGCTATCTGGTGCAGGTTCTGCACGCGCAAATCGCGGCGCTGGCTAAGTGCCAGGATGACAGTGGGTTGTGGCACACCCTGCTGGACGATCCGCAGTCGTATCTGGAAGCGTCAGCCACCGCCGGATTTGCGTATGGGATCCTCAAAGCGGTACGTAAACGCTATGTCGGTCAAGAGTATGCTGCGGTGGCCGAAAAAGCCATCAGAGGCATTGTGCAACATATCTCACCAGAAGGTGAATTGTTACACACCTCGTTTGGTACCGGAATGGGGCACAATCTCGATTTTTACCGCAATATCCCACGGACCTCCATGCCATATGGACAGGCCATGGCGATGCTGTGCCTTACCGAATACTTGCGTAAGTATTTTTGATCGCGATGGCAGAGGGGGCTGCCGCTAACGGACCTGATTGTTGAGTCACCTCTGTTTGCGCGGCATTATCCTGCGGCGCAAACAGATGATCCATGATTTGCCGCATGACCGGTGCGGCGGTTACGCCGTCGCTGCCGCCGTTTTCGAGGATTAACGCCACGGCGACTTTCGGGTTCTTATAGGGCGCAAATGCGGTATAAAACACATGGTCGCGCAAACGGACCGGAATCATTTTCGCATTGTAGGTCTGATTTTCTTTCAGGCTGAAGACCTGCGATGTGCCACTTTTCGCCGCAATGCCGTAAGGTGCGGTGTGAAAGAACTTATACCCGGTACCGTTTGGTTCATTTGCCATGCCGAACATCGCCTGACGCACCAGCCCCCAGTAGGGTGACGACGCAGAAGCGATTTGCGACGGTGCTTCAGGAGCCTGGTATGGAATGAGGGTTTTGCCGCTTTCTTCATCGAGTAGCAGGTGGGGGGCGATGACTTTGCCGTTGTTAATCAGTGCTACCATAGCCTTTACCATCTGGATTGGCGTGGCAATCCAGTAGCCCTGGCCGATGCCGACAGAAATGGTATCCCCTTGATACCATGCTTTTTTATGTACTTTCTGCTTCCATTCGCGGCTCGGGAGCAGGCCGTTATACTCCTCATCAAGATCGATACCAGTCGGCTTACCGTAACCAAACTGGCTGAGCATGCTATTAATCCGGTCGATCCCCATCATATACGCCACCTGATAGAAGAAGGTGTCGGCGGATTCTTCAATCGCTTTGGTGACGTCCAGCATACCATGGCCGGTTTTTTTCCAGTCACGATAATGCCGCTCGGTGCCGGGTAGCGTCCAGGTGGGGGCGCCGAAGAAACTGGTCTGCGGGGTGATGACGCCGTTCAGTAACGCTGACATCGCCATGTAAGGTTTGACCGTGGAGGCAGGAGGATACAGCCCCTGCGTGACGCGGTTGATTAAAGGCAGGTCTTTATCCTGCAACAGCTTGTTATAGTCCTGATAGCTGATGCCTTTGACAAACGGATTGGGGTCATAGCTGGGATTTGAGACCATCGCCAGCACGGAACCGTCGTGCGGATCTTCCACCAGTACTGCCGCACGCTGGCCCGCCAGCAGACTCTCAATGTATTGCTGTAAATGTAGGTCCAGCGTCAGGTGAATATCTTTCCCGGCGACGGGCGGCACATCCTTTATCAAGCGGACAATGCGTCCATGGTTATCGACTTCCACCTCCTGATAACCGGTTTTTCCATGCAGTTCGTTTTCGTAATAGTGCTCAATACCCTGCTTGCCGATGTTGTGATCGGCGGCGTAGTTTTCTGCCAGACCTTTTTTATCCAGTGCTTTCAGATCGTTGTCGTTGATTTTTGACACATAGCCAAGGACATGCGCCAGTGCGGCGCCATAGGGGTACTGGCGGTCTTCATAGCTATTGATATTGACGCCACTGAAATGAAACTGGTTAACCGAGAAGCGGGCGATTTCTACATCGGTCAGCGCATTTTTTAGCACTACCGGGCGATAACGGCTGCTGGATTTCAGCTCATGGCGGAACTGGTCAATGTCATCCGGGGTGAGGTCAACGATCGGCGTTAGCTGCCTGATTAGGGCATCCATATCGCTGATTTTATATGGCGTAACGGAAATGTCGTACCAGGTTACGTTGCGCACCAGCGGGATGCCATTGCGATCGTAAATCATGCCTCGCGTTGGGGCGACAGGCAGCATTTTGATGTCGTTTGCATCCGACCGGGTGGTGTAATACTGGTGCTGACGGATTTGTAGGTTGTAGAGATTGTAAATCAGGATGCCAAAACAGATGACCACCAGGCCAAAGGCCACTATTACACGCCGCTGGAAGAGTTTTTCTTCCGCCTCAAAATCTCTGAATGTCATTGACCCGTACCCGATTAATTCGCCGCCTAATGATACGGAGGCTCAAACGGGATGACAGGCAAAAAATGTTCCATCTCTCTACGGAAATGTGTCATTCCTTGTGAGTTGTTACAAATTACAGTTAACGTAGCCTTTTCTCGTAGGCTGGATAAGGCGTTCACGCCGCCATCCGGTAAGGTGTGCCTTACCGCCTGATGGCGCTGCGCTTATCAGGCCTACGAGGGCGGTCATTCGGGAAAATAAAAAACCCGCGACATAGCGCGGGTTTTCACATCACTCGAGGTGATTACATACGTTCTACGGTTTCGATACCCAGCGTATCCAGACCCAGCTTCAGGGTTTTCGCTGTCAGTTGCGCCAGCTTCAGGCGGCTGTTACGAATATCTTCGTTCTCAGCGCTGAGGATAGGACAATGCTCGTAGAAGCCGGAGAACAGACCCGCTACGTCGTACAGGTAGGCACACATCACGTGCGGCGTACCTTCACGGGCCACGACGGTGAGCGTTTCTTCAAACTGCAGCAGACGCGCAGCCAGTTGGGCCTCGCGATCTTCACGGATAATGACCTGCGCATTTGCCAGCGCGCCCTCGTCGATATCCGCTTTACGGAACACGGACAGTACGCGGGTGTAGGCATACTGCATGTACGGCGCGGTGTTGCCTTCGAACGCCAGCATATTGTCCCAGTCGAAGATGTAGTCAGTGGTACGGTTTTTGGACAAGTCCGCATATTTCACCGCGCCGATACCGACCGCGTTCGCCAGCTTTTCCAGCTCATCGGCAGGCATGTCCGGGTTCTTCTCAGCCACCAGACGACGCGCACGCTCCAGCGCTTCATCCAGCAGATCGGCCAGTTTAACCGTGCCGCCTGCGCGGGTTTTGAACGGCTTACCGTCTTTGCCCAGCATCATACCGAACATGTGGTGTTCCAGCGGTACGGAATCTGGCACATAGCCGGCTTTACGGACGATGGTCCAGGCCTGCATTAAGTGCTGATGCTGACGGGAATCGATGTAATAGAGAACGCGGTCGGCATGCAGCGTTTCGTAACGATACTTGGCGCAGGCGATATCGGTGGTGGTGTAGAGATAACCGCCATCTTTCTTCTGAATGATAACGCCCATCGGTTCGCCTTCCTTGTTCTTATACTCATCAAGGAATACGACGATAGCGCCTTCGCTCTCAACGGCCAGCCCCTTAGCTTTCAGATCGGCCACGATACCAGGCAGCATCGGGTTGTACAGGCTTTCACCCATGACATCGTCACGGGTCAGCGTGACGTTCAGGCGGTCGTAAGTTAACTGGTTCTGTGACATGGTAATGTCGACCAGTTTGCGCCACATCTCACGGAAGTACTCGTCGCCGCCTTGCAGTTTAACAACATAGCTACGGGCGCGTTCTGCGAAGGCTTCATCTTCGTCGTAATGTTTTTTCGCATCACGGTAGAAACCTTCAAGGTCAGCCAGAGCCATCTCTCCGGCGTTTTCCTGCTGCTGTTTTTCCAGCCACGCGATCAGCATACCGAACTGGGTACCCCAGTCGCCGACGTGGTTAGCGCGAATAACATTGTGGCCAAGGAACTCCAGCGTACGCACCGCAGCGTCACCGATGATGGTGGAACGCAGGTGACCCACGTGCATCTCTTTCGCTACGTTAGGCGCGGAGTAATCAACAACAACGGTTTGTTTAGCCGGTTGGGTAACGCCCAGACGATCGGAGGTCAGCGCCTGCTGAACATGCTGCGCCAGAAATGCCGGATCGAGAAAAATATTGATAAAGCCTGGGCCAGCAATTTCAACCTTGCTGGCAATCCCGTTGAGATCCAAATGAGTCAGCACCTGCTCAGCCAGTTGTCGCGGCGCCATACCCAGTTTTTTAGCGACAGCCATCATGCCGTTGGCCTGATAGTCACCGAACTGTACTTTTGCTGACTGACGAACCTGTGGTTCGCAATCTGCAGGCGCGCCTGCAGCAATCATGGCCTGACTGACTTTTTCTGAGAGAAGAGCCTGAATATTCACCGGAATACCTTACATTTATGAAGCGGGATAAAATTCACCGCGCCAGTTTAAGAATTAAGGGCGGGAGTATACTGCAAATGCCCGTTGTCGTCAGCATCGCGAGTACTGTGCTCTGTCGGAAATGAAAGCAACGCAATTACGTATAATTATGCATATTGCGTTCGAAAAAAACAGCGGTTGGATGGCGTAGCGCAACAGGGTAAATTAGCGGCTTTGAACATGGATATGAGCTTTTATTATGGCGAACTGGCAAACAGTTGCAGAACTGCATGATATTTCCGCAGATTTACCGCATTTCACGCAGGCGTTAACAGAACTTTCCACCCGTCTTGGTCTGGATGTCACACCGCTTGAAGCCGATCACATTTCTTTGCGTTGCCATCAAAATACTACCGCAGAGCGCTGGCGTCGTGGATTTGAGCAGAGCGGTGAATTATTGTCAGAGAACATCATCAATGGCAGACCCATTTGCCTGTTCAAACTCCATGAGCCGGTTTGCGTACTGCACTGGGCATTTTCCATCGTAGAACTGCCGTGGCCGGGCGAAAAGCGTTATCCGCATGAAGGTTGGGAGCATATTGAGATTGTCCTGCCGGGCGATGCGCAAACGCTGAATGCGCGTGCGTTGGCGCTGCTTTCCGATCAAGGCCTGAGTCAGCCGGGCATTTTTGTGAAAACCAGCTCACCGCAAGGAGAGCGGGAGCGTTTACCGAATCCTACGCTGGCGGTCAGCGATGGCAGCGTGACGATAAAATTTCATCCGTGGTCGATTGAAACCATTGTGGCAAGTGAGCGACAGGAGTGAACATGGCCTTACTGGAAGTTTGCTGTTACAGCATGGAATGCGCGCTTACGGCGCAGCAAAACGGCGCGGATCGCATTGAGCTTTGCTCGGCCCCCAAAGAAGGGGGCTTAACGCCGTCATTGGGCGTATTGCGTTCGGTTCGCCAGCACGTTGCTATTCCCGTTAACCCGATTATCCGCCCGCGTGGAGGGGATTTTTGTTATACCGACGGTGAATTTGCGGCAATGCTGGATGATATTGCGATGGTCAGAGATCTGGGATTCTCAGGGCTGGTGACCGGTATTTTAGATGCGGATGGCGATGTCGATATGCCGCGCATGGAGAAAGTAATGGTCGCAGCTGGCCCGCTGAATGTCACTTTTCATCGGGCCTTTGATATGTGCGCTAACCCACTCAATGCGCTACAAAAATTAGCTGAACTGGGCATCGCCAGGGTACTGACTTCCGGGCAAAAATCAGATGCAGTGCAAGGTTTAACAAAAATAATGGAACTTATTGCGCAGGCGGGTGCTCCAATCATTATGGCCGGAGCGGGGGTTCGCGCCTCGAATTTGTCCCTGTTCCTGGATGCTGGAGTGCAGGAAGTCCATAGTTCTGCCGGAGTATGGCTGGCTTCCCCAATGCGTTATCGCAATTCGGGGTTGTCGATGTCTTCGGATACGCAGGCGGATGAGTATTCTCGCTATGCGGTAGACGGAGCGGCGGTTGCTGAAATGAAAGCAATCATAGCACGCCATCAGGCCAGCTGATTTTTACCGTTGCATCATGTCGCCCAATATGATGCTTGCTCGTACCAGGCCCCTGCAATTTCAACAGGGGCCTTTTTTTATCCTTCTCCTGCATATTTCGGTCTGCTACTGCGTTGGCTTTCCTCGCGCACCCCGGTCACGTAGTTATCTACGCTCCCGGGGATTTGCTGCGTCGCCGCCTTGTCGCAAACCGAACTATTTTGGAGAAAATGTGCCACCAGTCAAAAATAACTAGGGTTTACGCGCAATCAATACCGCGCGTAATGGGGCGGGATAGCCTTCCACCGTTTTACTGTGGTCGTTCGGATCGAGGAAATCGGCCAGCGATTCGGTTATCATCCACTCGGTACGGCGCTGCTCTTCGGTGGTGGTGACGCAGACATCGGCGATGCGTACATCAACAAATCCGCATTTTTCCAGCCAGTTTTTTAGCGCCAACGCAGACGGGATAAAATAGACGTTACGCATCTGCGCGTAGCGGTCACCTGGCACCAGTACGGTATTTTCATCACCCTCGACTACCAGCGTTTCCAGTACCAGTTCACCGTCTTTAACCAGCTGATCTTTCAACTGCCACAGGTGTTCCAGCGGTGAACGTCGATGATACAGCACGCCCATGGAGAACACGGTATCAAAGGCGTTGAGCGCCGGGAGCTGTTCAATACCCAGCGGCAGCAGATGCGCACGCTGATCGTTGCCCAGCAGTTTACGCACCGCTTCGAACTGGCACAGGAACAGTTGCGTAGGATCGATGCCAACCGCCAGATGCGCCCCCGCGCCAATCATGCGCCACATGTGATATCCGCTGCCGCAGCCGACATCGAGAATGGTACGGCCGGTAAGATCTGATAAATGCGGCAGGACGCGATCCCATTTCCAGTCTGAGCGCCATTCGGTATCGATATTGACGCCGTACAGCGAGTATGGCCCTTTACGCCATGGCATCAGGTTCCGCATCAAAGTATCGATGCGTTTGAGCTGACCGTCGCTGAGCGGTTGTTCGCTTTCTGCGGTGACGCTATGCAGTAAGTCCAGGCGATATGGCGTTAACTCCGGCAAAAATTCCACCGCGTTCGACCACTGCTTAAATAAGCCATGCTGATCGCGCTGCCAGGTGGCGATTTGCGCCGGGAGCGTTTCCAGCCAATGGGAAAGGTGATTTTTGGCAATCAACTGATAAAAGTTACCAAAATCGATCATGCGCAACCCTCAGCTTTCAGCGCCACCAGAGATCCAAAGTTGAAGCACTGGAACCACAATTCGCTGTGCTCAAAGCCCGCCTGATGCAGTCGCGCTTTGTGTGTTTCTACGGAGTCGGTCAGCATCACGTTTTCCAGCATGCTGCGCTTCTGGCTGATTTCCAGTTCGCTATAACCATTTGCGCGTTTGAAGTCGTGGTGCATGTTGAACAGCAGCTCGCCAACTTGAGCGTCTTCGAAACTGAATTTTTCCGACAGCACCAGCGCGCCGCCGGGATTCAGTCCCTGATAAATCTTATCCAACAATGCCTGGCGCTCAGGTGGCTCAAGGAACTGCAGGGTAAAATTCAGCACCACCATCGAGGCGTTTTCGAGAGTAATGTCGCGAATATCGCCTTCGATGACTTCAACCGGGGTAGGGGCCTTATAAGCGTCAATATGACGACGGCAGCGCTCAACCATCGCCGGGGAATTATCAACGGCAATAATTTTGCAATTCTCGTGATGAATATTGCGACGCACCGAGAGCGTCGCCGCGCCCAGAGAGCAGCCGAGATCGTAGACCTGTGTGTTGGGTTGGACGAAACGTTCGGCCAGCATGCCAATCATCGAAATGATATTGGAGTAGCCGGGAACGGAACGCTGGATCATATCCGGGAAGACTTCAGCTACCCGTTCATCAAAGGTCCAGTCACCCAGACTGGCGATAGGCGCAGAAAAAAGCGTGTCGCGGTGAGACATAACGTAAAAATCCGGGAAAAATAAAGTGGCGTATTGTGCGCTAATGCAGGGAGAAAACCAACTCCCAGGGCATATACCAGAGATTCGCCAGCACCATTAGCAACAGCGAACACCAGGTCGCGCTCATGCCTGAACGCCGCCAGCGGAAAAGCCGGTGGTGGAATCCGTAGTAATGCATCAGTCGTCCGGCAATCAACATCAGTCCGCAAATATGCACCATCCACGTTTCTGCGCCGTTCATTTCCATAAATAACAGCAGCACTAACGCGACAGGAATATATTCCACCGCATTACCATGAATACGGATAGCGCTTTGCAGTTCGCTAAAACCACCGTCACCATAGGCAACGCGGTACTGCATACGCAGGCGAACGACGTCAAATGAGAACTTTATTAACAATAACGCACCCAATACGGCATAAAGCGCGCTTACCATACAAACTCCCTTTAAAATGGCAGATGGCACTGTCTATGATAGGTGGCAATTTCAGAAAAGAGAAGATTGCTGTGGAATAGACGGTGCTGATCCGATCTCTGGCAGGGCGCTACGTAAATCCGCCCATAACGTGTCTACCAGCTCCGGGGCCTGCGCGATATCCGGCGTATGCAAAAATAAATACGGCGTCGTGGACTGTTGCCACAGCGACAGTTTGCTTAACCAAACGGCAAATAACTGCCGGTTTTGCGCCATATTATCGCTACCGATAAAACGCACCATCGGATGAGTGGCAGTTACCACTGCATGAACCGGAACCTTCGGTTTCTTACGCTGGGCCTCGCGTATCGCTTCAGTATGCGGGATGGCGGCATGCACCGGGCGACTGTCTAAGATCACCCGGTTTACACCTCGCTCATGCAGGCCGCGATTCAGTTGCTGCTCTTCTTCGCCTTTGGCAAAGAAGCCCGGATGGCGAACTTCGACACCGTAGGTAAAGGATTTGGGGAGCGCATCGAGAAACGGCCACAAAGCGGACAGGTCGTGTGGGCCAAAGGTGGCGGGTAATTGCAACCAGTATTGCCCAATGCGCGCTTCCAGCGGCGACATGCGCGTAAAAAATTCCTGCACCAAATCATCACAGTTACGCAATGCGGCCTGATGTGAAATGGTGGCCGGAAACTTAAAACAAAATCGAAACGCATCGGTGGTTTGCGCATGCCAGCGGGTGACAATCTCGGCTTTTGGCAGCGCATACAGCGTGGTGTTGCCCTCGACACAGTTGAAGTGGCGGGCATACTCTTCCAGGCTGGTGATCCCAAGTCGCACCCACCTCGGGTGCGACCACTGGGGTAAGCCGATATAGATCATAACGCTTGCAGGATCTCGTCCACGCTGCGAACGCGCGCAATGCGTGGGAAAATATGTGTCATGCTGCCTTGATGCTGGTCAGCACTGGCGGCGCTACAGGCATCTTCCGCAACGATCAGATTAAAACCTAGCTCCCACGCGTTTCGCGCGGTGGATTCCACGCCAATGTTCGTGGAGATGCCGCACAGGACGATGGTATCGACACCCCGGCGGCGCAATTGTAGCTCGAGGTCAGTACCGTAGAACGCGCCCCACTGACGTTTGGTGACTTCCAGATCGCTGGCGCATTTGCCCAGAGCTTGCGGGTAATCCCACCAGTTGTCGGGTAACGCTTTGGCCGGTGCCTGGGCATCAACCGGTTGTTTCAGCGCTTCTGCATAATCGTCAGACCAGCCAACGCGCACCATCACTACTGGAGAACCCTTAGCACGAAATTTTTCCGCCAACCGTGCGGCGCGGGCAACCACATCGTGTGCCGTATGTGGTCCGCCAGCGAAAGGCAGGATCCCTTCCTGTAAGTCAATAACGACAAGGGCGGTTGTTTTTGCGTTCAGTTCCAGCATGGTCACTCCAGTAAAAAATAAGAATTCCGTTACACCTTAATCGCGAATCAGTGTGAAAGGGGCGACAATTTTTGTTATTTTTTGTGAGATTACGCAATGCCCGTCGAGGAAACAGGCGTACAGTCAGTACCGGACTTATCGTGCGGCAGAATTTCCAGTATAATAGCCGCCTTTTTTCATTCAGTTGTGACATTCAGCTAAAGCTGCGACTTCGTCATCTGCGAGACAGGTGACAATCCGCCTGCGGCAAAGTTAAGGGATATCTCATGCGTACAGAATATTGCGGGCAGCTACGTCTGTCCCACGAGGGGCAGCAGGTGACTCTGTGTGGTTGGGTCAACCGTCGTCGTGATCTTGGTAGCCTGATCTTTATCGATATGCGCGACCGCGAAGGTATCGTGCAGGTATTTTTCGATCCGGACCGTGCGGACGCGTTAAAGCTGGCCTCCGAACTGCGTAATGAGTTCTGCATCCAGGTTACGGGCACCGTGCGTGCGCGTGATGCGAAAAACGTCAATGCCGATATGGCGACTGGCGAAATTGAAGTACTGGCATCCGATCTGATCATTATCAACCGCTCAGACTCACTGCCGCTGGACTCTAACCACGTCAATACCGAAGAAGCGCGTCTGAAGTATCGTTATCTGGATCTGCGTCGTCCTGAAATGGCGCAGCGTCTGAAAACACGCGCCAAAATTACCAGCCTGGTTCGTCGCTTTATGGACGATCACGGTTTCCTCGACATCGAAACCCCGATGTTGACCAAAGCAACGCCGGAAGGCGCGCGCGACTATCTGGTGCCTTCCCGCGTCCATAAAGGCAAGTTTTACGCGCTGCCGCAGTCTCCTCAGCTGTTCAAACAGCTGCTGATGATGTCTGGCTTTGACCGCTACTATCAGATCGTAAAATGCTTCCGTGATGAAGACTTACGTGCTGACCGTCAGCCTGAATTTACCCAGATCGATGTGGAAACATCCTTCATGACTGCGCCACAGGTGCGTGAAGTGATGGAAGCGTTAGTGCGGAATCTGTGGCTGGAAGTGAAAGGTGTGGATCTCGGTGATTTCCCGATCATGACCTTTGCCGAAGCTGAGCGCCGTTACGGTTCCGATAAGCCAGACTTGCGTAACCCAATGGAACTGGTTGACGTCGCCGATCTGGTAAAAGACGTTGAGTTCGCGGTGTTCTCTGGTCCGGCGAACGATCCGAAAGGCCGTGTCGCAGCCCTGCGCGTACCGGGCGGTGCGAGTTTAAGCCGTAAGCAGATCGACGATTACGGTAACTTTATTAAGATCTACGGCGCGAAAGGCCTGGCTTACATCAAAGTCACCGAGCGTGCGAAAGGCTTGGAAGGTATCACCAGCCCGGTGGCTAAGTTCCTGAACGCAGAAATCGTCGAAGCGATTCTGGCGCGTACCGGTGCGCAAGACGGCGACATGATTTTCTTCGGTGCCGACAACAAGAAAGTGGTTGCCGACGCGATGGGCGCGCTGCGTCTGAAACTGGGTAAAGATCTGAGCATTACCGACGAGTCGAAATGGGCGCCGCTGTGGGTCATCGACTTCCCGATGTTTGAAGACGATGGTGAAGGCGGTCTGACCGCGATGCACCACCCGTTCACCTCGCCGAAAGATATGACCGCTGCTGAGCTGAAAACTGCGCCGGAAGATGCGGTTGCCAATGCTTACGATATGGTTATCAACGGCTATGAAGTCGGTGGTGGTTCCGTCCGTATTCACAACGGCGACATGCAGCAGACCGTATTCGGCATTCTGGGCATTAACGAGCAAGAGCAGCGTGAGAAATTCGGCTTCCTGCTGGATGCGCTAAAATATGGTACACCGCCGCATGCGGGCCTGGCGTTTGGTCTGGATCGTCTGACCATGTTGCTGACAGGTACTGATAACATTCGCGACGTTATTGCCTTCCCGAAAACGACGGCAGCCGCGTGTCTGATGACCGAAGCGCCAAGCTTCGCCAACGAAGCTGCGCTGGCGGAACTGAGCATTCAGGTTGTGAAGAAGGCCGAGAATAACTGATATGAAGTACAAACAGCCTGTCTCGGTGTTAGTCGTGATTTATGCAAAGGACACCGGGAGAGTGCTGATGTTACAGCGACGCGACGATCCTGACTTCTGGCAGTCGGTCACCGGCAGCCTGGAAGAGGGTGAAACCGCGTCGCAGGCCGCCATGCGCGAAGTAAAGGAAGAGGTCGCCATTGATGTTGCTACTGAGCAACTGACCTTAATTGACTGTCAGCGCACGGTGGAGTTTGAGATTTTTAGCCATTTACGTCATCGCTATGCGCCGGGAATTGAGCGTAATACTGAATCCTGGTTTTGCCTGGCTCTTCCCTCAGAACGAGAGATCGTGTTCACCGAACATCTGACTTATCGTTGGGTTAATGCGGCTGAAGCCGCTCGGTTAACCAAGTCGTGGAGTAACCGGCAGGCGATTGAAGAATTTGTGATTAACGTCGCCTGAGAAGGCGCGCTTTTTGGAGATATTATTTATGGCAGGTCATAGTAAATGGGCCAACACCAGACATCGTAAAGCCGCGCAGGATGCTAAGCGCGGTAAAATCTTTACCAAAATCATTCGTGAGCTGGTGACGGCGGCTAAACTGGGCGGTGGCGATCCGGATGCTAACCCGCGTCTGCGTGCAGCCGTTGATAAAGCGCTGGCTAACAACATGACCCGTGACACCCTGAACCGTGCCATCGCGCGCGGTGTGGGCGGTGATGAAGACTCTAATATGGAGACCATCATCTATGAAGGTTACGGTCCTGGCGGCACCGCCGTGATGATCGAATGCCTGTCTGACAACCGTAACCGTACCGTTGCGGAAGTGCGTCACGCGTTCTCTAAAACGGGCGGCAATCTGGGTACCGACGGTTCCGTATCTTACCTGTTCAGCAAAAAAGGCGTGATCTCCTTTGAACAAGGCGATGAAGACGCCATCATGGAAGCGGCGCTGGAAGCGGGTGCTGAAGATGTTGTGACCTACGATGACGGCGCGATTGACGTTTACACCGCGTGGGAAGAGATGGGCAAAGTCCGTGATGCGCTGGAAGCGGCTGGTCTGAAAGCGGATGCGGCTGAAGTTTCAATGATCCCATCCACCAAAGCGGATATGGATGCAGAAACGGCACCGAAACTGATGCGTCTGATCGATATGCTGGAAGACTGCGACGATGTACAGGAAGTTTACCACAACGGTGAAATCTCCGATGAGGTTGCTGCAACCTTAGAATGATGTGGTTAAGCCATAAAATAACAGGAGATGCGTGATGTCTATTATTCTCGGCATTGACCCGGGGTCGCGCATTACCGGTTATGGCGTAATCCGTCAGGTCGGCAGGCAACTGACCTACCTCGGCAGTGGCTGTATTCGCACCAAAGTTGACGATCTTCCGTCTCGCCTGAAGCTGATTTATGCGGGCGTAACGGAGATCATCACCCAGTTCCAGCCGGACTATTTTGCCATTGAGCAGGTCTTTATGGCGAAGAACGCCGACTCGGCGCTGAAGCTGGGGCAGGCGCGCGGCGTGGCGATTGTTGCCGCAACCAATCAGGATCTTCCGGTCTTTGAATACGCGGCCCGCCAGGTAAAACAGACCGTGGTTGGTATCGGTAGCGCGGAAAAAAGCCAGGTGCAGCATATGGTGCGTACGCTACTGAAGCTGCCCGCCAACCCGCAGGCGGACGCCGCGGATGCGTTGGCGATTGCTATTACCCACTGCCATGTCAGTCAGAATGCCATGCAAATGAGCGAGTCGAGGCTGAATCTGGCGCGAGGTCGGTTACGTTAGTGACAAATGAGGCTGGATATCTATCCAGCCTTTTTTTATGATAGCGCATTACCTTTTAGCCCTTAACGCAGGAGCGTCACGTGATAGGCAGACTCAGAGGCATCATTCTTGAAAAACAACCCCCACTGGTCCTTCTGGAAACGGGTGGGGTAGGCTATGAAGTGCATATGCCAATGACCTGTTTCTACGAGCTGCCGGAAGCCGGGCAGGAAGCGATTATCTTCACCCACTTTGTGGTGCGTGAAGACGCGCAGTTGCTGTATGGCTTCAACAACAAGCAAGAACGCACATTATTTAAAGAGTTAATTAAAACCAACGGCGTAGGCCCGAAGCTGGCGCTGGCGATCCTCTCCGGTATGTCTGCCCAGCAGTTCGTGAATGCCGTTGAACGTGAAGAGCTTGGCGCGCTGGTGAAGTTACCTGGCATTGGAAAGAAAACTGCCGAACGTTTGATCGTTGAAATGAAGGACCGCTTTAAAGGTCTGCATGGCGATCTCTTCACCCCGGCGGCAGACCTGGTTTTGACCTCTCCGGCAAGTCCGGCAACGGACGACGCCGAGCAGGAAGCGGTTGCTGCGCTGGTGGCGTTAGGCTATAAACCACAGGAAGCCAGCCGCATGGTGAGCAAAATTGCCCGCCCTGATGCCAGCAGTGAAACCCTGATTCGTGAAGCGCTTCGCGCGGCATTGTGAGGTAAAGGATGATTGAAGCAGATCGCCTGATTTCGGCTGTCAGCACGACACCTGAAGACCTGGTGGATCGTGCGATCCGCCCTAAATTGCTGGAAGAGTATATTGGCCAGCCTCAGGTACGCTCGCAAATGGAGATTTTTATCCAGGCGGCGAAGCTGCGCGGTGATGCCCTCGATCACCTGCTGATTTTCGGCCCGCCTGGCCTCGGTAAAACCACGCTTGCCAATATTGTTGCCAATGAAATGGGCGTCAACCTGCGCACCACATCCGGACCGGTACTGGAGAAAGCGGGCGATCTGGCGGCTATGCTCACTAACCTTGAACCCCACGATGTGCTGTTTATCGATGAGATCCATCGCCTGTCACCGGTGGTGGAAGAGGTGCTGTATCCGGCGATGGAAGATTATCAACTGGATATCATGATTGGCGAAGGGCCTGCTGCACGTTCAATTAAGATCGATCTGCCGCCGTTTACCCTGATTGGGGCGACGACGCGCGCCGGGTCGTTAACGTCCCCGCTACGTGACCGCTTTGGTATTGTGCAACGGCTGGAGTTCTATCAGGTTGCCGATCTGCAGCACATTGTCGGACGTAGCGCCCGCTTTATGGGACTGGAAATGAGCGATGAAGGAGCGTTGGAAGTGGCGCGTCGCGCCCGCGGTACGCCGCGTATCGCCAACCGTTTATTACGCCGGGTACGTGATTTTGCCGAGGTGAAGCATGACGGCACCATTTCGGCGGATATCGCCGCTCAGGCGCTGGATATGCTCAACGTCGACGCGGAAGGCTTCGATTATATGGACCGCAAGCTGCTGCTGGCGGTGATCGATAAATTCTTTGGTGGGCCGGTCGGTCTGGATAACCTGGCGGCGGCGATCGGGGAAGAGCGTGAAACCATTGAGGATGTGCTGGAGCCGTATTTGATTCAGCAAGGTTTTCTGCAGCGTACGCCGCGCGGTAGAATGGCAACGGTGCGCGCCTGGAACCATTTTGGGATCACGCCGCCAGAGATGCCTTAGCACCTGAAGTCGCTACGCTCATCAGGCCTGGGCGATTTTGTAGGCCCGGTAAGCGCAGCGCCACCGGGCAACATATGCTTAGCTTGCCTGCTTTTTCATCATACTGAAGATAAACAGCAGTGCGGCACACAGCACTACGGATGGCCCTGCTGGGGTATCATAAAAGGCTGAGAAGGTCAGCCCACCGGTAACCGCTATCATACCCACACCAACGGCGACGCCGGCCATCTGTTCCGGCGTACGGGCGAAACGACGGGCGGTTGCCGCAGGGATAATCAGCAGCGAGGTGATAATCAGCGCCCCGACAAACTTCATCGCCACACCGATAGTTAAAGCTGTAACCAGCATCAGCAGCAGCTTAACGCGTTGCAGCTTCACGCCGTCAACAAAGGCCAGGTCAGGACTGATGGTCATCGACAGCAGGTTGCGCCACTGCCAAAACAGAATCGCCAGAACGATAACCACGCCAATGGCGATGGAGATGAGATCTTCTGGCGTCACGGCGAGTAAATCACCAAACAGGTAGGCCATCAGATCCACGCGAATGTTTGACATCAGGCTGACGACAACCAGCCCCAATGACAGCGCGCTGTGCGCCATAATACCGAGCAAGGTATCGATCGCCAGGTGAGGGCGCTTCTCCAGCCATACCAGCCCAGCCGCCAGCATCAGGGTCACGGCAATGACGGCATAGAAAGGATTTACATCCAGCAGCAGACCAAAAGCGACGCCCAGCAGTGAGGCGTGGGCCAGCGTATCACCAAAATAGGACATACGACGCCAGACGACGAACGAGCCGAGTGGGCCAGCGGCACAGGCCAGCATGATCCCGGCTAACCAACCGGGTAATAACAATTCAATCATGAGTGACCATTTCCCCGGCGTAAGACGATACGACCCTGTAGATCGTGGCGGTGATTGTGATTATGACGGTATATTCCGAGTTGTTCGGCGCCGCGTTGCCCGAACATTGAGATGAATTCCGGGTGCATGGAAACCACTTCTGGCGCGCCAGAACAGCAAATATGATGGTTGAGGCACAGCACCTCATCGGTTTTAGCCATCACCAGATGCAGGTCATGAGAAACCATCAGAACGGCGCAATCCAGTTCGCGTCGTAACTGGTCGATAAGATCATACAGTGCGACCTGGCCATTGACATCCACCCCCTGGGTTGGCTCATCAAGGACCAGTAACTGAGGCTTATTCAATAAAGCACGGGCTAACAGGACGCGTTGCGTTTCCCCGCCAGAGAGTTTTTGCATCGGCGCATTCATCAGATGACCGGCCTGTACGCGCTTCAGTGCTGGAAGGATATCCTCTTTTTTGGTGCCGGGACGTAAGCGCAGAAAACGACTTACCGTCAGCGGAAGCGTGGTATCGAGGTACAGCTTTTGCGGGACATAGCCAATCCGCAATTGACCATTGCGCTTGATAACTCCCTCGTCAGCCGCTACCAGCCCTAAAACAACGCGCACCAGCGTAGACTTCCCGGCGCCATTTGGGCCGAGAAGCGTCAAAATTTTACCGGGTCGAAGTTCAAGCGATACGTCAGATAGGACGCGGCGTTGACCATAAGAGACCGAGACATTTTCCAGTGAAACCAAAGTCGTCATATCAATTTTAGTCTTGCAGAAGTTATAGAATGTTATAATATCACATTTCTTACATTCATTACGATGATTGGTCGCATTATGTTACATAAAAATACGCTTCTTTTCGCAGCATTATCCGCTGCTCTTTGGGGTAGTGCAACACAGGCGGCAAATGCTGCTGTCGTGGCTTCTCTTAAGCCGCTGGGATTTATTGCTTCAGCCATTGCTGATGGGGTAACCGATACCCAGGTTCTGCTGCCTGACGGGGCTTCCGAACACGATTACTCACTGCGTCCTTCAGACGTAAAACGCTTACAGGGCGCGGACTTAGTGGTGTGGATTGGACCTGAGATGGAAGCGTTTATGGAAAAGTCGGTCAAGAATATTCCTAACGCGAAACAGGTAACGATTGCGCAGCTTAATGATGTGAAACCGTTACTCATGAAAGGTGCTGACGACGACGATGACGATCATGGACACAATGATGCTGATGGTGAAAAAAGTGACGAGCATCACCATCATGGCGATTACAACATGCATCTTTGGCTCTCCCCAGAGATAGCGCGGGCCTCAGCGGTTGCAATCCATGAAAAATTAGTGGAACTTATGCCGCAAAGTCGAGCCAAACTTGACGCCAACCTGAAGGATTTTGAGGCACAATTAGCCGCAACCGATAAGCAGGTAGGTAACGAGCTCGCGCCGCTCAAGGGTAAAGGTTATTTCGTTTTTCATGACGCCTATGGCTACTACGAGAAACACTACGGACTAACACCGCTTGGTCACTTTACCGTGAACCCTGAGATTCAACCTGGTGCGCAGCGTTTACATGAAATAAGAACACAGTTGGTTGAGCAAAAAGCAACCTGCGTTTTTGCTGAGCCACAGTTCAGGCCAGCGGTCGTTGAAGCCGTCGCGAGAGGGACAACTGTTCGAATGGGAACGTTGGATCCGCTCGGAACGAATATCAAACTGGGTAAAACAAGCTATTCAGCGTTTTTGAACCAATTAGCCAACCAGTATGCGAGCTGCCTGAAAGGAGATTAATGAGGAAGTGAATACGTGCAACAGATAGCCCGCTCTGTCGCTCTGGCATTTAATAATCTGCCGCGACCCCATCGCGTTATGCTGGGGTCGCTTACCGTACTGACATTGGCCGTCGCTGTGTGGCGGCCCTATGTTTACCACCCCGATTCTGCACCCATCGTCAAAACTATCGAGCTGGAAAAAAGCGAGATTCGTTCACTGTTGCCTGAGGCCAGCGAACCTATCGACCAGGCCGCTCAGGAAGATGAAGCTATCCCACAGGATGAACTGGATGACAAAACGTCTGGTGAGGCCGGTGTGCATGAGTATGTCGTTTCTACGGGCGATACGCTGAGCAGTATCCTGAATCAGTACGGCATCGATATGGGTGACATCAGCCAGCTTGCGGCTTCCGATAAAGAGTTGCGTAACCTGAAAATTGGTCAGCAACTTTCCTGGACGCTAAGCGCGGAAGGCGACCTGCAACGCCTGACCTGGGAAGTCTCTCGTCGCGAAACCCGTACTTACGATCGCACCGCGACGGGTTTCAAAATGAGTAGCGAAATGCAGCAGGGCGATTGGGTCAATAGCCGTATCAAAGGCACGGTCGGCGGGAGCTTCGTCGCCAGTGCTAAAGATGCCGGGCTGACCAGCTCTGAAATCAGTGCGGTGATCAAGGCCATGCAGTGGCAGATGGATTTCCGCAAACTGAAAAAAGGCGATGAATTCTCAGTGCTGATGTCTCGCGAAATGCTCGACGGCAAACGTGAGCAAAGCCAACTGCTGGGCGTGCGGTTGCGTTCTGAAGGCAAAGATTATTACGCCATTCGCGCTGAAGACGGTAAGTTCTATGACCGTAATGGTACCGGGCTGGCGAAAGGCTTCATGCGTTTCCCAACGGCGAAACAGTTCCGTATATCTTCGAACTTTAACCCGCGTCGCCTCAACCCGGTGACGGGACGCGTAGCGCCGCATAAAGGTGTCGACTTTGCGATGCCGCAGGGGACGCCGGTGCTGTCGGTAGGTGATGGTGAAGTGGTTGTCGCGAAGCGCAGCGGCGCCGCTGGCTACTATGTCGCGGTACGTCATGGACGCACCTACACTACGCGTTATATGCACCTGCGTAAGCTATTGGTTAAGCCAGGACAAAAAGTGAAACGTGGCGACCGTATCGCGCTGTCAGGCAATACCGGACGTTCAACGGGGCCGCACCTGCATTACGAAGTGTGGATCAACCAACAGGCTGTTAACCCGCTGACGGCGAAACTGCCGCGTACAGAAGGGTTGACTGGCTCAGATCGTACTGATTACCTGGCACAGGTGAAAGAAGTTGTTCCTCAGTTGCGTTTCGATTAATTAGCACACTGACAGAGCCGGTACGCGATGCGTGCCGGCTTTTTTATTTTGTACGGCGCACGGTGCGCCGCTACACTATCAGCAGATTTACTTTTCGCGATACCAGACACTGGAAGAGCATGGAAACGAAAAAAAAGAATATTGAGTATATCCCTGAGTTTCATAAATCATTTCGCCATCCGCGCTACTGGGGCGCCTGGCTTGGCGTGGCGGCGATAGCCGGGATTGCGTTAACCCCAGCATCATTCCGCGATCCTGTTCTGGCGAAGCTCGGACGGCTCGCCGGAAGACTGGGAAAAAGCTCACGTCGCAGAGCATTGATCAATTTGTCCCTCTGCTTTCCTGAGCGTAGTGAAGCCGAGCGCGAAGCCATTGTCGATGAGATGTTCGCAACCGCGCCTCAGGCGATGGTCATGATGGCGGAACTGGCGATACGCGGCCCGGAGAAAATTCAGAGTCGGGTCGACTGGCAAGGCCTGGATATCATCGAAGAGATGCGTCGCAATGATGAAAAAGTAATTTTTCTCGTTCCTCATGGCTGGGGGGTGGACATCCCGGCGATGTTGATGGCTTCCCAGGGGCAGAAAATGGCGGCGATGTTCCACAACCAGGGAAACCCGGTTTTCGATTACGTCTGGAACACGGTGCGCCGTCGTTTCGGTGGTCGCCTGCATGCGCGTAACGACGGTATCAAACCGTTTATTCAATCTGTACGTCAGGGATATTGGGGATACTATCTGCCGGATCAGGACCATGGTCCTGAACACAGCGAGTTTGTGGACTTTTTTGCTACCTATAAAGCAACGTTACCGGCGATTGGTCGTCTGATGAAGGTGTGCCATGCGCGCGTGGTGCCACTGTTCCCGGTATATGATGGTAAAACCCACCGCCTGACGATCCAGGTCCGTCCTCCGATGGATGACATCCTGACGGCGGATGATCACACCATTGCCAGACGAATGAACGAAGAGGTGGAAATTTTTGTTGCACCACACCTTGAGCAATACACCTGGATTTTAAAGCTGCTTAAGACACGCAAACCAGGTGAAATTGAGCCATATAAACGCAAAGATCTCTACCCGAAGAAATAAAAAAAAGCCTCTCAAATGAGAGGCTTTTTTACATCAAACGCGGGCATTACTCGACAGTCAGAATACGCGTAGTGTTGGTGGAGCCAATGGTGCTCATGACATCGCCCTGGGTCACAATCACCAGATCGCCGGAGACCAGATAACCTTTATCGCGCAGCAGGTTCACCGCTTGATTGGCGGCAACCACGCCGTCAGTTTCGCTGTCAAAGTGAACCGGAGTGACGCCGCGATACAGAGAGGTTAGATTCAGCGTACGTTCATGACGAGACATCGCGAAAATCGGCAGGCCAGAACTGATACGAGAGGTCATCAGCGCGGTACGACCAGACTCTGTCATCGCGATGATAGCGGTTACCCCTTTCAGGTGGTTAGCGGCATACATCGCTGACATAGCAATCGCTTCTTCGACGTTGTCAAACTGCACGTCAAGACGGTGTTTGGAAACATTGATGCTCGGGATCTTCTCGGCACCCAGGCATACGCGAGCCATTGCCGCGACGGTTTCTGCCGGGTACTGGCCTGCTGCCGTTTCTGCAGAGAGCATTACGGCATCAGTACCGTCCAGAACGGCGTTAGCCACGTCCATCACTTCCGCACGGGTCGGCATTGGGTTGGTGATCATCGACTCCATCATCTGCGTGGCGGTAATGACCGCACGGTTCAGCTGACGTGCGCGACGAATCAACGCTTTTTGAATACCAACCAGCTCAGGGTCGCCGATTTCAACGCCCAGATCGCCACGCGCTACCATCACCACGTCAGAGGCCAGGATGATGTCATCCATCGCATTCTGGTCGCAGACAGCTTCCGCACGTTCTACCTTGGCGACAATTTTCGCGTCGCAGCCAGCGTCGCGCGCCAGACGGCGGGCATAGTTCAGATCTTCGCCGCAGCGAGGGAAGGAGACAGCCAGATAGTCAACGCTGATTTGCGCTGCAGTGACGATGTCAGCTTTATCTTTTTCGGTCAGGGCTTCAGCAGAAAGACCGCCGCCCAGTTTGTTGATGCCTTTATTGTTAGACAGCGGGCCACCGACGGTAACTTCGGTGAAGACTTTCATACCCTGGACTTCCAGCACTTTAAGCTGTACGCGACCGTCATCAAGTAGCAGGATATCGCCTGGCACGACGTCAGCAGGCAGACCTTTATAATCGATCCCGACTTTTTCTTTGTCGCCTTCGCCTTTGCCGAGGTTGGCGTCTAACAGGAACTTGTCGCCAACGTTAAGAAAAACTTTACCTTCTTTAAAGGTTGATACGCGGATTTTAGGTCCCTGCAGGTCACCCAAAATAGCTACATGACGTCCCAGTTTTGCGGCAATTTCACGGACCTTATCCGCCCGCATTTTGTGATCTTCTGGAGAGCCGTGCGAAAAGTTCATACGTACGACGTTTGCACCCGCAGCGATAATTTTTTCGAGGTTGTTATCGCGATCGGTTGCTGGGCCTAACGTGGTAACGATTTTGGTTCTGCGAAGCCTTCTGGACATGTAATACTCCGTTGACTGAAACAACTAGGTGTTGCGTGAACATTAATCCGGCCGTTCTCAAACAGTAACGGTAACTGAACGACCCGGATGATAAAAGGGTAGAACATTGTTATTGCTTTTAGCGGTCATCACTCTTGATGAGTAATTCTTTATCAAAACGCGATTCCTTGAGTGCTTCCTTGACACGCTTCAAGTTATCTCTAAATTTTGCCCCACGGCGCAAAGTAAATCCTGTAGCCAGCACATCTATCACGGTCAGTTGAGCAAGTCGAGAGACCATGGGCATATAAATGTCAGTATCTTCCGGTACGTCGAGGGTAATGGCCAGCGTAGCTTCACGCGCCAGCGGCGTGCCGGGAGAGGTCAGGGCGATAACCATCGCGTCGTTTTCCCTGGCCAACTGCGCCAGTTCAACCAGACTCTTGGTTCTCCCGGTATGCGAAATCAGCACAATAACGTCGTCGTCGCTACAATTCATGCAACTCATACGTTGCAGTACAATATCGTCGGAATAGATCACCGGTACGTTAAAACGAAAAAATTTATTCATCGCGTCGTGCGCTACTGCGGCGGAAGACCCCAGGCCAAAAAAGGCAATTTTCTTCGCCTGGGTTAACAAATCCACCGCTCTGTTGACCGCGGTGTTATCCAGAGACTGGCGAACGTGGTCGAGACTTGCCATCGCCGACTCGAAGATTTTTCCCGTGTATGATTCTACGCTGTCATCCTCATCCACATTACGACTAACATATGGGGTGCCATTTGCCAGACTTTGCGCCAGATGCAGTTTAAAATCAGGAAAGCCGCGCGTATCCATACTGCGACAGAATCGGTTCACCGTCGGCTCGCTGACATTGGCTTCCAGCGCAAGTGCGGCGATGCTTGAATGGATTGCCCGGTCGGGTGAGGCAAGAATAATGTCAGCGACTTTACGCTCTGATTTGCTCAACTGTTCCAGTTTTGACCGGATTTTTTCCAGCATATTCATGATGTAGGTCGACTCATGGCTCATGGGAAAAAACGATTTCAACGATACGGGGAAATCGGAAGATACATTTGTTAGATATTACCCCTGCTAAGGAAGGAACGGGGCAAAATGGACAGAATAGTTGTTGTTTTTTTTCATTACATGATCGGAGTCTGGTTTTCTTACTTCTTCATGGGTACGAAAAAAAGCGACTTTTTTATCCATTTTGCAGAGGTAAACGCCAATCAAACGCCTGTTCGCGGTAACAGCACAGCTGGATAAGCGTTTACGGTTTCCGGATTCACGTAAAAGCAGTACAGTGCACTGTAATAAAATTACAACCAGTTTCTGGCAAAAGCACCAGACACTTAATTGAGGAGAATGACATGGCGGTAACGCAAACAGCCCAGGCATGTGACCTGGTCATTTTCGGCGCGAAGGGCGACCTGGCGCGGCGGAAATTGCTGCCTTCCCTGTATCAACTGGAAAAAGCCGGCCAGATAAACCCGGAAACCCGTATCATCGGGGTTGGGCGTGCCGACTGGGATAAAGCAGCCTATACCAAGGTTGTGCGCGAAGCGCTCGAAACCTTCATGAAAGAAAAAATTGATGAAGGTTTGTGGGAGACCCTCAGTGGCCGTCTGGAGTTTTGTAATCTGGACGTCAATGATACCGCCGCATTTAGCCGTCTGGGTGAAATGCTGGATCAGAAATCACGGACCACTATTAACTATTTCGCGATGCCGCCAAGCACTTTTGGCGCAATCTGCAAAGGTTTGGGTGAAGCAAAGCTGAATGCTAAACCGGCCCGCGTCGTGATGGAAAAACCGTTGGGAACGTCACTGGCAACATCGCGTGAGATCAACGATCAGGTCGGCGAATATTTCGAAGAGTGCCAGGTTTATCGTATCGACCACTATCTCGGCAAAGAGACGGTGTTGAACCTGCTGGCACTGCGCTTTGCCAACTCCCTGTTTGTAAACAACTGGGATAACCGCACGATCGATCACGTTGAAATTACCGTAGCGGAAGAAGTGGGGATTGAAGGTCGCTGGGGCTATTTTGACCAGGCCGGTCAAATGCGCGACATGATCCAAAACCACCTGCTGCAGATCCTGTGCATGATCGCGATGTCCCCGCCGTCGGACCTGAGCGCCGACAGCATCCGTGATGAAAAAGTGAAGGTATTGAAATCACTACGCCGCATCGATCGCTCAAACGTGCGTGAGAAGACGGTTCGCGGTCAGTACACCGCGGGTTTTGCCCAGGGCAAAAAAGTACCGGGGTATCTGGAAGAAGAGGGCGCGAACAAGAGCAGCAATACGGAAACGTTTGTGGCGATCCGTGTGGATATCGATAACTGGCGTTGGGCGGGCGTTCCATTCTATCTGCGTACCGGCAAGCGTTTACCGACGAAGTGCTCTGAAGTCGTGGTCTACTTCAAAACGCCTGAGCTGAATCTGTTCAGAGAGTCCTGGCAGGATCTGCCGCAGAACAAGCTGACTATTCGTTTGCAGCCTGATGAAGGTGTTGATATCCAGGTGCTGAACAAAGTGCCGGGTCTGGATCACAAGCATAACCTGCAAATTACTAAGCTTGATCTGAGCTATTCCGAAACCTTCAACCAGACGCACCTGGCTGACGCCTATGAGCGTCTGCTGCTTGAAACGATGCGCGGTATTCAGGCGCTGTTTGTGCGTCGTGATGAAGTTGAAGAAGCCTGGAAGTGGGTCGACTCAATTACCGAAGCATGGGCAATGGACAACGATGCACCGAAGCCGTATCAGGCAGGGACCTGGGGACCGGTTGCTTCTGTGGCAATGATCACCCGTGATGGCCGTTCCTGGAACGAATTCGAGTAAAATATCATCTAGCCCATAGGTGTTATTTTACCGGTAACATGATCTAACACAGATTGCAGAATAATTTTTGCACTTTTAAGCCTCGCGTGGATTCACCCGCGGGGCTTTTTTTATTACACTGCCTGAAACGATTTTGCCCCTGAGCTACGGCAAACAAGCGATTCAGCACTTTTAACCCGACTGATAAGCATTGTTAATCCTACCGCTCTGACAGATAAATTTTAGGAGCCTCTATGAATCCGAATTTGTTACGCGTAACACAACGTATCATCGAACGTTCTCGCGACACACGTTCCGCCTACCTCGCCCGTATTGAACAAGCTAAATCGACCACCGTTCATCGGTCGCAACTGGCATGCGGTAATCTGGCGCATGGCTTTGCCGCGTGTCAACCGGACGACAAAGCATCGCTGAAAAGCATGCTGCGTAACAATATCGCGATCATTACCTCCTACAACGACATGCTTTCTGCGCATCAGCCATATGAACATTATCCGGCTATCATTCGCAAAGCGTTGCATGAAGCCAATGCGGTAGGTCAGGTTGCAGGTGGTGTGCCGGCCATGTGTGACGGTGTTACCCAGGGGCAGGATGGGATGGAGCTTTCGCTGCTGAGTCGTGAAGTGATTGCGATGTCAGCCGCTGTGGGCCTCTCTCATAATATGTTCGATGGCGCGTTGTTCCTCGGCGTGTGCGATAAAATTGTCCCAGGCCTGGTGATGGCGGCGCTGTCATTCGGTCACCTGCCGTCAATTTTTATCCCTTCCGGCCCGATGGCGAGCGGCCTGGCGAACAAAGAAAAAGTGCGTATTCGTCAACTCTATGCGGAAGGCAAAGTTGATCGTATGGCGCTGCTCGAGTCCGAGGCGGCGTCTTATCACGCACCGGGTACCTGTACGTTCTACGGCACGGCGAATACGAACCAGATGGTCGTGGAGTTCATGGGGATGCAATTGCCAGGCTCCTCATTCGTCCATCCGGATGCGCCGCTGCGTGAAGCGTTGACCGCGGCTGCAGCCCGTCAGGTTACGCGTCTTACCGGGAACGGTAATGAATGGATGCCGATCGGTAAAATGATCGATGAAAAAGTGGTGGTGAACGGAATTGTGGCGCTGCTGGCGACCGGGGGCTCAACTAACCATACGATGCATCTGGTGGCCATGGCGCGTGCGGCCGGGATTCTGATTAACTGGGATGACTTCTCCGATCTGTCCGATATCGTGCCGCTGATGGCGCGTTTGTACCCGAACGGTCCGGCGGATATTAACCACTTCCAGGCGGCGGGCGGCGTACCGGTGCTAATGCGTGAGCTGCTGAACGCGGGCCTGCTGCATGAAGATGTGAATACTGTTGCCGGATTCGGTTTATCGCGTTACACCATGGAGCCGTGGCTTAACAACGGTGAACTGGACTGGCGCGAAGGGGCGGTGAAATCCCTGGACAGCAACGTGATTGCCTCCTTTGACCAACCTTTCTCTCACCACGGCGGCACCAAAGTGCTGAGCGGTAACCTCGGGCGGGCAGTGATGAAAACGTCGGCGGTACCGGTCGAAAATCAGATCATTGAAGCGCCGGCTGTTGTCTTTGAAAGTCAGCATGATGTGTTACCGGCGTTTGATGCCGGTCTGCTGGATCGAGATTGCGTGGTTGTTGTGCGTCATCAGGGACCAAAAGCGAACGGAATGCCAGAATTACATAAACTCATGCCGCCACTTGGTGTATTATTGGACCGTTGTTTCAAAATTGCGTTAGTTACCGATGGACGACTTTCAGGTGCTTCAGGTAAAGTGCCTTCAGCAATCCATGTAACCCCAGAAGCCTATGATGGCGGTCTGCTGGCAAAAGTACGTGATGGCGACATCATTCGTGTGAATGGACAGACAGGTGAATTGACGCTGCTGGTTGATGAAGAAGAACTTGCTTCACGTCAGCCTCACATTCCAGACCTCAGCGCATCGCGCATAGGGACCGGACGTGAAATGTTCAGCGCGTTGCGTGAGAAGCTGTCCGGAGCGGAGCAGGGCGCAACCTGTATCACTTTTTAAGACTTATTTTGTAATCAGGCGAGAGAAAACTCTGATGAAAAACTGGAAGACAAGTGCAGAAGCAATCCTGACCACTGGCCCGGTTGTACCGGTTATTGTGGTTAATAAACTGGAACATGCGGTGCCGATGGCAAAAGCGCTGGTTGCAGGTGGCGTGCGCGTTCTGGAAGTGACCTTACGTACTGCATGTGCGATGGATGCTATTCGCGCGATCGCGAAAGAAGTTCCGGACGCCATCGTCGGCGCAGGTACTGTACTGAATCCGCAACAACTGGCTGAAGTTACTGAAGCCGGTGCGCAGTTTGCTATCAGCCCGGGTCTGACCGAGCCGCTGTTGAAAGCCGCAACGGAAGGGACTATTCCGCTGATCCCTGGTATCAGCACCGTTTCTGAACTGATGTTGGGTATGGACTACGGATTGAAAGAGTTCAAATTCTTCCCGGCAGAAGCGAACGGCGGTACTAAAGCGCTGCAGGCGATTGCGGGTCCGTTCTCTCAGGTGCGTTTCTGCCCAACCGGTGGTATCTCCCCGGCGAACTACCGTGACTACCTGGCGCTGAAAAGCGTGCTGTGCATCGGTGGTTCCTGGCTGGTTCCGGCAGATGCGCTGGAAGCTGGTGATTACGATCGCATTACTAAACTGGCGCGTGAAGCAGTAGAAGGCGCAAAGCAGTAAGCCGTTAATGTGTATACCGTAGGCCCGATAAGGCGCGTCAGCGCCGACATCGGGCTTTGCCGGATGCGGCATCAACGCCTTATCCGGCCTACGGGGCTGGTTTTTATCCGGTAACTTTCACCTGTGCGGCGGCGTCTTTCGCACGTTCAACCGCGTCTTCAATGGTCTGCGCTGTAGCCAGTACCACCCCTAAACGACGACTCCCGTCGATCTCCGGCTTACCAAAGAATCGTACTTGCAGGCCAGCGCCCACGGCAGACTGTACGTTATCAAACGTCACATTCTGGCTGGTAAGTTGCGGCAGAATAACGGCGGAAGCAGAAGGTCCGTACTGACGGATTGCGCCAACGGGCAGACCGAGAAATGCGCGTACGTGCAGGGCAAATTCGGACAGGTCCTGCGATATTAAGGTCACCATCCCGGTATCGTGCGGGCGAGGGGAGACTTCGCTAAAAATCACCTCATCACCGCAGACAAACAGCTCTACGCCAAACAGACCGTAGCCACCTAACGCCAGCACGACTTTACGGGCAATATCCTGCGCGCGCGCCAGTGCCAGGTCGCTCATCTGCTGAGGCTGCCAGGATTCACGATAATCGCCATCTTCCTGACGATGCCCCACCGGCGCACAAAAGTGCACGCCATCAACGGCGCTAACGGTAAGCAGGGTAATTTCAAAATCAAAATCTACTACGCCTTCGACGATAACGCGCCCGGCGCCAGCCCGGCCTCCCTGTTGAGCGTAGTTCCAGGCCTCGGTGAGCCGATCGGCTGAACGAATAAAGCTTTGCCCCTTGCCAGAGGAACTCATTACCGGCTTCACGATGCAAGGAAAACCAATTTCGGCGACGGCCTCGCGAAAGCGAGTTTCACTGTCTGCAAAGCGGAAAGAAGAGGTCGGTAAAGACAGTTCCTCTGCGGCGAGGCGACGGATCCCTTCGCGGTTCATGGTCAGTTGGGTCGCTCGTGCGCACGGTACAACGTGTTGCCCTTCCTGTTCCAGTTTTACCAGCATATCCGTGGCAATCGCCTCTATTTCCGGCACGATATAATGTGGTTTTTCACGCTCAACAACCTGGCGTAATGCTTCGCCATCCAGCATGTTGATGACGTATGAACGATGGGCAACGTGCATGGCTGGCGCGTCGGGGTAACGATCCACGGCAATGACTTCCACACCCAGGCGTTGGCATTCGATCGCCACCTCTTTACCCAGTTCACCTGAACCTAATAGCATCACTCGCGTTGCTGCGGGACGCAGCGCTGTGCCTAATAACGTCATAAATTAATCCCCTGTTTTATCTGGGCGCAGTATATACGAAAACGTTTGCGTCTGTCTTTATTGCCAGGTTGATTTCAGGGCTTAAAAAGAATATACTGTACATAAATACAGGTAATTTAAGAGGCTGCAAAAATGGCGGTTGAAGTTAAATACGTAGTCATTCGGGAAGGTGAGGAAAAAATGTCGTTTACCAGCAAAAAGGAAGCCGATGCGTATGACAAAATGCTTGATACAGCGGATTTGCTCGACACATGGCTGGAGCAATCACCGGTAGCGCTTGAAGACGAACAGCGTGAAGCGCTTTCCCTGTGGCTGGCTGAGCAAAAAGATGTACTGAGCGCCATCCTGAAAAACGGCAAGCTGCCGTCTCCGCAGGCGGTTGAAAATGACGCACACGCTGAGGATGATACCCAGGCAGCCTGAAACGACTTGCGCTCCTGACGTTTTGTACCATGCTTTTTCCTGAATCATTGTGCAATCCCTGACGTCCTTTCGCGTTGCTGCATGTAACTGGAAGGACGAAGGGGAGATAAAGGAGAAAAAAATGTATAAAAAAAGAGCGTTGTTAAGTCTGCTGTTGTTATCTGCCAGCGTATCTGTATTTGCGGCAAATATGGAAAGCAAAAATGTTCAGTTCCCCAAGTGCGAAGGGCTGGATGCTGATGGTATTGCGGCGAGCGTAAAACGTGACTATCAGCAAAATCGCATCGCGCGCTGGGCTGACGATCAAAAGCATGTTGGGCAAGCCGATCCTGTCGCCTGGGTTAATACCCCCGATATTACGGGCAAAGATGGCAAGTGGTCGGTCCCGCTGACGGTCCGTGGGAAAAGCGCGGATATTCACTATCAGGTAAAAGTCGACTGCAAAGCCGGAACGGCGGAGTATCAACCGCAGTAATGAGCGTATTTGCACATCTTTTGATGACCTGAACACTTCCTGACATCCCCTCGGGTACGCTTTGACAATTATTCGTCTGTACTTGAGGGGCAAAATGGCTAACTGGCTGAACCAACTACAATCTCTTCTTGGGCAAAAAGGATCCTCCGCATCATCTTCTGGCGAGCAAGGGCTGAGTAAACTTCTGGTCCCTGGCGCGTTAGGCGGTCTGGCGGGATTACTGGTTGCCAACAAATCCTCACGTAAGTTACTGAGTAAATACGGTACCAGCGCACTGTTGATGGGCGGTGGTGCAGTTGCCGGAACCGTGTTATGGAACAAATACAAAGATAAAGTTCGCGCTGCGCATCAGGGTGAGCCGCAGTTTGGCGCACAAAGCACGCCGCTGGATGAGCGAACTGAACGCCTGATCCTGGCGCTGGTTTTTGCGGCGAAAAGTGATGGGCATATTGATGCCAAAGAGCGTACCGCCATTGAGCAGCAGCTTCGTGAAGCGGGTGTTGAAGAGCAAGGCCGCGTTCTGATTGAGCGGGCTATTGAACAACCGCTGGATCCTCAGCGACTGGCGCAAGGGATCCGCAACGAAGAAGAGGCGCTGGAAATATACTTCCTGAGCTGCGCGGCAATTGATATCGACCATTTTATGGAGCGCAGCTATCTGAATGCGCTGGGTGACGCGTTGAAGATCCCACAGGATGTTCGTGACGGCATTGAACAGGATCTGAAGGCACAAAAACAGGCGTTACCGGGTTAATTACTTATCGCTAAGAAGCATGTTTCGCTTGCATCATCGCTGTCTTTTGCCACCCTTATAGGATGTTTAAGCAAAAGAACAATGACATGCTACCAAAAGCTTCTCGTATTCCCCACGCCATGACGCAGCATGGCGATACACGTGTTGATAATTATTACTGGCTGCGAGACGACACCCGCTCGCAGCCGGACGTACTTGATTACCTGCAACAGGAAAATGCGTATGGCCATCAGGTTATGGCTTCGCAGCAGGCTTTGCAGGATCGTGTCCTGAAAGAAATTATCGACCGTATTCCCCCACAGGATGCGTCCGCTCCCTATGTGAAAAATGGTTATCGTTACCGGCATATTTATGAACCGGGATGCGAATATGCCATTTATCAGCGCCAGTCGGTTCTCAGCGAAGAGTGGGATGAATGGAATACTTTGCTGGACGGCAACCAGCGCGCAGCCCACAGTGAATTTTATACGCTGGGAGGGCTGGCGATATCCCCCGATAACAGTATTATGGCGCTGGCCGAAGATTACCTCTCTCGTCGGCAATATGGCGTGCGCTTTCGCAATCTGGAAAGCGGCAACTGGTATCCGGAAGTACTGGATAACGTTGAAGCGGATCTGGTCTGGGCGAATGATTCACAAACCTTTTATTATGTTCGCAAACACGCCACGACGTTACTGCCGTACCAGGTCTGGCGACATACCGTCGGCTCTCCCTCGTCACTGGATGAATTGGTGTATGAAGAAGCTGATGACATGTTTTATGTCAGTCTGCATAAAACCACCTCATTACATTATGTTGTGATCCATATTGCCAGCGCGACGACCAGTGAGGTTTTGCTGCTGGATGCAGAACTGGCCGACGCCGAACCGTTGCTTTTTTTAGCGCGGCGTAAAGACCACGAGTACAGCCTCGATCACTATCAGCACAAGTTTTATCTGCGCTCTAATCGTGAAGGTAAAAACTTTGGTTTGTACCGCACGCGCGTACGCAATGAACAGGCGTGGGAGGTGCTGATCCCGCCGCGCGAAAACGTCATGCTGGAGGGGTTTACCCTGTTTACCGATTGGCTGGTGGTGGAAGAACGCCAGCAGGGTTTAACCAGTCTGCGACAGATCAATCGCAAAACGCGCGAAGTCATTGGTATCGCCTTTGACGATCCGGCGTATGTGACCTGGCTTGCCTATAACCCGGAACCGGAGACATCGCGCCTGCGCTATGGTTATTCCTCCATGACCACGCCAGACACGTTGTTTGAACTGGATATGGACACCGGGGAACGTCGCGTGCTTAAGCAGACGGAGGTCCCCGGATTTGATGCGGCGAATTACCGCAGCGAACATGTCTGGATCACCGCGCGCGATGGTACCGAGGTTCCGGTCTCACTGGTTTATCATCAAAAGTATTTCCTGAAAGGGAAAAATCCACTACTGGTTTACGGCTATGGCTCGTATGGCGCCAGCATGGATGCCGATTTCAGTAGCAGCCGTTTAAGCTTATTGGATCGCGGCTTTGTTTATGCCATTGCCCATGTGCGTGGCGGCGGCGAGTTGGGTCAACAATGGTACGAAGACGGTAAGTTTCTGCACAAGAAAAATACCTTCAATGATTACCTCGACGTTTGCGATGCGTTGCTAAAAATGGGTTATGGTGCGCCATCGTTATGCTACGGCATGGGGGGCAGTGCCGGAGGAATGTTAATGGGCGTCGCCATTAATGAACGCCCGGACTTGTTTCACGGCGTGATCGCCCAGGTGCCGTTTGTCGATGTGGTGACCACGATGCTGGATGAGTCAATTCCCCTGACGACCGGGGAGTTTGAAGAGTGGGGTAATCCGCAGGACGAAGAGTATTACACCTACATGAAAAGCTACAGCCCGTATGACAATGTGACAGCACAGGCTTATCCGCATCTGCTGGTTACGACGGGATTACACGACTCCCAGGTGCAATACTGGGAACCGGCAAAGTGGGTGGCGAAATTGCGTGAGCTAAAAACGGACGATCGGTTGCTGTTACTGTGCACGGATATGGATTCCGGGCATGGCGGTAAATCCGGGCGTTTTAAATCTTACGAAGGCGTGGCCCTTGAATACGCGTTTTTGATTGGGCTGGCACAGGGAACGCTGCCTGGGCAGTCTTCAGATCAGGCGTTATCCAGATAGTGCTTCAGCGTTAATCGCAGTTCCGGGCTCATACTGTCGAGGTTATTAAATAACCAACGCAGATAGCCCGGATCGCGTTCAGCCACCTCTGATACCGGTTTTCCACGGTACTTACCAAATGTGAAGGTCGTGAGTAACGCAGGGCGACCGGTAATGTCGACCATCTGCTCTGCGGTCCAGCCTGAAGTCTGCATGATGTCGATCAGCAAAGCCGCTGTGATGTAGCAGTCGTACAGAGCACGGTGATGATGCAGGCCTGCAGGCGTCTGAACGCTCAGCTTACGCGATTTATACAGCGCCATATTGCTGTATTTGATTCCCGGCCACAAACGACGGGAGAGCTTCATGGTGCAGATCCACTCTCCGGGCATCTCTGGCAAGACGCGGCGGTCGAAGCTTGCGTTGTGCGCCACGTACCACTCACTACCGTAATAGTGTGGAATGATATCTTCAATCCATGGCTTATCGGCTACCATCGCTTCAGTAATGCGATGAATAGCCATCGCCTGGGGGCTAATGGGGCGGTCAGGGCGCACCAGGTGGCTCATTGGATTAACTATCTTTCCATCAACCACATCGACAGAAGCAATCTCAACAATGCCTCCCTGCAGACCACAGGTTTCTGTATCTATTATGCGCAACATGCCATGCTCCCGACCAAAACGACTAGCGTAATGGAATGATATCACCTTGCCAACCCCGTGGCGTGCGTTGACCGGTTAAGAGCAAAGAACCGCTGTCGGCGCGAACAATCAATCGACCTCGCTCGTCCCATAACGCACTACTCCCGCGTGCATTGGCCATTAATACCGCGATGGCAAATTTATGCGAGAAACTTTGTAGCTGAGATGTGGAGGAGAGGAGTTCTGGCTCGCTGATGGACTGGCTACTGGTGAATAACGAAAAAGCAGGATCGATATCAATACCTTCCGGCTGACTATCCACAACGCTGATGGCGTTGCGCTGTCTGGCAATACAGGCCCCGTGGCTTTGATGAAACGTTAATGGTGATGTCATCCAGGGAGAGAAAAGCGCAATGCCTTTCACAAAGCGATTGTTATGCTCTACCGGCAATCCCGCAATAATTGTCATGCGGTAAGTCGCTGCGGCATGCGCCAGAGGTTCCAGTAATGTTTCATCGGGTGGCGCAGGAAGCGCGTTATTCTCATCAACGCAGCCCAATAAGGAGAGGGCGGGGAAGACCAGCAATTCACATTGGCATTGTGCGGCTGCCTGAATGAATTGCAGGTGATGTGCAACGTGTTCGGTCACTGATGTGTGAAGGGGTTCGTACTGTGCTGCTGCGATTTTCCAGTGTGACATAATGATTTCCTTTTCATAGTGTCTACAACCATCCTTAAAGTATAGATTAAGAATATACTTATACTGTAGCAGGCATCATGTAAGGAATCGTAACGTAATATAAGTTTTATTTAACTTTCGGCTCGTACGGTAAACGTGAAAGGGAGACGGATGCCAGGCGATGCGCGATGAGCCTTTCACGAAACCAGTCGCGTAAATGCTCGGGCTGTTCACGCTCAACCACTTCGGCAACGATCGGCATGTTGTAGCGTTCTTTAAATGCGACACCCGCCGCGGCCAGGTCGACATTGACCTTATCCATTTCAGCTTGCTCAAGTTTGGCCAGATTGATGTTCATGGGCTGCTCCTTTTCTCTGTCTTTCGGCGCGCAAAGTTACTAAGAGTGCGCATTAATGGCAAGACAGAATTGATGATTCTCGACTCGATCATTGTAGAAGGTTATTCTCTACAGATTAGACATAACAAAAAGGAATAGTTGAAATGGCTTCATCTGCATCTTCGCTGCGTAATGTTATCATCGTACTCGCCAGCCTCCTCGCAACACCCGCTGCATTGGCGCATGCTCACCTGACAAAACAAAGTCCGGCGGCGAATGCGGAAGTCACCGCTTCCCCCCAGGCGCTGACGCTGAATTTTTCTGAAGGCGTCGAACCCGCTTTCAGTGGTGCAACGTTGACAGGTCCACAAAAAGAATCAATCAAGACGGGCAAGGCGACCCGCAGCGAACAAGACAAAACGCAACTGATTATTCCGCTCGCTCAAACCCTGGAGGCCGGAAAATATACGGTGGACTGGCACGTTGTTTCCGTGGATGGCCATAAGACAAAGGGACAATATACCTTTAGCGTGAAATAACCGATGCTGGCATTTACCTGGGTTGCCCTGCGATTTATTCATTTTACCGCTTTGATGCTGGTGTTTGGCTGTGCGCTTTACGGCGCATGGCTGGCCCCCGTTTCGGTTCGCCGTTTAATGATGCGTCGTTTTTTACGTCTGCAACGCCATGCCGCGACGTGGAGTTTTATCAGCGCGACGCTAATGCTGGCGATCCAGGGGGGCTTAATGGGCTCAGGCTGGCGGGATGTCGTCTCGACAGACGTTTGGGGCGCCGTTCTGCAGACCCAGTTTGGCGGCGTCTGGTTATGGCAGATTATCCTCGCGATGGTCACGCTGGTAGTGACCCTCGTTGTGCCGCGCAGCATGTCGCGACTGCTGTTAATGCTGACGATTGCTCAGTTTATTTTGCTGGCTGGCGTTGGACATGCAACGCTGCATACTGGCGTCGCTGGGGCTATCCAACAGGTTAACCATGCCTTACATCTGATATGTGCCGCCGCCTGGTTTGGCGGCTTGCTGCCCGTACTTTACTGTATGAGGATGGCGCAAGGCCGCTGGCGGGAACAAGCGATCGGTACCATGATGCGTTTCTCCCGCTATGGGCATCTCTTCGTTGCCGGGGTTTTACTTACCGGGATTGTGAATGCCCTGTTTATTGTCGGTGTTTCCGGCTCCTGGCACATGGCTTATGGACAACTCCTTTTGTTAAAAGGTGCCCTTGTCATGCTAATGGTGGCGATTGCCCTGGTGAATCGGTATGTTCTGGTACCACGCATGCAGCAGGATAATGGCTGTATGACGCTCTATTTCATTTGGATGACAAAACTGGAATGGGGAATAGGGGCCGTTGTGCTGGCGATTGTCAGCCTGTTTGCAACCCTCGAACCTTTTTGATTGATGGACTGGCAAAACGCATGAAAAAAATCATTCTCTCTTTACTACTATTAGCAAGTTCAGGGGCCGCGCTGGCAGCGCCACAGGTCATCACCGTCAGCCGTTTTGAGGTTGGCAAAGATAAGTGGGCGTTTAATCGGGAAGAGGTGATGCTGACCTGCCGTGCAGGTAACGCGCTGTATGTCATCAATCCCAGCACGCTGGTGCAATATCCGTTGAATGATGTTGCCAGAAAACAGGTTGAGAGCGGTAAAACCACGGCGCAGCCGATTGAGATTATCCAGATTGATGACCCGACGAAACCTGGCGAAAAAATGAGCCTGGCACCGTTTGTAGAGCGTGCAGAAAAGCTCTGTTAATTGTCAGATGTAGCGTTCTGATTTCCAATAAAAAAACCGCAGGGTCTCACCAGAGAACTTGCGGTTTTTGCATTTGGTCGTGTGGCAAACTGCCTTTTTTTCCGGCCACTTTAGCCGCGGACTGGAAAACCTGGCGCTGTCATCTATTCTTAAATGGCAGGGTAACTTAGCCTGCATTAATGCCAACTTTTAGCGCACGGCTCTCTCCCAAGAGCCATTTCCCTGGACCGAATACAGGAATCGTATTCGGTCTCTTTTTATGTGGTGAATGCCATGCCATCCAGGGCAAAACACTGCGTATCACATGCTGCATTCTGCGTAAACCATACCATACTCCGCCCCTTGATCGTCCAGGATTTTTTGCAGCCATTGCTAAAATTATAACCAGGTCCCAATGTGCTCAGGAGGTTGCATGGCACAGCCTGACAATATCTACCAACGAATCGAAGGTTCACACTGGCGTCACGTCTGGGTCGTTGGGGATCTCCACGGTTGCTTCTCTTTATTAATGGCGAGATTGCGCCAGTGCCACTTTGATCCCCGGCAAGATCTGCTGGTTTCAGTGGGCGATGTTATTGACCGTGGGCCTGACAGTCTGCGTTGTCTGCGCCTGATGCGTAAAAGCTGGATTGTGGCAGTCAGGGGCAATCATGAGCAGATGGCGTTGGATGCCCTGGCGACGGGGGAGCAACTGTCATGGTTTATGAACGGCGGTGCGTGGTTTGCTCACGCGGATCAGCCAGCGGCGAGATTAGCACTGGAAGTGTGCCGAAAATTACCCTGGGTTCTGGAACTACGCTGTCGGAGTGGCATACACGTTGTTGCCCATGCAGATTACCCGGATGATGATTACCAGTGGCAAAAAGAGATCGATTTACAGCGGGTGCTGTGGGATCGTGCGCGGTTGATGAACAAAGGGAACGGTATACGCGGCGCGGATCACTTTTGGTTTGGTCATACGCCGCTGCGGCATCGGTTGGATCGCGACAATCTGCACTATATTGATACCGGTGCGGTATTTGGCGGCGAATTAACGCTGGTGCAATTGCAATAATCAGAAATCGCTGTATTCCTGGGCCGGACGCCAGAAGCTGTCGATGTAATCGTCCGCAGGCAAACATCCGCCGTTACGAATGCGCTGATCGTCCATCGATACAAGGCATTGCTGCTCAGTTTTGTAGACATCAACCACAATATCTTCACAACCGCCGTCAAGGTAGCATACAAAAAGTACCAGCGTGAACATTCCATCCTCAATGGGTAAAGCCATACCTGTAGTGTAGAAGATGTTGATAGATGAGGGAAATTAACCAGGAAATAACCCGTCTGGCGACGGGTTCTTTTTGAATCAGGCAAGGCGCATGATCCAGGCATCTGACTTACGATCGTAGTGCTCGCGAAACAGAACAGAGTGTTCTCCATTCAGAAGGGCCGGGACGCTGGTGTCGGCATCCCAGGCATCCAGTTGCATACATAAATCCGGATCGGACTTACATGGAATGGTTAACGTTCGGTCCCCCGGCGATTCGCCATGCAACTCGGCGTCGTCGATTTCAAAAGCGCCAATGCGCACACTGGTTTTCATCATCGTGCTCTCCGTTTATCTGCTGATTGTGGTACGACCAGTTAGGTCATCCATTTTTCAGCGTAGTCAACGTTAGCAAAAGCGCCAGTCAAAACGTGCGTTATCCTGTAAAGAGTTTGCCATCCCGGACAAGATCGCGTGGGTAGCTATTCTTCAATCGCGATCCAATACGTTTCGCCAGACCGATCGGTTGATGCTGGAACGTAACCAACACGTCGTCAGTTGCAGGAGCAGTTTGTGGGTAAACATCTCTGCCGCGATACCACTCTTCCGCTTCGGCAAGGCTCAGTTCGAACGCCTGGCTGTGGCTCGGATCGGCGAGGGCGATGACGGCTTCATGCTGCCAACGATACCCTTTGTTATGCGTCTCAGCCAGTTTAATCCCGAGGCGGGAAAAACGAACTTTGCCAATCAGGGGTTCAATCTCTGTCGGAAACAACCAGATCTCTTTATCTCGCTGCCACAGGCGCAAATAGTCTGCCCATTGTAATCCGCAGGCGTTAGCGGCCTGGGCGACAAGCGCGGATTCACGTCCTTTCAGCGGGCTGAACGGGAAGTTACCCACTTTATATTTCGGCGCGGGCAGCGCTGGAATGGCGGCCGTTTTGCGCAAACGCGCGACGAAGAAACCTTCACAATCGTAGATCTGCGGGAACACATGCAGGAATCCTTCCGGCGTCAGGGCGCGTTCGGCCTCCGGGAATAAATCGCCCAGCGGTAAAAATTCGACGGCATCCGGATAGGTTTCAATCAACCACTGCATGATGGCTTCGTTTTCGTCACGGTTCAGCGTACAGGTTGAATACACCAATGTGCCGCCGGGACGCAGAGCGTGGAATGCGCTGTCGAGCAGCTCACGCTGGGTAGCGGCAATTTCCAGATTACTTTCTATGGACCAGTTTTTCAGCGCATCGGGATCTTTACGTACCACGCCTTCGCCGGAACATGGGGCATCCAGCAATATGGCATCGAATGCTTCTGGTAATGCCGCGCCGAATACCCGCCCGTCAAAATGGGTCAGGGCGACATTGTTGATACCGCAACGGCTGATATTGGCATGCAGAACTTTGACACGACTGGCGGAAAACTCATTCGCCAGAATCGCGCCCTGATTATTCATTTTGGCGGCAATTTGCGTGGTTTTGGAGCCGGGAGCGGCCGCGACATCCATTACACGTTGCGGGGCATTGCCATCGGCAAACAGCGCGGCGACTGGCAGCATTGAGCTGGCTTCCTGAATATAAAACAGGCCGCTTAAATGTTCTGCGGTGCTGCCGAGCGGCAGTGATGCTTCATCATCGCGTTCAATCCAGAAGCCTTCAGCGCACCACGGAACAGGGGTGAGCGACCAGTTGTAGGGGGCTGTCAGAGTGAGGAAATCGGCAACAGAGATCTTCAGCGTATTGACGCGGATACTGCGGCGCAGCGGACGCTGGCAGGCAGCGAGAAAATCATCGAATGAAAGCGTGGAAGGCATTGCTTCACGCATTTGTGTCAGAAAGGCGTCGGGAAAATAAGCCACTTGGTACCACCGGCAAAAAAACAGGTGCGCAGTGTAGCATAACTGCTCCGGCGTACGTACTCGCGCCGGAGCAGTGGATGCATTAACGAGGCAGGGCGGTTCCCCATTCACGCCATTCTTTCGGTTCGCTTTCCTGCAACAGGAAGTGTTTACCAGCCTGTGCTTTCGGAGCCAGTGGCGTACCCGGCGGGGTTGCGAAGGCGATACCGCCGCGAATGAATTGATTAAAGGTACCGGTCTTCACGACGCCGCCGGTCAGGCCGAAGTCGAGACTGTAGCCGGAGGCCAGCCAGAATACAGAGTTGTTACGCACCAGATGCTGATAGCGCTGGCTGATGCGCATAGCGATCATCACGCGATCGGAAAGGGAGCCGAGCGTCAAACCGGTGACGGTGCCCACTTCAATGCCTCTGAACAGAACTGGCGTACCGATATTCAATGAACCCGCTTCCGGCGCTTCCACCACAATACTCAGCCCATCGAGGTAACGAGAGTCGGTGATAGTGGCTTCCTGTAGCTCAAAATCGCGGCGCGGGTTACCGCGTCCAGGTTCAACGTTGATATACGGCTGTAAGATGGTATCCAGATGCTCCACGCCCGCAGCTGAGATTTGCGGGGTAATCACGGAGAAGCGTGTGCCGCTACGCGCAAAGGTCTGTACGTACTCCGGATACAGCACCGCTTTGGCCTGAACTTCGTTACGGGCAGTGATCAGTTCAAGTGTCTGGATCTGGCCAATATCGATTCCCAGGTAGCGAATCGGCATACCGGCTGCCAGTTTACCGGCATCAAAGGCGTGCAGGGTAATCTGGCCGCCCACCGCACGCGCAGCGGTTTCTGATGCATACAGAATACGCTTGTCGCCTTTGCGTTGGCTGGCGCTGGCACCGCTCAGGTTATCGAAGCTAATTGCGCCTTTAAGCGCTCGCGACAGGGGAGAAGCCTGAACGGTTAAACCGCTGCCGTTAAGCTGAACCTTGGCGCCGCCTTCGGCCCAGAACACGCTGTTGCTGGTCAGCAGGTTGCGATATTCCGGTTTGATATGCAGATCGATATCAAACGCATCGGCGCGTGGACGAACGCTAATCACTTCACCGACTTCGAATTTACGATATAAGACCACCGAACCGGCCTGCACATCCGGTAACGTCTCGGCACTCAGGCTGACTGTTGTGGTTGGCAGATCGCTCAGGCTGTTCTCAATCGCTTTTTCCAGGTTGGCATACAGCGGGTAGCTTTTTTTCATTTCACCCTTCGTACCGGGCAAAATACGAATGCCGCCGCTGATCCACTCACTGGCGCTGGCGCCAAGAAACTCCACGCCATCAAGCCCAACTTTGACATCGACCCGACTGTTGACCACAAACTTACTGTCGCCTTGCACCAGCGCGCGATGCTGCGGTTCGATGGCGACGGTAAACGAAACGCCTTTGCTGGAGAGCGTGCGATCAATCACCTGACCGACCTGAACGCCGTGGAGAATCAGCGGTTGGCCAGCATCAATTCCGTAGCTTTCCGGCGCGGTCAGCGTCAGCGTCATGACGCCCGGATCGTGCAACAAGGATTGCTCTGCAGGAATCACCGCAAACTGGTTACGTGGCTCGCCCTCGCCTGGTATCAGTTCGAATGTTTTACCCGTCAGCAGCGAACTGAGATTCGTATCGCTTAACGATAATTTAGGACTGTGTAATTCAATACGCGTGTTGTCACGTAATAGCGTCACGACGCTGGGATCGACGGTCATTTCGCCGGTGACTTTCCCGCCCGGATTTAAATCCAGTTTGGTCAGTTGACCGACTTCCAATCCTTGATACATCAGCGAGGTTGAGCCAGCTTTAAGTCCGTCGCCGCTGGGTAAATCGAGCTTAACGATCACGCCGCGCTGGCTGTGCGCGAGATCCTGATACAAACCAAACGTGTCGTCGGCAACGGCAGGTTGCGAATCTTCCGGTGAATCAAAAGCAATAGCACCATTAACCAACGCAGCCAGACTCTCTAGTTTCACTTTTGCGCCGCTGAGACTGACATCCGCATCGACCCCTGATACGTTCCAGAAACGACTGCCTTTTTTCACCAGATTGGTGAAGCGACGTTCAATCAACACGTCGATGGTTACGCCCTGATTATTTGGATTAATGGTGTAGTCATAGACCCGACCTACCGGGATTTTGCGGAAATAAACCAGCGAGCCGCTATTAAGCGATCCGAGGTCGGGGGCCCGCAGGTGCAGCATCAAATCGCCGTTATTCAGGCGGTATTTGGGCTGCGTATCGAGCGCGACGAAATGATCCTCTGGCTCGCCGGTTCCGGGCATCATGCCGATATAGTTGCCGCCAACTAACGCGTCGAGGCCAGAAACCCCTGCCAGCGATGCTTTCGGCGTGACCAGCCAGAACTGGGTATCTTTGCGCAGTGCATCTTTCATATTTGATTTGATGCTAACGCGGACTTCAATTTTGCGCAGGTCTTTGCTGAGGTTGATATCCTGCACCGTGCCCACTTCGACGCCCTGATAGCGAACGGGGGTACGGCCCGGCACAATGCCGTCCGCCGACATAAAGTCAATGGTTACGGTATTACCGCGATCTTCATAGCTTCCCCAAATAAGCCATCCTGCAATCATCAATGCGATGAAGGGCAGCAGCCAGAACGGGGAGATACGACGTTTTGTTTTAATCTGCGCTTCAGTCTGCGAAGCGGGCGTTTCCTGACTCATGTGCATCCCAAAGTAAGCGGCTGTCCAGCCATTCCACAGCAAGAATAGTCAATATTACCGCTGCGCCGAAATAAAACGCAGCCGGTCCCATAGTAAAAGCAAGTATCTGATCGCGATTAATCAGCGACATGGTTAAAGCGATAACAAAAAGATCCAGCATTGACCAGCGACCAATCCAGGTCACCATACGCAGCAGTTTGATACGGGTACGCAATCCTTGCTCACAGTTGAAATGAATGCTGATGAGTAACGTAAACATCACAATCACTTTGGTGAATGGCACCAGAATACTGGCGATAAACACGATCGCCGCCACGCCGACATTACTGTTCGCCAGTGACAGTATGCCTGACATGATCGTGTCTTCCTGACGGGAGCCATTGACATAAATAATCGAGATAGGCAGGAGGTTTGCAGGCAGCAGCAGGACAATCGAGGCCAGCAGAGCAGCCCAACATTTTTGAATACTTTGATTTCTGCGCCAGCGCAACGGTATGTGGCAACGAGGGCAGCGACCGCGGGCGTCCGGATAGCCTGTAAAGTGGCAACCAAGGCAAACGCGAAGCTTTTCATCGGGCCGACGAGCAGGCCTTTGCGGGTAAAAACGGTCCCAAAGCTGTTCTACGTTGAGGTGTGATAACGTCAAAATACTGAGGATCACCAGCGCAATAAAAGCAAACAGTCCCACCCCAGGTTGCAAATAAGCATAGTCCTGAACTTTAATCGACGCGACGCCGATACCCACTAGATAGATATCGAGCATCACCCACTCTTTGAGCCTTTCCAGCATCAATAGGACCGGGCGTAGGTTCATCCCAAGAATATTGCCAAACCACAGATAAGCGATTGAGGTAACGAGAATAATCGGCGCGCCCGCAACGCAAAATAGCACGAAGGATGCGGTGAGTGGGTCACCCTGGCGGGTCATTTGCCAGATACCCTGCATGACATTGGCGTCAATGCGTACACCGAGCAAAAAAATGTGTAATAGCGGCTCTCCCCAGGCGAAGGGCATCAGCAGCAACATGGTGACAGCCATTGCCGCCAGCCGCGTTAAGGACCAGTCGCGCCCGTCACGGATTTTTGCCTGACAGCGTGGACAGAATGCACTTTGGTGCGAGCGCATTTTAGGCAAGCTAAATATCAGGTCGCATTCAGGACAACGATGATAATGTGCACGCGGGAGTGCCTCACCGATAGATCTGATGGCGATTTTTTTAGTGGGCGTGATGCGTGATGTCGTAAGGGCCATGTACCGCGTATCAAAATGTTGAAGTAATGTTATCTTAACTCATGACGGGAATGATCTTGAGCATTTACGCATTTAATGTTTATTTTAGTAGGCTGCAGTTTTAAGTAAGACAACTAAGTGATTACATAATGAACAAATCAGAGCTATACACGGATCTGAACCGTGATTTTCAGGCATTAATGGCAGGTGAAATCAGTTTTCTGGCAACGCTGGCAAATACCAGCGCATTGTTGTACGAACGTCTTGCACAAGTAAACTGGGCCGGTTTTTACCTGCTTGAGGGCGAGACTCTGGTACTTGGTCCTTTCCAGGGCAAAATTGCCTGTGTGCGGATCCCGGTAGGGCGTGGCGTATGCGGTACCGCGGTGGCGCGTAATCAGGTGCAGCGCATCGAAGACGTCCATGCTTTTGACGGGCACATCGCATGCGATGCCGCCAGCAACGCGGAAATCGTTCTGCCGATCACCATTGAAAATCAGATAATCGGCGTGCTGGATATTGATAGCACCGCGTTTGGTCGCTTCACTGAAGAAGACGAACAGGGGCTGCGTACGCTTGTGGCACAGCTTGAAACCGTGCTTGCAACGACGGATTACAAAAAATTCTTTGCGAGCGTCGCAGGATAATCAACGGATAACGTAGCAATTACTGATGACGTCATTATAATGTCGCCTGTTCATGCCTGCGCTTGTTGGCTACGTCCGTTGTAATCAGGAAATTTCATGGAAAATCAACCTAAGTTGAATAGCAGTAAAGAAGTCATCGCGTTTCTGGCCGAACGCTTCCCGCAGTGTTTTAGTGCTGAAGGCGAAGCGCGCCCACTGAAAATTGGCATTTTTCAGGATTTGGTAGAGCGTGTTGAGGGCGAAATGAACCTCAGCAAGACGCAGCTCCGTTCTGCCTTACGTCTCTATACTTCAAGCTGGCGCTATCTGTATGGCGTTAAATTGGGCGCAACGCGTGTTGATCTCGACGGCAACCCATGTGGTGAGTTGGATGAGCAACATGTTGAACATGCTCGCAAACAGCTGGAAGAAGCTAAAGCTCGCGTTCAGGCGCAACGTGCAGAGCAACAGGCGAAAAAACGCGAAGCGGCCGCTGCTGCCGGCGAAAAAGAAGACGCACCGCGTCGCGAGCGTAAGCCGCGTCCTGCTCCGCGTCGTAAAGATGGGGCTGATCGTAAACCTCGCGCTGAAAAACCAGCAGCAAAAGCACCGCGTGCTCCTCGTGAAGAACAGCATACCCCGGTATCTGATATTTCAGTGCTGACGGTAGGGCAGTCTTTGAAGGTGAAAGCAGGTAATAATGCGATGGATGCCACCGTATTAGAAATCACCAAAGATGGCGTCCGTGTACAGCTGAATTCGGGTATGTCTTTGATTGTACGCGCAGAACACCTGGTGTTCTGAAACGGAGGCCAGGCCTGGCATGAACACTTTTTTTAGGCTTACTGCGTTAGCTGGTCTGCTTGCATTAGCAGGCCAGGCACTTGCTGTAGAAGACATCACGCGTGCCGATCAAATCCCCGTTTTAAAGGAAGAAACCCAGCATGCGACGGTGAGTGAACGTGTAACATCACGTTTTACGCGTTCACACTATCGCCAGTTCGATCTGGATCAGGCGTTTTCGGCAAAAATTTTTGACCGCTATCTGAATTTGCTCGACTACAGCCATAACGTGCTGTTGGCGAGCGATATCGAACAGTATGCAAAAAAGAAAACTGTCCTCGGCGATGAACTGCGCACGGGCAAGCTGGATGTCTTTTACGATCTTTATAATCTGGCGCAAAAACGCCGATTTGAACGGTATCAGTACGCGTTAAGCGTGCTGGCACGTCCAATGGATTTTACCGGTACTGACACCTTTAACCTCGACCGGAGCAAAGCTCCGTGGCCGAAGAGCGAAGCAGAGCTGAATGCGCTGTGGGACGGCAAAGTTAAATTTGACGAACTCAGCCTGAAGCTGACCGGTAAAACCGATGCGGAAATTCGCGAAACACTGACGCGTCGCTATAAATTTGCCATTCGCCGTCTGGCGCAAACGAACAGTGAAGATGTGTTCTCACTGGCGATGACGGCTTTTGCTCGTGAAATAGACCCGCATACTAACTATCTTTCTCCGCGCAACACTGAACAGTTTAATACTGAAATGAGCTTGTCTCTGGAAGGTATTGGCGCAGTTCTGCAAATGGATGATGACTACACCGTCATTAACTCCATGGTAGCGGGCGGCCCGGCAGCCAAGAGTAAAGCGATAAGCGTTGGCGACCGTATTGTCGGCGTGGGCCAGACCGGAAAAGGCATGGTCGATGTGATTGGCTGGCGTCTGGATGATGTTGTGGCGCTGATCAAGGGACCTAAAGGCAGCAAAGTTCGCCTCGAAATCCTGCCTGCCGGTAAAGGCACCAAGACGCGCATTGTCACGCTAACGCGTGAACGCATTCGTCTCGAAGACCGCGCTGTTAAAATGTCCGTGAAAACCGTTGGCAAAGAAAAGGTCGGCGTACTGGATATTCCTGGTTTCTATGTTGGCCTGACGGATGACGTCAAAGTTCAGCTGCAGAAACTGGAAAAACAGAATGTCAGCAGCGTGATTATCGATCTGCGTACCAACGGCGGTGGCGCACTGACCGAAGCGGTCTCGCTTTCCGGTCTGTTCATTCCTTCCGGCCCGGTGGTACAGGTTCGTGACAATAACGGCAAAGTGCGTGAAGACAGCGATACCGACGGCGTGGTGTATTACAAAGGTCCGCTGGTGGTGTTAGTTGATCGCTTCAGTGCCTCGGCATCGGAAATTTTTGCCGCGGCAATGCAGGATTATGGTCGTGCGCTGATCGTCGGTGAACCGACCTTTGGCAAGGGCACCGTACAGCAGTATCGTTCCCTGAACCGTATTTACGATCAGATGCTGCGTCCGGAATGGCCAGCGCTGGGTTCTGTTCAATACACGATCCAGAAATTCTACCGTGTAAATGGTGGCAGTACGCAGCGTAAGGGCGTTACGCCGGATATCCTCATGCCGACAGGTAATGAAGAAACTGAAACAGGTGAGAAGTTTGAAGATAACGCGTTGCCGTGGGATAGCATTGATGCGGCGACCTATACCAAGTCTGATAACCTGACGCCGTTTGGACCTGAATTGCTAAAAGAGCACAATGCACGTATTGCGAACGATCCTGAGTTCCAGTACATCATGAAGGACATTGCGCGTTTCAATGCGATGAAGGATAAGCGCAGCATCGCTTCTCTGAATTACGCTCAGCGTGAGAAAGAGAATAACGAAGATGATGCACTGCGTCTGGCGCGCATCAACGATCGGTTTAAGCGTGAAGGCAAACCGTTGTTGAAGAAACTGGACGATCTGCCCAAAGATTACCAGGAGCCGGATCCGTATCTGGATGAAACGGTGAAAATCGCGCTCGACTTGGCGCATCTTGAAAAAGACAAGCCAGCGGAACAGCCCGCAACCCGTCAATAACCTCCAACAGGCACAAGAAATTGTGCCTGTTTTTTTAACAAGCGCATGAAGACGTCAGTCTGATACGATAAAATGTAAAGTTGTGTCTTTCTGGTGACTTAGCACCTATGGATGCTTGAAAATAGCCATAAGACCCATACGATATGGGTAATCGCATAGTGCGTTTTGTTAAATTGAGGTTAAAAGAAAATTATGATGCGAATCGCGCTCTTCCTGCTGACGAACCTGGCTGTGATGGTCGTTTTCGGGCTGGTATTGAGCCTGACAGGGATTCAGTCAAGCAGCGTTCAAGGCTTGTTGATCATGGCACTGCTGTTTGGTTTTGGTGGTTCCTTCATTTCGCTGCTGATGTCCAAATGGATGGCGTTAAAGTCCGTTGGCGGGGAAGTGATCGAACAGCCCCGTAATGAAAGAGAACGCTGGCTGATGAATACGGTAGCGAATCAGGCCCGCCAGGCCGGTATCGCTATGCCGCAGGTTGCAATCTACCATGCGCCAGATATTAACGCGTTTGCTACCGGTGCGCGCCGGGATGCTTCGCTGGTGGCTGTGAGTACTGGCCTGTTGCAAAACATGAGCCCGGACGAAGCCGAAGCGGTTATCGCGCACGAGATCAGCCACATTGCCAATGGCGATATGGTGACCATGACCCTCATTCAGGGGGTGGTTAACACCTTCGTTATCTTTATCTCCCGTATTCTGGCGCAAATCGCCGCCGGATTTATGGGCGGTAACCGCGATGAGGGCGAGGGCAGCAACGGCAACCCATTAATTTACTTTGCGGTGGCGACGGTGCTGGAACTGGTGTTTGGTATTCTGGCCAGCATCATTACCATGTGGTTCTCACGTCACCGTGAATTCCATGCGGATGCCGGTTCTGCCAAACTGGTCGGCCGTGAGAAGATGATCGCCGCGCTGCAGCGTCTGAAAACCAGCTATGAGCCGCAGGAAGCGACCAGCATGATGGCGTTCTGCATCAACGGTAAATCTAAATCGTTGAGTGAGCTGTTTATGACTCACCCGCCGTTGGATAAGCGTATTGAAGCGCTGCGTAGTGGGGAATACCTGAAGTAACCCGAAGAAGTCTACAAGAAAAAGCGCGTCTACAGACGCGCTTTTTTTATGCCTGAACGCGCGGCTGCGTGATACGTAGGCCGCTCACTATGGCGGCAGCCGTTGCCAGTACACCCGCGGTTATCAGCGACATATGTGTCCCGCTGTCACCAAACTGATTGAGCATTAACGCCACCAGCGCCGCGCCGGTACTTTGCCCTAACAAGCGCGCAGTCCCCAACATCCCGCTCGCCCCGCCGCTGCGTTCACGCGGTGCGGAGGTGATGATGGTGTGGTTATTCGGTGACTGGAATAGACCAAAGCCCGCGCCGCACAATATCATCGGCCAGATGATATTAAAATCGGAGGGCGCAGAAGGGAGTAGCACCAGTGCAAATAATCCGCTTGCCATCACGGCCATACCCAGAGCACCCAACAACCCCGCGTGGACGCGCTCGATAAGATATCCGGCCAGCGGGGCCATCACCATGGTTGCCAGCGGCCATGGGGTCAGCAGTAGTCCTGTTTCGACTTCGCTACGACCGATCACGGTTTGTAGAAAGAAGGGCAGAGAAACCATCGCCAGCATTTGTGCGCTGAATGAACAGATTGACGTGCAAATCGAGAGTGAAAACAGCGGAATGCGCAGCAGGTCAACCGGTAATAACGGTACCGGCAACGCCAGCTGGCGGCGGATAAAGAAAAAACCGACCACGATAAGCGCCACAAGCTCGGCACCAATCAGTTTTAGCGACTGTCCTTGTGCGAACCCACTGAGTGCTGTAATTAACAAGCCAAACGTTAAGGCATTCATTACCGCACTGGGCAAGTCAAAGCGCGGTTTATTACTGCGTGACGAATTAGGTGGCAGAAAGCGCATGGCCAGCAGCAGGGCAATAATCCCCAGCGGGACGTTAATCAGAAACAGCCATTTCCAGGACGAGATAGAGAGGATCGCCGCGGCAATAGTGGGTCCTGCCGCTGAGGAGACCGCCACGATGAAGGAGTTAATTCCCATCCCCCGACCAAGCTGACGCTGGGGATAAATGAGTCTAATTAATGCTGTATTCACACTCATCAGCGCTGCGCCGCCAAACCCCTGAGCCACGCGGGCCAGCGTTAGCATTTGTAGCGAGTCTGATAAAGCACAGAACAGCGAGGCAATCAGGAATACGACGAGACCACATTTATAAATGCGTCGATAGCCGAACATATCACCCAAAAATGAGAGTGACAGCAGTGAGACGACAATGGCGATTTGATAGGCGTTAACGATCCAGATTGAGCTGGCGGGTGAAGCCTGAAGGTCGGTAGCAATCGTCGGAAGTGCCACGTTAGCTATTGCGCCGTCGAGTACTGCCATAGAGATGCCAATAACAATGGTTAAAATTGCACCATATCGCTGGGGCAATGGCAGGCCATCAGCCTGAATTTTTTCCATAAGGGGTCATTTTATCGGGAATTATGATGAGAATAATAATCTTAGCATTGATATACAGGCGTTAGGTCGCAGATTTGTAACTAAGTGAGCAAAGAGCGATTGCGAGGGCAGGTCCGTGAAATTATAATAAAAACCGGTTCTGATTTTTATAAAACACTCGTAATGAGGTGATAAATGGCAATCGCAGATCTGGATAAACAACCTGATTCTGTATCTTCCGTGCTGAAAGTTTTTGGCATCCTGCAGGCGCTGGGTGAAGAGCGCGAAATTGGTATTACCGAGCTGTCGCAACGCGTCATGATGTCAAAAAGCACCGTTTATCGCTTTTTGCAGACCATGAAAACGCTGGGTTATGTGGCACAAGAGGGAGAGTCAGAGAAATACTCCCTGACCCTGAAATTATTCGAGCTGGGTGCGCGCGCGTTACAAAACGTTGATCTGATCCGTAGTGCTGACATCCAGATGCGTGAACTTTCACGTTTGACTAAAGAAACCGTACACCTTGGTGCGCTGGATGAAGACAGCATCGTCTACATTCATAAAATCGACTCCATGTACAATCTGCGTATGTATTCCCGCGTCGGTCGTCGTAACCCATTGTACAGCACGGCTATCGGTAAAGTTCTTCTGGCATGGCGTGACCGCGATGAAGTGAAGGAAATTCTTGACGGCATCGAGTACAAACGCAGCACCGACCGTACTATCACGAATACTGATGAATTGCTGGTACTGTTGGATAAAGTGCGCGAACAGGGATACGGTGAAGATAACGAAGAGCAGGAAGAAGGCCTGCGCTGCATCGGTGTTCCGGTATTTGACCGTTTTGGCGTGGTGATCGCGGGCTTGAGTATATCATTCCCGACGCTGCGCTTTTCGGAAGAACGTTTACACGAATATGTGGCGATGCTGCATACGGCTGCGCGTAAAATTTCTGAACAAATGGGCTATAACGACTATCCGTTCTAATTAGAAAAAATAGCGCTAAGTACAAACCCCAGGTATTGCGTACCTGGGGTTTTTTAATGAATAAAATTAGCGCTATTTTGCGCAAATAACATAGAGAATGTATTGCCGCTATCTTAACCGTTATCGATAACGACAGTGCTTTTGCGTAATACAGGGCAATCTGAAAGGCCTATAAGGCCGCTGTTTGTGTGGATGTATTGCGCGGTGCTGGTCCCGCGAGCAGTCAGATATTGGCATTGCAGACCCAGACCGGCCGCATTCTCTTTACTCCCAATCAAAACTCCATAGCCGCTCAGTAATAAACCGATCCAAACCAGAGCTAACAACACAATAGCGCGGATTATCAGACGCATTACAACCTCTTATCTTTTCTCGTTATTAGTAGATTAGCCTGTACACGGGCTGAAACAAGTCAATCATTCCTAAAAAGTTGGAATGCCGTTACAGTTAACGCTGGGTTTAGGTAACGCATGATAATTTATAGACATAAGATGTAGAGTCGAAGAGTGGAGCTGGAGTGAAAAAAATACGCTGGGTGGTACTGATTGTTGTCGTGCTGGTATGCATATTGATGTGGGCGCAGGTGTTTAACATCATGTGCGATCAGGACGTACAATTTTTCAGCGGTATTTGTGCCATCAATAAATTTATTCCCTGGTAAGCGCATTTTTGCAACAGTTGATTACCTTCTTGTGCGGCAGTGGTAAACTACGCTGTCTACATTGAGGTGGTAAAATGAATGAAGTTTTGAATTCTGGCGCGTTAAGTTTTGCGTCTTTAGCGGTATCGGTGGTGGTTTTGATTGTTGGGCTTGTGTTGTGGTTTTTCATCAATCGGGCAAGTTCGCGTACTAACGAGCAGATAGAACTGCTTGAGGCATTGTTAGACCAGCAAAAAAGACAGAACGCATTACTCCGTCGCCTTTGTGAGGCTAACGAACCAGAAAAAGCGGCAGAACCTGCAGCGGTCACCGCGAAGGATGAAGATGATGACATCATCCGCCTGGTAGCTGAGCGCTAAAAACAGTAGGTCAGGATGAAGGTCTGTTGATGCTCTTCGCAGATACTTCATCCTGTCGTCAACATGTCAGATCATTTTCTTCTGCTCTCGCCGCGTATTAGCGTTCGGCGTTGTCTGTAACCTGAGCATTTTCAGATACTCTAACCAATTAATAACTTCTCTCCGGTCTGATATAAATATATTTTCCCATACGTTAAAAATATGATTATGTCATTTTTGTGATAACGATCGTCTTATTAACAGCGAAACGTTTCTCTTACTTTTTTTGTGCATTGTCATCATTCTTTCATTATTTTGATGCAAAAACAGAAGGCGGATCTCATTTTTGCGCTTGTGACATTTTATGCATTACTAAGCATAAAAAATGATATCCGCCAGACCCTGTGACAGATAACCTGGAACAACCGAAGCTATTGAGCTATGGTAGAAATGTCCCTGTGACGGTGCACGCCTGACGGGGCAAGGGGAGAGAGGTGACGATATAACTCTGCTCGGTCTGGCGCATAACTGTGCAGTCGTTGTTTGATGAAAGACAGGATTTGTGCGACCGATCGAGACACGTTTAAAAATGGCTTGCCATTATTTACGTTGTATGTGATAACACGTTTTGGGTTAAACGAGGTACAGTTCTGTTTATGTGTGGCATTTTCAGTAAAGAAGTCCTGAGTAAACACGTTGACGTTGAATACCGCTTCTCTGCCGAACCTTATATTAGTGCCTCAAGCAGTAATGTCTCAGTTTTATCTATGTTATGCCCGCGGGCGAAGAAAATACTCTAAGGAATTTTGCAAATGGCAAAGATTAAAGGTCAAGTTAAGTGGTTCAACGAGTCTAAAGGTTTTGGCTTCATTACTCCGGCTGATGGCAGCAAAGACGTGTTCGTACACTTCTCCGCTATCCAGGGTAACGGCTTCAAAACTCTGGCTGAAGGCCAGAACGTTGAGTTCGAAATTCAGGACGGCCAGAAAGGTCCGGCTGCTGTTAACGTAACAGCTATCTGATCGACACCACTGATTTGATGCGCTTATGCGCAACCATCTCAGATATAAAGCCTCGCTTATGCGGGGCTTTTTAATTCAAACTACGTCAAAATATTTCTGAAAGCCCATCCATTAGCGCTTTGTTGCAAAGGCGTGATGTTCGTAGCATAGTTTTCCCCGCATTCTCGCGGCATTTCTCGTTAAATCAGTCACCTGAAAAACTATCATGCGGGAGTCCAGGTGAAAAAGAAAAACGACATAGATGCGCGCAATTTTACTCCCGTACGTTTTGCCCTGCTTTGTGTGGCGATATTATTAAGTCTGGGACTGCTGCTGGGTCGGGTGGCGTGGCTACAAATTGTCACGCCGACAAGTCTGGTAAAACAGGAAGACATGCGTTCGTTACGCGAGGTAACCATAGCCTCGCCACGCGGAATGATTACCGACAGAGAAGGGCGACCGCTAGCGGTAAGTGTCCCGGTGAATGCCGTCTGGGCAGACCCTAAAACCATTATTAGCAAAGGTGGCGTGGGCTACAACGAACGTTGGCAGGCGTTAGCAAAGACTTTGAACATTTCGCTTAGTTCTCTGGCTGAGCGCGTTAACAGTAATCCTGCTGGACGCTTTATTTATCTGGCCCGCCAGATATCTCCTCAGCAGGCTGAATGGGTCGATAACCTTAATCTTCCGGGGATCAACCTGCGTGAAGAATCCCGCCGCTTTTATCCCGCCGGACATGTTGCGGCTAATCTCATTGGTTTCACCAATATTGATGGCCAGGGTATTGAAGGCCTGGAGAAAAGCTTCAATAGTCAGTTGATGGGTAAACCCGGCTCCCGTCTGGTCCGTAAAGACAAATTTGGTCATGTCATCGAAAATATCACCGAAGTGATGCCAGTGCCTGCACACGAATTACAACTCAGTATTGATGAGCGTTTGCAGACGGTTACCGAAGACGCGCTGGATAATGCCGTGACGTGGAATAAAGCGGAGTCAGGGGCAGCGGTACTGGTCAATATCGCTACCGGCGAAATTCTCTCCATGGCCAGCTTCCCTGACTTTAACCCCAACAATCGTGACGGCGCGGTACTGGATGATTTTCGTAACCGTGCCATTAGCGACACCTTTGAACCCGGCTCAACCGTTAAGCCGTTGGTGATTATGACCGCGCTCCAGCAGGGGATTGTGCAACCGGACAGCGTAATTGATACCCATCCTTTTAATGTCGATGGACATCGTATTCGCGACGTTGGATTTTACCCGGAGCTGTCGCTGACCGGCATTTTGCAGAAATCGAGCGATACGGGCGTATCACACCTGTCGTTAGCTATGCCTGTGCAGAAATTGCTGGATACCTATAAGCGTTTTGGCTTTGGCGATCCAACCGGCTTGGGATTAACCGGCGAAAGCAGTGGTTTAATGCCTCAACGCCGCTACTGGAGCGATTTGGATCGCGCGACCTTTGCATTCGGTTATGGACTCATGGTGACGCCGCTCCAGTTGGCGCATGTCTACGCCACCATCGGTAGCTTTGGCATCTATCGCCCCCTTTCTATAACGCGTATTGATCCACCGGTAATAGGAACGCGGGTCATGCCAGAGGAGTTGGTTCATCAGGTTGAACATATGATGGAAAGCGTTGCGTTACCCGGCGGTGGGGGAACCAAGGCCGCGGTCAGGGATTATCGGGTTGCGGTGAAGACCGGGACGGCGAAAAAAATTGGTGATGATGGTAAATATGTTGATAAATACGTGGCCTATACGGCAGGCGTTGCGCCAGCGAGCGACCCGAAATTCGCGTTAGTTGTGGTGATTAATAATCCACAAAACGGTGCTTACTACGGGGGAGCCGTCTCCGCGCCGGTATTCAGCCAGATTATGGGTGATGTTCTGCGTCTGGAAAATGTTAAACCCGACGGCATGCCTGCCGACTCCGATCACCTGCTGGTGATGCATGGCGATAGCGTATCCTCGCCGACGCTGTAAGTTATTTTCCCGGGGCGCAATTCGCGTTACACTTGCGCCCTCAAATCACCTGCCGGAGTTGTCATGTCGTTTTCCTGTCCTCTTTGCCACCAGCCTCTTACTCAAACGAAAAACAGTTTTATTTGCCCTGAGCGGCACCAGTTTGACGTGGCGAAAGAAGGGTATGTCAACTTACTGCCGGTTCAGCATAAGCGGTCGCGCGATCCGGGTGACAGCGCTGAGATGATGCAGGCGCGCCGGGCGTTTCTTGATGCCGGACACTATCAACCGCTGCGTGATGCGATTGTGAATGTGCTTACAGAGAGGCTGGGTTCAGAAAACGCGGCGATTCTGGATATCGGCTGTGGGGAAGGGTATTACACCCATGCCTTTGCCGATACGCTGACTGGTGGCAGGACCGTTGGCCTCGACGTCTCCAAAGTGGCGATTAAGGCCGCAGCCCGCCGTTATCCGCAGGTAACCTTTTGCGTGGCGTCCAGCCATCGTCTGCCGTTTGCCGATGCGTCCATGGATGCCATCATCAGGATCTACGCGCCCTGTAAAGCGCAAGAGCTGGCTCGCGTGGTTAAACCGTGTGGATGGGTCATCACCGCCACGCCGGGGCCGCGTCATTTAATGGAACTGAAAGGGCTGATTTATGATGAGGTGCGTTTGCACGCGCCACATACCGAACAGCTGGAAGGTTTTGTTCTGCAGCAGAGTATCGCGCTGGGCTATCAGATGCAGCTCACGGGCAGCGAAGCCGTTGCATTACTGCAAATGACGCCCTTCGCCTGGCGGGCAAAACCGGAAGTGTGGGAAACGTTAGCAGGAAAGACGAAGTTTGACTGCCAGACAGATTTTAGTATTCATATCTGGCAGCGCCTGAATTAACCGTGGAAGTGTGCCCAGAGGATCTGGGCGCCGATACCAATCAGTACCACCCCGCCCAAAATTTCAGCCCGTTTGCCCAGCATCGGACCAATAAAACGACCGATCATCATGCCGAGCGTGGACATAATCAACGTGGCGCAGCCGATGGCCAGCGCAGTCGCGATGATATTGACCTGCAGGAATGCCAGACCCACCCCGACAGCCATCGCGTCGAGACTGGTGGCAATGGCGGTGGTGACCAGTAGCCAGAATCCATGACGACGCTGCGGTTCTTCATCCTCATCACCGTTGTCGCGAAAACCTTCGATTATCATTCGCCCGCCTAAGAAAATAAGCAGAATGAAAGCGATCCAGTGGTTCCACTCCAGGACGAATTTACTTGCCAGCATACCCATACCCCAGCCAATCAGCGGCGTCAGGGTTTCTACTGCGCCGAAAATAAGACCGGTGCGCAGCGCTTCAGAAAATTTGGGTTTATGCAGTGTGGCGCCTTTGCCAATTGATGCAGCGAAAGCATCCATCGACATGCCGAAAGCGAGAAGTACAGTAGCGGTGAGATTCATAACAGCGTCCTGACCGGGGTATCCATAACACACATCACTGCCCCCAGTAACCATGCATACAGACGGAAATCACGAAATATATCGTGCCATTCAGGTATGCATTGCAGTTGATGTGCCTATGGTCTCGCCTGACTGAAGCTGTATGTTCAGTCCGTACGCGCCACGTTTTTCAACGAGTATGTTGACACGTACATTTCCGGAGTCTGGAAATCGGCTACTCCCCAACGACGGGCGCAACCTTAACATATTTTGAGAATATAAAACAAGAAACAGGGAAATAATATTTGACTTCTAATTGAAAACGATTTTCATTTAGATTTATTTATAAATAGAACGTTAAAATAAATAACATTACGGACGGTGTAATATAGCCTTAGCTATGTTTTGTTTTCATTAGTATATAAAAAACATAGTTCAGGCTATCTTGTTAACTTACTGATTTGAAATAAGAAGCTTATATATTTTTTCGAGATCGTCTATATTTCGTACGCGAACCAGCAATCTCCGCTGTTCTAATTGCATCACCAGCACGCCATCTTCTGATAAATTCATCTCTTTAATGCGGTTATATTCAATCCAGACGTTGGCAAAGAAAAAACCTTTCTGCTTGAAGATGATTTTTGGCGTACGGATCCAGAACAGATACAACCCCATCAATACCAGTGCGCATAATAACCATGTGGTGAATTGCGCTCCGTCGCTGGTGACGTTGTTGTAAATAAGAATAGCTACCAAGCCAATGAAGATAACACTGTCAACACGGCTGCGAGGAAGCAGGGCGACCGTCAGCAGAGTCGGGCCATTACGGCGGGGCATTATGAACTGATCGTAAATGGCATACGCCAGCAGCGAAAAGATAAAAAGAACCAGCACCAGGTCCGTGATAGTCATGAATCCTCAACCCTCTAAATAGAAAAACCGGGGGCAAGCCCCCGGTGGTGTACAACAGTCTTACAGGCCGAGCAGGCCGACAGCGTAGCCCGCGATACCGATGACGAAGAAGCCAACGATAATCCACAGCGGGTTCACTTTCTTACGCAGCAGCCACATACAAGCGAAAGTCAGCAGCAGAGGAACCAGGCCCGGCATCAGCTGGTCAAGGATAGTCTGCACGGTGGTAACGCGAGTCTGACCATCCTGACCGGTGATAGTGGAGACCACCAACGGGATGTTCACGTGCGTCCATTTGTTAACCAATGCTCCCATGACAAACAGGCCGAGGATTGACGCCCCCTCAGTCAGTTTCTGCAGGAAGCCGCCGCCCATATCTTTAACGATATCGACACCTTTACGGTAGCCGTATGCCACACCGTAGTAACGGGTAGCCAGACGCACCAGGTTAAACAGGATGAAGAACAGCAGTGGCCCAAGCAGGCTGCCACTCATCGCGATACCTGCGCCAAGCGCGGCAAATACCGGACGTACGGTACCCCAGAAGATTGGGTCGCCGACGCCTGCCAGCGGTCCCATCAGACCCACTTTGATACCGTTGATAGCACCATCGTCAATCTCTGCGCCGTTGGCACGCTGCTCTTCCATCGCCAGCGTAACGCCCAGTACAGGTGCGGCTACGTACGGATGGGTGTTAAAGAATTCCAGGTGACGCTTAATAGCCTGCTTACGTGCATCGTTGTTTTCCGGGTACAAACGGCGGATAGCCGGTACCATGGAGAAACAAAAACCCAGCGCCTGCATACGTTCGAAGTTCCATGAACCCTGAAACAGGTTAGAACGAATGAACACGCCACGAATGTCACTCGGAGTGAGTTTTTTCTCGGTGGTAGTTTTAGTCATATCAACCATTTCGCTCACCTGCTAGTCCAGTTCGTTATCAAGATCGTTGTTACCAGCTGCCTGAACTGGCGCACCGGCGACGCGGTTATATTTCGGGCTCAGCTGAATGTAGAGGATTGCCATCACTGCGCCAATCACACCCAGAGCAACCAGGTTGAAGTTAGTAAATGCCGCAGTAACGAAGCCGAGGTAGAAGAACGGCATCAGGTAGCCCGCGCGCATCATATTGATGACCATCGCATAACCAACCACTACGATCATACCACCTGCGATGTTCAGGCCGCCGGTGACGACTTCCGGAATGGCGTTGAGCATGCTCTGAACTTCACTGGTACCTACAGAAATCGCCACGATTACCGCCGGGATAGCGATACGCATAGCCTGCAGGAACAGTGAGGACACGTGCAGCCACGAAAGCGCCGTCAGGTTGCCGTTTTCAGCCGCCTTATCCGCTGCGTGCTGGAATGCGACGGTGATAGTACGAACGATGATGGTCAGAACCTGGCCTGCTGCTGCCAGCGGGATAGCCAGCGCGATACCGGCACCAATACTTTGGTGACCCGCGATAACCAGAACGGTAGAGATAATTGACGCCAGTGCGGCATCTGGTGCAACCGCAGCACCGATGTTCATCCAGCCCAGGGCGATCATTTCCAGGGTACCACCGATGATAATACCGGTTTTCATATCCCCGAGAACGGCGCCAATAAGCGTACAGGCCACCAACGGACGGTGGAACTGAAATTCATCGAGTACCGACTCCATACCCGCGATACATGCGACGATGAACACCAGCACAATCTGAAGAGTGGTAATCTCCATTGTACTTCTCCTATTGCTATACAGACTTAAGTGTGAAAACTAAGTAAATGCCAGGGAATTATTTCGCCTTGGCAATCAAATCCATCATTTTCAGTTTCTGATCGGTCGAAACTTTACGCGCTTCCAGCTCAATACCGCGTTCGTTGAGTTTTTTGAAGGCTTCGATGTCTTTTTCATCAACAGAAATTGCGTTGTTTACCTGTGTTTTACCCTGACGGAAAGCCATACCGCCAATGTTTACAGAGGTAATTTTCACACCACCTTCAACGATACGTTCCACATCGGTCGGGTTGGTGAACAACAGCATCACACGCTCGCCTGCATATTTCGGGTTGTTGTAGACGCGGATCATTTTCGCGACATCAACCACATGCGCCGTCACACCCGGAGGTGCGACCTGAGTCAGCAGCGTTTTACGCACGGTATCGGCGGCGACTTCATCGCTGACGACGATAATGCGCGATACGTTGGTTTCTTTGGTCCAGCGAGTGGCTACCTGACCATGAATCAAGCGGTCATCGATACGCGCCAGACCGATCTGCATATAATCGTTCGGGCCCATCGGCTTCGCTGGTGCTGCGGCTTTTGGTGCCGCAACGGGGGCAGGAGCGGCTTTTTCTACCGGTTTCGCTTTCAGCGCTTTCACGCCTTCGCTACCGGTTTCAACGGCCAGTGCAACTAATTCATCGAAGCTCGGGTTGTCATCACGCGCCATGAAAGTTTCAACCAGCATGGGAATGTTCACACCGGCGATAACTTCGTAATGCTCTTTATCGACGACAATGCGGCTCGCAGCGTTAAACGGGCTGCCTCCCCATGTGTCAACGAGAAACAGCACGCCTTTACTGGTGTCGAGTTTTGCCAACTGAGCGTTGTACTTTTCGATCAGCGTTTCGGCATTTTCGCCTGGAACGAAATCGATCCAGCCGACGTTTTCCTGCTCGCCTAACAGCATCTCTGCTGTCTTAAGTAACTGCTCTGCAGCCCAACCATGTGTGCCTATTACAATAGCAATGGTCACTTGCTACCTCCTTTATTATCGTTAACACATCAACGTGAAGATGTATTTGAATCGTCGTCCGCAATCGAATCGATTCAGATAAGGGTTACAAAGAAAAACCTATGATTTTCGTGAATTATTTTAGATATCGAAAAAAATATTTTATGTGATGAAGATCCGTAATTTAACTTCCGATGAAAAGAAATTTCGAAGGGTAAAATATCTCCGAAACAACTTATTGCAAAGGAAGGTAAATCTTTGCTAAAAACCGGTTGTCTCTGTTATGTTTAGCATCTGTTTAATTACTCAGGAGTATAGGGCAGTAGCCCACCATATGGATCGTCACCGACGTCATTTCACCCTCAGGCCGCTTTGCGCCTGTCAGATTGGCACTTTTTGCCACAAAATTTCTCTGCATAATGCTTTAACGCCTGAGATTCTCAGCGCGCAGTTTGGTCATTCCTTAAGCAGGAGCTTGTCATGGAATTATTAATGGACCCGCAGATTTGGGTGGGTTTGCTCACGCTTGTCGTTCTCGAAATTGTTCTGGGTATTGATAACCTGGTCTTCATTGCGATCCTGGCTGATAAGCTGCCGCCGAAACAGCGAGATAAAGCGCGTTTAATCGGTTTGTCGCTGGCACTGATTATGCGTTTGGGCTTGTTGTCCGTGATTTCGTGGATGGTGACGCTGACAAAGCCGCTGTTTACGGTAATGGACTATGCGTTCTCGGGGCGCGATCTGATTATGCTGCTGGGCGGTATCTTCCTCTTGTTCAAGGCTACGACAGAGCTGCATGAGCGGCTGGAAAACCGTGAACATGATACCGGGCAGACGAAAGGGTATGCGAGCTTTTGGGTTGTCGTGACGCAGATTGTCATCCTCGATGCGGTGTTCTCGCTGGATGCGGTGATTACGGCGGTCGGTATGGTCAACCATCTGCCGGTCATGATGGCGGCGGTCGTGATTGCTATGGCCGTGATGCTGCTGGCTTCCAAACCGTTGACGCGATTTGTGAACCAACATCCGACGGTGGTGGTGCTGTGTCTGAGCTTCCTGTTGATGATTGGTCTGAGTCTGGTTGCCGAAGGGTTTGGCTTCCACATTCCGAAAGGTTATCTGTATGCGGCGATTGGCTTCTCGATTGTTATCGAGTTGTTTAACCAGATTGCGCGTCGTAACTTTATTCGTCACCAGTCGACACTGCCGCTGCGTGCGCGGACTGCCGATGCAATCCTGCGTCTGATGGGCGGTAAACGTCAGGTCAGCGCGCAGATGGAATCCGACAATCCGGTACCTGTTCCCGTTCCGGAAGGCGCATTTGTGGAAGAAGAACGCTATATGATCAACGGCGTACTCTCCCTGGCCTCGCGTTCATTACGTGGCATTATGACGCCTCGTGGCGAGATTAGCTGGGTTGATGCGGACCTGAGCGTAGCGGAAATTCGCGAACAGTTGCTTTCTTCTCCACACAGCCTGTTCCCGGTATGTCGCGGTGAGCTGGACGAAATTATCGGTATCGTCCGTGCCAAAGAACTGCTGGTGGCGCTTGAAGAGGGTGTGGATGTGGCGGCGATTGCCTCTGCCTCTCCGGCTATCGTGGTCCCGGAAACGCTGGACCCGATCAATCTGTTAGGCGTTCTGCGTCGTGCCCGCGGTAGTTTCGTGATCGTCACTAACGAATTTGGTGTAGTGCAGGGACTGGTTACACCGCTGGACGTATTAGAAGCTATTGCCGGTGAGTTCCCGGATGCCGATGAAACGCCTGAAATTATTGCTGATGCAGGCGGTTGGTTGGTGAAAGGCGGAACCGACCTGCATGCATTGCAGCAGGCGCTGGATGTGGATACGCTGGTGGATGAAGACGAAGACATCGCGACGGTGGCAGGTTTAGTCATCGCGGCTAACGGTCATATTCCACGTGTCGGCGATGTTATCGAGGTTGCGCCGCTGAGCATTACGATTGTCGAAGCCAATGACTATCGTGTGGATTTAGTTCGCATTGTTAAAGAACAACCCGCTCACGACGAAGACGAGTAATCGGGTTTAGCGAAACGGCATAATGGGCATACTGTGTCGCCCGTTATGCCGGGTGGGCGGCGGCGTGCTGCCCGCCAGCCATTTCGGAAAATCGCGGAGCGGCATTGGCTTCGCATACAGAAAACCTTGTAATAAATGTACACCGTGCCGGCGCAAATGCTGTGCCTGCGCCTGCGTTTCAACCCCTTCTGCCACCAGTTCGATATTCAGTTTTTTTCCCAGCGCGATGATGATGTCTGTAACGGTTGAGTTCACGGCATCGGTTCCGATCGCAGAAGTAAATGATTTATCAATTTTCAGTACATCCGGGCGAAGTTTTTCCAGCCAGGAGAGCGAGCTGTTGCCGGTACCAAAATCGTCAATCGCCAGTTTTACGCCGAGGCGATTTAGCTCGCGAACAATTCGATAATCCACATCCAGTAACGCATCACGTTCGGTAAGTTCGATGACTAATTGCTGAATAGGATGCTGGCTAAACCAGTATTGGTTGAGATCTTTTAACAGCGTGCCGTGGCGAAAATGGCTGGCGGCGACATTGATCCCGATATGAAACTGACTGCTCATGGGGAAGACGTGTCGCTGCTGAATGGTTTCTGCGATGACATGACGCGTCAGGGGGACGATCAGGTTGTGCTCTTCGGCGATGGGAATAAACACTTCGGGAGAGATCCAACCCTGGCGCGGATTATTCCAGCGTAGAAGAATTTCCACCCCCATGCATTGCTGCGTTTGCGCATTGAGCAGCGGCTGGCAGAACAGCTCGAATTCCCGGGCGGCAAGGGCCAGATTAATCTCCCAGGAGAAACTCATTCTGTTGGCGGTTGCCAGCCATGCCAGGTAGCCCACTAACAGACTGAGGATCACCGCCAGCGGCAGCTGTGTTGGCAGATGCTTAATCGCCAGTTCGCTGGCGCCCGGACCGGTAACGCTGATAGTGAATGGGAAATGCTGTGATGAAAGCTGGTAGCGTTTTTCATCCTTTAGCTCCGGTAGTGTCTCGACAACACCTTGTCCGTAGAGCAGATGGCGATTGCCGACGCTTAAGCTGGCATGGGTGATCTGTGGCGGTTGGGGTTCAAGCAGCATCGACGACAATAAATCAATATTAACGATCTCCAGCACGCCATCTTCGCCATCGGCAGAGGATGGATACCATTGCGTCAGAATCGGACTGCCTTTAATCAGCGAATGGTCGGTAGACAGCAGCAGTTGCGGCTCCCGGCTGGGTAATTCAGGCTCCAGTTGACGAACAGGCACATTGCGATAACCAAAAATGCTGGAGCAATACAGAATCCCGCTTTGAATAAGGCTGATAGAGCGCACCGTTTGCAGCCTGGCAGCGTGCTTGCTCAACGGTAAACGCGCGACTGAGCAGGGGAGACCAATCAACGGCAACAGCACATCGCGTCCGGTCTGTAGGGGCAAAAGCACGTGATCCAACTCTTCGACGGCGTGGTTGGCAAAGGTTACGGTATTCCGATGATTTAAATTACGCTCCGAAATAAATCGGACCGTTAAAGTGAGGATAAGCGTTACCAGGGCACAGAGTGTGCAAACAATTAAGCGATTCCGGCGATAGTTTTTAATGATCCGTTGTGCTGTATGCATGCGGGCCGCCCGATAAGCCGTTGGTCACAAAAGCCAAAAGCAACAGAGCAAGTGTAGTGGGGAAAATTACAGCAGACGAGGGAGAGGGGGCAAATTCGCCCATCCGTCGCAGATGGGCGAAAATTAAGTATTAGTCACACTGAACTTTGATTGCCAGGCCACCACGTGATGTTTCACGGTATTTGGCGTTCATGTCTTTACCCGTTTCGTACATGGTCTCAATGACTTTATCCAGCGAGACGCGTGGCGCGCTGGTACGGCGCATTGCCATACGCGCGGCATTGATCGCTTTCACGGAAGCAATGGCGTTACGTTCGATGCACGGAACCTGTACCTGACCGGCAACCGGGTCGCAGGTTAAACCAAGGTTATGCTCCATACCGATTTCTGCCGCAACACACACCTGCTCAGGACTTGCCCCCAGCAGCTCAGCCAGACCGGCAGCCGCCATGGAACAGGCCACGCCCACTTCACCCTGACAGCCGACTTCCGCACCGGAGATAGATGCGTTCATTTTGTACAGCGCGCCAATTGCACTGGCCGCCAGGAAATAGCGGGTGTAGATATCCGGGCTGACGGACTCGATGAAATGATCGTAATAAGCCAGTACCGCAGGCACGATACCGCAGGCACCGTTAGTTGGCGCTGTGACAACGCGACCACCCGCGGCGTTTTCTTCGTTAACGGCCAGTGCAAACATATTCACCCAATCGATCACGTTCATCGGATCGTTGGAGAGTTTGTCGCTGGAGACCAACATACGACGCAGGGCAGAGGCACGACGAGGAACGCGCAGCGGCCCAGGCAGAACGCCTTCGGTATTCATCCCACGATCGATACAGGCCTGCATGGTTTGCCAGACGTTGCCAAAGTACTCTTCAATCTCTTTTTTGCTGTGCAGAGCAAGTTCATTCTGCATCACCATGCCAGAGAGGGAAAGGCCGGTGCTGTTGCAGTATTCCAGCATTTCAGTGGCGGATTTGAACGGATAAGGGACGCTGACCTCATTGGCGGCATCCTGGCCAAAATGTTCTTCATCAACGATGAATCCACCGCCGATTGAGTAGTACGTTTTGCTATAAATGACGGTTTCGCCATTATACGCATGGATCTGCATGCCGTTTTCATGCAGCGGCAGGTTGCCGTTATGAAAACGCATGCCATCATTCTGCGGGAAATCCACTTCGTGCTGACCCTGCGCAAGCAGCAGGCGTCCACGCGCTTCTACATCGCGGATAAATCCGGGAATGCTGTCAATGTCTACGGTAGCAGGCTCGTTGCCCGCCAGACCCATAATAATGGCGATATCGGTGTGGTGACCTTTACCCGTGAGCGACAGTGAACCATACACGTCGACGGCAACACGAGTAACGCTGTCCAGTAATCCTTTTTCGACCAGGTCATCGACGAACTGTTTACCCGCCTTCATAGGCCCTACGGTATGGGAAGATGAGGGACCAATCCCCACCTTAAACATGTCGAATAGACTAATCACGATAATACTCCTACAGGGCGACTGGGCTTTCCAGTAACGATGTTATAACTGCGCATAGTGTAAGAGGGAACGCGGCGATCGGCTTAACTATTCACATGAATTAAACTAATAGATAACCGCGGTTTTACTAATGTTGTGACCTGAGTTTCAAGTTGTCTATGGTGTGCGTAAAGATAAGTATAGTCAGGGCTTGACGCCAATTTGCAGAGCCAGCTCACGAATTATCCCGGCGGTCATTCCCCAGACGAAATATTGCTCATACCAGGAAAGCCAAACGCGGTGTGAATCACCACGACGATAAATATCGAGCGGATGGTAACGCCCTAAATGCAGAGCCTGCGCCAGCGGCATTTCAAACACCGCGGAAACCTCATCTTCACTGGCGCGATACGGCAGATTAGGCGGGATAATGCCGACGACCGGGGTAACCTGGAAACCGGTGACGCTGTCGACCGGCGGCAGTACGCCGATCACCTCAACGCATGACGGCGGAATGGCCACTTCTTCATGCGCCTCGCGAAGGGCGGCGGCGATCAACGAGGCATCGGTGCTGTCCACCGCGCCGCCAGGAAAAGCGACCTGGCCGGCATGTTTGCGTAGATGAACGGATCGCTGGGTTAGCAGCAGACCCGGCTGTGGCCGGCGGACGACGGGGATCAGTACGGCTGCCTGACGCTGGTTTAACGCGGCATGGTTAACCTGCGGGCGCAGGAGTTGGAAGCGCGATAAAAAATCATCAAGCGTCAGGCTGCTGTATTCCACGTGTCAATTCTCCAGTTGGTGCAAAATACGATTCACTTTATCAAATGTTTCCTGATACTCCGCGTCTTCCTGACTGTCCGCCACAATGCCACCGCCCGCAGAACAATAAATGTGTCCGCCAGTCGCCGTCAGGGTGCGAATGGTGATACTGGTGTCCATATTGCCGCAAAAGCTCAGGTAACCAATGCTGCCACACCAGGCGTTACGTCGGTGTGGCTCCAGCTCATCTATAATTTCCATCGCCCGCACTTTCGGCGCGCCGGTGATGGAGCCGCCGGGGAAGGCGGCGCGCAGCAGGTCGGTAGCGTGCAAAGACTCAGGCAGACGTGCGGTAATGGTGCTGACTAAATGATGAACGGCAGGGAACGGCTCGACCACAAACAGCTCCGGAACCTGTACCGAACCCGGCACGGCAACGCGACCAATGTCATTGCGCATTAAATCGACGATCATCAGGTTTTCCGCACGATCCTTCGGCGAATTCGCCAGCCGCCGGGCTTGCTCACGATCGGCATCAGCATCTTCACGTCTTGGCAGCGTCCCTTTAATAGGACGCGTCTGGATGTGCTGGTCTTCCAGCAGAATAAACCGTTCGGGCGAAAGGCTGAGGATTGCGCCTTCCTCAAGGCGAATGAACGCGCTAAACGGCGCACGATTAGCGTGATTGAGTCGGACAAAGGCCTGCCACTCATCGCCCTGATAATGCGCCTGAAAACGCTGGGCGAGATTGACCTGATAACAGTCGCCGCTGTGCAGATAGCGCTGTACCTGGCGGAATTTTTCGCCATACTGCGCGCGACTCATATTGGATTGCCACGCAGAGGTTAAGGCAAACGGTTCACGCGTTGGCGGTTGTTGCGCGTCGAGCCACTTCCGCCGCGCCTCGACATCGGTATGGCTGAGCAGGGATACGGTTTGCAACTGGTGATCGACAATGAGCGCCCAGTCGTAAATGCCGACGGCCATATCCGGCAGGGCAATATCGCGCGTGGCAACCGCGGGTAGAGATTCAAATCTTCTGCCAAGATCGTAGCCAAACAGACCTAACGCGCCGCCCTGAAACGGCAGGTCGGGATGATAGCCGGGCTGAATCTCCTGTGCGCTGAGCGCTGAATGTAATACCGTCATTGGGTCATCAAGCGTGCGTACGGTTGTGTGTCCGTTATGGACAACGGTCTCTTCAGCGTGCGTAACCAGCGTGGCGACGGGATCCGCCACCAGAATATCAAAACGGTTATGTGGATGGTCAGCATGACCCGAATGCAACAGCATCGCCCAGGGGAGATGGCTTAAGGTCGAAAAATAGCGTTCAGCGGCGTCCTGACGCCAGGGTAATGTGATTACAGCGGGAGATAACGTCTTCATCAGTCCTGACTCGTTGCTACTCTACTGGCTAACTGCCCGGTAGCATGAAATAATTAGCGCAGACAATTTAGCAGGAGTTAACAATGTTTGCAGGTTTACCTTCACTCAGTCATGAGCAGCAGCAAAAAGCGGTCGAGCGTATTCAGGAACTGATGTCGCAGGGGATGAGCAGCGGACAAGCGATTGCTCTGGTTGCTGAAGAGTTACGCGCCAGCCATACCGGCGAGCGGATCGTGGCGCGTTTCGAAGATGAAGACGAGTAATGTCGCTTAAACTGCAGCGATAATCTTGATCTCTACTTTGTATTTCGGGTTCATCAACCCGGCCTGAACCGTACAACGTACCGGCGCGTGACCGGCAACAACCCACGCGTCCCAGGCTTTGTTCATCGCGGCAAAGTCACTTTTGTCTGCCAGAAAAAGGGTGGCATCAAGAATATGTGACTTGTTGCTGCCCTGTTTTTCCAGAACAGCATCAATTTGCGCCAGCGTATTCGCCGTTTGTTCAAAGGCGTCTGCATCCAGGTTTTCCGGTACACCGGTGTAATACAACGTGTTGTTATGGATAACCACGTCGGACCAACGCGCTTCGGCATCAATGCGCACAATCGTCATAAATCATTCCTCATTTACGTTTTTCATAATGGCTTCAGGTTGCGCCAAGACTGCCATAATGTTGTGCCTACGTCACCTCTTCAACTGGCGAAAGACACGCTGGCCTGACATAATCCCTGTTCAAATGAACAGGGGGCAGTGTGACGGACGATTTTGCAGCAGACGGTCAGTTGGCTAAAGCGATACCGGGTTTTAAACCGCGTGAACCACAGCGGCAGATGGCCTTCGCCGTTAGCCATGCCATTGAAAAATCACAGCCGCTTGTTGTAGAAGCCGGAACCGGAACGGGTAAAACCTACGCTTATCTTGCCCCTGCGCTACGCGCGGGTAAAAAAGTCATCGTCTCTACCGGTTCGAAAGCGTTGCAGGATCAGCTTTACAGCCGCGATCTCCCGACCGTCGCTAAGGCGCTGGAATTCACCGGCAAACTGGCGCTGCTGAAAGGGCGCTCCAACTATCTGTGTCTGGAACGCCTTGAACAGCAGGCGCTGGCGGGTGGCGACCTGCCGGTACAAACCCTAAGCGATGTCATTCTGCTGCGCTCCTGGTCAAGTCAAACCCTTGATGGCGACATCAGTACCTGCGTCAGCGTGGCGGAAGATTCTCAGGCCTGGCCGCTGGTAACCAGTACTAACGACAATTGTCTGGGCAGCGACTGTCCGCTATACAAAGAGTGTTTTGTCGTCAAAGCGCGTAAAAAAGCGATGGATGCCGATGTGGTAGTGGTAAACCACCATCTGTTTCTCGCTGATATGGTAGTGAAAGAGAGCGGGTTTGGTGAACTGATCCCCGAAGCTGACGTGATGATCTTCGATGAAGCGCATCAGTTACCGGATATCGCCAGCCAGTACTTTGGTCAATCGCTCTCCAGTCGTCAGCTGTTAGACCTGGCGAAAGACATCACCATTGCCTATCGCACCGAGCTGAAAGACACTCAGCAGTTGCAGAAATGCGCTGACCGTCTGGCGCAAAGCGCGCAGGACTTCCGCCTGCAACTTGGCGAGCCGGGCTATCGCGGCAATCTGCGCGAACTGCTGGCTGATCAGCGTGTACAGCGCGCGTTTTTGCTGCTCGATGATACGCTGGAGCTGTGTTATGACGTGGCGAAACTGTCTCTTGGACGTTCGGCGTTGTTGGATGCCGCGTTTGAGCGCGCCACGCTTTATCGCGCCCGTTTGAAGCGTCTGAAAGATATTAACCAGCCAGGCTACAGCTATTGGTATGAATGTACCTCCCGCCATTTCACCCTCGCGCTGACGCCGCTTACGGTGGCGGATAAATTCAAAGAAGTGATGGAACAAAAGCCGGGCTGCTGGATTTTTACCTCCGCGACGCTGTCGGTAAACGACGACCTTCATCATTTTACCGCACGACTGGGTATCGATGACGCCGAGTCGATGCTGTTGCCCAGTCCTTTTGATTACACGCGTCAGGCGCTGCTCTGCGTGCCGCGTAACCTCCCGCAGACCAACCAGCCGGGAGCCGCGCGCCAGTTAGCATCGATGCTGCGTCCCATTATCGAAGCAAACAACGGTCGCTGTTTTATGCTGTGTACCTCACACGCGATGATGCGCGATCTGGCGGAGCAATTCCGCGCCACCATGACGTTGCCTGTCCTGTTGCAGGGGGAAACCAGTAAAGGGCAACTACTACAGCAGTTTGTCAGCGCAGGTAATGCGTTACTGGTTGCCACCAGCAGCTTTTGGGAAGGGGTAGACGTGCGTGGCGATACGCTGTCGCTGGTGATTATCGATAAACTGCCGTTCACTTCGCCTGATGACCCGCTGCTAAAAGCCCGGATGGAAGATTGTCGCCTGCGCGGCGGCGATCCCTTCGAAGATGTTCAACTCCCGGATGCGGTAATCACCCTGAAACAGGGGGTAGGACGACTGATTCGTGACGCGGACGATCGCGGCGTGCTGGTAATTTGCGACAACCGCCTGGTGATGCGACCCTACGGCGCTACCTTCCTGGCGAGTCTTCCGCCAGCACCACGAACGCGTGATATAGCGCGTGCTGTTCGTTTTCTTGCCATACCATCGACTGAGTAATTTGTTACGGAGTGTGGTAAGATGCGCGCCAAATTTATTGATCTGATCACAAACACCCATGCGAATTCTGGCTATCGATACCGCCACAGAGGCGTGCTCTGTTGCCCTGTGGAATGACGGTACTATCAAGGCTCATTTCGAGCTTTGCCCACGAGAACATACCCAACGAATTTTACCGATGGTTCAGGCGATCCTGGCCGCTGGCGAATTAGCCTTATCCGATATCGACGCCCTGGCGTTTGGTCGCGGTCCTGGCAGTTTCACCGGCGTACGTATCGGGATTGGCATTGCTCAGGGGTTGGCGTTAGGCGCGAATTTACCGATGATCGGCGTCTCCACCCTGGCGACTATGGCGCAGGGGGCCTGGCGTAAGTCTGGGGCCACCCGCGTGCTGGCGGCGATTGATGCGCGAATGGGCGAGGTTTACTGGGCCGAATACCAGCGTGCTGAAAATGGTATCTGGCGCGGTGAAGAAACCGAAGCCGTGTTAACGCCTGAACAAGTACATGAACGCTTGCTGCAACTGTCTGGCGAATGGGTCACTGTCGGGACGGGCTGGCCTGCCTGGCCAGAACTCGGTAAAGACAGCGGTCTGACGCTGAGCGAGGGCGATGTTCTGCTGCCGGCGGCTGAAGACATGCTGCCTGTCGCTACGCAAATGCTGGCTGCCGGTAAGACCGTGGCGGTTGAACATGCTGAACCGGTTTATTTACGTAACACCGTGGCGTGGAAGAAACTTCCCGGTAAAGAATGAATCTTAGTAGTACATCCCCGGTTAATTCGCGCAGTCGTCAGTGACCTGCCTTGTGAATTTCCCGGGGCAGGCGCTAAGAAGAGGGAGTCGCAATATGGCGGTGCATAAGCAGGTAGTGAAAGGTGTGTTGGCGGGCGTATTGGCGTTAATGCTAAACGGCTGCGTCACCATCCCGGATGCGATCAAAGGCTCAAGCCCTACGCCGCAGCAGGATCTGGTGCGGGTGATGAATGCGCCGCAGCTGTATGTCGGACAGGAAGCGCGTTTCGGCGGCAAAGTGGTTGATATTCAGAACCAGCAGGGGAAATCCCGTCTGGAAATTGCCACTGTTCCTCTCGATAGCGGGGCGCGACCCGTGCTGGGTGAAGCCTCTCGCGGGCGAATTTATGCTGATGTAAACGGCTTTCTCGACCCGGTGGATTTCCGTGGTCAACTGGTGACCGTCGTCGGGCCGATTAGCGGTACAGTGGACGGAAAAATTGGCAGTACGCCGTATAAATTCATGCTGATGCAGGTAACCGGTTATAAACGCTGGCATATTACTCAGCAGATTGTTATGCCGCCTCAGCCGATCGACCCCTGGTTCTACGGTGCGCGAGGCTGGCCTTACGGTGGCTACGGCGGATGGGGATGGTACAATCCCGGCCCGGCACAGGTTCAGACCATAGTAACCGAGTAACTCTTTGTTTTATTAGTAAAAGAAACAGCGGCTCGTCCGCTGTTTCTGCATTAACGTGGATATAAGAAAAATAAATAGTGACGTGCTTCGCAACCTTGTCGTTGTGTAATAAACAAACTGGTACGCTGAGTTAATATTATGTTAACAGTTTGTTTATTGTCTGGGGTTGTGATGACGACGAATACGCATTTTAGAGGTGATGTATTGAAAAAGGTTTGGCTTAACCGTTATCCCGCTGGTGTCCCTGCGGAGATCAATCCTGACCGTTATCAATCCCTGGTGGAACTCTTTGAACACTCAGTAAGGCGCTATGCCGATCAGCCCGCATTTGTAAACATGGGGGAGGTGATGACCTTCCGCAAGCTTGAAGAGCGCAGCCGGGCGTTTGCGGCCTATTTGCAACAAGGGCTCGGACTGAAAAAGGGCGATCGCGTCGCACTGATGATGCCGAACCTGCTGCAATACCCGGTCGCACTGTTTGGGATTTTACGGGCTGGCATGATCGTCGTGAACGTGAACCCCCTGTACACGCCTCGCGAGCTGGAACATCAGCTCAATGACAGCGGCGCATCGGCGATTGTCATCGTGTCTAACTTTGCTCACACGCTAGAGAAGGTGGTCGATAAAACGTCGGTGCAACACGTGATCCTGACGCGTATGGGCGATCAACTTTCTACCGCCAAAGGGACGCTGGTTAACTTTGTCGTGAAGTACATTAAGCGCCTGGTGCCGAAATATCACCTGCCGGATGCCATCTCGTTTCGCAGTGCGCTGCAAAACGGTTATCGCATGCAATATGTGAAGCCTGAAGTGGTGTCGGAAGACCTGGCGTTCCTGCAATATACCGGCGGGACAACCGGTGTGGCGAAAGGCGCGATGCTCACGCACCGCAACATGCTGGCTAACCTTGAGCAGGTTAACGCCACCTACGGGCCGTTGCTGCATCCGGGTAAAGAGCTGGTGGTAACGGCTTTACCGCTGTATCACATTTTCGCGCTGACAATGAACTGCCTGCTGTTTATTGAGCTGGGCGGTCAAAACCTGCTGATTACTAATCCGCGTGATATTCCGGGACTGGTCAAAGAGCTGGCGAAATACCCGTTCACCGCGATGACCGGCGTCAACACGCTATTTAACGCGCTGCTGAATAACAAAGAGTTCCAGCAACTGGATTTCTCCTCACTGCATCTTTCGGCAGGCGGCGGCATGCCGGTTCAGCAGGCGGTGGCCGAGCGTTGGGTGAAGCTGACGGGTCAGTATCTGCTGGAAGGCTATGGCCTGACGGAGTGCGCCCCGCTGGTGAGTGTTAACCCTCACGATATCGACTATCACAGCGGCAGTATCGGTTTACCGGTTCCTTCCACCGAGGTCAAACTGGTGGATGACGACGATAACGAAGTGCCGCCGGGAGAGCCGGGCGAACTGTGCGTGAAAGGTCCGCAGGTGATGCTGGGCTACTGGCAGCGACCGGATGCGACTGATGAAATCGTCAAAGACGGCTGGTTGCACACTGGCGATATTGCGGTGATGGATGATGAAGGCTTCCTGCGGATTGTCGATCGTAAGAAAGATATGATCCTGGTGTCCGGCTTTAACGTCTACCCGAACGAAATTGAAGACGTGGTGATGCAACATCCTGGGGTCCAGGAAGTTGCCGCAGTTGGCGTTCCGTCAGGCAGCAGCGGTGAGGCGGTGAAAATCTTCGTGGTGAAGAAAGATGCCTCGTTAACCGAAGATGCGCTGGTTACTTTTTGTCGTCGCCATCTGACGGGCTATAAAGTACCGAAGCTGGTGGAGTTTCGTGATGAGTTGCCAAAATCTAACGTTGGTAAGATTTTGCGACGAGAATTACGTGACGAAGCACGTGCCAAAGTGGACAATAAAGACTGAGCGTTAAGTCAGCCAGCAGAAAACGCCGGGTAATCCGGCGTTTTTTTTGGCGTAAACCTAAGAGAGCACGATTTGAATTATCAAATGATCACTACGGACGACGCGTTGGCCACGCTGTGCGAAGCCGTCCGTGAATTTCCGGCGATAGCCCTGGATACCGAATTTGTTCGCACACGTACCTATTACCCGCAGTTGGGGCTGATTCAGCTGTTTGATGGCAAACACGTTGCTCTGATTGACCCACAGGGGATCACTGACTGGTCACCACTACGCGATATTTTGCGTGACACGGCGATAACCAAGTTTCTGCATGCCGGTAGTGAAGATCTGGAGGTGTTTCTCAATGCCTTCGGTGAACTCCCGCAGCCGTTGATTGACACACAAATACTCGCCGCTTTTTGCGGTCGTCCGCTGTCGTGGGGTTTTGCCGCGATGGTGGAAGAGTTTACCGGCGTGGCGTTGGACAAAAGCGAATCCCGTACCGACTGGCTGGCCAGGCCGCTGACCGAGCGTCAGTGTGAATACGCGGCGGCTGACGTCTGGTATTTGTTACCGATCACCACAACGCTGATGGCCGAAACCGAAGCCAGCGGCTGGCTGCCCGCCGCGCTGGACGAATGTCGCTTAATGCAGCAGCGTCGCCAGGAGATTCTGGCGCCCGAGGATGCCTGGCGCGAGATCACCAACGCCTGGCAACTGCGTACCCGTCAGTTGGCCTGTCTGCAACTGCTTGCCGACTGGCGACTGCGTAAAGCGCGCGAGCGCGATCTGGCGGTAAACTTCGTGGTGCGTGAAGAACATTTATGGGCGGTGGCGCGTTATATGCCGGGCAGTCTGGGCGAACTGGACAGCCTGGGTCTTTCCGGCAGCGAAATTCGCTTCCACGGCAAGACGCTGATTTCCCTTGTCGAGAAAGCGCAGGCTTTACCGGAAGCATCGCTGCCGCAACCGCTCCTGAATTTGATGGATATGCCAGGCTACCGCAAGGCGTTCAAAGCCATTAAAGCGCTGGTTGCCGAAGTCAGTGCGGAGCACAATCTCAGCGTCGAGCTGCTGGCTTCACGCCGCCAGATCAACCAGTTGCTCAACTGGCACTGGAAATTAAAGCCGCAGCAATCCCTGCCTGAGCTGATTTCCGGCTGGCGTGGCGAACTGATGGCCGAACGTCTCAACGCGCTGCTGTTGGAGTATCCGCAGTAAGTCACCAGACTTGCCGGGTCGCGCTATTGCTGACCCGGCCTGCTACAAGCTACAAATCCAGAACCAGGCGTTTCCCTTTGGCGCGCGAACAGCAAATGAGCATACTCTGCTGGCTGGCTTTTTCGTCGTCGCTGAAATACTGATCGCGGTGATCTGCCTCTCCTTCCAGAATAGTCGTTTCACAGGTGCCGCAAACGCCTTCCCGGCACAGGCACTCAACCCGCGCGGCTTTGTTATTTTCGATAACCTGCAAAATGGTCATCTCTTCCGGGACGACAAACTCACGTCCTGAACGCGCCAGTACCAGGGTGAAGGCATCACCGCTTTTATCTTCCGCGGCAAATTGTTCGAAATGGAGTATTTCGCTGCTTAGCCCGTGGCGGGTAGCCGCTTCTCTGACGGCATAGTTGAGCGCCGCAGGGCCGCAGGTGTAGATATGCGTGCCGGGTTCCACATCGGCCAGCAGACGCGTTATATCAAGGCGAGTTCCCTCGCTCGACAGATGCAGGTGAATGTGATCGGCGCTGTGGTGTTGTAAGAGTTCGCTAAAAAATGCACAGCTCTCCTGGCTGGGGGCGCAGTAATGCAATTGCCATTGTGCCTGAGATTGTTCCAGCTCCGGGAGCTGCGATAAAAAAGGCGTGATGCCAATCCCTCCGGCAATCAACAGATGTTTTTGTGCCTGAGGCGCGAGGGCAAAGAGGTTGTTTGGTGTGGAAATCGTGATCGTGTCGCCTGGCTTCACATTCTGGTGCAGGTACCGTGAGCCACCTTTGGATCCTTCCTCCAGCCTTACGGCTATTTGATATGTGCTGGTATCCAGCGGTGAACTCATCAACGAGTAGGCATTACTGTAGATATTCTCGCCATCGCGCATCTGTACAATAATATGGCTGCCCCCCTGAAATGCAGGCAGCGACTCGCCTGAAGCTGCCGTTAAGGTGAAGCGTTTTACCTGCGCGGTAATCGTCTCAATCCGGCTGATCCGGACTTCTCGCATTTGATAATCAGACATTGCAGCACTCCCAAAAGAATCTGTCCGGCGCGAAGTCCTCCGCACCGGACCTGTCGTTACAACCCCGGGTTATTCCTGAAATACCTGAGCGACCAGATTATGGAAATGGGCAATGCCATGCTCAGAAATACCACTGCCGCTGGTGTCCGCCATAATGCGTCCCTGGCCGCGATAGCCGCGTGATTTCAGCCCTTTTTGTACGCTTTCAACCAGACGTAAATCTTCTGGACGGAAGACGTTGCGATACCATTCGATCAGTTCTTTCTGCTCTTCGGTCAACTCTTCGTTAGTGAAGTAGATGTCGTAATTTTGCAGCGTGGTTTCCGCATCCACCGGGAATTCGTAGATAACGGTCATCATGCCTTTGATTGGCGTCACGTTAAGCATGGTGCACGGCCACAGCCAGAAACCGTGGAAGGCGGCATCAACACCATCTTCGAACTTAAATGACTGCTCAGAGGGTTTGGCGAAACCGTATTGCAATGTCCAGTTGCCATGCATGGTGTGCCAGTAACGGTCAACCTGTACCGAGTCGGAAAAGCCGGGATGCGCTGGTCCGCAGTGGTAGCATTCCAGATAGTTATCGACGATATTCTTCCAGTTGGCCGGGGTGCGGGTAGTAAAGCGTGCCGCCAGTTTCAGTTCGTGTACGTCAGGGCAGGCTTCGATAACCTTATCTGCAAGACCGGGGAGCTGTTCTTCCACACTGCCCGCGTTCGGGTCCATGTTGATAAACACGAATCCTGCATACTCTTCCAGACGTACTGGCGTCAGGTGGGCTTTTTCGCTGTCGAAGTTGGCAACGTTCTCGCAGTTACGCGCGTGCGCCAGATTGCCGTCAAGTTTGAATGCCCATGCATGATAAGGACAGGTAATCACATTTTTTGCTTTCCCTTCGCCACTCAGTAGCTGATGACCGCGATGTGGGCAGACGTTGTAGAAAGCTCTCAGCACGTTATCGCGACCGCGAACCAGTACAATGTTTTCGCCAATCACTTCCCGGGTAACATAGTCATTGGGTTTTGCCAGTTCGCTACTGTGGGCCACGCAAATCCAGCTTTTCGCAAACACGTTCTCTTGTTCATGCTCGAAAGCCTGCTGGTTAGTATAAAACCGCGCCGGAATAGTCCAGGCATCCTGCGGATTGGCACAAAAATTTTGCGGCAGAATAAACTCAGGGTTCAGATTGCTCATTGGATTACCTTTAATTTGTGAGTAAGAGGATTTATGTACTGGCGCTTAATTATCGCCTTTGAGTAATGTCCCGGCCGGTGGCGCAATGGGGGCGTTAAGTGGTGTTTCGGGTAGATGACCTTCAATTTGGTGCGCAGGAACGTGGGCATAGTCCTGGCGTACCCAGCGAAGAAAACCACCTACTTTCACCAACAAAATGGCGAGGAAGGGAAGCGCGGTCAGAACGACCGTGGTCTTCATGGTTTCCAGTGAGGCGCCGGTGAATAAAATCGATAATGGGATCAGTGTGATGACCACGCACCAGAACAGACGTAAGCTGCGCTCAGGATCTTCCCCTTCTTGCAGGTTGCGCGTACTGGTGGCCGCCATAGTGTAGGCGACGGCATCCATGTGCGAGGCGAGGAATATAATCATGATCGCCAGATATGCCACCAGGAATAGTTTCCCGGCAGGCAACGACATCAAAACTTGCTGTACGGCAGTCTCACCGCCAAGCGTCGCCATGATCTGCGGGACATCTATCACGCCGTTCACAAACTGATGAATGGAGTAGCTTTCCATTACGCCGAAGAAGAACCAACAGCCGACGGTGCTGCCGAGGATCAGGGCCCAAATCACCTCTTTAATCTTGCGACCGCGGGATACGCGTGTGACAAACATCGCCACGCCCGGGGTGTAGGAAATCCACCATAGCCAGTAGAACACCGTCCAGTTACGGGTGAATTCACCGTTGCCGAGCGGGTCGGTGAACAGACTCATCTGCAAAAAGTTTTGCGTCGTCAGGCCAATGGCGTTGATGATGTTATTAGTGATGAACTCGGTCGGGCCGACGATCAGCACCAGTAGCGGCAGTAAAAATGCTCCCCAGCCGACCATTTTGCTCAAACGTTGCAAACCATTGTTGATACCAATCCATGAGCTGAGGCAAAAAATGCCGCCAGAGAACAGGATCACAAACGCCTGCACCATAAAGTTATCCGGCAAACCTGTCAGAGCCGACAAACCGCGGGTAAAGGTTGCGGCGGTGACCACCAGGGAGATGGTTAATGCGCCAACGGTGGCGATCAAAAACATCAAGTCTACCAGGCGACCCCAGACGCCCTGCTGATGCACGCCGGTGATAGCGGCAATAATCCCGGACAGGCTCAGCCCTTTGTTTTTACGCACATGGAAGTGGTAGGCCATGGTTAATGAAGCCAGCGTGTAAGTCGCCCATGCGCTAATACCCCAATGGAAAAAGGAGTAGGGCAGACTGAATTCCAACGCCTTTTGCGAGTGGGGCGCAATATTCAGGCCCGGTGTCTGGTAATAATAGGCCCACTCAGCAACGCCCCAGTAGAGGGTGGAAGAGCCTAACCCGGCGCATATAAACATAAACAGCCAGGACAGCGTACTGTATTCCGCTTTACCTTCTCCCAGACGAATATTGCCGTATTTGCTGGTGGCCAGCCAGACCACCAGCCCCATGGCCATAAGAACCAGAATTTGCACGGCTGAACCCAGCATACGGGTGACGCCGTTAAAAATGGTATTTGCGACTTGTGCAGACTGCTGAGGGAAGAGACTAAGTGTGGCGGCGATAAAAAGAATCGCCACCAGGCTGATGGCTATCAGCGGCACGTCTTTTTTCTTTACGTTGCTCAACATGGGATCTCCTGGGCACAGTTGCCCGCGTATGGCATTAGCCTGTCATTGTTATCATGCTGTAGGGGGAAAATGACTTATCTTGTATTTAACAATTTTATTATTTGTTCTTCACATGAATTAAACAATTGCCGGATGCGTGAAGCAATAAAACACGGAACGGAAATAATAAAAGGTGAATTGGCGCAGGTTATTTGGCTTACGAAACGCATAAAAAAACCGCGTCAGTGACGCGGCTCATATTTCATGGTTTGACCTCTAAGACAATGCCCGACTGATGGCCTCACCCACTTGTTGTGTGGTGGCGTTACCTTTCATGTCTGGCGTTTTCGGGCCGCTGGCAATAACTTGCTCAATTGCCGCCAGAATGCCGTCGTGGGCGGCCTTATAGTTGGCATCACCGTTGCCAAGGAAGTCGAGCATCATCGCGCCAGCCCAGATAGTGGCAATAGGGTTGGCGATGTTCTTGCCGTAGATATCAGGGGCTGAACCGTGTACTGGCTCGAACAGGGACGGGAAAGTGCGTTCCGGGTTTAAGTTGGCTGATGGCGCAATGCCAATTGTACCGGTACAGGCCGGACCAAGATCGGAGAGAATATCGCCAAACAGATTGGAAGCCACCACGACGTCAAAACGTTCTGGCTGCATCACAAAGCGGGCGCAGAGAATATCAATATGCTGTTTATCCCAGCGGATCTCGGGATAGTTAGCCGCCATCGCTTCGACGCGCTCATCCCAGTAGGGCATGCTGATGGCAAGACCGTTTGATTTAGTCGCTGAGGTTAGCGTTTTGCGCGAGCGGCTTTGTGCCAGTTCAAAGGCGTAACGCAATATACGGTCGACACCACGACGAGTGAAGACCGATTCCTGGATCACCATCTCGTGTTCGGTACCTTCGCTCACGCGTCCGCCGAGGGAAGAGTACTCTCCCTCGGTGTTCTCACGCACGACGTAGAAATCAATGTCACCCGGCTGTTTGCCCGCCAGCGGACAAGGGACGCCGGGGAACAGTCGCACCGGGCGCAGGTTAACGTACTGGTCGAATTCGCGGCGAAACTTAAGCAGCGAACCCCATAGTGAGATGTGGTCCGGGACGGTGTCCGGCCAGCCAACGGCGCCAAAATAGATAGCATCGAAGGATTGCAGCTGTTCACGCCAGTCATCCGGCATCATCTTGCCGTGATGTGCATAGTATTCGCAACTGGCCCACTCCATTTGTTCAAAACTGAGCGACAGACCCCAGCGCTCGGCGGCTGCCTGTAACACATGAATGCCTTCAGGCAGGACTTCTTTACCAATGCCATCTCCGGGGATAGCGGCAATACGACAGGTTTTCTTCATAGCAGCTCTCACTTGTACGCCATCAAAATTGACTTTCCCCTCATCCTATAATTGACTGAACGGTAGTTAATCCCCCTAACTGGTGAAACATAAAACACAGATCATGAATAATCTGCCGCTGTTAAATGATTTGCGCGTCTTTATGCTGGTTGCGCGTCGCGCGGGTTTTGCTGCCGTTGCCGAAGAATTGGGTGTATCACCGGCTTATATCAGTAAGCGTGTAGCCATGCTGGAGCAGACGCTGAACGTGGTGCTGTTACACCGGACTACACGGCGGGTGACCATCACGGAAGAGGGGGAACGGATATACGAATGGGCGCAGCGGATCCTGCAGGATGTTGATCAGATGATGGACGAACTGTCCGATGTCAGGCAGATCCCGCAAGGGATGTTACGTATTATCAGCAGCTTTGGTTTTGGCCGCCGGGTAGTGGCTCCTGCGTTGTCTGCGCTGGCGAAAGAATACCCGCAGCTTGAGCTGAGGTTCGATGTTGAAGACCGCCTGGTGGATCTGGTGAATGAGGGCGTCGATCTCGATATTCGTATTGGGGATGATATCGCACCCAATCTGATTGCCCGTAAACTGGCGACTAACTATCGCATTCTTTGCGCCTCGCCGGAGTTTGTGGCGCAGCATGGAATGCCGAAGCAGCTCAACGATCTCTCGACTTTTCCCTGTCTGGTCATTAAAGAGCGTGACCATCCGTTTGGTATCTGGCAAATGCGCAATAAAGAGGGGACTCACTCAATTAAAGTCACCGGACCTCTGTCGTCTAATCATGGCGAAGTGGTGCATCAATGGTGTCTTGACGGCCAGGGAATCGCTCTGCGTTCGTGGTGGGATGTCTGTGGCAACATTGCCAGCGGACATCTGATACACATATTGCCCGAGTATTATCAACCAGCAAATATTTGGGCGGTTTATGTTTCACGCCTGGCGACGTCGGCCAAAATCCGTATTACCGTTGAGTATTTGCGCCGCTATTTTGCCGAAAACTACCCGAAGTTTACTTTGGAATAAATGCCTTGCAGATTGGCAAAGGACTAAAATTAAAAAAGGCAGAATAATCTGCCTTTTTTGCAACCATGACGTATTCACACAAAAGGTTATTTAGACTCTTCTGCTTCCGGTAATGTCACGTTGAGCTCGAGGATCGAAATATCGCCGTCTTTTTGTTCAAGCTGTACGGTGACCATTTCTGGATCAATTTGTACATACTTGCAGATAACGTCGAGAATATCCTTCCTCAGCTGCGGTAAATAATGTGGCTCGGCGTCACTACGACGACGTTCCGCAACAATAATCTGCAGTCGCTCTTTAGCGATGTTCGCTGTGCTCTTTTTCCGCGAGAGAAAAAAATCCAGTAATGCCATAACTTATCCTCCGAACAGGCGTTTGAGGAAACCTTTCTTCTCTTCTTCAATGAAGCGGAAAGGACGTTCTTCTCCCAACAGACGGTCTACGGTATCAGCATAGGCTTTACCGGCATCAGCATTGATGTCGAGAATAACCGGCTCACCCTGGTTAGACGCGCGCAGGACTGACTGATCTTCAGGAATCACGCCAACCAGCTTGATTCGCAGAATTTCCAGTACGTCTTCCATGCTCAGCATGTCACCTTTATTTACGCGGCCAGGGTTGTAGCGCGTAAGCAACAGATGCTCTTTAATCGGCTCTTCACTGTTTTCTGCGCGACGGGATTTTGACGCCAGAATACCCAGAATACGGTCAGAGTCACGTACGGAAGAGACTTCCGGGTTAGTGGTGATAATAGCTTCATCAGCAAAATACAGGGCCATCAGCGCGCCGGTTTCGATACCCGCCGGGGAATCGCAGACGATGAAGTCAAAATCCATCGCTTTCAGATCGTCCAGAACTTTTGCGACGCCTTCACGCGTCAGCGCGTCTTTATCGCGGGTCTGTGAGGCCGGAAGAATAAAGAGATTCTCGGTACGCTTATCTTTGATTAACGCCTGATTTAACGACGCATCGCCCTGAATAACGTTGACGAAGTCGTAAACGACGCGGCGTTCACAACCCATAATCAGATCAAGGTTACGCAGGCCGATATCAAAATCAATAACGACAGTTTTCTTTCCCTTCTGGGCCAAACCTGTAGCGATGGCCGCGCTGGAGGTGGTTTTGCCAACGCCCCCTTTACCCGAAGTAACAACAATAATGCGTGCCATAGAAATTCCTTGTTAAAAAGGGATCAATTCAACGGTTGAACTGTCAAAGCGTTCTCTGCTAATTGCAGACGTGCCGCTTTGCCATAAAATTCTGCTGGGATTTTATCACTCAGCCAATAAACACCTGCGATAGACACCAGTTCTGCCGTCAGATGGGTACAAAAAATTTGCGCTTCCCGGTCACCGCTTGCGCCTGCGAGCGCACGCCCTCTCATCATCCCATAAACATGAATATTGCCATCAGCGATAAGCTCTGCGCCTGCACTGACGTGGCTTGTAACAATCAGATCACATTGTGGAGCATAAATGCGCTGACCGGAACGAACCGGTACATTTATTAATCGTGTTTTTGTGACGGGAGTAACGTTTTGCGGCGGCGGGACGGGAGCCGGAGCCTCAACAGGCGCGGGACGAATCGCTTTTTCTTTACCTTCAGTCAGTAAAGGAAGTCCCATTTCGTCAATTTCAGCCTTTAATCGGGCATCTTTGCACCCGCTAACGCCAATAATGCGCAAGCCGGTAGACGCGACAACTTCCTGCAGCGCCGGCCAGTTTACCGGGCTTTCAAGACCACTCACGTTAACCACCACGGGCGCATGTTTTAAAAATGCAGGTGCCTGCGCGATTTTGTCTTCCAACGCCTGACGAATAACCTCGGGTTCTGCTTCATGTAAATGAACCACTGATAAGGTGAAGCTACTGCCTTTAAGCTCGATTGGCGTGTTTGACATCCTGGCCTTACTCAATTTGCTATTTATCATCCCCAGCGCGGGGTGATATTCCGAAGACTATAAGGCATGTTATAGTCAGTATTATATTGAGGCAAGCCACCATTCCGTGAATTCAGAGTAAAAGATATGTTTTGTGTGATCTACCGAAGCAGCAAACGTGACCAGACTTATTTATATGTCGAAAAAAAAGACGATTTCTCGCGAGTTCCTGAAGAACTGATGAAAGGATTTGGTCAGCCAACGCTGGCAATGATGCTGCCGCTTGATGGCCGAAAAAAACTGGTTAATGCCGATCTTGAAAAAGTAAAACAGGCGCTAACCGAGCAGGGCTATTATTTACAAATACCGCCACCGCCAGAAGATTTACTCAAACAACATCTGGCAGTGACCAAACAAAATACATCAGACGCTAAACGTTAAACTGCATCCGGCAGCAGCACGTTCCATCGATGCAGTACCTGAAATCTATGACTACGTTAGGGGAAAGTAATGTATCAACATCACAACTGGCATGGTGCTCTGCTGGATTATCCGGTGAGTAAGGTGGTTTGTGTAGGCAGTAACTATGCCAACCATATAAAAGAGATGGGGGGAACTCCCCCGGAAGAGCCGGTACTGTTTATAAAACCGGAAACTGCGCTGTGTGATTTGCGCCAGCCGCTGGTGATCCCATCCGATATGGGGTCGGTTCACCATGAGGTTGAGCTGGCTGTACTGATTGGCGCAACCTTACGCCAGGCGACAGAAGAACATGTGCGTAAAGCCATCGCGGGCTATGGCGTAGCGCTGGATCTGACCCTGCGCGATATTCAGGGGAAAATGAAGAAAGCCGGACAGCCGTGGGAAAAAGCGAAGGGCTTTGATAACTCTTGTCCGCTGTCAGGATTTATCCCGGTGGCGGAATTTGATGGTGATCCGCAGGATACGATGCTCGGCCTGACGGTAAACGGCGAAACGCGCCAGCACGGCTCAACGGCAGATATGATCCATCCCATTGTTCCTTTGATTGCCTATATGAGCCGTTTCTTTACGCTCAAAGCGGGCGATGTGGTGCTGACGGGTACGCCAGCAGGCGTTGGGCCGTTAAGCAGTGGTGATGAACTGGCTATCAGTTTCCATGGACAAACGCTGACCACCCGCGTGCTGTAATCTCTGCTTGCCGCCTTTTTGGGCGGCAAAACTTGCATCAGCGTGCCAGACTGGTTATAAGGTGCAGCTTTATGACGATAGCGGATACCCTGATGAGCGACATACCTTTCTGGCAAAGTAAAACCCTTGATGAAATGACCGATGCCGAGTGGGAGTCATTATGTGATGGGTGTGGTCAATGCTGCCTGCATAAGCTGATGGATGAAGACACCGACGAAATCTATTTTACCAACGTCGCCTGTAAGCAGCTCAATATTAAAACCTGTCAGTGCCGTAACTACGAACGTCGATTCGAATACGAGCCGGACTGCATCAAGCTAACGCGTGATAATCTACCTACCTTTGAATGGTTGCCGGTGACCTGTGCTTATCGTTTGCTGGCGGAAGGAAAAGGGTTGCCAGAATGGCATCCGTTGCTCACTGGGTCGAAAGCGGCAATGCATGGCGAACGTATTTCGGTACGTCATATTGCGGTGAAAGAATCAGAAGTGCGTGACTGGCAGGATCATATTTTGAACAAGCCTTCATGGGCGGACTGAGCCGCCCATCGATTTGCAGGCGTTAAGAGTTAAGATTTCTTCGCCTGATACATCTCATCTCCGTGGTTGTCGTCTTCAACCCAGAAATTAATGTTGAATTGCGCATCGTCGCTTAATTCAACGCGATGCCAGTATTGTGGTGGACTGGTCGCGAACTGACCGGCATTAATCACCACTTTCACTTCGGGTTCTTTTGCGTCTTCATTGGCAAAGCCATAATACGTCACCGTTCCTTCCATCACGCAGAGCTGTCCAAACACCCCCGCAGCGGTGTTGTGGTGGGAGAGCAGTGCCGCAGGGACATTGTCTTTCGTAAAGAAGGGAGTAGAGCGTTTAACTTTCCAGTTTGCCGGGATGCGTAAATGGGACATAAGACATCTCCTTCGTGTGGCATCTATAAGATGCATTTAATATACATCTTATAGATGCCTGCAGGCAATGAATTTAGGCCAAAAAAAACGCTCCCGAAAGAGCGTTTCTGTTAGCGACCGAAAAGGTCACGTTTTTTCGGTTTAAATGGTTGTGCTATGACGACCAGTATTGCCACAACAAGATATGCGGCAAAGATCCCTAGCAGCCACTGCGGCATTTCGAGGGTTAAAAACGACCACTGACGTTCAGCGCAGTCACCGGATGCCACAAACACCTGCGGCAGCCATTTATCCAGCGGTAACCAGCTCGGAAAGCGCGCGGCAAAATCGCAGGTCATAAATGGTGACGGGTGAAGCTGGATCATAGTGTGCTCATACGCTAACTGAAGTCCGCGCCAGGCGCTGTAAATCCAGATAACCATCGCCACATAGCGCAGCGGTGTTTTTGGGGCGATAGCACCCACCAGTCCCGCACCCATCACGCCAAATAATGCGCTACGTTCATAAATACACAACACGCAAGGTTTTAGCAGCATGACGTGCTGGAACCACAGCGCGACGAGTTCCAGCGCAAAGGCGGTAAACGCCAACAATAACCATGCTCCGCGACCACGGGAACACTGGTTTAAAAATCGCAACATAATAATTTCCCTGCAACATGCGTAGAGACCGCAGTTTAAACCAATTCAATTTATGCGCCACTAGCGGGAATTGAAAATTTGCGTAATCGGATAATTATCATGCAAAAAGTCAAACCGGGCAGTGATTTGCCCGGTTAATTGTTATGAAAGTGTAGCTAACCAGCCCGACTGGGTCATCCATTCGGTCATTGGAACAAGCGTGAACTCCACGCAAAGCAACCCGACGAGCGTCAGGACGAGGGTATAAGGCAGAGCCATCCATACCATGCGACCATAAGAGAGGCGAATCAATGGCGCCAGTGCGGAGGTCAGCAGAAACAGGAACGCCGCCTGACCGTTGGGTGTGGCCACGGAAGGCAGGTTGGTCCCGGTGTTAATCGCCACTGCTAACAGCTCATACTGATTAAGGCTGATGGTTCCGTGTTCCAGGGCCGCTTTGGCTTCGTTGATGTAGATAGTGCCGACAAAGACGTTATCAGAAATAGACGACAGCAGGCCGTTAAACAGATAGAACAGCGTTAATTGCGCGTGTTCAGAGGCTTGTAAAACGAACTGAATAATCGGCGAAAAGAGCTGCTGATCGATGATAACCGCGACAACGGAGAAGAACACGGTCAGCAGGGCGGTGAAGGGCAGCGACTCGGTAAATGCTTTGCCAATAGCATGTTCGTCGGTGACGCCGGTCAACGACGTTGCCAGTATGATCACTGACAGACCAATTAATCCCACTTCCGCCAGATGCAGTGCCAGGGCGACCACCAGCCAGACGCCGATTATCGCCTGAATAATCAGTTTGATTTTGTCCTGACGGGTTCGCTGCTGACGGCTCTGATCGTCATATTGTTGCAGGACGTCCCGGACGCTCTCCGGCAACGTTTCGCCATAGCCAAACCAACGTAATTTCTCAACCAGCACGCAGGTTAGCAGACCGCAAATCAGTACCGGAACGGTGACGGGAGACATGCGCAGAAAGAAGTCGCCAAAGTGCCAGCCAGCCGCTTTGGCGATAATTAGGTTTTGCGGTTCGCCAACCATGGTCATTACGCCGCCTAACGCCGTACCAACGCCTGCGTGCATCATCAGGCTACGCAGAAAACCACGGAACTGCTCCAGAACGACCTTATTGTGCTGATCGATATGGCTGTCATCGAGCATATTGTTATCTTCCCCGCGGGAAGAGGCTACGCGATGGTAGATGCCATAAAAACCGACCGCTACGCTTATTACCACGGCAACGACGGTCAACGCGTCAAGAAACGCGGAGAGGAAGGCGGCAGCAATACAAAAGGAGAGCGAAAGCAGTGATTTGGAACGAATGCTGAGCAGAAGACGGGTGAAAATAAACAACAGCAGTTGCTTCATAAAGTAGATGCCCGCCACCATAAACATCAGCAGCAATAACACCTCAAGGTTGGCGGCAACTTCTTCACGCACATGTGCGGCGCTGGTCATGCCAATGATGACGGCTTCGATGGCCAACAGCCCGCCCGGCAGCAGCGGATAACATTTTAGCGCCATTGCCAGCGTAAAAATGAACTCGGCTACCAACAACCAGCCAGCAATAAAGGGATTGATGAAAAAAATAATCGGGTTAACGACTAAGAAGATGAGCAGTGCAAGTTTATACCAGTCTGGCGACTGGCCTAAAAAATTTCGCCACATAGCGCGGCTCCATGATAGCTCCATGGTGATTTCCCTACCTTTAAAAATGAAATCATGTTTTTATGTTTGACCGCAAAGCTTAGCGGGAGGAGGGAGCACAGGCAAGCTCTTCACGTGAATGGCAAGGGTGAGTGTGCATCAGCGTTATCTGGAAAATGAAGCCTTGATCCACTTTTTCTTCATTTCGTCAGCTATCAGCTATGAAACCCGTCTGGTATGATAACTGTAACTATGTTTTGCTGTGTAATGGAATTATTACTATGGTCATTAAGGCGCAAAGCCCGGCGGGGTTCGCGGAAGAGTACATCATTGAGAGTATCTGGAATAACCGCTTCCCACCTGGCACTATTTTGCCCGCTGAACGTGAACTCTCTGAACTGATCGGAGTGACACGTACTACGTTGCGCGAAGTATTACAGCGTCTGGCGCGGGATGGCTGGTTGACCATTCAACACGGCAAACCGACGAAGGTGAATAACTTCTGGGAAACCTCCGGGCTGAATATTCTTGAAACGCTGGCGCGCCTCGATCACGAGAGCGTACCGCAGTTGATCGATAATCTGCTGTCTGTGCGTACCAACATTTCAACCATCTTTATCCGCACCGCGTTTCGCCAGCATCCTGACAAAGCGCAGGAGGTATTGGCGACAGCAAATCAGGTAGCTGACCATGCTGATGCGTTCGCCGATCTGGACTACAACATTTTCCGCGGTCTGGCATTTGCGTCCGGTAATCCCATTTACGGTCTGATCCTCAACGGAATGAAAGGGTTATATACGCGCATTGGTCGTCATTATTTTGCCAATCCAGAAGCGCGTGGTCTGGCGCTGAGCTTCTATCGTAAGCTGTCAGAACTGTGCGAGCAGGGTGCTCATGAGCAGGTTTATGAAACGGTGCGCCGCTACGGTCACGACAGCGGCGAGATTTGGCATCGTATGCAGAAGAACCTGCCGGGCGATTTAGCTATTCAGGGACGCTAAACGCGCCATGCCGGATGGCGACGCCAGAGCGTCTTATCCGGCATGGAATACGTCCACTTCGTAGGCCGGATAAGGTGTTTACACCGCCTCCGGCAATAAGATTTACAGACCGTTCATCCTCGGCGGGCAACGCTCCAGCAACTCCACGCTGCCATCTTCATTCTGCTGCTCCAGCATCACATCAAAACCCCATAACCGGTGCACATGTTTCAGCACCTCTTTGCGGCCTTTATCCAGCGGGGCGCGGTTATGCGGAATATAGCGCAAGGTGAGCGAACGGTCGCCACGCAGATCGACATTCCAGATTTGAATATTCGGCTCCAGGTTGCTGAGGTTATATTGCGACGACAGTCGGCTACGAATTTCACGATACCCTTCCTCATTATGGATAGCGGAAATCTCCAGGTAATTGTGGCGATCGTCATCCAGCACGGTGAACAGGCGGAAATCGCGCATCACTTTTGGTGACAGGAACTGACTGATAAAGCTCTCATCTTTAAAATCGCGCATCGCGAAATGCAGCGTTTCCAGCCAGTCGGAACCGGCAATATCCGGGAACCAGTACCTGTCTTCCTCGGTGGGGGACTGACAGATACGCTTGATATCCTGGAACATCGCAAAGCCCAGCGCGTAAGGATTTATCCCGCTATACCACGGACTATTGTACGGTGGTTGGAATACCACGTTGGTATGGCTATGCAGAAACTCCAGCATAAAACGCTCGGTAACTTTACCTTCATCATAAAGGTGGTTGAGGATGGTGTAATGCCAGAAGGTGGCCCAGCCTTCGTTCATCACCTGCGTCTGTTTCTGCGGATAAAAATACTGGCTGACCTTGCGCACGATGCGTAAGACCTCACGCTGCCAGGACTCCAGTAGCGGCGCGTTTTTTTCCATAAAATACAGCAGGTTTTCTTGCGGCTCAGAAGGATATCGCCGCGCTTCGGAAATGGTTTTCTCTTCCTCTTTCTTCGGCAGCGTGCGCCACAGCATATTCACCTGGCTTTGCAGATACTCTTCACGGCTTTTCTGCCGGGCTTTCTCTTCCTGTAGCGAGATTTTTTGTGGTCGTTTGTAACGGTCCACACCGTAGTTCATCAGCGCATGGCAAGAGTCGAGGAGTTTTTCCACTTCATCCACGCCGTAACGCTCTTCACACTGGGTAATGTAGTTTCGCGCGAAGATCAGATAGTCGACAATGGAACTGGCATCCGTCCAGCTACGGAACAGGTAGTTATTTTTGAAGAAGGAGTTATGTCCGTAGCAGGCGTGCGCCATTACCAGCGCCTGCATGGTGATGGTGTTCTCCTCCATCAGATACGCAATACACGGATTGGAGTTAATGACGATTTCATAGGCCAGCCCCTGCTGACCATGCTTATACAAGCGCTCGGTTTCAATGAACTTCTTACCAAACGACCAGTGCGGATAGTTAATTGGCATCCCGACGCTGGAGTAGGCATCCATCATCTGTTCGGAGGTGATCACCTCGATTTGGTGCGGGTAGGTATCCAGTCTGTAGAGTTTCGCCACGCGGTCTATTTCCGCCAGATAGACATCCAGCAGATCAAACGTCCAGTCGGGTCCATCGCTTAACCGTGTGCTGTCCTTGTTCATGGAATCAATCGTAGCCATTCGCGCACCCTCATTGTTGGCGGCACTCTCTGTCTGGAGTACCTCATTTCAAGCATAGATCATGGTGTTAAAAAACGTGCTGTGGCAGAAATTTTTTCTTTGCGATTTCACGATAGCGAGGCGTGGAAAAAAGGCGTGTCCGCAAAATTTTATGCTGGATAAAAATAACGCACAGCATGAGATTCCAAAGCAGGGAGTTCCCTGCAATCACCGCTATATGTGAGATAAGTCACCATAAAAAAGCCATATGTTGAATAATATTTTCAACTGAGTTATCAAGATGTAATTAGATGATTGTTCTTTTACTGTTAACGGAGTGGCTATGCGAGTTGTCATACTGGGAAGTGGTGTCGTTGGCGTGACCAGCGCCTGGTACTTAAGTCAGGCTGGACACGATGTCACCGTCATTGATCGTGAGCCCGGTCCGGCACTGGAAACCAGTGCGGCAAACGCCGGACAAATCTCTCCAGGTTATGCAGCACCATGGGCGGCGCCAGGCGTACCGCTTAAAGCAATTAAATGGATGTTTCAGCGCCATGCCCCGCTGGCCGTCCGTCTCGACGGGACCCAGTTCCAGTTGAAATGGATGTGGCAAATGCTGCGCAACTGCGACACCAGCCACTACATGGAAAACAAAGGTCGCATGGTGCGGCTGGCGGAATACAGCCGTGATTGTCTGAAAGCGCTGCGCGCCTCTACCGGTATTGAGTATGAAGGACGTCAGGGCGGAACGTTACAGCTGTTCCGTACTGCTCAACAGTATGAGAACGCTACCCGCGATATCGCCGTGCTCGAAGACGCGGGCGTGCCGTATCAGTTGCTGGAAGCAAGCCGCCTGGCGGAAGTTGAACCGGCGCTGGCGGAAGTCGCGCACAAGCTGACCGGCGGTTTGCGTTTACCAAACGACGAAACCGGTGATTGCCAGCTGTTTACCCAGCGCCTGGCGCAGATGGCCGAGCAGGCGGGCGTTAAGTTCCGCTTTAACACGCCGGTCGATAAGCTGCTCAGCGAAGGTGAGCAAATATATGGCGTCCAGTGTGGGGATGAAATCATTAAAGCCGATGCTTATGTGATGGCGTTTGGTTCTTACTCCACGGCAATGCTCAAAGGGATTGTTGATATTCCGGTCTATCCGCTGAAAGGTTATTCCTTAACCATTCCGGTGGCGCAGGATGACGGGGCACCGGTTTCTACTATCCTTGATGAAACCTACAAGATCGCCATAACCCGCTTTGATAATCGTATTCGCGTTGGCGGCATGGCGGAGATTGTTGGCTTCAATACCGAATTGCTGCAGCCTCGCCGCGAAACGCTGGAGATGGTTGTACGCGATCTTTTCCCGCGCGGCGGCCATGTGGAGCAAGCCACATTCTGGACCGGACTGCGTCCGATGACCCCGGACGGTACGCCGGTCGTGGGACGAACCCGCTTTAAGAATCTGCTGCTCAATACCGGTCATGGCACGCTGGGCTGGACCATGGCCTGTGGATCCGGTCAGTTGCTGAGTGATATTTTGTCTGGTCGTACCCCAGCCATTCCTTACGACGATTTGAGCGTGGCGCGTTACAGTCCGGGGTTTACCCCCTCTCGTCCACGGCATTTACACGGCGCACATAACTGATAAGGACGAGAGATGACCCGCCCGATACTGGCCAGCATTGACCTGCAGGCGTTGAAACAAAATCTGGCCATTACGCGCCAGGCCGCACCGGACGCCCGCGTCTGGTCGGTAGTGAAAGCCAATGCCTACGGGCACGGCATTGAACGAGTATGGAATGCGCTGGGCACAACCGACGGTTTTGCCATGCTCAATCTTGAAGAGGCGATAACTCTGCGCGAGCGGGGATGGAAAGGCCCGATATTAATGCTGGAGGGTTTTTTCCACGCCGAGGATCTGACGGTTTATGACAAATATCGTCTGACAACGTGTGTGCATAGTAACTGGCAGCTAAAAGCATTGCAGAATGCGCGCCTGAACGCACCGCTTGATGTTTATCTGAAGGTGAACAGCGGCATGAACCGGCTGGGTTTCTTACCGGACAGAGTTTCCACGGTCTGGCAACAGCTGCGGGCAATGCCCAACGTCGGTGAAATGACGCTGATGTCGCACTTCGCAGATGCAGAACACCCGGATGGCATTCAGGACGCGATGACGCGTATTGCGCAGGCAACAGAAGGATTGGAGTGCAGACGATCGCTGTCCAATTCGGCTGCAACGCTGTGGCATCCTGAAGCGCATTATGATTGGGTTCGCCCTGGCATCATTTTGTACGGAGCTTCGCCGTCGGGACAATGGCGAGACATCGCCAATACGGGGCTGAAACCTGTGATGACGTTAAGCAGCGAAATTATCGGCATACAAACGCTCAAAGCCGGCGATCGGGTCGGTTACGGCGGGCGTTATACCTCCAGCGGCGACCAACGCATCGGTATTGTGGCAACCGGCTATGCGGACGGTTACCCGCGCCATGCGCCGAGCGGCACGCCAGTGTTGGTGGACGGTGTGCGCACTAAAACGGTCGGAACGGTATCAATGGATATGCTGGCGGTTGACCTGACGCCATGTCCTCAGGCGGGGATCGGCACGCCGGTAGAGCTGTGGGGTAAAGAGATTAAAATCGACGATGTGGCCGCTGCTGCGGGTACGGTGGGCTATGAACTGATGTGTTCGCTGGCGCTGCGCGTACCGGTTGTGACGGTGTAACTTTAGAGGGCCTGATAGCGCGCAGCTTTCAGGCCTGGAGAGTCGGTGCATTTTGTATGCCGGGTAAGGCGCAGCCGCTACCCGGCAAAAACAGCTCTGTTACTCATCCTCGTCTTCAGCAACACGAACCCCGACTTTGAGCACTGCATTATCTTCTTTCTCTGCCACCGTCCAGATCATGCCAGCAAATTCAACCTGGTCACCAACGACCGGCGCGGCGCCTAACAGGTGCTGAACGATTTCACCCAGCGTTTGCTGTTTATCGCGATACTCTGTGCCATCGTCGAGGCCATATATCAGCGCCACGTCGGCATATTTTGCACTGGCTTCGAGAATAAAATCGCCAAAGAAGCGCTGGTCTAACGATACCGGTGGCGACTGGCTGAATAGCTTGCCGAGAGCGGGGAGATCGCGCTCGCGACCAATGACGCACAACACGTCACCTTCACGCAGGCGCGTGCTGCCCGACGGATGAAACAAGACATTGTCACGAAACAGGGCGGCAATTCGCGTTTCTTCCGGCATATGCAGATCGCGCAATGCGGCTCCCACACACCACTTATCCGCGCTGAGCTGATAAACAAACTGCTCCCAGGGGTTATCCGGGTGAATATCCAGACCAATTCGTGAAACGGGCCAGCCGACCGGAGGAACCACCACTTTGGCTTTTTTGGCCGCCCAGGAAAGCGACGTTCCCTGAAACAGCAGGGAGATCAGAACCACGAAGAACGCCACATTAAAGAACAGACGCGCATTCTCCAGGCCCGCCATCATCGGGAAGACGGCAAGGATGATCGGCACCGCGCCGCGCAAGCCCACCCAACTGATAAAAATACGCTCGCGCAGATTGAAGCCACGGAACGGCAGCAGTCCGGCGAAGACCGACAGCGGACGAGCCACGAAAATCATCCACGCGGACAAAATTAGCGCCGGAATTGCGATAGGTAGCAGGTCGGACGGCGTGACCAGTAGCCCCAGCACCAGGAACATAGCGATTTGCGCCAGCCAGGCAAGGCCATCGAAGTTTTGCAGGATACCAAATCGGTTGCGGATCGGGCGATTACCCAGCAGGAAACCACACAGATAAACCGCCAGAATACCGCTGCCTTCCAGCGCGGTAGTCAGGGCAAAAATGAGGATCCCGCCGCTTAAGGCCAGTAACGGATATAGCCCGGCAGGCAACGAAATGCGGTTAATCATTTGCTGCAGCAGGTAGCCGCCGCCGAGGCCCAGCACAATCCCTAAGCCAAACTGCTGGAGAATATGCACCGCGAACATCCAGCTTAAACCGGTCTCGTGGTTTTGGATCATGGCGATAAGCGTGATAGTCAAAAAAACCGCCATCGGGTCATTACTCCCGGATTCAATTTCCAGCGTGGAGCCAACACGTTCGTTAAGCCCCTTACCGCCAAGCAGGGAAAAGACCGCCGCCGCGTCGGTGGAACCGACTATCGCGCCAATCAATAGTCCCTCAATGAGATCCAGATTAAACAACCATGCGGCCATCATGCCGGTAAGTCCGGAGGTAATCAGTACCCCGACGGTCGCCAGCGATAACGCCGGACCCAGCGCGACGCGAAAAGAGCTGGCCTGGGTACGCATGCCGCCGTCGAGCAGGATAACCGCCAGCGCCAGGTTACTCACCATGTAGGCAAAAGGGTAGTTGTCAAAAGGAATTCCGCCGACACCGTCCACACCCGCTAACATCCCGATAGCGAGAAATATCACCAGAATAGGGATGCCAAGACGTGATGAGAATGAACTGAGTAAGATACTGCAGGTGACGAGAACGGAACCCAAAATAAAAAGGCTAATAATTGCTGCGGCATCCAACGTTCGTTTACTCCTGAATTACGCTGTTTCGTATTAACAAACCCTAACATAATAACGACAGAAACAGCGTTTTACTTAGCCCTGTTGGCCGCTTTTTTTACGATTTAAGTACCGGATGACCATTTATAGTGAGCTGAGCGCCATTTTTATCGTTTTTCAGCATCGCATTCGCCCCCAAAGGCAGGGTGACGGTGCGTTGTTCATGACCAAAATCGAGACCGCTGATTAACGGAACTGACAATCTGGCGCGGAGAAAAGCGCAAACCGAATCAAGGCTGTAACCGTCGTCATAGCCATTGGGCGCACTGCCGCTAAAACTGCCCAGAATAATGGCGTTCTGCCGGGCCAGTATTCCAGCGTGGTATAGCTGTAGTAGCATGCGTTCAATACGGAATGGGTGCTCATTAATGTCTTCCAGCACCAACACACCGTTTTCGATAGCGGGCATCCACGGCGTTCCCATCAGCGAAATGATCATCGCCAGATTTCCGCCCCATAGCGTACCTTCGGTCGCACACGCCGGGCCGTTACTCTGCCATTCGAGGGTAAATTGGGGATGACGCAAAGCCTGCCAGAAATGGTGCTCGGTAAACGCGTTCATCTCTTCGGCGCCGAAGTTAGCCGCCAGCATTGGGCCGCTGAAGGTAATCACATTCCCTTGCGCCAGCAAACCGCACTGAATCGCCGTAAAATCACTGTGCCCGCAAAGCAACAGCGGGTTCTGTTGCTGACGGGCAGCCAGCCCCTGCCAGTCGATCCCTTCCAGTAAACGGCTGGCGCCATAGCCGCCGCGTACCGCCATCACAATGGTGTCGGGCGTTTGCAGATTAACGAGTGAGTTCACATCAGCCAGACGCTCTGCTTCGGTGCCCGAAAAACGCTGGCAGCGGCGCGCAATGACCGCCGAATTGTCGACCTGGTGACCGGCCTCAGTAAGCCGCGCAAGCCCACGTAATGCGGCCTGCTGGTTGATACAGTAGCCCGAAGGGGCAATTAAGTGAAACCGGGACATGGCATTTCCTTGCTACAACTAAAACCAAATGTATATCATGCCGCGTAGGTATGTCGTTGTCACCTCAGCGACAGGTTCCGGCTATAAGGATAGATGACGTGAAATTGAGATGGTTTGCTTTTTTGGTTGTATTACTTGCGGGCTGTAGTTCAAAACAGGATTACAAAAATCCGCCATGGAATGCTGAAGTTCCGGTCAAACGCGCAATGCAATGGATGCCGATCAGTGAAAAAGCCGGCGCGGCCTGGGGGGTCAGTCCACAATTGATTACCGCTATCATCGCCATTGAGTCTGGCGGAAATCCGAATGCGGTCAGTAAATCGAATGCGATTGGTCTGATGCAGCTAAAAGCGTCTACGTCAGGACGCGATGTTTACCGTCGCATGGGATGGAGCGGAGAGCCGTCGACCAGCGAGCTGAAAAATCCTGAGCGTAATATTTCGATGGGCGCCGCCTACCTGAGTATTCTTGAGACCGGACCGCTGGCCGGAATTGAAGATCCGCAGGTAATGCAATATGCGGTGGTGGTGTCGTACGCCAACGGGGCGGGCGCGCTACTGCGAACGTTCTCCTCCGACAGGAAAAAAGCCATCAATAAGATCAACGATCTCAGTCCGGATGAATTTATCGATTATGTGGCTGATAATCATCCGGCGCCGCAGGCCCCGCGCTATATCTGGAAGCTTCAACAAGCGCTGGATGCGATGTAATTCAGGTGATGTTAATCGCGCACCTTGTTTGCTTTTTCCCGGGCTTCGCGTTCAAGGGAAAAAATAATCCGCTGTAAATTCCGCTCCACCGCCGGGCCGACGTTGAGAAAACGAAAGCTCAGGCGGGGAGTGGTAATGGTTTCGTTTTTGCTGTCGATAACTTTGCGCTCGCTAATGGAAATGAGCTGAGCGTCAACGTGATATACACCCCATTGCTCCATGTTCAGTTCAACCTGTGAGAAGCGCATGCCTTCTACCAGTCCCTCTGGCTTTGCCGTTTCTAACAGTCCACCCATGCCGCCGAGAGACAAATCGAACAGGCGAAAATGCAGAATGCTGTTGTCCGGCATCTTTGCCGCGCAGCGATAGGGGGGATGCAGCGGCGCACCGATACGGAAATATTCCCGACGCTGGACGAACCACAGGGAAGGCGGCAACGATGAAATAAATGCCGGTAGTCGCTGATACTCGCCTTTTTTAAGCTGCGGCAGGGTGAATTCCACTTTGGCGCCCTGCGTTTCGGCAATAATTGAGATCTGGCTGGCCCGCTGCACGGCCTGGTTTTCATATTCCTGGCTGCCAAAATCCATGATCAGTTCGTCCGGGCTGACCGACAGTATTTTGCTGATGAACTGGCCACCTGACCAGGAGATACGCAGCGGAACCTGCTGTGAATTTAAGTCCCTGAGTACACCTAACACCGCTAACGGATTTTGCTTCAGGAACTGCTCATTGTAGTTGCTCACACCTAATGACTCCTGGATGCCTGGTTTATCGTTGGATTATCGGCATCAAACGACGGAACTTAAGACAAATGAATGAAATTTTTTACCAAAGCCAATGAATTAAGTCTGTATGGAAAAGCGTCATCCAACAGCTTGCCTATACTTAATGCACTGGCGCGGGAATAACTTGCGCGCATTTACTGGAAAGAGGGCCTGAAAATGGGAATTATTGCCTGGATTGTTTTTGGTCTGATTGCAGGTGTTATCGCTAAAATGATTATGCCGGGGCGTGATGGCGGTGGGTTTATCCTGACCTGTATTCTCGGTGTGGTCGGTGCTGTTGTCGGTGGATGGCTGGCAACGATGTTTGGCATCGGCGGCGATGTCAGCGGATTTAATCTCCACAGCTTCCTGGTGGCCGTGGTCGGCGCGATTGTTGTGCTGGGTATCTTCCGGCTTGTGCGACGAGATTGAGTGAGCGGCCCCCGCGGGGGCCGTTTCTTTGTAATATAAAGTTCGTTATGGCGTCGGTTGCGTCTGCTTTTGAGACTCAGTTGATGCTGCCCCTGTCGGAGCCGGACGAGTTGCGGGGACGCTGTCACACGGTTTTTCTTTGGCGCAAATCAGGTCGAGCATTTTCAGGGTTACGCCGTTGGTCCAGCCGAACCCATCCTGCAACGGATATTCACCGCCGCCACCGCCAGTGCCTGTGGTACTCACGTCATACTTTTCAACCAGCTTTTTCTCGCGATCGTAAGTGTGCTGCACGTTGGTGAGAAATCGCCAGGTGACGTCCATGGCGACGTTATCCTGACCGTAATTCTGTAACCCTGATGCCGCGACCCACTGGAGCGGGGCCCAGCCGTTTGGCGCATCCCATTGCTGGCCGCTTTTTACCGAAGTAGTAGCAAGACCGCCGGGCTGCAGCAGATGCGCCTGGGTTGCCGCGGCAACCTTACTGGCGCGATCTTTTGCCGCTGCATTGACATACAGCGGGAACAGGGCGGCGGCAGTGAGTTGGTTACGTACTTTGCGGCTCTTCAGATCGTAGTCGGCATACCAACCCTCTTTGTCGTTCCACAGGTGCTTTTCGATCCCTTTTTGTCGGGCATCGGCAAAACCGTCATATTGAGCAGCTTTGGCATCATCACCGGCGGCTTTACTGGCGAGGGCGATCATTTTTTCCATTTTGTACATCAGCGCATTGAGATCCACCGGCACGATGCTGGTGGTACGCAGGGTGCCTAGCTGGTTGGGGTTATCCATCCAGCGGGAGCTAAAGTCCCAGCCGGACGCGGCGGCGGAACGCAGGTCGCGGTAGATTTCGGTTGCCGGGCGGTTCGGGTTACTTTTAGCAGTGGCGATATCCTCCACCCATGACTCCGGCCTCGGCGTATCGCGGTCATCCCAGTAGCGGTTCAAAATGGTGCCGTCATCCAGCTTAACCACGCGCTTATTCTGCTGACCGGGCTGGAGCGTTTCGACGCCTTCCATCCAGTAGGAGTGCTCTTTGAGCATCTGCGGGAGGTATTTTTTCAGCGCATCATCCCCGTCATGCTGCGCCAGTAGTTCAACCATAAAGGCAAAGAACGGTGGTTGAGAACGGCTCAGATAATAGGTGCGGTTGCCGTTTGGAATGTGTCCCCAGGCATCAATTTCGTAAGCGAAGTTTGCCACCATATCGGAGACCTTGTCCCAGTGGTTGCTTTCGGCAAGCCCCAGCATGGTGAAATAGCTATCCCAATAGTATATTTCGCGAAAACGCCCGCCTGGCACCACATATGGCTCCGGGAGCGGCAGCAGCGAGTCCCATTTTTCAGTGTCGGTTGTTGAGCGGGTTAGCACCGGCCACAGACCATCAATATGCTCGCGCAGCGATTGCCCGGCAGGGGGGACGTATTTCTCACCCTCTTTCGGTAAGGTAAAATTCACTCCGACAAAATGACGTAAATCGAATCCAGATTGATTCTTTTGCATTCGGTAATCGGCGAGGATCATTAACGGATCGCTATTGGGAACCGCGTCAGCAAAGGTTTTCTGGTCAGGGAAAAGTTTGGCCGTTTGTACATCGTTAAACAGAGGGCCGAGCAGAATATCAGGCGGTTGCGGTGTCGCTGCTGGCGTGTCCTCCGCATTGACAGTAAAAGAGGTAAAGGCAAAAAGGGTACTGGCAAGCGTCAGTTTTATAGCGACAGAAAGCAGGCCGGGATGGCGAATTGCTGGTGTTATCATCGGTTAATCTCCTTAGCGGCGTGCCGAAGCAGCGGCATTTACCATGAGAAAACCTTAGTTCAGGATCGACCGTTGCGCGTGATCGGCTCCCCATTTTGCGAATAAACAGACATTTCCCGACGCGTACAGGTAAGTAGCACATCCTTTACAGGCAAGGATGTGCTACTGACATTAATCTGCGTGGGTTATCCGCTGCGCGGCACAGTCAAGAGTCAGGGTGTCTCCCATCTTTATACTATTGAGGATATCCCCTTGCTGACACATCCAGCAAAGTCCCATTTCGCGGGCGATAATCGCCGGGTGAGAAGCCTCACTCCCGGCACGCAGGCAGATCCCTTTGATGGTCAGCGGATCGAGTTGCAATACCGTAGACGGATAAATGACGTCAGCGACCAGGATTGTCGGGCGGGTGAACGTCGGGATTTGCGCCGTCACTCCTGTTAAATGCTGCAGCGATCGAGACAGTAAATCCTCAATGTCGATGTATCGCGCTTGTAAGTAGAGATCGTCGAGCTGTAAATACTGCTGGCTGAGTTCGCTCAGCACCTGCTGCCAGGCCCAGGCGGCGCTGCACTGCTTTTCACGCATTACGTCGCATGCCATATCGAATAATTCAGGATCGTCCAACAGCGTGTGGTGACCGGAGAAGATCGCGGCGATATCGGCGGAATACTTCTCTTCAGCAAGCGCGGTTAGCTCGCTTAAATCGCTCAGCGTGCTCTGGATGGCGGCCTGCAATCGCTGCTGCTCAGCCTGCAATGATGCAGCAGGCTGCTGGCTTACCTCGGGTGAGAACGGCGAGTAACAAAATGCCGTGCCCGTTGCCATTGGGGGGACCTGAGTCGCCGCGTTTTTCGTCTGCGTTGGCTCAAGCGATTCGCCAAAGTTCTCTGCCGCCAGCTGTTTGAATGCGGCCAGCGCATCTTCTGCCTGTTCGCCTTTGGCAATCAGGCGCAGCGTGTCGTTACAGCGAACCTGCAGTAGGGCTATCTGATTGAGGCTATCAGGGACGACGCACTTGCCGTTTTTCTCCAGCCACATGTCGGCGTTAAAAGCAGACAGTGTAGATACCAGCCGCGAGGCCGGACGAACGTGGATGCCGTTGGGATTTTTCACCACAATGGCAATCGAAAGGGCATCTGTGTCGGGGGAGTGTTCAGCAGAAGCGGGCTTTGCTGCCGAGGGCGAAGGTAAACCCAGTTGCTCACATTTGGCGTCGAGGGCGTTCATGGCATCACGGATGACCCGCTCGATATCAGCACCCGCAGCGGCGCTAACCGTCGCGGCCAGCGTGCCTTCCACCAGCGGGGCGGCACACAGCCGGACTTTCGCGGCGATGTTAGGGTCGAGCAGCTCCAGAGCGGTTTCCGCACTCAGTAACGCGCTGCCGATATCCATCATCACTAACACGTGATCCGTATCGGCCACGGACTCGATGGCTTCCATCACCTTAATAGGATCGGTGCCAATCGGATTCTCAGGATCGTCAATGCCTGCGGCAATAGCAAGTTTACAGCCATCGCCCATTAACATCTGTCGGGCTAACGCACCGACGCCTTCGCCCAGTTGGGCGCTGTGAGACACAATAACCAGGTTTACCATCGCTTTATCCTTACTCTCTGGACGCCTGAGCCAGCATTTGCATCATAAACATGACGGACGTTGCGCCAGGATCCTGATGTCCAATACTGCGCTCACCAAGATAGCTGGCGCGGCCTTTGCGTGCCTGCATGGTGATGGTGCTTTGTGCCGCGGCTTCCGCTTGTTGACTTGCGGCTTCCAGCGCCGCCTGTACGCTTAGCTTTTGCTCGCAGGACTGACGTAAAGAGTCGACTACCGGCAGCCAAACGTCGCACATGGTTTTGTCGCCAGGCTCCGCTTTACCACGGCTAATGACGCCTTCCGCGCCATCGCGAATCATTTGATACAACTCGTCCAGGGTCAGACTTTGGTGGGCTTGAGTGACCTGGGCGGCGCGGATGAAAAAGGTACCGAACAGCGGGCCGCTGGCTCCGCCAACGCTTGAAAGCAATACCATGCCGGTATTTTTCAAAATAAAGCCGATGTCTTTATCGGCGATGGACGGCAGTTTTTCGACCACTTTACTGAAACCACGGTGCATATTCAGACCGTGGTCGGCATCGCCGATTTCCCGATCCAGTCCGGTGAGAAAATCACTTTCGGTAGTAAATATTTCGCCGCAGTGATAGAGCCAGTTAACAATTTGTGTTCTGGTGAGGGACATCATGAATCTCCTTATTTACCCCAGTTGAGAGCAGGGGTGTGAACCGGTGCATCCCATAAATCCAGCGTTTCGTCATCCACCTGTAACAGGGTGATTGAGAAGCCGGTCATATCCAGAGAGGTACAGTAAGAACCGATCAGGTTGCGCTCAATGACGATCCCCGCATCCTGGCAACGGCTTTCGAGGCGGTTATACACGCCGAAGAGTTCTGACAACGGCGTCGCACCGAGATTATTGACCAGCGCAATAACGCGATCGCCGCTTTGCAACGCCCGCTTGGTTTCTTTGCCTTCCTGCCATGCGCCCTGGACGTTGTCCCAATGACGCAGCGTGCGGCTGTAGTTGCCGTTTCCCAGCAACGTGTCGAACATTTCATCTACGGTTTGATCGAGAGAGGTAAAGGCTCGGCGGTCAATGCCCGGCTCCCCGTGGATACCCACGCCAAATTCCATTTCGTTATCCTGCAGCGTGAACGACGGTTGTCCGGCGGCCGGAACGGTACAGGCGCCAATGGCGATCCCAATGGAGTGCCCCTGGTTATTCAGTTGACGCCCCAGTGCCGCGCAGGCTTCCAGCGAGTCACCGCGTTCGGCGGCCGCGCCGACCAGTTTTTCTATCAATACGGTATTCGCCACGCCACGACGACCGGCGGTATACAGACTGTCTTTCACCGCGACGTCGTCATCCACCACCATAGTAGTGACTTTTATACCGCTTTCGTGCAGCAACTCGGTGGCGGTTTCGAAGTTAAGAATGTCGCCTGTGTAATTCTTGATGATCAGCAGGACGCCTTCACCGCCGTCAATTTGCATGGCGCATTCGAACATTTTATCCGGCGTGGGTGAGGTAAAAATTTCACCCGGGCAGGCCCCGGCGAGCATACCCTGTCCAATATAACCGCAGTGCATTGGTTCATGTCCGCTGCCGCCGCCGGAGAGTAGCGCCACTTTGCCCATCACCGGCGCATCTGCGCGAGTGACGTACACCGGGTCCTGATGCAGTGCCAGGGAGGGGTAAGCTTTCGCCAGTCCGGCGAGTTGTTCATTCAGTACGTCTTCAACACGGTTAATCAATTTTTTCATTATTTATGCTCCGCAGACAGTCCTGGAGGCTGCCAAAATTCTACAGCCATCTGATGTAGGGTATCGGTTTGTACAACGCTACGGCGACCGCTCGCTGCCGATAAGGTAATTTTGCACACGGGTATGCAAAAGAAAATTGTATGAGTCAGCGTTTCAATACGAAACATTGCTACCTCAATATGTTCCATATTGAAACGAGATGGCGTGAAATTCGCCTAAAATGCGACGTTGGACATCCTTTTGTTTTACGGTTGGCAAAGGGGGATAGGCAGTTTCGTCAAGGTGAAGGGCGTGAACGACCAGGAGGCAGAGGAAGAAGGTTAAAACCGTGCAGGCAGGTGGTTGATCGCCACCAGTTTTCCTTGCTCGAGTTCGATATATCCCCCTTTTTTTAAGGCCGCGAGCATTTTCATCACGCTACTGCGTGAAAGGTGCGTCCTGTCCAGAATGTACTGGTAGGCGGCAATCTGCTGGCGAATGTTGTCTGATTCTTTGGCCAGAGCCTGAAGTTGATAGCACAGCACATCATAAGTGGTGGGCGCCGCTACCATCTCATTTTGAATAAACAGTTTATTGGTCACGATGATCATATGCCGGGCCATGATCTCCCAAAGCTGTTTTGCTTCAATCCGTGCCATAACGGTTTCCAGTGGGACAGTCGCAACTTCACATTCCTCAAGGGCGCGGAGCAACAGTTTCTCTGATAATGCACTGGTGAAGCCGAGCGACACCGGCGCAGAGGCTATGCCTAGGGCCAGATTATTCTCCAGGTTTTCAATACTTACCGTGCCCTGACGAATAAACTGACACATATGTTCTCCAGAATGGATAAATACGAAGCGGCTACCTTTGGGGTAGCGCCTGAACTCGCATTCTTCTGCCAATTGTCGCAGCAACTCCGGAGCATAGGGCGAGGGTTGTTTAAGCAGGTTTATCGGCGATTCATGAGGCATGATGGGGTTATCCCGCATAGATTTTCATTTGTTTACGTTGTGCAGCATAGCGTACCGTTAATATTTCAGGGGAATATTTTGCTGTATTTGTTTCAATACGCCGCGTTCGGTAACGATATAGCCGCCTTTTTTTAATTCGGCCAGAATTTTCATGATACTGCTGCGCGACAGAAACGTGCGGCTCTGAATATAGTTTGCGGCGGTAATGTGTTGCCGAAACTCGTCAGATTCGCGCATCAACTCATAAAGTTGTGAGCGAATAATATCGTAAGAGGTTGGGGCGGAAATGCGAGTACAATGGTCATAAACACGCCCGGCCGTATAAATGAGTAACCTGGACAGACTCTCCCACAGGTCCTCATCGGCAATAATCTCATTAGCTGTTTCCAGAGGAATGGCCGCTACGGTTGAGCACTCTTCACACCGCATAAAGAGATATTCCGATTCTGCAAGTTGATTGCTTAGCCCGAAGATAAATGGCGCGACTTCAGAATTCAGCATAAAGCCGTCGCGTTGCCTGAAGATCGCAATCGTGCCATTCAATAGCAAATAACATTGATGAGAATTATTACTCTTGTAGTTAATTACTTGTCTGTATTTTGTTTCATAAATGTTGGCGTTCGGCTTTAATTTTTCAATGATATTTATTATGTGCTCCACCGGCTTTATCGGTAAGGCATGATACATGCTTGATTCAATGATTATTTTTGTTTCAGGCATGAGTCGCCCTCCTCAATGAATATGCTGTTAAAAACAATATAAGATGTTGTTGGTTTTAATAATTATGGTAATGAGAGGGAGATAATGGAATCCATCGCTCGGTGTAAAATTACACCGAAAAATAACTTGAGCAAATATGTGTATCTATATCAAAATTGCCCATAAGCAGAAGAGCAATAGCATCTAATAAGGAACGGCCTTCCTTACCTGGAGGCCTAATGCAATCCTTAATGATTTGCGTTAATTGTTATTTCTCTCAGTACTTTCAAAGTGATGGCAATAATAAAAAGCATGGGGCGTTATTTGCATCAGGATAAATAACGAGTCAGCATTATAAATAAAAGTTAAGGAAAGCAATTATGAAAAAGAATGTGATAGCGAAGACGTTGTCTGCGGCGGCCATTCTCATGGCCTCAAACGCAATGGCCTATGATGGTACGGTCATTTTTAATGGTGAAATCCTCGATTCGGCCTGTACCGTTGATATTGGTAGTAGCAATACGTTGATGGTCGACCTGGGGCGTGTCTCTAAAACAGCATTCGCCAGTACTGGCGATGAAGCATCCACCACAAAATTTACGCTACGGCTGAAAGATTGCCCGGCCAGTGTGGTCGCAGCAAAGGTGAAATTTGACGGTGCACATGACGGTAATGACAGTAGCTTGTTGGCCATCACTCAAGGTTCCGGGTCGGCAAGCGGCGTGGCAATACGCCTTAAGACGGCAGACAGTATGAACTTAGGACTTAATCAGGACAACGGTTATACCTACATGTTATCCAGTACTGCGGATAATAATCTGGATTTCTATGCCGCCTATGTGGCAACCGTTATGCCTGTTCTTCCTGGCGCGGCTAACGCGGTGGCTAATTTCACTGTTAACTATAACTGATTTACCTGTGCAGTTTTAAGGGCCGGCAAACGGCCCTTTCAGAGGTTTATGATGAGAGTATTACGTTTTTGCATGTTGCCCCTGGTGGTTGTGGCGATCGGTATTACTACCGCGCATGCGGGTGTTTCTATCGGTGGCACCCGAGTTATTTACGATGGCGGAAAGAAAGAGGCTTCGCTGAGCGTTAATAATCCTGATGCGGTTCCTTACTTAATTCAATCGTGGATTGAAACGCAAAGCAACGACGCGGCGAAAGCACCATTTATCATTACTCCACCGCTTTATCGGTTGGATAAAGGGCAGCGAAACGTAATGCGCATTATTCGCGCAGGTAATTTGCCAGAAGATAAAGAATCTCTGTTCTGGCTCAATATTAAATCGATACCGTCGGCAGAGCGTAAAGATAATACATTACAAATAGCTATTAAAACGCGAATAAAACTGATCTACAGGCCGGTCGGATTAACCCAGTCAACACCAGATGCGCAGGTAGAAAAACTACGCTGGAAATCGGACGGTAAATTCATTCAGGTGGCAAACCCATCAGCATACTTTATTAATTTTAATGAAATTACCGTTGCAGGTAAAAGAGTCGAAGACGTCACGTTTGTCGCGCCCGGACGCAGCGCAAGTTTCGCACTACCGACAGGTATTACCGGTGGAGCAATAACCTACAGAATTATTAATGATTACGGCGGAATAAGTGAGGCGCATCACGCCTCACTCTAAAACGCAGTCCGGACGGGAAGATTATGTCAATGATGATAGCCAAAATGATAACTAATCCGCCTCCGGTCCGATTGCTGCTGTTTATTTTATTAACCTTCGCCAATGTACTGAATGAAGTAAAAGGTCGTGATTACTTTAACCCTGCGTTACTGGAGCGTACAGGATCCACAAACGGTGATGTCGATCTTTCCGGCTTTGAGACAGGGCAACAGGCGGAAGGAACATATCACGTTGATATTCTTCTTAATGGAGACAATGTTGATACCCGTGATGTGGTGTTTACCAGACGAGAAGGGGAAATGCTGGAACCGTGTCTTTCTCCAGAGTTGTTGGAGGGCTACGGTGTGAAGACAGCGTTATATCCAGGGCTTGTCGGGAAAGAGAATTGCGCTGATCTATCCGCTATTCCTCAGGCTTCCAGCGAACTGTTATTTTCTTCCCAGAAGCTGTTATTGAGTATTCCGCAGGCCGCGCTTTCTTCACCGGTGCGCGGTTATGTTGCGCCAGAACAGTGGGATGAGGGAATTAGCGCAATGATGCTCAATTACAGTCTGAGTGGGGATAACAGCCGGACGAAGGACACAGGAAACAACAGCAACAGTCAGTACGTGAACCTGCGCCCGGGAATTAACATTGGCCCATGGCGGTTACGTAACTACAGCACCTGGAATAAAGACAGCCAGGGAAATGCTCACTGGGACACCGTCTATAGCTACGTACAGCGCAATATTATTCCGCTGAAAGCGCAACTGGTGCTGGGCGACAGTTCTTCGCCAGCCGACGTTTTTGACAGTATTCCTTTTCGCGGCGGCCAGCTTGCCTCTGATGATGAGATGATCCCGGATTCGCTGAAAGGCTATGCGCCGGTGGTGCGAGGAATCGCCCGTACAAACGCGCAGGTGATCATTCGACAAAATGGTTATCAAATTTACCAAAACTACGTCTCTCCTGGTGCGTTCGAAATAACCGATATGTACCCGACAGGAGGCGCGGGCGATCTCGACGTGAGTATCAAAGAAGCAGACGGTAGTGAACAACATTTTACCGTTCCGTTTGCTTCATTGCCTGTGTTGCAACGGGAAGGGCGTCTTAAATATGCATTGACCGCCGGACGTTATCGCTCATATGACAGTCGGATTGAGCAGACATCCTTTGTTCAAGGAACACTCATTTATGGGTTGCCGGCAGGATTCACGGCTTATGGCGGTGTCCAGGGGGCGGATTATTATCGTTCTGTTGCAACAGGAATCGGTAAAAATCTTGGCGTGGTGGGGGCGTTGTCGGCTGATGTTACCCAGTCCTGGTCCCAGCCACAGAATACGGGACAACAGCAGGGACAATCCTGGCGCATTCGTTACAGCAAAAACAGCGTGGTAACCGGGACAAACTTTTCGATTGCCGGATATCGTTATTCAACGGCTGGCTATTCCGGGATGCAAGACACGTTTGATTCTTATGGGGTCAGCAGTTCATCGATAGAGAAACGCCGTAATCGCATGGAGGCAAACATCAACCAGTCTCTGGGTGCGTCAGGTGGATCCCTTTCGCTCAACGCGGTGCGGGAAGATTACTGGCATTACGCAAAACCACTACAGTCATGGAGCCTGAGTTATAACAACACCTGGTACGGAATAAGCTATGGGATTAGCTGGACGCAGAGTAAAAACGGTTATTCGGGCAGCAATGCTCGCTACGACAGCGATCGTCTGGCCGCTCTGAATATCAGCATTCCACTGGAACGCTTTTCGACCAATTCCTGGGCCAGCTATAGCATGAATACCAGCCGTAACAGCGGGACAACGCACAGCGTCGGCTTGAGCGGGATGGCGCTGGAGGGAAATGCTCTCAGCTGGAATATACGTCAGGGGTATGGTTCCGAGGATGCTGGTTATACCGGCAGCCTGAACGCGGATTATAAAGGCGGGTACGCGGAAGTCAGCGGGGGTTACAGTTACGATCGCAATCTGCAACGGGTGAATTATTCGCTAGCGGGGGGCGTGCTCGCCCACGCCGATGGTGTCACATTTTCGCAGCCATTGGGTGAAACCAACGTATTGATTAAAGCGCCGGGCGCTGCGAATGTCGGGATAAAAAACCAAAGTGGCGTACGTACTGATTTTCGTGGATACACCGTTGCCAGTAACGTCTCTCCCTATCGCAAAAATGATATCGGACTGGAGACGGCAACCATAGCGGATGACGTTGAGCTGGAACTGACTAATAAAACCGTGGTGCCGACCCGTGGCGCGGTGGTTCGCACAGATTTTGTGGCTAACGTCGGATTGCGCGTATTGCTCACGTTACGCCGTAATAACGGAAAGCCTGTGCCATTTGGTGCGATGGTGACGGTCAGAGGTGTGCAGGGGCAAAGCTTCATTGTAGGGGATGACGGTCAGGTTTATTTAAGCGGCATGCAGCCACAAAGCGTACTGGACGTTGTCTGGGGCAATGACAACCAACAGCACTGTACGGCTAAATATACCCTGAATAGCGAAGAAAATTATCGTGGTATTAGCGTGGCTGACAGTCTGTGTCGGTAACTCACTTTATTTATTGAGTCTATTAAGATGAACCGAATTTACGTTCTGTGTATTTTATTGTTACTCCCCGGTTTGAGCTATGCCGATAATTGTTCCGTCAATGCGACGCTATTTGGCACCGTTAGCATGGGCAATATTCTTGTGCAACTCGATGCGCCGGTAGGTAGCGAAATTGCGCGAGCCAGACTTTCCGGGTATGCAAAGCTTGAAGTGGATGCTCCCGACAGTCCAACGTCATGCAGTGGCGGTTATACGTTCAATTACTTATCGGCAACAAACTCGCCAATAAATAATGTATTTAACACTAACCTCGATGGTGTGGGGATACGTGTATCAGTGTCACCTGGTCGTTTTGTGCTGCCATCCAACGGTACGGCTTACGTTTATAATCTGGGTTTTTACGATGTGATGTTAATTAAAACCGGGAAAATAACCCCTGGATATTTAACGCCGGGAGTAATAATGCAGGGATGGTTCGTCACACCAGATAATTATTTTACGCAAATTTCCCTCGATGCAAATACGCAGGTAACGGTATTAGCATGCTCTGTTTCCAGCCAGACGCTGAATTTTAACCTCGGCGACATTAATGCCAGCGAATTCTCTAACCAACCAGGGTTTAACCCGCCGCGTAGCGATAGCCAGAATCTCGGGCTTAACTGCGATGCTTCCGCCAACATTAACGTGGAACTCATGGGAACGCAGAACCCCGATGTGACAAGCGATACGAGCGTGCTGGCGCTGAACGGTCAGGGAACGCAGGGGACCGCAGACGGGGTAGGGATACAAATGCTTTATAACAACGCTCCGTTGCAACTGAATAATCGCATTGTGTTGAAGCGTTCAGCGGGCGGGCAGGAAACATTTCCGCTGGTGGCGCGTTACTACCAGACCAGGTCGGTCGTCAGACCGGGAAGCGCCAATGCAACCGCGACACTGAATATTACTTACCAATAACAGGGAATAAAGAATGTTACCTGGAAAAAGGACGGCCATAGCGATGATGCTTGCATCCCCTGCGTGGGGCATGGGCGATCCGGTGACGCTCAACATCAACGGTAATGTCAAAACCGCGCCCTGTCAGGTGAGCAGCGACAGTGTGACCAAAACTGTTGATTTAACGCCCGGGCAATCTGTTACCGCTTCATCGTTATATACCGCGGGTTCGACCACGCCGTGGGTCGCTTTTGAGTTAAGTGTTGAACAGTGCCCTGCCGGGACAAGCCGTGTAACGGTATTATTTAACGGTAATGCCGATAGCGACCATCCCAATGATATGTACCAGAATACCGGTACCGCCTCACCTGTAGCAATCCAGTTACAGGCGAACGATGGTATGCCCCTTGGCAACGGAAAATCATTAACCGCAAATATATCCGAACAGCGTTATACATGGCGTTTGCGCGCCAGAATCTATAGTGAGCAAGGGCAGGTAACACCGGGAATGATCAACTCTGCGATTACTATTTCTATGACCTATCAATAAATTAAAGCAGGCGCCTTAATGAACATCAGCATCCGCTGTTCTGATAACATGTATAAATTTGGATTAACCGCATTACTTAGAGAAATATTTTCACCGGAAATGGCCCAGCAAACGCTTAGTTTTCAGAATGTTCACTCTAAAAATAGGCCAACTGACGATGTGATGATCTTAATGTTCAGCCCCGGTGAACATTATCTTTGTCATGCGGAATTTTTTACCCGGTCGCCAGGGCTTATTGTGGGTTTGATTGACAGGGAGCATATTCCTGCGCGTGGCGAAGTGCCTTCATGTATCAACCATATTGTTTTTATTCCACACGATACTTCGGCCAGTCAGATGGGGGCGGTGATTAAATATCACTGGTCCTTAGTAAAAAAAGCAAATTCATTCAATAAGGGGCGCTCCTGCTTAGGCTGCCCACATAAAACATTCACAGCGCAGCAGCATCAGTTAATTCGTTTATTATTGTCAGGGCTTACGTCAAAGCAAATTGGTTTGCATATGCATATTTGTCAGAAAACGGTGCTGGCGCACCGTCGAGCCTTAATGAATAAATTTAGGTTGAGGTCGGATTGCGAATTATTACAGTTCCTCAACGCTGCGCAGGAAAAGAGGGTGTTCAGCGCGGAGAAAACAGTTGCGAGTGAAGAAACACTAACTCGGCCCGTTGCGGCTGGTGCAGAATTGTACATGATCCCGGCGAGTTGCAAATAAAAAGCCACCTGCTTAGCAGATGGCTGATGCTCAAGATTACGTAGGGTCTTAGCCCGGATAAATTCCGCGATCTTTACGTGCCAGCAAAATACGCTCACAGGCGACAATATAGGCTGCGGTACGCAGAGAGCAGGATTTCTCAGCCGCTTTTTCCCATACGTGCACCATCGCATCGGTCATGATTTTATCCATGCGTTGGTTGATCTCTTCTTCGCTCCAGAAGAAGCTTGCCATGTCCTGAACCCATTCGAAGTAGCTGACGGTAACACCACCGGCGTTACAAATTACGTCAGGGACAACCACAATACCGCGGCTTGCCAGAACGTCGTCGGCATCCGGATAGGTGGGACCGTTGGCACCTTCGAGTACCAGTTTACAGGTCAGCGTTTCAGCGCGGTGACGCGTGATCTGACCTTCGAGCGCGGCAGGGATCAGTATGTCCATCTCCAGGCTCCAGAACGCTTCGCTGGCGATGGTTTCAGCCCCCGGGAAACCAGCAATTTGTTTGTGCTCCAGTTGCCAGGCTGACAGCGCGGACATGTCGATACCGGTGGCGTTGAACAGCGTTGCGGTGTGATCCTGAATAGCAATTACACGTGCGCCAGCTGCCGCGAAAAGACGGGCGGCTTCACTGCCGACGTTACCAAAACCTTGTACCGCTACGCGAGCGCCTTCAACTTCGATATTGGCACGACGAGCCACTTCCAGACCGCTGACAAAAACGCCGCGACCGGTGGCTTTATCACGGCCTAACGAGCCGCCGAGGTGAATAGGTTTACCGGTGACCACGCTGGTCACGGTGGTGCCGTGGTTCATGGAATAGGTATCCATCATCCAGGCCATCACTTTACCGTTTGTACCCACATCCGGCGCAGGGATGTCTTTCTGCGGTCCTATAATAATGCCGATTTCGCTGGTATAGCGACGGGTCAAACGCTCCAGTTCGCCTTCAGACAGTGAGAACGGATCGACGCGCACACCACCTTTGGCACCGCCGTACGGCAGATTCAACGCTGCGCATTTGATGGTCATCCATGCGGACAGGGCCATCACTTCATTAAGATCAACATCAGGATGAAAACGCACACCGCCTTTGCCCGGACCGCGAGAAAGGTTATGTTGCACGCGATACCCTTCAAAATGACGGATAGTACCGTCATCCATTTGTACCGGGATATCGACAATCAACGCGCGTTTTGGGTGACGCAGGGTATCCACCCAATGGGAAAGTTCGCCCAGGTAAGGGGCCACACGCTCGATTTGTTGCAGGTAGGTATTCCAGGCAGATGTGCTGCTATCTGAAGCGTAAGATAACTTATCCATGATAAACCTTAGTTATAAAAGTAATATGTTCTTAATTTGGCCGTGGTATACAGTGAATCTCACCATATACACCTAAATTTAACATTTTTTTCAAAGGACGGCCTGCTTGCCCAGCTTGTTTTATCTATGTGATTAGTGTGGGCTTTGGATGGTTTATGAATATTTATCTGTGCTTTTTGGTGTTTATCGAACATATTTGCATTTTAAATGGTTTGATATGCATGGGTTGTGAAATTCACAATTTGTCAGATTTATGACGCACCTCTAAAAGTAAACAATATGATAATAAAATGTATTTTCCTTATTGCTTTTTAGCGGGTCGTCAATAGGTAACGACAACGGTAACGGTATCGGCATAGTTGTCGGGCGTATAGTTCGCGCTGGGAACGGTGGCATAAACCGGGTACGCCATGGTGGTACCCGTACCGTTACCCGCGACGGTATTGAGCGCTGTATTGCCCCAGACCGTACCGGAAGGTCCTGGCGTTGAGCTAAGCTGGTAGGGGACTTTATCGGCATTCATCCCCGTACCGGTCATTTGACCGCTACCCGCCGTATTACCATTGGAGGGTTGCAGGCCGATAGTGTAAGGGGTGTTATTAGAGCATGCGACGCCTACGGTATTTGAAGCCGTCAGATTACGTCCGGTGGCCTTCGTTGGCGTAAAGCTGATATTAGTCGCCGAGGTGATGTTGCATTGTTTGCTGACAACCGCTGATACGGTGAAAGGGAACCTGGCGGCAACGGTATCGCCGCAGGTGGTGGGCGGGAAAAGCAGGCCAGGGTTGAGCGTAACAAACGCTGTCGCCGTCGTATAGCTATCCTGATAGTTTCCTGGTACAGCTGCGGTTTGCGGTGTGACGATCTGAGCAGAGACCGTTAGTGAACCAGTGACTGGCGTAAGATTCAGCAAGTTAAGTTGCACCATTGGAAAAGTGGTGCCCGCCTGGTATTGGCTGCCCCAGACATTCGTGCCATTGGCGCCCTGATACAGCTGATAGGTCAATGTTCTGGTCGGGTTGCCGCTTAACGACATATTTCGGGGTGTCACCTGACCACTGACGGCCGAGGCGCCAATATTAAAACACAGATTGATCCCCGCCAGCGTGTCACCAAGTTCTTTTGTACAGGTGTAGCTGAACGTCATGGTTGACGTCGTGCCGGTGGTTGACAGCGGGTTTACCGGGCCAAAGTTAATGGGTTGGACATTGCTCACCGAGCAGGTCACCGCAGGGCTAATTGCTGGATAGAAGAGTACGGTCGCGATGAATAACAGCTGTCTTAACCTCATGACGTACTCCTGTTATTGTGGCTGACAAACCAGAGGGCCAATTTGTACAATCCCTTTCGCTGAAGCGGGATAGTCAAATTGCACGCGGCATCCCCCCGTCTCCGTATCGACCCGGAGCGTGTTGTGCTGCTGCAGCGTGTCGAACCAGGTCATGCCATCAAAGCCAACGACTGACGATTGTCCTGCTCCGCTGATGGTGTATGCCATACTCCCCTCCGGGATTGGTTTACCCTGGTCGTCAACGAGGATGACCTGCGCGGCACGTATGGGAGTGATGCCAAAGCTAACCAGCGTACCGGAACGATCCGCAGGCGTTGCATTTGTTTCAACGCGAGCGATCCGCATATTGGCGGGGAGATCCATCGGGTCAATACTGATCAAATTGTTTTGATAACTGTTCAACGGGGTGACCAACAGCAGCCCCTGGTCGTCACTACGACCGATCAGGTTATTTTGCAATTTGATCGGTACATCGGGCACACCGTCAGTTGATACCACGGCAAAACCATTAGTGATTTCTCGCGCTGCAAACACTCCGCCCCCCATGGTCACCAGCGATCCGGTGGCGCCCGCATAGCCGTAATGGTTATCAGGTAAACGGCTGAGTCCGGCATATGCTTTGCCGTAACGTCCCAGGTATCCTACTTCACCCTGACCACTTTGCCGGGAACTCTGCTGACTGGCTGCCAGATTCCACCCCCAGCCGCCGTCAGCAGGAGGCGTCCGGCTGGCGTTGAACTGATAGCCGGTTTCATCGTTGGTACGTTGTATGGTGCTACTGGCGCTAAGGTTATTTTCAGTCGTTATCGTCACCATCAAATAGAGGCTGCGATCGCGGTTATCATCAATATTCTGGTTGAATCCGGCATTGAGTGAGATGTTATCTGTGATGGTTTTAAACCAACTGGCGTTGGCATAACGCACCGCATTTTCGTGTGGATAACGAAACTGCAGGTAGCTCAGACTAATGTTCCCGGCTGTTTCCAGCGAATAGCCAATTACCGTGTTGCTGCTCAGCGTGGGGGGCGGCCCGCCATAACGAGTGGCGACGTCACGATAATCACCCGACGCTGCCGTGGTACTGGTACTGAAATTAAACCGTTCACCGGACCAACGATAACCAAAACTGTACAGAAATCCGTTTGTTCCTGAGTCGGTGCTCGCGGCCAGGGCGGTAGATAATGTCCCGCTACGGGTTCCCGGGATCCAGTCGTTACCGAATCCTGCATTAATAAGTCCATCGCTGGTTTCAGCATGAACACCCGCCGTGAACGCGTTGCTGAATCCACGACGCCATGTCCCGCTTAGCACTGGCGCGCTGGCATAATCAAATGAGGAGTAACCATAATTTTCGCGTACTGTGCCCAACTCAGCTGACCAGGCGGTTAATCCTTCCCGTAAAAGCTGTTGGTCGTTGTAGAACGAAAAGTTTTGCACACTCGTTCTGCCCAGCGCATCCGTCATCATCACCTGGCCCGTCCCGGCGCCGCTGATATTGGGCATGGTGTTGATCTGGAAACTCCCGGCGGGGACTTCTCCGTTGTAGTACCTGACGCCGTCGACATACAGTTCCACGTTTGAGGGTAGCGTCGCAGAGCCAAGGTATGCGGGGAGCGGGGTAGTTGGCATATAAGGCTGCAATCCAAAATCGCTTCCTATCTGAATACCGCCGATGCGGGTTGGTCGGGACCAGATGAGCGAACTTGTCAGGGTATCGCCAATGGTCACTGCCATCATGGTTTCGGGAAATGACGATCGCCAACTGGTATCAAGACGTGCAAAGCTGCTATCTGCATATGCCTCGCTGGAGTATTGCGTCAACTGGGTTGTACTTAGCACTCCTGCAGCATTAAACGCGCGTAGTTCGCTAAAGGTATTCACTGCGCTTTCATCTCCCTGCTGGGCATATATATCGTAATTAAGTAGCGCCCCGCGTGATGTTGTCACCGACGGCGCAGGTGTTGCAGGCGAGTAAAGCTGAGTGATAGCAAGGTCGAGTGAACTTAATGGCGCGGTGAGCGAGAGCGTTTGCAACTGAACGTTGTAGTCAACCGTTAGCTGGGGGATATCGTTCAGGCAGACAGGGTCAATGGCGTCTGGCGCAAAACGGAAACCCATTTGTCGCAGAGTCTCTGCTGCTGCATAGAGCTTTCCATTGTCATAACCCAAATGTACCAGCCCGACGGGATTTCCATTCAGGGTGACATCAAGATAGAGATCGATACCCGCGAGACGGCGCGCATCATTAATAACATTCTTTTCATTCAGGTTATTATTCAGCGTTTGTGCACAAACCATTCCCGATATTAATACTCCATTGAGAAAGCAAAACCTCACCAGAAACCAGGATCTCTTACAGATCTTGTACTGTTTTTTGGCCATTGATTGTGACTTCTACTTTCCCGCCGTAATGGGTATCACTGGCCGACGGGGAGATTACCCAGCGCATTGTGGAACCTGGAAGAACATAACCTAACAGTCCCGGGGTAATGACTTTTTTAGTGCCATTAGGGTTTATAAAGGTGGCAGCAGATAATTGCGCATGCGCATTTCCTTGGTTACTAACCTCAAGGAATTTTTTGCCATCGAGTTGTTGCAATTTCCATTTTAATTTTGCTTCTGTTGGCGCAGGTGATACCGGTTGGATGAAAACAGGCACGGAATAATGCAGTACAAACTGAAGTTTATTTTTTTGTATTTTTGCTGGCGGCAACTCATCAATTGATAACCGATAGGCATCTTCAGCATGTGTCGATGGCGGACCTGTACGAATAACGCGAATCAACTGACGTTCTCCGGGGGCTAATGCCAACATCGGTGGGCTAATGACTAGCCCTTGAGAAGGTGAGAGTCTGTCGCTATACGCGTTCTGACTCCAGTGAAAAACCCGAACCTGGGCATTAAGCGCATTTTCCCCTGCGTTGCTAAGCCAGATACCATCGGCGTTTTGCGTCGCTTGCAAGGTTAACGTGACGGGGGCTATTTGCAGCCCGCTGGCGGCGGCAAATTTTACGCTCATAACCATCCCTAGCAGGCATGCGCAGGCGCACTGCTGAACAGGCAGTTTTACTTTCATGAGGTTTCCTGAGGTTAGTAATTAACGTTAACCGTTACCGTGTCGGCATAGTCGTCAGGAGTGAAGTTGGCGCTCGGTGCAGTGGCATAAACGGTGAAAGTTTGCGCCTGACCGGTCCCCGTCGCCGCAACGCCGTTTCCTTGCGTGGTGTCAGTGGCGGTATTCCCCCACACTGGGCCTGTTGCTGATGTTCGGTTCAGTTGATAGGGCACTTTATCTGTATTGGTGGCGGCATTAGCCACGGAGGACATGGCGCCGGAGCCCGTCGTCGTTCCGCCATTGGCGGCCGAAGGTGCCAGACCAATAAAATAGGGCGTGGTCTTTGAGCAATTAACCGAAATGGTATTACTTGCGCTGGTATTTGTTGCTGTAGAGTTGACAGGCAAAAGAGTGATATTTGAAGCGGAACCGGCGGTAACGGTGCATGCTTTCTGAATCGTCATCAGCACCTGAAACGTACCACTGGTCGTTGCTGCATTTGCCACTGAAATAATGGAAAAGGTGCAGCATAAAAGAATTAAGCGTTTGTCCAGGACTAGAGCCATATCTTTAACCTTTTTCAAATAACCACATTTATTACTGTAGAAAAACAATAATGTGGCACAAGAAGACATGATTTAACCCTAGGATAAGTATTAGTCGTGCGCCAGTTGATCTAATAAATTTTACTTAGGAAAAAGGTGATGCCGCCTACAAAAAATAATACCAATGAGTGAGTATATTTTTATTTTTTTGTGCTAACCGTGTCGCAAGTTCTTAGCAGGTAAGATCATCATGCGTACAGCGGTTAGAAAGGGTGTGTGAGGGGAAAGCTCTGAATGGACGTATTAACGCATCCTGTCTTTATAGCGTCCGTCGGGTTAAGGCCCGTGGAAAATAACTTTGTATCCCTGCTCATTCCAGTGTTGCAGCAGTTCATTTTGTCTTCTGGTTGGCGTCGTACCGGTCCAGACAAAAAGCGTTTGCCCGGGGAATAGCTCAGGACGTGGTGTTTCAATAGGCTCTGCAAGAATGGCGATATGCCACCCGGATTGCGATAAGCGCCAGGCCTCCAGCCATAAGCGGGTTCTGTCTTCAACATCCCAGGCCATCAGGATGGCATCTTTCCCTGACTTGCGACGCGTTTCTGACAGGAGTACCGCAACATATTCGATCAGCGCGCCGTCAAGCATACTGTTCATTATGCGAGAGGTATTATGATCAAGTATGAGCCGCTGACGTACAGGAAGATAGACCCGGTCAATCAACGCATCTACCGGATACGCGCGGCCAAGAGAGAGCATTTTGGCCCGCAGCTTCGGCGGATGCGCCATCCGCAGAATGCTCATCATCTCTTCCTGCAATTGATTCCAGTCATCGTCAGTTTCGCGGGTACTGGTTTCCAGTAATGCTTTAACTTTCCCGACAGGAGTACCGTTACTAATCCAACGTTTGATTTCTTCAATACGTTGAATATCCTCTTCATCAAAGAGCCGGTGGCCGCCTTCACTTCGTTGAGGTTTGAGTAAACCGTAGCGTCGCTGCCATGCCCGAAGGGTCACAGGATTTATCCCGCAACGTTCTGCGACGTCGCCAATGCTGTAAAAAGCCATAGTTCCCCCAAACACTCCTGATTCTCCGTCACCGATATGCGGTTCCTGTCACTTTGTACAACATGCATCAAATTGTACAAAACATACAGAGCATTCTAGCAAAATTAAGATTTACTTTACTATCACGCGTGAGAATATTGCTGGCCTTAACCTCATGTAAGGGGGGAAGGGTAACAAACGAACTTCATAATGCATTGAATTTTAATTGTTTATTTTGTGGAAATTATTTTTTCTCAGGCCATGCCACGGAAGGGGTACCGTTCAGCAAGGCTGCTGCAAATAAGTTACCCTGGAAAAGCTCGATCCCAGCAGATTCAAGCCACATCCATTCTTCGGGTTTTTCAATACCGACCGCTGAAAGTTCAATCTCAAGTGAGGTACAGCATTTAATGATCGCCTGAATGATAGCTTGCCTCGGGCCACTTTTATGGACATCAGCAATGAGTTCACGGCTTATCTTTATTCTGTCCGGCTGGAAACGAGACAGGAGCAAAAGCCCGGCATAACCCGCCCCAAAATGATCAACCGCCACACAAATTCCCGAAGCTTTAAGTGATTTTACCGCCTGTGCAAAAGCATCAAAGCGTGAGATGACTTCGCTCTCGGTAAATTCCACGATGATTTGTTCGGGGACGAGTCCATGTGCGGCTATTTCATGAATCAGAAAGTTAACAGCGTCGGGTCTGTTCACCAGCGTCATGGGTAACAGGTTGACAGACAACATTTTTTCGCCAAGATTCAGCGCGCTGGCCATGGCAAATGCCGTCTTTTTACTTTCCAGATCCGCTGTGTACATCTCTTCCGTGTTTAATCTGTCAAAGTACGCTGCCGGACTTTCTCCATCTTTACCTCGAATTAGCGCTTCCAGGGCGATAACGCGTTGTGACATAGGGTCGATAATAGGTTGAAAGGCAAAGGTGTAGTCGGTACTTGACGCAAGCTCTGCTCCCTCAAGGGTTGTACAACTTTTATCGGTAATAAAATCCCAGTAATCGGCAGCAGGGATTTCAAAGTACGTCGATTTTTCCGTTGCCAGTACGAATGTCCGGAAAAATTGCAATGCCCGGTCATCATAGGTGAGCTGGAACTTTGACGTTCCCTGATTCAGTACGGCTTGTAAGACCTCAGCCCGTTCATGTTTTTGTAAATCAAATAACTCCATCCCAACCTTACCAAACCGACGCGCCGGGGCGTAATCGCACATCAGCTCGACAATATTGTAGTGCCGTGAGTCGTTACATATACAACGAAAAATTTCCTTTACCTGCTTCTCAGGGCCTTCAAGTAGCTGGAAAAAGTGAGAGCCGTTAAAAAGGAGGATTCCCGTTACATCAGATTGTATGTTCTTGATATTTGCCGCTGTCACCATATCCTCAAGCGCTTTAAGGGGCGTGTCATCACGTAGATGGCTACGATAAATAATGGTAGTAAGCATGGAGAGTCCGGGATTAATGGCGAAGAAGAGAAGGGGACAGTATCAGACAAACGCGGTTATGTCCTGATTTTAAATACATTATTTTAACTATAAATTTACACAATAAGGCTCGACAAAAATCATAACTGTCGGGAGTTTATGTGGGTTGTACAAAGCGTGGAGGCGTTGTACTTTTTAGTTTTCTTATAACACATTGATAAATAACATATAGCACTTTATGTTAAAATTTGCTTTATCTTGATGTACACATTTTTGGTACAACTTTGCTACTGTTATAAAACTTAATATTCATCAGCATTTTGTTACAGGAGCAACATATGCAGCAGCACAGAGTTCTCACTGATTCCGCAAACGCAATCTCTCGTTACTTTGCAAAAGCGCATCTTCCGACACAGCAGGAAACATTGGGAGAAATCGTCACTGAGATACTGAAAGATGGACGTAACCTGAGCCGAAAATCACTCTGTGCCAAGCTTCTGAACCGTCTTGAAAAAGCCTCTGGTGAGGATGAACAGAAGCATTACAATGCCTTAATCGGCCTGCTCTTCGAATAAAGGGATGCCCTAAAACATCTAAATGGGGAATGTAGTGAAGTAGTTATGAAGAAAACTGACCATGAACGCTTGAAACACGAAATTACAGGTTTAGCTGTTATACAGATTTTGCGCATGAACACGGCAATATCGCTACCCGCATTGATTAAGCAATTACGTCTTATGAAGGTGAATGAAGCGGATGCCGGGCGTAGACATCTTATTGACAGCATAATTCATGATTTCACAGATTCTAATCCGGCAAGGATGAACCCCAAACCGGAAAGAACTGTTGATGATAGTGTTTTCAGTGGCAGTAAAAAGCCTAAATTACATTAGAGACCATTTTCCATACTATACAAGCGAGGTGACTATGCTTCAGGAAATGAATGTTCACAGAGCAATAGCAGATAAGGCTTTGTCGAGTTACTTTCGTAATGCCGGTGAGCTTTTAGCAGATGAATCCGTTGTCTTGGGACAGGCAGTAACAAATGTGATTTTAGCTGGCGATAATGTTAATAATAAAAACATCATCTTAAGCCTGATCGCTTCACTGGAATCGACAACCGATGTTGTTCAGGCTGATATCATCAGAAAAACACTGGAAATAGTATTGCGCTACACAGCTGACGACGTTTAATAAAATTATTATATAATCATGAAACTCCAGCATCTATAGTATGTGCTGAGTATTTGTATACTTTGAATTAAGACTACACATAGCATCTTCTCATTCTTAGACTGCATTCTTATGGGCTTGATATGGTTAATTCAATTCCGGAAAATTATATTTTCCAGTGCGCTTTATATAAGAACTTAGAGCGTAGTGTGATGTTGAAAATGGGTTATGTCAGTGATGATGTTCTTGTTCAGGCGCTCAGTGCACAGCTGAAGAATGAGAAGAATGCTATATTAACCGATCTCTATATGCAGATTATGAGTCACCTACAACCAGGTATTCGTTCTGAACCCCGTCAGATTAATTGTGATTTTTTAGAGGTCATAAATGATGAATACAGTTCAGGAACACGCCAGACATGCACAATTGTGGATTGATGATGTTTTTATCAGGCAAGGCCTGGAGAATATTCTCGCTGATATAGAATATAAAGATGAGAACGTACGTCTTGTTTTCTTTACGATCAACTACTTCAACACGGTGAAAAAGCAAAACTATAATCTCAGGACGCATCGGTTGGTGCTTCTGATTGATGGCCATCTGTATCAGTATCTCAATGAACTTTCGTTCTACAGGCTTCCTGTAGACAGTGGTGTAGCTTCAATCAAAAAGTTTATCGCTGAAATTATCAGCACTGATACCGATCACGACCAGCAATCTGAAATAAATATCGTCCTGACTGAACGGGATAAATTCATCTTAACGCAATTAGGGGAAGGGCGGACTATTTCTGAAATTTCTAACTTGCTGAACCTGCACTTAAAAACGATTTACCTGAGCAGGCAAAACCTGATCAAGAAACTGGGTTGTTCGGGGTTGATTGATTTTCAGGGAATACTGCAAACCCCAATATTCAGGCACTGGCTGGAACATGCCTGAGTAAATCACAGGATGTGAATTTTACGCGGTATATGCGATCCCGTTGCGCTAGCCAAAGTATCTGCTGTTTGTCATATTTATCGTGCCTCCAGTTGAGCAACCAAGGATGGGTTACGAAGAAGTGCTCTTTCTGTTACTAAAAGAAGTATGAAGCGAAGGCTCTTAGAGCCTGGACTCGGTACACCTCTCTGGGCTGAGGGATCCCCAGAAAATCCACATCAGTAAACCGACACCATACGGCGGACTTGAAAGATTCTGGAGTAGCACAACCTGGGGATTCTCTATAAAATGTCCATTAACCTTGACATGAATGATGAGAATTTTTTTAATGCAAGCTTCCGTTCCGTTACGTTTACTGGAAGTAAACTCGTCACTGATTTGGCACTGGCCGTATTTGCAAAGTGTTATTGCAGTGATGATACGGGATCAATTTAACGGGCTGGTCATTAACCAACAGAATTTATTTTCTTTGTTAGTTTCTCCTTCAAAGTATTGTCAGCAAGGTCGTGAAAATCTGCTTCGTGAACATCAGGAGCATTTACTTTATTTGCAGCGTTTATGCCGGTATTGCCGCACTTCCGGCATTCGGGTGTGGCTGCAAGGAGAGGCGCTTCCCCGTGGCGCTAAAATACAGGAAAAATACCCCGAATATGCGCTAATTGATAACAGTAGTGCGGATGAGATTTTCTGGAAGAATTTTTATCAGCACGATCTTTATGAGGCCCTGGAAAAATTGCCGGATATTGATGGGGCAATTGTTAATCTTCCTCGACATCAGCCTTATAAAGCCAACTGGGTTTCAATACTTCCATATCTCTATAAAACGCTGCGCACCCTCGGAAAAAAAATGGTGTTACGTGACTATATGGACGATGAAGCCGCCTCGTGGCAATTGGTTAATGCCTTGCAGGTACTACCGCCAGATGTGCGGGTCTCCATAAAGGCGGTTGCACAGGGTTACCGCCCTGGGTTTGTTAATAATCCACTCCTGACCCAGCTTGACGGGCGAATAAAGTGGATCGAGTTTGACATGTGGGGGTTGGAATATGGCTGGACGCTTCTTCCGTGCTACCTGCTGGAGGAAATCCAGGGCCGGTTAAGCTGGGTAGAAAGTATGGCGGGCGAGGAGCTGGAGGCCATAACGGGGCGGCTTAACTGGGAATGGATTTCGAACAGTTCGCTGATCAACTCTGTCAATTCTGTCAACTTGCACGGCCTGGCGATGTTTGGCCGCGAAATGTTTATGACCGAAAAACAGGCGTTTCACTGCTGGCTGACGGATATGCTTGAGCATAAAGTGGGGACGGCTGAGGTGAACCTTTTCCACCAGCTGTACACCTGTAGCTACGAATGGATGAGAAAGACCCCCTACATTCTGGGGCATGTTCTGCATCATTACAGCCAGGCGCCGGAGAGCTACGCCCAGGCTGTGAAGCAGCTTCAGCTGCACGTGCGTAAATCCGATGATTATGCCCTGTCGCCCCTGTTCCCGGTAAACGATCCCGATAGTGGACGTGAGCAATTCCAGCAGTTGGTATTGGAAAAAGAGAGGGCTCTTTTCCTTGCTCAGGATTCGCGTAACCGGCTCTATCAAATCATCCATTCTGTTGCGATGTCCGACGAGAAGAGGGAGTTGTTTAAGCGAGTCTGGGAACGCGTCCCTTGGTATACCGAAATGTTTAACCGCGTCTCACGCAGCGTTGCCATGAAAATGATGGTAGACAATTATGGTTATCAGAGCGGTATTTCTTTATTTGAATTAACGAAAGAAATTAATGAACTGCGGCTGCTGGCAACACGACTTTCAGACTGGATGGATAAAGAAGAACAGCAGCAACCCCATTATCTGGCGATGCTGTTTGATCCTGCCAGGCTGATTAGCCTGGCAGACAGTCTGGCTGAAAATGAATAGCTTACGCGTCAGCGTTTTTAAGCTGTTGGTAAAAATCACGCAGGATATAAAAGGCTTTTTTACGCGTTACTTTGTCAGCGGTAATAAGGCCTTTGCAATTGAATCCCTTCTGATAGGGATTCTGGCGGCGTTCTGTCCGGTAGTCATACAATAACCACGGGGTAAAACCCCGAACATAATTAAGTTTTGGCAAATATTCGGTCTGCTTGCGATAGACTTCCGCCATATAGTTTTCCGAGAACGGCCCTGACGTCGGCGCATTATCACCGATAACTCCTTCAGCCCCGGTTTCGGTAATAACGACGGGCTTAGAGGGTGATGAATTTTCCCCCAGCACAATCAGATCGTCGAAATTCTCTTCATACCAGCCGTAATACTCGTTAAGGCCGATAATATCGAGATGATCCGCCAGGCGATCTTCAATCTTCATTTTGGCATGGTTAACAAGGCAGGCGGCAGAAATTAAACGGCTCGGATCGGCCTGACGGGCGGCGTCAACCAGCATGGTCATAAAGTCCAGCCGTTCGTCGGTATCCGCGTTTTCATTACCGACCGACCAGATAATCACGCTGGCACGGTTTCGGTCACGATAAATCAGCTCCATCAGCTGATTATGCGCATCGCGCTGGGTGGCCGGATTTTTAAAATCTATCGCCCAGTAGTTTGGGATCTCCTCCCAGAGCAACAAGCCGACTTCATCCGCTATGCGAGCCGCCATCTCATGATGTGGATAATGCGCCAGCCTCAGGTAGTTGCAGTTGAGCTCTTTTGCATGGTGAAACCGGCGGCGTATATCCGCTTCGCTGGTCATTTTTCCAGACAGAAGATCGTCTTCGTGGCAGTTGACGCCGCGAAGATAGAGTGACTGGCCGTTCAGACGAATATCCGTACCTACAACTTCTATTTGCCTGAAGCCGACACGATCGCACACGCAGTCACATCCCAGAGATGCCATCACACGATATAATTTGGGACGGTCAGGGGACCAGATCTGCGGCGTGGCAGACAGTTCAGCGTTCGCCATGCCGTTAATCACTGGAAGCATGACGGCAATACCCAGCTCTGAGATCGTTAAGCTGACCTCCTTCGCTTCTCCTTCCACGGCAATTTTTACCGCGATCCGGTTATATTTCCCATCAGGCACTAAATAGACAAACAGATCCCGGATATAGGATGGCGGGGTGCGATACAATTCAATTTCACGGTATATCCCGCCATAGTTAAACCAGTCGTTATTTCGTAAGGGTAAACGGTCAGTGGTACGTGTATTATTTACGCAGATCATCAGCACATTATTTCCCGGCTGAATTTCGGAGGTTAACTCTGCGCAAAATGGGGTGGAACCACCATAATGGTTGCCAATAAATTGCTGGTTGAGGAACACTTTGCAATCGTAGTTAGCCGCGCCAATGCGCAAGAAAACACGTTCGCCCGCATCCTGTTCGATATAATCGATTTCCCGAGTATACCAGGCGCTCCCCTCAAAGTAGTACCACTTTTCATTCATCATTTGCCAGCATCCTGGAACCGGTACGGAATTACCAGCAAAAGGATCGTAGTCGTAAGGATCGCGGCGTGTTTCAGGATCGCGCTTTTCCAGGAGATGCCACTTTTGCCTTAGCCCGGTGTCATGGAGATCCAGCGTAAAGCGCCACTCGCCGCTCAGGCTTTCACCGTCACGCCCCCCGGTGAACAACAGATTGGTGTGATTAAAATTCTGCGTATTGTACGGAATGTCATATTGCTCGTTGTGTAAGCACTCGACGGCATTTTCAGCCAGGTCCGATTTTTCCAGCATGATATATCCTTCCTAAATGAGGTGTTTCTGAAGGATAACGGTTCAAATTCATACTCAGGACTGCTTCCTCAATCACTGACGGAATCGAAAGTGGGAAAAAACCGTAAATGTGATGGATGTCGAAAATGTACCGTGTTTTCGTGTGATCGACATCTCATTATAAATTTTATCAGCGTGATCTTTGTCACATTAACATTTGCGGGTAGCGATATTACTCACATAAATACAGGGAGGAACTTCGGGGATCTCAATTCCATTTCTAACCCGTCACGGACTCTGACCCGGTCACTTACAATGGCGAAAAGTTAACAGTTATTTGTATTGGGTCTGTTTGGATACATTATCTTATCGTGACGGAGGAAATACGATGGGGCAGTTGCAAAGCGGTGTCAGTAATGAGGCAGTAAAGGCAGGATCGACAACCAGTCGATATCGATGGACAATTTGCGCATTACTCTTTTTTTCCGTCACCATTAATAATCTCGACAGATCTATTTTAGGTTTGCTCGCGCCAATGCTCCAGAAGGATATTGGCTGGAATGAGATTGAGTACGGAAATATTGTTACCGCGTTTCAGGCGGCCTATGCGGTAGGCTTATTCCTGTGCGGACGTATTGTTGATGTTTATGGCGCCCGCCTGGTCTTGCCCATTGCACTCGCACTCTGGAGTATCGCGGCGATGGCGCACGGCATGGTCGGTACGGTTGTTGGATTTATTTACGCACGCATCTTTCTTGGACTGGGTGAAAGCGCCAACTTCCCTTCAGCCGTGAAGGTAACCGCAGAATGGTTCCCCAAACGAGAGCGCGCATTCGCAACGGGCATATTTAACGCTGGTTCGAATGTCGGGAATGTGTTTGCGCCGGTCATTATTCCCTGGATAGCCTTACAGTGGGGCTGGCGTGAAGCCTTTATCGTGACGGGCGCGGTAGGGCTTATCTGGATTGCCTTCTGGCTACTGCTGTATGGAAAACCGGAGAAAGTTAAGAAAGTAAACAAAGAAGAATTGGCCTGGATCCATCAGGATGATGATGCTGAGACGGCAGCGCAAACCACGCAAAAAATAAGCTGGTTAGGGCTGCTAAAATATAAGCAAACCTGGGCATTCGCCGTCTGTAAATTCCTTACCGACCCTATTTTTTGGTTCTTCCTCTTCTGGATCCCGAAGTGGCTACACGACGCTCGCGATATTGATATGGCCCATATGGCGATGCCGCTGGTGCTCATCAATGTGCTGGCAACGCTTGGCGGTCTTGCCGGAGGCTATCTCCCGGCATGGATGGTTAACCGTGGAATAGCAGTAAATAAGGCGCGTAAGTTTACCTTATTATTATGCGCAATCTGTGTGCTCCCGATTTTATTGGTCTCCAACGTTTCTAATCTGTGGGTGGCGGTAACGTTAATTGGTATTGCCGTCGCGGCGCATCAGGGTTGGTCCGTCAATCTTTATACCAGTGTATCGGATATGTTTCCTAAACAAGCGGTGGGTGCCGTGGTCGGTATCGGCTGCCTGGTAGGCTCGCTTGGCTCCATTCTCTTTACCCAAGCGACGGGACATATTTTGCAGGCAACGGGCAGCTACTGGTCTATTTTCCTGATGGGCGGATTTGCCTATTTGCTGGGTTTCCTGATTATGCACGTATTAATTCCAACCATGTCGGTTGCTAAATTTAAATAATATTGATCTCACAGGTACAAAAAATGTCATTAACCGATAATTTATTACAGGAACGTATTCTTGCGGCTAAAGATAAAAGTCTGCTTTGGTTAAAAAGCATGCAACTTCAGAACGCAACTCCGGGCATATTGCGTGTGAGCGAACGACACCAGGCTGAACAATGGCCGCAAATGCTTCTGCCTGGAACCTATGATGGTACGATGGCGCGCGCGTTATTAGGAGATGACATCCCGGAGAAAAAAGCGCTGGCGGACTGGATATTGCGCCATCAACGGGAGGACGGATATTTCGAGCTGCCGGGTTTAAACTGGAGCGAAACGTGGAAAGGCCCGGATGCCGATAAAACGCGCCAGTACATGCGTTTTCACGCGACGAATTACTGTATGGGGGCGCTGGAAGTGCTTGATCAGCTCAACAGGCTGGAACTGCCTTTTATAAAACCGTATCTCGATCCTCAGTATTTTTGGGCATGGTTAGCGCAACGTGACATGCGCGATCCGTGGCTTGAAGGTAACAACATCGTCAATATTGGCAGCTTCCTGCTGCTTGAAAAGCAACGCGATCCGCAGGGACCCGCGGCGCAGCGATTACAGGATATGATTTTCTGGCATAACCAGCAGAGTGAACCCTATACCGGTTTCTGGGGACCGGGGCAGCAGTTCAGCCAGGAGGCGCTTCTATTTGCGCTCTGCGGTGCAACGCATAATTTGCACGTGTTCTATGCCCTTGATGAAGATATTCCCAATTTTAACCAGTCAATGAGCCGCTGCCTGGAGCAGCCCTTAGCCATCCGCAGCAGCTGCATTGATGTCGATATTATCGATATTCTGGCGCACGGCCATGCGCGCTGTCCGCATCGTCGTGATGAAATTGAACACTGGTTGCGTCGTATGCTGGTGGCATTACTGGATTTCCAGAATGCAGATGGAGGGTTCCCGGACACCCTGCTTGGTGAACGCGGTTACGATGGATGGGTGAAGGGTTACAAAGAGCCGCAGGGCTACAGTAATACCTTCGCGACCTGGTTCCGCTGGATAGCGATTGCGATGATCGCCCAGGTATTATGGCCGCAATGGCAGAACTGGCGTTTCCGTAAAACGATTGGTATAGGGTATTTCAAAGCCCCGTCCCTGTAATTTTTTTCCTATAGCTAAGTGTCTCTGGCCCATAGATAGATCATCCCGCAAGGGACGTCTATGGGCACGTCATACTGTTACTGATAGATTTTAGTGTGAAAGTTGAAATTCTATGAAATGAAAAATCCACGCAATTGCGTGGATTTTATAGTGTTTCACCGTTGTCATGAGATTCAATGAAACCTCATGAGACGAGAAATTTTATTTAGACGTTGAACAGGAAGTTCATCACATCGCCATCTTTCACGATGTAATCTTTCCCTTCTGCACGCATCTTACCGGCTTCTTTCGCGCCTTGCTCACCCTTGTAGGTGATGAAGTCTTCAAACGCGATAGTCTGTGCACGGATGAATCCTTTCTCGAAGTCGGTGTGGATTTTACCGGCCGCCTGCGGAGCGGTAGCGCCGACAGGGATAGTCCATGCACGTACTTCTTTCACGCCCGCGGTGAAGTAGGTCTGCAGATTCAGCAGCTCGTAGCCTGCGCGGATCACGCGGTTCAGCCCCGGTTCTTCCAGACCCAGCTCGGCCATGAACTCTTCACGGTCAGCATCGTCCAGCTCTGCGATATCGGCTTCAACGGCGGCGCAAACAGCTACCACCACGGAACCTTCAGCAGCGGCGATTTCGCGCACCTTGTCGAGGTATGGGTTGTTTTCAAAACCGTCTTCGTTGACGTTAGCGATATACATGGTCGGCTTCAGCGTCAGGAAGCTCAGGTATTTGATGGCGGCTTTATCTTCGTCAGTCAGATTTTTCAGCGCGCGCAGCATGCCAGCGTTTTCCAACTGCGGCAGGCATTTTTCCAGGGCAGCCAGTTCTGCTTTGGCATCTTTATCGCCGCCTTTCGCTTTCTTCTGTACGCGATGAATAGCGCGCTCACAGGTATCCAGATCGGACAGCGCCAGTTCGGTATTGATAACATCGATATCGTCAGCCGGATCCACTTTGTTATTAACGTGGATGATGTTGTCGTTTTCGAAGCAACGCACCACGTGGCCGATAGCTTCGGTTTCGCGGATGTTGGTCAGGAACTGGTTACCCAGACCTTCACCTTTGGAGGCGCCTTTTACAAGCCCCGCGATATCAACGAATTCCATCGTGGTTGGCAGGATGCGCTGTGGTTTGACGATTTCGGCCAACTGATCCAGACGCGGATCGGGCATCGGGACAACACCGGTGTTCGGCTCGATAGTACAGAACGGGAAGTTTGCCGCTTCAATACCCGCTTTTGTGAGCGCGTTGAACAGGGTGGATTTGCCTACGTTTGGCAAACCGACGATACCGCATTTGAATCCCATGTTTAAATCACCTTAATCTTTTGATATTCAATCTGTTATGGAAAACAGATTGTAGAAAAGTAAATAACTCTGCCTATTATACACAGCACGCGAGCAAAATGCCGCACATCGCTGCTTATTGCGCTTTAAAGGTGTGTAACCGGCTCGTTGCTTTAGTCAGGCCATCTTTGAACAAAATCTCGGTACAACGGGCCGCTTCGTCAATCGCTTCATCAATTAACTTCTGTTCAGAAACAGGTGGTTTGCCTAAAACAAATCCAACAACTTTGTTTTTATCGCCCGGATGACCAATTCCAACGCGTAAACGATGAAAGTTAGGGTTATTGCCTAACTTGCTGATGATGTCCTTTAGGCCATTATGTCCGCCATGACCGCCACCAAGCTTAAATTTGGCCACGCCTGGCGGCAGGTCTAGTTCGTCATGGGCAACTAAAATTTCATCGGGGTTGATGCGATAAAAACTGGCCATCGCGCCAACGGCCTTGCCGCTCAGATTCATAAATGTGGTCGGCACCAGCAGGCGGACATCTTCGCCTTCGAGCGTAACTCTGGAGGTGTAGCCGAAGAATTTCGGCTCATCGCGCAGGGGAGCGCGTAATCTCTCTGCCAGTAGATCAACATACCATGCGCCGGCGTTGTGCCGCGTGGCCGCATACTCTGCGCCGGGGTTCGCCAGACCGACAATCAATTTAATCGTCACGTGTTTTGTCCTGAGTGTATCCATAAACGACGTGTAGTTTACTGTCTGGCGCTACGCTTGACAAAAAACTGCGTGCTTATCCTCGAAAACTGAATAATTGCGAAACTGGACTATTAGAAAATGAGTATGTTCAGTAGCTTATTTGTAAAGTTTTGTTGCGTGAGTGTTTGTAATTGTGATCGCTCCCGCACTTGCGAACGGCAGTGTTGTCTATACTTTACACATAAGGATTAGGGGTATTCCCTGTAACAACCCAAAGTTCCGGAGGTGACACATGAAACGCAAAAACGCTTCGTTACTCGGTAACGTGCTCATGGCTTTAGGGTTGGTGGTGATGGTGGGTGGCGTTGGTTACTCTATTTTAAACCAACTGCCGCAATTTAATCTGCCACAGTTTTTCGCACATGGTGCCGTGCTCAGTATTTTCGTTGGCGGTGTTCTCTGGTTAGCGGGTGCCAGAGTTGGCGGACACGAACAAATCAGTGACCGTTACTGGTGGGTGCGTCACTATGACAAACGCTGCCGTCGCGGTGATACCAATCATCGTCACAACTAAATAGTCTCTCCGCTGCGAGAGCTACTGTTTGCAGGCAGAGTCCTGGTTGAAAACCAGTCCTCTGCTTGTTCACGCTTATCCTCGATAAAATGCACTTATCTTCGCTGCGCAATTGCAGAGACGTTATTCGAATAATCGATAATGTAACGTCTTAATCGCGCTATCCGCCGCGTCAGCCGGTAACAGAATGCACAGGTTATCGTTTGATGCGCCGTGGCAAATCATGCGTACCGTATGCTCTTCGAGCCAGGCAAAAACGTCTTTGCAAACCCCCGCAGCCTGGGTCAATTGATTGCCCACCAAAGTGACTAATGCCAGTCCGGTTTCCACTTCCACCCGACAGTGGGAGGACAATGCGGTAAACAGTGCCGTGGTCAGTATATGGTCCTCACCCGATGTCGCATGAGTGGCGTCCAGCGCCAACGCAATACAATTTTCTGATGTCGTGACCAAATCCACTGCCACCGCGTGGTGGGATAAAATGGCAAATACCTGCGCCAGAAAAGAACAGGAGGGTTGTGTCTCCAGACTGTGTAATCGTAATAGCGTCTGTTTACGGCGCACGGCGAGCGCCCGATAACGCGGTGGATTATCGGTGGTGTTGTGCACCAGCGTACCACCGGCGGCAGTATCTTTACTTGAGCCAACAAAGACCGGAATGCTTTTCCGCATTGCCGGGAGCAGCGTAGCCGGGTGAAGAACCTTCGCACCGTAGGCGGCCATATCGCTGGCCTCGGAAAATGAGATATGGTCGATCCGCTTGGCCCGTGGCGCAATGCGCGGATCGGTGGTGTAGATCCCGGCAACGTCGGTCCAGATGTCCACGCGTGCGGCGTGCAGGGCCTCACCAAGTAGCGTGGCGGTGTAGTCACTCCCGCCGCGTCCCAGCGTCGTGGTATGTCCATCTGCATCGCGACCGATAAATCCCTGGGTAACCATAATAGCCTGCTCAAGACGCGGGCGCAGATGAGTCTCCACCTGATGGTGCAGAGTGCTGAGATCCGGTTCAGCGCAGCCGTAGTTCGAGTTGGTACGCATCACGCTGCGGGCATCAAACCACCCGGCTTCGGCGTGCCGTTCACGTAATACTTCAGTAAACAGCAAAGAGGACATCAGCTCGCCATGGCTGACTAACTCATCGCTTAGCGCATCGGACGGTGAAACCGTCGCCGTTTGTGCAAGGCGGCGTATATTGTTGAGAAGATTATCGATTTCCGTGCTGATAACGGACGGCTGCTTCAGGCGGGAAATAATGTTGTATTGGATGGCGCGTAACGTCTCAAGCTTATCTAATTGTTGATGCGTTTCCAGACCTTCAGAAAGCTCGACCAGTAAGTTTGTCACGCCTGCAGAAGCAGACAGAACGACTAAACGGACATCTTGATCAGCAAGAACAATGCTGGCGCTGCGGTTCATCGCATCAAAATCAGCGACGCTGGTGCCGCCAAATTTGGCAACGACGGATGGTGGATAAATGCGAGTCATAACAATCTCATATCAGGGCGCCATAAAAGTATGGCTAGAAAATTTTCATTCTCGGCATAAGGGAACGACGTTCGCCTTACGAAATGTCCGCCCGCGAACATTTCTGCTGACAACCCAGGGAATTCCTGTTGTCGATAACGCGTGTCGCCTGTACGCGTTACCGGGTGCTGCGCATTAAATTTATCTACATAGCCTGTAAATAAGCGCGCCATACTAAGTGATTTATATTTAGGGATCGACTTTTTTATTCGATTTATCGAAAAATAAGTGAAAAATCATGTCGTAAAGAAAAAACGCGCACATTATTAATAGTAAAAACATGTAAAAAAATAATAAAAACATGAAAACCTCATGGTTTCTATTACATCGTACAGGTTGCAACTGGCTACAGCATTGTAAAATAAATAGCTATATTTGTTTATGATTTCGTAATGTGGGATGTGCTTTATGCTTTGAATTTTAAGGTAAAAATGCTCATTTAAGGCGGCGTAAAATAAATGATTGAGTCCAGTGCTAAAACAACATATATTAGCCGCGCTTTTTTACAGGTAATCCTTATAACCATTTATTCAATCAGGCGTTAATCTACACCTGGTTGTAGGAGTGATATGATGACGGATAAAGTCCGTATTGATACTTTAAGTGCTAATTCATTACCGCAGAGCAATGATACCTTTTTAGCAAGACAGGCTGAGTTTGAATCTAATGTCCGCAGCTATCCACGTAAACTGCCATTAGCGATTGCCAAAGCGCAGGGCGTCTGGATTACTGACGTAGAAAATAATCAATATCTTGATTGTCTTGCAGGTGCCGGTACCCTGGCGCTCGGTCACAATCATCCTGAAGTGCTCCAGAGCATTCAAAGTGTCATCACAAGCGGCTTACCGTTACATACGCTTGATCTTACCACGCCGTTAAAAGATGAATTTTCATCTTATTTACTGTCTTTATTACCGGGCCAGGGCAAAGAGTATTGCCTGCAGTTCACCGGGCCGTCCGGCGCCGATGCCGTTGAAGCGGCGCTGAAACTGGCGAAGAAAGTCACCGGCCGTTCCAGCATTATCAGCTTCTCCGGCGGCTACCACGGGATGACCCACGGCGCGCTGTCCGTGACCGGCAACCTGTCGCCGAAAGAAGCCGTTAGCAACATGATGGCGGAAGTGCAGTTTATGCCGTATCCGCATCAGTACCGCTGCCCGCTGGGTATCGGCGGTGAGGCTGGCGTTAAAGCATTAAGCTACTACTTCGAAAACCTGATCAACGACGTTGAAAGCGGCGTGCGTAAACCGGCTGCGGTGATCCTCGAAGCCGTGCAGGGCGAAGGCGGCGTGAACCCGGCGCCGGTCGAGTGGCTGCAGCGCATTCGCAAAGTGACTCAGGAACACGGCATTCTGCTGATCATCGATGAAGTTCAGGCTGGCTTCGCGCGTACCGGTAAGCTGTTCGCCTTCGAACACGCTGGTATTGAGCCAGACATCATCGTGATGTCCAAAGCGGTGGGCGGCGGTCTGCCGCTGGCGGTACTGGGCATTAAAAAGCAGTTCGATGCGTGGGCGCCGGGCCACCATACCGGTACGTTCCGCGGCAACCAGCTGGCGATGGCCACCGGCCTGACAACGCTGAAGATCCTCAAAGACGACAAGATTGCCGATAAAGTGGCCGCCCAGGGCGAGTGGCTGAAAGGCAAACTGGCCGACCTGCAGAAACGTTACCCGGTGATTGGTCAGGTGCGTGGTCTGGGTCTGATGATCGGTCTGGAAATCGTTAAGCCGAACGAAGCGCAGGATCACATGGGCTGCTACCCGGCCGATGGCGAGCTGTCCGCGTTGCTGCAGAAAAAATGCTTCGAAAACGGGCTGATTCTGGAGCGTGGCGGCCGTAACGGTTGCGTACTGCGCCTGCTGCCGTCTCTGCTGATCACCAACGCTGAGCTGGAAATTTTCCTCGATAAATTCGAAAACGCCCTGCTGGGCGCTGGCGTGAAGCCGGTTTAAACGGAGTTGGATCGAATGTCAGACGTAAACCCGATTCTGTCCGGCTCGGCACAAAGCATTGCTGCCTACCAGGACGCTATCGAGCAGAGTACGCAAGCGGTCGTTGAATGGTTGAAACAGCCTGAGATGTATCAGGGGAAAACCGTTGAACAACTGCGCGAACGTATCAACCTGAATTTTACGTCTCAGGGCCTGGGCAACCAGGCCGCTATTGAGCGTGCGGTTGAATACTTTCTCAAAGACAGTCTGTTAGTTCACCATGCCCAGTGCGTGGCACACTTGCACTGCCCAAGCCTGGTGATTAGCCAGGCGGCGGAAGTGCTGATCAACGCCACCAACCAGAGCATGGACTCCTGGGACCAAAGCCCGTCGGCCACGATCATTGAGATCAAACTGATCGAATGGCTGCGCGAGCAGGTCGGTTACGGCGCGGGCGACGCGGGCGTGTTCACCAGCGGCGGCACCCAGAGCAACCTGATGGGCCTGATGCTGGCGCGCGACGCTTTCTTTGCGCGTCAGGGCCACTCCATTCAGCAGAATGGTCTGACCGGTGACCTGAGCAAAATCAAAGTGTTCTGTTCTGAAAGCGCGCACTTCTCCGTGCAGAAAAACATGGCGCTGATGGGGCTGGGCTACCGTTCCGTCACTCAGGTGAAGACCGATGCGTTCTCGCGTATGGATCTGGCTGATCTGAAAGCCAGGCTGGCCCAGGCGCAAGCCAACGGCGAGCAGGTGATGGCGATTGTTGCCACGGCTGGTACTACCGATGCAGGCGCTATCGATCCGTTAGCGGACATCGCGGCGCTGGCGGCAGAACACCAGATCTGGATGCACGTCGATGCGGCATGGGGCGGCGCGCTGTTGCTCTCTGAGCAGTATCGTCACTTCCTGAACGGCCTTGAGCTGGCGGATTCCGTAACCCTGGACTTCCACAAACAGTTCTTCCAGACCATCAGCTGCGGCGCGTTCCTGTTAAAAGACGCGCGTCATTATGAGCTGATGCGCTACCAGGCGGCGTACCTGAACTCTGATTTCGATGAAGAGCACGGTGTACCGAACCTGGTGTCGAAGTCGCTGCAGACCACGCGCCGTTTCGACGCGCTGAAGCTGTGGATGGGCCTCGAAGCGCTGGGTAAAAAGCAGTATGCGGAAATCATCGATAACGGCGTGACGCTGGCCCGTGATGTGGCTGAGTTTGTCAAAACCCAGCCGCATCTGGAGCTGGTGATGGAGCCGCAGCTGGCAAGCGTGCTGTTCCGCTTCCGCCCGGCAAGCGACGATATGGCGTTTGTCGCGCTGCTCAACCAGCGCATCGGCGACGTGCTGCTGGCTTCCGGTAGCGCCAATGTCGGCGTCACCGAGGCCGATGGCATCACCTGCCTGAAGCTGACGCTGCTGAACCCGACCGTGTGCCTGGAGGATGTGAAAGTCCTGCTGGCGAGCGTGAAGGCGACGGCTGAGCAACTGCTGAAAGCGTAAACGCTACGCTTGATATAAAAATGGCTCCCACGTACGGGAGCCATTTTTTTGTCTGTCATGTGTAGCCCGGGCCGCTTCACCGGGTCGGGCTGCACGTTAGCTGATATCCGCCAGCGCGGCGTCTTTATTCGGGAAGAACGTCAGACGTCCTGGAATAGGCTGAATACCCGCGCGAGCCATGGTACGTAGCGGCTGGAACTCCAGGTTACTGATACGTAATTCGCAACCTTCCGGCAGACGTTTTACAAAACGCTGGAAGGCGTCCAGACCACCGGCATCCAGTACCGGGACGGCGTCCCACTTCAATACCACAATGCGTTTACCCGCAATGCGCGACTCGAGATCGGTAAATAATCCCTCCGCTGCGGCAAAGAACAGCGGGCCGATGACGCGTAGCACCAGAACATCGTCTGGGACATCCACGTTGACTGGCGCCAGACGCGTCATGCGCGCAATACGACGCATAAACAGCAGAGAGGCGAGAACGATCCCGACGCTGATGGCGATAACCATGTCGAACAGCACCGTCAGCGACATACACATCAGCATGACGATGATGTCGTCCTTTGGCGCATGACGCAGCAGATCCACCACTTTATGGGCTTCACTCATGTTCCATGCCACCATCAGCAGCAGGGCGGCCATGGCGGAAAGCGGTAGCCAGGAAAGCAGCGGCGCTAAAACCAATAGCGCCAGGATCACCAGAATCGCGTGGATGACCGCAGAAATGGGTGAGGTTGCCCCGGCGCGGACGTTGGCCGCAGAACGGGCAATTGCCGCCGTGGCGGTGATACCCCCAAAGAACGGTGCGACGATGTTGCCCAGCCCCTGACCAATCAGCTCGCTGTTGGCTTTATGCTTGGTGCCGGTCATGCCGTCGAGGACGACGGCGCACAGCAGTGATTCAATTGCCCCCAGCATCGCCATCGAGAAGGCTGCCGGTAACAGTGCCTGTAATGAACTCCAGCTCAGGGTAAAGTTTGACTCCGGCATATTCCACGGTAATACCAGCTGCGGCAGCAACTGCGGGATACCGTTACCCTGTGAGCCGTCAGCCAGAATGTAGTGGAACTGGGAACCGATGGTCGCAACGTGACCACCGGCCAGGTTCACAATCCCCATTACCGCACAGCCTGCAAGCAGTGCAGGAAGGTGACCCGGCAGTCGGATCCCCAAACGAGGCCAGAAAATCAGGATCCCCAGCGTTACAACGCCAATGGCGGCATCGCCGAAGTTGATGGTGGGCAAGGCCATAAATAGCGCACCGACCTTTTGCAGGTAGTGCTCCGGCACATGGGCCATTTGCAGGCCAAGAAAATCTTTAATCTGCATGGTACCAATGGTGATACCAATACCCGACGTAAAGCCTAACGTAACCGACACGGGAATATATTCGATCAGGCGACCAAAGCGTGCGAGGCCGAAAAGGATCAGGAATATCCCGGACATGAGGGTGGCAACCAGCAGGCCTGCCAGCCCAAACTGTTGCGACACCGGATACAGGATCACCACGAAGGCGGCGGTTGGGCCAGAGACGCTAAAGCGCGATCCCCCGGTGAGGGCGATCACAATCCCAGCGACGGCTGAGGTATACAGACCGTACTGCGGCGCAACGCCACTGCCTATTGCCAGGGCCATTGCCAGCGGAATGGCAATGATTCCCACGGTTATCCCGGCGATCAGGTCACGGGTAAAGCGAGAAGCGGTATATTTTTCTTTCCAACAAGCGTCGATGAGGGCGCGGAAAGGCATCACATGTGAGGAAAATAATCTGTTCACAATAATGTTTCATCCATGAGCGCATCATCTGTCAATTGAATGGCAGGTGAAGGAGGCAAAAGTCATACAAATAAGTATTACAGATAAAAAAACCCGCCGCAGCGGGTTTTTGAGCCGGGCTCGATTAATGCTCGAACATAGCAGAGATAGATTCTTCGTTGCTGATACGACGAATCGCTTCGGCCAGCATACCCGACAGGGTCAATGTACGCACGTTTGGCAGCGCTTTGATTTCGTCAGTCAGTGGAATAGTGTCACAGACAACGACTTCATCAATCACTGAGTTGCGCAGGTTGTTTGCCGCATTACCTGAGAAGATCGGGTGGGTTGCGTAAGCAAATACGCGTTTTGCACCACGTTCTTTCAGTGCTTCTGCTGCTTTACACAGCGTACCACCGGTATCGATCATGTCATCAACCAGCACGCAGTCACGACCTGCAACGTCACCAATGATGTGCATCACCTGAGAAACGTTCGCACGCGGACGACGTTTGTCGATGATAGCCATATCGGTATCGTTCAGCAGTTTAGCGATAGCACGGGCACGCACGACGCCACCGATGTCCGGAGAAACCACGATCGGGTTGTCCAGGTTCAGCTGCAGCATGTCTTCTAACAGGATCGGGCTACCGAATACGTTATCAACCGGTACGTCAAAGAAGCCCTGGATCTGTTCAGCATGCAGGTCAACGGTGAGGACGCGGTCAACGCCAACGCTGGACAGGAAATCAGCGACGACTTTAGCGGTAATCGGTACACGAGCGGAACGTACGCGACGATCCTGACGTGCATAGCCGAAGTAAGGAATAACGGCGGTGATACGGCCTGCGGAAGCACGGCGCAGCGCATCAACCATAACGACCAATTCCATCAGGTTGTCGTTAGTAGGGGCACAAGTGGACTGGATGATGAAAATATCACCACCGCGTACATTTTCATTAATTTGTACGCTGACTTCGCCGTCGCTAAAGCGACCTACAGCGGCGTCGCCGAGTGAAGTGTACAGGCGGTTGGCAATACGTTGTGCTAGTTCCGGGGTGGCGTTACCAGCAAAAAGCTTCATATCAGGCACGAGAAGAACCTCAGGCATGCGTCCATTGGTGGAAAGAATCTGCCGAAAACTGTGCGGGCCAGGCAGTATCCTCTCCATGCGGTGTATTAAAGAGCGCGATGCAACGTCTGGAACAGGGTGACGTTGTCACCGCAACTCAGCTTGCCCGGCTTACCCTTCATCCTTCGCGTTTCATGTGCGTTGGCGTTAATTCCTCACACCAGTGCATAGTTTTGTATGCGCCAGGCGTTCTGTCATCTCGCCATCTTCCTGAAACCCGAATGATTTAGAGTAACGCTCTATGCAATGGGGAGAGGTTGACGCCTTTCGCCACAAAGCCTTTGAGCCATTCCGGGGCTTGCTCAAGCACCTGGCGAGCACGAGACTCTGTGTCAAATTCAGCAAAGACACAAGCCCCTGTACCAGTCAGGCGCGACGGCGCGTATTCTAACAGCCAGGAAAGCGCCGCATCAACCTCGCGAAAACGTTTTCTTGCGATAACCTCGCAATCATTGCCGAATTCACATTTTAGTAACGTGTTTATTGACCTTTTTGGCGTGTTACGCGGGAGGTCAGGATCGTTAAAAATGACCGGCGTCGGAATACTGACTCCCGGGTGAGCGACCAGATACCATTTTTCTTGTGGATCGACCGGCGTCAGGATTTCTCCCACGCCTTCGGCAAAAGCCGCGTGGCCGCGCACGAACACGGGAACATCCGCCCCCAACGTCAAGCCGATTGCCGCCAGTTCATCAACCGAAAGCCCGCATTGCCAAAGATGATTCAGCGCCACCAGAACGGTGGCCGCATTTGACGAACCGCCGCCCAGGCCGCCACCCATCGGCAGACGTTTTTCGATACTGATGTCCGCGCCGCTTCCTGCGGGCAGGCGATCGCTTGCAGACGCCGTCTTCGTCAGCAAACGCGCCGCGCGCACGATCAGGTTATCTTCATGCGCAACGCCCTCCACCGGGGTTAGGAGATGAATTTCACCATCGTGGCGCAGATTGATGCCAATCTCGTCGCCATAGTCGAGAAACTGGAATAACGTCTGCAGCGTGTGGTAACCGTCCGCACGCTGCCCGGTGATGTATAAAAACAGATTCAGTTTTGCCGGAGAGGGCCAATGGCTCATCATTTCACAATCCAGTTATCCATTTTCAGCTTGATACGCTGGGAGCCGTCAGACAGCTCCATGTTGGCCGGCATTGCAGGCTGCGTTTTGCTGTCGTAGGCGCTATAGACCACTTTCCAGTTTTTACCGTCTTTGCTGTAGTTCACTTCACTCAGTCGATATTGGTCGTCGAGTTTGTAATCGGTGGCGTCACCCGGCAGACCAAGGATCCACTGGCGCAGGCTGTTCAACGGAATAGGCATACCGGTCAGTTTACCAATCATCTCTTCGGCGTCGTCGGCGGTGTAGTGCTTGCCTTTGTTATCGACAAGCTCAACGTTGCCCGGCTGCGCATTGAGTTCCAGTTCCGTGCTGCCCAGTGGGTTAGTCAGCAGCAGACGATAGCGATCCTGTCCGGTTTGCTGCCAGAAAAAGCGGGCATACACTTTCTGTTGATCGGAGATATAAGCAAACGCACCGCGCGTCTGATATTGGTTCAGGGCGCGTACTTCCTGCTGGTGCTGGCGCCACTGCGGGGAATCGGGGCTTTTGCCGGGACCTTTCGGCGCGTTGAGCGTACAGGCACTAAGAACCAGGGCCGCAAGGGGCAGCAGGCGAATCAGGCGAAAATCAGGCAGGGTCATAATGATGACAAATCCTTGAGATACGTTGCAGTTATAACTCTCAATGCTAGCGCCACCATCTGACATCGTCTACGTTCAAGTTATCTTAAATCGCTTAAATTTGTGCGCTAAGCTATTACTCCAAAAGGGGGGTGTCTCTTTTATTGACCGCACGCATCCTGTATGATGCACCCAGTCTAACCTTATCAACGCTGGTACTATTCCCGCTCACATGACCCTTTTAGCGCTTGGTATTAACCATAAAACGGCACCTGTATCGCTGCGAGAACGCGTAACGTTTTCGCCGGATACGCTCGATCAGGCGCTGGACAGCCTGCAAGCGCTGCCAATGGTGCAGGGCGGGGTAGTGCTGTCGACATGTAACCGCACAGAGATTTACCTCAGCGTGGAAGAGCAGGACAACCTGCAAGAAGCGCTGATTCGCTGGTTGTGCGAATACCATAATCTTAATGAAGAAGACCTGCGCAATAGCCTGTACTGGCACCAGGACAATGACGCCGTCAGTCATCTGATGCGTGTCGCTAGTGGTCTGGATTCGTTGGTGCTCGGTGAACCACAGATTCTGGGACAGGTGAAAAAAGCCTTTGCGGATTCGCAGAAAGGCCACCAGAACGCCAGTGCCCTGGAGCGCATGTTCCAGAAGTCATTCTCTGTCGCTAAACGTGTTCGTACCGAAACTGATATCGGCGCCAGCGCTGTTTCCGTGGCTTTTGCCGCCTGTACGCTGGCGCGGCAGATCTTTGAATCACTCTCCACGGTAACCGTGCTGTTAGTCGGCGCAGGCGAGACCATCGAGCTGGTGGCGCGTCATTTGCGCGAACACAAAGTGAAGAAGATGATCATCGCCAACCGTACGCGTGAACGCGCGCAGGTGCTGGCGGATGAAGTCGGCGCCGAAGTGATTTCATTGAGCGATATCGACGCCCGCTTGCAGGATGCCGATATCATTATCAGTTCAACCGCCAGTCCGCTGCCGATCATCGGTAAAGGAATGGTAGAGCGTGCGCTTAAAAACCGTCGTAACCAGCCTATGCTGCTGGTGGATATCGCCGTACCGCGCGATGTCGAGCCGGAAGTGGGCAAATTGTCCAACGCCTACTTGTACAGCGTTGACGATCTGCAAAGCATCATTTCGCATAACCTGGCCCAGCGCAAAGCGGCGGCCGTGGAAGCCGAAACAATTGTTGCGCAGGAAACCAGCGAGTTTATGGCCTGGCTGCGTGCCCAGGGCGCAAGTGACACTATCCGCGAGTATCGCAGTCAGTCAGAACAGATCCGTGATGAACTGACCGCCAAAGCGTTGGCCGCTCTTCAACAGGGCGGTGATGCGCAAGCTATTATGCAGGATCTGGCCTGGAAACTGACTAACCGCCTGATCCATGCACCAACCAAATCACTTCAACAGGCCGCCCGTGACGGGGATAGTGAACGCCTGAATATTCTGCGCGACAGCCTCGGGCTGGAGTAGCAGCACACCAATCTTATTTTTTACAGGGTGCATTTACGCCTATGAAGCCTTCTATCGTTGCCAAACTGGAAGCCCTGCATGAACGTCATGAAGAAGTTCAGGCGCTGCTCGGCGATGCGGGTACTATCGCAGACCAGGACCGCTTTCGCGCACTGTCGCGCGAATATGCCCAATTAAGCGATGTATCGCGCTGTTTTACGGACTGGCAACAGGTTCAGGAAGATATCGAGACAGCTCAGATGATGCTCGACGATCCTGAAATGCGTGAAATGGCGCAGGATGAACTGCGCGAAGCAAAAGAGAAATGTGAACAGCTGGAACAACACCTGCAGGTACTGCTGTTACCGAAAGACCCTGACGACGAACGTAACGCCTTCCTCGAAGTGCGTGCGGGAACCGGTGGTGATGAAGCGGCGCTGTTTGCCGGCGATCTGTTCCGCATGTACAGCCGTTACGCTGAAGCGCGTCGCTGGCGGGTTGAGATCATGAGCGCCAGCGAAGGCGAGCATGGTGGATTTAAAGAAGTCATTGCCAAGATCAGCGGCGAAGGCGTTTATGGCCGACTGAAATTTGAGTCCGGCGGTCATCGCGTGCAGCGTGTTCCAGCGACGGAATCACAGGGTCGAATTCATACTTCGGCCTGTACGGTCGCGGTCATGCCGGAACTGCCGGATGCTGAACTGCCGGATATCAACCCGGCCGATCTGCGTATTGATACCTTCCGCTCATCAGGCGCTGGCGGTCAGCACGTTAACACCACCGACTCTGCAATCCGTATTACCCACTTGCCAACCGGCATCGTGGTGGAATGCCAGGACGAACGTTCACAGCATAAAAACAAAGCGAAAGCGATGTCGGTGCTGGGAGCGCGCATTCGTGCGGCCGAAGTAGCAAGACGTCAACAGGCGGAAGCCTCTGAGCGTCGCAACCTGCTGGGCAGCGGCGATCGCAGCGATCGCAACCGCACCTATAACTTCCCGCAGGGGCGCGTGACCGATCACCGCATTAACCTGACGCTCTACCGTCTGGATGAAGCGATGGAAGGTAAACTGGATATGCTCATTGAGCCGATTGTCCAGGAATACCAGGCCGATCAACTGGCGGCGTTGTCCGAGCAGGATTAATGGACTATCAGCACTGGCTGCGTGAAGCGATAAGCCAATTACAGGCAAGCGAAAGCCCGCGCCGTGACGCCGAGATTTTACTCGAGTTCGTTACCGGCAAGGGGCGCACCTTTATTCTGGCTTTCGGTGAAACGCTGTTAACCGAAGCGCAGCGTCAGCAGCTCGATACGTTACTGGAGCGGCGTCAGCGGGGCGAACCCGTGGCGCACTTAACCGGTGTTCGCGAGTTCTGGTCGCTGCCGCTGTTTGTATCGCCGGCCACGCTGATTCCGCGTCCGGATACCGAGTGTCTGGTGGAGCAGGCGCTGGCTCGCCTGCCAGCCTCTGCATGTCGCATTCTCGATCTGGGAACCGGTACGGGCGCGATTGCGCTGGCGCTGGCAACCGAGCGTCCGGATTGCGCGGTGACGGCGGTTGATCGGATGCCGGATGCCGTGGCGCTGGCTATGCGCAATACACAGCACCTGGCTATCGACAATGTTCGTGTGCTGCAAAGCGACTGGTTTAGCGCTTTGCAGGGGCAAAAGTTTGACATGATTGTCAGCAATCCGCCGTACATCGACGAACAGGACCCGCACCTGGCGCAGGGTGATGTGCGCTTTGAGCCGCTGTCGGCGCTGGTGGCGGGCGATGAGGGGCTGGCGGATATCGTACATATTATTGACCAGGCTCAGCACGTGTTAACGCCCGGCGGCTATCTGTTGCTGGAACATGGCTGGCAGCAGGGTGAGGCCGTGCGCGATGCCTTTACTCGCGCGGGTTATCTGGCGGTTGAAACCTGCCGTGATTATGGCGGCAACGAGCGAATTACGCTTGGACGCATCCCATCATGAGTACCTTCAGTGTGTTACTCAACGTTCATCTCATCAGCATTGCGCTTTCCGTTAGTCTGCTGACGCTGCGTTTTTGGTGGCGTTACACCGACGCGCGTCTTGCCCATGCCCGCTGGACACGCATTGTGCCGCCGGTGGTGGATACCGTTTTATTACTCAGCGGCGTAGCGTTAATGGTTAAAACGCACATCCTGCCATTCACCGAACAAGGGACATGGCTGACTGAAAAGCTGTTTGGGGTTATCATTTACATCGTTTTGGGTTTTATTGCGCTCGATTACCGTCGGGCGCGCAGCCAGCAGGCGCGATTAGTCGCATTTCCGCTGGCGTTGGTGGTGCTGTACATCATCATTAAACTCGCCACCACAAAAATACCGTTACTGGGGTAAGTCATGAGGTCGTTAGCTGATTTCGAATTTAATAAAGCGCCATTGTGTGATGGGATGATCCTGGCGTCGGAGTCTATCCGTCTGGATTTTCCAACACAAACTGTCTATGACGAACTGGAACGTCTGGTCAGTCTGGCGCAAGAAGAAATTAGCCAGCTCCTGTCTCAGGATGAGCAACTGGAAAAACTGCTGGCACTTTTTTACGGCGAATGGGGTTTTACGGACACCCACGGCGTCTATCGTCTTTCTGATGCACTATGGCTCGACCAGGTTCTGAAAAATCGTCAGGGCAGTGCGGTGTCGTTGGGCGCGATCTTATTGTGGATTGCCAACCGACTGGATCTGCCGCTGGTACCGGTGATTTTCCCGACACAACTCATCCTGCGCATTGAATCGCTCGATGGCGAAATGTGGCTAATCAATCCGTTCAATGGCGAAACGTTAAATGAACACACGCTGGAAGTGTGGCTGAAGGGAAATATCAGCCCGGTCGCGGAACTGTTTAATGAAGATCTGGATGAAGCGGATAACGCAGAAGTGATCCGCAAACTGCTCGACACGCTGAAATCATCGCTGATGGAAGAGCGGCAAATGGAACTGGCGCTGCGTGCCAGTGAAGCATTATTGCAGTTTAATCCTGAAGATCCGTATGAAATACGCGATCGGGGATTGATATATGCGCAACTGGAGTGTGAACATGTTGCGCTGACAGATTTAAGTTATTTCGTTGAGCAGTGTCCGGAAGACCCGATCAGCGAAATGATTCGTGCGCAGATTAATACGATTTCGCACAAACAAATTGTATTGCATTGATTAATGACACTTTACCTACCGTTTAAGGCGATCCTATGAAACAAAAAGTGGTTAGCATTGGCGACATCAACGTGGCAAATGACCTGCCGTTCGTGCTGTTTGGCGGAATGAACGTGCTGGAATCCCGCGATCTGGCGATGCGCATTTGTGAGCACTACGTAACCGTTACTCAAAAACTGGGTATCCCTTACGTGTTCAAAGCCTCCTTTGATAAAGCCAACCGTTCTTCCATCCACTCTTACCGTGGACCGGGCCTTGAAGAAGGGATGAAAATCTTCCAGGAACTGAAGCAAACTTTTGGCGTAAAAGTGATCACCGACGTTCATGAAGCCAGCCAGGCACAGCCTGTTGCTGACGTGGTGGATGTGATTCAGCTGCCGGCATTCCTCGCTCGCCAGACCGATCTGGTTGAAGCGATGGCGAAAACCGGTGCCGTTATCAACGTGAAAAAACCGCAGTTCGTAAGCCCGGGTCAGATGGGTAATATCGTGGATAAATTCCATGAAGGCGGTAACGATAAGGTTATCCTGTGTGACCGTGGCGCGAACTTTGGTTATGACAACCTGGTTGTGGATATGCTGGGCTTTAGCGTGATGAAAAAGGTCTCCGGCAACTCACCGGTGATTTTCGACGTTACCCATGCGCTGCAGTGCCGCGACCCGTTTGGCGCCGCAAGCAGCGGCCGTCGTGGTCAGGTGACTGAACTGGCGCGCGCGGGCATGGCGGTAGGTCTGGCAGGCCTGTTTATTGAAGCGCATCCGGATCCAGCCAATGCGAAATGCGATGGCCCATCCGCACTGCCGCTGGCGAAACTGGAACAGTTCCTCACGCAGATTAAAGCGATTGATGACCTGGTGAAAAGCTTCGACGAACTCGATACTGAGAACTAAGAAAGCTGAACAGGCCGGGGCATTTGTCTCCGGCCTGTTATTACTGTCAGGCGCCAAACGCCCCATCAATTGTATGCATCGCTCCCGTCACAAACCCGGCCTCCGGGCCAGCAAGCCAGGCAACCATTCCGGCTACTTCTTCTGGTCGACCGTGTCGTTTTAGCGCCATAAAGCTGTGCATCAGCTCTTTCAATGGGCCTTCAGCTGGATTCGCATCGGTATCGATGGGACCCGGTTGCACCACGTTGACCGTAATACCGCGCGCGCCGAAATCACGGGCAAGTCCTCTTGCCAGGCCTTGCAGAGCAGACTTGCTTAACGCGTAGGAAGCCATACCGGCAATTGGCATACGATCGCCGTTCACTGAACCAATAATGATAATCCGCCCGCCGTCAGGCATTTGTCGTGCCGCCTCTACTGCCGCGTACCAGGGGGCGTGGATATTAATGCGGAACAGGCGCTCAACGTCATCGGGATCCTGCTCCAGCGCGTCGCCGAACAGCACAATTCCTGCATTCACCACTAACACATCCAGCGGTCCGCTTTCCCGTACCCGCTTAATGACGGCATCGCGATCGGCGCTATCGGTTTGCGCCGGGTGGGAACCTGTTTCATCCGCAAGCACTTGAGCCGCGTCTGCGGAGCCTGAATAGGTAAAGGTCACTGCTGCGCCATCTGCAGCGAAACGGCGCACAATAGCCGCGCCAATCCCACGACTGCCGCCAAGGACCAGAACTGACTTGCCGTTAAATGGGGACATGAGATACTCCTTGAACAATTATGTAGTGATCGATATATAATGGCCGCATGGTTTTCTGTCAATGGATTTGTAATGAGCACTACAAAATGTTCGCGCGCCCCAGGCCGACCACGCAATTTTGACCCGGAACTGGCTGTTGCCAAAGTACAGCCCTTATTTCACGCGCATGGATACGATGCTGTGAGCGTAGCGGATGTTACGCAGGCCCTGAACATCAAGCCGCCCAGTTTCTATGCCGCTTTTGGGAACAAAATCGGTCTTTATGAACGCGTGCTTGGTCGCTATGTACAAACCGATGCGATCCCGTTTGATGACATTTTGCGTTCTGACAGGCCGGTTGCCGAGAGTCTTGCTGCGTTGCTTGAAGAGGCGGCGCGGCGCTATGCCGCGGATCCGCATGCGCCGGGTTGTTTGGTTCTGGAGGGCACGCATAGCAACGATCCGCAGGCGCGGCAGGTGGCACGGGATTTCTACTCGGTTGCTGAACATAAAATTCATGACTTTATCGCCCAACGCCATCCCGAAGTGGCTGACAGCCTGACCGATTATGTCAGTACCACGATGCTCGGTCTGTCGGGAAAAGCCCGTTGTGGGCATACGCTCGAACGTTTGCTATCCAGTGCACACATCGCCAGCCAGGCGGTGCTGCATCAGCTTTCCTGATTTTCATCACGTGAAAAGGTAGATTAATATGATGGGTAAACTGGGACTTTGCTTTAATACTCCCCCTCCGGCTATTCGCAACGCAACGTTGGCTGCAATTCTGATTGGAACTTCATTTCTGGTGCATTCTCAGGACAAAGCCGATGTTATTTTGTATAACGGCAAGCTGATTACCATGGATGAACAACAACCCAACGCGCAGGCGCTGGCGGTAAAAGGGCGGCATATTATTGCGGTTGGTAATAATGAAACGGTGAAAAAATGGTCCGGACCGAACACGAAGGAAATCAATCTGACGGGGCAAACCGTTATTCCGGGATTAATTGATGCGCATCTGCATGGCATTCGTGGTGGCAGGACGTTTTTATTTGAAACCTACTGGTTTGATACTAAAAATTTACCCGATGCGTTAAATAAACTCTCGCAATCTGCGGCCAAGAAAAACGCTACGCAATGGGTGGCGGTGGCTGGCTCATGGATACCTGAACAATTTGCTGAAAAGCGGGATCCGACGGTTCAGGAACTGAATCAGGCGCTGCCTCATCATCCTGCGTATATACAAAGCCTTTATGACTATGCCCTGTTAAATCAAAAGGCTATCGAGACCCTAAAACTTAATAGTCCACAGCCGGATGTTCCGGCAGGGATCGTGATAGAACGCGATGATAAAGGGCTGGCAACGGGTAAATTACGCGGGACCATTGGCAGCTTTAACCAGCTTTTCGCCCAGATTAGCCAGACTTCCGATGTTGAAAAGAACCTTAACGCCTTTATTCATTATCTAAATAAACGCGGCGTGGTCGGTTTTATCGATCCTTCTGCCGGGCATGAGCAAGCTTATCGTGATTTCTTTAAACTTCAGCAGCAACCTCTCAGGATACGGGTTGGGTATCGTTTATCGGCGCCGCCTGGTAATGAGACCGAATGGTTTAAACAACGTCTGGCATTTCGCCCGGCAATACACGATGACGGCAGAATAGCCTTTCTGGGCTTCGGTGAAAGCCTGGTGATGGCAATGAATGATGGCGTACGGATGTCATCTGGATTTAATTCTTCTGCACAATCCCAACAAGAACAATTAAAGGTGCTCCAGCTTGCTGCCAAAGAAGGGGTTGCCGTAGAAATACATGCCTACACCGATGACAGTGCGGGCGCGATTTTAGATCTCATTAGCGAGGTGGCTAAATCGTATGACATTGCTCCGTTGCGCTGGTCTATTGCGCACCTCAATACCGGTACGCCCGAATCGATTGCCCGCATGAAGAAACTCGGTTTAGCCTATTCTGTTCAGATGGGACCCTATTTTGAATCTCCCGCCATTGAACGCGCAAATGGTAAAACGGTGGCGGCGCTAGCATCGCCAGTTCAACCCGCGTTAGAGCAGGGGGTAATCGTTGCCGGGGGGACAGATGCGACGCGAATTGGCGTTGCGGGAGTGTGGCATGCTATTGAGTATCATGTCACAGGTAAGACGCTCGACGGCTCGGTACGCCATGACACGCGCCAGTTAAGCCGGGAAAATGCGTTAAAAATGTATACCCTGAATGCCGCCTGGCTGGCTTTTGCCGAACAGCAGCGGGGAAGTTTGCGGGCCGGTAAACTCGCCGATTTTGCGGTGCTGAATCAGGATATTATGGCTATTGCGCCAGACAAATTGCATCAAACGGAATCGTTATTAACGTTTGTCGATGGCCAACAGGTTTATCCGGCGCAATAAACGCGGTAAAAGAAAACGGCCCTGCAAAGGGCCGTTGGTGCCGCCAAAATAATAATCAGGCAAATATCGTCATCAGATAGGCGATAAATAGCGCCAGATGCGCCGCACCGTTAAGCACATTGGTTCGTCCGGTGGAGAAAGATATTTGGCACAGTACCAGCGACGAGACCATGACAATCATCTCCGGCGCGCCCAAAGCAAACACCAAATCATTACCTGTTGCCCAGGCGATCAGCGTCACTACCGGTACGGTGAGTGAAATAGTGGCTAATACTGAACCGAAGAACAAATTCATCGCCCGCTGTACCTGATTGTTCAGCACCGCTTTCAGCGCCCCCAGCCCTTCAGGGGAGAGGATCAACAATGCCACCAGGAAACCGGTAAACGCCACTGGCGCATTGAGCTCAGTCAGCAAGGTCTCCAGCGGACTGGCGTTCATCTTGGTGACGGCGATAACAGCGATCAGGTGAATGATGAGCCACGCAGCGTGCCAGATATTGCTGTGCGCTGACGGCTTACCATGATGAGGATCGTCGTCGTCACCCTCATCTTCATGCTCGTAAATGAACAGACTCTGGTGCGTTTTTGTTTGAATCAGCAAGAATACGCCGTACATTGCCGCAGAAATGAGCGCCACCAGTAGCGCCTGCGCGGTAGTAAAATTGGCTCCCGGTAACGCCATTGGAAACACCAGCACAATAATGGCCAGCGGAAACAGGGCGATTAAATACTGCTTAATACCAAACAGGTTCATATACTGAGTGGCAAATTTGCGGCCGCCCAGCAGTAATGAAAAACCGACTAAACCGCCGGTGACGATCATAATGATCGAATACAGCGTGTCGCGCATTAGCGTCGGCGCGGCATCGCCGGTCGCCATTAATGCGGAAATTAAACTGACTTCAAGAATAACAACTGACAGACTGAGGATCAGCGAGCCGTAGGGTTCGCCAAGTCGATGTGCTAATACGTCCGCATGACGGACAACGCTGAATGCGCTGCTTAATATACCAATAAGGGCAAGCGCATTAATGCCGATGACCACTGGTAGTGACTGACTGCTCCCCCATAAGAACAGTACTACCAGCGCCAGAATCGGGAAGACGAGAGAGGTCTCCTTGTGGCGGGTTTTTACCGCCTCATGTACTTGCGTCATTAAGTTAATTCTCCATCTCTGCAGGTATTTATAATTATAAAAGTATTAAAGAATGTAAAAAATAACAGAAAAAGCGGTTTTGTAGGTGACATTTTACGAAATTTTACCGCATCGCTTATTTTCCTTCTCTAAGTGGTCAAAAACAAACTTCTTGTTTATAGAGTGTTTAATTAACAGAAGGTTAGGTGAGGAAATAATTTAAAAATGTCTATGATTGGCGCATCGCAGCATTGTTAACCACACTTAAGGTTTAGCCCAAAAAGAGGAGTTCACAATGCCCTATAAATCGAAAAGCGATCTGCCTGACAGCGTACAGCATGTTCTGCCAGCCCATGCTCAGGACATCTATAAAGAAGCCTTTAATAGCGCCTGGGAACAGTATAAAGATAAATCTGACCGTCGTGATGATGCCACCCGCGAAGAGACGGCACACAAGGTAGCGTGGGCCGCGGTGAAAAATGATTATCAAAAGGGTGATGATGATAAATGGCATAAAAAGACGTAACAGTATCAATTATAATGCCTTTATCAATTAGTCTGAATCATCCGTTAGCGAATCGTGCTATGCCGCGCCGTTACTGGCTTGCAAGCGAGTGGTGAATTGCCTATCGTGCAGCTATTGGTTTCAAAATGAGCAGTAAAAAGGCCCGGAAGGCGTCAAAAAAGTTGTCGCAGGGAAGCTGCAGTGGCGGAGGTGTAAGGTGTTAACGCGTGATTTTTTATTGAATGCCGACTGTAAGACGGCATTTGGCGCTATTGAAGAATCACTACTCTGGTCAGCGGAACAACGGGCAGCCTCACTGGCCGCCACGCTCGCTTGCCGACCAGATGATGGACCGGTGTGGATCTTCGGTTATGGATCGTTGATGTGGAACCCGGCCTTAGAATTTGAAGAGTCCTGTACCGGGACATTAGTCGGTTGGCACCGTGCATTTTGCCTGCGTCTGACGGCGGGGCGAGGAACGGCCTGTCAGCCGGGACGTATGCTGGCCCTGAAAGAGGGCGGACGCACTACCGGCGTGGCCTATCGCTTACCGGACGCATCGCTGGAGCAAGAACTTTCTCTGCTGTGGAAGCGTGAAATGATCACCGGTTGTTATCTGCCGACCTGGTGTCAATTGGCGCTGGATGACGGACGGACAGTGAACGCGCTGGTCTTTATTATGGATCCGCGCCACCCGTTGTTCGAGTCGGATACGCGCGCGCAGGTGATCGCGCCGCTTATCGCCGCGGCCAGTGGACCTTTAGGCACCAATGCCCAGTATCTGTTCTCACTGGAACAAGAACTGGTGAAGCTGGGAATGCAGGATGACTGTCTTAACGATCTGGTGATTACGGTCAAACGGTTGTTGGGAGAGAACCTGCCGGAAGGCGTTATACGGCCAGGATTTGCCTAGCTTCAGCGTGTGTCGTGTGCCCGACAGCCAGGTGCTTATCGGGCATTTCACGATTATGCTGCAATAAAACTTATTGAATGCTCAAGCGACTGACTGTGGCTGTCGATCAGCACGTTCCAGACGCCGGTATAAGGTACGGTCAACCATGCGCTATCACGATCCTGCACGCTTAAGATGTCGGACTGCGTGTCTTTGACGTGATTTTTCTCGCTCATCAGATGGATGTGGCAGCGCTCGGAACAGCGCACTACCACCGTATCGCCACCAAATAACTTTAAACTCGCCTTCACTAATGCCATTTTTCACCCCGTTCTTGAAAACAACGTACTTTCTGTCGAAAGTGCTGCGTGATGTTGTTCACATTTCACTCATTGCATAACACCAAAGGGGGAGCAACAGGATGCTGATTTTGATCAAAAAATGGCATAACGATTAAACAAAAGTGACAAAGTTCCTCAGAACGGTTGAAAGGGCGTGTTAACGTTCAACGAAACCGCGCCCATCTAAGATTAAATCCGGAAATTTCCAGCACTTTCAGTGCGCGTGCCTGCAAGCGCTGTCAGAAGGTCAACACTTTATCTGCATCCAGCGTCCATTGGGCCAGTTCTACTAGCGTGCCCACGGCTACGCCATCGATTAAAGGCAGGTCGGTGATCCCCCGACCGTCAGTGCAGGTTTTGCACAGTTTTACCGGAACGTTTTGCGCTGTCAGGATCTCCAGCATTTGCTGAATATTGTATCCTTCCGCCGGTTTCTGACCTCGTAATCCCGCCGTAACCGCATCCGACATTAAAAACAGACGCAGATCGAGACCGGCATCTTGTTCACGCAAAGCGATGGCCAGACGCAGGCTGTTAAATAACGATTCGCTTCCATAGGCCGCACCGTTCGCGACGATCACTATCTTTTGCATTTTGACTCCTGTTGTCGGATGGGAGGGATAATTCCTGGCGTGTATGGTACTCCCTGTACCAGATATCGAAAAGAAAGCATGTGAAGACCCCTTATTATTCGTGTCAGAAAATCCCGAAAACAGGGATAAAGGCTGCAATTAATTGCTGAAGACGTTATGGTTTAGGTTAAGTGAGCCTAATTAATTGATTTAAGAAATAACTAACGATTTGAGCCGTATTATTTATTTTCCTCTCGCCGTATTTGCACTCTTGCCACTGGCAGGGGGTACTGCCAGCGCACAATCCTCTTTTGTTCACCAAGCTGAAAATCCATTCGATAACGATAGCGATGGTTTGCCCGATCTCGGTATGGCACCGGAATCGCGGGCAGGCGAAAAGCATTTTGCCGAAATGGTTAAAGCATTTGGTGAAGCCAGTATGACCGATAACGGCCTTGATACCGGCGAACAGGCGAAGCAATTCGCGTTTGGTCAGGTACGTGACACGGTCAGCGAACAGGTGAATCAACAACTGGAATCCTGGCTCTCTCCCTGGGGAAACGCCAGCGTAGGGTTGCAGGTGGATAACGAGGGCAGCTTTACCGGCAGCCGGGGAAGTTGGTTTATTCCGTGGCAGGACAATCAACGCTATCTTACCTGGAGCCAGTTAGGCATGACGCAACAGGATGAGGGCTTAGTCAGTAATGCGGGGATTGGGCAGCGCTGGGTACACGACGGCTGGCTACTGGGTTACAACACGTTTTATGACAATTTGTTGGATGAAAATCTGCCCCGGGGCGGCTTAGGTGCAGAAGCGTGGGGCGAATATTTACGATTATCCGCGAATTATTACCAACCCTTTTCTTCCTGGCAGGATCGTTCCACCACGCAGGAACAACGGATGGCCCGGGGATACGACCTGACCGCGCAGATGCGGATGCCTTTCTATCATCATCTCAATACCAGCGTCAGTGTTGAACAGTATTTTGGCGACCGGGTGGATCTGTTTCATTCAGGAACTGGATATCACAATCCGGTAGCAGTGAACCTCGGGCTGAGCTATACGCCGGTGCCGCTGATTACGATGACTGCCCAGCATAAGCAAGGTGAAAATGGCGTCAGTCAGAATAACCTCGGATTAACGCTGAATTATCGTTTCGGTGTCCCATTAAAAAAACAACTGATGGTCAGCGAAGTGGCAAACAGCCGCTCGCTACGTGGCAGTCGTTATGACGATCCGCAGCGTAATAGTTTACCAACGCTGGAGTATCGCCAGCGTAAAACCCTGTCGGTATTTTTGGCCACGCCGCCCTGGGATCTCAAGCCTGGAGAAACGGTGGCGCTGGAGGTACAAGTGCGTAGCCTGCATGGGATCCGCCACCTCGCATGGCAGGGGGATACGCAGGCGCTGAGTTTAACTGCTGGCAGCAGTACCCGAAGCGCACAGGGCTGGACGATTATTATGCCGAAGTGGGACAGTAGAGAAGGGGCGACAAACCGCTGGCGGCTGTCGGTAGTGGTAGAAGATGAGCTGGGCCAGCGTGTCTCTTCCAATGAGATCACGCTATCACTGACCGAACCGTTTATCAGCGTTTCGGCAAATGATCCTCGCTAACCACGATGCACGACTGCGTAATTAGAAAATGCGTTCCTGATGCACCCAAACCGCCGCTTCTACGCGTGATTTGAGCTTCATTTTCTTCAGCATATGCTTCACATGAACTTTTACCGTGCTTTCGGTGATGTCCAGGCGGCGGGCAATCATCTTGTTAGGCAGGCCCTGGGCAATAAGCTTGAGAATGTCGCGCTCGCGCGGCGTCAACTGGGTGACATCACGGTCAGATGTCGCGCGGTTGGCGCGCAGGCTGGCGGCCAGAACCGGCGTTAAGGCTTCGCTCAGCACCATTTCACCGGCGGCTGCCTGTTGCAATGCTTTCAGTAAATCCTCCGGCTCCATATCTTTCAGCAGGTAACCGTCCGCGCCGCGTTTCAGTGCGGTAACGACATCTTCTTCATGATTGGATACGCTAAACACCACGATGCGGCCAGACAGGGACTTTTCACGCAGCTTGTCGAGGGTTTCCAGACCGTTCATGCCGGGCATGTTGAGATCAAGCAGGATCAGATCGGGATCAAGAGATTCAGCCAGCTCGATACCCTGTTCACCATTGCTGGCTTCACCGACAACGGTGATATCCTGCGCCATGCTGACAAGCTGTTTTACACCGGTTCGCAGCATTGGATGATCGTCGATCAACAGGATGGTAGCCGGTTCCAGATTACTCATGGGTATCTCCTTGGACTTCTGTGAAGTTTGTTTCGGGAATAAAAGTGACAGTAACTTCCGTACCGCCTGTCTCACGACGGCAAACACGACAATCGCCGCGCAGGCTCTGCGCACGGTCGCGCATTATTATCATGCCGTAGTGGTTACTGCGTTCGGCGTTTTCCGGTACGCCGCAGCCGTTATCTTGTACTGTGAGTTTGATCTGTTTGCCATTTTGCACCACCGTCACGACAACTTCATCGGCATGGGAGTGCTTCAGGGCATTGCTCAGGGCTTCTCGAGCAATTTGTAATAAGTGAATCGCCTGATGCGAAGGGACCAGACGCGGCGGCAGCTGATAATCCAACTTAACCGCAAAACCAAAGCGGGCGCTGTATTCCTGACAGCTGGCTTCCAGCGCGGGCCGCAACCCGGGTTCGGTGAGCTGCAAACGGAAGGTCGTTAACAGCTCACGCAGTTGCGCCCACGAGGCATTCAATTCATTACGAATCTGGCTAAGCAATTCGCGACTATTCTCGGGCAGCGCATCGCCCTGCATCTGCAAACAGCTAACCTGCATCTTCATACATGAAAGCGATTGTGCAATAGAATCATGGAGTTCGCGCGCAATGGTGGCACGCTCCTCCATCACGATCAACTGCTGTTGACGCTCCTGATGCCTGTCGAGCGCAAGCGTAGCGGTCAGTTGCTCAACCAGGGTATCAACCAGCTGTTGCTGATCGTGGCTGAGATGGCGTCCGTTCGGCAATGTAGCGAGCAGGATACCATACTGGGTATGCGCGTCGGTCAGCCGCCACTTCAGCGTGATACCACCTTCTATCGTGGGCAGCGTACCGCGTGGGCACAGATGACATCCTTTCTCATCGCAGCTGACATTGGACTGACAGGTAAATTCCTGATGATTATCTTCATCCTCCAGATCATAAACCCGCAGCTCAATATCATGCAGCAGGGTCAAATTCTGCAGGCCGTTCAGCACCGGAGAGAGGCGTTCGCACAACGGCACCTGAGAATGCAGGCGGCGGTTGGCTTGCCACAGAAAAGAGAGGATCTGATTTTTATGCTCCAGCCCGGCCGTTTTCTCCTGTACCCGCTGTTCCAGTACCGCGTAACTCTCAGCCAGCTCTTCCGACATATTGTTCAGCGCCGAGCCCAAAGCCGCCATTTCATTACGCCCGCTGATATGCGCACGTTGGGTAAAATCACGTTGGCTGACGGCTCGCGCCATCGCCAATAGCTGTTTCCACGGCTCCAGCAGGCGTACGCGTAGCCAGATAATAGTGAAGACCAGCAGTAAAGCCATAAATGCCGCCATCAGACGATGTAACAGGACGACGCGTTCAATCCGTAATTCGGTGGTATGGTCGAAGGCGGTAACCAGCTTATCCAGCCCAACGACAAAGCGCGTAACATCTTGCGCCACCGCATCAGGCGTTTGCGCGTGGGCAAGCCCTGGCGCCAGCTCAGTGTGCCAGTAATCCTGTAATGCCTTTAACTGCGCCTGTTGTCCATCGCGCTGTGCGGCCCGCGTTAACTCTGGACTAAACGCCGTTTTCTCCATTTCATCCAGTAGCGGTTGATCGTCGGCTTCCAGTGGCACCGCCGCCAGCAGACGATAACTCTGCATACGCAGCGAGCCGGCTTTGTTAATGGCATGGGCGCTACCCTGAACGCCCTGAACCAGCCAACCGGAGACTGCCATACCTGCCACGCCGATGGCAGTAGACAATAAAACAATCAGCGCCACCTGGTTGACCAGCGTAAGCGGGGAGAGACAACGTTTAAACATGGTGACTTGTTTCCTTCGGGTCTTCGTAGAACAGAAACCCTTTTGAATAACGGTTCTGCTGCGGGCAGTGGCGTTATTCTCGGCGATACACTGGAGTATACCCATACCTCAAACGGGCTACCTCTTAATTGCCAGTCAAGGGGGAGGTCATGAGTAAGGGGGAGTAGAAGACGACAGAAGCGTGAAAAACCACATCTTTTTTACCGAAGTAATGTACTCATTTAGGGTGATGATAAATTTTAGGCATGAATAATGACACCTTTTCCTTTGATTTATATCAACTTACCTCCAGCTGTAAACCCTAAGGTTGCAGGCATCGAAACAAGTATCAGAGGTGTCTATGAGTCACTCATCTGCCCCGGAAAGGGCATCTGGAGCTGTAATTACAGAATGGCGGCCGGAAGATCCTGTCTTCTGGCAACAGCGTGGTCAACGAATCGCCAGCCGTAACCTGTGGATTTCCGTCCCTTGCTTGCTGCTGGCGTTTTGCGTGTGGATGTTATTTAGCGCCGTTGCGGTGAACTTACCGAAAGTCGGCTTTAATTTCACCACGGAGCAATTGTTCATGTTGACGGCGTTGCCGTCGGTTTCCGGCGCGCTTCTGCGTGTGCCGTACTCCTTTATGGTTCCTCTGTTTGGTGGACGTCGCTGGACGGCGTTCAGCACCGGTATCTTGATCATCCCATGCGTATGGTTAGGTTTTGCGGTGCAGGATACCACCACGCCATTTAGTACCTTTATTATTATCTCCTTGCTGTGCGGTTTTGCCGGTGCGAACTTTGCATCAAGTATGGCGAATATCAGCTTCTTCTTTCCAAAACAAAAGCAGGGCGGTGCGCTGGGTCTGAACGGTGGTCTGGGCAACATGGGCGTCAGCGTAATGCAGTTGGTTGCTCCGCTGGTGGTCTCACTGTCAATCTTTGCTGCATTTGGTAGCCACGGGGTTCAACAACCGGATGGTACGCAGTTGTATCTGGCAAACGCCGCATGGATTTGGGTTCCGTTCCTGGCTGTGCTGACGCTGGCTGCATGGTTTGGTATGAACGAACTGGCAACCTCAAAAGCGTCACTGAAAGCGCAATTACCGGTGCTAAAACGCGGGCACCTGTGGATCATGAGCTTGCTGTATCTGGCAACCTTCGGTTCGTTTATCGGTTTCTCTGCCGGTTTTGCGATGCTGTCTAAAACGCAATTTCCTGAAGTACAGATCCTGCATTACGCCTTCTTTGGTCCGCTGATTGGCGCGTTGGCGCGCTCAGCCGGCGGGGCAATTTCTGACCGCCTGGGCGGAACGCGCGTGACGCTGGTGAACTTTGTGCTGATGGCTCTCTTCAGTGCCTTGCTGTTCCTGACGCTGCCAACCAATGGCGTAGGTGGCAACTTTACCGCTTTCTTCGCGGTGTTCCTGGCGCTGTTCCTGACGGCCGGTCTGGGGAGTGGTTCAACCTTCCAGATGATCTCCGTTATCTTCCGCAAGCTGACGATGGACAGAGTGAAAGCGGAAGGCGGGTCAGAAGAGAAGGCAATGCGTGAAGCGGCAACCGACACTGCGGCGGCGCTCGGTTTTATCTCAGCCATTGGCGCGATTGGCGGCTTCTTTATTCCCAAAGCATTTGGTACTTCCCTGGCGTTAACGGGATCACCTGTTGATGCGATGAAAGTGTTTGTGATCTTCTATGTCGCCTGCGTGGTTATCACCTGGGCGGTGTACGGACGTCATTCTAAAAAGTAAAAAAGTAGTAGCAGTTGATTATCCATTGCGCGGCGTTAGACCGCGCTTTTTTTTGCCTGTAATTAGTTACAACATACTTTTGTATTGAGACATGACAACAGCCTGTGAGAACTGTGCTCGCAATATGCTAAGCAGGGGGGATACCCCTTAATACCCACTTATAAAGAATTTAACATTTGTATGATAAGTGAATTTTAAAAAATCATTTAAATTCATGGTGTTAATTGATTTCCTGATATCCCACTTAGGGGGTATGTGAAAATCGACCCTCATTTTTCATCCCTGCCTGCCTTGATCGTTATCAATTCTCGCGCCCTTTCAGAGCGTTACCTTCGCTCTCAATCAAGCAATGTCGATTTATCAGAGAGCCGTCAGGCTCCTACAGGAGAAAACCGATGAGTAAATTCCTGGACCGGTTTCGCTACTTCAAGCAGAAGGGCGAAACCTTTGCCGATGGGCACGGCCAGCTTCTCAATACCAACAGGGACTGGGAGGACGGATATCGCCAGCGTTGGCAGCATGACAAAGTTGTGCGTTCAACCCACGGTGTAAACTGCACCGGTTCATGCAGCTGGAAAATCTATGTGAAAAATGGTCTGGTGACCTGGGAAACCCAGCAAACTGACTACCCACGCACTCGTCCAGATATGCCAAACCACGAGCCTCGCGGCTGCCCGCGTGGTGCGAGCTATTCCTGGTATCTCTACAGCGCTAACCGTCTGAAATATCCGCTGATGCGCAAACGTCTGATGAAGATGTGGCGTGAAGCTAAAAAGCTGCACAGCGATCCGGTAGATGCCTGGGCATCGATTATCGAAGACGCCGACAAAGCAAAAAGCTTCAAACAAGCACGTGGTCGTGGTGGCTTCGTTCGCTCTTCCTGGCAGGAAGTCAATGAACTGATTGCCGCTTCTAACGTGTACACCATCAAAACATATGGTCCAGACCGCGTCGCAGGCTTCTCGCCGATCCCGGCGATGTCGATGGTTTCTTACGCGTCCGGCGCACGCTATATGTCGCTGATAGGCGGTACCTGCCTGAGCTTCTATGACTGGTACTGTGACCTGCCACCGGCTTCTCCGCAGACCTGGGGCGAACAGACTGACGTCCCTGAATCCGCTGACTGGTATAACTCCAGCTACATTCTTGCATGGGGTTCTAACGTACCGCAGACCCGTACTCCGGATGCGCACTTCTTTACTGAAGTTCGCTATAAAGGCACCAAAACGGTAGCGATTACGCCGGACTACGCTGAGATCGCCAAACTGTGCGACCTGTGGCTGGCGCCAAAGCAGGGGACTGATGCGGCGATGGCAATGGCGATGGGCCACGTCATGCTGCGTGAGTTCCACCTCGATAATCCGAGCCAGTACTTCACCGACTACGTTCGTCGTTATACCGATATGCCAATGCTGGTGATGCTCGAAGAGCGCGACGGCTATTATGCTGCTGGTCGTATGCTGCGTGCAGCGGATCTGGTTGACTCTCTGGGCCAGGAAAATAACCCGGAATGGAAAACCGTCGCTATCAACAGCAACGGTGAAATGGTTGCGCCAAACGGTTCAATTGGTTTCCGTTGGGGTGAAAAAGGCAAATGGAACCTCGAGCAGCGCGACGGCACGTCGGGTGATGAAACCGAACTACAGCTCAGTCTGCTGGGTAGCCAGGATGACATCGCGGAAGTCGGCTTCCCGTATTTTGGTGGCGAAGGTACCGAACATTTCAATAAAGTTGAACTGGAAAACATTCTGCTGCACAAATTGCCGGTTAAACGTCTGCAACTTGCCGACGGTTCTACCGCGCTGGTGACGACCGTTTACGATCTGACCATGGCCAACTACGGTCTGGAACGCGGTCTGAACGATGAAAACTGTGCAACCAGCTACGATGACGTGAAAGCGTATACGCCGGCATGGGCAGAAAAAATTACCGGTGTATCGCGCGCTCAAATCGTGCGCATCGCCCGCGAATTTGCGGATAACGCCGATAAAACACACGGTCGTTCGATGATTATCGTCGGTGCGGGTCTGAACCACTGGTACCACCTCGATATGAACTATCGCGGCCTGATCAATATGCTGGTGTTCTGCGGCTGTATCGGCCAGAGCGGCGGCGGTTGGGCCCACTATGTCGGCCAGGAAAAACTGCGCCCGCAAACCGGCTGGCAGCCGCTGGCGTTTGCGCTGGACTGGCAGCGTCCGCCTCGTCATATGAACAGCACCTCTTACTTCTATAACCACTCCAGCCAATGGCGCTATGAGACGGTTACCGCGCAGGAGTTGCTGTCACCGATGGCAGACAAATCCCGTTACAGCGGTCATTTGATTGACTTCAACGTTCGCGCTGAACGAATGGGGTGGTTACCGTCTGCACCGCAGTTAGGGACTAACCCGCTGCGTATCGCTGAAGAGGCAAAGAAAGCCGGCATGACGCCGGTGGATTACACGGTTAACGCCCTGAAAGACGGTTCTCTTCGCTTTGCGGCGGAACAACCGGAAAACGGCAAAAACCATCCGCGTAACCTGTTTATCTGGCGTTCCAACCTGCTCGGATCTTCCGGTAAAGGCCACGAATACATGCTGAAGTACCTGCTGGGTACTGAACACGGTATTCAGGGTAAGGATCTCGGCCAGCAGGGCGGCGTGAAACCAGAAGAAGTGGAATGGCAGGACAACGGCCTCGACGGCAAGCTGGATCTGGTGGTGACGCTGGACTTCCGTCTGTCGAGCACCTGCTTGTATTCCGACATCGTGCTGCCGACTGCAACCTGGTATGAAAAAGACGACATGAATACCTCGGATATGCATCCGTTTATTCATCCGTTGTCTGCCGCCGTTGACCCGGCCTGGGAATCGAAAAGCGACTGGGAAATCTATAAAGCCATCGCCAAGAAATTCTCTGAAGTCTGTGTGGGTCACCTCGGTAAAGAAACCGACGTTGTTACGCTGCCGATTCAGCACGACTCCGCCGCCGAGCTGGCGCAGCCGTTAGACGTGAAGGACTGGAAAAAAGGTGAATGTGACCTGATTCCTGGCGTTACCGCGCCGCACATCATGACCGTTGAGCGTGATTATCCGGCAACCTATGAGCGCTTTACCTCCATCGGCCCGCTGATGGAAAAAATCGGTAACGGCGGGAAAGGGATTGCCTGGAATACCCAGAGTGAAATGGATCTACTGCGTAAGCTCAACTACACCAAGGCTGAAGGCCCGGCGAAAGGCCAGCCCTGGCTTAATACCGCCATTGATGCCGCCGAGATGATCCTCACCCTGGCACCGGAAACTAACGGTCAGGTAGCCGTTAAAGCCTGGGCTGCGCTGAGTGAATTTACCGGTCGTGACCATACGCATCTGGCGCTGAATAAAGAAGACGAAAAAATTCGTTTCCGCGATATACAGGCGCAGCCGCGCAAAATTATCTCCAGCCCGACCTGGTCAGGACTGGAAGATGAACATGTGTCTTATAACGCCGGTTATACCAACGTTCATGAGCTGATCCCATGGCGTACGCTGTCTGGCCGCCAGCAGTTGTATCAGGATCACCAGTGGATGCGTGATTTCGGTGAAAGCCTGTTGGTTTACCGCCCACCAATCGACACTTGTTCAGTGAAAGCGGTGATGGGTGAGAAGTCTAACGGTAACCCGGAAAAAGCGCTTAACTTCCTGACGCCGCACCAGAAATGGGGTATCCACTCCACCTACAGCGACAACCTGCTGATGCTGACATTGTCACGCGGTGGTCCAATCGTCTGGATGAGTGAAGCGGATGCGAAAGATCTGGGTATCGAAGATAACGACTGGATCGAGGTCTTCAACAGCAACGGTGCATTAACTGCCCGTGCCGTTGTAAGCCAGCGTGTGCCGGCCGGGATGACCATGATGTACCACGCGCAGGAACGTATCGTTAACCTGCCGGGTTCAGAAATCACCCAGCAGCGCGGCGGGATCCACAACTCGGTGACCCGTATTACGCCGAAACCGACCCACATGATCGGCGGCTATGCGCAACTGGCCTACGGTTTTAACTACTACGGTACCGTCGGTTCAAACCGCGATGAGTTCGTAGTTGTACGTAAGATGAAGAACATTAACTGGTTGGATGGCGAAGGCAATGACCAGGTACAGGAGAGCGTAAAATGAAAATTCGTTCACAAGTCGGCATGGTGCTGAATCTCGATAAGTGCATCGGCTGCCACACCTGTTCAGTGACCTGTAAAAACGTCTGGACCAGCCGTGAAGGTATGGAATACGCCTGGTTCAATAACGTGGAAAGCAAGCCTGGCGTCGGTTTCCCGAATGACTGGGAAAATCAGGAAAAATGGAAGGGCGGCTGGATCCGTAAAATCAACGGTAAGCTGCAACCGCGCATGGGTAACCGTGCGCTGCTGCTGGGTAAAATCTTTGCTAACCCGCATCTACCGGGCATGGATGACTACTACGAGCCGTTTGATTTCGACTATCAGAATCTGCACACCGCGCCGGAAGGCAGCAAAGCGCAGCCGATTGCCCGTCCGCGCTCGCTGATCACCGGTCAGCGGATGAACAAAATTATCAGCGGTCCGAACTGGGAAGAAATTCTGGGCGGCGAGTTCGAAAAACGCGCCAAAGACCAGAACTTCGAAAACATGCAGAAGGCGATGTACGGCCAGTTCGAAAACACCTTCATGATGTATTTGCCGCGCCTGTGTGAGCACTGCCTTAACCCGGCGTGTGTGGCGACCTGCCCGAGCGGTGCTATCTACAAGCGTGAAGAAGATGGCATCGTGCTGATCGACCAGGACAAGTGCCGCGGCTGGCGTATGTGCATCACCGGCTGCCCGTACAAGAAGATTTACTTCAACTGGAAGAGCGGGAAGTCTGAGAAGTGTATCTTCTGTTACCCGCGTATCGAAGCGGGTCAACCGACCGTTTGCTCCGAAACCTGTGTTGGTCGTATTCGTTATCTCGGCGTACTGCTGTATGACGCAGATGCGATCGAAAGCGCGGCAAGCACCGAGCACGAAAAAGATCTGTACCAGCGTCAACTGGACGTGTTCCTCGATCCGAACGATCCGGCTGTCATTGAACAGGCGCTAAAAGATGGTATTCCACTGAGCGTCATTGATGCTGCACAACAGTCTCCGGTTTACAAAATGGCGATGGACTGGAAGCTGGCGCTGCCGCTGCATCCGGAATACCGCACGCTGCCGATGGTGTGGTACGTGCCGCCTTTGTCACCGATTCAGTCTGCCGCCGACGCGGGCGAGCTTGGCAGCAACGGTATTCTGCCGGATGTAGACAGTCTGCGTATCCCGGTTCAGTACCTGGCGAACCTGTTGACCGCTGGCGACACTCAGCCGGTACTGTTAGCGCTGAAACGTATGCTGGCAATGCGACACTACAAACGTGCGGAAACTGTTGACGGTAAAGTTGATACCCGTGCGCTGGAAGAGGTGGGCTTGAGCGAAGCGCAGGCACAGGAAATGTATCGTTACCTGGCGATTGCTAATTACGAAGATCGTTTCGTGGTACCAAGCAGCCATCGTGAACTGGCGCGTGACGCATTCCCGGAGAAAAGCGGTTGTGGCTTTACCTTCGGTGATGGTTGCCACGGTTCTGATACCAAATTCAATCTGTTCAACAGCCGCCGCATCGACGCTGTTGATGTGACCAGCAAAACGGAGCCGCACCAATGATTGAACTCGTCATTGTTTCGCGTCTGCTCGAGTACCCGGATGCTGCCTTATGGCAGCATCAGCAGGAACTTTTCGATGCACTCGCGTCATCTGAGAACCTGGATAAAGAGGATGCCCAGACTCTGGGCGTTTTCCTGCGCGATTTAACCGCGCAGGACATGCTGGATGTTCAGGCCGCCTACAGCGAACTGTTTGACCGTGGTCGCGCCACATCGCTACTGCTGTTTGAACATGTTCACGGGGAGTCCCGCGATCGCGGTCAGGCGATGGTAGACCTGATGGCACAGTATGAGCAGCACGGTTTGCAGCTCGACAGCCGCGAACTTCCCGATCATCTGCCTCTGTATCTGGAATACCTTGCCCAGTTGCCGAAAAGCGAAGCGTTAGGTGGTTTACAGGATATCGCGCCGATTCTGGCTTTGCTCAGCGCTCGTTTGCAACAGCGTGAAAGCCGTTATGCGGTGCTGTTCGACCTGCTGTTAAAACTGGCGAATACCGTTATCGACAGCGACAAAGTGGCTGAAAAAATTGCGGATGAAGCGCGTGATGATACCCCACAAGCGCTGGATGCGGTCTGGGAAGAAGAGCAGGTGAAATTCTTCGCCGATCAGGGGTGTGGCGAGTCGGAAATCTCCGCTCACCAGCGCCGTTTTGCCGGGGCCGTTGCGCCGCAGTATCTGAATATCACCACCGGAGGACAGCAATAATGCACTTCCTGAATACGTTCTTCTTTGACATCTATCCGTACATCGCGGGTTCGGTCTTTCTGATCGGCAGTTGGCTGCGTTATGACTATGGGCAGTATACCTGGCGCGCGGCTTCCAGTCAGATGCTGGATCGCAAAGGGATGAACCTGGCGTCAAACCTGTTCCATATCGGGATCCTCGGGATTTTTGCCGGGCACTTCCTGGGCATGCTGACGCCGCACTGGATGTATGAAGCGTGGCTGCCGCTGGAAGTGAAACAAAAGATGGCGATGTTTGCGGGCGGCGCCTCAGGCGTGATGTGTCTGGTCGGCGGTGTGCTGCTGCTGAAACGTCGTCTGTTCAGCCCTCGCGTGCGGGCCACCACCACCGGTGCGGATATTCTGGTGCTGTCCATTCTGGTTATCCAGTGTGCCCTTGGCCTGCTGACCATTCCGTTCTCCGCTCAGCATATGGACGGTAGCGAGATGATGAAGCTGGTGAACTGGGCACAAACCGTAGTGACCTTCCACGGCGGCGCGTCTGAATATCTGGATGGCGTGGCGTTTATCTTCCGTATGCACCTGGTGCTGGGTATGACGCTGTTCCTGCTGTTCCCGTTCTCGCGTCTGGTACACATCTGGAGCGTTCCGGTCGAGTATCTGACCCGCAAATACCAGATTGTACGTGCGCGTCACTGATCGGTTATCTGTGTAAGACAAAACCCTGCTCCGGCGGGGTTTTTTTATGCCTGTTTGCCGGATGGCGGCGTAACCGCCTTATCCGGCCTGGGCAGGTGTCAGCTCACTATTGGCCTGATAAGCGCAGCGCATCAGGCAAATTACACCGCCGTGTCAGGGAACTCTGTAGGCCTGATAAGCGTAGCGCATCAGGCAAATTACGGGTATGTATTGAGGGCAGAATATAGGACATTCAGGTTTGATTTCGCTGAAGTACGACAGGGAAGTGATGGTAGTGGGGGAAGGATGACTCAGCGCTGCGCGCTTCGCCCTTCGGGTCGTTGCCTGCGGCAACGCTTTCTCGCTGACGCTCGAATCGAACCTTAGTCGAAGCTTCTCATCCTTCCCGCATGGGCAGAATATGACAAATTGCAGTTGGATTGGGTATCGATGCTTTATGAAGTGATGGTGGTGGGGGAAGGATTCGAACCTTCGAAGTCGATGACGGCAGATTTACAGTCTGCTCCCTTTGGCCGCTCGGGAACCCCACCACGGGGTAATGCTATTTACTGGCCTGCTTCCGTTAGAAGCGGGGCGCATCATATCAAATGATGCGCCCCTGTAAAGTATTCCGTTGATAAAAAAGAACTGGTTGCCTGATTTTTACGCGTAAAGATGTAAAGGTAACCAATTATATTATCAATCGATTACAGAATAATCGTTCGGTTACCGTAAACAAATACGCGTTGAGCCAGAACCTGATACAGCGCGCGGCTTAATACATTTTTTTCAACGTCACGGCCGGCACGCATCATGTCTTCTGCGGTGTAGGTGTGATCAACGTGAATCACGTCCTGCATAATGATTGGGCCTTCATCGAGATTATCATTCACATAGTGGGCCGTCGCGCCGATGATCTTCACCCCGCGCTCGTAGGCCTGGTGGTATGGACGAGCGCCAATAAACGCTGGCAGGAATGAATGGTGAATATTGATGATCTTATTCGGGAAGCGGGAAACAAAGGTCGGTGTCAGAACACGCATGTATTTTGCCAGCACGACATAGTCCGGTTGGTGCGCATCGATAGCATCGGCCATTTTCTGGTCGTGTTCATCGCGGGTTAAACCTTCGTGACTAACCAGTTCAAACGGAATATCAAAGCGTTCAACCAAAGGACGAAGCGTCTCGTGGTTGCCGATCACCGCAGCGATTTCAACATCCAGTCCGCCATAATTTGCTTTCATTAACAGATCGCCCAGGCAATGCGCTTCCTTGGTGACCAAAATGACGATACGGCGGCGTCCTGCTGGCGTTAATTCGCGAATAGAGCCTTCCGGTAAGGCGCTGTCAAGATCGGCAAGTAGCGTGACATCGTTAAAAATGCCCTCCAGTTCGGTACGCATAAAAAAGCGTCCGGTACGGTGGTCCACGAACTCATTGTTCTGCACGATATTCAGTTCATGCTTGTAACAGATATTTGTAATGCGCGCGATCAGACCTTTTTGGTCCGGGCAAATAGTACGCAGCACTTTTCGTTGTAATGAATGCATTTGCAGCGGTGATCCTGTTGAGAATGTTTGCAAAATTGATACTGTCGGGCGTTGATTAGCCGCAGCACTTCTTAAATTTTTTACCCGAGCCACAAGGGCAGGCGTCGTTTCGTCCAATTTGAGGGCGTGTACCGTCTATATAGTACCACTGACCGTTTTCTTTTAAAAAACGAGAGCGTTCGATAATGGCGCCGGTTTTTCCCTGTTCAGAAAACCGCGCGACAAAACTGACGTAGCCGATATTTTCTGAATCTGTCGTCTGTTGTTCAAAAACGGTCAGTCCCAGCCATTCGGTATGCGTAAATCCTGCGATAATGTCGTCACGAAACGCAGCCGCATGGCAGTCCGGATGCCAGGTCCTGATAAGGTAATCTGCGTCTTTCATCACAAAAGCGCAGTAACGAGCACGCATGAGGTGTGACGGCGTAGGTGCTACTTGCGCGCCAGACACATAACGGTAGCAACATAGGCTATACTCGACAGCGCTACCACAGGGACAAAGCTGAGACACAAAATACTCCCTGGAATAAAAAAACGGCGTAAAAACGCCACGGTGGCACTATGTTAACTGAGCGGTAGCGATGTTGCTACGTCTGCAAGCCAGGGGAAGTTTGTACGTACAATGAGAAAAATTAAAATTGGGCTGGCGCTAGGTTCCGGCGCGGCGCGCGGCTGGTCGCATATTGGAGTGATTAAAGCCCTTAAGCATATGGGGATTGATGTAGATATCGTGGCAGGGTGCTCCATTGGTTCGCTGGTTGGCGCTGCCTACGCCTGCAATAAGTTGCCCGCTCTCGAACAGTGGGTTTGTTCATTCAGTTATTGGGACGTCTTACGCCTGATGGATCTCTCGTGGCGCAGGGGAGGACTACTGCGCGGAGAACGGGTGTTCAACCAGTACCGTAATGTCATGCCGGTAGAAGCGATTGAACAATGCACACGCCGTTTTGCAACGGTTGCAACCAATTTAAGTACCGGCCGGGAACTCTGGTTCACCGAAGGTGATTTGCACCTGGCTGTCCGGGCATCCTGCAGCATTCCTGGTCTGATGTCTCCCGTAGCGCATAATGGTTACTGGTTGGTCGATGGCGCGGTGGTGAATCCCGTGCCAGTCTCCCTGACGCGTGCGCTGGGCGCCGATATTGTTATTGCGGTCGACCTGCAACACGATGCGCACCTCATGCAGCAAGATTTACTCTCCTTCAACGTCAGTAGCGATGCTGAATCAGGCGATGGCGCTGACGAACTCTCATGGCATGGCCGTCTGAAAGAGCGTCTGAGCAACATTACGGCGAGGCGGACCGTGACCGCGCCGACGGCGATGGAGATCATGACGACCTCTATTCAGGTTCTGGAAAACCGTCTGAAACGTAACCGTATGGCTGGCGACCCGCCTGATATTCTGATTCAGCCGTTTTGTCCGCAAATATCCACGCTGGATTTCCACCGCGCCAGTGCAGCAATTGCTGCCGGGCAGTTGGCGGTTGAGAAGAAAATGGATGAGCTTCTACCTCTGGTGAAGACCAACGTCTAGGCACTTTTTATCAATACTTAAGTTAAATCTGACAGGCGTGAGTAGCAATAGCATGCCACTATTTATTAAAGCCAGTCAGGGGGGAGAATATGACGCAGCCATTGGTCGGAAAACAGATTCTTATCGTTGAGGATGAGCCGGTATTCCGCTCACTCATGGACTCATGGTTTTCCTCTTTGGGAGCGACAACAGCGGTGGCCGGCGATGGGCTTGAAGCACTGGACTTACTTGGTCACTTTACGCCGGACTTAATGATCTGCGACCTGGCTATGCCACGCATGAACGGTCTTAAACTGGTTGAGTATTTACGCAATCGAGGCGATCAAACGCCGATACTGGTGATTTCCGCGACGGAAAACATGTCTGATATAGCCAAAGCGCTGCGACTTGGTGTGGACGACGTTCTTCTGAAACCGGTGAAGGATCTTAATCGCCTGCGAGAAACGGTTTTTGCGTGCCTGTATCCCAATATGTTCAATTCACGGGTTGAAGAAGAAGAGCGGCTGTTTCGCGACTGGGATGCTATGGTGGACGATCCTGCTGCTGCAGCTAAGTTGCTGCAGGAGCTACAGCCGCCAGTATCGCAAGTGATTTCACAATGTCGCATAAACTATCGGCAATTGGTTGCCGCCGATCAACCGGGATTGGTGCTGGATATTGCACCACTGTCGGATCACGACCTTGCTTTTTATTGTCTGGATGTCACGCGGGCAGGGGATAATGGCGTGCTGGCCGCATTATTGCTGCGAGCGCTATTTAACGGTTTGCTACAGGAGCAACTGACGCAACAAAATCAGCGGTTGCCAGAGTTAGGTGCGTTATTGAAACAGGTGAACCATTTGCTACGCCAGGCTAATTTACCAGGCCAGTTTCCCTTACTGGTAGGGTATTACCACAGCGGGTTAAAAAACCTGATTCTGGTATCAGCAGGACTGAATGCGACATTAAATACGGGTTCTCATCAGGTACAAATCAGCAATGGCGTACCGCTGGGAACGCTTGGTAATACCTATCTTAATCAGTTGAGCCAGCGCTGCGAGTCATGGCAGTGCCAAATTTGGGGGGCGGGTGGTCGCCTGCGCCTGATGTTGTCTGCGGAATGAACAATTGAGCGGGGGAGGAATGAAATTGCTTCACCTCCCTCATGCTGTGAGTGCTACTATCAGCGCCAGATTTATTCGTATTTATCTTAATTATACCGACGAGCGTCCTTTTCAGACCAGAGGCTTACCGCTGTACTGATATACTTGGATGCGATACAGATTGATGAACACGTTCAATACATGAACAGTCCAGGAGAGTTTTAAATGGCTGCTATTAATTCAAAAGTCAAAAAGGCCGTTATCCCGGTGGCGGGATTAGGAACCAGGATGTTACCGGCTACGAAGGCAATCCCGAAAGAGATGCTACCGTTGGTTGATAAGCCATTAATTCAGTACGTGGTAAACGAATGTATTGCTGCGGGTATCACTGAAATTGTACTTGTAACTCACTCGTCTAAAAATTCCATTGAAAACCACTTTGATACCAGCTTTGAACTCGAAGCTATGCTGGAAAAACGTGTAAAACGTCAGCTGCTGGAAGAAGTGCAATCTATTTGTCCGCCGCATGTCACTATTATGCAGGTACGTCAGGGGCTGGCTAAAGGTCTGGGTCACGCCGTATTGTGCGCGCACCCGGTAGTTGGCGATGAACCGGTTGCGGTTATCCTGCCAGACGTAATTCTGGATGAATACGAATCAGATTTATCTCGCGAAAACCTGGCCGAAATGATTCATCGTTTTGATGAAACTGGTAGCAGCCAGATTATGGTTGAACCCGTAGAAGATGTTACCGCTTATGGCGTAGTGGATTGTAAAGGCGTTGAATTAGCGCCGGGCGAAAGCGTGCCGATGGTTGGCGTTGTTGAAAAGCCGAAAGCGAATGTTGCGCCGTCTAATTTGGCGGTCGTAGGTCGTTATGTTCTCAGTGCAGATATCTGGCCTCTGCTGGCAAAAACGCCTCCGGGCGCGGGCGACGAAATTCAGCTGACTGACGCTATCGATATGCTGATTGAAAAAGAAACGGTTGAAGCCTATCACATGAAGGGCAAAAGCCATGACTGTGGTAATAAGCTCGGCTATATGCAGGCGTTCGTTGAATATGGTATTCGCCATAATACCCTCGGTGCTGAATTTAAAGCCTGGCTGGAAGAAGAGATGGGTATTAAGAAGTAACCACCAGTAATTATCAGGTCAGAACGGCGCTGTTAATCCAGCGCCGTTTTTTTATACCTAATCCGGGTAGGGGCCATGCGAAGTACGGTAAAAAAAATCCCGCCAGCGGCGGGATTTTAAGCAAACTATTTCTGAATTATTCCTTGATCAGGAAATCGTCCAGTTGTTTACCTTGTTCTTCCATCGCTTTTTTGATCACAGCCGGTGTACGACCTTGGCCAGTCCAGGTTTTGGTTTCACCGTTTTCGTCAACATAGCTATATTTAGCCGGACGCGCAGCGCGTTTAGCTTTGGTGCCAGATTTAACAGCAGCCATGCTATTCAGCAGCTCGTTCGGATCAATGCCGTCAGCAATCAGCATTTCACGATATTGTTGCAGTTTACGAGTACGTTCTTCAACTTCAGCAGCGGCAGCGCTTTCTTCTTCACGACGCTCGCTAACTACAACTTCTAATTTTTCCAGCATTTCTTCAAGCGTTTCCAGAGTACATTCTCTTGCCTGCGCACGAAGAGTACGGATGTTGTTCAGAATTTTAAGTGCTTCGCTCATTGTAGTAATCTCAAACTTATATTGGGGGTGGTTTGTTGAGCTAATAATAGAGCGATAATTTCAGTTGTGCAATAGCCAGGAATGTAAGGAATTCAAAATTGCGCTTTATTTAGTATCAGAATTAATTCCTCTGTCTTAAATTCTCCGCGATGTTGGGCATAAAAAAGGCTTATTGGTGGGGGGGCGTCTCAACGGCTGAGAGTAAAAATTCAAGATTCAGGTCACATTTTATCGTGTACAAATAGTATCACTTTGCAGTGATTTCAACCTTTTGTATTAGTTTTGCTTACGTGAATTCGCTATTACTTGGCGGCGGTGGGGAGATTCAATAACAATAAGGGAACGGTTTCTTAATTGTCGATCCTTGATAAGCCAGACTGATAAATTTCATGAGCACTATTTGTGAAAGAATGTGTATATACGGTTCGGCTCCAGACTGTTTGGCCTAAGATGTCGCGCGAGCTTACTCCCACCCATAAAGAGCACCTGCATTCTCTGGTTATTAACGCGGCACTGAGCGAGTCGGTGCGCGCCTTTATACGTCTTTCGGGACAACGCTGCACCGACATGTGCGTGAAATATGATACACTCCAACCCATATTTATTTCCCCAGGTGAGGGCCTACGGTCAATGGCACAGCTATATTTTTACTATTCGGCAATGAATGCCGGTAAGTCGACTGCATTGCTGCAATCTTCGTACAATTATCAGGAGCGTGGAATGCGCGCTGTTGTATATACAGCGGAAATTGATGACCGTTTTGGCACAGGAAAAGTAAGTTCACGTATAGGTCTGTCGTCACCTGCAAAATTGTTTAACCAAAATTCATCATTGTTCGAAGAGATTCGCGCCGAGAATGCGCAGCAAAGAATTCACTGTGTACTGGTTGATGAGTCTCAGTTTCTGACGCGACAACAGGTTTATGAATTATCTGAAGTTGTCGATCGGCTGGATATTCCTGTGTTGTGTTACGGATTACGCACCGATTTTCGTGGTGAGCTATTCGGCGGCAGTGAATACCTGCTTGCGTGGTCAGATAAGCTGGTTGAATTAAAAACTATTTGCTTCTGTGGCCGTAAGGCCAGCATGGTGTTACGTCTTGATCAGGCCGGAAGGCCGTTTAACGAGGGCGAGCAGGTGGTTATAGGCGGAAACGAGCGCTATGTGTCGGTGTGCCGTAAGCATTATAAGCAAGCACAGTCTGAAGGCTCTCTGACGGCAATACAAGAACGACACAGCCACGATTAACTCTATGCGCTTCTGGGCGCTTATAAGCACAGGGTAGGCCACAAACTATTATACGTGTTCTCTACCCTGTCACACGCTCTTCTGACGCCATTCTGGCTTCTTCCCTGTATGTAATCTTCATCAGGCCCTATCTCGCCAGTGGCTGAGTCAGGTATTACCTCATTTTATAGCGTAAAACACAAAAAAAAACGGCCCCCAAAAGGGACCGTTTAGAGTCAGACTAAAACTTATCTGAACGAATTAAGCGGATTTCTTCGCTTTTTTCTCAGCTTTCGGTGCAACTACTGCTTCAGTCTTAACGATGGTTTCACCTTCGCTGTACTCACGGCCGTAGTAGGTATCCAGCAGAATCTGCTTCAGCTCAGCAATCAGCGGATAACGCGGGTTAGCACCAGTACACTGGTCGTCAAACGCATCTTCAGACAGTTTGTCAACGTGTGCCAGGAAGTCAGCTTCCTGCACGCCAGCTTCACGGATAGACTTAGGAATACCCAGTTCAGCTTTGATTTCGTCCAACCAGCTCAGCAGTTTCTGGATTTTCGCGGCAGTGCGGTCGCCCGGTGCGCTCAGACCCAGATGGTCGGCAATTTCAGCGTAGCGACGACGTGCCTGCGGACGGTCATACTGGCTGAATGCAGTCTGTTTAGTCGGGTTGTCGTTCGCGTTGTAACGAATAACGTTGCTAATCAGCAGTGCGTTCGCCAGACCGTGAGGAATGTGGAACTGAGAACCCAGCTTGTGCGCCATGGAGTGACATACACCCAGGAAGGCGTTCGCAAACGCGATACCGGCGATGGTCGCTGCACTGTGTACACGCTCACGGGCTACCGGGTTCTTGGAACCTTCGTGGTAGGACGCTGGCAGGTTTTCTTTCAGCAGTTTCAGCGCTTGCAGAGCCTGGCCGTCAGAGAATTCAGAAGCCAGTACGGAAACGTAAGCTTCCAGAGCGTGAGTGACGGCATCCAGGCCACCGAACGCACACAGGGACTTCGGCATATCCATCACCAGGTTGGCATCGACAATCGCCATATCCGGGGTCAGGGCATAGTCAGCCAGCGGATATTTCTGACCGGTTGCATCGTCGGTCACAACCGCAAACGGCGTTACTTCAGAACCGGTACCGGAAGTGGTGGTGACGGCGATCATTTTCGCTTTCACGCCCATTTTCGGGAACTTGTAGATACGTTTACGGATGTCCATAAAGCGCAGCGCCAGTTCTTCGAAGTGGGTTTCCGGGTGTTCGTACATAACCCACATAATTTTCGCGGCGTCCATCGGGGAACCACCGCCCAGCGCGATAATCACATCTGGTTTGAAGGAGTTAGCCAGCTCAGCGCCTTTACGAACAACGCTCAGCGTCGGGTCAGCTTCAACTTCAAAGAACACTTCGGTTTCAACGCCAGCAGCTTTCAGCACAGAGGTGATCTGGTCAGCATAACCATTGTTAAACAGGAAGCGGTCGGTCACGATCAGCGCACGTTTGTGACCATCAGTAATCACTTCATCCAGCGCGATTGGCAGAGAGCCACGACGGAAGTAGATAGATTTCGGAAGTTTGTGCCACAACATGTTTTCAGCTCGCTTAGCAACGGTTTTCTTGTTGATCAGGTGCTTAGGACCAACGTTTTCAGAGATGGAGTTACCACCCCAGGAACCACAACCCAGAGTCAGGGAAGGTGCGAGTTTGAAGTTGTACAGGTCACCGATACCACCCTGAGAAGCAGGGGTGTTGATCAGGATACGCGCGGTTTTCATCATCTGACCGAAGTAAGCAACGCGTTCTGGCTGGTTATCCTGGTCGGTGTACAGGCAAGAGGTATGACCGATACCGCCCATCGCAACCAGTTTTTCAGCTTTGTCCACTGCGTCTTCGAAGTCTTTCGCACGATACATAGCCAGTGTCGGAGACAGTTTTTCGTGAGCAAACGGCTCGCTTTCGTCAACAACCTTAACTTCACCGATCAGAATCTTAGTGGTTTCTGGTACAGAGAAGCCTGCCAGCTCAGCAATTTTGTAGGCCGGCTGACCAACGATAGCGGCGTTCAGCGCGCCATTTTTCAGGATGACGTCCTGAACAGCTTTCAGCTCTTTGCCCTGCAGCAGGTAGCCGCCGTGAGTGGCGAAGCGCTCACGTACTGCGTCATATACAGAGTCAACCACGACAACAGACTGTTCAGAAGCACAGATTACGCCGTTATCGAAGGTTTTAGACATCAGAACAGATGCAACAGCACGTTTGATATCAGCGGTTTCGTCGATAACAACAGGGGTGTTACCTGCACCTACGCCGATTGCCGGTTTACCGGAGCTGTATGCCGCTTTAACCATGCCTGGACCACCGGTCGCAAGGATCAGGTTGATGTCCGGATGGTGCATCAGCGCGTTAGACAGTTCTACGGAAGGTTGATCGATCCAGCCGATCAGATCTTTCGGTGCGCCAGCAGCGATTGCCGCTTGCAGAACGATGTCAGCAGCTTTGTTAGTGGCATCTTTAGCACGCGGATGCGGAGAGAAGATGATGGCATTACGGGTCTTCAGGCTGATCAGCGATTTGAAGATAGCAGTAGAAGTCGGGTTAGTGGTTGGAACGATACCGCAGATGATACCAATCGGTTCAGCGATAGTAATGGTACCGAAAGTGTCGTCTTCAGACAGCACACCACAGGTTTTTTCATCTTTGTAAGCGTTGTAAATGTATTCAGAAGCAAAGTGGTTTTTAATCACTTTATCTTCGACGATGCCCATGCCAGATTCGGCAACGGCCATTTTCGCGAGAGGGATTCGAGCGTCTGCGGCAGCCAGAGCGGCGGCGCGGAAGATTTTATCAACCTGTTCTTGAGTGAAACTGGCATATTCACGCTGGGCTTTTTTTACGCGCTCTACAAGTGCGTTAAGTTCAGCGACATTAGTAACAGCCATAATGCTCTCCTGATAATGTTAAACTTTTTTAGTAAATCATCTGCTCGATACGAGAGTATAGACAGACCGACGAAAATTTGTGTAACGGTTTGAAAATCAAACGGTTAATTAACGTCCACTTTACCTTGATTTACTAAAAGAGCTTATACGCAAGCGCCAGTTAACTCTCGCGCTTTACCTCCAGGGGACGTAAGCAAGGTTACTCACTTCTGAGTAGTAATTGCGTGATCTGGATCAAAATTTCGCAAAGCTGACACCTTTCAGCAGGCCCTTTTAGCGTTTATCGGTAAGTGTTAAAAAATCGAGGTGGTGAATGCTAATCACATTAGCATATTTAATACATATTAATAACACTAACTATTAGTAGCGTATTTACGTAGATATACGCAGATAGGAGGTGAAGTATGCTGACAAAAGGCGTATCTTCAGCGCGGATTTTATCAATTTTTATGACTCATTTTATCCGGCTAACGCTTCGGAGCTAACCGTGATCCAAACGCTATTTGATTTTCCTGTTTATTTTAAATTTTTTATTGGGTTATTTGCCCTGGTCAACCCGGTAGGGATCATCCCTGTCTTTATCAGTATGACCAGTTATCAAACTGCGGCTGCGCGAAATAAAACCAATCTCACGGCAAACCTGTCGGTTGCTATCATCCTGTGGACTTCGCTGTTCCTGGGTGACGGTATTCTGCAACTTTTCGGTATCTCTATAGATTCGTTCAGGATTGCTGGCGGTATCCTGGTTGTGACTATCGCGATGTCGATGATTAGCGGAAAACTTGGCGAAGATAAGCAGAACAAACAGGAAAAATCAGAAACAGCCATTCGTGAAAGCATTGGCGTGGTGCCGCTGGCATTACCGCTGATGGCGGGGCCAGGGGCAATTAGCTCGACTATCGTTTGGGGGACGCGTTACCACAGTGCGATTAATCTGTTTGGCTTTTTTGTCGCGATTGCGTTGTTTGCCTTGTGTTGCTGGGGGCTGTTTCGCATGGCGCCGTGGTTAGTGCGCTTGCTGGGCCAAACGGGAATCAACGTCATTACGCGTATTATGGGGCTGTTACTCATGGCCTTAGGGATTGAATTCATTGTTACTGGTATCAAATCCATTTTCCCCGGTTTGCTTGCCTGATAGTCCTTCTTCAGTACAAACGGAGCCGCTGTAGGCTCCGTTTCCTTTCATTATTAGTAAAACCAGTAATATTTCTCACTAAAGTTCAAAATCAGCAAAGCATCTAAAAGAAGATGCTGAGGTGCATATGTTTTTTATGCATTGATTTTAAAGATGAAATAATTTTCTGTATGTCTGGTGAACGTCGATGTCCTTGTTATTTTATTAACATCATACTCTGGGGCTTGCTGTAGGATTATCGAAATGTTATTAGTTATTTCGGCACTTATTTCAGATGAATGTGCTAATTAATAATCAATTGTTAAATTTATATGCATTTCTGCGTCAAACCAGCATCTGACAGGGAGCTTATGCGTGAGTGTTGTTTATCATGATGATTATTAATGGTTTTTTGATGCTTGTTTCGCTGCCTTGCCCCTTTCAAGGTGCGATCTATTTTCAATAAAAGAGAATTGGTTAACAATTTTGTAAAATGAATTGGCGGTAAAGAAACGCATTTGGTACTTTCCGGCCAGGTATTTTGCAGAAGAATTGACGTTGATGAGAATGATTTTCAGTTGGCTTCTCTCAACAGGGTAATAGCGTGTTTCCGGCAGGGGAGACACGTAGATAATCGACGCAAGGCGGTCGTACGAATCGCCAGAATAAATAAAGTCGGTGATAGCAAGCAGTAAAACAATAAACCACCTGACGGCAGAAAATCTCCGGTGCCGTACAGGGATCCTGACAGGATTAACAGTCTGGTTAAATAACCAGCCATAATAATGAGGGAGTACAAACACAATGACGATCATCACTAAAAAAAGTTTAGTCGCTGCGGGGATCCTCACTGCGCTAATCGCTGGAAATGTGGCCACGGCGGCAGTTGTGCCGGCGGGTGTGCAGCTTGCTGAAAAGCAGACTCTGGTGCGTAATAACGGTTCGGAAGTTCAGTCTCTCGATCCACATAAAATCGAAGGTGTGCCGGAATCCAACATTAGCCGGGACCTGTTTGAAGGTTTATTAATCAGTGATGTCGATGGCAAACCATCGCCGGGCGTGGCTGAAAAATGGGATAATAAAGATTTTAAAGTCTGGACATTCCATCTGCGTAAAGATGCTAAATGGTCTGACGGTACGCCTGTTACCGCGCAAGATTTTGTCTATAGCTGGCAACGTTTGGCGAACCCAAATACTGCCTCACCTTACGCCAGTTATTTGCAGTACGGTCATATCGTCAACATTGATGACATCATCGCCGGTAAAAAGCCGGTCACCGATCTCGGTGTGAAAGCGATTGACGATCATACTTTTGAAGTCACCCTGAGCGAACCTGTTCCTTATTTCTATAAACTGCTTGTGCATTCTTCCGTTTCTCCGGTTCCTAAAGCCGCCGTGGAAAAATACGGTGATAAGTGGACCCAGCCCGCTAACATTGTCACTAACGGCGCGTATAAACTGAAAGACTGGGTGGTTAACGAGCGTATTGTGCTTGAGCGTAATACCAACTACTGGGACAACGACAAAACTGTTATTAACCAGGTGACCTACCTGCCAATTTCTTCTGAAGTGACTGACGTTAACCGCTATCGCAGCGGTGAAATCGACATGACCTATAACAACATGCCGATCGAGTTATTCCAGAAACTGAAAAAAGAGATCCCGAACGAAGTTCACGTTGATCCGTATCTGTGCACCTATTATTACGAAATCAACAACCAGAAAGCACCGTTCAACGATGTTCGTGTTCGTACCGCGCTGAAGCTGGCGATGGATCGTGACATCATCGTCAACAAAGTGAAAAATCAGGGCGACCTGCCTGCCTATAGCTTTACCCCTCCTTACACCGATGGCGCGAAACTGGTCGAGCCAGAGTGGTTCAAATGGTCACAGGAAAAACGTAATGAAGAAGCGAAGAAACTGCTGGCTGAAGCCGGTTATACCGCTGAAAAACCATTGACCTTTGACCTGCTGTATAACACCTCAGACCTGCACAAGAAACTGGCTATTGCCGCGGCATCTATCTGGAAGAAAAATCTGGGCGCTAACGTCAAGCTGGAAAACCAGGAGTGGAAAACATTCCTCGATACGCGTCATCAGGGCAACTATGATGTTTCACGTGCCGGCTGGTGCGCGGATTACAACGAACCAACTTCCTTCCTGAATATGGTGCTGTCCGACAGCTCCAACAACACGGTTCACTATAAGAGCCCTGCATTTGACAAGCTGATTGCAGACACCCTGAAAGTGACAGATGAAGCGCAGCGCAGTGAGCTGTATTCGAAAGCGGAGCAGCAACTGGATAAAGATTCTGCGATTGTACCGGTTTATTACTATGTTAACGCCCGCCTGGTGAAACCATGGGTTGGCGGATACTCCGGTAAAGACCCGATGGATAATATCCATGTAAAAGACTTGTATATTATCAAGCATTAATGGCAAGACGTGGGGCAATCAATTTTGCCCCACAGTGTCTTTTTCTTCGAACTATTAACACCTCTTTACCAGAAGATCTGGGTAGAAGAGGTGTAAAGGCACACGCCAGAAGGTACGGGCAATGTTAAAATTCATATTACGTCGTTGTCTGGAAGCGATTCCGACGCTGTTTATTCTTATTACGATTTCATTCTTTATGATGCGCCTTGCGCCGGGTAGTCCATTCACCGGTGAACGCGCATTGCCGCCAGAAGTGCTGGCTAATATTGAAGCGAAATATCATCTCAACGATCCCATCTCCACACAGTATTTCAGCTACCTGAAACAGCTGGCGCATGGTGATTTTGGACCATCCTTTAAATACAAAGATTACACGGTTAACGACCTTGTCGCTTCAAGTTTTCCGGTGTCAGCGAAGCTTGGCGCTGCGGCATTTATTCTGGCGGTGCTGGTCGGCGTTAGCGCTGGGGTGATCGCCGCACTGAAGCAAAATACGCGCTGGGACTACACGGTGATGGGGGTCGCGATGACCGGGGTGGTTATTCCCAGTTTCGTCGTTGCTCCCTTATTGGTCATGATATTTGCCATAACGTTGAAATGGCTGCCCGGCGGTGGCTGGAACGGCGGGGCGTTGAAATTTATGATCCTGCCGATGGTGGCGTTATCACTCGCCTATATCGCCAGTATCGCCCGTATTACTCGCGGCTCGATGATTGAAGTGCTGCACTCAAACTTTATTCGTACCGCGCGCGCTAAAGGGCTGCCGATGCGGCGGATTATTTTCCGCCATGCGTTAAAACCTGCGTTGCTACCCGTGCTGTCTTATATGGGACCCGCATTTGTCGGCATTATTACTGGTTCAATGGTTATTGAAACAATCTATGGTTTGCCGGGCATTGGCCAACTGTTCGTGAATGGCGCCTTAAACCGCGACTATTCGCTGGTCCTGAGTCTGACCATTCTGGTCGGTACGCTGACTATCGTGTTTAACGCGATTGTCGATGTGCTGTATGCCGTTATCGATCCGAAGATTCGTTACTGATACTGGAGCTCGCTATGATGTTAAGTAAGAAAAACAGCGAGGCGCTGGAGAATTTCAGTGAGAAGCTGGAGGTCGAAGGTCGCAGCCTGTGGCAGGACGCGCGTCGACGTTTTATGCATAACCGCGCGGCGGTGGCAAGCCTGGTAGTGCTGGTGATTATTGCGCTGTTTGTGACCCTGGCGCCGATGCTGTCGCAGTTTACCTACTTTGATACCGACTGGGGAATGATGTCCAGCGCGCCAGATATGGAGTCCGGACACTACTTTGGCACCGACTCATCGGGTCGTGACCTGCTGGTGCGTGTGGCAATTGGCGGGCGCATCTCGCTGATGGTCGGCATTGCCGCGGCGTTGGTGGCGGTCGTGGTTGGCACGCTGTATGGTTCTTTGTCAGGTTATCTCGGCGGTAAAATCGACTCGGTGATGATGCGCCTGCTGGAAATCCTCAACTCCTTCCCGTTCATGTTCTTCGTGATTCTGCTGGTGACCTTCTTTGGTCAAAACATTCTGCTGATTTTTGTCGCTATTGGGATGGTTTCCTGGCTGGACATGGCGCGTATCGTGCGTGGACAAACGCTGAGCCTGAAGCGCAAAGAGTTCATTGAAGCGGCGCAAGTCGGCGGGGTGTCTACCGTGCGCATTGTTATCCGTCATATTGTGCCCAACGTACTCGGCGTCGTGGTGGTATATGCTTCGTTGCTGGTGCCCAGCATGATCCTGTTTGAATCCTTCCTGAGTTTCCTGGGGTTAGGGACGCAGGAGCCGTTAAGTAGCTGGGGCGCACTGCTGAGTGATGGTGCCAACTCAATGGAAGTATCGCCATGGCTGTTGCTGTTCCCGGCCGGTTTCCTGGTGGTTACTTTGTTCTGTTTTAACTTTATCGGCGATGGCCTGCGTGATGCCCTCGACCCGAAAGACCGTTAAGGAGCGCCGCCATGAGCGTAATTGAGACCGCAACCGCGCCGCTCGCGCAACAACAGGCTAACGCACTGCTAAACGTGCAGGATCTGCGCGTGACGTTTGCCACTCCCGATGGCGATGTTACGGCAGTAAACGATTTAAACTTTTCTCTGCGAGCCGGTGAAACGTTGGGTATTGTCGGTGAGTCTGGTTCTGGCAAATCGCAAACGGCATTTGCCCTGATGGGGCTGCTGGCGGCGAATGGCCGTATTGGGGGTTCTGCAACGTTTAACGGGCGTGAAATATTGAATTTACCGGAGCACGAGCTGAATAAACTGCGCGCCGAGCAAATCTCAATGATTTTTCAGGATCCGATGACTTCGTTGAATCCTTACATGCGGGTCGGAGAGCAACTGATGGAAGTTCTCATGCTGCATAAAGGCATGAGCAAAGCAGAAGCGTTTGAAGAATCGGTCAGAATGCTGGATGCGGTGAAAATGCCGGAAGCGCGTAAGCGCATGAAAATGTATCCGCATGAATTCTCCGGCGGAATGCGTCAGCGCGTAATGATCGCCATGGCGCTGCTGTGCAGGCCAAAATTATTGATCGCCGATGAGCCGACTACCGCGCTCGATGTTACGGTACAGGCGCAAATTATGACGCTGCTGAATGAACTGAAAAGCGAATTCAACACCGCAATTATTATGATCACCCACGATCTGGGGGTTGTCGCCGGTATTTGTGACAAAGTGCTGGTGATGTACGCCGGACGAACTATGGAATATGGCAGCGCGCGGGATGTCTTTTATAAGCCCGTTCATCCGTATTCGATTGGTCTGCTGAATGCCGTACCTCGCCTGGACGCTGAAGGGGAAGAGATGTTGACTATCCCGGGCAACCCGCCGAACCTGCTGCGTCTGCCCAAAGGCTGTCCGTTCCAGCCCCGCTGCCCGTATGCGATGGAAATCTGTAGCAGTGCTCCGCCACTGGAAGAGTTTAGCCCGGGTCGCCTGCGCGCCTGCTTTAAACCCGTGGAGGAACTGGTATGAATACGGTCACCGAACAACGAAAAGTGCTCCTTGAAATTGCCGATTTAAAAGTCCATTTCGACATTAAAGACGGCAAGCAGTGGTTCTGGCAACCGTCTAAATCCCTGAAAGCGGTTGATGGCGTGACCCTGCGATTGTATGAAGGTGAAACCTTAGGCGTGGTGGGGGAATCCGGCTGCGGGAAATCGACCTTTGCTCGTGCGATTATCGGTCTGGTGAAAGCCACTGATGGAAAGGTCGCCTGGCTGGGTAAAGATTTGCTGGGGATGAAACCCGATGAATGGCGGGAGGTGCGCAGTGATATCCAGATGATATTCCAGGATCCGCTGGCATCATTAAACCCGCGTATGACCATTGGTGAAATTATTGCCGAGCCGCTACGGACATATCATCCGAAATTGTCGGGGCAGGAAGTCCGTGACCGTGTGAAGGCAATGATGATGAAGGTTGGGTTGCTACCCAACCTGATTAACCGTTACCCGCATGAGTTTTCCGGCGGCCAATGTCAGCGTATTGGTATTGCCCGCGCGCTGATTCTCGAACCGAAGCTGATTATCTGTGACGAACCGGTTTCTGCGCTGGACGTATCCATTCAGGCCCAGGTCGTTAACCTCTTGCAGCAGCTACAGCGTGAAATGGGGTTGTCATTAATTTTCATTGCCCACGACCTGGCGGTGGTTAAGCATATCTCCGATCGCGTACTGGTGATGTATCTCGGACACGCGGTGGAATTAGGCACCTATGACGAGGTGTACCATAATCCGCTGCACCCTTATACCAAAGCGCTCATGTCTGCAGTGCCGATCCCCGATCCGGATATGGAAAGGAACAAGGTTATTCAGTTGCTGGAAGGCGAGTTGCCGTCACCGATTAATCCTCCTACGGGCTGTGTGTTCCGTACGCGTTGCCCGATTGCCGGACCAGAGTGTGCAAAAACACGCCCGGTTCTCGAAGGCAGTTTTCGACACGCCGTTTCCTGCCTGAAAGTAGACCCGCTATAATCGTGAGGGCTGACAAAGGTCAGCCCTTCTTTTTGGTGAGGTATTTGTGTCTGGCTTAGTTTCTTCTGCTCGCCGTACGCTTTATCGTACATTATTTGATTTAGACACTCGCTCGGGGCGCCGTTTTGAAGGTATGTGCGCACTGTTCGCGCTGCTCAGCGTGATTGTTATCTTCATTGAGTCCGGAGTCGGGACGCAATACCATTTAACCTACGATGAATGGCATGTCTTTGTCTGGCTGGAAGTCTTTATCACGCTGGTCTTTACTCTCGAATATCTGCTGCGATTATGCTGCTGGGCCAATCCCGCTAAATATGTCTTTAGTTTCTGGGGGATTATTGATCTTGCCACCATTCTGCCACTGTATGTGATGTGGTTATGGCCGGAAATCAGTCTGAGTTATGTTTTCGCCTGGCGGGCGATGCGTGTCCTGCGCGTACTGCGAATTCTCAAACTGCTGCGCTTTATGCCTTCTCTGCGTATATTCTGGAGCGCAATAAAAAGCGCCCGTCATCAGCTAATCCTGTTCTATTCCTTTATTGCCATTCTGATGATTGTTTTCGGCGCGCTGATGTATCTGATTGAAGGACCTAAATATGGTTTTAGTACGCTGAATGCGTCAGTGTATTGGGCCATTGTCACGGTAACCACCGTTGGTTATGGTGATATAACTCCCCACACGCCGCTCGGGCGCATGGTAGCGTCAGTACTGATTTTGATTGGTTATTCCGTGATTGCGATCCCGACAGGTTTGATAACGACGCATATGAGCAGTGCGTTCCAGCATCGGCAGAATCAGCGTAAATGTCCGCAGTGTCAGCAGAGCCAGCATGAGCATAGCGCGCAGTTTTGTAACCGGTGTGGAAGCAAATTACCGGGCTAAAAGTAAAAAAGCTGCGAGAGCAGCTTTTTTTAATTATTCGCGCCAGAGAATGTGGCAGAGCTTGTGATCTTTTTCGCGACACAACAGAACGCGGGCAAAAATATCGTTAATTTCGCCGTCTTCTGTATCTGCCAGACCAATCACCACTTCGGCAAAGAAGTCAGGATTCAGGTCAAAATCGACGTGTTCCTGCCAGTCCTCCGCCGGGTCAAATAATTCTGCACCGCCGCGCTCTTCAAACTGCAAATTGAACAGAATGATATCTGCCGGATCGAGGTTATCCGCAGCCAGTTCGAGAAAAATATCGTAAGCCTGCTCAAGCGTTTCGTCTTCTGTCAGACGATTGTTCAAATCCATATCCATAATGACTACCTGTTTACTATCTGATGGGCACGTTTTACAGCAACGGGCTAAAGAAGTAAAACAGTCGCTCGGCGATCCGCTGCCAGAGTGGTCGTTTTACCCACAAACGGGCATCAAGCAGGCGAGAACGCGAAATATAATCATCCTGCACTGCGGCGAGATCCCCACCGAACCCGGCATCATCTATGACCAGCGTAATTTCAAAATTCAGCCATAAACTACGCATATCCAGGTTAACGGTACCGACCAGGCTCAGTTCGCCATCAACCAGTACGCTCTTGGTGTGCAGCAAGCCGCCTTCGAACTGATAGATTTTGACGCCCGCGGCCAGCAGTTCGGTGAAAAAGGCCCGGCTTGCCCAGCCAACCAATAGGGAATCATTCTTACGCGGAAGAATGATACTGACGTCGACCCCACGCTGTGCTGCCGTACAGATCGCATGCAGTAAATCATCGCTGGGGACAAAATAGGGCGTGGTCATAATTAAATATTCACGCGCCGAATAAGCAGCAGTCAATAACGCCTGATGGATTAAGTCTTCAGGGAAACCAGGACCCGAGGCGATGGTGTGAATGGTGTGACCGCTGGCCTGCTCAAACGGCATAATGTTGACGTCCGGCGGCGGCGGTAAAATGCGTTTCCCGGTTTCAATTTCCCAGTCGCAGGAGTAGACGATGCCCATCGCGGTGGCAACAGGTCCTTCCATTCTCGCCATTAAATCGACCCATTGCCCCACGCCCGCATCCTGCTTAAAGAAACGCGGGTCGACCATGTTCATGCTGCCGGTGTAAGCAATATAGTTATCGATCATCACCATCTTACGGTGCTGGCGCAGGTCCATCCGGCGCAAAAACACACGCATCAGGTTAACCTTCAGAGCTTCGACAACTTCAATACCCGCATTACGCATCATCGCCGCCCACGGGCTGCGGAAGAATGCCACGCTGCCCGCAGAGTCCAGCATCAGACGGCAGTGAACGCCTCTTCTGGCGGCCGCCATTAACGACTCGGCAACCTGATCGGCCATACCTCCCGGTTGCCAGATGTAGAACACCATCTCGATGTTATGACGCGCCAGTTGAATATCACGGATTAGCGCCTGCATCACGTCATCGGAACTGGTGAGCAGCTGCAGTTGATTCCCTTTAACGCCAGCGATTCCCTGACGACGCTCGCACAGCTTAAATAATGAAGAAGCCACGCTGCTGTTTTCCTGCGCAAAAATATGTTCACAGGCTTTGAGGTCGTTCAGCCATTTGGCCGTTGAAGGCCACATTGCCCGGGCGCGTTCGGCCCGGCGTTTACCCAGGTGGAGTTCACCGAAGGACAGATAAGCTATGATCCCTACCAATGGCAGTATGTAGATGATCAACAGCCATGCCATTGCGGAGGGCACTGCGCGTCGCTTCATTAGAATGCGTAATGTGACGCCAGCAATGAGTACCCAGTAACCCAGAATGACCAGCCAACTCACCACGGTGTAGAAGGTTGTCATAAATTTAAAAATCCTTTTGAAAGCGTATTGTTAAGAGTTTACGCATCAGGATAAATCTGGCAAATAAAAACACGGGAAAACCACTGGTCTGCATTCGGTGTGGCGTTATAATGGCCGCTCAGTGACTGGAAGAGTAGTTAACATGAAGCGTAGTAGAACGGAAGTGGGACGCTGGCGGATGCAGCGTCAGGCTAGCCGCCGTAAAGCACGTTGGCTTGAAGGACAATCGCGTCGTAACATGCGTATCCATACCATCAGAAAGTGTATTCTGAATCATCAACGTAACTCGTTGCTGTTTGCAATCCACAGTATCTGATCTCAAAAGGGCACCGCTGCTGGTGCCCAATGTCTGCTTTTATTCTGTTTTTAAAATACTTTTTTGTACGGTTTTACTGAAACCTGCGCGTAAACGCCAGCAGCCACATAGGGGTCGGCTTCTGCCCACGCCTGCGCCGCTTCTAAAGATTCAAATTCGGCAATCACCGTCGAGCCGGTAAAACCCGCGACACCTGGATCGTTACTGTCAACGGCTGGCATCGGTCCTGCAGTGAGCAGTCGTCCTTCGTCATGCAGGAGTTGCAGACGGGCCAGATGAGCAGGGCGCACGGAAAGGCGTTTGTCGAGAGAGTCTGCGATATCTTGAGCATAAATAACGTACAGCACGGGTAGAGCTCCTTAATCGGTAAAAGTCGTTAATTACGTTATTGGAAAGGCATGGCAACTGCAACGTAAAGATAACGGATTTGTTAAGACCACATTGTCACGAAGGTTTTTTTACATAAAATCGTGTTTTAAATGCAGCTTACTGTCCAGGCCTTATTGAATATGATTGCTATTTGCATTTAAAATCAGGGCCTGGTTTTTTAACTGAAACGATTATGACTTCAATGACCCTTGAATGAAGTCTATTCGGTTTTCTTTAGATGTTCACCTTACATCTTCTTCAATTGATGTTCCTTACAACTCCCCAGAGCGTTAAGATAGTTAACCAATTGAGTTTTCTGGGTATGACAGGATGAGTGACACAACTGACTTCTTCAGCATGTTAGCTGATATCACGATGGCTACTACCGCTGTATGGGCTGCATTCAAAGCTAATGATTGGTTTAAGACTAAACGTCTTGAGAGTGCTGAAAACTTCTATAAAGAAGTACACAATCTTCATAACCGTTACTATTCAGCTATCCAATACGTTGAGGATTCAAGAAGAATATTTGATAGTCAGTATGGATTGAATACCCCGATATCTGAGCCTAAAGACCAGTCGTTACAGTGGGAAGTCAAATCGAACTCTTACAAAATCATAGCTGAACTGGATTATCTGGCATCTTCACTGCAAATGATGGATGCAATGGGTAACAAACTCAGCCCTAAATCGGCTGAACTGGTTCGTGATATGATGAAAGCACATGGACGATTCTGCAATGATGTGATGAATTTCAATACCTCAGTTTGGAAGGTTATAAGGGCAGGAATAACTAAAGAGAACATCCCACCGATGCGAGGCAATGTGAACAACAATTACATGGCTATCCTTACTAGTATGGATGAACCTGTAGAGATATCGTTTAAGTTAAAAGAAATCAGTTTTAAAGATTTTTACCAGCATGAAACCACTATGCAGTCTGTAATAACGTGGCTGAAATCACTCATCAATAGAACTGGTAAAAACAGGCCATAAACAGGTGAGTTAGGCTTGTTCCAGCCCCTAGATTTATACAATTTAACGGTATTTTCCCATGTGTCTATACACTATCACACAGAATTAATACGGCTTACGTTTTGCATAACTTATTGATATCTATAAAGAATCTGTACGGCCTCTGTTTAGGGTAAACTGTGTCGTATCAGTCACCCCTCTCTCGACCCCTAGAAAAGTGCTATATACAGGACTATATAACGATGTATAGATGTTTGGTCACTCTATATTACAGTTGCAAGAGATAACTGTTTCCTGCGTGAATATTATTTTTCAATGTGTATCAGTGTTCAGGAGAATTTACGTAGGACACGTTTAGAGAGTGGATACAAAAAAGCCCCCATGAAGGAGGCTATGAAGATGCTACTAAGTTTTTTACAGTGTCTTTGTCCAGTGACGGCTAACCGTTCTTACAGAGAGATTCAGAAGCTTTGCAACCTGACTCTGTGACAATCCCTTTGCCTTATGCTCTAAAACGGCTTCTGTAGTGTTCACAGCTACAGGACGACCTAACACTTTACCTTGAGATTTAACACGCTGTAGACCCTGCTTAGTACGTTCCTTGATGCGGTTACGTTCGAACTCTGCAAAAGCCCCGAACATTTGAAGCATCATCCTACCTTCTGGCTTGGATAAGTCCTGTGCAGGCAAGTCTAGGCAAATTAGCTTAATCCCTTTTGCAATGAGCATATCAACCGTTTTCTGCAGGTCGATACAATCACGTCCTAAACGGTCAAGCTTGAGAACCACCAGCGTATCACCAGCTTCTAGTTTATGTGTGACCAAGTTAGAGAACTCTTTACGCTCCATAGCAGCCACTGAACCGGATACTACTTCCTCTATGATTCGTGTCTTAGGGATTGTGTAACCTGCATTCTTGATGGCTTCAATCTGGTTCTCATTGGTGGAATCATCAACTGATACGCGGCAGTAAGCAAAGATGCGTGACATGTTCTTATCTCTCAATATAGCCAACAAAGGTCTGTTTTATTTGTCTATAGACATTAAATCAATTATCACAATTGTTGTCTATAGGTGCAGCTACCTTTTTATATAGACACTTAACGGGCGTTTGTTGTCATGGTTATTTGTACAGTTAGAGACCTAGATAGATGCCTTTAGAGTAATTCACAAAGAAAGTCAATGATATTTTGAGATTTTGCAAAGGGGGTGCTATAGCGAGAATGTACCATACCAAGCAGATATACATCCTAGACAGATATTTTCGAAGATTCGGGAAAGATGAGATTCAAAGGTGGCTACTACGATTTTATAAAAAATTTTTAGAACCTAAATATTGTCTGTGCAGATTTTAATCAGTATAGAAGCCTTTATAACAGGAGGGGTTCCTATGGTCACATATTCCCCTCTCTTCCCACTAAGTGAACTACACAGTACCTAGAGAGCATGTCTGTAATGTTTCTGTATCAGCTCAACTATAAGAGGTCTGGATATTATCTTGTAAGATTCTTGGAAGTGATTATGCAGATAGCTAGATAGAGTGTTTAACGGGAGAAGAGAACCATGAAACCGAAGGTAGGTTCGTCTTAACAGTGACTGTAAGAGATACCTGAAAAGGTACTTAACAGAAACTACCTGAAAGAAGGAACGAAGAACCGGAGGTAGTGACCCTGTTAATCAGACTGTTTCAAAGCTTCTTAAAAGTCTGTTAAGAGGGTTATGTCAAAAATCTTAACATTTGTCAAGTGGCTTGTCTTTAACAAAAAGTGCTAAACTTAATGAATAACACTAAATGCTAAACCGATGTTTAAGATATATGCTAAGAGGGGCGCTTCGCTTGGGGTCACTATACTCTTCTCTCTCGTTAAGAAGGAAGTTACAGAGACATTTCAAAGCCCTGATAAGGCAAGCCCGATGATGACAGAAAACAGAGGGCAAAACCACTTATCGACACTGTGAACGAATAACGTAAAGGGCGGGTTAAGAAGTCGGTTAAGAAAGGAGCTTCCCTTTCTGGGGGTGTCGCTCTATGGGTGAAGTTAACCTTTGAAGTTTCTCTGTGAAGAAGCTGAACAGCTTATATATTGGCTAATTACAATTCGTTGAAATATAAGCGTTTTTTATACAAACTGTCAACTGGATAGCTTGATGTGAACAACTGAAAGATACAGCTTTCCGGCTTTGTCAAGAGATTTCACTACCCACCAGCTAAAATACTTCAGAGGTGGGAGTGATGGGGGTTAGGATGGGTCTTGGTGGTTGTCTTCACGGCTTCTGTCTTTCAAGTCAAACGACCATTCACGACCGAACAATCTGAAGACCACGAATAGCCGAACAACGAAGTAACGGAGCAGGACGCCAATAACAAGCCCGACACCGCCACTGGTCCACGTATCTGGTGATACCAGTTCAGGAGGGAGGTTCATTCATATTCCTTCTGTGCAATGCAAAACATGTGACCGAACGATACAGCCACGCCTTCTAATAATACCTCTCTCATAAAACCATTATACCATAAATGTTACTAAATTGTTAAAAAATACTTGACATTAGTCCTTGAAACTGATAGCATTGTATATATAGGGTTAACAGAATAATAACATTCCATGAGGGTCAGAATATGAATGAACGACAGAGAATTTCAAAGGTTTCTTGAAGAGAGTAAAGCAAGAAACAGAAGCAACGGTTACAGCTACACAGATACCCCCACCAGCTACGAACTACCAGCCTTTTCCAAAACCGAACGTAAAAACATTGAAGCGGTCATTCGTAGCATTACGCCACGAGACCGATTTATGCCAACACGCAAAACAACAAAGAACAGCATCAAGAATTATTTGAATAACTTCGACAGCTACGAGCAACTACCGAGCAAGCTTGATGATATTTTTATTGGATTCTGTAGAAGTGAAGGTCACCCGAAATACAACAAAAAACTATTTTATCTTCTGAAGAATCTTGATGAAATTAACTCAGCTACCGTGACAAATCATCTTCAGCGACAAGCAACCCGATTAAGCCATGAGTTACCAACTGATGCCTATTGCGCGCTGCTTGCTGTAATGTGCGCGAAATTAATTGGTGTTGTTAAGCATCATATTACCGTTGGAAATATTGAGCTAATGGAAAACGAACAACCAGACTTTGGATTTGACCCATATTTAGTTACAGAGGTATTTTAAAATGACTAAACACACTTTAACCAGAGTTACAAAGACAGCCTTTGACGAACTTAACCGAATCAAAAATATTACAGGGTTATCACATGCGGCAGTAATGAAACTTGCAATTAACCGTGACATTAACGAACAAGATTTGCTTAATAGTCGCTTAGAGTCTGCAAGGCATCATATCAGGATTACACAAGATGACCTTGATAGTCTGAAGTCTTCAAATGCTTTTGAACTGGATTTAGCAAGACTCTTAAGCATCAAGATTCACAAGTTATCTATGGGGGTTTAATGTATGACTTTTATAAACATCGTGACCATTTGGTAAGGTTTGACGGTAAGGTCTGGAAAGACGTAACACAAACTAATAAGCCCAAGTTTACCCACCAGCAATTAGCCTCAAGATTTGATATTTGGACTGAAGCACAAAAAGATAATGGTGATTTCGAGTTTATCAGAGGCTTTGATTATACTTACGAGGATGACTTTAAAGACGCCATTAAATTAATGGAGAATTTCAACTCTATTAAAAATGGTGACAAGCACAAAGCCAATGGTAACAGATACGATAAAGATTTAATCATTGATGCAATCGCCAAAGGCCAATCACAAAGTTATATTTCTGAGAAATACGGCTTATCACGCAGTCAATACTACAGACTAAAGCGTCTGTGTAAGCCTGTAAGAGAGAGTGAGACTCAAAGATGAGCTACCCTATTACCTAGGTGTCTCACTCCCTCTGTAACCCGCATGAATACTGGCTTTAAAATGGCTATTTTTATAGGTCTGAGACCTGTTTTAATTGATTCGATAGAAACTATCTCATAGAGGATTTTAAAAATGAACGAATACGAATTACAGATTTTCTTTGATAATGACACGGTAAATATGCTTCAACATTTAGATGATGCAGGCATCTATGTTGACTTTCTCATGTTGCTATCTTTGATGGCTGATAATGCAGAAGGCATCTCTGACTTTATTCAGTCGGTAGAATGTGGCGAGCCTCAAATGATGTTACCTGTTACCGACTCAACCATAAAGCGACTTATCATCAAAGAGACAAACAAACTTAGCGTTAGTCCTGAAAAATACATGAAAGCGGCTATTGCGATTTTGTATAGCGACAATATCATGATTGCAGATTCTAAGGCGGTTCACTAATGACACTCGTTATTCTCTGGACGGTTCTAGGGCTATTATGTGGCTGCCTGATTGGTAACGCAACTAACAGAAATTGATGTTACCAGATTGTTAAAAACTTGTTGACAAATAACCTCAAATGTGCCATAATTTTAAGTATGGGAGAGCAACTCTCTCTATTTATATTTCAACAAAAAAACATCTAGTGGATAGATATTCTGGTAAGTGCAATGCTTGCTTTCATGGCCTTTTAAGTCCCACACTTGAGAGGCTATTCTAAGAAGCTTTAACCAATCCTGATATATCCTACAGACGTTAGCCCTAATGAGGATGCTTCTTCCGAATCATCTTTAATTTTAGGGCTTTTTTCAGTTTTTAAAAGCACACTTGGCAGGTTCTTGTTCAGTCAGACCCTTCACCTCTGATTGCTGAGTGTGCTTCTATGAATTGAAATAACAAATAAACTAAAGAGGTGAATGAAATGGCTATTCGTAATGAACATGAAAAAGAAATTGATAGCAGACCACTAGCAATTGATAATATTAATTTCAGCAAGGGGGAGTTACACCCAGCTCAGAAGCTATCTGAAAGAATTGCAGATGAAGAATATGAGATGGAGCGACTAAGAAAACTTGTTCCTGGTGGTTATATCCATCATGTAAATCCTGAGAAAATCCTGTCACATGATAGCGGGAAAGCTGAAGCATTACTTCAGGTGGAAAGCAAATATAGACCAGTCCTTCAAGAACAACGTGATAAACTAGATGCAGCATATGCAACGCTGAAGCATTTTGAGGAAACAAAGTATCTTGACGTTGATTACGAGATTAAGAAAAATCCACGTTTATACTACCAGTTTGACTATAATGACGGCTTTGGGACATATAAAGAGGACGTACAGAAAGCAATTCAAAACATCCCTGAAGGGTTCCGTTTAATTTCCGTTAAGCCAGCCTTACGCGGTTCCGGTTCTTACATTATTTTAAGTGATAAAACCGATGAAGAGATTAACGCTCTTGCGGAAAAGAATCTGCTTGAACTTTTCAATGCCAAGCTTGGCAAACTTAAAAAAGAACTGGCTAACCAGCTTAAGATTATGAAAGAACTCGTGAAGGAATATGAGGATTCTAAAAAGTTTGCTCTACAAAGTGATATTGAGCAGCTTACAGCAATTTCAACCAAATATTCTAAAGCGCTTAAGTGAAGGGTGATTAATGTATGAGAAGCGTTTAAAAACTATCAAGGCAGTCTGTGAAAAAATTAAAAACCAACCACACAAGCCGAAACTAAGAGTTAAAAATAAACGTCAGGCCAGCACCTCACACACAGTAAAAACACGCAAGATTCCAAAGTGGTGTATTGACCGTGTTCCTTCTGATGCTCAAATCGTAGGTGAAACGGAATTGCATTATCTTGTCAGACATTAAAGTTGGTTGGGTAAATAATATAGGCTCTATCGAGTCTATAAAGTCAAAGGGAGAGATTAGCCTTGATTGGTTGGTCTTTCCCTTTTTTGTATTTAAAAGATAAGAGGTGAAAATATATGTAATGGCACAGTATACAGTTGATAGTTTTATTGTAGAACTTGGCTTCAGTGAAAAGGTTGTAAAAGGTTTGCAGAGAGTTGAGAAGATGGCTATGCAGTCTGCTCAACGTATCGAAAAGAACCTAAACAAAGGTTTCAGGATTAATACAAAACAACTTGATAGCAATCTGACAAGTTCTTTAGGGCAACTTGAAAGAAAGTTTAACAAGACTTTTAATAAACTTGAGCAACGAGCAAGAAACACAAAAGCATTTCAGTTTACCAGTCAAGTTAATGGCGTTCTTAAACAACCAAGGCAACCGAGAGTAAATACAGGTGACCGAGCAGTAAGAGCGGCTTATCAAGCTAATATGTCTAAGCTAAAAGGCTTCGACCCTATTTTGCAGAAATACATTAAGAGTCAGTTTTATGGGTTAGCTGGTAAAGCTGGTTCAATGGATAACTCTAAGTTTAATGAGAAGTTAGCTCAGTTAAATGCAAGTGTACGAGAAGCGCTTGTTAAATCCAAAGGTGTCACATCTGGGATTAACGGGAATAAAGCGGCTAACAGTCTTGATAGTCTGTCTTTAGCAGCAGTTAAAACAGCAGGTGCATTTATCAGTGTGCAGGCTGTACTAAACAGCTATCAAAAGATTATGGAAACCGGTCTTCAACGTGCTTCATCGGAAAGAAGTATTGATTTCGTATTTGGTGACCAGAGTACACAGGTTAAAAAGTTCATTCAGGATTTAACCAAAGTCACGGGTATGGATACAACCGAAACACAAGCACAATTTGCTTCATTTGGTGCATCTGCAAAAAATACGATGGGTCTTGAAGGTTCAGAAGAGTTATTTAAAAACTTAACAGGTTATGCCCGATTGATGGGGCGTTCAGATGAAGAGATTAAGAGAGCGCTAACCGCTTTATCACAGATGGCCTCTAAAGGTCAGGTAATGTCTGAAGAGTTGAAAGGTCAATTAGCTGAAGCTTTGCCGGGTGCTACTCAGGCATTTGCAAAGGCTTTAGGTCTGACTGAAAAACAACTTTTTGATAAGATGAAGAATGGTGACGTTAAAGCCTCTGATGCACTCCCTAAATTTGCTAAAGAACTTGGTTCACAGATTAATTCCAGAGGTGGCTGGAAAGCTATTCAGGATTCTACACAGACGATGCTAGGAAACCTGAAGAATACTTGGAATAACTCACTAACAGATATTTTCAAAGGTTCTGAAAATGGTTTGCAGGACTTTACAAGAAGCTTGACCAATATTTTAAACGCTCTTGGTGGAACTGGTAAAACATTAGGTGAATCTCTTGGTAGCTTGATGAGTGATATGTCACATGGCATCGACTCATTGACCGATATTAGTTACAGGGTAAGAGCGTTCTTTGACGAAATGACGCTGGCTTATCGTTCATTAGATGAAACACAGAAGAAAATTGTTGATGGTTTATCCGGTGGATTAATTGATGGTTTGAAAATGCTTGCTGTAGCTGTTACCGCTCAAAAGGCTGCAAATGTAGCTGGTGGCTTATTAAACCTTGCAAGTGCTGTTACTTCATTTGGTAACGCTGTTAATAAAACTAAAGCTGGTAAGGTCAGTTCTTCAGGTGGTGCATTAAGTAAGGTTGGTAAAGTTGTTCTTTATGCGGAGTTGGTAAACTTTGCTCTTGATAATTTAAATCCTGAAGCAGCTAAGAATCCGAACTTACACCAATCAGGTATTGGAACAGAGACAAACTTCAATCCTGAATATAAAGGTGACTCATCTAAGCCGAATCAGATTAATGAAGGCTGGGCTAAGATTGGTAATTCTATTGCTGATTGGTTTAGTGGTGCAGCTAATAAAGTTGCTAACTTCCAAGAGCCGATGAATAACTTTATTAATAGTACGCCTCAGCCAGTTATTAATAGCAATAGTGATATTCAGTTAGCTACATCTATTAGCGAACTATCACGCAAAGTAGACGCTTTAACAGCAGAAGCTAAGAAGCCCCTAGCAGTTAATATCACTGGTGAAGCAACTGTCAGACCTGATGAACCAGCTTTTTTTACATTCAGCCAATCAGCTAGTGACCAGTTCACACAAGACATGCTTCTAAATTCTAGTTACCCAGAAGATGAATAACAGTGTGCTACGTGAAAAATAAAAACTGATACCTATAACTACTCAGGTGTATTCACGTAGCACATCATTAAGAAGGAATAAATAAGATGGCTATTACAAGCACACAATTCAAATACTCCGGTAAAGACGGTATCTATTTTCATTTAAGGGATGATGTAGAATCTTTTCTTGCCTTAACTGCTACTGAACAGATGGACTATGACAGCCCTATGCAGGTTACAACACAGGCTATGCAATCTGGGCAGACTATCACCGATAACGTTCAGAGAGCACCTAAAGTAATTTCAATTAGTGGCGTCGTAGTGATTGATTCGACAGGTTCAATTCTGCTAACTCGACAAGGGCAACTTGTAGAGACCTTTATTTCAACCGTTGAACAGTGGCGAGACCAGAAGCAAATCGTCACTATTATCTGTAAAGATGGAATCTCTATCACTGACTCAGTAATTACACAGTTTAAGGCGAGTAAAGAGCATACTATTACCAATGGATTAAGAATCCAGATGACATTTCAAGGGGTAGAGTTTAAATCAATCGTCGGTCAGACTGATATCTCTTCAGCTACCGGACAACCTATGACAACTAATGATGATGCTACTACAGGGCTTAAGAACACAGGTAATACTACAACGAGCCTTGGAAGCCCTATGTTGACCTGCAAAGAACTTTACAACTATCCATCAAGTGAATTGTCTAACGAACAGCTTGAAGCCCGTGTCGCTTGTTCCAAGAGCGTTAGCATTAAGAGCGGTGAGAGTACCTTCTCAGATTCTGCTAACGCTCAGGCTTCGAAGGCGCTTAATAGTGGCACTGGTCAGGTTTTGCGGAAGTATTCTGTGAACCCGAATAAGCGCGGTACTTACTAGCGATATAAAAAGGGGCCTCATAGCCCCTGAAAGTTACAGTTGATAAGCATCAATATCCAGTAGTTTTTTATCAGCAATTTCAAAGATTGATGTTCCATCATTTAGTGGTAGCGGGTCTGTAGGAACGATTATTTCAGTGCCATTCTGTAATTTAACCGTCACAACCCCTTCATCTAATGTCAGGGATTCCAGATGTTTGGACAGAATCAACTGACACTCAACACGACCCGCTTTAGTCGCAAGGTCAATATTTTTAAGCTGGGGTAGTTCCTTGTCACTGAGTGAAGTTTTACGCTTCATGCTATCAATCGTGGTCTGTAGCTCTGTGCGCTTCTGGTTAAGTTCCTTCACTTGCAATTTCAACTCTGTAATATCATCCATCTCAAGAAGTAGGGCGGTAGCTTTCTTGATTCTGGCTGTGACAGTTTCAACCTCATGCTGTAACGCTGCAATTTTCCTCTCAGATTCCCCGTCACTAACAACGTCAATCATCCCCAGAAAATTATCAATCATCCACTTATCAAACGGTTTACGCTTCAACGGTGGAACATCACAACGACCGTCTAGATGGTTATTGCACCTGTAGACCCCCGCATACTTATTCTTGGTTCCGGTGGGATGAACACTAGCCCCACATTGACACCTAAACAGACCTTTGAAGAGGTTAATCGTTAATGGGTTATCACTTGCAGGTGTACGGCCTGTACGGTTCTTACCAAGAATCTCTTGAGCTTTATTGAACGTTGAAGCATCTACAGCGGCTTCGTAGTAGTTCGGTATAGCGGGGCGGTCATTACGCTGTGATGCTGGTAACGTGCCTATCGTTGTCTCTGACCTTAAAATGGTACGTACAGAGTGAACAGAGAACCCATTAGCATCTTTACGGCGACTAAAAGACTTTATACCGTTGCTTTGAAGGTGACGTGCAATGTTATGCAGACTTTCACCATCTAGCAGCAGCTTGAAAATCAGCCTTACAGTCTCAGCATGTTCATTGAGTTTAAAAGTCTCAGGGTCAATCCATCCGGGAACATTCCTTGTTAAACGTTGTTCACCAGCAAGGGCAAGCTTTACACGCTGTTCCCACTTTTGAGAAACACGGAAAGACTTCTGTTTACTCTCCTGATGCGCTATGTAGGCTTTGACACGCTGAATGATTGAGATTCCTAAATCATCGGCTAAAGCATCCTTTGTGTAGATAAGACCATCTTGTAGCGTGTGAATCTCTAACCCGTTGCCTAAGATGCGATTCATCAAGGCTTCTGTTTCAAGATGCTCAAGACGACCTATACGGTCGATAGCTTCAACTAGTAGAATTGTTCCTTCTGGAAATTCCCCAGACTCAATACGGGAAAGCATATCCCCAAATTGCCCTGATAAGTGTTTACCTTTGTAACCGGATAGACCCTCATCATTGAAAGATGCTACTACTTGAGCATCGCTATTCTTCCTTAACCACTGTTTGAATAGCTCATTTTGTCGTCTGGTTGAATCAGCACCATCAACACCTTGTATAGCTGAACTGTAACGAAGGTATGTAATTACGGCCCTCATGGTGATAAACTCCCATGCAATTGATTATCATTTAAAGATGAACTTATAAACGTTATGGCTAATGCTACAATGCCGAATAGCTACAATACAATGACCCTTGATTTACCTCGTCGCTTTCCCTGGCCAACGTTACTTTCCGTCGGCATCCATGGTGCCGTAGTGGCGGGTCTATTGTATACCTCGGTACATCAGGTTATTGAACTGCCTGCGCCAGCGCAGCCGATCTCCGTTACGATGGTCGCGCCTGCCGATCTCGAACCGCCTCAGGCCGTTCAGCCGCCGCCAGAACCCGTCGTCGAGCCTGAACCGGAACCAGAGCCGATCCCGGAACCACCAAAAGAGGCACCGGTAGTAATTGAGAAACCGAAACCCAAGCCTAAACCGAAGCCAAAACCGGTGAAAAAAGTGGTAGAGCAGCCTAAACGTGATGCTAAACCAGCAGAGCCACGCCCGGCATCCCCGTTTGAAAACACGGCGCCAGCGCGTCCAACGACCAGTACCGCGCCGGCAACCAGTAAACCCGCGGTGAGTGCGCCATCTGGCCCACGGGCTTTAAGCAGAAATCAGCCACAGTATCCGGCGCGAGCACAGGCTCTGCGAATAGAAGGGCGCGTCAAGGTCAAATTTGACGTGACGCCAGACGGGCGCGTCGAAAATGTGGAAGTTCTGTCCGCGCAGCCGGCGAATATGTTTGAGCGTGAAGTAAAAAATGCGATGCGCAGATGGCGCTATGAGGCCGGTAAACCGGGTTCCGGACTGGTAGTGAATATCGTTTTCCGTCTGAACGGCGCAACGCAGATCGAATAAGGCGCAGGCCGGATTGGGCGGTTCGCCGCCATCCGGCACTAAGCAATGAGTTGCGTGATTGCCGGATGGCGAAGCTATCGTGACTTATCAGGCCAGGGTAGGGATTGGGCGAGGCTTACCGTCTTTATCAACGGCAACATAGATAAACAGGGCTTCGGTGGCTTTATAGCGCTGGCCGATAGGTTCTGATGCAACTTTCTTCACCCAGACTTCAATATTAATGCTGATCGAGGTCGTCCCGCGCTTCACACAGCGCGCATAGCAACAAACCACATCACCTACGGCAACCGGGCGTAAAAAGCTCATCCCTTCAACCCGTACCGTTACCACACGACCATGTGCGATCTCTTTGGCCTGAATAGCGCCACCTATATCCATTTGTGACATCAGCCAGCCGCCAAAAATATCACCGTTCGCGTTGGTATCGGCAGGCATAGCCAGAGTGCGTAAAACCAGCTCACCCTGGGGAGTATTATTCGTTGTTGTCATTGTTGAACCGACTATAGAGAAAGATTACAGGCGCGATGCTACTAGAATTTGCGCGTTGAGAACAGAGGGATGCGGCGTGTGGCGCGCAAGTAAGCCGGGTTAACGGCAATGAGGAACGTGAGGGGATAAAAATTCGCCAGATCGGTTGATCTGGCGAGCATGTATTACGATTTATCTTCCTGCGGCAGATGGCGGTAAATATAGACACCGCTCAGCAGCGTGAAGAATAAGGTCAGAGCTGTCAGGCCGAATACTTTAAAGTTGACCCAAATATTCTGCGGCAGCCAAAAAGCGATATAGATATTCGCCAGGCCACACAGAATGAAAAAGATGGCCCAGGCGACATTAAGCTTCGACCACACCGGCTGCGGCAGAGTTAGCTCTTTGCCTAACATGCGCTGAATCAGCGGCTTTTTCATCACCCACTGGCTAACCAGCAGTGCACCGGCAAACAGTCCGTAAATCACCGTGACTTTCCACTTAATGAATTCATCGTTGTGGAAGAAGATAGTCAGGCCACCGAATACGGCAACCAGAACAAAGGTGATTAACGCCATCTTCTCGACCTTGCGATAGCGAACCCAGCTGTAAATTAAAACCACAGCCGTCGCGACAATCAGTGCCGAGGTCGCCGCGTAGATGTCGTAAAGCTTATAAAAAGCAAAAAAGACAACCAGCGGTAAAAAATCAAGAAACTGCTTCATTCATCGATTCCGTCATCAAAAGCACCAGGCATGCGCCCGGTATGCGTTCAGGGTTTATTGGCGAATCAGCATGTACAGGCGGAACAAATAGATCAGCAACACGGCGGAGATCATATTGCTCAGCGTATTCGCCAATACCGCGCCTACGTTCGGCGTAAGTACCGCAAAACTTGGCGCAAAAAGCAACAGCAGCGTTTTTGCCAGCAGCCAACCGATCACTGCTGGCGCAACCAGTCGCATGTTAGACCATGCCAGACGCATACTGTTGCGCATAGCGGCAAAGACACCCATTTTATCCTGTACCAACATCACCGGTGCGAGTGCTAACAGGATGGCCAGCAGAATACCGGGTACGACCACCAGCATAATACCGATTTGCACCAGCAGAGTAGTCAGAAAAATCAGAATAAACAGCTTGGGCAGCACTGGCGCACTGGCGCCGATGGCGCGTAACGCGCTGACCCGATGACCTGCTGAAATCAGCTGAATCATCAGGATAACACCTCCCGCGAGGATGGCATTACCAATCAGGCCTGAAAATGTCGACGCCGCGGAAGCGCGTAGCAGAATTTGCTGCTGCTCCGGGGTCATATTTTGTACCAGATCGAACAGACCCACGCTACTGGTTAACTGATCACCTTCACTGAGCTGCGCAATTTGTGCGTCGGTGGGAGAAAAGGCATGCCCTAACACCACTGTGATAAACGCGCACAACAACGATACCAGCAAGATGGTAATGAATTGATTACGGAAAAAGTTTCCCGTGTCACGGTAAACGGATTTCGCCGTGATAGACATGCACTCTCCTTGAGTTTTGCAGGTGTTCATTTGCGGGCAATTGTACCCTGGATAACTCTACAGTGGCAGCATCGCACGACGTATGGAAAGGCATATCTTTGTAAAGCTCCGGTAATTTTTGGCTATGACTTCAGCGTTATGCAAGAACGCTGGTTGTTATCTGCGCATCATGGGCAAATAAGCAACGCTTATCATCAGCGGGTGTCGAACACTTGCATGGCGAAAATATATCAAAATTGATCTGAATTAACTTAACCAGGATTTTGTATGCAAGTTCTAACTTAATCTGGATCAATAAATGTTAAATTATCAAAGTCAATGTGATCCAGGTAAGATCACTTATTACTCCAATGTGGGTATATTTGTTTCGCTTTTATAACCATAACGATGGAGCGGACATGAAAAAATTAACAGTTGCAGCATTGGCTTTAACAACTCTTCTCTCTGGTAACGCATTTGCGCATGAGGCTGGAGAATTCTTTATTCGTGCGGGTTCTGCCACCGTCAGGCCGACGGAAGGTGCGGGGGGGACGCTGGGAAGCCTGGGCGGCTTTGATGTCAGCAATAACACCCAATTGGGGCTGACATTCACCTACATGGCAACCGACAATATCGGTGTTGAATTACTGGCAGCCACGCCGTTCCGTCATAAAATTGGGACTGCCGCGACGGGCGATATTGCCACTGTCCACCACTTACCGCCGACGCTAATGGCACAGTGGTACTTCGGTGACTCCAGCAGCAAACTGCGTCCTTACGTTGGTGTTGGTGTGAACTACACGACCTTCTTCGACGAAAGCTTTAACGATAACGGCAAAAAAACCGGATTATCGGATCTGAGCCTGAAAGATTCCTGGGGTGCGGCAGGGCAAGTCGGTATGGACTATCTGATTAACCGCGACTGGTTGATTAACATGTCGGTCTGGTACATGGATATCGATACGACTGCGAAGTACAAATCTAATGGTGCAGTTCTGCCACAAGCCCGTTATAGCGACAGCGTACGCCTCGATCCGTGGGTGTTTATGTTCTCTGCGGGTTATCGTTTTTAAGTTCTTCTGCAAAACCCCTCTGCAAAACTGGTCATTTGATGACCAGTTTTGCTAACGCTTCAGCATTAACGAACATCATTCCAATTGTATTTTTTACCTGTGGTATCCATGACGAAAATCTCTTTTTGGTAGTTTATTAACCAGGATTTCATAGACTTTTTCGCACTACCCTGACGATGAATGCCAAGCCATAATTCGGCAAGAGTATTAAGATCATCGGAAGACCACGGAGTATTATAATCTCCAGTGAACTTTATTTTTTCATCGACTAAATGGCTGTACCAAATATACATGGGGATTTGCAATGCCTCTTTAGGCGGTCTGACACCACCATGAGAATAAACTACAGAGCGTGCAGGATCGCGGATCAGCGCATGGTCGGAAAAATACATGACTGATGAGCGAGTGTTTTCCAGTTCATTGAATATATTACCCATCAGTTTATCAGTATAGCGAATTGAATTATCATAACAATCGTCAGCTTTATTCTGACCAAATAAGACTGTATCACTTTCTGGAAAACGTTCACAGGAAGGTTCATGACTGCCATATAAATGCAGGACAATAAGTTTCTTACCTGGCTTCTGTAATGCCTTATGCAATAACGGTAGCAACGCCTCATCATAGCCATCCTCTACCCATTCATGCTGATGTGCATTCATGGCAATCCCGGTAATTATATTGTTATGCGCACCGCCATTTCCCTGGCGACTGTACCAGTAAGTGTCATAGCCAGCCTGGTTTGTAATATTAATAATATTATCGCTATAGTTACGAGGGTTACGTGCTTGCACTGAGTCAACTGTAAGTGCCAAGGGGACTGCCATGATTGTTACCGGTGCAGGCGCAATCGCGTTATGAAACAGTAAAAGTTGCTGCTTTTGTTTGATGAGTTCAGGGGTGGTATCCCTTGCGTATCCATAAATTCCCATGTTTAACGCACGCGCAGATTCCCCGACGATCAGTATATAATTTTCAATTCCTGTATCAGCTACTGTTATCTTATAATTGGGAATATTTGTCCCGATGTCAGAAATTATGGCGTTATCTTGCATAGCCTGCATAAACTCTTTTCCGGTACTTACTGGAGTGGAGCTGATGACTCGTTGTACCAGACTTTCAACATTACTTTTTCTTATCTGGTGGAGATATGCTTGTGAAAACAAAAAGAAAATTATTAATCCCAAAATAACTATTGGGTAGTGACGAAATCGATAGGGTACAGGCCTCGCGCCAGTGTTTATAGAGTAAATAAAAAACATTATAAGTGTAAAGAACGTCACACAGTCGCGCCAATACAATCTCAGCATCGCTACCGCTTCACTGGGTGTGGTATTCAAAATACTTAACGCAAATCCATAACTAAATTCTGAGCTGTAATTATTCCAGACATGTAATTGAAGAGTGATATCAGCTGCAACAGGTATCAAAATTAAAACGGCCAGAATATTTCTGAAAAAAACATGCTGTATGCATCGTAATGAAAGCATGATCATGAAAAATACAAATGTCCGATTGATTACAGCATTATATTTTGCATTCAAAATATTAACGCATGCAATGATTAGCACGGAAATAATTATCGGGGTTATTTTCAGTGGACGTAAACCACTTCTGACCATTTGAAGGTTAAGTTGGATAGACATAATTTTTAATTTACGGACCCAAATATCCTGGCAAAGAGAATATGTTTTAAACATAAGAAGTTCTTTCTTATGCGCTTTTATTGTTTATTCATGCAATTATTGAGGGTAAATAAGTTACATGTGGCAACCTCACAGACCTGTCTCAGGTGTGATCGCCTTTATGTCGCGTTATTCAATGCTATGTCGTCGTTATCCTGTGATTTGGTCCCTTTCGATTTTTGAATAGTGTAAGGAGTGAACTTAAGTTAAGTAAAAATAGTGGCTGGAACGCCCTATGTTTGCATAACAATTAATTCACGATCTGATAACATCACCTAACTGAAATTATGATGGCCTTGTAAAAAATAACGCCATGACTCTGACACTATAATGATTTTAGTCTTGATGAGCCAATATTATATTCACACATAATATGATTGCCTGTGAATCATTACTAAAACTTTATGATATTGATGCGTTCAGTGTTTCCATGCTCATCTCTTACACATTAAAAACAACGACAACATCTGAGATCAAATGTGGGGTGGGCAGAGTCATTCGCTACCGATAAATATGTCCTTTAAAAGTACGAGGATACCGTTCCCGGTCTCAGTCATAAATTTGAAGGCTGTGATCAAGATTTGCCGCCAGAATCGTCAATGCGTACTTCTCCTCTTCGATGTAATGCTATTCTTTAAGCAAACTGGCTTTGAGGGTATTGACGATGTTAACCCGCCATCAGCTCCAGCAAAAAATCACACTTCTGGAATCGTTCACCGGCGATGATACGGCTGAGTTTGCCCTGACTGCGGCGCGTGAGTTGCTGAATTGCATGAATAAAATTGAGATTATAGAGAAACGTATGGCCACTCCGGTTAAACTGCCCTATTGCAGCGCCAGTCCAGTATGCGAGATCGAAGCAGGGTATGCCGCTGGTGTGAACGACTGCAGAGAGGCTATTCGTCGGGCAGGGTATTCCATTGAAGGGGATGATTAGTTTGCATTTGTGTTAACAAAAATGTGCTTTTATTGTATAAGGTTGTAACTTTTATTCACACCCAAAAGCGACGCTAGTTCAAATTATCATTAGTCTCAGGAAGGTTAACATTCTCTATCAACATACAGCATCGTTATGCAGCAACATAATCGGGTAACCGGTTTGGCAATACTGTTAACTATCAGGGTGGGCTCGTGAAGATTGTGCAGGATAAGCTCAGAAACAGGCAGGCACTGCTGGTATCGGGGCTGATTACTCTGGTATTTACTTCGTTGTTTCTGTTTATCATTTACGAACAGCGTATGGCCACAACCAGTGAAGGTATCAACCGCCTGCAAGCTCGGATGCTGGATATTTTCAATGACAATGAACTGATCGCCGATGCAATTGGTGAGCGTTATCATCACATCAAAAATGACGGTCAATGTGGAGATACGTCGCAGTTTGTTCCTCGCAATGAGGGAGAATGGGGAATTAACGCCGACCCAAAGCGGGTGCATTCGGCAACAGGGACAATTATTGCCCAGCAAACCAGCCGTAGCGCTCTGTGTATGTATGCGGCGGCGGAGTTTATTCGTGGCATGGTTAATGAGCTAAATCCGGGCAGTTTTGATGCGCATCGTTACATCATTGCTAAAAACTCGGATTATTTTTACTGGTTTATGGCGTCCGACTCGCGCCATTTCAGCTTCTCCAGTTCTGACATGGCGCGGGATATCACCAACTTTTTCTATCCGCCCGTTGATTTCTATACCCGACTGTTGCAAAAAAACGTCAAAAACAAAGCCCTTAGTTCAACGAACTTCTATACCGATAAAATTACCGGTGAAAAAGCTTACAGCGTGGTGAGCTATATCTACGATCTGTCTGGCAAGGAAATATCAGATCAAATCGTGGCCTATCTGGTCTATGACCATTCAAAGCCTGAGTTGCAGGAGGCGCTGGCCAATGCATTTGACTATCAAATGCCACAGAGTCTGAACGTGGCGCTGGTGAATTTAACCAACAATGAAAGCCTCTGTTTATCTGGTAAATGCGTGGATAAAACGCGCCTGATGGTGCGCAAGCTATCAGATAAATATGCATTGCACTATTCGCTGTCATTAGGCCGTTTTATGACACGCGACACGCAGGCTGGGATTGTGATTCTGCTGGCGCCATTTTTCTTCATTATGATCAGTTTCTCACTAAAATCCTGGCTGAATGAAAGCGACCTCAAGGTTTATATCGACACGCTGACCGGCTGTTTTAACCGCCGAATTCTCGATATCATCAAGCGTCGTGATTTATCACACTGCTCGGTGGTGCTACTGGATTGCAATAAGTTCAAGGCCGTCAATGATACCTGGGGCCACGCGGCAGGCGATCGGGCGCTGCAAATTATCGCTAACAGAATGCTGTCTAACACCCGAACCAGTCATGACATCGTGATTCGTACCGGCGGGGATGAATTTATGATCCTGCTGTTTCGTTCGCAGGCAACTGATGCCACGGCAATTGCGCAACGTATTAGCGGGCAGGTGACCAGCCATGTGTTTGTGGTGGACGGTCATACTGTGCCATTGTCAGTATCGTGGGGGATTGCGGAAGTTAACGGTGAGCTGGATGTGGCAATTCAGAATGCGGATAACGCCATGTATAAAATGAAGCACAAGAAAGAAGGGTAAAACCGCCAGAAGTCTCTGGCGGTTGATTTCGCTTAGTAAGGCGTGGCTGCTTTCATCGCGCTGACAAAGGCTTTCAGCTCCGCCAGCATCTGCTCAGGCGCGGCAACATTCTTCTCAATGATTTTCACAATCGCTGAGCCGGAAATTGCCCCGGCAGCACCAGCTTCAATCGCGCCGGTCACCTGGTCAGGCGCAGAGATACCAAAGCCCTGTAATGACGGAGGTGCTCCATATTCTTTCAGCTTTTCGACCAGATGATGCAGCGGTAACGCCGCACGATTTTCAGCGCCGGTCACGCCGGCACGCGAAAGCAGATAGGTATAGCCGCGACCGTAAGAGGCAATCTGGCGCAGCAGGTCTTCATCAGCGTTCGGCGGGCAGATAAAGATAGGCGCAATGTTGTGGCGGAGTGCCGCAGCTCTGAATGGCGCAGACTCCTCAACAGGCACATCTGCCACCAAAACCGAATCCACACCGACTTTCTCGCACTGAGCGTAGAATTCGTCAATACCTTTGCTGAACACCAGGTTGGCATACATCAGCAGACCAATTGGAATGGTGGGGTGTTTCTGACGAATCAATGCCAGCATCTCAAAGCATTGTGACGGTGTCACGCCTGCGGCAAACGCCCGCAGTGTGGCTTCCTGTATAGTCGGACCGTCCGCCAGCGGATCGGAGAACGGAATGCCGAGTTCAAGCGCATCAGCGCCGGCTTCAATCAGCGTATCAATGATTTTCAGTGACTGTTCAACTGACGGATCGCCCAGGGTTACGAAGGGGACAAAAGCACCTTCTTTGCGGTCCTTCAACTGTGCAAAAAGATTTTCGTAACGTTCCATCAGATTTCCCCTCGCGCTTTCAGAATATCGTGTACGGTGAAAATGTCTTTGTCGCCGCGACCGGAGAGATTAACTACCAGTAACTGCTCTTTTTCCGGATTTTCACGCATCATTTTCAGGGCGTGAGCCAGGGCATGGGAGGACTCCAGCGCCGGGATAATCCCCTCGTGCAGACACAGCGTTTTGAAGGCTTCCAGCGCTTCATCGTCGGTGATTGAAACATAATCGGCGCGTCCGATGCTGTTCAGGTATGCATGCTGCGGCCCGACAGACGGAAAATCCAGGCCTGCGGAAACAGAGTAAGACTCTTCAATCTGTCCTTCTTCGGTCTGCATCATCGGGGATTTCATGCCAAAGTAAATCCCGACACGACCGTGTTTCAGCGGTGCGCCGTGTTCACCGGATTCGATCCCGTGACCGCCTGGCTCTACGCCAATCAGACCGACGCTGGTTTCATTAATAAAATCGGCAAACATGCCAATGGCGTTAGAACCACCGCCCACGCAGGCGATAACAGCGTCCGGCAAACGCCCTTCTTTTTCCTGAATCTGGGCTTTTGTTTCTTCGCCGATCATGCGCTGGAATTCACGTACTATGGTCGGGAAAGGATGCGGTCCCGCCGCTGTCCCGAGCATATAGTGCGCGGTATCGTAGCTGCCAGACCAGTCGCGCAGCGCTTCGTTACAGGCATCTTTCAGCGTTGCAGAACCGCTATGAACAGGAATGACTTCAGCTCCCATCAGACGCATACGGAAAACGTTAGGCGACTGACGCTCAACGTCTTTCGCACCCATATAAATACGGCATTTCAGACCCAGCAATGCACTGGCCAGCGCCGATGCAACGCCGTGCTGACCCGCACCGGTTTCGGCGATGATTTCCGTTTTCCCCATACGCTTCGCCAGTAACGCCTGACCCAACACCTGGTTAGTTTTGTGCGCACCGCCGTGCAATAAATCTTCACGCTTAAGATACAGCGTGGTGTTGGTCCCGTTAGTAATGTTCTGGCATTTGGTCAGCGCGGTTGGACGACCAGCATAGTTTTTCAGCAGATCGGTAAACTGCGCCTGAAACTCAGGATCTTTTTGCGCGCTGACGAAAGCTTCTTCCAGTTGACGCAGGGCAGGCATCAGAATTTGTGGCACATACATACCGCCAAATTCACCAAAGTACGGATTGAGTAATGTTGTCATGTCCTTTTCCTTAATATGCGCGCAGCGTCTGAAAGACCGAAGCCAAAAGTCGTGCATCTTTGATGCCCGGCTGTGACTCTACGCCAGAATTAAAATCAAGCCCGGCACAGCCGGTTTTTGCCGCGTTGACACAGTTATCAGCGCCAAGTCCGCCAGCCAGTAAAACGTTATCCAGCGATTGCCCGCCTAAAAGTGACCAGTCGAAGCGTTGACCGCTGCCACCCTGGCCGTTGTCGAACACGTATTTATCGACATGCTGATAATCCCGGGCTGGCAAGGTCTCGCTGACGCTCAGCGCTTTCCAGATTTGCACCTGTTTGGGCAACGCATCGCGCAGGGCGTCAACATAGGTCTGATCTTCGCTGCCATGCAGTTGCACCGCAGTCAGTCCCAGGGCCAACGCGTTGTCGCACACCTCGGTAATCTCGGTGTTACGGAACACGCCGACATACTGCAATGGCGCACCGCTTATCACTTCTCGCGCCTGCTCAACGCTAACCGCGCGCGGTGATGTGGGCACAAAAATCAACCCGCCATATATTGCGCCAGCTTCATATGCCGCGTTTGCATCCTGAGCCCGGGTCAAACCGCAGACTTTGTTCTCGCCAAGCAGAACCCGACGCACGGCGGCGTGCAGGTCATCATGCGACATCAGCGCAGAGCCAATCAGAAAACCGTTGGCGAAGTGGCTGAGTTCGCGTACCTGGCCGTAGGTATTGATACCGGACTCGCTGATGACAGTTACGCCATGGCCCAGACGCGGGGCCAGTTGGCGAGTACGATTCAGATCAATCGACAGGTCACGTAAATCTCGGTTATTGATGCCGACGACTTTTGCGCCAAGCGCAATAGCGCGTTCCAGCTCTTCTTCGTTACTGACCTCAGTCAGAACGCCCATTTTCAGGCTATGGGCCACGGCGGCGAGTTGACGGTATTGCTCATCGTCCAGCACTGACAGCATCAGCAGGCAAGCGTCCGCCTGATAGAAACGCGCCAGGTAAATCTGGTAAGGATCGATAATAAAGTCCTTACACAGGATGGGCTGCGACGCGATACGGCTGACGATGGGCAAGAAATCAAAGCTGCCCTGAAAATATTTTTCATCGGTTAGCACCGAAATTGCAGAAGCATAATGTTTATATACGTCCGCAATCTGTGCCGGGTCGAAGTCATCACGGATCACGCCTTTTGATGGCGAGGCTTTCTTGCACTCCAGAATAAAGGCGGTACGTGCGCCTTGCAGCGCATCGTAGAAATCACGAGCGCTGGGTTGTACGTCATTTTGAAAGCTGGCCAGCGGTTGTTGTTGTTTCCGGGCTTCTACCCAAATCGCCTTGTCAGCGACAATTTTCGCTAAAACGGTTTGCATCATTTACCCTCTTGCTGCCAGCGCAGTGACACGGTCGTAGGCCGCGCCGCTACGCAGCACATTAATCACGGTTTGCGCATTGGTTTTTAAATCTTCTTCACCGTGCAGGCGCATTAACATGGCGACATTCGCGGCAACGGCTGCTTCATGAGCGGCTTCACCTTTACCTTGTAACAAGCGACTAAGAATGTCACGGTTTTCTTCCGGCGTGCCGCCCGCCAGCTGTTCCTGATGGTACGGCGTCAGGCCAAAGTCTTCTGCCGTCAGTTGATAGCTCTTGATTTCACCATCATGCAGCTCTGCCACAATAGTCGGCGCATGCAGCGAAACCTCATCCATGCCGCCGCTGTGTACGACCGCGGCACGCTGATACCCCAATACACGCAGCGTTTCAGCAATCGGCAGCACCAGTTCCGGGCTGTATACGCCGATCAGCGCCAGCGGGGGATGCGCCGGGTTAATCAACGGGCCAAGCACGTTAAACAGCGTGCGGGTTTTCAACTGCTGGCGTACCGGCATGGCGTGGCGAAAACCGGTGTGGTATTTCGGTGCAAACAGGAAGCACACGCCGAGCTCGTCAAGCGCCTGACGGGATTTATCTGCGTTCATATCCAGATTAATGCCAAATGCCGCCAACAGATCCGAAGAGCCCGATTTACTGGAGACGCTGCGGTTGCCGTGTTTGGCCACTTTCAGTCCACAGGCCGCCGCAACAAAGGCGCTGGCCGTGGAGATATTGATACTGTTGCTACCGTCGCCGCCGGTACCGACAATATCGGCAAACAGATAATCAGGGCGCGGGAACGGGGCGGCGTTTTCCAGCAGCGCGGTCGCCGCACCGGCAATTTCATGCGGGTGTTCGCCACGAATTTTCATGCTCACCAGGGCCGCAGCAAGTTGTTCCGGCTTCAGTTCCCCGCGCACTACGGCAGAGAATAGCTGGTGGCTTTCCTGCTGGGACAGCGTCTGAGCCTGATACAGTTTCTCCAGAATAGGTTGCAGCGTATTGGTCTGTTCGAGTTTCTGTTGCGCCCAGGCCAGCGTTTGCTCCAGCAGAAGCGCGCCTTGGGTGGTGAGGATCGATTCCGGATGGAACTGGAAGCCACACACGCGATCGGTATCGTGACGGACAGCCATCACCATGCCGTTAAAGTGGGCGTTGATGGTCAATCCAGCCGGAACGTTGCTGCCAACCAGTGAGTGATAACGCGCTACCGGCAATGGATTTGCCAGACCGCTGAACATTGCCTGACCGTCGTGTTCAATGCTGGACGCTTTACCGTGCAGGATCTCGCCGGCCTGACCGACATAGCCGCCGTAGGCTTCAACAATCGCCTGATGCCCCAGACAAATACCGATAATTGGCAGCTTGCCGCGCAGGCGGGTTAACAGTTCCGGCATGCAGCCCGCTTCGCTTGGCGCACCGGGTCCCGGCGAGAGCATCAGCACTGGGTTTTTCATGGTTGCTAAGCGGTCGATTAACGTCTGGGCCGGAATATGGTTGCGGTAAATCACCACGTTATGACCGTTAGTACGCAGCTGATCCGCCAGGTTATAGGTAAATGAGTCGATGTTATCGAGCAGCAGAATGTCAGCCATTAGAAGGTCTCCTGTGCGTGGTGCGCAGTGGCGATAGCACGCAAAACCGCACGCGCTTTATTACGGGTTTCATCGGCTTCAGACTGCGGAACAGAATCCAGAACAATCCCGGCACCGGCCTGTACGGTGGCAATACCGTCTTCCACGAGGGCGGAACGAATCACAATGCAGGTATCCAGATCGCCATGGGCGGTAAAGTAGCCTACCGCGCCGCCATAGCTGCCACGACGACGACCTTCGGCCTCGGCGATAAGTTGCATGGCGCGAACTTTCGGCGCGCCGCTTAGCGTGCCCATATTCATACAGGCGCGGTACGCATGCAGCACATCCAGATCGCTACGCAGTTCGCCGACCACCCGGGAAACCAGGTGCATCACGAAGGAGTACCGATCCACTTTGGTCAGATCAGCAACGTAGCGGCTGCCCGGCGTGCAGATGCGCGCGAGGTCGTTACGCGCCAGGTCAACCAGCATCAGGTGCTCGGAAAGCTCTTTATGATCGGTACGCATCTCCAGTTCGATACGGCTGTCCAGATCGCGGTCCAGCGAGCCATCCGCACGGCGACCGCGTGGACGCGTTCCGGCAATCGGGTAGATCTCAATCTGCCGGCTGGTGGCATCATACTTCAGCGAGCTTTCCGGAGAGGCGCCGAACAGCGTGAAATCGTTGTCCTGCATGAAAAACATATACGGGCTGGGATTACTTTTCTTCAGCACATAGTAGGCCGCCAGCGGTGACGGGCAGGGCAGTGAGAAACGGCGGGACGGAACCACCTGGAAAATCTCGCCGGCGCGAATGGCTTTTTGCATCCCGCGCACCACAGCGCCAAATTCTTCATCGCTCTGGTTACATTCGCAGCGCATCTGCGGAATTTCTGTCACGGGCAGCGGCGGCGCAGGCTCGGTAAGCTGCTGACTCAGTTGCGCCAGACGCGCGTTCAGACGCTGTTTTTCGACATCGCTGGGGGTAAACACGCTGGCCTGAATGCGGGTACTTTTCTTCTGGTGGTCGATGACCATCAGCGTTTCAGCCAGATAGAAGCAGTAGTCCGGGCAACGGTTACCTGCTTCAAGCTGAGGTAAATCTTCAAAACCGGCGACCAGGTCATAGGAAAACAGACCGCCGAAGAACATCGCTTCACGTTCTTGCGCAGGGACATTGACCAGTTCCTGCAATAAACGGAAAGCATCAAATACGGAAAGGGAACATAAGCGGGCATCTTCATCCAGCAACGGGCTTACATTGGGAAATTTCAAATGACGTATGTTCGGCTGTTGTTCGTTTTCAACGCCAGCAGGCAGCGCGGCATCCAGCAGGGGCAGCAGCGATGCGCCGTTCGCGGAGAGGGCCTTGATAGTGACAGTGTCACCCAAAGCGGTGATGCGTAACGCGCTGTCGACCAGTAGCAGGCTCTTCAGATCATCTTTGCTATTGATATCTGCGGATTCAAGCAGCAGCGTCGCCGGACGCGCGCCACACACCTGATGAAACAGCGCTGTCGGATTCTCACGGTAGGCGGCATCGCAGGTAAGCAATTCGAGTGTCGGTTTTTGTATTTGCATCGTTATTCTCATTAATTTTGTTCAAAAAAAAGCCCGCTCAGTTGGCGGGCCGGGTATCTGGTTGCATATTGCAGACGTAAGACACTGCCCGAAATCAGGAAGTGCGCCACCAACCGTGCAGGACAAATGTTGCTTTCATCTCAGATACCTTCTTCATGTGAACTTGTGTACTAGTTAACTAGTTCGATGGGGTAAAGTCAACACCTGATTTCAGTAAATTTGTCGAAACCGCTATGATGGGCGTGTTACGACATTTATTGAAATGGGAGCCGCCTTGAGCGACACGAATTACGCAGTGATTTATGACCTGCACAGTCATACTACAGCCTCTGATGGGCGATTAACCCCTGAAGCCTTAGTACACCGTGCGGTAGAGATGCGAGTCGGTACACTGGCGATCACCGATCATGACACCACGGCCGGTATTGCGGCGGCAAGAGAAGAAATTTCACGTTCGGGTTTAGCGTTAAATCTGATCTCGGGTGTCGAGATTTCAACGGTGTGGGAAAATCATGAGATCCATATTGTGGGTCTGAATATTGATATTTCTCATCCACTGATGCTCGAGTTTTTGGCGCAACAAACGGAACGTCGTCAGCAGCGCGCGCGCCTGATTGCTGAACGACTTGATAAAGCGCATATTCCCGGCGCATGGGAAGGGGCATTGCGTCTGGCAGATGGCGGGGCGGTAACTCGGGGGCATTTTGCGCGTTTTCTGGTGGAGTGCGGAAAAGCCACGACTATCGCGGATGTTTTTAAAAAATACCTTGCCCGTGGGAAAACCGGTTACGTTCCGCCGCAGTGGTGTACAATAGAACAAGCTATTGATGTCATTCATCATTCTGGCGGTAAGGCAGTTCTGGCTCATCCTGGGCGGTACGATCTTAGCGCTAAGTGGCTGAAAAGACTGGTTGCACACTTCGCCGAACATCGCGGTGACGCAATGGAAGTGGCACAGTGCCAACAGTCTCCCAATGAACGCACCCATCTGGCGACGCTTGCGCGCCAGCATCAATTGTGGGCATCGCAAGGATCTGATTTTCATCAGCCCTGCCCGTGGATTGAACTGGGTCGTAAACTCTGGTTGCCCGCAGGCGTAGAAGGCGTCTGGCAACTTTGGGAACAGCCCGAGATTACAGAGAGGAAAGTATGAGCCAGTTTTTTTATATTCATCCCGAAAACCCGCAGCAGCGGCTGATCAATCAGGCCGTTGAAATCGTGCGTAAGGGCGGGGTGATTGTCTATCCAACCGATTCCGGTTATGCGTTGGGCTGCAAAATTGAAGATAAAGGCGCAATGGAGCGCATTTGTCGCATTCGCCACCTGCCGGACGGACACAACTTTACGCTGATGTGCCGTGACCTGTCCGAACTGTCGACCTATTCGTTTGTCGATAACGTGGCCTTTCGTTTAATTAAAAACAACACGCCGGGCAACTACACCTTCATCCTGAAAGGGACGAAAGAAGTGCCACGTCGATTGTTGCAGGAAAAACGTAAGACCATCGGACTGCGTGTGCCGTCGAATCCGATTGCGCTGGCGCTGCTGGAAGCGCTGGGCGAACCGATGCTTTCTACGTCACTGATGCTGCCGGGCAGTGAATTTACCGAGTCTGACCCGGAAGAGATTAAAGATCGTCTGGAGAAGCAGGTGGAGTTGATTATCCACGGTGGCTATCTCGGCCAGCAACCGACCACGGTCATCGATTTAACCGACGATTCTCCGGTGGTCTTGCGTGAAGGTGTCGGCGACGTTAAACCTTTCTTATAAGGGCGCGAACCGCTATACTACGCGGCCTTAAAATGGCGCTGACTGGTGCCGTTGATTCTCCTGTTCGACGCCTGTGAAGGCGACATCTAAAGGAAGCTCTATGAGCGAAAAGCTACAAAAAGTGCTGGCGCGCGCCGGCCACGGTTCTCGCCGTGAAATTGAATCCATTATTGCCGCGGGCCGCGTGAGCGTTGATGGCAAAATTGCCACGCTCGGCGATCGCGTTGAAGTGACGCCGGGTCTGAAAATCCGTATCGACGGTCATCTGATTTCGGTTAAAGAGTCTGCGGAACAAATCTGTCGCGTTCTGGCCTATTACAAACCAGAAGGTGAACTGTGTACCCGTAACGACCCGGAAGGTCGTCCGACCGTATTTGATCGTCTGCCAAAACTGCGCGATGCGCGCTGGATCGCCGTAGGGCGTCTGGATGTGAATACCTGCGGTTTACTGTTGTTCACTACCGACGGTGAGCTGGCAAACCGTCTGATGCATCCAAGCCGCGAAGTTGAGCGTGAATATGCGGTGCGTGTGTTTGGTCAGGTTGATGACGCGAAACTGCGCGATCTTAGCCGTGGCGTACAGTTGGAAGATGGTCCGGCGGCATTTAAAACGATCAAGTTCAGCGGCGGTGAAGGGATCAACCAGTGGTACAACGTCACGCTGACCGAAGGGCGTAACCGCGAAGTACGTCGCCTGTGGGAAGCTGTAGGCGTGCAGGTAAGCCGTCTTATCCGTGTCCGTTACGGCGATATCCCGCTGCCGAAAGGCCTGCCGCGTGGTGGCTGGACGGAGCTTGATCTGGCGCAGACCAACTATTTGCGTGAACTGGTGGAACTGAAGCCGGAAACGACCTCTAAAGTTGCCGTCGAGAAAGATCGTCGTCGGATGAAGGCGAACCAGATCCGTCGTGCGGTGAAGCGCCACTCACAGGTCGGCAGCAGCCGTCGTCCGGGCGGTCGCAGCAACAACGGTTAATCATGACCAGGCCTGATAAGCAAAGCGCCATCAGGCGTTAGCGTGGAGCCGGATGCGGCGCAAGCGCCTTATCCGGCCTGCTGTCAGTAATCAATTCCCATCTGAGCCTTCACGCCCGCTTCAAACGCGTGCTTAACCGGGCGCAGTTCGCTGACCGTATCCGCTAACTCCAGAATATCGCGATGACATCCCCGGCCGGTGATAATCACCGTCTGATGGGCTGGACGCGCATTTAAGGCATTGATAACCTCTTCAAGCGGCAGATAGTCGTACGCCACCATATAGGTCAGTTCGTCCAGGATAACCATATCCAGCTCAGCGTCAGCCAGCATTCGCTTTCCATGTTCCCACACGGCCATACAGGCTTCGGTATCCGACTCGCGGTTTTGCGTGTCCCAGGTAAATCCTGTCGCCATAACCTGAAACTCTACGCCATGGGGTTCGAGTAAGTTTCGTTCACCGTTTGGCCAGGTACCTTTAATAAACTGCACCACGCCGACTTTTTTACCATGGCCCACCGCGCGCGTGGCGGTCCCGAACGCAGCGGTGGTTTTACCTTTACCGTTTCCGGTGAACACGATAATGATCCCGCGCTCATCCTTTGCAGCGGCAACGCGGGCATCAACCCGCTCTTTTACGCGCTGCTGGCGCTGCTGGTAGCGTTCTTCACTCATTGAGCTATTCCTGGTTTACGGCCCGGCTGGGCATCAAAAGTCATACCGGTTTTACGGCGGCTGTCATCGCCCATCAGCCACAGGTAGAGCGGCATAATATCGGCGGGAGTTTTCAATTTTTGCGGATCTTCAGTGGGAAATGCGCTGGCTCGCATGCCGGTACGCGTACCGCCAGGATTGATACAGTTTACGCGCAGGTGACGGTTCTGATATTCATCTGCCAAAACCTGCATCATGCCTTCGGTAGCAAATTTGGAGGTAGCATACGCCCCCCAATTGGCGCGTCCCTGGCGGCCGACGCTGGAAGAGGTAAAGACCAGCGATCCGGCATCGGATTTCAGTAATAGCGGCAGCAATGCCTGGGTCAGCATAAAGGTAGCATTCACATTCACCTGCATGACATCTTGCCAGACCTGCGGATTTTGTTCGCTCATCGGACAAATATCACCCAGTAATCCGGCATTATGTAAAACGCCATCCAGACGTGGAAAATGTGCGGCAATGCGCTGTGCGAGCTGGTGGCATTCTTCAGAAGTACAAGTGAGCAGATCCAGCGTGAACCAGTGTGGCTGCGTACCGTTTTCATCGGCAATGGTGCGGGCAACCTGGCGCAGTTTATCTTCGTTACGCCCAAGCAGAATAACGGTCGCGCCGTAACGCACATAGGTCTGTGCGGCTTCACGTCCGATACCATCACTGGCACCGGTAACCAGAATAATGCGGTCCTGTAAAAGGTCTTGTTTAGGTTGGTAATGCACGGCTACTCCTCGGCAACGCTCTGGCCATCTCGTTCGCGATAACGTTCCGGCTTTATGCCTTAAACCCTGTTCTTTTTCAATCAGCCAAAGGTAATAACACCGCAAAATGAACGCTTTGTCATGCTTTTTGCTGATTCAGCACCAGCATGGATGAAGCAAGACGGGTTAACCAGCCTGTTGTACACTGAGCGGAAATAGCGTTGTTTAACCAAGGTGGGTCTCGTGGAGTTGTTGTCTGAATATGGGCTGTTTTTGGCAAAAATTGTCACTGTCGTGGTGGCTATTGCGGTAGTTGTGATGCTGATTGTGAACGCGACACAACGCAAACGTCAGCGCGGGGAGCTGCGGGTTATTAACCTCAGCGAGCAATATAAAGAGATGAAGGATGATCTGTCGCTGGCGTTACTGGACGGGCATCAGCAAAAATTCTGGCATAAGGCGCAGAAAAAGAAACAGAAGCTGGAAGCGAAGGCAGCCAAGGCAAAAGCGAAACTGGGAGACAGTACGTCATCTGATAAACCACGTGTATGGGTGCTGGATTTTAAAGGCAGTATGGATGCTCATGAGGTCAGCGCCTTACGTGAAGAAGTGACGGCGGTGCTGGCGGTTGTTAAACCGCAGGATCAGGTGGTGGTTCGCCTGGAAAGCCCGGGCGGCGTGGTTCATGGTTATGGCCTGGCTGCGTCACAGTTACAGCGTCTGCGCGATAAGCAGATCCCGTTGACCGTAACGGTGGATAAAGTCGCCGCGAGCGGTGGATATATGATGGCCTGCGTGGCAGATAAAATTGTCTCGGCGCCGTTTGCTATCGTCGGGTCGATTGGCGTTGTGGCGCAGATCCCGAACTTTAACCGCTTCCTGAAAGGGAAAGATATTGATATCGAACTGCACACCGCCGGACAGTACAAGCGCACGCTGACGCTGCTTGGTGAAAACACGGAAGAAGGGCGGCAGAAATTCCGCGAAGATCTCAATGAAACCCATCACTTGTTTAAAGATTTCGTCCAACGCATGCGTCCGACGCTGGACATTGAGCAGGTTGCTACTGGCGAACACTGGTTTGGGCAACAGGCTCTGGCGAACAGGCTGGTGGATGAAATCAATACCAGCGATGAAGTGATTCTCGGGCTAATGGACGGTCGCGAAGTGTTAAGCGTTCGCTATATGCAGCGCAAAAAACTGATGGATCGCTTTACCGGAAGTGCGGCCGAGAGCGCCGATCGTTTGCTGCTGCGCTGGTGGCAGCGGGGACAGAAACCGCTGATGTAAAATTGTCATTGCCGGATGGTGATGCCAAACATCTTATCCGGCCTGGAGGATCGTAACATCCCAGGCCGGATAAGGCGGAGTCGCCATCCGGCAAATCATTTCTTGTATTAATCGATCAAGTGATACTTTTCAGAAAGTACGTGCGCCAGGTGCTTAAACATATTAAACACCGCCGTACTTTTGGGCGTCGGAAGCCCTTGCTCATCTAAAAAGTAATCTCCGCTGAAAACCAACACGCCATTTCGCTGTGTAACGCCGGTGGCGACAATCCCCGCCAGCGTGTCCTCATGCTCACGAATGATTTTGTTGGCTTCAATCAGCAGCGTTTCGCGATCGATAGGTTGCGTGTCTTTATGCATTATTTACTCCTTAAACAAGGACATTAGTCTACGCCGAGCCCGGCTTATGGGCAAATATTCCCTGACATAAATGAAGGTCTTACGTCGGGGTTGCAACTGGCGAGATTTGTTTTTGCATGCTAATAAAGTTGCGTAACGCATTTTATCAGGTACAGTGTGACGCTTTCGTCAATCTGGCAACAGATTTGCTTGACATTCGACCAATACTTCGTCGTGCAATAGCGTTTGTGAGCAAAAAAGCCTGTTAACTCAGTTACATGAGAGTTACATTACAAGCGCGAATCAGTTTAAGGGGTTGATATCCGCCGACGCAGAGACCATATCGATGTCTCGTCGCCAGTGGAAGGTGAATCAACGTGCGACGCATTCTGGAAGAATCAAATTAGGTAAAGGTGAATATGGGTAAAGCTCTTGTCATCGTTGAGTCCCCGGCAAAAGCCAAAACGATCAACAAGTATCTGGGTAATGACTACGTGGTGAAATCCAGCGTCGGTCATATCCGTGATTTGCCGACCAGTGGCTCAGCAACTAAAAAGAGCGCCGACTCAACCTCCACCAAAACGGCTAAAAAGCCCAAAAAGGATGAACGTGGCGCTCTCGTCAACCGCATGGGTGTTGACCCGTGGCACAACTGGGATGCGCGCTATGAAGTGCTGCCTGGTAAAGAGAAAGTTGTTTCTGAACTGAAGCAACTGGCTGAAAAAGCCGACCACATCTATCTCGCAACCGACCTTGACCGCGAAGGGGAAGCCATTGCATGGCACCTGCGGGAAGTGATCGGCGGCGATGACACCCGCTACAGTCGCGTGGTGTTTAACGAAATTACCAAAAACGCTATTCGTCAGGCGTTTGAAAAACCGGGCGAACTGAACATCGACCGGGTTAATGCGCAACAGGCGCGCCGCTTCATGGACCGCGTCGTGGGCTATATGGTGTCGCCGCTGCTGTGGAAAAAAATTGCGCGTGGTCTGTCAGCAGGCCGCGTACAGTCGGTTGCCGTACGTCTGGTGGTTGAGCGCGAACGTGAAATCAAAGCATTTGTTCCAGAAGAGTTCTGGGAAATTAGTGCTGACACAACCACGCCTGGTGGCGATGCGTTGCCGCTTGAGGTGACGCATCAGAACGATAAACCGTTCCGCCCGGTGAACCGGGAACAAACGCTTGCCGCTGTTAGCCTGTTGGAAAAAGCGCGCTATAGCGTCCTGGAACGTGAGGATAAACCGACCAGCAGCAAACCGGGCGCGCCGTTTATTACCTCCACGCTACAGCAGGCTGCGAGCACGCGTCTGGGCTTTGGCGTGAAGAAAACCATGATGATGGCACAGCGCTTGTACGAAGCGGGTTACATCACCTATATGCGTACGGACTCAACAAACCTGAGTCAGGATGCCGTCACCATGGTTCGCGATTACATCAGCGATAATTTTGGCAAAAAATATCTGCCGGAGAGCGCGAACCAGTACGCCAGCAAAGAGAACTCTCAGGAAGCGCACGAAGCTATCCGTCCTTCCGATGTCGCCGTACAGGCGGAATCACTGAAAGACATGGAAGCTGATGCGCAAAAACTGTACCAGCTGATCTGGCGCCAGTTTGTTGCCTGCCAGATGACACCGGCTAAATACGACTCCACCACCTTAACCGTGGGCGCGGGTGATTTCCGCCTGAAAGCGCGTGGTCGTATTCTGCGTTTCGATGGCTGGACCAAAGTGATGCCTGCATTGCGTAAGGGCGATGAAGATCGCATCTTACCGGCTGTGGATAAAGGCGATACGTTGACGCTTGTCGAATTGACGCCAGCGCAACACTTTACCAAACCGCCTGCACGTTTCAGTGAAGCCTCGTTGGTTAAAGAGCTTGAAAAGCGTGGTATTGGTCGTCCATCAACGTATGCGTCGATTATTTCCACGATTCAGGATCGCGGCTATGTTCGCGTAGAGAACCGTCGCTTCTATGCTGAAAAAATGGGTGAAATCGTCACCGATCGCCTGGAAGAAAACTTCCGCGAACTGATGAACTACGATTTTACCGCGCAGATGGAAAACAGCCTCGACCAGGTGGCGAATCACGAAGCCGAATGGAAAGGCGTACTCGACAACTTCTTCACTGATTTTACTCAGCAACTGGATAAAGCCGAGAAAGATCCTGAAGAGGGCGGGATGCGTCCGAATCAGATGGTGCTGACCAGCATTGATTGTCCGACCTGCGGACGCAAGATGGGTATTCGTACTGCCAGCACCGGCGTTTTCCTGGGCTGTTCCGGCTATGCGCTGTCGCCGAAAGAGCGCTGCAAAACCACCATTAACCTGGTACCGGAAAATGAAGTACTGAACGTGCTGGAGGGCGATGACGCGGAAACGAACGCTCTGCGCGCCAAACGTCGCTGCCAGAAGTGCGGCACGGCGATGGACAGCTACCTTATCGATCCTAAGCGTAAATTGCATGTATGTGGTAATAACCCGACCTGCGACGGCTACGAGATCGAAGAGGGTGAATTCCGCATCAAGGGTTATGACGGTCCTATCGTTGAGTGCGAGAAATGTGGTTCTGAAATGCACCTGAAAATGGGGCGTTTTGGTAAGTACATGGCGTGTACCAACGACGAGTGTAAAAACACCCGTAAGATCCTGCGTAACGGTGAAGTCGCTCCGCCGAAAGAAGATCCGGTTCCGCTGCCGGAACTGCCGTGTGAAAAATCTGACGCGTATTTCGTGTTACGTGATGGCGCTGCAGGTATCTTCCTGGCGGCGAATACGTTCCCGAAATCACGTGAGACCCGCGCGCCGTTGGTGGAAGAGTTGTACCGCTTCCGCGATCGTCTGCCGGAAAAACTGCGCTATCTGGCAGACGCGCCGCAGACTGATCCGGACGGCAACAAGTCCATGGTCCGTTTCAGTCGTAAAACCAAGCAGCAATACGTTGCTGCTGAGAAAGACGGTAAGGCGACCGGTTGGTCCGCGTTCTTTGTTGACGGTAAATGGGTAGAAGGGAAGAAATAACGGCATTCCGCCTGAATTTCTCCTTAAAGGGTCGCGTAAGCGGCCCTTTTTGTTTCTGGCGTATTATTTTTTGTCATGCCTATACAGCTTACATAGAAATGATATAGTGGTTATAGTTAACACGTTTTTTATTATTAAATCGTATTAGCAGCGCTAACGAGCCTGCTCTGAAACGATGATCTGATGGCATAAATCGGGATGGCTTAACATGAAATTACAGCAGCTTCGCTACATTGTTGAGGTGGTGAACCACAACCTTAATGTCTCCTCAACGGCGGAAGGGCTTTATACCTCCCAGCCAGGCATCAGTAAGCAAGTTCGTATGCTTGAAGATGAACTTGGCATCCAGATTTTTGCCCGTAGCGGCAAGCACCTGACGCAGGTTACGCCAGCGGGGCAGGAAGTCATCCGCATTGCGCGTGAGGTTCTGTCAAAGGTGGACGCCATTAAGTCCGTGGCCGGCGAACATACCTGGCCGGACAAAGGCTCGCTATACATCGCGACGACCCACACGCAGGCACGTTACGCACTGCCAAACGTGATTAAAGGTTTTATTGAGCGATACCCTCGCGTCTCTTTGCACATGCACCAGGGGTCGCCGACGCAAATCGCCGAAGCGGTATCGAAAGGGAATGCGGACTTTGCCATCGCGACGGAAGCCCTGCATCTGTATGACGATTTGGTGATGTTACCTTGCTATCACTGGAACCGCTCGATCGTCGTGACGCCGGATCATCCGCTGGCGGGAAAAGCATCTGTTTCTATTGAAGAGTTGGCGCAGTACCCGCTGGTCACCTACACCTTTGGTTTTACCGGGCGTTCGGAACTGGATACCGCGTTTAACCGTGCGGGTCTGGAACCGCGGATAGTTTTTACCGCGACCGATGCCGATGTTATTAAAACCTATGTGCGTCTGGGGCTTGGGGTAGGGGTAATTGCCAGCATGGCGGTCGATCCCGTCTCCGATCCGGATCTTGTCCGTGTTGACGCGCACGATATCTTCAGTCATAGCACCACTAAGATTGGTTTTCGTCGCAGCACGTTTTTACGCAGTTACATGTATGATTTTATTCAACGTTTCGCGCCACATCTGACGCGAGATGTGGTGGATACTGCGGTGGCGTTGCGTTCGAATGATGATATTGAAGCCATGTTTAAAGATATCAAATTGCCTGAGAAATAATACCGGCTGTTATCTCGTCGGTATCCTTCTGCATAATGCGATACCGACGGGAGACGCTGAATATTGCTAATTTGCCGCAAATAAATTAACCATATATAGTTTGTGGAAAAGGTTCTCTAAAGTAGTTTCAAATTAGTTAGCTTGCCAAAAATTCCTTTCAAATATTTATAACCGATCAAACAATCGATTTATTTATCAGGACGAGTCTGAAAATTCACTGGCTTTTTTTCGCCTTTTTTATTAGGATTCCTCCTATCTGATGATTAATTGTACCGATTGTTTGGTGCCTAAATGATAAGTGATTTCGATAGTATGAGGTTAGCGATGCCTTCAGGAAACCAGCCAGCACGCAGGGATCCCGCGATGAAACGTAAAGCCTGGTTTGCTGTTTTTCTCGGCTCTGCTGTGTTCTGGATTGTCGTCGCGCTCGTGGCCTGGCAAGTGTGGGGGTAGGTCATGTCCGCATCGGAACAACACGCCACCGCGACGCCATCTCCTCATGAAAATGAACCAGAGAGCAATACCGGCGCAGAGAATGGGCCGGAAATCCCCACCTCCTGGACGCTTTCCCCTGAACAACGCGCGTTTATTGATCTGTTTACTGATGATGAACAGAAACAGTAATTAATACCAATTTTATCGTTATTATTATTCATCCTCTGTCTGAAACATCGAATGACTTATTACATGCAGTCGCGATGTCCCCGCTAATCCGCATATTATCGATTGCATACATGCCTGTTACACATTAACGCGACCCACTTTCGCTCTCGTACCTTCTCCTCGCAATTTATACCACACGCCGCTTTTCTGATGTTCTCCACTTTTATCAATTTGAGTTGTTATCAAAGCGTTACATTTTGTTTGTGTTATCTTTAATACTAACCCTGAAGAAAATCAGGGGATCCAACCCTGTCATTTAAGGAGGAGCTATGTCGTCGACCCTACGCGAAGCCAGTAAGGACACATTGCAGGTTAATGATAAAACCTACCGTTACTACAGCTTGCCTCTGGCCGCAAAAACACTGGGTGATATCACCCGCCTACCTAAATCGCTAAAAGTTTTGCTGGAGAACCTGCTTCGCTGGCAGGACGAAAATACCGTTACCGAAGACGATATACATGCGCTGGCGCGTTGGCTGGAAACCGCTCATGCCGATCGTGAAATTGCCTATCGACCCGCTCGCGTTTTGATGCAGGACTTTACCGGCGTACCCGCGGTGGTCGATCTGGCCGCTATGCGTGAAGCGGTAAAACGTTTGGGCGGGGATACGGCAAAAGTGAATCCGCTTTCGCCAGTGGATCTTGTCATTGACCACTCCGTAACGGTGGATCGTTTCGGTGATGATGACGCCTTCGAAGAGAACGTCCGCCTGGAAATGGAACGTAACCATGAGCGCTATGTGTTCCTGAAATGGGGGCAGCAAGCATTCAGTCGCTTCAGCGTTGTGCCGCCGGGAACGGGGATTTGCCACCAGGTTAACCTTGAATATTTGGGTAAAGCTGTCTGGAGCGAATTACAAAACGGTGAATGGGTTGCTTATCCGGATACGCTGGTCGGGACCGATTCCCATACTACGATGATAAATGGTCTCGGTGTGCTGGGCTGGGGCGTCGGGGGCATTGAAGCCGAAGCCGCGATGCTGGGCCAGCCGGTCTCAATGCTTATCCCTGACGTGGTGGGTTTCAAGCTGGTAGGCAAACTGCGGGAAGGTATCACCGCGACCGATCTGGTGCTGACCGTCACCCAAATGCTGCGTAAGCATGGTGTGGTTGGGAAATTTGTTGAATTCTATGGTGATGGTCTGGACACCTTACCGCTGGCCGATCGGGCAACCATTGCGAACATGTCGCCGGAATATGGCGCAACCTGTGGTTTCTTCCCGATTGATGACATCACTCTTGAATATATGCGCCTGAGCGGACGTAGTGAGGAGCAGGTCGAGCTGGTCGGCGCTTATGCTAAAGCGCAGGGAATGTGGCGTAATCCAGGCGATGAACCCGTATTTACCAGTTCGCTGGAGCTGGATATGGGCAGTGTGGAAGCGAGTCTTGCCGGGCCGAAACGTCCGCAGGATCGGGTCGCACTCGCTGATGTCCCTAAAGCGTTCTCGGCGAGTAACGAGCTTGAGGTGAATAGCTCGCTAAAAGATCGTCTGCCAGTGGACTATACAATGAACGGGCATCAATACCAGTTGCCGGATGGCGCGGTGGTGATTGCTGCGATCACCTCTTGTACCAACACCTCTAACCCAAGCGTATTGATGGCGGCGGGTCTGCTGGCGAAGAAAGCGGTTACGCTTGGCCTGAAACGTCAGCCATGGGTTAAAGCTTCGCTGGCGCCTGGCTCTAAAGTCGTTTCTGACTACCTGGCACAGGCCGGGTTCACACCGTATCTCGATGAGTTGGGCTTTAACCTCGTGGGTTATGGCTGTACTACCTGTATAGGTAACTCCGGACCGCTGCCCGATCCTATTGAGACGGCGATCAAAAAAGGCGATCTCACGGTCGGCGCAGTGCTTTCCGGCAACCGTAACTTTGAAGGGCGCATCCATCCGCTCGTCAAGACGAACTGGTTGGCGTCTCCGCCGCTGGTCGTGGCCTATGCGCTGGCGGGGAATATGAATATCAACCTGACGAAAGATCCGTTAGGTCATGACAGAAAAGGCGATCCCGTTTACCTGAAAGATATCTGGCCAACTGCACAGGAAATCGCCCGAGCTGTTGAGCAGGTGTCTACCGCTATGTTCCATAAAGAGTATGCCGAAGTGTTTGAAGGCACACCGGAATGGAAAGCGATTCAAGTTGATCGGGCTGACACCTATGGCTGGCAGTCAGACTCGACCTATATCCGTTTGTCGCCGTTCTTTGATGATATGCAGGCTACGCCGGATCCGGTGCAGGACATTCATGGCGCACGCATTCTGGCGATGTTAGGCGACTCGGTGACCACCGATCACATTTCTCCAGCCGGTAGCATTAAAGCGGATAGCCCGGCTGGTCGGTATTTGCAAAGCCACGGCGTTGAGCGCAAAGATTTTAACTCCTACGGCTCCCGCCGCGGAAACCATGAAGTGATGATGCGCGGTACTTTTGCCAATATACGTATCCGCAATGAGATGGTGCCTGGCGTGGAAGGCGGGATGACGCGGCATTTGCCGGGGACGGAAGTGGTGGCTATCTATGATGCCGCCATGCAATACCAACAGGAGAATGTTCCGTTGGCGGTCATTGCCGGTAAGGAATATGGTTCTGGCTCAAGTCGTGACTGGGCTGCGAAAGGCCCACGCTTGCTGGGTGTGCGTGTGGTGATTGCTGAGTCCTTTGAGCGAATTCACCGTTCTAACCTGATCGGCATGGGGATTTTACCGCTTGAATTCCCACAGGGGGTCACGCGTAAAACGCTGGGATTAACCGGTGAGGAAATGATTGATATTACGGATCTGCAAAACATTAAACCGGGGGCGACAGTTCCGGTAAGTTTGACCCGTACGGATGGGCATAAAGAGGTGATTTTGTGCCGTTGCCGCATCGATACCGCGACGGAGTTAACGTATTACCAGAACGACGGTATTCTCCACTATGTCATTCGTAATATGTTGAAATAGCATGTAAAAAAGCCTGCGTGAGCAGGCTTTTCTCTGTACCGGGTAAACGGAAATTATTTATTTAACAAATGGCCCATCTTCGCGGCTTTGGTATCCAGATAATGTTCATTATTCGGATTACGACCTACAATCAGCGGCACGCGTTCAACGATATTGATACCCGCTTCGGTCAGAATTTCCACTTTCTTCGGGTTATTGGTCAACAAACGTACCTCGTCAACGCCCAGCAGCTTGAACATGTCCGCACACAGCGTGAAATCACGCTCGTCTGCCGCAAATCCTAACTGATGATTGGCTTCAACCGTATCATACCCCTGGTCCTGCAACGCATAGGCGCGGATTTTATTTAGCAGGCCAATGTTGCGTCCTTCCTGACGATGATAGAGCAGAATACCACGCCCTTCTTCAGCAATATGGGAAAGGGCCGCTTCGAGCTGGAAACCGCAATCGCAACGCAGGCTAAACAGCGCATCGCCAGTCAGACACTCAGAGTGGACACGTGCCAGGACAGGCGTTTGGCCTGTAATATCGCCAAAAATCAGCGCGACGTGATCGTGTCCGGTTGCCAGTTCTTCAAATCCCACCATCAGGAAATCACCCCAGGGGGTTGGCAGTTTGGCTTCTGCCACACGTTTAAGCTGCATGTAATTCTCCAGATTATGCTGGCACTGTCGTGCCGTCGCCTGTTGGCTTCTGTTCTGTATTGCACTATTTTGCCATAAGCCAGCGATGTTCACCTAATCGCGACAACGGATTCGCTTTTGGAATGGCACAAAATTGTCAATTTTCCCGGCGTGCGTATTTTTCAGTTATGATTGTGATACTTATCGACGAAAGGAGAGGCAATGCTTTCAATTGCAAAGCGCACCGCAGTCGGCGCCGGACTGCTGCTGATCATGCCGGTTGCTGTATGGGTATCAGGTTGGAGTTGGCAACCAGGGCATAATGTCTGGTGGTTAAAATCCCTGTACTGGGTAACGGAAACGGTGACACAGCCATGGGGGATTATCACTCACGTAGCGCTCTGTGCATGGTTTTTGTGGTGTCTGCGTTTTCGTCTGAAAGCGGCGGTAATGCTGTTTGCGATCCTGGCGGCGGCGATTTTAGTTGGGCAGGGCGTGAAGTCCTGGGTTAAAGACAGGGTGCAGGAACCGCGGCCATTTGTCGTATGGCTGGAAAAAACGCACAATATTCCGGTTGATGAGTTCTACACTTTAAAACGTAAAGATCGTGGGAACTTAGTCAAAGAACAATTAGCCGAACAGCGGGACGTGCCAACGTTTCTACGTAAGCACTGGCAAAAAGAAACAGGGTTTGCTTTTCCATCCGGACATACGATGTTTGCTGCCAGTTGGGCTTTGTTGGCGGTAGGATTGCTGTGGCCACGCAGACGTACGCTGACTATTGCATTCTTGCTCATCTGGGCGACGGGTGTGATGGGGAGCCGCTTGCTGCTGGGAATGCACTGGCCCCGTGATTTGGTGGTTGCAACTCTGATTTCCTGGCTGTTGGTGACCCTGGCAACCTGGCTTGCGCAGCGGATATGCGGGCCTTTAACACCGCCAGTGCAGGAGACCAAAGAAATCGCGCAGCGTGAACAAGAAAGTTAGCTATGATTGATTTTTCAAATTTTGCCCTTAAATCAGAAGACATAAAGCGCTTTTCCATTTCGCACTCGGTGTGAAAATGGTAATTTAAAGGGCTCAACGCGGTAAGTTGGACACGATTTATTCGCTCAAACCACATAACGGGAAGTAATGTGAAATATTTACTCATTTTCTTACTGGTGTTGGCGATTTTTGTTATTTCGGTGACATTAGGCGCGCAAAACGATCAACAGGTTACGTTTAATTACCTGCTGGCTCAGGGTGAGTATCGTATCTCTACGCTGCTTGCTGTATTGTTTGCCGCAGGTTTTGCGATTGGTTGGTTAATTTGCGGCCTTTTCTGGCTGAAGGTTCGAGTGTCTCTTGCGCGCGCCGAACGTAAAATCAAACGACTGGAAAACCAGCTTGCGCCTGCGACCGACGTTGCGGTATCTGCCGATTCGTCGGTTGTGAAGGAATAATTATTTATGTTGGAGTTGTTGTTTCTGCTTTTACCTGTAGCCGCTGCCTATGGGTGGTATATGGGTCGCAGAAGTGCGCAACAAACAAAGCAGGATGAAGCTAACCGACTTTCCCGTGACTATGTCGCTGGGGTGAACTTCCTCCTGAGCAACCAACAAGATAAAGCGGTGGATCTGTTCCTCGATATGCTGAAAGAGGATACGGGCACCGTTGAGGCTCATCTCACCCTCGGAAACCTGTTCCGTTCGCGCGGTGAAGTCGATCGTGCAATCCGCATCCACCAAACCCTTATGGAAAGCGCCTCGCTGACCTACGAACAGCGTTTGCTGGCAGTGCAACAGTTGGGCCGCGATTACATGGCCGCCGGCCTGTATGACCGTGCGGAAGACATGTTCAACCAGCTCACCGATGAAACAGATTTTCGCGTTGGCGCCTTACAGCAGTTGCTGCAAATTTATCAGGCAACCAGCGAATGGCAGAAAGCTATTGACGTTGCAGAGCGTCTGGTGAAGCTTGGCAAAGATAAACAACGTATTGAGATAGCGCATTTTTACTGCGAACTGGCGTTACAGCAAATGGGCAACGACGATATGGATCGTGCCATGACGCTGTTGAAAAAAGGGGCGGCAGCAGACAAAAACAGCGCCCGCGTTTCCATTATGATGGGGCGCGTATATATGCTGAACGGCGATTACTCCAGGGCGGTTGAAAGTCTGCAACGGGTGATTTCTCAGGATAAAGAGCTGGTCAGTGAAACGCTGGAAATGCTGCAAAGCTGCTACCAGCATCTGGGCAAAAACGATGAGTGGGCTGAGTTTTTACGTCGTGCGGTTGAGGAAAATACGGGTGCCGCCGCTGAACTCATGCTTGCAGATATTCTTGAGGCGCGTGAGGGGACTGATACCGCTCAGGTTTATATCACTCGCCAGCTGCAACGCCACCCTACGATGCGTGTATTCCACAAGCTGATGGATTATCATCTTAACGAAGCAGAAGAAGGGCGTGCCAAAGAGAGCCTGATGGTGCTGCGCGATATGGTCGGGGAGCAGGTACGTAGTAAGCCACGCTACCGCTGTCAGAAATGCGGCTTTACCGCTTATACGCTGTACTGGCATTGTCCATCCTGCCGTTCATGGTCAACCATTAAACCTATTCGCGGGTTGGATGGACTGTAATTTTTAAAAAAGCCTTACTTTAGTTACAACATCCTAATGAATTGTAATCGTCCCATCATCAACCTCCGCTGCCAGTTCGCCTGGCAGAAATGTAATCGCGCCTGTTAATTTTCTATTGCCGCAGGTAGAATGCACGCCGTTTACCCATTTTGCGCCACCACTGGCGCCCATCCTCAGGAAGGTCTGGTCATGACGTTTACTGCTTCATCTTCTTCTCGTGCTGTTACTGATTCTCCTGTCGTTGTCGCTCTCGATTACGCTAATCGTGATAAAGCATTAGCTTTTGTCGACAGAATTGATCCTCGTGATTGCCGTTTGAAAGTGGGCAAAGAGATGTTCACGCTTTTTGGACCTCAGTTGGTTCGTGAACTACAGCAGCGTGGTTTTGACGTCTTTCTTGATTTGAAATTTCATGATATTCCCAACACAACTGCACATGCCGTAGCGGCGGCTGCCGACCTCGGCGTGTGGATGGTTAACGTACACGCCTCTGGTGGGGTGCGCATGATGACGGCTGCCCGTGAGGCCCTGGTGCCTTTTGGTAAGGATGCGCCATTGCTAATTGCTGTGACGGTTCTGACCAGCATGGAAGCCAGCGATCTTGCCGATCTCGGAGTGACGTTGTCACCTGCAGAGCATGCTGAAAGACTGGCGCGTTTAACTCAACATTGCGGGCTGGACGGTGTCGTATGCTCAGCCCAGGAAGCGGTACGTTTCAAACAGGCGTTTGGACAAGTATTTAAGTTAGTGACGCCGGGTATTCGTCCTGAAGGCAGCGAGGCTGGCGATCAACGTCGTATTATGACGCCAGAGCAGGCGCAGTTAGCCGGTGTGGATTATATGGTGATTGGTCGTCCGGTCACGCAGTCTGCCGACCCGGCGCAGACGCTGAAGATGATCAATGCCTCTCTAAAACGAGGTGTGTAAATGAGCGATTCAAACTCTCGCCTGGTCTATTCAACCGATTCCGGGCGTATTGATGAACCTAAGGCCGCTCCTGAACGTCCAAAGGGTGATGGTATTGTCCGCATTCAACGCCAGACCAGTGGCCGCAAAGGCAAGGGCGTATGCCTGATTACGGGTATTGATCAGGATGATGCTGAACTGGCTAAATTAGCCGCTGAACTGAAAAAAAAATGTGGTTGCGGTGGGGCGGTAAAAGATGGCGTGATTGAAATTCAGGGCGATAAACGTGACCTGATAAAATCATTGCTGGAGGCCAAAGGTATGAAAGTTAAACTGGCTGGCGGTTAAATAAAAAAGCCACGGAGATAAAATCCGTGGCTTTTTAAAATACAGAGCTGAAAAAGTAAACGTTTAATTATATCGAGCGGGTCAACCGTAAATTATTTACCTACCTGATGGCCAATAATACCACCAACAGCAGCACCACCCAGCGTACCCAGCGCGCTGCCATCCGTCAGGACTGCACCACCTACTGCACCCGCACCAGCACCGATAGCAGTGTTACGATCGCGTTTGGACCAGTTAGAGCACGCGCTCAGAGACATTGCCAGAGTAAGCGCCAGAATGGCTGCGGTCATTTTTTTGCTCGTTACTAACATAATACTTTCTCCTGAATTATTGATTCACGGAATCCAGTGTTCTTTAAGGATAGCGCTAAATCGTGGCTATCGAAGATATTTCCGTGAAACTGTTTAGCGAAGGCATGACAACCAATATCCTGCAGTTGGATGTTCGCTCCTGTTATATCGCTAACATTAATTTTACGAGTTTATTCTGTTAACAACAGGTAAAAAGTCTTAATTGGGTTGTCAGATAACTCTCAGAGAGGAGATGATTTGCCTGCCGACAAATCATCTTGCTCAGGCATTATGCGTGGGTATCAATGATATTGACGGTTAATCCTGAATGCTCAAGGTGCATTTGTACGCTGGCGCTGAGCTTAGAGTCCGTCACCACGCGGCTGAACCGCTCTAAAGGACCCAGGGTGTATGGGTGAATGGCGTCGAATTTTGAGCTGTCGGTAAGCACAATAACCTCTGCGCCTTTTTCCAGTACCGCATTAACCACATCAGAACGCATCATATCGCGTCCGGTGAAGCCGGTGTCTGCCTGCCAGCCATCAATGCCGATAAAGGCCTTACTGAAGTGTACATGCTGGATAAACTGACGCGTTAAGGGGCCGACCATGCTTTCACTTTTCTTCTGATAAATCCCGCCGAGGAGAATCACTTCGCACGGAGTTTCTTTGAGCAGGTGAGCGATGTAGCTGCTCACCGTAATGATAGTGACATCTTTTTGCTCCGCCAGGGTTCTTGCCAGGAGCGCATTGCTGCTGCCGTTCTCAATGAATACGGACTCGCCGGGGCTGACCAGTGATGCAGCGAATTCAGCCAGCTCACGTTTTAGCGTGAAATTGGTCATCATGCGCGTTTCCACATCATCGCTGTTTAACGAAACAGCAAATCCGTGCGCACGGCGTAAATAACTCTGTTTTTCCAGCGTATTCAGATCCTGTCGAATCGTCACTTCTGAAACGCCGGTGATTTTTGCCAGATCGGCAACGCTCATCTGACCTTTATCGGTCACCATCTGCAAAATAGATTGTTGTCGGGAATTCATAGTATTAATTTTTATAGCAATATCGTATCGGAAAATAAACGGAAGTCTGCTGAAAGCATTAACATCAAGAGAGCGATGTCATCAGATCTCCCACGGAGCTTTCTGTTTTGTTGACAAAGATTGAGTATCTTCTTTGACCGTGTTTAACAGTTCAGCCTTCAGAATTTCGAGATTGTGGATGGCTGAGTGGTAATCACCTGCAACGAGGATATCCAGCACGGTATCAATGCGTTCGGCCAGACGCTGAGCGTCGATATCAGACATGGTCATCATCCAAAGGGCAATAGAGTTTGAATTTCATGATGCAGAATTTCATGACAAAAGAGAAGGGAAAAATAGTATTAACCTGAATGATTGAAGAATATTATATATTCTGTGATTACATACAGATAGGATCATCACGTATTGTCCATTTATGGCTATTTTCTCCGATCAATCTTTCTGCATTATCGCGTATTTTTGTTCAGGTGTCGTCGATACCATCGTTCAAACGCAGCCGCAGGCATGGGCTTGGCGAATAAGAATCCCTGACGCTCATTGACGCCGTTCTTGGTCAGAAAAGCATCCTCTTTTGCACTTTCAACGCCTTCGGCGATGACCTGCAGGTTGAGCGCCTGCGCAACCGCGACAATGGCCCGCACCAGCGACTGCGAAATAGGTTGCTTGTGCACATCTCTGACAAAGGTTTGATCCAGTTTTATGGCATCAAGCGGGAAGCGGGCCAGTTGAGACAGCGACGAATAGCCGGTGCCAAAATCATCTAAATGGATTTGTGCCCCCAACTGGCTAAATTGCTGGATGACGGATAGCGCCAACTGCTCATTTTCAATCAAACTGCTTTCCGTTAATTCAACATCGATGGGGCAGTATTCAAAGTTGAGATCGTGAAGCACCTGCTTGAGTGCGGTAAATAGCGTCTGATCTGCGAGCTGGCGGGCAGACACGTTTACCGCCACGCGTAGATTTATCCCCTTGGCACGCCATTTTGCCACCTGGCGCACAACGTCCAGAATAACCCATCTACCGAGCGGAACAATGAGCCCTGATTCTTCGGCGTAAGAGATAAACTCTAACGGCGGTATGAGGCCACGTTCTGGGGACTGCCAACGAACCAAAGCTTCCAGACTCCGTACTTCACCGCGCCAGGTTATCTTTGGCTGATAGTGGATAACCAGTTGATCGTTTTCCAACGCCTTACGCAGATTGGTATCCAGCCACAGATATTCAAAAACCCGCTGATTCATTTCCGGGGAGAAGACGCAAAACTGGCCACGACCGCCTTCTTTTGCCGTGTACATGGCCGTATCCGCGTTACGGATGACGCTCTCGCCATCCTGTCCATGCTGTGGTGCGAGAGAAATACCGATTGAACATCCGGTATAGACCTCTATTAGTCCAATGCGAAAAGGTTGACGCAGGCGCGTCAGAATACGTGATGCCGTAGCCTCCAGCGCGCCCTGGGACGTTTCGGTGGCAAGGACAATAAATTCATCACCGCCAAACCTTGCCAATAGCTGGTTATCGTCGAGACAGCTGAGGATTGCCAGCGCGACGCTCTGTAACAACTGATCGCCAAACATATGACCGTAGGCGTCGTTCACCTTTTTAAAGTTGTCCAAATCGAGATATACAATCCCAACTTGCGTACCGCCCGCGTTTTCAATGGCGTTGCTGATCAGCTCGTGAATTGCGTTGCGGTTCGGTAAGCCGGTGATGGAGTCGGTATTTGCCAGCACCCGTAGACGTTCCTGAGCGCGGCGTTCTTCAGTGATATCGGTACCGGAGCAGATCAGAAATATTTCATTCTTACCGCTACCGTTATGCACAAATTTATTGCGAAACAGAAACAGACGCTGGCCTTTGCAGGTTTTTACCCAACGTTCGACCTCATAAGAGTTACCATCGCGAAAAAAAACCGCAATGTTGCGTCTTGAGGCCGCGGCTTCGCGCCGGCTCATAAACAGCGTGAAAACGCTTTGGCCAATCACTTCGCGCTCTTTGAGACCGGTGTACTCTTCGCACAGGCGATTAAAGCGCTGAATGTTGCCCATGCGATCAAGAATGACAATGACGGCGTTAGCCTCAGAAACCACCTGCTCAGCGAAAGAGAGGCCGTGAGCCAGGTCGCGCGCGACGGAAGGGGTGTCATCCCAGGCGGATGCGCTACCCGCCCATTCGCGTTTATTGATTTTCCTGCCGACCAGATGCACAGGAATGTCGTCATCTTCAATGGGGAGCGTCATTAACAGGCTGGACGTAATCACCGTCATTTCGCGAATGCGGTCGGCTTGCTCAACTGACAATTCAACGGTCTGATCGGCTGCTGACGTTTCGTCGATAGAGAAATGCAGGATGTTGCAATCCTCTGACAAACGCCAGTAGGGGTTATGAGTGCCCACATAGCTATACAACGTAACCCGCTCCCGGACGTCTTTCATGATGTGTACTATCCCGTTTAAAGCGCATAGAGCCTCAAAAGTATAGGTAGCCATGATTCATACAGGGTGATTATGGCTGAACGTATTGTTTTATTTATGTATTTATATGTAATCCAGAATCTAAAAAAAGCAAAGCCAGCGGAACTGAAAATAGTAAAAAATAAATTAGTCCGGATGAAAGAAGTGTAGTGCGTGATGGAGATTTGGGAGGGAAAAGAAAACGACCTTTCTCAAAAAGAGAAAGGCCGTTAGCTTTATCGATGTTACGCGGCTGGACGAGCGATAACGCTGCGGGTTTCCATCCGCACTTCAGCAATGGTGACATCAATCACATCTGTGACTTTGTAAACCACTTCACCTTTGATCTGTACGGTACCGCTTTCCTGGCTGCATACCAGTTCGTCACGAACAGCATGCAGGAACGGGGCCGGAATAAATGCGACTGCGCCATTATCCACTAAACGCACTCGCATACCGCCGCGGCTGACGTCAATGATCTCGGCCGCGAAGTGGGCGTCAGTGCCTGCTTTGTCGCTCAAGAAGCGGGCGTATAACCAGTCACCCACATCGCGTTCGGCCATGCGGTTCAGGCGACGACGTTCGGCCATTTGCAGGGTCGTATCATCCTGCGGACGGGCAATCGTTTCGCCTTTGATGACGGCCTTAAGCAGACGGTGGTTGATCATGTCGCCATATTTACGAATCGGAGAGGTCCAGGTGGCATAGGCTTCCAGACCCAGCCCAAAGTGCGGGCCTGGCTCGGTGCTGATTTCAGCATACGACTGGAACCGACGAATACGGCTATCGAGGAAACCGGAAGGCTGCGCATCCAGTTCGCGGCGTAGTTTGCAGAAGCCTTCCAGCGTCAGAACCTCTTCGGCATCTACGTGCATACCATGGGTTTTCAGTAGCGCAGCCAGTGCGTCGGCGTTAGCCGGATCAAATCCCATATGGACGTTATAAATGCCGAAGCCCAGCGTGTCGCGAAGTACGCGTGCAGCACAAATATTTGCCGCAATCATTGACTCTTCCACGATACGGTTAGCGATGCGACGCGGTTCCGCCACAATATCCAGCACTTCGCCTTTCTCACCGAGGACAAAACGGTAATCTGGACGATCTTTAAATACCAGCGCGTGGTTGTGCCGCCATTCACCACGGCTTAGGCAAATACGATGCAGCAGACGGATTTGTTCAGCAATCGCGTCGTTTTCAGGCTGCCAGTCGCCGGTGCCTTCCAGCCAGTCGGAGACGTTATCATAGGCCAGCTTCGCTTTAGACTCGATAGTCGCTGCAAAGAAGGTGATGTTGTCCTCAATCGTACCGTCGGCGGTAATGCTCATACGGCAAGCCAGAACCGGGCGTACTTCGTTCGGGCGCAGCGAGCACAGATCGTCAGACAGCTCACGTGGCAGCATCGGGATATTGAACCCCGGCAGATAGTTGGTAAACGCACGAATTTTCGCTGTTTTATCCAGTTTGCTGCCTTCTGCAATCCAGGCGGTAGGATCGGCAATAGCGACGGTTAACTGTAGCGTGCCATCGGCCAGTTCTTCGGCATACAGCGCATCGTCCATATCTTCGGTGCTGGCGCTGTCGATGGTGACGAAATTGAGGGCGGTCAGGTCCTGACGCACCAGACCTTCGTCCAGCATTTCAGTCGCTACGCCGTCCGGGGCTTCTTTTTCGAGATTATGGCGCGCCAGCGTGACCCACCACGGAACAAAGTGATCGTCCGCAAAGGTGATAAATTGGGTTAATTCAGCGTAGAAGGTGCGATCGCCTTTCAGCGGATGGCGGCGCATTTCCGCCACGGCCCAGTCACCTTCTTTAAATTCATGTTCAACGCCACGGGCGGCGCGACAAGGGATCGCATCTTTCAGTAACGGATGGTCCGGCACAATGGACAGACGGTCATTTTTGCCCTGAATTTTACCCACGAAGCGCGTCAGGAAGGGTTCGATAAGTTCTTCCGGCTCAGCAGACTCGCGATCTTTTTCCGTATGGATCACCGCAACAATACGGTCCCCATGCATCACTTTTTTCATCTGCGGCGGTGGAATGAAATAGCTTTTTTGTGCATCGACTTCCAGGAAGCCAAAGCCTTTTTCCGTGGCTTTTACCACCCCTTCAGCACGCGGCGTCTGGGAATGTAGTTGCTGTTTAAGCTGCGCTAGCAGCGGGTTGTCCTGAAGCATAATTGTCTATTTTCGTGGCTAAAAGAGCGGCTGACAGTTTTACGCGATTCTGCCAGTTGCAGCAAGCGCTCTTTAAGTAGGTGGATCGGTTAATACGTCTCGCCCAGCGCGATTTTCAAGCGATTTAACCATCCGCATAATCCACTCCAGGCCAGCAGGTTAATCGCCTGTTCTGAAGAGATACCTTGATCGAACAACGGTGTTAACAGTGCGGCGCTAAAGCGGTCGGGCGCTCGGGTGAGCCATTGTACCGCCTGCAGGGTGACGCGCTCAACCGGATGTCGTTGTTCCCAGCGCTGCAATTCACGTTCGTCCTGACGAAGGACAGTGATGATGTCAGTTAATTCATGTGCGGTATACGCGTGTTCATTAAAGCAGGCCACGCTACCGTTGATGCGAGATGTCATCAGGGTCGTCAGAGAAAATGCCCGCGTCGGCATATCGCTGCGTTGTGTACTGAAAATCAGAGATCTGAGTAAATCTAATACGTCAGGTGAATGCGTTAACAAGGGGATCAGCGCGTGCAGTTCGTTGGGATAACCTGCTATCGATTCAACGTAGGCATGCTGTTTTTCGCGCGCTAAAGGCGCAGCGTGCCAGATTGAGTTTGTGGCGCTAAATGGCAAGGCGTGAGCGAATTGCTGTACATCCAGGCCCGTTATGCGACGCACCGGGTGGGCGCACCAGGCCTGAAGTAATGCAACTACCCGTGCCTGGAAGCCAACAAATCCGATGATTTGATTCATCAGTATGCTATCGCAGGTGGTCAGCCCGACCGCATCAAGGTGCTGACGATCGCGCTCGCTAATCACAGCAGGTGAGCTGGCGAGCTGGCGCGCATATTGGGTGATTTGCGCCAGTCGGTGATTACTTTCACGAGACGAATCAGGGCCCGGCAGCGGCGTTAAACGTGCGGCATAGTGATTACACAATCGCTGCACGCCATATACCTGAGCGACGGTCAGGGCGGTACTCATCCGTTCATAGGCGCTGAATGTATGCATCTGATCCCTGTCTACGTGAGCAGGGAAAAGAAGTTGGGCAAGTTTACGGGCAGGGGTTAACCAGGATTGAAAGGGTAAAAGTACGTCATCAGATATCGCCAGGTCCAGTAAAAAGCTGTCGTCAACATGAGCGGCCTCCGGCACCAGCGGCAGAACATCTTGCGGATACGTGCTGGATTGCGTCTCATGATACCAGTGGCTTTTGCCTACAATTCGGCGTTGTTCCATGGGCGTTCCTTGGTCTAAAAAGTGGCGACCCGGACACGTCGTCATACACCTACGCCGGATCGTTTGCGCTGCGATATCCTGACGTAAGCCGATGGGGGGATGAAAGATTGTTACGTGATAATAAATATCGGAAAAGTATATATGGCGCAGGGCAGTGGAGGAGGCGGTGAAAATCATGGGCGACGGCAGGCCGCCCACTGAAGACTAAACGATTATTTCAGATCCAGCTCGTTCATCGCTGCAATGCTGAAGCCACCATCAACGTGAACAACTTCACCAGAGATACCGGCAGACAGATCGGAGCACAGGAAGGCTGCGGAATTGCCCACATCTTCAATAGTCACGGTGCGGCGAATCGGCGTAACCGCTTCACAATGCGCCAGCATTTTACGGAAATCTTTAATGCCGGAAGCGGCAAGAGTGCGGATTGGACCTGCGGAGATGGCGTTCACTCGTACACCTTCAGGACCCATTGCGTTAGCCATGTAACGGACGTTTGCCTCCAGAGAAGCTTTCGCCAGACCCATCACGTTGTAGTTAGGGATCGCGCGCTCAGCGCCCAGGTAGGATAGCGTCAGGAGCGCAGAGCCAGGGTTCAGCATAGAGCGGCAAGCTTTTGCCATTGCAACGAAGCTGTAAGCACTGATGTCATGAGCAATTTTAAAACCTTCGCGGGTGACCGCATTCACATAGTCGCCATCCAACTGGTCAGCAGGCGCGAAACCGATGGAATGCACGAATCCGTCGAATGTCGGCCAGGACTGGCGCAGTTCAGCAAACATCGCATCAATACTGGCGTCTTCGGCCACATCACATTGTAGTACGATGCTGGACCCCAGTTGAGCGGCAAATTCTTCCACACGGCCTTTTAGTTTGTCGTTCTGGTAGGTGAACGCCAGCTCAGCGCCTTCGCGATGCATGGCCTGAGCGATTCCCCAGGCAATGGACAATTTACTGGCAAGACCCGTCACCAGAATACGCTTACCGGAAAGAAAACCCATAGCTTTAATCCTTATGGTCATTGCTTCTTCGTAGCAATCAATGCGTGATGATTGCCATCTCAAAAACGCACGAAATTGGTCTGAAATTATATCCTACTCTTTGTTCCTTTTAGAATGGTTATCACCCCTAAATGACCATTGCCATTCATTGCAAATGGCGGGGATATTACTTTCCCTGATTGCCCCTTGCCCGATCCGTATTGCATTGAAGACAATGAGAAAATACAAGGCTTTAAAGGCGCTAAAATGGTATTATTAAGGCGCTAGCTGATGTTAATAAACATAGCAAGGTAAGAAATTTCTTAAAACAAAAAATATGCATGTATTCAGCTTGTTATGATATATTGTTTTTATCGATCAATATTGATACATTGATCGATATTATTGATTGATTGTGATTAAAAGTGCATTATCAGGAAGTTATGATCAATTGGAGTGGTCTTATGCACTATCATTTCATCGCGGAACCGATGAGAGACACAACAAATAAGTTGCTGGGCGTGGAGATGATCGCTCGGTTTGCTGCAGATACGGTTCGCCCGTTGCATGCAGATTTCATCGTTTCAGCGTGGGATAGCGAACAAAAGCGTAATTTCATGCTCAAGCAAATTCAGCTAATTGCCGAAAAGCGTGATTGGTTTGAGAACAACAATCTGCTCTGTACCCTGCATCTCATTGATGAAATGGCGCTTCTGGCGATTGGTGATCCGGTCATCAAGTCGGCCCTACACGCAATGCCCTTTATTGCGCTGGAACTGTCAGAGCGTTTTCTGTCGAGTACGATTTGCCTGAATAATCTGCTGATTAATTCACTCTGTGACGGCCCAAACGCGCTATGGCTGGGCGATCTTGGCTCCGGTAACGTCGGGGCCAGTCCGCTGGTTTGCGGTCATTTTGACGTGGTTAAATTGGATCGTGGTTTCTTCCTTGAGCAGGTAGAAAAGCCGATGTTCCCGGTGCTTATCAAAAATATCCGGGAATATTGCGATCGCGTCGCGGTGGAGGGGGTGGAAACATCACAACTTATCGATGACGTCAGCGCCGCGGGTGTCTGGGCGATACAGGGGAGCGTTTTCCCGTCAGTCGCTTTTACCGAGGTTGAAACTCTGCTCTTACCCAGTGTTTGTCACTAATGACGCAATTGCCCTCCGGCTACGGAGGGCAGCGGTTTTGTTATCGATCCTGGCGCCAGGCGTCCGCGGTAAGCGCCTCGCCAAAATGCCCTGCAATCAGACGACGAGTCAGCTCATGCAGCGGGGAGGCCAGAACATCTGCGGTACTGCCGCGCTCAACAACTTCCCCCTGATGCATGACTAATACCTGATCGCTAATGTGCTTCATCATGCCGATATGTTGAGTCACATAGATATATGAAATCCCCTGTTTTTCCTGTAATTCCAGCATCAAATTGATGAGCTGCGAACGCATCGACATGTCGAGAGAGGCAAGGGCTTCGTCGGCGATAATCACTTTAGGTCGCAAAATGAGCGCGCGGGCAAGCCCCAGACGCTGTTTTTGCCCCGGAGCTAACATATGCGGGTAATAGCTCACATGGTCAGGCAGCAGGCCAACCATGCGCATCGTTTCAATAATCTGTTTGCGACGCTGTTCAGGTTCCAGGTCGGTGTTCAGACGCAGCGGGAAATCGAGGATCTGTGAAATACGCTGACGAGGGTTAAGCGATGTTGACGGATCCTGAAAAATCATGCGGATCCGCTGACTACGGAATGAGTAATCACCATACTTTAGCGGGTGATCGTCAATCAGCAGTTCGCCGCTGGTGGGTTCAATCATGCCAGCTAACATCTTTGCCAGCGTGGACTTACCGGAACCATTCTCGCCAATGACGGCGAGCGTCTGACGTTCGCGCAGGGTAAAGCTGAGTGGCTTGACGGCCTCAACGGTCTGGCGGCGAAATAAACCCGTCCGGTAGCGAAAGGTTTTGCTCAGATTGCGAACTTCGAGCAGGGTTTCTACCATCTCACTCTCTCTCCATGTTCAGCGGGAAATGACAGGCGTAGAGATGATTCTTTGCTCCGGTCAGTCGTGGGGTTTCAATACATTCGCGCTGAGCATAAGGGCAGCGCGGCCCCAGACGGCAGCCGATGGGTAATTGTTCCAGCAATGGAATCGCTCCTGGCATGGTATTCAGACGACTTTTATGCGGCATTGCGCTACCAAAATCAGGAATGGCGCGGATCAACGCCTGCGTATAAGGATGATGTGGAATCGTCACCAGATCTTTACTGGGCGCGGTTTCCACCGTTTGTCCGCAGTACATTACGTTGATTTTGTCTGCCCACTGGCTGAGCATTTGCAGGTCATGGCTGATCAACAAAATAGTGGTATTGCTGTTTTGGTTCAGCCGCGTTAGCAGGCGAAATATTTGCGCCTGGGTCGTTGGCTCCATCGCGTTCGTCGGCTCATCGGCAATCAGCAAGCGCGGCTGATTGGCCAGCGCGATAGCGATCATTACCTTCTGACACTCGCCGTCGGTCAGTTCATACGGGAAGCTGCGCATGGCATCTTTATGGTCTTTTATCCCGACACGGTGCAAAAGCTCAATCGCCCGGCGTTTGCGCCAGCCGATGCGCTGCCACCAGCGGCCCTTGTAGGTCCAGGCTGGAATATTTTGCATCAACTGTCGTCCAATACGCTCGGACGGATCAAGACACGATTGCGGTTCCTGAAAGATCATGGAAACGTTATGACCGACCAGCTTGCGTCGTTCACGCGCGGAAAGGCGCAGGAGATCGATATCATCAAAGCGCATACGGTCAGCGGTTACACGCCAGTTATCTTTAGCGACGCCGCAAATGGCCTTGGCGATCAGGCTTTTGCCGGACCCGGACTCGCCGACCAGTCCGCGAATTTCACCCTCATTGAGGGTCATGCTGACCCGGTCAACCGCTTTTACCCAGTCGTCACCGGTTCTGAATTCAATAGTCAGGTTACGGATATCGAGTAATGGCATTATTCCACCCCCGCAATAATTGCGCGGCGTACGCCATCACCCAGCAGGTTAACCAGCAGCACGCTTATCATGATTGCCGCGCCTGGCAGCATCACTGTCCACGGTGCGACATAAATCAGCTCCAGCGCATCGCCGAGCATGGCTCCCCATTCCGGTGACGGCAACTGTGCGCCCAGGTCGAGAAAACCCAGCGCGGCGATATCCAGAATCGCCATCGACAGCGCACGGGTGATTTCAGTGATAAGCCCGGCGGTAATATTGGGCAGAACGGCGAACCACAGGATATTGAGCGTGGTTGCGCCATCAAGGCGAGCGGCAATGACATACTCTTTTTCCAGCTCGTCATGCACCATGCTGTAGACGGAGCGAACCATCCGCGGCAGCAGCGCCAGCCAGACGGCAAACATCGCGTGCGTCAGATGCGGGCCGGCAAAGGCCACCACAATAATCGCCAGCAACAGTGAAGGGATCGACAGTAGGGTGTCCAGAATGTGATTCAGCACCGCGGAGCGCAAACCGTGTGTTGCCCCGGCAACCACGCCAAGCAATAAGCCACACAACGTGGCGGCAAGGGTGACGACAAACGCACCGCCCACGGTCGGGGCCGCACCGCTAAGCAGGCGGCTTAAAACATCACGCCCCAGGTCATCAGTCCCGAGGAAGAAAGAGACTTCGCCATAGCGCGACCATGACGGCGGTAAAAGCTGGTAGCCGAGAAACTGCTGGTCGATGCCATAAGGCGCGAACCAACCACCAAAAATACACAGAATTGCCAGTCCAGCACAGCCATACAGGCCGATCATTGCGGTTGCATCGCCGTAAAAATTGCGCCATGCGGTGCGCAGCGTACCAGGCGGGCGCTTTTCGCTGTAGACGCTATCGTAAGGCATACCATTCCTTATGTTTCAGAGGGTTAGCCATAGCACCCAAAATATCAGAGATCACGTTAACAATGATAACCAGTGAACCTATTACCATCACACCCGCCGAAATCGCCGCGTAATCCTGCTGGCGAATCGCGTTAATCAGCCAACGGCCAAGACCTGGCCAGCTAAAGACCATCTCGGTGATCATCGCCAGCGTCAGCATGGTGGAAAACTGTAACCCCAGGCGCGGGATAACCGGTGGGAGGGCGTTGTGCAGTACGTGACGGCGTAAAATCGTTAACCGTGACAGACCACGAGTCGCCGCCGCTTTGACATAATTTTGATCAAAGACCTCAATAGTGCTGATACGCATCAGACGAATAACTTCCGTCGTCGGTGCCACGGAGAGCGTTAACACCGGGAGCACCATATGGCGGATCGCACTGACCAGCATTTCGTCGCGCCAGGGCGAGTCGGCGATCCAGGCGTCAATAATGGCAAACCCGGTAACGGGCTTAACTTCGTAGAGCAGATCAAAACGCCCCGAAACGGGCAGCCAGCCGAGAGTCAGTGAGAAGAGCAACGTCAGCAGCAGCGCCAGCCAAAAAACCGGAATAGAAAAGCCCATCAAAGCCAATGCGCTGATGCAACGATCCTGCCATTTATTACGTGTAATGCCCGCCAACATGCCTATGGGGATCCCGACCATCAGTGCAAAACCAAAGGCCAGAGTGCACAGTTCCATTGTCGCCGGGAAAACCTCTTTCAGTTGTTCTGAGATCAACTGACCGTTAATACTGGACACCCCAAAATCCCAGTGAATCAGGCCATTGAACCAGAATACCCAGGCGTTCCACAGTGATGCGCCCTGTAACGGCGCATGGGGGGTGAAATAACTCAGACTGAAGCCAATAAAGGTCAGGAAGAACAAAGTGACCAGCAATAATAAAAATCGACGTAGGGTGAAGATAATCATGGTTTTTTCACCTCGTCAGCCTTTTCCCTGGAAACCCCGGCAAAAGAAGCGTTGCCGAACGGGCTGAGCACCAGCCCTTTGATATCATAGCGGTAAGCCTGCAAACGGAGCGAAGAGGCCAGTGGCAGGATCGGCAACTCGCGCGCGAGAATATTTTGCGCTTCGTCGTAGGCATCAATTCGCGAGGAGAGTTGTTGCGAAGAGAGAGCTTTGCGCAAAATGCTGTCAAATTCCGGATTGCACCAGTGGGCAAAATTGGTCTGCGAGTTAATGGCGGCACAGCTAAGCATCGGTCGGAAAAAGCTGTCAGGATCGTTACTGTCAGTTGCCCAACCGGACAACGTCAGATCATGGTTCATATCCATTAATCGCGCCTCCTGAAAACGACCTTCTACCGGGATGATCTTCACTTTCACACCCACCTGAGCCATATCAGCCTGAATCAGCTCTGCGGTTTTCAGCGGACTGGGGTTCCAGGCCTGAGAGCTGGTGGGTACCCAAAGTTGTAACGTCAGGTTTTCCAGCCCCAGCGCTTTTAACTGCTCGCGCGATTTTGCCGGGTTGTACTCGGTAATTTTAGCTTCGTTGTCATAAGCCCACGAGGCGCGAGGCAAAATAGATGCCGCGGTTTCCGCCGTACCGTAGTAAATAGATTGCATTAACCGTTGGTTGTTAATGGCCAGCGCTAGCGCATGTCGTACGGCGGGGTTGTTCAACGGCGGTTTATCCGTGTTGAACGCCAGATAGGCGATATTCATCCCCGGACGCAGCGTCAGACGCAGCCGCGGGTCATCACGCAATATGCTGAGCTGGCTGGCAGCCGGCCAGGCCAGGACGTCGCACTCGCCGGTCAGTAATTTCGATAAACGTCCGGTTCCGCCAGAGCCGAGATCCACCACGACCTGCGGCATCAAGGGGGTACCACGCCAGAATTTTTCATGCCGTTGTAGGCGAATATATTGGCCTGCACGATTTTCTGAAAGTTGGTACGGGCCTGTGCCGACGGGTTGTCTGTCGAGTAATTCCTGGCGATCCTGTTTTGCTAATTTGGCGGCATATTCGGCCGACATCACAGAGGCATAATGTGTGGCAAGGTGCCATAAGAAGGAGGCGTCGGGTTGATTTAAGCGAAACTCAACGGTGTTGTTGTCCAGCTTGCGCACGCTTTGGACGTTATCGGCGAACTGCAGGCTGTCAAAATAAGGAAAACTGCTGCCATTGACATTGTGCCACGGATGCTGGCGATCAAAGATGCGCTCGAAGGTAAATACCACATCGTCCGCATTCAGTTTGCGGGTCGGGGTGAACCAGGCTGTCTTTTGAAACGGAACATCGCGACGTAAATGGAAGCGGTAGGTTGCGCCGTTATCTAATACTTCCCAGCTTTCAGCCAGTTCTGGCACCAGGCGATAGGTATAGGGATCGACATCTAGCAGTCGGTCATACAATTGGGCCGCTAATGTGTCTACGATGAGACCGCTGCTTGCTTTTTGTGGATTGAACGTATTGACCTGCCCGCTAACGCAATAGACAAAGCCACTGTCACGAATATCAGCGTACGAGGCCTGCTCAGGCGCAGCTGCAGCCTGACCACTCAGAAATCCAGCCATCACGATCAGAGATGATAAAACCAGGCGCATAATTTTAAAGGGTTATATATAAAGAAGCTATCTTACTAATACTTAATGACATTTGCCATTACCGTTTGTTTTTGGGGCAGTGGGGTTGATAACCGCGAATTCGACATCGCGAGTTGGTCAAAATTCATACCCGCTATCCACTTTGCATATACTCTAGTAGCTATCTTAGCATTTTCATGGCCCCTCTGACTCGCTTAAACGCTGGATTTGCTGCCAGAGAGATTATGTGAGGTGTCTGACGGGGAAAATGAATCTGGTGTGTGAGAGGCGGGAAGAGTGAAATTCTTCCCGGCTGAGGCATTACTTCTGGATTTTATTAACGCGCACCACCGGCGGTTGCATTTTAGCGTCAAGGCTACCGTTAATCCTGATCATTTGATCGGGTTTTACCGTTCGGCCATCAAAGACGGCAAGCGGGATTAACGTATTGATACTGCCGGTTTTGTCACGAAAGATAAACTTATCTCCTCCTTGATCCTCAATGAGATTACCTCGTAAAGAGATGGTCGCACCGTCATGCATGGTTTTAGCTTGTTCGACGGTCATGATTCTTGCATCTTCAGTGCCGCGATACCCTTCATCCAGTGCGTGCGCAGGTGGCGGGGCGGTATCTTTTTTCAACCCGCCATTATCATCGGCAAACGCTGATGGCAATAAAAAACAGAACAGTAAGGGGGCGAACGATATTTTCATAGAGCCTCCATTAAAATTGATTTGACTTATTAAGTCTGGTAGCTATTTATTAATCTGGCGAGTGGGATAAGTCTCAAATGATAATTTTTCAATAAAACAAAGGATTGGTGTGATATAAGCGAGGCGGTGAAATGAATAGAGAGAAAGCCCATTTGCAAGGAGTGAAAGAGAGTCAGCGTTTTCTGAATTTTGAATCAGGCTTTCACAAGATTGGTTTTATCTGTTTGCTCTGCATTGTTTTACTTGCTTCCGCGGGAGCGTTTTCCGGCGGATATTTAAGTGAGGTGACGAGAAAAAACACCTTAAAGACAACAGGGTTACAGTACGAAAGATTTGGGCGCTTGCAAACGGAATTTAAATTTAAAATCTCTGTACAAAAGTATGATTCTGTGAACAAGACGTTGCGCATTGGCGGCGATTTCAACAAATTTTATGAAATGGAAAATATTTGGCCGCAGCCAGACAGCATGTACAGCAAGGGGAACGATCTTTACCTCGTCTACAATGATTCTGAAGCAATGCAGAACTTTACTATCTGGCTGCGGGTTACGCCCGTGAAGCCAGGAAGCGTAAAGAGTTTTCTCCAGCTAAATGGCGAACCTGAAATCCGCTTCAGACAATTTATTTATCCCTAGGAGGTGAGTATGGAGATGGTCTTCCGGGCATCAGCCATTTACCTTATTTTGTTGGTGGTTTTCAAAATAGCAGGTCGCCGGGCATTATTACAAATGACCAGCTTCGATCTGATTTTATTACTGATTATCAGTGAAGCAACTCAACAAGCCTTGTTGGGTAATGATTTTTCGATAACCGGCGCCATGATCACGATTGTCACTCTGGTTACTATTGATATTCTGTTCGGTTTCATTAAAAAAAAGGTGGGTGGGGCCGAATCCGTGCTGGATGGTTCCCCGGTTATCCTGCTTGATCACGGGATCCCTTTATTAGATAAAATGAAGAAAGTGGATGTCTCTCTTGACGATATATTAGTCGCTGCGCGACAAAATCAGGGGATTACCGAATCAAGTAAAATCAAGTATGCCATTCTGGAACGCAACGGACATATTTCTGTCATTCCTGAAGAGAATTAGCGAGGCGGTAATGAATACGGAGTACAATGACGCAAAAACAGTCAATGAACTGACGAAACGGCTTGCAAACACGCTCATTGATAGCGATTTAACGTTGACCACCGCAGAATCCTGTACAGGAGGAAAGCTGGCCGCCGCGCTTTGCGCACAGGCGGATACCGCAGAATTTTATGATATCGGCGTTATAACCTTTAGCGATCGCGCCAAGCAGAAAATGCTCGGCGTGCGGGCCAGTACGTTGGAAAAATATAGCGCCGTTAGTGAGCAAACGGTCAGTGAGATGTCTGTAGGGATACGTGAGCAAGCCGAAACCGACATCAGTATAGCCATCAGCGGATATGCAGGGCCGGAGGGCGGGGAGGATGGTACCCCCGCAGGAACCGTGTGGTTTGCGTGGAATTTCCGCGGACAGATAATAACAAAACGTGAGTGTTTTTCCGGGGATTGCCAGGACGTCATTGAAAAGGCGGTACGTTTTAGCCTGGCGGTATTGATTGAAGAAGTGTCAGCCTGGAAGAACAAATAAATAAACCAGGACTTATCCTAGGAAATATTTCAACGCTATGTGAAGTTATCATCGTGAGAGCCAGGTTAATATTAGGAAAAATTAAGTGGTGGGTAAATTATAAAGATCATGTCATTCATTTTGTTCTACGCTTATTAGTCTTTGCGATGAATGATGACTCACGAGAGGTGATTGAATGACTGACCTAAATAAGGGAAAACAGACCACCAATAAAACTAATTCAGAGCGTTTTCCGCAGCCGCCTTTTCCACATCAAAAACAACCTTTTCCGGGGCTCGCCGGAAAAATGCAACCGCGCCCCGATCATGGCGAACAAAGCTATCAGGGAAGCGGCAGGTTAAATGGTCGCAAGGTATTAATTACCGGTGGTGATTCAGGTATTGGGCGTGCTGTTGCCATTGCCTATGCCCGCGAAGGCGCCGATGTCGCGATTAATTATTTACCTGAAGAAGAGGACGATGCGCGTGAGGTTGTTGAGTTGATAAAAAAAGCTGGGAGAAAAGTTGCGGCGATTCCCGGCGATATTCGTGACGAAACTTTTTGTAACCATCTGGTAAAACAGGCGGTAGACGCGCTGGGAGGGTTGGATATCCTGGTGAATAACGCAGGCCGTCAGCAATTTTGTGAATCGATCGAAGAACTCACCACAGAAGAATTTGATGCGACATTCAAGACTAATGTCTACGCCATGTTTTGGATCACCAAAGCGGCTGTTCCCCATTTCTCTCGAGACAGCGTGATTATTAACACCTCATCGGTACAGGCTTATGAGCCGAGTGAGATCCTGCTTGATTATGCTCAGACCAAGGCGGCGATAGTGGCATTTACTAAATCGCTGGCGAAGCAACTGGCCCCTAAAGGGATCCGTGTAAATGCTGTCGCGCCTGGGCCGTACTGGACGGTATTGCAGTGCTGCGGCGGCCAACCACAGGAAAAAATTGAGAAATTTGGTGCCAATGCGCCACTTGGTCGCCCTGGCCAACCGGTAGAAATTGCCCCGCTGTATGTCACTTTAGCGGCTGAAGAGAACAGCTATACATCCGGTCAGGTATGGTGTTCTGACGGGGGGACCGGAACCCTCTGACGTTTATGCACCCGAAGTCGAAACGTCTGAGGGGGAAAGCCAGCCCGGACAATATTGTATAAGGGCAGGGGGCGGCATATACCGCTCCCTGAACATTAACCCATGACAGCGATACCAAGACGTTCCAGGAGCAACGATGCCTGGTAGCTGTCCAGTTTGACGCCTTGCAAATCAACCCCCCGGATATCTAAATCGCCCAGTTCCGAATTGGTCAAATCACAGTGCGTAACGTTTGCTGCTCGCCAGTCGAAGGATGAAAACTCGCCGCCAGAGAGGTCTGATCCACTGAACGTTGCGCCCAGCACCTGAGTACCCATCCAGCGGTTTTCCCACAGCTCGCACTTTTCCAGTACGACTTTAGAAAAGTTGGCGTAGCTTAAGTTGGTATTGGTGATATAAGCGCTACAAAACCAGGTGCGGGTGGTGATCATATTCATAAAGCTTGCGCCGCGAAAATCTGCCCCTTGTGCCCGACAGTGGCGAATTTCGATTCCCAGCGCATTGATATTTCTGAAATCCGCCATGGAGAGATCACAACTTTTGAAAATGGCATCCTTCAGGTTAGCGCGACTAAAATTACACCCTTTCTGGCTTTCTCGATCATAAAACTGGCAGCCAATAAATTCAGTGCCGCTAAGGTCGGCGCCCGAAAAATCACAGTTGAAAAATGTGCTATTTTCGACTTTTTCACCGGTGAACCTGTTTCTGTCAATTTTTTCGCCAACTAACGCCAGAGTCATCATGATTAACCTGTTTTTTTATACAGTAATTGCAACATGGTAAACTGTTTTGACCCTCGCGTCCAACGTCTGCCCCTGCACGCTAAATTTGGTGTTTCTTCAGTAATGCGCGGAGTTGATGGTAGGTCAGACCTAATAATTCAGCGGCTTTTTTCTGGTTAAATTTCGCCTGCTGTAAGCTGGTTTGCAAAAATTCCTTCTCCTGCTGCTGTTGGAATTCACGCAGATCCAGCGGTAGGGTTACTGATGTATGTCTGGTTTCTTGCGCCAGCGGCGGTGCGGCGTGACGCCTGAACGGGTCAATCACAATCTCATTCAGTGGGTAATCGCTGGTCCCGTGTCGGTATACCGAACGCTCCACGACGTTTTTCAGTTCACGAATATTGCCCGGCCAACGGTAGTGGAGGAGCGTTTCTTTGGCCTCAGCGGTGAACCCTGGAAACAACGGTAACCCGATCTCACGGCACATCTGAATGGCAAAATGTTCAGCCATTAACATGATATCGCTTTGACGTTCACGTAACGGGGGAAGTTGCACCACGTCAAAGGCCAGACGATCCAGCAGGTCGGCGCGGAACGTGCCTTCACTCACCATGCGTGGCAGGTCGGCATTTGTTGCGCAAACCAGTCGTACGTTGACCTGCAGAGGTTGGCTACCGCCTACGCGTTCCAGTTCTCCGTACTCAATAACGCGCAGCAGTTTTTCCTGTACCAGCATCGGGGCGGTCGCCAGTTCATCAAGAAACAGCGTGCCGCCATCGGCGCGTTCGAACCGACCTGGGTGACGTTTCTGCGCGCCGGTAAAGGCGCCCGCTTCGTGCCCAAAGAGTTCGGAATCAAGTAAATTTTCGTTGAGTGCGGCGCAGTTAAGTGAAATAAACGGGCCTTGCCAACGGGTAGAGAGGTAGTGCAGGCGGTTGGCGATAAGCTCTTTCCCTGTTCCTCGTTCCCCAATGACCAGCACAGGTTTATCCAGCGGCGCGAGATGAGAAACCTGCTCCAGCACTTCAATAAAGCTGTTCGCTTCGCCCAGCAGATTATCTTTGTATCCTACCATGATGAAATTCACCATTTGTTAGTGTTATTCACCAATTTACCCTATTTATCCCGGCAGGTAAAATTAGTTATTTTCATATATTTCAATGAATTAAAAAGTTGGCATGCGAAGTGCATTAGAACAGCAGCAGGGCATTGCCCGATATCAGAACAGTAAGTGAGGGTTACATTATGGGTATTTTTTCTCGTTTTGCCGACATCGTGAACGCCAACATTAATGCGTTGCTGGAAAAGGCTGAAGATCCGCAGAAGCTGGTGCGGTTGATGATCCAGGAAATGGAAGACACGCTGGTTGAGGTGCGCTCCAACTCCGCACGCGCGCTGGCAGAAAAGAAACAGTTATCGCGTCGTATTGAACAGGCCAGCGCCCAACAGGCCGAGTGGCAGGAAAAAGCAGAGCTGGCGCTGCGTAAAGAAAAAGAAGATTTGGCGCGTTCTGCGTTAATCGAAAAGCAGAAACTGACTGATCTGATTGCCTCGCTGGAGCATGAGGTGACGCTGGTTGACGATACGCTGGCGCGTATGAAAAAAGAGATCGGTGAACTGGAAAACAAACTTAGTGAAACCCGTGCTCGTCAGCAGGCATTGATGCTGCGCCATCAGGCGGCGAGCTCTTCCCGTGATGTTCGTCGTCAACTGGACAGCGGCAAACTGGATGAAGCGATGGCTCGCTTTGAATCTTTTGAGCGCCGTATCGATCAAATGGAAGCTGAAGCTGAAAGCCATAACTTCGGTAAGCAGAAGTCTTTGGATCAGCAATTTGCTGACCTGAAAGCAGATGATGAAATCAGCGAGCAGTTGGCGCAATTGAAAGCCAAAATGCAGCAAGACAAGCAATAATAATATCTGGCGGTGCCCGAACGCGCCGCCGCTCATCACCTGTAAGGAGTACTCATGAGCGCGCTATTTCTGGCCATCCCGTTAACCATCTTTGTACTGTTCGTCTTACCGATTTGGCTCTGGCTGCATTACAGCAATCGTTCCAGTCGAGGCGAGCTGGCGCAAAGTGAACAACAGCGTCTGGTAGAACTTAACCAGGACGCACAGCGGATGCGTGAGCGCATTCAAGCGCTGGAAGACATCCTTGATGCTGAACATCCAAACTGGAGGGACCGCTAATGGGGGGCGTTAATCTGAATAAAAAACTGTGGCGTATACCACAGCAGGGCATGGTGAAAGGGGTTTGCGCGGGTATTGCGCATTATCTCGATGTTCCTGTGAAACTGGTGCGGATCCTGGTGGTGCTGTCCATCTTTTTTGGTCTGGCCTTTTTCACCTTTGTCGCCTACATCGTACTGACGTTTGTGTTGGATCCGATGCCGGACAACGTGGTTTCCGGAGAACAGCAGCCATCAAGCAGTGAGCTGTTGGATGCTGTCGATCGTGAGCTGGCTGCAAGTGAAAAGCGTTTGCGTGAGATGGAGCGTTATGTAACGTCTGATACTTTTACATTACGCAGCCGCTTCCGCCAATTGTGAGGTTAGAAATGAATAATCGCTGGCAACGTGCCGGGCAAAGGGTTAAGCCGGGCTTTAAAATAGCAGGTAAGCTGGTGCTACTGACTGCGCTGCGCTATGGCCCAGCAGGGGTAGCAGGGTGGGCGGTGAAGTCCGTGGCCCGACGTCCGCTAAAAATGTTGCTGGCGTTAGTACTGGAACCTCTGTTGAGCCGGGCAGCGACAAAACTGTCGAAACGCTATTCAGGTAATCAACCCTGATATCCGAAACAACAAAAGCAAGCAACAATTAGTCAACATTCCCTCAGTTAATTTGCGGCAGCTCACAAATACGATTTTTTGGCTGCCAAAATTCTTTTATAACCCCCCTCCAGGCCACCTCAGCTGATTGACAGCTTATTTCCGGCAGAGTAGTCTCTTGCGTCATGGGACCGCTACCACGAGAAATGAAGGTGAACCAAAAAATCAAAAAATGTCTGAGTGAAGTCTATGGCGACACATTTTCTTCACTTCACTATGAAGCGCTGGTTGCGCGTCTGGAAAAATCACAAAGATTAATTAAAAAAAGCCGTAAAGCGCATTGGGATGAGGGCGATGTCGTTCTGATCACTTACGCCGATCAATTTTACGCGGAAGATAAAAAACCGCTGCCAACGTTTAATCAGTTTTATAATGAATGGCTTAAGTCGATATTTTCTCATGTACACCTGTTGCCATTTTATCCGTGGTCATCGGATGATGGTTTTTCAGTAATTAATTACTATCAGGTTGCCGAAGAAACCGGTGACTGGAATGATATTAAGCAACTAAGTGAATCCAGTCGACTGATGTTTGATTTTGTTTGTAACCATATGTCAGCGAAAAGCGAATGGTTTAATAACTATCTGCAACAGGTTGACGGTTATGAAGATTTCTTTATTGCGATGGATCCTGATACGGACCTGAGCAACGTCACGCGACCGCGCGCATTACCGTTACTGACTCCGTTTACGCTGAAAGATAATACTGTGCGTCATCTCTGGACGACGTTCAGTGACGACCAGATCGATCTCAACTATGCCAATCCATTAGTATTACTGGCGATGGTCGATGTACTGCTGAGTTACCTGGAGCAGGGCGCTGATTATGTCCGCCTGGATGCGGTTGGTTTTATGTGGAAAGAGCCAGGGACAACCTGTATTCACCTGGAAAAAACGCATCAGCTTATCAAATTGTTCCGCGCTATTGCTGACTGCGCGGCACCTGGTACAGCGATCATTACAGAAACGAACGTTCCGCATAAGGATAACATTTCCTATTACGGTAATGGCCGCGATGAGGCTCACATGGTGTACCAGTTCTCGCTGCCGCCGCTGGTGCTGCATGCGGTACAACGCCAGGATACAACGATATTGTGTCAGTGGGCGCAATCACTGGAACTGCCATCGACTGAGACCACATGGTTTAATTTCCTCGCATCACATGACGGAATTGGCCTCAACCCGCTACGGGGCCTGTTACCTGAAGATGAAATCATGCGACTGGTGATGGAATTACAACAGGAAGGCGCACTGGTTAACTGGAAGAATAATCCTGATGGTAGTCGCAGCCCGTATGAAATTAACGTAACGTATATGGATGCGTTAACGCCGGGTAATAGCAGTGATGCTGAAAGATTTTCCCGTTTTATACTTGCTCATGCCATTTTGCTGAGTTTTCCTGGCGTACCAGCGATTTATATTCAAAGTATCCTCGGATCGCGCAATGACTATAAAGGCGTGGAGACATTGGGTTATAACCGGGCGATTAACCGTAAAAAATATCATATCAGACAAGTAGAAACGGAACTGGCCGATGAAACCTGTTTGCGGCACGCCATTTACCATGAGTTATCCCGATTGATTGTTATACGACGTAATAACAAAGCATTCCATCCTGATAGTGATTTTAAAATTAATAGTGTTACACCGACCGTTATGCAAATTAAGCGTACGGCAGAGACAGGCGAAGAAATTACCGGTTTATTTAATATCAGCGCTCAGACACAAACCATTAATATTGATATTGAAAATGGATTTGATCTGATTAGCGAAGAAAGTATTTCGGGTAAGGAATTAACGTTACACGCCTGGCAGGTTATGTGGGTTAAGAAATAAAAAGGAACATTTCATGCTTAAAGCTAAAATTGTGCTGATTTCAGCACTGGTGTCCTGCGCCCTGGTGTCCGGGTGTAAGGATGATAAAAAATCCTCTGTCGCGATTGAATTTATGCACTCTTCTGTAGAACAGGAGCGGCAGGCGGTTATTGCCAAACTGATTGAGCGCTTTGAAAAAGAGAACCCCGGTATCAGCGTCAAACAGGTTCCTGTTGAAGAGGATGCTTACAACACCAAAGTGATTACCCTCGCGCGTAGCGGTTCACTTCCGGAAGTTATTGAAACCAGCCATGACTACGCGAAAGTCATGGACAAAGAATCGCTTATCGATCGTAAAGCGGTGGCGCAGGTCATTAACGGTGTGGGTGAAGGCGCGTTTTATGATGGCGTACTGCGTATTGTACGCACCGAAGATGGCTCTGCATGGACCGGGGTTCCGGTCAGCGCCTGGATTGGCGGGGTCTGGTATCGCAAAGATGTACTGGCAAAAGCTGGCCTTGAAGAACCGAAAGACTGGCAGCAATTGCTCGACGTGGCGCAGAAGCTAAATGATCCTGCCAGCAAAAAATATGGTATTGCGCTCCCTACGGCGGAAAGCGTATTGACCGAACAGTCCTTCTCCCAGTTCGCGCTTTCTAACCAGGCTAACGTTTTCGATGCGCAGGGAAAGATCACCCTTGATACGCCAGAGATGGCGCAGGCACTGGAATACTATCGCTCGCTTGCGGCAAACACGATGCCGGGATCTAACGACATCATGGAGGTCAAAGACGCTTTCATGAACGGCACTGCACCAATGGCTATTTATTCCACCTATATCCTCCCGGCGGTGATTAAGGAGGGGGATCCTCAAAATGTTGGCTTTATGGTTCCGACGGAAAAAACCTCTGCCGTATATGGCATGTTGACGTCGCTGACCATAACAGCTGGTCAAAAAACCGAAGAGACAGAAGCCGCAGAAAAATTTGTCACCTTTATGGAGCAGGCCGACAACATTGCTGACTGGGTAATGATGTCCCCAGGCGCCGCGCTCCCGGTTAATAAAGCGGTGGTGAACACCGCAACGTGGAAAGATAACGCCGTCATTAAAGCACTGGGTGAATTACCCAATCAGCTGATTGCTGAACTGCCGAATATTCAGGTCTTTGGCGCAGTCGGCGATAAGAACTTTACCCGCATGGGCGACGTTACGGGTTCCGGCGTCATAAGCACCATGGTGCACAACGTCACGGTAGGAAAAGCCGACCTTTCAACGACGATGAAGGCAAGCCAGACCAAACTGGATGACCTTGTTGAACAGCGCTAATGGGGAAATGGAAAGCCGTGATGAATAAGTTCTTTTCAGGTCGATCGGATATGCCATTTGCCATGCTGCTGCTGGCGCCCAGCTTGCTCTTGCTGGGTGGTTTAGTCGCGTGGCCGATGATATCTAACATCGAAATCAGCTTTATGCGTCTGCCGCTTAATCCGCAAATTGAGTCAACATTTGTCGGCCTGAGTAACTATATCCGTATCTTAACTGATCCCGGGTTCTGGCATTCGCTGTGGATGACGGTCTGGTATACCGCGCTGGTTGTTGCCGGGAGCACGGTGCTGGGGCTGGGAGTGGCGATGTTTTTTAACCGTGAGTTTCGTCTGCGGAAAACGGCGCGCTCACTGGTGATCCTCTCTTACGTAACGCCATCTATTTCGCTGGTGTTTGCCTGGAAATATATGTTCAACAACGGCTACGGCATTGTGAACTATCTCGGCGTGGATCTGCTGCATCTGTACGATCAGGCGCCGTTATGGTTCGACAATCCCGGCAGTAGCTTCGCACTGGTTGTGCTGTTCGCCATCTGGCGCTACTTCCCGTATGCCTTTATCTCGTTTCTGGCGATTTTACAGACTATTGATAAATCGCTGTATGAGGCGGCGGAAATGGATGGTGCTAACGCCTGGCAACGGTTTCGTATCGTCACACTGCCAGCGATCATGCCGGTGCTGGCGACCGTAGTCACGCTGCGTACGATTTGGATGTTCTATATGTTCGCCGATGTTTATCTGCTGACCACTAAAGTCGATATTCTCGGGGTCTATCTCTATAAAACAGCGTTTGCATTTAATGACTTAGGCAAAGCGGCCGCGATATCTGTCGTCCTCTTCGTCATCATCTTCGCTGTTATCCTGCTGACCAGAAAACGGGTGAACCTCAATGGCAACAAATAAACGCACGCTTGGCCGCATCGGCTTTTACTGTGGATTAATTGTCTTCCTGGGCATCACGTTATTTCCGTTTTTTGTGATGCTAATGACCTCATTTAAAAGCGCAAAAGAGGCGATCTCGCTGCATCCCACGCTGTTACCTCAGCAATGGACGCTGGAACATTACATCGACATTTTTAACCCGATGATTTTCCCGTTTGTTGACTACTTCCGTAATAGCCTGGTGGTATCGGTGACGTCATCGGTGGTGGCGGTGTTTCTCGGCATCCTCGGAGCGTACGCGCTTTCCCGTCTGCGTTTTAAGGGGCGAATGACCATCAATGCCAGCTTTTACACGGTGTACATGTTTTCGGGGATTTTGCTGGTGGTGCCACTTTTCAAAATCATTACGGCCCTCGGCATTTATGACACCGAAATGGCGTTGATTATCACCATGGTGACACAAACGCTGCCGACAGCCGTTTTCATGCTGAAAAGCTACTTCGACACCATTCCGGATGAGATAGAAGAGGCCGCGATGATGGATGGATTGAATCGTCTGCAAATTATCTTTCGCATCACCGTGCCGTTGGCAATGTCTGGTCTGGTTTCGGTCTTTGTGTACTGCTTTATGGTTGCGTGGAATGACTATCTGTTTGCCTCGATTTTCCTCTCCAGCGCCAGCAATTTTACCTTACCGGTCGGTCTGAACGCGCTGTTCAGTACGCCTGACTATATCTGGGGACGCATGATGGCCGCATCGTTAGTCACCGCATTGCCGGTGGTCATTATGTATGCGCTTTCTGAACGTTTTATTAAGAGTGGTTTGACCGCAGGCGGCGTGAAAGGCTAAGCGGCCAGTTTAATTAAGGAGTTGTAAATGAAGAAGTTAGTTGCCACCGAACCGCGTGTTGCAGCGCTGGTGGAATATGAAGACAGAGCAGTTTCCGCCAATGAAGTGAAAGTCCGCGTACGTTTTGGTGCACCAAAACATGGCACCGAAGTAGTCGATTTCCGCGCTGCCAGTCCGTTTATTGATGAAGATTTTAACGGCGAATGGCAAATGTTTATGCCGCGTCCGGAAGGGGCACCGCGCGGAATTGAGTTCGGTAAGTTCCAGCTTGGCAACATGGTGGTGGGCGATGTCATTGAGTGTGGTAGCGATGTGACCGATTACGCTGTCGGCGACTCGGTCTGCGGCTACGGCCCACTGGCAGAAACGGTGATCTTTAATGCCGTGAACAACTACAAACTGCGCAAAATGCCAGAAGGTAGTTCGTGGAAAAATGCCGTGTGCTATGACCCCGCACAGTTCGCCATGAGCGGTGTGCGCGATGCCAATGTGCGCGTCGGCGACTTTGTGGTCATCGTCGGGTTAGGGGCAATTGGTCAGATCGCCGTGCAACTGGCTAAGAAAGCGGGAGCGTCAGTAGTTATTGGCGTGGATCCGATTACCCATCGTTGTGATATCGCGCGTCGCCATGGCGCTGATTTCTGTCTGAATCCGATTGGCACCGATGTGGGCATGGAAATCAAAAAGCTGACCGGCAAACAGGGCGCGGATGTGATCATCGAAACCAGCGGCTATGCGGATGCGCTGCAATCGGCGTTACGCGGTCTGGCCTACGGTGGCACCATCTCCTATGTCGCCTTCGCAAAACCTTTTGCTGAAGGGTTTAACCTGGGCCGTGAAGCGCACTTCAACAACGCCAAAATAGTCTTCTCCCGTGCCTGCAGTGAACCAAATCCAGATTATCCGCGCTGGAGCCGCAAGCGCATTGAGGAGACCTGCTGGGAACTGTTGATGAACGGTTATCTGAACTGTGAAGAGCTTATCGACCCGGTAGTCACCTTCGCCAGCAGCCCGGAAAGCTATATGCAGTATGTCGATCGCCATCCGGAAAAGAGCATCAAAATGGGCGTGACGTTTTAATTAAGGAATACAGAAAATGAAAATTGGCACACAGAATCAGGCTTTTTTCCCGGAAAATATTCTCGAGAAATTCCGTTACATCAAAGAGATGGGTTTTGACGGTTATGAAATTGACGGCAAATTGCTGGTCAACAATCTTGAGGAAGTGAAAGCGGCGATCAAAGAAACGGGCCTGCCTGTTACCACCGCCTGCGGGGGTTATGACGGTTGGATCGGTGATTTTATCGAAGAACGTCGTTTGAATGGTTTACAGCAGATTACTCGCATTCTCGAAGCGCTGTCCGAAGTCGGCGGGCAAGGCATTATTGTCCCTGCCGCCTGGGGCATGTTTACCTTCCGCCTACCGCCGATGACCTCTCCGCGGAGCCTGGAAGGCGATCGTAAAGCCGTCAGTGATTCATTGATTTATCTCGATAAAGTTGCCGAGCGTACGGGGACAGTAGTGTATCTCGAGCCGCTCAACCGCTATCAGGATCATATGATCAACACCCTGGCGGATGCTCGCCGCTATATCGTGGAAAACAACCTGAAGCATGTGCAAATCATTGGTGATTTTTACCATATGAATATCGAAGAAGACGATATGGCACAGGCGCTGCATGACAATCGCGATCTACTTGGACACGTGCATATTGCGGATAACCATCGTTATCAGCCGGGGAGCGGTACACTGAATTTCTCTGCGCTGTTTGACCAACTGCGTGAAGATAATTATCAGGGCTATGTAGTGTATGAAGGGCGCGTACGGGCGGAGAACCTGCCGGAAGCATACCGTCAGTCGCTGGCCTGGCTGCGTACCTGCTAAGAGGATTTCCGTGAAAAGTGCACTGACAAGCGCTCCGCTACGTGTCGCCATTATCGGCGCCGGGCAGGTAGCGGATAAAGTTCATGCTTCGTACTACTGCACCCGCAACGATCTGGAACTGGTGGCTGTCTGTGACAGCCGCCTGTCACAGGCGCAGGGGCTGGCAGAGAAATACGGTAATCCGCAGGTTTGGGACGATCCTCAGACGATGTTACGTGAGGCGAAGCCAGATATCGTCAGCATCTGTTCACCCAATCGTTTTCATTACGAACACACCATGTTGGCGCTGAACGCAGGCTGTCATGTGATGTGCGAGAAGCCTCCGGCAATGACGCCAGACGAGGCGCTGGAGATGTGTCAAACGGCGCGGCGTATGGGTAAGGTACTGGCTTATGATTTTCATCATCGTTTCGCACTGGATACCCAGTTGCTTCGCGAACAAGTGATGAGCGGTGTGCTGGGTGAAATCTATGTCACTAATGTCCGCGCCTTGCGCCGCTGCGGCGTACCTGGCTGGGGTGTTTTTACCAACAAGGAACTGCAGGGCGGCGGGCCGCTGATTGATATCGGTATCCATATGCTTGATGCCGCTATGTATGTGTTGGGCTTCCCGGCGGTAAAGCGCGTTAACGCGCACAGCTATCAACGTATTGGTACGCGTAAGCACAGCGGCCAGTTTGGGGAATGGGATCCCGCGACGTACACCGTTGAAGATTCTTTATTTGGCACGATCGAATTTCATAACGGCGGGATCCTGCGTCTTGAGACCTCTTTCGCGCTGAATATTCCTGAACAATCGATCATGAACGTCAATTTTTGTGGCGATCTTGCGGGAGCGACCCTATTTCCGGCGCAGGTCTATACCGATCGTGACGGAACGCTGGACGTGCTGTTCCAGCGCGAAATAGCCGATGACAATCGTCACTTTCGCAGCATGGAGTCTTTCGTGAATCATGTTCAGGGCGAGCCTGTCGCTATTGCGGACGCAGAGCAGGGCGTCGTTATCCAACAACTGGTTGCCGCACTGTATCAATCGGCTGAAACAGGAACATATGTAGACTTATGACGAAGCCAGTAATGCTAAACGAACCGGCTTTTTGCCCACACAGCCTGAATAAATATGCGTCACTCATGACGACCGGCAACGGTTATATGGGGATTCGCGCCAGCCACGAAGAAGCTTACACCTTACAGACTCGCGGCATGTATCTTGCGGGTCTGTATCACCGGGCAGGGAAAGGCGAAATTAATGAACTGGTTAATCTGCCGGATGTGGTGGGCGTGGAGATTACGCTTAATGGCGAGATTTTCTCGCTAACCAGCGGCGTTATTGAGAGCTGGCATCGTGAGCTGGATTTTACCAGCGGTGAATTACGCCGTGCCCTGGTCTGGCGAGCGCCTGGCGGCGCACGTTTCACCATTGAGAGTCGGCGGTTTGTCTCGGCGCAAAAACTGCCGCTGTTTGCTATGGAAGTTGCCGTTACCCCACTGGATGGTGATGCCTGCATTGGCATCTCAAGCGGGATTGATGCCACGATCACCAATCATGGGCGTCAGCATCTGGATGAAACGCAGGTCCGGGTATTTGGTCAGCATCTGCTGCAAGGTATTTACACCACCCAGGACAATCGCAATGATATCGCGATCACGACGTTTTGCGACGTAGACGGTGCGGCGCAACGCTGCTTCACCGCGAAAGAGCGTCGGTTGTTACAACACAATAGCGTGCAGGCGAAAACCGGACAGCGCGTTACGCTGACGAAAATTAGCTGGATCGACTGGGCGAGCGAACGCAGCCTGTCGCTGGAAACCTGGGGACGCCAGTCGCTGCGCAGTTTGGAAGCGTGTGCCCAGCAGGGATACGACGCGCTGCTGGCGGAATCGACCGCCAACTGGCATGCCTGGTGGCAAAGCCATCGCGTTCAGGTCACCAGTAGTGATATGAGCGATCAGCGAGCGCTGGATTATGCGCTCTATCATCTGCGTGTAATGACGCCAGACCACGATGAGCGCAGCAGTATTGCGGCGAAAGGTCTGACCGGAGAAGGGTATAAAGGCCACGTTTTCTGGGATACCGAGGTCTTTCTGTTACCGTTCCATCTCTTCACCGAGCCGAAAACCGCAAGAAGTTTATTGCGTTACCGTTGGCATAATTTGTCGGGCGCGCGTGAGAAAGCCCGCCGCAACGGTTGGCAGGGGGCGCTGTTTCCCTGGGAGAGCGCGCGCAGCGGTGAGGAGGAGACGCCTGAATTCGCGGCGATCAACATCCGTACCGGACTGCGGCAGAAAGTGGCCTCCGCCCAGGCTGAGCATCATCTCGTGGCGGATATTGCCTGGGCGGTGATCAATTACTGGCATGCCACCGGGGATATGAATTTTATGTCCCGTGAAGGTATAACGCTGCTTCTGGAAACAGCGAAGTTCTGGATCAGCAGAGCCGTCATGGTTAATGACCGTTTAGAGATCCACGATGTTATTGGCCCGGATGAATACACCGAGCATGTGAACAACAATGCCTTCACCAACTACATGGCTTGGTACAACGTGGAACAGGCGCTGGATTTTGCGCGTCGGCTGGGCTGTAGCGATGAGACCTTTATTCATCGTGCGGAGCATTTTTTACGCCATCTCTGGCGTCCGGAAGCGTTGTCCGATGGTGTGTTACCTCAGGATGACACCTTCCTGAGCAAACCGGTTATCGATCTGTCCCGCTACAAAGCGAAAGCGGGCAAGCAGACGATTTTGCTCGATTATTCCCGTGCAGAGGTCAATGAGATGCAAATTCTCAAACAGGCCGATGTGGTGATGCTGACCTACATGCTGCCGGAGCAATTCAACCCGCAAACCTGTCTGGCGAACCTGCGCTTTTACGAGCCGCGCACCATTCATGACTCGTCTTTAAGTAAGGCTATCCATGGGATTGTGGCTGCGCGTTGCGGCGATTCAGAGCAGGGGTATCGCTTCTGGCGGGAAGGATCGCTTATCGATCTCGGAGACGATCCACATAGCTGTGATGACGGCATTCACGCAGCGGCGACGGGGGCCATCTGGCTGGGCGCAATCCAGGGATTTGCCGGCGTGAATGTACGCCATGGAGCGTTACATCTTGCCCCTGCATTACCTGATCATTGGCAAACGCTGTCTTTCCCACTGCGTTGGCAGGGCGTTGATATGCAGGTGACTATCAACAAAGCTGAAATCCGAATTAGCAGCACTGAGTGTATTACCCTGTGGGTTAATGGCGAAAAGATCGCCGTCCAGGGGGAGTCAACGATTACCTATGACGGTGTTATTACGTCCGTTTATGGGACCGCTACCAAAAAAAGGGACGATGAATGATACTCAAACCACAGGCCATCATTTTTGATTTGGATGGCGTGATTACCGATACCGCGCATCTCCATTTTCTGGCGTGGCGGCAGGTCGCTGACGAAATAGGGATTGCGATCGACGAAGCATTTAATGACAGCCTGAAAGGGATTAGTCGCGGCGAATCACTGCAGCGTATTTTGCATCACGGCGGGAAGGCGGGGGAATTTACTCCCGAGACTTGCGCACAATTGGCTGAGAGAAAAAATCGTCTGTACGTCCATTCTTTGCGCCAGTTAACGGTTAACTCGGTATTACCGGGAATTCGCGAGCTGTTAATGACGTTACGGGAAGAGCGGATTCCGGTGGGGCTGGCCTCCGTGTCGCTCAATGCGCCCACTATTTTACAGGCGCTTGATCTTAGCGCTTGTTTTGACTTTTGTGCGGATGCGGCGCTGATTACCCATTCGAAACCGGATCCGGAGATATTTCTGGCGGCCTGTGCGGGGCTTGGCGTTGACCCGCAGCAGTGCATTGGCATAGAAGATGCTCAAGCGGGCGTTGATGCGATTAACGCCTGCGGCATGCTCTCCGTTGGCATCGGTACGGGGCTGAACGGGGCAAACTTGCAACTTCCTTCAACCGAATTTCTGACGTGGCCGTGCTTATCGGCTTTCTGGCAACACGACAAGTAAAGGATTCAACATGGCACAGCTTTCGTTGCAGCATATTCAAAAAATTTACGACAACCAGGTCCACGTCGTTAAAGACTTCAATCTGGAAATCGAAGACAAAGAGTTTATTGTTTTTGTTGGGCCTTCCGGTTGCGGGAAGTCAACGACGTTGCGCATGATCGCCGGTCTGGAAGAGATCAGCGGCGGCGATCTGCTGATTGACGGTAAACGGATGAATGATGTGCCGGCGAAATCGCGCAATATTGCGATGGTTTTTCAGAACTACGCGTTGTACCCGCACATGACCGTCTATGACAACATGGCGTTTGGCCTGAAGATGCAGAAAATTGCTCCGGCAGTGATCGAGGAGCGCGTCAACTGGGCGGCGCAAATCCTTGGCCTGCGCGATTACCTGCAGCGTAAACCTGGCGCGTTATCTGGCGGTCAGCGTCAGCGCGTGGCGCTGGGACGTGCGATTGTTCGTGAGGCTGGGGTTTTCCTGATGGATGAGCCTTTATCGAATCTCGATGCCAAACTTCGCGTTCAGATGCGGGCAGAAATTAGCAAACTGCATCAGAAACTGAATACCACCATGATATATGTTACCCATGATCAAACCGAAGCCATGACTATGGCAACGCGTATTGTGATTATGAAGGATGGCATTGTTCAACAGGTTGGCGCACCTAAAACGGTGTATAACCACCCGGCAAATATGTTCGTCGCCGGATTTATTGGTTCACCGGCCATGAATTTTATTCGTGGCGCGATTGATGGTAATAAATTCGTTACTGAAACGCTGAAGTTAACCATTCCAGAAAATAAATTAGCACAGCTAAAAGCGCAGGGTTATGAGCATCAGGCCGTTATACTGGGTATTCGTCCTGAAGATATACATCCGCAGCTTAATAATGAAAACAATGTATCGGCAAAAATTAGCGTGGCAGAACTAACTGGCGCTGAGTTTATGCTTTATACCGTTATTGGGGGGCATGAGTTGGTGGTCCGTGCCGGGGCAGTGAATGATTATCACGCAGGAGAAAATATCACTATTCATTTTGATATGGCGAAATGCCATTTCTTTGATGCTGAAACTGAAGTGGCTATTCAATAAAATCCTGGGGGGATAACCCCCCAAACCTTGGGGTATTTTTGCGAGTATTTTAACAAGGAATAATAATGAAAACCCTACTGTCCGCAACTGCGCTGATTATGAGCGCAGGAGTGGCCTGCGCGCAGGCCGCTGAAAAAAATGACTGGCACTTTAATATCGGTGCCATGTACGAAATAGAAAACGTTGAAGGTCAGGGCGAAGATATGGATGGACTGGCTGAGCCGTCTGTCTATTTTAATGCGTCCAATGGCCCATGGAAAATATCTCTGGCCTATTATCAGGAAGGCCCGGTTGATTATAGCGAGGGTAAACGCGGTACCTGGTTTGATCGCCCGGAACTGGAAGTTCGCTATCAATTCCTCGAAAGCGAGGAGGTTAATTTCGGATTGACCGGTGGTTTCCGTAATTACGGCTATCACTATGTTAATGAACCAGGAAAAGACACCGCTAATATGCAGCGCTGGAAAGTTCAGCCAGACTGGGATGTTAAACTTACTGACGATTTGCGTTTTAGCGGTTGGCTGGCAATGTATCAATTCGTCAATGACTTGAGTACCACGGGTTACTCCGATAGTCGCGTTGAAAGCGAAACCGGTCTGAATTATACCTTCAACGAAACGGTGGGCTTAACGGTCAACTATTATCTCGAACGCGGCTTTAATCTGGCAGATTCGCGTAATAATGGTGAGTTCTCAACCCAGGAAATCCGTGCTTACTTACCGTTGTCTTTAGGCAATACCACCCTGACGCCCTACACCCGTATTGGCCTCGACCGCTGGACTAACTGGGACTGGCAGGATGATCCGGAACGTGAAGGGCATGATTTCAATCGCCTTGGTTTACTGTATGCCTATGATTTCCAAAATGGTTTATCAATGACCCTGGAATATGCCTATGAATGGGAAGATCATGACGAAGGTGAAAGCGACAGATTCCATTATGCAGGTATCGGTGTGAATTACGCATTCTAAAATGTGCAGGGGCATTGTTATGCCCCTGTTTTTACACCAGTGAGTCGGCTAACGATATTTGCGTGCTCACGGTGATATTTTGTAAACCTTTCTCACCTGCAATCAGGTTAAATAATAAATTACAGCTTTGTTCGCCGAGCTGCTGGGTTGGGACATCAATGCCTCCCGGCACGGGCGTCAGCATAAATGACAACAGTTCATTACTGTAGCCTACAACGGCAAGCTGTTGCGGAATGGTGATATTTTTCTCAGCCGCTACGCGATATAAACTCATTAACTTTAAACTGTCGGTGGCAAATACTGCATCGGGTAACGGTTGTTGACTCAGCAATTTCCGCGAAGCGAGCAGGGCTGTCTCATGAGTATAACCCCCATCAATAATCCACTCATCGCGTATTTGAATATTATGTGCCTGAAGGCTGGCTTTATACCCGTTGACGCGATCGATGGAAACATGAACGTCAAGCGGGGCATGTAAACAGGCAATATTACTGTGTCCGCTCTCAATAAGCGCATTTGTCAGTGTGATGCTGTCGCGATAGTTATCAGTGTCTACAGAATAGACATTGGCGTACTCACCTTCCACTTTACCAATAACCACAACCGGGACGTTGTATTTATCCAGTCTTGCAAAAAAAGATTCATCAGCGGGAGAACTCAGCATGATGATGCCTTTGATCAATTTTTGTTTAATTTTGCTCTCACACTTTTGTAGATCATCTTCGGTGCTTCGCGACGTCTGTAATATGACATCAAAACCAACTTCTTCGGCTTTGGCCGTAATAGCATGCAGCACTTCAGAGAAAAAGGGATTACCGGCGGTTGTTTTGGCAGAACGGGTCGATATCACCATTATTGCGTCAAAGCCGGAAGAGGTGAGTGCCCGAGCCAGTTTATTGGGCTGATACTGTAATTCATCAATCGCACGCAGCACTTTTTCCAGCGCTTCCGGCGAGATGTTGGTTTGCTTATTCAGCACGCGCGATACCGTGGATTTTGATACGCCAGCGGCTCGTGCAATATCATAAATGGTAGGAGACATAGATCCCAAGCTCCGTCCGAGAGTCAATGGCGGACATATTATGGAGTTCACTGCCGAATGACAACAATCACGGAATGCTGACACAAAAATCAAAAGGCACACCACACAATGTGTTACCCGCAGAACAATGTGATCTGCTGGCGTGTACGATGATAATGCAGTCGCAATATTTTCTTAAGAACTGGCGTATAGTGTTGTAGTGAAATCCAACTCTCGATCAGGAAGATATTATGTTTAAAAAAGGCGTATTAGCGTTGACACTGGTCATTGGCATGCCGGTTTATGCTGCCGAACACTGGATTGATGTTCGTGTTCCTGAGCAATACCAACAGCAGCATATTCAGGGTGCCGTCAACATTCCGTTAAAAGAGATCAAGGCGCGTATCGCAACAGAAGTGCCTGATAAGACCGACACCGTGAAGCTGTATTGCAACTCCGGGCGTCAATCGGGGCAGGCGAAGGATATGCTTCTTGAAATGGGCTACACGCAGGTGACGAATGAAGGTGGGATCAACCAGATCGCGCAGCCTAAAGTAGAGAAAAACTAAACCACCCGTATTTCTTCTGTAACAGGCGGTAGGAATAATGCCGTCTGACACCGCTCAGGTAGTTGATAAATAAGAATTACCCCCTATCTTTACTTCCTGTTTGTTATAATTTCTTCGGTTCCTTCAGCATAACGGGATGGCGATGAAGCGACTTAAAAATGAACTCAATTCGCTGGTTAATCGCGGCGTAGATCGACATTTGCGCCTGGCTGTCACCGGGCTTAGCCGTAGCGGTAAGACGGCGTTTATCACCGCGATGGTAAACCAGTTACTCAATATTCATGCCGGTGCGCGTCTGCCGTTGCTCAGTTGCGTGCGCGAAGAGCGTCTGCTCGGCGTTAAACGGGTCCCTCAACGTGATTTTGGCATTCCGCGTTTTACCTATGATGAGGGACTGGCTCAGCTGTACGGATCTCCGCCAGCCTGGCCGACTCCGACGCGTGGGGTGAGCGAAATTCGCCTGGCGCTGCGCTACAAGTCCAATGACTCGCTGCTGCGCCACTTTAAAGACACCTCCACGCTGTATCTGGAAATCGTTGATTATCCGGGCGAGTGGCTGCTCGATCTACCGATGCTGGCGCAGGATTACCTGAGCTGGTCGCGACAAATGACCGGATTATTGCAAGGGCAGCGGGGTGAATGGTCGGCCAGATGGAGACAGCTATGCCAGGGGCTGGATCCGCTGGCCCCGGCTGATGAAAACCGACTGGCGGAAATCGCCGCCGCGTGGACGGAGTATTTGCATCAGTGCAAACAGCAGGGGCTGCATTTTATTCAGCCAGGACGCTTTGTCCTGCCGGGAGATATGGCGGGTGCACCCGCGCTGCAATTCTTCCCGTGGCCGGATGTTGAAGAATACGGTGAATCAAAGCTGGCGCAGGCGGACAAACACACCAACGCGGGCATGTTGCGCGAGCGGTTTAATTACTATTGCGAAAAGGTTGTGAAGGGCTTTTATAAGAATCACTTCCTACGTTTTGATCGCCAGATTGTACTGGTGGATTGCCTGCAACCGCTAAACAGCGGGCCACAGGCGTTCAATGATATGCGTCTGGCGCTGACCCAATTGATGCAAAGCTTCCATTACGGGCAGCGTACGCTGTTTCGTCGGCTGTTTTCCCCGGTGATCGACAAACTGCTGTTTGCCGCCACCAAAGCCGATCATGTCACGGTCGACCAGCACGCTAATATGGTGTCGTTGCTCCAGCAACTGATTCAGGATGCCTGGCAAAACGCCGCGTTCGAAGGTATTAGCATGGATTGCCTGGGGCTGGCATCGGTACAGGCAACCACCAGCGGCCTGATTGATGTGAAAGGCGAAAAGATCCCGGCGCTGCGTGGCAATCGCCTGAGCGATGGTGAACCGCTGACCGTTTATCCTGGCGAAGTGCCCGCGCGGTTGCCTGGGCAGGCGTTCTGGGACAGTCAGGGGTTTCAGTTTGAGGCTTTTCGCCCGCAGGTAATGGACGTTGATAAACCCTTACCTCATATCCGTCTTGATGCCGCGCTGGAGTTTTTAATAGGAGATAAATTGCGATGAGCGAGCCGTTAAAACCGCGTATCGATTTCTCAGGTCCGCTGGACGTGGAACAAAACACGGCGTTTAAAGCGCAGCAAATGTTCAACGAAACGGAAGCGCAGACCTTTGCTCCGGCGACACTGGATGAGCCTCTGGAAGACGAAGGTCAGGCAGAAGCCGTGATTGATGCTGCCTTACGGCCTAAACGCAGTCTGTGGCGCAAAATGGTGATGGGCGGGCTGGCGCTGTTTGGCGTGAGCGTTGTCGCGCAGGGCATACAGTGGACCATGAACGCCTGGCAAACTCAGGACTGGGTCGCGTTGGGAGGATGCGCTGCGGGTGCGCTGATCGTCGGTGCGGGCGTTGGTTCAGTGGCGACTGAGTGGCGCAGGTTGTGGCGTTTGCGCCAGCGAGCGCATGAACGTGATGAAGCGCGAGACCTGATTCATAGCCACGGAACAGGAAAAGGGCGTGCGTTTTGTGAAAAGCTGGCGCAGCAGGCGGGTATCGATCAGTCGCATCCGGCGTTACAGCGCTGGTATGCCTCTATCCATGAAACGCAAAACGATCGCGAAGTCGTCAGTCTGTATGCTCATCTTGTGCAGCCGGTACTGGACGCGCAGGCGCGACGTGAGATCAGCCGTTCTGCAGCGGAATCCACGCTGATGATTGCCGTCAGCCCGCTGGCGCTGGTGGATATGGCATTTATTGCGTGGCGCAATCTGCGTCTGATTAATCGTATCGCTTCGCTGTATGGCATTGAACTCGGGTATTACAGTCGTCTGCGTCTGTTCCGTTTGGTGCTGCTGAATATCGCTTTTGCCGGGGCCAGTGAACTGGTGCGGGAAGTCGGAATGGACTGGATGTCACAGGATTTAGCAGCCCGGCTCTCGACGCGTGCCGCGCAGGGTATTGGCGCGGGATTATTAACGGCGCGTCTTGGGATTAAAGCCATGGAGCTGTGTCGTCCCTTGCCGTGGATCGATGACGACAAACCACGCCTGGGTGATTTTCGCCGCCAGCTGATTGGCCAGGTCAAAGAGACCTTACAAAAGAACAAATCCCCGCGTGAAAGTTAGCCAGAAGAGGGGGCCGATCGTATAACTTTACGCCGCGGCGCCCTGTTTTCCAGCGTGCTGTCAATATTTGTTGACAGAGTTCTTCCTGCAAACCAAATACTGTCTTATCATTTAACACATAATCCCTTGTCCAGGTGAAGGTTCCTATGCGTTTGGAAGTCTTTTGTGAAGACCGACTTGGTCTGACCCGCGAATTACTCGATTTACTGGTGCTGAGAAGCATTGATTTACGCGGTATCGAGATTGACCCCATCGGGCGAATTTACCTTAATTTTGCGGAACTGGAGTTCACCAACTTCAGTAGCCTGATGGCTGAAATCCGCCGTATTTCAGGGGTTACGGATGTACGTACCGTCCCCTGGATGCCTTCGGAACGTGAGCATCTGGCACTGAGCGCACTGCTTGAGGCATTGCCTGAACCCGTTCTTTCTCTGGATATGAAAAGCAAAATTGAGATGGCGAACCCTGCGAGCTGTCAGCTTTTTGCTCACACTCAGGAGCGGATGCGTAATCATACGGCCGCCCAGTTAATCAATGGCTTTAACTTCCAGCGCTGGCTTGAAAGCAATCCGCAGGATTCACATAGCGAGCATGTCGTAATTAACGGACAGAATTTCCTGATGGAAATTACGCCAGTCCACTTGCAGGGTGAAAATCAGGAGCAAATGCTGACGGGAGCCGTTGTCATGTTGCGTTCCACCATCCGGATGGGGCGTCAGCTGCAAAATATGACCACGCAGGATCTGAGCGCGTTTAGCCAGATTATTGCCGTCAGCGCCAAAATGAAGCATGTTGTAGAACAGGCCCGTAAGCTGGCGACGCTGAGCGCACCGCTGTTGATTACGGGTAATACCGGTACGGGTAAAGATCTCTTTGCCCATGCCTGTCATTTGGCGAGCCCGCGCGCGGCGAAGCCGTATCTGGCGCTGAACTGTGCATCAATCCCTGAAGATGCGGTCGAAAGCGAGCTGTTTGGTCACGCAGGGGAAGGTAAAAAAGGGTTCTTTGAGCAGGCGAACGGCGGCTCGGTGCTGCTGGACGAGATTGGCGAAATGTCGCCGAGTATGCAGACCAAATTGCTGCGTTTCCTCAATGACGGGACGTTCCGCCGGGTGGGAGAAGATCATGAAGTCCATGTTGATGTACGTGTGATTTGTGCCACGCAAAAAAACCTGGTGGAGCTGGTGCAGAAAGGGCTTTTCCGTGAGGATCTCTATTATCGTCTGAACGTGCTGACCCTCAACCTGCCGCCGCTGCGCGATTGTCCGCAAGATATCATGCCGCTTACCGAACTGTTTGTGGCGCGTTTTGCCGACGAACAGGGCGTGCCACGTCCGAAATTATCCGCCGATCTCAGCACGGTGTTAACCCGCTACGGCTGGCCGGGTAACGTACGCCAGCTCAAAAATGCCATCTATCGGGCGTTGACCCAGTTGGAGGGGTATGAGCTGCGGCCACAGGATATTTTATTGCCAGATTACGATGCGGCGACGGTTGCGGTCGGAGAAGAGGTGATGGAAGGCTCGCTCGATGAAATTACCAGCCGCTTTGAACGCTCGGTGCTGACGCAGCTTTATATGAACTATCCCAGCACGCGCAAACTGGCGAAAAGACTTGGCGTTTCCCATACCGCAATAGCCAATAAACTGCGCGAGTATGGCCTGAGCCAGCAGAAAAAAAGCGAAGAATAGAACACGGTTGCCAGCCCTGACACCGGGGTTGGCAATATTTTATTTGTTTTCAGGCTGAATGTACGTTAACTACGTTCTTCACCTCAGTCATATAATTTCTATGTTTCTGGAGATACCCTCACTTTTCGCCTTCATGCAATTACATTATTTTAGATATATATAATCAATTTTATTAATCATATTTAATATAAATTCTGGTGCGACCAGTATCCCTCATTCTGAATTAATTAGCCTTTTCGCGGTAGTTTATTTCGTTAATTCAGCATTCCTTTTACAATTAATCGCATTTTGAATAATGCAACTATTAATAAGGGATGATTATGAAACTTAATATATTTACCAAAGCAATGATTGGAATGGGAGTATTATGCGCGGCCGCTCCTGTATTTGCTCTTGAAGCCTGGAACGGGCAAGAAGGAACAGGTCCTTACGAAGTTATTTACAACAGCGGCGTCTATACTAATGCCTGGTGGGTGGGTGCTTCGGACTGCCCGGGGAATGCCACTGATGAGGACCCAAATAACCCGTGGCGTTTTGAACGTGATGCAACGACAGCGGAAATTGCGGAATATGGCAACCCGACAACGTGCGATACCGGCGGAGGTACGGTAACCTATCCGGACTACAATAGCGCAAATGCCTACAATGCCAATGATATTGTCACTTACAACAATGCGACCTGGCAGACGTCTACCGCACAGAGTGCATACGGTTTCACGCCGGGTGCAGCCAATCCGTGGGAAGTGTATGCGGAAGTCGCGCAGTGGACGGCAACCACAACCTACAACAAAGGCGATAAAGTTCAGAAAGACGGCCAGGAGTATGAGGCGCTCTTTTATACCATTGGCGACGATCCTTCTCTTGAGGCTAACCAGAATCCGTCCGGAACCAATGGCCGTCCATGGAAACCGTTAGGCGCCGTCGTAACCTATACGACAGATCAATTAAATAACGCACCTGAGTTTAATTCATCGACACTATATGAAAGCGGTACATTAATTCGTTACAACGGCGACAACTATGTCTCCCAGGCTAAAGTCCAGAAAATCACGCCATCCGATACCAACCCATGGAAAATTTATATTGACTGGTCCGGCACTAAAGCGATGGTCGGGACGCCTTCAGCACCGTGGCCAGCGCATGTCTACGCGCCGTATGTCGACTATACCCTGAACTCGTTACCTGACCTTGCAAGCCTGGCCAAAAACCAGAGTGTGACCCACTTCACCATGGCCTTTGTGGTGGCGAAGGATGCTGATACCTGCCTGCCAACGTGGGGCACGGCGTACAACATCAACGATTACACGCAGTACAGCAAGATCAAAGCGCTGCGTGAAGCAGGCGGAGATGTCATGGTCTCTATTGGCGGCGCCAACAACTCACCGTTGGCGGCAGCCTGTACCGACGTATCACAACTGCAGCAGCACTATTATGACATCGTTGAAAACCTGAACCTGAACGTACTGGACTTCGACATCGAGGGTACTTGGGTTGCTGACCATGCCTCCATTAACCGCCGTAACGAAGCTGTTAAGGCTGCGCAGGAACAGTGGAAAGCGGAAGGTCGTAATGTAGGAATCTGGTACACGTTGCCGATTCTGCCAACCGGTTTGACCGATGACGGTTTGTATGTGTTGAATGACGCGAAGGCAAAAGGCGTAAATCTGGCTGGTGTGAACGTGATGGCAATGGACTATGGTAGCAGTACCTGCCAGTCAGACGGGAAGGAAGGGCAGAATATTCATGGCAAATGTGCGACCTCAGCCATCGAAAGTCTGTTCAACCAGCTGAAGCAGATCTTCACCGATAAGAGCGATGACGAGATCAATGCCATGATGGGCGTCACGCCAATGAACGGCTATAACGACGTTCAGGGCGAAGTGTTCTATCTGTCTGATGCGAACCTGGTGATGGACGATGCCAAAGATCGCGACATGGGCATGATCGGTATGTGGTCGATGATGCGTGACCAGCCTGGTGTTCCGGGGCAGGTTTCACCGGAACACAGCGGGTTAACTGAAACGCAGGCACCGCAGTATGCATTTAGCCAGGTCTTTGCGCCGTTTACTCATACGGAGGAATCAGCTGATACCGAAATCTCAGGGTTTACCGTTGATAAATCCAAGTTCTATCCTGTATTCACTTGGACGCAGAATACGGCAAGCATAAAAGCTCATAAATATACTGTTTCATTAAAAAAATCCGATGGTTATCTTCTGAAAGAAGGAACGTATAATTCCGAAGGCTACACCTCTCCAATGAAATTGATCGATCAAGGAAACGGCTATTCGCAGGTCAGTATGGATTATAACGAACTCCAGCCAGATTCTACGTTTACCGTTACTGATGAAAGTAATAAGGTTGTCCTGACCCATATGGTTACGTCCGAAGATAACGCGACGGCAAAACCATCCGATATTCTTTCTTCAACGTTGGCTTCAGATGGTAATAAAGTCAAATATAACTTGGGTATGAGCGTTCCTGTATGGGCTTCTTATCAATATTTTAATTTTTATATTGAGTATAAGGATTCCACTGGTAAGGTGAAAACCGAGCTCTGTGGTTCATGGTATGGGGCATCTCTCTCGCGCCCTGGCGGTACTAAATGTATCTCGTACTCATTTACTTCAGAAGGGGATAATTACATAGGCGCAGAGTACCCTGCATCATCATTACATCCGGGAGATAAATTCTATCTTGCGCTGGCAGATGGGAAATCATCTTCAGCCAAAATTCTGAATATATTAAACAGTATGACGGTATCCGAAGAGACTCTGAAATCGTCTAAATAATGTATCGTGTAGTCTGTCTAAATTAGTATAATTCAAAGCCGTAACATTATTTGTTACGGCTTTTTTACGAGTTATGCTTTTAATATATCTAAAGCAGCAGTGTAATCTGGTTCGGTAGTGATTTCATTGACCAGTTGGCTGAAAATGACATTGTCATTCTCATCAATAACGACCACGGCACGAGCAGCCAGGCCTTTCAGCGGGCCTTCAGCGATTTCAACGCCGTAGTTTTTCAGGAATTCTGTATTGCGCAGGGTGGACAGCGTGATAACGTTGCTCAGACCTTCCGCACCGCAAAAACGTGAGTGGGCAAATGGCAGGTCGGCTGAAATGCACAGTACGACGGTATTGTCGATTTCTGTCGCCAGTTGGTTAAACTTACGTACCGATGCCGCGCAAACGCCGGTATCGATGCTTGGAAAAATGTTCAGCACTTTGCGCTTGCCGGCGAACTGGCCCAGCGTAACGTCAGACAGATCTTTAGCCACAAGGGTAAAAGCCTGAGCTTTGCTTCCTGCCTGAGGAATGGAGCCGGCGACTGCAACCGGGTTGCCCTGGAAATGAACGGTTTGTGACATGGTTATCTTCCTGTTTACATATAATTAACGTCGAGGCTAGTTTATGCCATCAGCAGTTAACACGGCAAACGCTATTTGCGGATATCCGCTTCAGGGACTGCACTAAGGAAAATCAATGAGAACAGTTAAGGTATATGAGGAAGCCTGGCCACTGCACACTCCCTTTGTTATTGCCCGTGGGAGCAGAACCGAAGCGCATGTGGTGGTTGTCGAAGTGGAAGAAAATGGCGTCACAGGCGTCGGAGAGTGTACGCCTTATCCGCGCTACGGTGAAAGCGATGCCTCAGTGCTGGCGCAAATTATGAGCATTGCGCCACAACTGGAAAATGGACTGACGCGTGAAGAGCTGCAAAAGCTGCTGCCAGCGGGAGCAGCGCGTAACGCCGTGGACTGTGCGTTGTGGGATCTGAGTGCGCGTCAACAGCAGCAGTCTCTGGCTGAGCTGGTAGGTTGTGAACTGGCGGAGGTGGTGACGACAGCGCAAACGGTGGTGATTGGTACGCCGGAACAGATGGCGGCGAGCGCGGCAGCATTGTGGGAGAAGGGAGCGAGACTGCTGAAAGTCAAACTTGATGCCCGGTTAATCAGCGAACGGATGGTTGCCATTCGTGCGGCTGTCCCTGATGCCACGCTCATTGTCGACGCGAACGAATCCTGGCGGGCAGAGGGGCTGGCCGCGCGCTGTCAGCTTCTGGCTGATCTAGGTGTCGCGATGTTGGAACAGCCGCTCCCGGCACAGGATGATGCTGCGCTGGAGAATTTTGTGCATCCGCTGCCGATCTGCGCTGATGAAAGTTGCCACACCCGCAGCAGCCTGAAAGCGCTGCACGGGCGTTATGAAATGGTCAATATCAAACTGGATAAAACGGGTGGCCTGACCGAAGCGCTGGCGCTGGCCGTTGATGCTCGCGAGCAGGGATTTGCGCTGATGCTGGGGTGCATGCTGTGTACATCCCGGGCGATTGGCGCGGCGTTACCCCTCACGCCGCAGGTCAGTTTTGCCGATCTCGATGGACCTACCTGGCTTGCCAGCGACGCGGAGCCATCCCTGCATTTTACGACCGGACAGCTTCATCTCTAGGGTGCCAACGCAGGAGATTGGACATGGCCAGCAGGTATTTCTCGCTTGCTTCATCGGATGAAATGGGCGGGAATTCGGCGGTGATACAGTGCAAGCCCAGGTCGGCACACCAGCTACCAAAAGAGCCGGGCGTTTCATAACCTACGCTGGTAACCAGGGGCAACTCAAATGACTGCGCCAGCCACGCGCCCAATTCGCTGTGTCTGGGATCTTCAATACAGGCCAGCGGATCGTGGAAAGACACCACCCAGGCGGGATGAATCCGGTGAATAAGCTGACACAGCGCCTGGGTTTCTGGTTCTGACCCCGGATGCTCGCCGGTCAGCAATACCACGTCGCGTTCTTCTGCGCTACTGTTCCAGCGATACACCGTTTCACCCGCTTTCCAGTTTGCAGCAGGAAAGTTACGGTTAAGATCCACACCGTTCGCATTTGCGCGCAGTCCAAGCTGGCATCCATCGGGGTTCACCGCCAGCACAACATGATGACGACGCAGGGAAGGGTTAAGCGTACGCAAAGCGCAGGAAAGGGTGACGACCGATGAGTTTTCATCACCGTGTGTGCCTGCCAGTATCAGGCCGCTTTCACGATCGGCTGCCAGCGCAGGAAACCAAATTAGCGGTGCGCCTAACGATGAACGTCCGTAATGTTCGGTTCCTGGCGGAAATGCGCCGCGCTCGGCACGGGGACGGGTAGCGGTCATAGTCATCTCTGAATACTCGAATAGTTACTCGCAGTGTTGTGCAAAAAGTATGGATAATCAAATCGTTTTCACACACTAATCTTTTCAGGTGTAATATCACTTTCTTGTCGGAAGTTAATTGCATTTCCTGCTGGCGATACAAATAATTACACATTCACTTAGTAGCCGGAATTGAGGGTATTTTATGCAGCATTCTGTTTCAGTAACCTGTTGTGCGCTGTTGGTTAGCAGCATTTCCTTATCCTGGGCTGCTGATGTTCCCAGTGGAACGCTACTGGCAGAGAAACAAGAACTGGTGCGGCATATAAAAGATGAACCGGCGTCACTTGATCCGGCAAAGGCCGTCGGACTTCCTGAAATTCAGGTTATTCGTGATTTATTTGAAGGGCTGGTCAATCAGAATGAGAAGGGAGAAATTGTTCCTGGCGTCGCTACCCAGTGGAAAAGTAACGATAACCGCATCTGGACGTTTACGCTACGCGACAATGCGCAATGGTCCGATGGTACACCGGTAACGGCGCAGGATTTCGTCTACAGCTGGCAGCGTCTGGTTGATCCCAAAACACTGTCACCGTTTGCGTGGTTTGCTGCGCTGGCGGGTATTAGCAATGCTCAGGCGATCATCGATGGTAAAGCCGCGCCTGATAAGCTTGGCGTCAGCGCGGTTGATGCGCGTACACTGAAAGTTCAACTGGATAAACCGCTGCCCTGGTTTGCTAACCTGACGGCAAGTTTTGCATTTTATCCGGTACAAAAAGCCAACGTCGAGAGCGGCAAAGAGTGGACCAAACCGGGGAATTTGATTGGTAACGGCGCCTATGTGCTCAAAGATCGCGTGGTGAATGAAAAACTGGAGGTTGTACCCAATACACATTACTGGGACAACGGCAAAACGGTTCTGCAAAAAGTCACCTTTCTGCCTATTAACCAGGAATCGGCTGCCACCAAGCGCTACCTTGCAGGTGATATTGATATCACTGAATCCTTCCCGAAAAACATGTATCAGAAACTGTTGAAGGATATTCCGGGCCAGGTTTATACCCCACCTCAGCTTGGCACTTACTATTATGCTTTTAATACCCAGAAGGGGCCGACTGCCGATTCCCGCGTGCGACTGGCGCTCAGTATGACCATCGATCGTCGTTTGATGGCGGAGAAAGTATTGGGTACCGGCGAGAAGCCCGCATGGCATTTTACGCCGGATGTTACGGCAGGATTTGTACCTGAACCTTCGCCGTTTGAGCAAATGAGTCAGGAAGAGTTGAATGCGCAGGCGAAAACGCTGTTGCGTGCAGCAGGCTATGGTCCGCAGAAACCGCTTAAACTGACGCTGCTGTACAACACCTCTGAAAACCACCAAAAGATTGCTATCGCTGTGGCTTCTATGTGGAAGAAGAACCTCGGCGTTGACGTAAAACTGCAGAATCAGGAGTGGAAAACCTATATCGACAGCCGTAATACCGGCAATTTTGATGTGATCCGCGCTTCCTGGGTGGGGGACTACAATGAGCCTTCTACATTCCTGTCGCTATTAACATCGACCCATACGGGCAATATCTCCCGCTTTAGTAATCCGGCGTACGATAAAGTTTTAACTCAGGCTACGTTGGAAAATACCGAGAAGGCGCGGAATGCGGATTATAATACGGCAGAGAAAATACTGCTGGAACAGGCACCTATTGCGCCAATTTATCAGTATACCAACGGGCGGTTAATTAAACCGTGGCTGAAAGGGTATCCGATTACTAACCCTGAAGATGTCGCATACAGCCGCACAATGTACATTGTGAAGCACTGACAGAAATAACGGCTGGTGTAATTATTACATCAGCCTTTTTGGGTTTCCGGGGGCTGGTGTTCCCGGCAAATCAGCAACGCATCCTCTTCACTCAATCTCTCTTTCGTCAGATTACAAAATCCCTGTCCGTCAATTTTTTGGTGGAATCGACAACTATGACACAGTCCAAAGCCAGGCACATTGTTGGTCCGCTGGATCCCGCGTAACAGTTCAAACAGTAGCTCCTTAAGTACAGTCGCGCGTTCACCCATCGCCGTTTCACCTGCTACTAAAAACGTGGGCGGGAGCAGGGCGTCCAGTAAGGTACCGGCCGATTCAGTTAACTGTAAATGAACGCTGCGTTTATCGTGGGCATCCTGCTTGCGAACAATCAATCCTTTGCTTTCCAGCAGTTTCAGCGATTGCGATACGGTGCCTTTGGTGAGACCGAGGTAATCCGTTACGCCGAGCGGCGTATTGGAATAACGGTTGCAGCGAGCCAAATACATTAACGCGCTGAGTTGTACCGGTTGCAGTTCCGCCAGTAATGGATGTTGGCGAAACCACATCCGTGTCAGGCTGGAAAGCCTGTCCAGTACATCGAAAAGTGACATGTCGTGCATAACAACTTCCTCCTCGACATATAGTATCGATTAAAAACTATATTGACAAAGCATAAAAGTGGCGTAGCATAAATTATAGTATCGAATCGATACTATAATTTAAAAGGAGATCTGTCATGACCAAAGCCCGTTTTTATCATGCCGGTTGCCCGGTTTGCGTTTCCGCAGAAGAAGCACTGCTTCAGCATCTGTGTTCTGATGTTGAAATCGATGTTATTCACCTGGGAGAACAACCTGACCGTGTTGCGGAAGCAGAACTGTCTGGAGTGAAATCCGTTCCGGCGCTGGTGATCGACGGCAATGTGCTGCATATCAATTTTGGCGCACCCATTGAAGCACTGAAATAACTCTGCGCGTTCGGGGAGTGGCGTAAGCAATTTCCCGAACTTGCGTTGCTATAAGGAAGGGGAGTTATGAATTCTACAGCCAAGTACCATCCTATAGATTGCGATCTACATGATTATCTGGAAGTCGCCTGTCTGTACCATTATTGGTTGCATATTGAGCTAACGGATGGCACGAGTATGAGTGCCAGAGCGTTGACGACATGTACCACAAGGGATAAAGAAGAGTTTCTGTTGGTGGAATACCATGACAACCAGCAAAAAATTCGTCTGGATCGTTTGTCTGCGATCGCCGCGCTGACGACCGGGGCGACATTTAGCGTCGTGAACTTTAGTTGATTAACGACGCAACAAATTCGCGGCAGCTGTTATACGGTATAAATACGAATGTCATGTGCCTGGAAAGCCGTGGCATACTCTTTGCTGATATTTTCCTCCACGACAATCACATCGATATTGCTACTTTCGGTGACGACATAACGGGCGACTGCTGGGATCTTTTCCGCCGTCAGTGCGACAATAGTTTCATTGCTCTGTTTGATTACCGCTTTTTTGAACTCGCAATCCGCGTAATCAAATCCGGTTAAACCAGATTCTGGCGACATCGCGCAGCCGCCAATAAAACCCTGATCGAATAAGATGTTCTGCACTTGTGCGATGGCGGTGGCCCCAACACATCCTCCCGAAGATCTCTGCACCGCGCCGCCCAACATGATGACCTCAAACAGCGGTTTTTCCAGCAAAACGGCGGCAATCTCTGGGGAGTTGGTCACTACGGTTAACGCCAGTTCGGCGGGCAAGGCTTCAGCCATCGCTAAATTTGTGCTGCCCGTGTCGATAAAAATGCAACTGCCGGATTTGACCAGGCGGGCGCACCTCTGCGCGATACTGTTTTTTTTCGCCACATTAATGCTCTTGCGTACGGCGATGTCTTCGGATTCAGGAAGGGCGATGACTGCGCCGCCATAAACCTTTTTACACACGCCATCTTTACTCAGCTCATGCAGGTCGCGGCGAATCGTATGTTCAGAAACGCCTAGCCGACTGGCGAGCTCGGAACAAATGACTCTGCCGTTTTCCTGCAAGATCTGATAGATAAGCGCCTGGCGCTGTTCCGGGAAAGCGGCATAATCGAGCATAAACACTCCAGATAAAATAAACATCGAGCAATAATGCGCATAATCGTGCATTATGAATAACGATGTCAACATCCTTGAGAACATACTGTTCGGAATACAACGAGAAGAGGTCCGCGATGAAGATTGCGCATATGGCTTTATGGACACAGGATCTTGAGCAGCAAGCTCGTTTCTGGGTCACGTTCTTTGACGGAAAGATTAACGAAAAATACTGCAGTAAAACCAATCCTGGATTTGAATCTTATTTTGTTCGTATTGGCGATGAGATTGCGATTGAAATAATGACCAAACCGGGCTTAACAAGACAGCAGCCTGACAATAACTCTTGCGGATGGGTACACCTTGCTCTTTCGGTCGGCGGCGTCGGAAAAGTTGATTCCATCGCAACACGCGCGCAGGAACAGGGGATTTTAATTTCTGGACCACGAACCACCGGCGATGGCTATTACGAAGCGGTAATACAAGATCCTGACGGTAATTTAATTGAAATCGTCGCGTAACGCTGCACGCATTTGACTGCTGATAAATGGCGCATGTGACTGGCTATTAATGAGCGCAATTCATGAGTTTGTCCTTCTTTTCCCCTCTAATCGCCAGTGCATTTTGTCTCTATAATTTCGATGTTTTCAGCATCCGGTAGCGCAATGTCGCTACCGTTTTGGAGAGTCTACTATGAAAAATCAACTGAGTAATGCGCGTAATGCCGAACTGAAGACGTCAAATCAACAATTTGACGGCAATAGCATCTTTCCGCGAGGGGAGAAAAATGAAGCGTACGCGAAGTATTTCACTGGCGACAGCTACCTGACCATGCTCTCCATGGAAGGGGTAGTAATTGGTAACGTTGCGTTTGAACCTGGCTGCCGAAACTACTGGCATATCCATCATCAGGGCGGGCAAATTTTGCTGGTGACCGGTGGGCGAGGCTGGTATCAGGCGTGGAATCAACAGGCGCGCGAGCTAAAAACCGGTGACGTCGTACACATCCCGGCGGGAATGAAACACTGGCACGGCGCTGCGCGGGATAGCTGGTTTGCTCATATTGCTGTGGAAATACCGGCGCCTGGTGCGTCGAATGAATGGCTGGAGCCGGTTACTGATACTGAGTACAACATGCTTCCCTGAACAACGGTATTACAGTCGATGTAGAAAGCGATGTGAAATATCGCTTTCTAATTGATATTGTCTCATTGAAATAATGAGCAAAAAAGACGCGGGGTTCCGCATCTTTTTGTCGTTACTGTACCGCAGGTTGTGCTTCAGGATTATCCATATACAGCGTCTGGCTGGGAAATGCGAAGTCGGCGCCGTTTGCCTGGACTATCGAAATAATTTTCAAATAAACGTCTTGTTGTACCGCAAGCCACTCCTGCCATACGGTAGTTTTCGTGAAGCAATACACCATGATATTCAATGATGAATCAGCAAATTCATTGAAATAGACCAGCAGAGTTTGTTTCTGGTCTATCCCAGGATGATTTTGCAGCATTTGTCTGACCGCCTCGACAACGGCCCCAATTTTATCAGCATCTTCATATCGTAGCCCGATCACCGTTTTGATTCTTCTGTTGGTCATTCGCCCTGGATTTTCTACGCTGATAGAGGAGAAAATCGAGTTTGGGACATACAATGGACGATGATCGAAGGTGTTAATTTTGGTCATTCGCCAGCCAATTTCTGTCACTGTGCCTTCAATATTACGGTCCGGGGAACGGATCCAGTCGCCAATGCTAAACGGTCTGTCGAAATAGAGCATAATGCCAGAGAAAAAATTGCTCAGAATGTCTTTACCTGCCATACCTACCGCGATACCACCGATGCCGCCAAAGGTTAGCAGGCCGGATAAGCTCATACCGAAATGTTCGCCATACAGTAAAATGATGGCGACCACGATGGTAATCTTAATGATCCGCGACAGGATCCTTGCACTGGTAATATCTCTGCCTTTATTAATCTGCGTCTTTTCAAACTGATTAATCACCAGAAAGAGTTTGATTGTCAGAATCAACGCAATCAACGAGGTGCAGATAAAGTCGACTACGCTGGGAGAGATAAATTTCAGGTTGTAACTCTCGATCACGTTATTGGCAATACTGCCGAACGTTCCAATGATAATGGCATAGACGAAAAATTGTGCCGCATGAAATATGAACCCTTTGCAACGTCTTTCACCACGGTGAAACCAAACGCTCATCAGCACCAGTGCTGTAAAGCAACTGAGAATTACCGTCAAATTAAACGCATTATTCATAAACAGTTCAGCGATCATAATCCTTCCTGGCAGCTCCGTGGTTGCTAAATATCATCTGACATCCCGCTCATCGGATATTTTACGCAGTTTTGGCGCTCAGATCATTAATCAAAGGGCGAGAGAAATAATGCAATCAGCGCTATTTTCAGCGCAATCGCGAAAGCGTCACTGATGAAGCGGCGTTATGTAGCAGACAGTAAGTTGATGTCATGGTATTGTTAGCGCAAAGTAACAAGCTTTTCATCTGCAAAAGGACAGTACTATGATCATGGCTAAGCTGAAGACAGCGAAGGGACGAAAGTTTTTGTTGTGCCTGCTTGGAGTGTTTATTATCGCAGCGTCGGTAGTCACGCGAGCGACGATCGGTGGTGTTATTGAACAGTATGACATTCCGCTATCCGACTGGACCGCCTCAATGTATGCCATTCAATCTGCAATGATTTGTGTCTACAGCATGGTGTTTACCATTCTGCTTGCCATCCCGCTGGGCATCTACTTCCTTGGTGGCGACGAGAAACACTAAGTGTTTGTCATGCCGGATGAATATCCATCCGGCATTGTATGGTGGTTAGTCGTCTTCGTCGTCGTCCAGCTCAACGGGTGTCTGATACTGATCTGGCTTGATAACCAGCAGGTCACAGCGTAGATGATCGATAACCTGTTCCGCGGTATTTCCGAGGAACGCAGCAGAGATGCCGGTACGTCCGACGGTGCCCAGGACCACGATGCCCGCCTGTAAGTGTTCGGCTAAATCAGGGATAACCTCTTCAGGTAACCCTTTTTCAACGTGCGTTACTTTCTCATCAATACTGAATTTCTGGCGTAATGCCTTCATGGCCAGCAGATGCTGTCCACGTATCGCATCGTTATATACGCTGGGATCAAATTCAGGGAGCTCAATCGCAATGTTGATGGGGGTAACAGGGTAGGCGCCAACCAAATGCACTTCGGTATGGTTAACCTGTTCCGCCAGTTGCAGCGTTTCTTTGACCAGTTTTTCATTGAGGGCGTTGTGATAGGCCTCTTCACTGGCGAGGTTCACTGCAACCAGCGCTTTACCGCCTTCAGGCCACGGCTGGTCTTTAACCATCCACACCGGGCTTGGACATTTACGCAGTAAATGCCAGTCGGTCGGGGTGAAAATCACGGCTTCCAGACGGTCGTGTTGGTGCGCCATTTTTAGCACCAGGTCATGTTTGGCACTGATGACTTCCTGGATGATGGCTTCAAAGGGCCGGTTGTGCCAGACCACTTTTATCTCAAGAGGGATCCCTGCTTCGATGTAGTATTTCGCTTGTTCACGTATCCACGCCGTTCGCTGGCTGATGACACCCTGGCGCATTGCCGTACGCTCATCGGGCGACAGCAGGGTAGTCATCTCATAGGAAAAGTCATAGATCGGCAAAAAGGCTTTAATTTTGCCACCAATCCGTTGATGCAAATAAACAGCTCGCCGTAATGCTGGTTGATCGTCCTGGTTAGGATCGATGACGACCAGCATATTTTTATACATAGCCATACAGGGTCTCCTTACAACTGTCATCGCAGTTTGTAACTAAAAGAGTAACCCAATAATGAGGATTGAAACAGGGGAGAACCTCCAGCCAGATCAATAAATTGGGGAAATTTCCATTGTTAACCCACATCCCGCTCAATTTAAACGACTTTTCTCAATATGCCCGGCACCTGCAGTACACCGCCTTCTTAAGCCAGTCAGAGCCGAATCTCTCTGTTAATTTAAAAAAACTCATCAAGCATCAGGTGAAACTGTATTTTTTTCTCGTCGGGTTGAGGAAGGCCATATTGTTGTAAAAGCCTGTTCTGCAATGAAGGGGAAAAGTCACCGAGGCAGTTCCAGAGAATAGCGAGATCCTGGTATTGATCGGCGATGCCTGCTCGTCCAACATCAATACACCCCACTATTTCACCGTTACAAAAAATGAGGTTATCCAGCGAAAAGTCGCCGTGTGTTACAACTGGAACGGATGAGAAGGGCATAAGCGTATGCATCTTTTCCCAGACCTGTTCAACAGACCAGCCGCTACGTTCATCATCAAAATCCTCGGTATCAACCAGATTATTTTTCATGCGGGCTTGTGCCAGCGAGAGCCGAAATTGGTGGTTGCTGTTAAAAGGGCAGCTATTTACTGGAATGGCATGTAACCGGAGCAAGAATGCCGCCAAAGCATCTACAATATCATGGCTGGCATCAGGGTATTCTTCCAACATCTGGAATGCTGTTTTCCCTGGTATTGCAGTGGTGAGTAGCAACGCTTCGTCATCAGTACGGGAAAAATGCTTAACGCGTGGCAGCGGGATATGCTCTTTCAACCAGATAAGTCTGGCCATTTCATCCGTAATATCATCGGCTACACTACCTTTACCTTGCTTCAGATATAATTCCGGCGCATCGACCTTATCGTACAGACGATAGATTGCAGCCCCAGATTGGCCCACATTATCGCGTGCCCATTTATATCCCTCTAACTCAGCGTCCAGACTTGAATTTAATTGCAAACTCGCGCAGGCACTTTCCCTTTGAAAATGATTCATGACATTCCTTGGTATGAGTATGGATAAATGGCGGGGGCAATATTACAGGTTGATTATTTAAACAGGGGAGAACCTCCTGCCAAATCAATAAATCGGGAAAATTTAGTGATTTGACAGAAGGATAACAGAGATACTTGCAGAACGATTACGCAACGTTACGCGTGTGGCCAGCAAGAACTGCCAGCGCATCGCTATTCTCAATAGTGATATATTTGCCTTTAACCGCCAGCATACCGCTTTTCTGGAAACGACCCAGCAGGCGGCTGATAGTTTCAACCGTTAGACCGAGGTAGTTACCGATATCGCCACGGGTCATGGTCAGGCGGAATTCACGAGGCGAGAATCCACGCTGGGCGAAGCGGCGGGACAAATTGTAGATAAACGCCGCCAGGCGTTCTTCAGCGTTTTTCTTCGACAACAGCAGGATCATATCCTGGTCGCCTTTGATTTCGCCACTCATCAGACGCATCATCTGTTGACGCAGATTCGGCATTTTGCCGGACAGGTCATCCAGAGTTTCGAAAGGAATCTCGCATACCATTGAGGTTTCCAGCGCCTGGGCAAAGCTCGGGTGATGGCCGCTGCCAATCGCGTCAAAACCTACCAGGTCACCTGCCAGATGGAAACCGGTGATTTGCTCATCGCCTTGCTCGGTAATGGTATAGCTTTTAATCGTTCCGGAGCGGATAGCATAGAGTGATTTAAGCTCATCACCTGCTTTAAAGAGCGTCTGCCCCTTTTGGATAGGCTTTTTGCGCTCGATGATGTTATCGAGCTGGTCAAGCTCATGCTCGTTAAGTGTGAACGGGATGCAAAGCTGGCTGATGCTGCAATCCTGGCAATGGATAGCACAACCGCCAGACTGAATGCGCCGTATAATTCGCTTTTCCGGGATCATAGGTCTGCTCAAGCCGTAATTGATATTTGTCAATTTTAACATCTTTTTGGTGAGCACGTAAGCCTGAGCTACTCCCAAGAGAGAATAATTCAGGCATAACTGGGTTGAATGTTTGTATCTACCTGATTAACCGCACTTTCTTTAAGGCCGTATTATGTGGAAGTGTGATGAATAAGGCATTAATTGCCTGGATTCTAGAGTAGCAAATAGCCTTCATGACGCAATAACCACTCTTTTCGCTGCACGCCACCGGCATATCCAGTCATAGTGCCGTTACGCCCAATGACGCGATGACAAGGGACTACAATGCTTACCGGGTTTGACCCATTCGCTGCACCGACGGCTCTGGCAGCGCCGGGGCGTCCCAGCTTTTCGGCCAGTTGGCCATAATGCATGACCTGCCCACAGGGAATGGTACGTAACGCTTGCCAGACTTCGCGCTGGAAAGGCGTACCCGCGGTGGCGGTTTCCAGTGTGTCAATAATGCTAAGGTTTCCGGCAAAATATTCAGCCAGCTTATCACTTAATCCGCCAGGGTTTTTGGCAGCGATACGCTGATAACCTTCAGCGCGATAATGAATGTCCAGCAACTGCACCATACGATCGCTGTGTTGATCCCATTCGACCGCGCGCAGACGAAATTGCTCATCGCAAATAATCCACAGCGGGCCCAGCGGCGTGGCGATGGTGTCTTCCAGTAAGTTCAGCATCCGTTTCTCTCATTACAGCATTACAGGCAAGATGACACATTATCACGCCAGTTATCGTCGCAGCTATACCTCTAAAAATGGATATCAGTTTGTTGGAAGTAGATCGCTTCCACGACGTAAATCTGGTGAATTATTGGAAATAATCGTAAACCGTTGTCGGTATAATAGTGCGCGGTTATGATAAGACCCGTCGCAATACGCTGGAGGATGAAACATGAACCTTGATGATGCATCGTTGTTTCTTGACGCGATGGGGGATGTTCAACCGCTGAAAGGCCGCACCGAGGTGCACTGGCAGCCCACGCGCAATCTTCGCGCTCCGGCACGTATTGATACGCTTCAATTGGATAATTTTCTCTCGACGGGTTTTCTCGATATTGTCCCGTTGAGTGTACCGTTGGAATTTCGCCGCGAAGGTTTGCAGCACGGTGTGACTGACAAGCTACGAACCGGTAAATATCCGCAGCAGGCGAGTCTCAATCTCGTCCGTCAGCCCGTTGAAACCTGCCGTCAGATGCTCTTCAGTTTTATTCTGCAGGCACAGCAAGAAGGGTTGCGTAACGTGCTGGTGATACACGGTAAGGGGCGCGACGATAACTCTCATGCCAACATTGTTCGCAGCTATGTAGCGCGTTGGCTGACGGAGTTTGAAGATGTACAAGCCTACTGCGCCGCACTGCCGCATCACGGCGGCAGCGGGGCATGCTATGTGGCATTACGTAAAACCGCGCAGGCAAAACAGGAGAACTGGGAGCGTCACGCTAAGCGCAGTCGCTGACCGACGTACACATCAGGCGGCCAGTACCCGGTTCCGGCCTTCGTTTTTGGCTTTGTACAGCGCGTCGTCAACGCGTTTGAATAGCTCATCGATGCTTTCATTCATTTCATGCCGCGCGACGCCGATGCTGACGGTAAAGCGGGGAAGGCCAGGGAGTGTCACCTTGGCCACCGCCGCGCGTATTACTTCTGCGAGATTAAGGGCAACCTCCAGTGAGGTTCGTGGCAGAAGGATTACAAATTCTTCACCTCCCCAGCGAAAAATCAGATCGTCCTTTCTTGCGCAGGACTCCAGCGTTCGCGCCAGAGCGCAAAGCACATCGTCACCTCGTAAATGACCGAAGAGATCGTTAATGCTTTTAAAGCGATCGGTGTCGATTAACAGCAGGCTGTAGTCCTGCGTCAATGACATCGCGTGCGTCTGTTGCGGTTCGGTTACCTGATAAAAATGTCGGCGGTTCAGTAATCCGGTCAGGGCGTCACGCAGGGCCGCTTGTTCAAGTTCCTGCTCCAGCCTTTTTTGTTCGGTAATGTCATGAATGATGCATAGCATGAGCTTATTGCCGTAGATTTCGATCGGTCCGGCATACGTTTGTACGTGACGTGAGGAACCATCTGCAAGCTTATGAACAAAATGCAAGGGCTTATGGCCGCCGGGCAGATGGGCGATTTCATGCATCACCGGTAGGATATGACGGCCCAGCATGTTGATTTCCCATGTATGTTTCTGGCACATCACATCATGGCTGTAACCATAAAAATTCAGGGCACTGAGATTCGCATCGACGATCAAACCATCTCGAGACGGATCGATAAGTAACATCGGTGCCGAATTGGTCTGGAAGAAGCGCGCGTAAAATCCCTGCTTGTTTCGCTGATAGTTCGCAGAACGACTGGCTTTCAGTCCCTGCGCGGTCGGTGTTTCAATGCCTTCGAAAATGATGATGTCGCCAATATCCTGGAGCGACCTAATGGACAGGCGACTGGCCATCGCGGTTTCCTCACCGTTGCGATAAACCGTAAGAATTTCCACAATAGGGTGATGATTTCTCAAGTCGCTGAGATACATAGTTAAATCATTTTGGGCATATGTTGAGAATATGCCTTTTCGTAGGGGAGAAAAACAGGGATCCTGCATTAGCTCCCGTGCAACGGTATTTGCGAACACAAGTTCTTCGGTATGTGGTGAAACAATCCACACCGGAAGAGTTAATAAATCCAGTGAATGCAGCGCGGTTATACTCATCGATAATCCCGTTATCTTATCTGCTGTGTTGCCCATTTAATGGCGAATGTTTTTATATTACCGTCTCATAATGTTTTGATTGTCGCTGAGACAAGGGCGTGCAACTGGCTTTTGTCTGATGTTGGTATCAATTCAGGGTACAGGCTATGCCAGTAATAGTAGACACTATTTTGGCGTTTTGACTGTTATCGCTAAAATCTTTGATAAAGAGACTTTCAATTTTTAATTCCAATGCCGGACGTGATTTTAACATCAATATATTTGAATGAATGATGATGAAACCATCAACAAAAATGGTGAACCCTATACACAGCGTCGCGCCACCAGGTAACCGCCAGAAGGCAGATTAATGCTGGCCAAAGATCGCCAGCTTGCCTGTACTCATATTTTTACACTATGTATTAGTTAGAACAGGAAAATATTGAGAATGATGCGGTAATACTTATATAACTATTCATGGTAATTATAATTCTGTACATTTTGCATTCTCTGCGTGCTCACCATCACATTAATCTGTTAACACGCCTGGCTATCACCTTTGATGGAGTAAATCACTAGATTAAGGCAAATAACCAGCACCATTGTGCGCTTTAAGTAAAAAGGTTGTCGACTCTTATTGAATATTCACTTTTCGTATCAGGGCTATGGCAATTTGTAAGGCAGGTGCTATAAAAAATAATATTCACCTCATTTTCTTGGCAAACAGGGCTAAAATGTTAAATGATATTAGCGTCAGGACCTTTATTATTTTATTTTTGGTGATTACAGCAGTGGCTCTCAATGTGGTGGAAATAATATTTTCAGCCAGCGTTGATGTTATTATCGGCACCAATTCGGTAAGTCTTATTTCGCTATTATGTCTGTGGTGGTATATGACTAAATATCTGGTGATGCCGATTAATACGGTTAAAAGAAGTATTGAAGAGGTCACGTCCGGTAATCTGGCGATCAGCATTCCAGAATTTGGTAATAACTGCGCGGGTAGACTTATTCCGGGTATCAATAGCTTATCAAGTAATATTTCAACACTTGTTCATGAGATCAGGACATCTTCGCAAACGGCGATGGCGCTCTCAGAACAGCTTGCAGAACGCAGCGCCGAGCTTTCAGTGAAAACAGAACAGCAATCCGGAGCATTAATGCAGACGGCTGCCAATATGGATGAGATCGCGGTGAATACGCGAAATAATGCTGATAACACGCAAATAGCCAGCGCTCAGGCGACGATTGCTACGCAGTGCGCCCGACAGGGGGGCGAATTAATGGTGCAGGTGGCGACAAATATGCGTTCAATCACCGAATGCGCGGAGCAGATGACTGAAATTATTACGCTGATAGATGGTATCGCATTCCAGACAAATATTCTGGCATTGAATGCCGCTGTGGAAGCGGCGCGGGCCGGGGAACATGGCAAAGGGTTTTCCGTCGTGGCCGGTGAGGTAAGAAAGCTGGCGCACCGCAGCGCAGACGCAGCTAAAAATATTAAACAGTTGATTGCCCAGACTCATCAAAATGTTCAGCAAGGCGCGGCAATCGTCCGCGAAGCAGAAAAAAATATGCAGGATATTGTCGGGGGGGCCGGGCAATTAAGCCAGTTAATGGGGGAGATATTAACGACTACCCAGGAGCAGGAGAAAGGGATCATCAGGATCACTCATGCGCTGGCTGAACTGGAGAACGTAACGCAAAGTAATGCCGTCATGGTGGATGAGCTTTCTGATTCCTCGGGCATTCTGAAAAACCAGGTGATTGACCTCCAGTCCCGAACCCATCAATTTCGCTTAAGTAAGACTCTCGAACCCGCAATACGACAGCGAGCATAACAGGATCCCTCTCACTACAAGCGCCGCACTCGCCGGCGCTTTTTCTGTTATCAGATACTTTTATGAATCATTTCAGCGCAATGGGACAATGAGATATTGCTTAACCTATTCTGACGGCTAGACTATCGAAAAAAGCTGAATGTTTGTGGAGGCGCTGTGGAAGCCATTAAGGGAACGGATGTTAATGTGCCGGATGCCGTGTTTGCCTGGCTGCTGGATGGCCGTGGTGGGGTGAAAACGCTGGAAAATAACGATGTTATCGACGCTCAGCATCCCTGCTGGCTGCATCTTAATTATACCCATTCTGAAAGTGCGCAATGGCTGGCGACCACACCTCTGCTTCCTAATAATGTGCGTGATGCGCTGGCGGGTGAAAGTACTCGCCCACGCGTAAGCAGAGTCGGGGAAGGTACGTTGATCACGCTGCGCTGTATTAATGGCAGCACCGATGAGCGACCTGACCAGCTGGTCGCTATGCGCTTATATATGGATGAACGTCTGATTGTCTCAACGCGCCAGCGCAAAGTACTGGCACTGGATGATGTGGTCAGCGATCTTCAGGAAGGTACAGGGCCGGCTGACTGCGGTAGCTGGCTGGTGGATGTCTGCGATGCGTTAACCGATCATGCCAGCGAGTTTATCGAGCAACTGCACGACAAGATTATAGACCTGGAAGATAACCTGCTCGATCAACAAATCCCCCCGCGCGGATTCCTGGCATTGCTGCGCAAGCAACTGATTGTGATGCGCCGCTATATGGCGCCTCAGCGCGATGTTTATGCGCGCCTGGCGAGTGAGCGTTTAGCCTGGATGACCGACGATCATCGGCGACGGATGCAGGATATCGCCGACAGGCTGGGAAGAGGGCTGGATGAGATAGACGCCTGTATCGCCCGGACCGGCATCATGGCGGACGAAATTGCGCAGGTTATGCAGGAGTCTCTGGCGCGCCGAACCTATACAATGTCTTTGATGGCGATGGTTTTTCTACCCAGTACATTTTTAACCGGGCTGTTTGGCGTTAACCTCGGTGGTATCCCCGGCGGCGGCTGGCAGTTTGGCTTCTCACTTTTCTGTATTCTGTTAGTGGTCCTGATTGGTGGTGTTACTTTATGGTTGCATCGTAGTAAATGGTTGTAACAACAACATTTTTTATCGGCTTTTGCGCATGAAAACGGCCAGGTTTTTGAGCGAAGTCAATAAACCATCTACCTATTCGGGGCAATATTTCACTCGCAGGTGAATGCAACGTCAAGCGATGGGCGTTGCGCTCCATATTGTCTTACTTCCTTTTTTGAATTACTGCATAGCACAATTGATTCGTACGACGCCGACTTAGATTAGTCGGCTTTTTTTTGCCTGCAGGAAATCAGCGTCTACCCTAAAAGAGTCAACCTGATGACTGGAGGGCTATATGACCTGTCTGATTGCAATGCTACAGTGGCAAGTACCAAACGTTGATTCGTTACCCACCGACCCGGTTCCTGTTCCCGATCCGCTACCTCGTCCGCAACCTATGCCGGATCCGCCACCGGATGAAGAGCCGATTAAATTGTCGCATCGCGAGCGCAGATCTGCGAGGATACGCGCCTGCTGAATGTGAGTTTTTACCGCGAGATTAAATTGTGACCGCTTTTTCAACCCTGAATGTTTTACCTGCCGCCCAACTCGAGAACCTGAACGAGCTGGGCTATCTTGAAATGACGCCTGTTCAGGCTGCTGCGTTACCGGCAATCCTGGCGGGGAAAGATGTTCGCGTGCAGGCTAAAACCGGCAGTGGCAAAACGGCTGCTTTTGGTCTTGGATTGTTGCAGCATATTGATGTCGCGCTGTTTCAGACGCAGTCGCTGGTGCTGTGCCCAACGCGTGAACTTGCCGACCAGGTGGCAGGGGAACTGCGTCGTTTAGCGCGCTTTCTGCCAAATACCAAAATCTTAACCCTGTGCGGCGGGCAGCCCTTTGGCGCACAGCGTGACTCCCTGCAACATGCGCCACATATTATTGTCGCCACGCCGGGGCGTTTACTTGACCACTTGCAAAAAGGCACCGTTTCTCTGGATGCCTTGAATACGCTGGTGATGGATGAAGCCGACCGCATGCTGGATATGGGTTTTAGCGATGCGATTGATGATGTGATCCGCTTTGCCCCAGCGTCACGTCAGACCTTACTGTTTTCCGCGACCTGGCCGGAAGCGATTGCCGCCATCAGTGGCCGGGTACAGAAAGATCCGCTAACGATCGAAATTGACTCGGTGGATGCGTTGCCGGCGATTGAACAGCAATTTTTTGAAACGTCCAGCCACGGCAAAATTCCGTTGCTGCAAAAATTGCTCAGCCAGCACCAGCCTGCATCCTGCGTGGTTTTTTGTAATACCAAAAAAGATTGTCAGGCCGTTTGCGACGCACTGAATGCGGCAGGGCAAAGCGCACTCTCGTTGCATGGCGATCTTGAACAGCGCGATCGCGATCAGACGCTGGTACGTTTTGCCAACGGTAGCGCACGTGTACTGGTCGCGACCGATGTGGCCGCGCGTGGTCTGGATATCAAGTCGCTGGAACTGGTGGTTAACTTCGAACTGGCGTGGGATCCGGAAGTCCATGTCCATCGTATTGGCCGTACTGCTCGCGCCGGCAACAGCGGTCTGGCGATTAGTTTCTGCGCGCCGGAAGAAGCGCAACGTGCCAATATCCTGGCTGAAATGCTGCAGCTAAAACTGAACTGGTTGCCTGCGCCGGGCAATGGTTCAATCCTGCCGCTGGACGCTGAGATGGCTACGTTATGCATTGATGGCGGTAAAAAGGCTAAAATGCGGCCCGGCGATGTTCTGGGCGCTCTGACCGGTGATATTGGTCTGGATGGGGCTGATATCGGCAAAATCACCGTCCATCCGGCGCATGTTTACGTCGCTGTTCGCCAGACTGTGGCGCATAAGGCATGGAAACAATTGCAAAACGGAAAGATCAAAGGCAAGACCTGCCGCGTTCGTTTATTGAAATAAATGCGAGTTGGAGCGCCTGATGGCGCTCCGTTTATCCGACATGATAAGTTACTTCACTTCCACAACGTTCAGGCGCAACTCGTCCAGTTGAGTATCATCTTCTTCTGGCTGCCAGCCTGCGGGTTGCAGCGGGATCTCTTCGCGGTCAAACGCTAAATCACCACCGTTCACCACCTCAGAACCGTGCTTAATGCCTTTAAAATCGAACAGATTGATATCACTCAAGTGAGAAGGCACAACGTTCTGCATTGCGCTGAACATGGTTTCAATGCGGCCTGGATAGCGTTTGTCCCAGTCGCGCAGCATATCAGCGATGACCTGACGTTGCAGGTTAGGCTGTGAGCCGCACAGGTTACACGGAATAATTGGGAAACCTTTCGCTTCGGAGAAACGCTCAATATCTTTCTCACGGCAGTAGGCTAGTGGGCGGATCACGATATGCTTACCGTCATCGCTCATCAGCTTCGGCGGCATACCTTTCATTTTCCCGCCGTAGAACATGTTTAAAAACAGCGTTTGCAGGATGTCATCGCGATGGTGGCCGAGCGCAATCTTGGTGGCGCCTAACTCGGTTGCCGTGCGGTACAGAATGCCGCGACGCAGGCGAGAGCAGAGCGAGCAGGTCGTTTTGCCTTCAGGAATTTTATCTTTGACGATCCCGTAGGTGTTTTCTTCGACGATTTTATACTCAACACCCAACTGTTGCAGATACTCCGGCAGAATATGCTCCGGGAAGCCGGGTTGCTTCTGATCGAGGTTAACCGCAACTAAGGAAAAACTGATCGGGGCGCTTTGCTGCAAATTACGCAGGATCTCCAGCATGGTATAGCTGTCTTTCCCTCCGGAAAGGCACACCATAATGCGATCGCCGTCTTCGATCATATTGAAGTCGGCAATCGCTTCGCCCACGTTTCGACGCAGACGTTTTTGCAATTTGTTCAGGTTATATTGTTCTTTCTTGCTAATATCTTGATTTTGCGACATTTAATAGAGGCTCAATTCATAGTGTGGCATCAGAAGAGTATGCATCACGCCGGATAGTCCGGCAAAAGAAGTCTGATATAAAAACAGTGGCGTGTATGGTACGGATAAGCGGGAAAAATGTCAGCACATTTAGGACAGGAATCGTGGGGTATGAAGGTAAAACAAAAAGCCCGCCACGATGTGCGGGCCAGGCAGCTTAGCGGACAACCAGAACCGAACACTCAGCATGACGCACCACGGCTGCGGCGTTAGAACCCAGCAGGTAAGTGGTGATGTCAGGTCGGTGAGAGGCAATAATGACCATATCAGCCGGTAATTTTTTAGCCATTTCCAGAATTTTATCTTTCGGCGCACCTTCCGCGACATGAACGTGCACTCTGTCCGTTGGGATATTGAACTTCTTGATAATCTCTTCCAGTTGAGATTTCGCTTCGGCTTTCAGATCGTCCATGGCCGGCAACTCTGCCGAGTAGGCCAATCCCAGGGAAGCGTAATAGGGCAGTGACGGAATAACGGTCAAAAAATGGACCTGCGCATCGTCAATTTTTGCTTCTGCTTCAACATGGGCAATAACGCGTTGAGTTAATTCTGAGTCTGAAATATCGATGGGTACAAGAATCGTTCTGTTCATAAAACCTCCTGTTTAAGTATCCACCTAAAGCTTACCGCGTAATGGCACTTTATGTACAATGACAAAGATCACATTTTGGCATCACTTTATTTTGATTTCAGGGAATTTTCCTTTTATTACCCCATCATAAAATCGACCTTTAGAGACTACGCTCAGGAAATCACGAAAAATACGAGCAGGGACATGCTGGTATTGCAGCGTAGACAATTGATGAAAGCGAATTTCAAGCGTGTGAGAGGATTCGTCATAGCCGACGGATGCAATACGGGATGATTTTACAGGGTGATGATTCATTGCAGGTATCCTCTACTACAGGTCTTTATGCAAGATATCATCTATCAGGGATGTGTTTTGATGCAATAGATATAATGTTTTGATCTGGATAAAACAGAATTGCGATAACAGAAAAGAAGCCCGCCGTTGCCAGCGGGCTGACGAATTAGAACTGGTAAACCATACCCAGAGCTACAACGTCATCGGTAGAGATGTCATTGCGGGTGTAGAAGCTGTCGTCTTCGTCCAGCAGGTTGATTTTGTAATCAACATAGGTAGAGAAGTTTTTGTTGAAGAAGTAGGTCGCACCTACGTCAGCATATTTCACCAAGTCTTTGTCGCCGTCTGTAGAGTTCAGATCCTTACCTTTAGACATCAGGAAAGATACCGCCGGACGCAGACCAAAGTCGAACTGATACTGTGCAGTGACTTCGAAGTTCTGAGTCTTATTGGCAACGCCGTCATTACCGTACGGAGTCATATTACGGGTTTCGGAATACATGGTTGCCAGATAGATGTTGTTCGCATCGTATTTCAGACCAGCAGTCCAGGCATCAGCTTTGTCGCCACCAGCATTATAGGAATTGATCTGCTCGTTAGTACGGTCAGAAGAAGTGTAGGCTGCACCGAAGCTTACGCCCATTCCCAGATCATAGGTTGAGGAGATACCGAAACCGTCCCCATTGTCATAGCGCTTATCGCCATCTTTACGGTTATTGGTACCTACATCGTCATTCAGGCTTTGGTTTTCGTTTTTACCCTGATACTGCAGCGCAACGTTCAGACCGTCAACCAGACCGAAGAAATCGTTGTTACGGTAAGTAGCAACACCATTCGCACGGCCAGTCATGAAGTTATCTGCTTGGGTGTAGGAGTCACCACCGAATTCTGGCAGCATATCGGTCCAGGCTTCTACGTCGTACAGCACGCCATAGTTACGACCGTAGTCGAATGAGCCGTAATCGCCAACTTTAATACCTGCGAAGGCCAGACGAGTCCAGGAATCGCCTTTATCGTCGCCTTCAGTACCGTTAGCCTGAATCTGATATTCCCACTGGCCATAGCCGGTGATCATATCGTTAACCTGAGTTTCACCTTTGAACCCCATACGCATATAAGTCTGATCACCATCTTTAGACGAATCATCAGAGAAGTAATGCAAGCCGTCTACTTTGCCATACAGGTCTAACTTGTTACCATCTTTGTTATAAATTTCAGCAGCGTGAGCAGCGCCTGCAGCCAGCAGGGCAGGAATTACGAGAGCCAGTACTTTTCTGTTCATTGAAATAATCCTTTAGTTTTTTTATTTAACCTGTGACTACCCATGTAGGGAGTAAAAGCATGCTAAAGGAGAAGTTCCGTAAAGAGATAAATATGAATTGTTACGTCTTAAGTAAAACCTTAAATAAATAATTCTGCAGAAATAGTGATAATTATTATGAATGTGTGGATTTAATATATATAAAATAAAAATTATACAAGTGGATTTTGTTGAGCTATTCTGCGCGTGTTATATGCCTTTATTGTCACGTTTTATTTTTTTCGTTGACGTATTGATAGCCAATATTAATTAGCCAGCGAATAAATTGACAAGCCCGAACAACTGTTCGGGCTTTTTTTTCGTTCCACTTTAATGCTGAGCTAAACGTATTACTCGGTTCCGCTCTTTTCCGCTTTACCTGCCAGTTGCGCCAGGAAATCGTAGCGTTTTTGCAGATCGGCTGTTGCGTCTTTCCACAGCTGTTCAGCGACTTCAGGCTGTTGGGCATTTAAGCGGCGGAACCGCTGTTCATTAAGTAAAGTTTCAGCCAAGGCATCTGACGGCGGGCGAGAATCCAGCGCCAGCGGCAGTTTACCTTCGTCTGCACGACGCGGATCAAAGCGATACAGCGGCCAGAATCCGGTTGCCGTGAGCTGACGCATCTGATCGTGGCTCAACGCGAGGTCATAACCATGCTCCTCACAAGGGCTATACGCGATAATCAGCGACGGTCCTGGATAGGATTCCGCTTCCTGGATAGCTTTCACTGTCTGGTTCAACTGGGCGCCCAGGGAAATCTGCGCGACATAAACATGCCCGTACATCATCATGCTGACGCCAAGATCTTTACGAGCCTTACGTTTGCCGTGCTCTCCAAACTTAGTGACAGCCCCAAGAGGCGTGGCTTTTGACGCTTGTCCGCCCGTGTTGGAGTAACACTGGGTATCCAGTACCAGAATATTGACGTTCTCGGTCAGGCTAAGAACATGATCCAACCCGCCAAAGCCAATATCGTAGGCCCAGCCATCGCCGCCAATCAGCCAGATGGATTTCTCAACCAGCGCGTCGGCATCGGTTAACAACTGCTGTGCGCCTTCGACATCTTTCAGGTGCTGGCGCAGGGCCGCTACTTGCTCACGACGAACCTCCGGCGTGGCTTCTGCGTGCAGAGCATAATTCAGTTCAGCCGGGATGTTATCGGCAAACTGCTCCAGCAGACGCATAACGCGCACTCGGTGTTGATCCACCGTCAGACGGAAGCCCAGACCAAACTCGGCGTTATCTTCAAACAGCGAGTTTGCCCATGCTGGCCCACGCCCATTGGCGTCGGTGGTGTATGGCGTTGAAGGCAGGTTACCGCCGTAAATTGACGAACACCCGGTGGCATTGGCAATCAACATCCGGTCACCGTACAGCTGAGTGAGTAGTTTGATATACGGCGTTTCTCCACAGCCTGAGCAGGCGCCGGAATATTCAAATAGCGGCGTAATTAGCTGCGAGGTGCGAATATCAATACGTTCCAGTTTGCTGCGATCAATCTCCGGCAGATCGAGGAAGAAGTCATAGTTAACTTTTTCTTCTTCAACATGCTCAAGGCGCGACATCATATTGATGGCTTTGATCTCAGGATTTTGGCGATCTTTCGCCGGGCATACTTCGACGCACAGATTACAACCGGTGCAATCTTCAGGCGCAACCTGCAGGACATATTTCTGACCGCGCATATCGCGTGATTTCACATCCAGACAATGCAGGCTGGCAGGGGCGTTTTCCATCGCTTCCGGGGAAACCACTTTGGCGCGAATAGCCGAGTGCGGGCAGGCGGCAACGCAGTGGTTACATTGCGTACACAGATCTTCTTTCCAGATAGGGATCTCTTCAGCGATATTGCGTTTTTCCCAACGCGTCGTCCCCATTGGCCAGGTACCGTCCGGCGGCAGCGCGGAAACGGGAAGCGCATCGCCCAGACCAGCGAGCATTGCTGCGGTGACGGTTTTCACGAAATCTGGTGCGGCATCAGAAACCACCGGTGGACGGTTGGCGCTATGCGGATCAACAGGCTGCAAGGCCACTTCGGCGACGGATTCACGCGCCAGGGCCAACGCCTGCCAGTTACGTTCGACCAGATCCTGTCCTTTACTGCTGTAGCTTTTCGCAATCGCCCCCTGCAACTCGGCCAGCGCGCTGTCGCCTGGTAAGATTTGCGTCAGGTGGAAGAACGCCATTTGCATGACGGTGTTTATACGCGCCGCCAGACCACACTCACGGGCGATTTTTGCCGCATTAATCACGTAGAAACGGGCTTTCTTCTGATTTAGCACCGCCTGAACTTCCTGCGGCAGACGCGCCCAGACTTCATCCACACTGTACGGGGTATTAAGCAGGAATATACCACCAGGTTTCAGGCGTTCGGCCATCTGGTACTTATCGATAAATTGCAACTGGTGGCAGCCGACAAAATCGGCTTGTGAAACCAGATACGCTGAGCGAATGGGGTGCTCGCTGACGCGCAGGTGGGAAACGGTCAGGCCGCCTGCTTTTTTCGAGTCATACACGAAATAACCCTGCGCATACCACGGCGTAGAGTTACCGATAATCTTGATATTGTTTTTGGTGGCCGACACGCTGCCATCGCTACCCAGGCCGTAAAACAGCGCTTCGAGTTTAGCGGTGCCGGGCAGGGTGTTTTCCGGCAGCGGCAATGACAGATTGGTGACATCATCATAGATACCGACCGTGAAGCGTGGTTTAGGTTTCGCGCTATTAAGCTCATTAAAGACCGCCATGACGCAGTCGGGGCCAAACTCTTTGGAGGAAAGACCATAGCGTCCGCCAATCACACGCGGTAAGGTTTCTCGCTCGCCGCAGTTAAAGGCTTCCGCCAGCGCGGTCATGACATCCAGATATAATGGTTCTGCCTGCGCGCCGGGTTCTTTGGTGCGATCCAGAACGGCAATGCTGCGCGCGCTTTCCGGCAGCGCGCGCAGTAAATGTTTGGCGGAGAAGGGGCGGAACAGACGGACTTTCAGTACGCCAACTTTCTCGCCGTGCGCCATCAACTCTTCGACGACTTCTTCACTGGTCCCAATGGCCGAGCCCATTAAAATAATGACGCGTTCTGCCTGCGGATGACCGTAATATTCAAATGGCTGGTACTGGCGACCCGTCGCCGCGGCGAAGTCGTTCATCGCCTGTTCTACGTGATCGTAAACCGCGTTGTACCAAGGGTTGGTCGCTTCACGTGACTGGAAGTAGGTGTCCGGATTCGCTGATGTACCGCGGATAACCGGATGTTCTGGATTTAGCGCCCGAGCGCGGTGAGCATCGATCTCCGCCTGCGGCATCAGGCCGAGGATGGTGCTATCAGCCAGTGGCACAATTTTATTGATTTCATGTGATGTACGGAATCCATCAAAGAAATGAATAAACGGAACCCGGCTTTTCAGGGTCGCCATTTGCGAAATCAGCGCAAAGTCCTGTGCTTCCTGAACACTGCTGGCGCACAGCATCGCGGATCCCGTTTGGCGCACAGCCATCACGTCGGAATGATCGCCAAAGATCGATAACGCGTGCGTGGCAATAGTTCGCGCAGCAACGTGCAGTACAAACGGGGTCAACTGACCGGCCAGTTTGTACAGCGTTGGGATCATGAGTAACAGGCCCTGCGATGAGGTAAAGGACGTAGAGAGCGCACCGGTCTGCAACGCGCCGTGAACGGTCGCAATCGCACCGCCTTCCGACTGCATTTCTACAACACGGGGCGTATCCCCCCAAACGTTTTTCAGCCCATTTCCAGCCCAGGCATCTGCCTGTTCAGCCATCGTCGAACTGGGCGTAATCGGGTAGATGGCGATAACCTCACTGGTACGAAATGCGACCGAAGCAACCGCACCATTACCGTCAATTGTTTGCATACTGACACCCTTACATTGCGCAAAAAGAGGGACACGCGAAAGAGGAGCGAGTCCTGTAATTATCCTTCTATTTTAGCAAAAGCCATTCAGACGCATTTTCGCTTTTGTGTCCCTGGAATAAAGAGAATGAATGGTTTGATCAAAGGAGCAGCCAAAAAATTGCCAGAAAATGTAAACAGCGCGCATAAATGCGTGGTTTGCCTCTCGACGGCAGTGTCTCCGCTGCCTATTATTTATGGCTGTGTCGTTGGGTTAATATTCAGAGGGGAGTAAGATGCGCGCAGCGTTTTGGGTTGGGTGTGCCGCGTTATTATTATCGGCGTGTAGCAGTGAACCTGTTCAGCAGGCAACCGCAGCACATGTCGTACCGGGCATGAAGGCAGCAATGTCCAGTTCCGGAGAGGCAAATTGCGCCATGATTGGTGGTTCGCTCTCCGTGGCTCGTCAACTGGATGGCTCAGCCATCGGGATGTGCGCGCTACCCAACGGCAAACGCTGTAGTGAACAGTCGCTTGCCGCCGGAAGCTGCGGGAGCTATTGAGCCACCGCGTTTATTACATTAAATCCGCAAGTTTATACGTCAGCGTTTGTTGTGCTGTCGCCAGTGTCAACTGGTCAGCAGTCAAATCGACCTGTGCGCCTTGCTTAAACATTTCGCTGACGATGCCGTCGAGCGCGTTAAGCTGTGGATCGGCGCACATCATGCGGGTCATCGCCATATCTTTCACTTTCAACTCGCCGTCGGACAGCTTGCCCTGACCGTGAAATTGATTACACATCTTTCCCGATACCGTCATGTTTTCGCCAAAACTCAATTCGGGTGGGTTGTTGGCGACGGTAACAGCTTTACCATTCACGCTCTGCAAAACGAAACGGTGATGCTGTAACTGGTCGCGATTGACGGAAACCTTTCCACTGCTCACACAGCCAGCCATCAGCGTGCTGAGGGCAATCAACGTGACAACTTTCTTCATTAACATTCTCTAAATTCGTGACCGGAATACATTCAATATAATAATGATACTGACTGTTTTATCATCGGCATTTGTCTGAAAATGCCCCCCTAAAGCCAGGGGGCACAAGGATTAGAAGAGGGCGTTTGGACAGGTTTCGCCTTTGGAGATTTGTTCCAGATTTTGCAGCGTCGTTTCAGAAATGCTGGTCAACGCTTCAGCGGTCAGAAACGCCTGATGCCCGGTAAACAGCACGTTATGACAGGCTGACAGACGGCGGAACACATCATCCTGAATCACATCATTGGATTTATCTTCAAAGAACAGATCGCGTTCGTTTTCATACACGTCCATACCCAGAGAACCAATTTTCTGGTTTTTCAGAGCATCGATAGCCGCCTGTGAATCGATCAACGCCCCACGGCTGGTGTTAATAACCATCACGCCGTTTTTCATTTGCTCAAAGGCTTCCTGGTTGAGCAGATGATAATTCTCCGGCGTCAACGGGCAGTGCAGGGAGATAACATCGGACTCCGCGAACAGCGTTTTAAGATCGACATATTCCACGCCTAATTCCAGAGCAGCGGCGCTTGGGTAGGGATCGAACGCCAGCAGGCGCATACCAAACCCTTTCAGGATCCGCAGCGCAGCAATACCGATTTTACCGGTACCAATCACCCCGGCCGTTTTGCCATACATGGTAAAGCCGGTCAGCCCTTCAAGAGAGAAGTTGGCATCGCGGGTACGCTGATAAGCGCGATGAATACGGCGGTTTAGGGTCATCATCATGCCAATCGCATGCTCAGCGACAGCTTCAGGTGAATAGGCCGGGACGCGTACCACCTGCAGACCCAGCTCTTTTGCCGCGTCGAGATCGACGTTATTGAACCCGGCACAGCGCAGGGCGATATATTTCACACCCTGCTTTTTCAGTTCTTCCAGAACCGGTCGGCTGCCATCGTCGTTGACGAAGATGCATACAGCTTCGCAGCCATGGGCTGTTTTGGCTGTTTTCTCCGTCAGCAGAAAGTCAAAAAATTCAAGTTCAAAACCAAAAGCCTCGTTAACCTGCTGCAGATACTTTTTGTCGTACTGTTTTGTACTATAGATGGCGAGTTTCATAAGACTTTCTCCAGTGATTTTGACGTCACATTAGTTCAATTCAAATTATTTTACAAAATCTAAAAAGTTATTGATAGTCATAGAAGTAATGAATATTTGGAGCGTATCTTTTGTTAGTGTGGGCAGGTTACGCGATTTCAACAACCGGATATTTTCCATTCGCTGGGCAGGGAGTGTGGGCAAAAAGCCAGGTGATTCACATCCAGACAGCTACGCTTATACAGGTAGCAGATATCGGGAGGAGTTATGCTAACTCACTCTGAAGCAAAACGATGGGCCACCTTAATGCTTAAGGCGGCTTTATGCGATGGAATGAAGCCTGAAGAAATTTCCCGCCAGGTGCATCTTGTCTGTGATCATCATGGCAAGGAGTGTCTTGAAGAACTTATAGAAGAAATACTGATAGAGGCTGGTCGGATAGGACCTAAACATAGCGATGGACAGCTGAATCATCATTGAGTCCGAACCTATGCGCTGCTGTGTTGGAATCGTTCCTGACGGCACGTGTAACAGCGTGCCACATAGCGCTATTATCTATCCTTAATGTGGGCATATCCAGTTAAACATGCCACAATACAGGCCTAAACCGGCTTAAATTTTTGCTAAATCAGGATATTAACTACCCATGAAGGGTAAATATAAAGCCGTTCTGGCACTCCTCTTATTATTGATTCTCGTGCCGCTGACGCTGGTGATGACGCTTGGCCTGTGGGTTCCGACCCTGGTGGGCGTCTGGTTACCTGTGGGGACCCGTATCGCGCTGGATGAGAGTCCACGGCTGACACGGCATGGGCTGCATATCCCGGAACTTCGCTATCTGGTCGATGATTGCCCGCTGGCGCGCATTACTCAGGCGGACCTGTCCCATCCCAGCCGCTGGTTGCTCAACGTCGGGACAATTGAGCTGGATTCCGCTTGCCTGGCCAAATTACCGCAGACAGAAGCGTCTCCGGTCGCACCTAAAACGCTGGCTGAATGGCAATCGATGCTGCCCAATACCTGGATTAACATCGACAAACTTATTCTCTCTCCCTGGCAGGAATGGCAGGGTAAATTGTCTCTCTCGCTAACGCCCTCTACTCAGCAACTGCGCTACCAGGGTGAAAAGGTTAAATTCCAGGGGCGTCTGCATGGGCAAAATCTCACGGTAAATGAGCTGGATATTGCTGCATTTGAAGGGCAACCGCCGGTAAAACTGGTCGGTGAATTTACTATGCCGCTGGTTCCGGATGGGTTACCAGTGAGCGGTCATGCCGTTGCGACTCTGAGCTTGCCGCAGGAACCCACGCTTGTGGACGCGGAACTGGAGTGGCAGGAAAATAGCGGCCAATTGATCGTCATGGCGCGTGATAATGCCGATCCGCTGCTCGATCTTCCGTGGGAAATAACCCGCCAGCAGTTGACTATCAGCGATGGTCGTTGGAACTGGCCTTATCAGGGATTCCCGCTAAGCGGGCGGCTGGGCATGAAAGTTGAAAACTGGCAGGCCGGGTTGGAAAACGCGGTGGTGAGCGGGCGTCTGAACATTTTGACGCAAGGCGATGCCGGTAAAGGAAACGCCGTTTTAACGCTGGGGCCGGGTAAGCTGGGTATCGATAACAACGAGATGCCGTTACAGCTGATCGGCGAAGCGAAACAGGGCGATCTGATCTTCTACGCGAAACTACCCGCCAAACTCACCGGTAGCCTGAACGATCCGCAACTGGCGTTTGAACCAGGGGCGCTGTTGCGTTCGCGGGGGCGGGTAATTGATTCGCTGGATATTGACGAGATTCGTTGGCCGCTGGCGGGCGTAAAAGTAACACAACGCGGTGTGGATGGGCGTCTACAGGCTATTTTGCGTGCGCATGAAAACCAGATGGGAGGCTTTGAGCTGCACCTGGATGGTCTGGCAAATGATTTTCTTCCTGATGCCGGTCGCTGGCAATGGCGTTACTGGGGCGAAGGCAGCTTTACGCCAATGCATGCTCGCTGGGACGTGGCGGGTAAGGGGGAATGGCATGACAACACGCTGAAGCTCTTTGATCTTTCCACCGGATTTGATCACTTGCAATACGGCTCCATGACGGTGGAAAACCCGCGCCTGGTAATGGATGAGCCGATTGTTTGGGTGCGGGACGCGACCAAACCGACCTTTAGCGGCGCACTGTCACTGGACGCAGGAAAAACCGTCTTCACCGGCGGAAGTATCTTACCTCCCTCAACGCTAAAGTTCAGCGTGGAAGGTAGCGACCCGACGATTTTCCAGTTCAAGGGCCAGCTTCACGCGGGTGCGATCGGCCCCGTACAGCTAAACGGCCGTTGGGACGGGATCCGTCTGCGCGGGCAGGCCTGGTGGCCAAAACAATCGCTCACCGTGTTTCAGCCGTTGACCCCGCCTGACTGGAAAATGAAGCTGCGTGAAGGTGATCTGTATGCGCAGGTCGCATTCTCGGCCGCGCCGGAACAGGGCTTTGAAGCAGGCGGTCATGGGGTATTAAAAAATGGTAGCGCCTGGATGCCTGATAACCAAATTAATGGCGTCGATTTTATTTTGCCGTTTCGGTTTAGCGAAGGCGCATGGCAACTGGGTACGCGTGGGCCTGTTTCACTGCGTATTGCGGAAGTTGTGAATCAGGTGACGGTGAAAAATATTACTGCCGATCTGCAGGGTGCGTACCCCTGGAGTGAAGACAATCCGTTACTGCTGAGCGATGTCAGCGCCGAACTGCTGGGAGGCAAAGTCATCATGCAGCAGCTGCGGATGCCACAGCACGACCCAGCCTTATTACGCGTGCAGAATATCTCCTCCAGCGAGCTGATTAGCGCGGTTAACCCCAAGCAGTTCGCTATGTCGGGTCCAGTCAGCGGCGCATTGCCATTATGGTTGGATAACGAAAAGTGGATCATCAAAGACGGCTGGTTAACCAACCCAGGTCCAATGACGCTGCGTATCGATAAAGATACGGCGGATGCCGTCGTTAAAGATAATATGGCGGCTGGCGCGGCAATTAACTGGCTGCGCTATATGGAAATAACCCATTCCTGGACGAAAATAAACCTGGATAACCTGGGTGTCTTAACGATGCAGGCCACCGTGACTGGCAATAGCCGAGTAGATGGCAAAGTGGGGACGGTTAATTTGAATTACACCCACGAGGAAAACGTCTTTACGCTATGGCGCAGTTTGCGTTTTGGCGACAATTTACAGGCATGGCTTGAGCAAAATGCAGCGCTGCCGGAAACCCATTGCCTGGAAGGCAAGGAATGTGAGGAACAACAATGAAAACGATAGCCGCCATGCTGGGTTTGCTGGCTTCATCTCTGGTGGTAGGTTGTACCCCAAGAATCGAAGTGGCTGCGCCAAAAGAGCCGATCACGATTAATATGAACGTCAAAATCGAGCATGAGATTCATATCAAAGTTGATAAAGACGTCGAAAGCTTATTGAAATCGCGCAGCGATCTGTTCTGAGGTCATGATGAAAAAGCAGCTTGCAGCGATCCTGGTGGCGCTGAGTTTTATCACCAGCAATGCATGGGCGTTGACCCTGAATGAAGCCAGAACTCAGGGGCGGGTGGGGGAAACGCTTAATGGTTATCTGGTGGCATTACAGACTGACGCCGAAACGCAGACGCTGGTGAGTGAGATTAATAAGGCGCGAAGCGCCAGTTATCAGCAACTGGCTGAGAGCAATAATATTCCGCCAGAGGAAGTCGCAAAAATGGCCGGACAGAAGTTGGTTGCTCGCGCTAAACCGGGGGAGTACGTGCAAGGTATAAACGGTAAGTGGTTGAGGAAATAATAATCATTTCCGAGCATCGCTGTTGGATTGATATTACAAGTGGAGGATCCTTCCGGATTATTCCTCGACATCGCAATAGTTGCCACACGGCATCAAACTGATATTGATATAGTTCAACACCGGTCGCGTCGTGGAGTGAAATCATGTGGCTTCTCAAGTGGTATGTCTGGAATCGTTGGGTATTCAAGCTGTTAAGCCGGGATGTCGCGGAGCCGGAACAATTTTTAGTTCATTGCTGGGAAGAAAATCTGGCGAAGTGCAGGGATTATGCAACCATCTGGCGTGATATTAATCGCATTCACGGCAAGCAGGTACATGTGCAGACAAAGAAGTAAGTACTGAGAAACCCTCCCACCGGATGGTGAGAGGGTGAATTATCAGGCAGCAACCACGCTGTCGATAGCGGCTTTCGCATCGGACTGTGCTTTAGATGCCACTTCCGGACCGTAAGCGATACCTTCAGCAAAAACAACGTTCACGTCGGTGATGCCGATAAAGCCCAGGAACACGTTCAGGTACGGTGTGATCAGGTCAGTCGGGGTATCTTTATGAATACCACCACGGCTGGTCAGTACCACTGCGCGTTTACCGGTCACCAGACCTTCCGGACCTTTCTCGGTATAACGGAAGGTCACGCCAGCACGGGCAATCAGGTCAAAGTAGTTTTTCAACTGCGTCGGAATGTTGAAGTTATACATCGGCGCGGCGATAACAATCACATCATGCGCTTTCAGTTCAGCGATCAACTCGTCAGACAGCGCCAGCGCTTCTTGCTGACGCGGCGTCAGCGGCGCATCGCTTGGGCGCATCGCACCCACCAGTTCGCCATCCAGTACCGGAACAGGGTTTGCAGCCAGGTCGCGGACGGTGATTTCATCAGCAGAGTGCTTTTCACGCCACTGTTCAACAAAATAATCAGACAACTGACCAGACTGAGAGTACCCTGCCAGAATACTGGATTTAAGAACTAATATCTTGCTCATGGGTGTTTCCTTTTATGTGTTTGAAGGGGTAGTGCCCCGTTGCTTGTTGACACTTTATTCACAATCCTGTCGCAGTGATAGCGCAATATATCGAATCCTATGTTCGAAATTATTGAACAACACATGAAAAGCCCCGATGTGGTACTCTATATCTATCATCTAAAAGAGATTTAACCCGGCAGATCACTGCCTTTTAACGCTATGACAGAACAACCAAAATTAACCTTCAACATGTTGCAACAACAGCTGGACTCGCTGATGCTGCGTGACAGACAGCGTTTTGCCCGCCGTCTGCACGGCGTGAAGAAGGTTAAAAATCCTGATGCACAACAGGCCATCTACCAGGAGATGGCAAAAGAGATCGACCAGGCAGCCGGTAAAGTTGTGCTGCGTGAAGCGGCGCGCCCGGTCATCAGCTACCCGGAAAACCTGCCTGTCAGCCAGAAAAAACAGGATATTCTGGAAGCCATTCGCGACCATCAGGTGGTGATTGTGGCTGGTGAGACCGGTTCAGGTAAAACCACCCAGTTGCCGAAAATCTGTATGGAGCTGGGGCGCGGGGTAAAAGGGCTGATCGGCCATACCCAGCCGCGTCGTCTGGCGGCGCGTACCGTGGCGAATCGTATTGCGGAAGAGCTGCAAACCGAGCCGGGCGGTTGTATTGGTTATAAAGTCCGTTTTAGCGATCATGTTAGTGACAACACCATGGTTAAGCTGATGACGGACGGTATCCTGCTGGCAGAAATCCAGCAGGATCGACTGCTAATGCAGTACGACACCATCATCATCGATGAAGCGCATGAACGCAGCCTGAACATTGACTTTCTGCTCGGCTACCTGAAAGAACTTCTGCCGCGTCGTCCGGATCTAAAAATTATCATCACTTCGGCGACCATTGACCCGGAACGCTTTTCTAAGCATTTCAACAATGCGCCGATTATCGAAGTCTCTGGCCGAACCTATCCGGTGGAAGTCCGCTATCGTCCGATTGTTGAAGACGCAGATGACACCGAGCGTGACCAGTTGCAGGCAATTTTTGATGCCGTAGACGAGTTAGGCCGTGAAAGTCAGGGCGACATACTGATCTTCATGAGCGGTGAGCGCGAAATCCGCGATACTGCCGATGCCCTGAATAAGCTGGATTTGCGTCACACCGAAGTGCTGCCACTGTATGCGCGTCTCTCCAATAGCGAGCAGAATCGCGTGTTCCAGTCGCACAGCGGTCGCCGTATTGTGCTGGCCACCAACGTGGCGGAAACCTCGCTGACCGTACCGGGCATCAAGTATGTCATTGATCCTGGCACCGCGCGTATCAGCCGCTACAGCTATCGCACTAAAGTCCAGCGTTTGCCGATTGAACCGGTGTCGCAGGCCTCTGCCAACCAGCGTAAAGGCCGTTGCGGTCGCGTTTCGGAAGGGATCTGTATTCGTCTGTATTCTGAAGACGACTTCCTGTCGCGTCCGGAGTTTACCGATCCGGAGATCCTGCGTACCAACCTGGCATCCGTTATTTTGCAGATGACCGCGCTGGGGCTGGGGGATATCGCGGCGTTCCCGTTTGTTGAAGCGCCGGATAAACGCAATATTCAGGACGGGGTGCGCCTGCTCGAAGAGCTGGGTGCGATAACCACCGATGAACTGGCAACCGCTTACAAATTAACGCCGTTGGGCCGCCAGCTGTCGCAACTTCCGGTGGATCCGCGTCTGGCGCGCATGGTACTGGAAGCGCAAAAACATGGCTGTGTGCGTGAGGCGATGATTATCACCTCGGCACTGTCCATTCAGGATCCGCGCGAGCGGCCAATGGACAAGCAGCAAGCTTCCGACGAGAAGCACCGCCGCTTCCATGACAAAGAGTCTGACTTCCTGGCGTTTGTGAACTTATGGAATTACCTCGGCGAGCAGCAAAAAGCGTTGTCGTCAAACCAGTTCCGCCGTCAGTGTAAAGTCGACTTTCTTAATTATCTGCGCGTACGTGAATGGCAGGATATCTACACGCAGCTGCGCCAGGTGGTAAAAGAGTTGGGCATTCCGGTCAACAGCGAACCTGCTGAATATCGGGAGATCCACGTCGCATTGCTGACTGGCTTACTGTCCCATATCGGTATGAAAGATGCCGATAAGCAGGAATTTACCGGCGCGCGTAACGCCCGTTTCTCGATCTTCCCGGGGTCCGGTTTATTCAAAAAACCGCCGAAGTGGACGATGGTGGCGGAGCTGGTGGAAACCAGCCGCCTGTGGGGACGTATTGCCGCGCGTATCGATCCCGAGTGGGTGGAGCCAGTTGCGCAGCATCTGATCAAACGTTCATACAGCGAACCGCACTGGGAGCGCGCGCAGGGCGCGGTAATGGCGACAGAAAAGGTCACCGTCTACGGCTTACCGATTGTTGCTGCCCGTAAGGTTAACTACAGCCAGATCGATCCGGCGCTGTCGCGTGAACTGTTCATTCGTCATGCGCTGGTGGAGGGTGACTGGCAAACGCGCCATGCTTTCTTCCGTGACAACCTGAAGCTACGGGCCGAGGTGGAAGAGTTAGAGCATAAATCGCGCCGTCGCGACATCCTGGTTGATGATGAAACACTGTTTGAGTTTTACGACCAGCGTATTAGCCATGATGTGGTTTCTGCTCGCCACTTTGATAGCTGGTGGAAGAAAGTTTCCCGCGAGACCCCGGACCTGCTCAACTTTGAAAAGAGCATGCTTATCAAAGAGGGCGCGGAAAAAATCAGTAAGCTGGATTATCCGAACTTCTGGCATCAGGGCAATCTCAAACTGCGGTTGAGCTACCAGTTCGAACCGGGAGCCGATGCGGACGGTGTGACCGTGCATATTCCACTCCCGCTGCTCAATCAGATCGAAGAGAGCGGTTTTGAATGGCAGATTCCAGGCCTGCGCCGTGAGCTGGTGATTGCCCTGATTAAATCGCTGCCGAAACCGGTAAGACGTAACTTTGTTCCTGCTCCGAACTATGCCGAGGCATTTTTAGGCCGCGTGACGCCGTTGGAACTGCCGCTGCTGGACGCGCTGGAACGTGAACTGCGCCGGATGACTGGCGTCACCGTTGACCGCGATGACTGGCATTGGGATCAGGTACCCGATCACCTAAAAATCACCTTCCGGGTGGTGGATGATAAGAACAAGAAGCTACAGGAAGGGCGTTCGCTACAGGATCTGAAAGATACCTTGAAGGGTAAGGTTCAGGAAACGCTGTCCGCGGTGGCGGATGACGGTATCGAACAGAGCGGATTGCATATCTGGAGCTTCGGGCAGCTTCCGGAAAGTTACGAGCAAAAACGCGGTAACTATAAGGTAAAAGCGTGGCCAGCGCTGGTCGATGAGCGTGACAGCGTTGCCATCAAATTGTTTGATAATCCGCTGGAGCAGCAACAGGCTATGTGGTGCGGTTTACGCCGCCTGCTACTGTTGAATATTCCTTCGCCGATCAAATATTTACACGAGAAGTTGCCTAACAAAGCCAAGCTGGGGCTGTATTTTAACCCGTATGGCAAAGTGCTGGATTTGATTGACGACTGTATCTCCTGCGGTGTGGATCGGTTGATCGACGCCCATGGTGGTCCCGTGTGGACGGAAGAGGGCTTTGCGGCGTTGCATGAGAAGGTGCGGGCTGAACTGAACGATACGGTGGTGGATATCGCGAAGCAGGTCGAACAGATCCTGACCGCGGTGTTTAATATCAATAAGCGTCTGAAAGGGCGTGTGGATATGACCATGGCGTTAGGGCTTTCAGATATCAAAGCGCAAATGAGCGGGCTGGTGTACCGCGGATTTGTCACTGGTAATGGTTTCAAACGCCTGGGCGATACGCTGCGTTATTTGCAGGCTATTGAAAAGCGTCTGGAAAAACTGGCCATCGATCCACACCGCGACCGCGCACAGATGCTGAAAGTGGATAGTGTGCAGCAGGCCTGGCAGCAATGGTTCAATAAACTGCCGCCTGCGCGCCGTGAAGATGACGACGTCAAAGAGATCCGCTGGATGATAGAAGAGCTGCGCGTCAGCTATTTTGCCCAGCAGCTCGGTACGCCGTACCCGATTTCAGATAAACGTATCCTGCAGGCGATGGATCAGATCACGGGATAATGCGGTGCGGGGCCGTAGGCCGGACAAGGCGTAGCCGCCATCCGGCCTCTGTACCCGGTAAAGAATAAACACCAGGAGTCATGAATATGAGTCAGTTTCCGACGCTTTCCGCGACCACGCTGGCGGCGATCAATACTGTAGGGCAATGGCTGGCGCAGAGCGATTTTACGGGGGGCATCACGGTTCAGTCAGATTGCGTAATTCTGGCGGGGAACGCGGTGATCCCGACCATCGACGCCGCCTGTCGGATCGCGAAAGACCAACAGGTTCCCTTATTGATTAGTGGGGGCATCGGTCATTCCACGCGCTTTCTGTATGACGCGATTGCCCGGCATCCTCGCTACAATATCATTCGAACCACCGGACGTGCGGAAGCGGCGATCCTTGCCGATATCGCTCACCAATTCTGGCACATTCCGGGGGAGAAGATTTGGGTGGAAGACCAGTCAACAAACTGCGGTGAAAATGCCCGATTTAGCTGTGCGTTACTGAGCCAGGCGACAGAAAGCATGCATACCGTCATTGTGGTGCAGGATCCGACCATGCAACGCCGCACGATGGCAACGTTTCAGCGCGTAACCCGCGATGAGCTACATGCGCCGCGCTGGTTGAGTTTTCCGGGATTCGTTCCTGAGCTGGTCCAACAGGGCGACGGCGTGGACTTTGCGCCGACGGCCGAAGGGCTATGGTCAGTGGATCGCTATCTTTCGCTCATTACCGGAGAGTTGCCGCGTCTGCGGGACGATGTTAGTGGCTATGGTCCCTGTGGCCGCGATTTTATCGTGCACGTGGATATTCCAGGTAACGTTGAAGCAGCCTGGCAGCAATTGAAAAGCGATACCGCGCTGTCAGACTTACTGGAGAGCCGCTCTCTGTGATCCCTGCTGCCCGTTTGTAAGCGTTTTGTTGCAAACGGGCATCAATCCCGCCCGTTTTTTCCCTTCATCATCGCTTTGCCAGGCGCTTTTATGAAGCTGCTCACAGAACAGCCACTATAGCGATAATTCGTCAGGCATGATTGATATTAATTAACAATAGTTTTACTTGTTAAAAACAAATCAATCACAGGAGAAGCGCATGTCAGTACCCGTACAACATCCTATGTATATCGATGGGCAGTTTGTGACCTGGCACGATGACGCCTGGATTGATGTCGTCAATCCGGCCACGGAAGAGGTTATCTCACGTATTCCGGATGGACGTGCCGAAGATGCGCGTAAAGCGATAGACGCGGCCCAGCGCGCTCAGCCTGAATGGGAAGCTCTACCGGCCATTGAGCGGGCGAACTGGCTACGCAAAATATCTGCGGGTATCCGTCAACGCGCCAGCGAAATCAGTGCATTGATAGTGGCTGAAGGCGGGAAAATACAGCAACTGGCCGAGATTGAAGTCGCATTTACCGCCGATTATATCGATTACATGGCCGAGTGGGCGCGCCGTTATGAAGGCGAGATCCTGCAAAGCGATCGTCCGGGCGAGAATATCCTGTTGTTTAAGCGCGCCCTGGGCGTGACAACGGGCATTCTGCCGTGGAATTTTCCGTTCTTCCTGATTGCTCGCAAACTGGCCCCCGCGCTGCTGACGGGCAATACCATTGTCATTAAACCGAGTGAGTTTACGCCAAACAACGCCATCGCCTTTGCCAAAATTGTTGATGATATCGGCTTACCGCGCGGGGTATTTAATCTGGTCCTTGGACGCGGTGAAACGGTCGGCCAGGAGCTGGCCGGAAACCCGAAAGTGGCAATGGTCAGCATGACCGGTAGCGTTGGCGCGGGCGAGAAAATCATGGCTGCAGCGGCCAAAAACATCACTAAAGTCTGCTTGGAACTGGGGGGCAAAGCCCCAGCTATCGTGATGGATGATGCTGACCTTGAACTGGCTGTGAAGGCAATTGTTGACTCACGGGTCATCAATACCGGGCAGGTATGCAACTGTGCCGAACGTGTGTACGTCCAGAAAGGTATTTATGACCAGTTCGTTAATCGCCTGGGTGAAGCGATGAAAGCCGTACAGTTCGGCAATCCGGCGGAGCGCCATGACATCGCAATGGGACCGTTGATTAACGCCGCGGCACTGGAACGAGTGGAGCAGAAAGTGGCGCGAGCGGTACAGGAGGGGGCCAGAGTGGTGCTTGGCGGTAAGGCGGTAGAAGGCAAAGGCTATTACTATCCACCGACATTACTGTTGGATGTGCGCCAGGAGATGGCGATTATGCACGAGGAGACCTTTGGTCCGGTGCTGCCAGTGGTGGCGTTTAACACGCTGGAAGAGGCGCTGACGATGGCCAACGACAGCGACTACGGATTGACCTCATCGATTTACACGCAAAATCTGAACACGGCGATGAAGGCGATTAAGGGACTGAAGTTTGGTGAAACGTACATTAACCGTGAAAACTTCGAGGCAATGCAGGGCTTCCACGCAGGGTGGCGCAAGTCCGGGATTGGCGGGGCAGACGGTAAACACGGTCTGAACGAATATCTGCAAACGCAGGTGGTTTATCTGCAGTCCTAAGCTTTTAGCCGGGTGAGTTGGTACGTCACCCGGCGTAATTCTTACACTTTGGCGGCTATCCCGTTCATTCGACCTCCGCCACAACGTCAGAGCTTGATAAATTTATCCAGCGTACGAATAAGTTGGGTCACAAAACCGTACTCGTTATCGTACCAGGCGACGGTTTTTACCAGTTGCAGATCGCCCACTTCGGTAATTTCAGTTTGTGTCGCATCAAATACCGAACCGAAATGTGAGCCAATCACATCTGATGAGACAATCTCCTCGTCGGTATAGCCAAATGACTCATTATTCAGCGTGGCTTTTTTCAGCGCGTTATTAACCTCTTCAGCGGTGACCTTTTTACCCAATACCGACACCAGTTCCGTGACGGATCCGGTTTTCACAGGCACGCGCTGGGCGTGGCCTTTTAATTTTCCGCTCAATGCCGGTATCACCAGGCCAATAGCTTTCGCCGCGCCGGTGGTATGGGGAATGATGTTCTCTGCCGCCGCCCGCGAGGCGCGCAGATCCTTTCCGCGAGGGCCATCTACCAGCGATTGCGTCCCCGTGTAGGCATGGATGGTCGTCATGGTGCCCAGTTGAATACCGAAGCTGTCATGCAGGGCTTTCGCCATCGGCGCCAGGCAGTTAGTGGTGCACGATGCGACAGAGATAATTCGATCGTTCGCATCCAGCGTGTCGTCGTTCACGTTAAAAACAATGGTTTTCATATCCCCGGCAGGGGCAGATATCAGGACTTTTTTGGCGCCTGCGTCCAGGTGCGCGTTGGCTTTTTCTGTTGAGGTATAAAAACCGGTGCATTCGATGATGATCTCTGCGCCAGTGGCTTTCCACGGGATATTTTTGGCCTCTTTTTCTGCATAAACAGCGATTTTTTTACCGTCGACAATCAGCGCGTCTTCGGTAAAGTCGATACTCCAGGGAAATGGACCGTAATTTGAGTCGTGTTTTAACAGATAGGCGAGAATTTTGGGCGAGGTCAGGTCATTAATGGCGACGACCTCCACGCTGCTTTTGACCTCCAGTAGTCGACGCAATACCAGACGACCGATACGACCAAAACCGTTAATGCCAATTTTACTCATGGTTTTCTCCTGTCAGGATGAGGCGGTACGACATATTTTCCCTACCAGGCATAGTCCAGTCAGGCATCCGGGGCAATAGCTGTTTTTGCGCTTAAACGTAACTGACTGATAATGGATGAACAAAACTTAATGAATTTTTAACAAAAGCCCGTTATGTTGACGCATTATTGTTTCTATTCAGGAAGTATTATGGGGAATAAGTATTCTGGCCTGCAAATCGGTATTCACTGGCTGGTTTTTTTGTTGGTCATTGTGGCCTACAGCGCCATGGAGTTTCGCGGATTTTTCCCGCGTAGCTATCGTCCCTTGTTCAACATGGTGCACGTATCCTGTGGCATCACGATTTTAACGCTGATGGTGGCGCGTCTGTTGGTCAGGCTGAAATATCCGGCGCCGCCGATTGTGCCAAAACCGAAACCGATGATGACCGGAATGGCGCATCTGGGGCATTTGGTTATCTATCTGTTGTTTATTGCGTTGCCGATTATTGGTCTGGTGATGATGTACAACCGGGGCAATCCGTGGATGGCATTTGGCATCGTCATGCCATATGCGGCAAAAGCCAACCTTGATCTCGTGGAGATGCTGAAGTCCTGGCACGTGACGCTGGCAAATCTGGGCTATTTTGTTATCGGTCTGCATGCCGCTGCCGCCCTGATGCATCACTACTTCTGGAAGGATAATACGCTGCTGCGCATGATGCCGCGTAAGCGTTCCTGACGTAAGGCCCCGAAAGTGCGGGGCTTTTTTACCGCTTTCACCTTTGTTTTGTCCTTATCTTTCTGGCTAAATGAACGTCTTCTTCTGCGGAATAAAACAGAAATTATTTTTCCAGACGTGATAAAAGCTTACCGACGAGATGGTTAAACAACACCCAGTTCGCTACTCTCGTCACTTGATCGCCGTCCTCATTAAAACTACTGTATATAAATACAGTTTAGTGAGAGGCCGATTATTATGTTGTTTTTACAGCCTGCAAAACGTCGTCAAACGAAAAATTTTCCCCTATTCAGCGACCTTGTTCCCTGTGGTTTTCCTTCTCCGGCGCAGGATTACGTTGAGAAAGGTATCGATCTCAATGACCTGCTGATACAGCATCCCAGCGCAACCTATTTTGTTAAATCATCGGGTGATTCTATGGTCGGGGCGGGGATTGGTGAGGGGGATTTGCTGATTGTCGACAGCGCCAGAAACCCGGCCCATGGAGACATTGTGATTGCCGCCATTGAAGGAGAGTTCACCGTTAAACGTCTGCAATTGCATCCGATTGTGATGCTCAAACCAGAGAACAGAGCCTACGCGCCCATCATAATCAGCAGCGAGGATTCGCTGGATATCTTTGGCGTGGTGACGTTTATCGTTAAGGCGGCTGGATAATTATGTTTGCCCTGGTGGATGTTAATTCGTTTTACGCCAGCTGTGAGATGGCATTCCGGCCCGATCTGAAAGACAAACCGGTTGTCGTTCTTTCCAATAACGACGGTTGTGTTATCGCCTGTAGCGCGAAGGCTCGGGCGCTTGGCGTGGCAATGGGGGCTCCGTACTTCAAGCAGAAAGATCTGTTCAGGCGCTACGGCGTGGTGTGTTTTAGTTCCAACTATGAACTGTATGCGGATATGAGCGGCAGGGTCATGTCTATCCTGGAAGACCTCTCTCCACATGTGGAGAGGTACAGTATTGATGAGGCCTTCTGCGATTTGACGGGAGTGAGAAACTGTAGGGATCTGACGGATTTTGGTCTCGAAATCAGGGCCACAATTCTACAGAAAACACGCCTTCAGGTTGGCGTTGGCATTGCCCAGACCAAAACGCTGGCAAAGCTCGCGAATCACGCCGCCAAAAAGTGGCCGCAGCAGACTCGCGGAGTGGTGGATTTATCAAATATTGAGCACCAGCGTAAGCTGATGGCTGCGCTTCCGGTTGATGAAGTGTGGGGCGTGGGCCGCCGTATCAGTAAAAAACTGGACGCGATGGGAATTAAAACCGTCCGTGACCTGGCTGATACCGACATTCGCTTTATTCGCAAACACTTCAACGTTGTTCTTGAACGAACCGTACGGGAATTGTGCGGTGAGTCGTGCCTGGCGCTGGAAGAGTTTGCGCCGGTTAAACAGGAGATCGTCTGTTCACGATCGTTTGGTGAAAAACTCACGGACTACAACGCGATGCGTGAAGCAATTTGCACCTATGCCTCACGTGCGGCGGAAAAACTGCGCGGTGAGCATCAGTTCTGTCGGTTTATCTCTGTGTTTATCAAAACCAGCCCATTTGCCCTGAAGGAACCTTATTACGCTAACAGCGCGTCGGTAAAACTGCTGATCCCGACCCAGGACACCCGGGAAATTATGAGTGCGGCAACGCGCAGCCTGGACGCTATCTGGCGAGAGGGGCAACATTATCAAAAAGCGGGTGTGATGTTGGGCGATTTTTTCAGTTCTGGCGTGGCGCAACTGAATCTGTTTGATGGCAACGCTCCCCGGCACGGCAGCGCGGAACTGATGAGGGTGATTGATCGGCTGAATAAAAAGGGGCGCGGGACAATCTGGTTTGCCGGACAGGGGATTGAACAGCCGTGGCAAATGAAAAGAGAAATGCTCTCACCTCGCTATACGACACGTTTTACTGATTTATTGCGCGTGAGGTGAGTCTTAATACCTGTTGATTCAAATTTTTAATGTATCGATGACGGCTCGCAGAGCAGGTGACACGTTACGGTGCGGGTAATACAGAAATGAACCTTCCAGACGCTGACTGTAACGTTGTAGAACCCGGATAAGCGTGCCTCGTTCTAAATCATCGGCAATCAACTCTTCAGGGACATAACCCAGCCCCAGGCCCAGTCTGGCCGCTTTTGCTTCCATGTAACTGTCAGCAAAGGCCCACTGTCCCTGTGGCCGGTGGGTGATTTTTTTACCATCATCGTTGAGCTCCCAGGCATACAGGCTTCCATCACCAAACTGGTAGGCGATGCAGGGGTGGATCACTAAATCTGCTGGTGTTTGGGGAAAGCCGTAGCGACGAAAATGCTCCGGCGTGCCAACTACCGCCATCTCCATATCGGGTGAAATGCGCACCGCGACCATGCCGCTACCTACTTCTGGTCCCAGGCGGACGCCCGCATCAAATCGTTCAGCAATAATATCGACAAACCGACTTTCGCTAATAAGTTCAAGTCGAATATCGGAGTAGCGCTGTTTAAATACCGCCAGTTTCGGTAGGAGGACTTTATCAATGGCGTGCTGGCTGGCATTGATACGTACCGTACCTGAGGGAGTATTACGATAGTACGCCAGAGTGGACAGTCCTGAATTCAGAGCATCGAACCCCGATTCTACACTCCGGTAGAGTTGTTCGCCGGCATGCGTCAACGACAATTTACGCGTGGTTCGGGCGAGCAACTGAACCCCCAGACGCTGCTCCAGCTCACGCACTGAACGGCTGACGCCTGATTGTGCCAACTCAAGTCGTTGTGCGGCCGCGGTAAAACTGCCTTCCCGCACTACCTGCATGAACAGGTAGAGATCGTTATAGTTTTCCCGTTTTGCCATTCTTCAGTCCCCGCCTGATATGCCGTTATTTATAACAATATGATATTAATTTTAGCACTTTACACCCTCTAATCAGAACGAATACTGCTACCTATAATGAGCGCATTGCAACCAGGCACAGCAGTGTTGTCCGTATGAGACCTGTACCCACAACATATTTTTAGGGGAACAAGTGATGAAAGCTTTCACCAGAAAACTGTCGACCACCATACCTGCCATGCTGCTTTGCGCATCATTAAATGGAGTCACAACGATGAGTTATGCCGATACAACCAACCCAAACGCGCCCGTTTCGATGGTCGAAAAATGGGATAAAACCTTCGCCGAGAGTACGAAAGTCAATCATCGCAAGGTAACTTTTCAGAACCGCTATGGGATCACGTTAGTTGGGGATCTCTATATTCCAAAAGATCGAGGCGAGCGCAAACTGGCGGCAATTGCGGTTAGCGGTCCTTTTGGTGCTGTCAAAGAGCAGTCCAGCGGACTGTACGCGCAGACGCTGGCTGAACAGGGGTTTGTGACGCTGGCCTTCGATCCTTCATACACCGGCGAAAGCGGCGGTATTCCACGTAATGTTGCCTCTCCTGATATCAACACTGAGGATTTCAGCGCGGCGGTTGATTTCCTTGGCCTACAAAAAGAAGTGGATCGCAATCGCATCGGCCTACTTGGTATCTGCGGTTGGGGCGGGATGGCGTTAAATGACGCAGCGATGGATACACGAGTTAAGGCCGTTGCGACCAGCGTAATGTATGACATGAGTCGCGCAATGGGCCATGGCGTCGGTGATGGCAAAGACCGGTATACCACCGCAGACCGCCGCGCGGTATTGCAGTATCTGAATGCGCAGCGCTGGAAAGATGCGGAACAGGGCACTTTTGCCCCGGGTGGACATGACATTAATGTTGACGAAAATGGCAATGTCAGCGCAGGGGATCGTATTCTGCCGGAAACCTTACCTGCGAATCCGCATCCGGTACTGAAAGAGTTTTACGATTATTACCGGATGCCACGTGGTTTCCATGTGCGTTCTGTCAATTCAACAGGCGCATGGAACGCAACAATGCCCCTGTCGTTTATGAATATGCCGCTGCTAAGCTACGCCAATGAAATTACTGTTCCTGTGCTGATCGTAACGGGTGAAAAAGCGCACTCACGTTATTTTGCCGAAGACGCCTTTAAGGCCGTTGGTAGTAAAGATAAAGAGCTGGTGGTCGTGCCGGGGGCTAACCATGTTGATTTATATGACAATGTGGCCGGTAAAATACCATTCAGCAAATTTGAGCAGTTTTTCAAAACCTCCTTAAGATAAATTCCTGGCCGGAAAATTTAACAAAGCTACCTGTTTGGCAGGTGGCTTTGCCCTTGTTTTGCCCAGGCATAATACAGAGAAAATAATAATGTCTACACTGAGCCATAATACCTCGTGTAATAAAACTCACGCACACTGGGGCGGCGTATTTGCCATGACGCTTTGCGTCTTTATTCTTATTGCCTCAGAATTTATGCCGGTTAGTTTATTGACGCCGATTGCCAGAGATTTGCACGTTTCGGAGGGGCTGGCAGGTCAGGGAATAGCGATTTCCGGCGTGCTGGCAGTGCTAACCAGTCTGACCATTTCCAATGTTGCCGGGGATCTGAATCGTAAATATCTTCTGCTGGGGTTGACCATTTTAATGGCTGTGTCGGGAATCATTATCGCATTGGCTCCGGGTTATCCGCTTTATATGTTGGGAAGAGCCACAATTGGTATTGTCATTGGCGGCTTTTGGTCATTGTCGGCAGCAACGGCAATACGGTTGGTACCGCAGCACCAGGTTCCTCGGGCGCTGGCTATTTTCAATGGCGGGAATGCTCTGGCAACCGTCGTGGCAGCCCCGTTGGGCAGTTACCTGGGGGCAACGGTCGGCTGGCGTGGAGCTTTTTTATGCCTTGTGCCTCTTGCGATAATCGCATTCATCTGGCAAAGCATCAGTTTGCCCGAAATGAAAAAGGATACGGTGCACAAGCCGCGTGGGTCTGTACTTCGTCTGTTCCGGGTCTCCATCGTCTCAACCGGTCTGCTGGCCTGTGGACTCTTCTTTATGGGCCAGTTTGCGTTATTTACCTATGTGCGTCCGTTTCTGGAGACGGTGACCAGGGTGAGTGCTTCTGGTCTATCTTTGATTTTACTCGCAATCGGCATTGCGGGTTTGGCTGGTACGCTGATAGTGACGACATTCCTGAACACCCGATTTTATCAGACGCTCATGGCGATTCCATTACTGATGGCCATCATTGCCGGAACGTTACTTTTGGTTAGGCATAGCACCTGGGCTGTTACTGTACTATTAAGCCTGTGGGGAATGCTGGCTACTGCTGCGCCGACGGGGTGGTGGACATGGCTGGCGCGGACGCTGCCCGAGGATGCTGAGGCGGGCGGTGGTCTGATGGTCGCCGTTATCCAGCTTTCGATTGCGCTTGGTTCAACGGCTGGGGGGCTAATGTTTGACCGTCTGGGATGGCAAAGTTCCTTTGGACTCAGCGTTATATTACTTCTTAGTGCGGTGACGGTAACGTTTCTCACGTTCCGTCAAATACGCCAGCGTCATTAATACACCATCAGCAAATCTGTATGGATTAAGTGACGGAGAATAAATACCCCTTCAATTTTACAATTATTTAAAAACCCTGATAGTATACCCCCCTATAGTATTTGGAGGGCGTATGCCGCATTCACCTGAAGATAAAAAACGTATCCTCACCCGTGTTCGCCGTATTCGCGGTCAGGTTGACGCGCTTGAGCGGGCGCTGGAGTCCGGCGAACCGTGCCTTGCGATCCTGCAACAAATTGCCGCTGTGCGCGGCGCATCCAATGGCCTGATGGGCGAAATGGTTGAGATCCACCTGAAAGACGAACTGGTCAGCGGCGAGACAACGCCAGACCAGCGAGCCGTACGTATGGCTGAAATCGGCCATCTTCTTCGAGCTTATCTAAAATAACACCATCACCTCGCAATAATGGGAAGAGACAAATGAAATCACGTGCAGCAGTTGCATTTGGCCCCGGCCAACCGCTAAAAATTGTCGAAATCGACGTCGCACCGCCAAAGAAAGGTGAAGTTCTGGTTAAAATTACCCACACTGGCGTGTGTCATACTGACGCTTTTACGCTCTCAGGCGACGATCCGGAAGGGGTATTCCCGGCGGTGCTTGGGCATGAAGGCGGCGGTATTGTGGTTGAAGTGGGCGAAGGCGTCACCAGCCTGAAAGCGGGTGACCATGTCATCCCCTTGTACACGGCAGAATGCGGTGAGTGTAAGTTCTGTAAATCGGGGAAAACCAATCTGTGTCAGGCCGTACGCGCCACCCAGGGCAAGGGGTTGATGCCGGATGGCACGACTCGCTTCTCATATAACGGCGAGCCGATTTATCACTATATGGGCACCAGTACCTTCAGTGAATATACCGTTTGCGCGGAGATCTCACTGGCAAAGGTTAACCCGCAGGCTCCGCTGGACAAAGTATGTCTGCTGGGTTGTGGCGTCACTACCGGGATCGGGGCAGTACATAACACCGCGAAAGTGAAAGAAGGCGATACCGTGGCCGTATTTGGTCTTGGCGGCATCGGCCTGGCGGTGATTCAGGGCGCGGTACAGGCGAAAGCCGGACGTATTCTGGCCGTTGATACCAATCCGGAGAAATTCAAACTGGCGGGTGAAATGGGCGCAACTGATTTCATCAACCCGAATGATTATGATAAACCGATTCAGGATGTGATTGTTGAGCTTACCGATGGCGGTGTGGACTTCAGCTTTGAATGTATCGGCAACGTTAACGTGATGCGTGCGGCGCTGGAATGCTGCCATAAAGGGTGGGGCGAGAGCATCATCATCGGCGTGGCAGGCGCCGGTCAAGAAATTAAAACGCGTCCGTTCCAACTGGTTACCGGGCGAGTCTGGCGCGGTTCGGCGTTTGGCGGTGTGAAAGGCCGTACTCAACTCCCGGGAATGGTCGAAGAGGCAATGAGCGGAAAAATTCAGTTGGATCCGTTTATCACCCATCGCTTACCGCTGGAGCAGATTAACGAAGCATTCGATTTAATGCATCAGGGCAAGTCCATCCGTACCGTTATCCACTTTGGCGATAACTGATTCATTGGCCAGCGGATTTATCCGCTGGCACTTTCCTGAATTTTTTAGAATTATGTTGTGAAAGTGTGACGAATCCGGCGCTTTTTGCGGTAAGTAAACTTCACGGATTGCCGATGACTATCTAACGGGCGTGTTTTCACGCATAAACCCTACAAGAGAGTCGACGGTCATGGACAACACAACATCGATGCAGGCCCAGCATAAACTGGGCTTTCTGCATCAAATCCGACTGGTTCCGCTGTTTTCCTCCATTCTCGGTGGCATCCTTCTGTTGTTCGCCTTAAGTTCAGGGCTGGCAAGCTATTTTCTTATGCAGGCCGATCGCGATCAGCGCGACGTGACCGATGAGATTCAGGTCAGGATGGGGTTATCTAACAGCTCTAACCATTTACGCACCGCACGTATCAACATGATCCATGCCGGCGCGGCGAGCCGTATTGCCGAAATGGAGGACATGAAGGCCAATATCGCCGAAGCAGAAAAACGGATTAAGCAATCGCAGGACGGCTTCAATACTTATATGTCGCGTACGGTGAAAACATCTGCTGATGAAGCATTAGACGCCGAATTAAGCGCCAGCTTTAAAGCCTATACTGACGGTTTACAGCCCATGCTGAAATACGCTAAAAACGGCATGTTTGAAGCGATTATCAACCACGAAAATGAACAGGCCAGACCGCTGGATTCTGCTTACAACAAGGTGCTGCTGAAAGCCATTGAAATTCGTACTGCCAGGGCGAATAACCTCAGCGAGCAGGCGCACCAACGTACGCAACTTGGTATGGCGTTTATGCTCGGCGCATTTGCCCTCGCGCTGGTGCTTACAGTGATGACGTTTATCGTTCTGCGCCGCACCGTTATTCGTCCTCTGTTACGTGCAGCCCTGCGCATCGAGCAAATTTCGGCAGGTGACCTGACTATGCCGGAGGAACCGACCGGGCGCAGTGAAATTGGTCGCCTGAGTCGTCATCTGCAAACTATGCAGCATTCACTGGTGAAAACCGTGGGCACGGTGCGCCAGGGAGCAGAGGAAATTTATCGCGGTACCAGTGAGATTTCTGCAGGGAATACCGATTTGTCCTCACGTACGGAGCAACAGGCCGCGGCGATTGAAGAAACGGCGGCCAGTATGGAAGAGCTAACGGCTACGGTGAAGCAAAACGCTGACAACGCGCACCATGCGAGCAAGCTGGCGGAAGATGCTTCCGGCAAGGCCAGTCGTGGCGGTCAGATGGTTTCTGGCGTGGTGAAAACTATGGGCAATATCTCCGGTAGTTCGAAGAAAATCTCTGAAATCACAGCCGTTATAAACAGCATTGCTTTCCAGACGAATATTCTGGCGTTGAACGCGGCGGTAGAAGCGGCGCGGGCAGGAGAGCAGGGGCGCGGGTTTGCCGTGGTCGCCAGCGAGGTACGCACACTGGCGAGCCGAAGCGCTCAGGCGGCAAAAGAGATTGAGGGTTTGATTAGCGAATCGGTACGACTCATTGACCAAGGGTCCGATGAAGTGGTCGCGGCGGGTAATACCATGACGGATATTGTCGATGCGGTAAAACGCGTGACCGATATCATGCTGGAAATTGCGGCAGCCTCTGATGAGCAGAGCCGAGGCATTGTGCAGGTGAGCCAGGCGATTTCGGAGATGGATAAGGTGACGCAGCAAAACGCCTCTCTGGTGGAAGAAGCGTCGGCCGCAGCGGCATCGCTGGAGGAACAGGCTGCACGTTTAACTGAGGCCGTCGGCACATTCCGCTTAAATGGGACAAGCGCAATAAAGCGCTCTCCAGGTACCAAAACGTCGAGCCATTCAAAACCGCAGGCAGCAACGGTCAGTGGTGATAACTGGGAAACGTTTTAACACGCTATAAGGGACCCGATGGTCCCTTAATTTTTGGCATCAAAACGGTACGGTTTTGCGTATCGCGCCAATGAGGATTTGCGCGGCAGTAGAAAGCTGAACGTCTACGCGGGTAAGTATACCGATGGGTTCACCCGCTCCGTGAGTGGGAATTGGCAATGATACCAGCGTGGCCTGGCGTAAATCTTCCCGGACAGCGCCTGACGGCACAAACCACACATAGTCGTAGTCAACCGTCAGTTGGCGGGAGAGCGATGCTGATAGCGTTTCGATGCAGCCCGGCGGCATTTTGCAACCCTGACTTTGCAGCAGCGTCTCCGCGTGCTGACGAGGCGCGGTTCCTTTTGGTGACACCACAACGGGCCATTCCATCACCCGACTCAGCGTGATGGTTTCCTGCAACAACGGGTGGTTAGGCCGCACAACCAGTTTGAGCGACTCAAGAAACAACAGCTCGTAATTCAGACCGACCATTAATTCCGGATCGGCCATCCGACCGATACCAAGATCGATTTCTCCCGATTTTAAACCAGCCAGAATCATGGGATTACTCATGGTGGCAACCTGCAGCGTCGTCTCCATTTGCTGCTTATGGAACGGACCGATTACCGCCGGAAGAATACCCAACGCAGCGGTGGGTAAGGCCCCAATCCGTACGACGTCAGTCTGCGACTCTTCGCGCTGGTTTAACGCCTGTCCGGCAGTGTTGAGCGCATCCAGCACTCTTACCGCGTGGGTAAGAAACTGTTCGCCGGGCAACGTTAACTGCGCGCCAAGGCGGCCGCGTTCAAAGAGCCGGGTTCCGGTCAGTTGCTCCAGTTCATTCAGTGTTTTGGAGAGGGCCGGTTGGCTCAGATTAAGGGTTTCAGCCGCGCGCCCCAACGTTCCCTGTTGTGCAACGGCGACAAAAGTATGCAGGTGGCGCAAGCGAATGCGCTGATTGAACAGAACATTTTTTTCCATAAGCGATGTTAAAAACAGAGCCGTGTCGGTGACAAGTGAAGTTGTTCGTTTTTGATAACTTGATAGCAAAATATTATTAACATTTATCATGTTTTACTTACAACTTATTTATTTTGCTCATGTTTTGTACAGTCAGGCAGGGGGGTGGGATCATGGAAGGGAATGTACCCAGTCGTTATACTTGAATATTGTTTGCTTTTGCCCCTTTCTCTTCACAAGGCACTGATTAATGATACATGTAGTAGGACACCTTAATCCCGATAGCGATGCCATTTGCACTGCCGCAATGACGGCGCGTTGGCTTACCTTACGCGGTCAGCAGGCCACGGCATGGCGTCTGGGTGAAGCTAACCGCGAAACGCAGTTTATCTTTGCGCAAGCTGGGCTGGCACTGCCTGAACGGCTGACGTTTGAGCTAACCGATCGTGACGTCTGGTTGGTTGATTTCACCGAACCTGCCCAGGGGCCACAATCGCTGGCTGACAGTAACGTCGTGGGGATTATCGATCACCACCGACTCGGGGGATTAGTCACCCGTTTGCCGCCAGAAGTGTGGGTGAAGCCTGTCGGCAGTAGCGCGACGCTGTTATGGCAACTGATGACGGAAGATGAGCGTAGCCAGATATCTCCTGCGGAGGCCATTTTGCTGCTGGGTGCCGTGTTGAGTGACACTGTCACACTTCGTTCGCCCACAACTACTGCTGACGATCGTCTGGCAGTCGATGCGCTGGTTCAAAAGGCCGGTGTAGACCTTGATGCCTTCAGGCGCGACCTGCTATCTGCCAAAACGAGCGTGGAAGGGATGAGCGCCCGCGAACTCCTGCAGAAAGACATTAAAACCTTCACTATCCATGGGCATCAGGTCTGTGTGGCGCAGCTTGAACTGTATGCGTTGCAACAGGTTGATACCGTGCTGGACGAATTACGCCAGGAAATGGCGCGCTATGCGCAGGAAAAGAATGCCGCGCTGGTTGTGCTAATGCTCACCGATATTAATCTGGGCGACACCAGTCTGTGGTTTGCCGGTTCTGAGCTTTCTGACATCCCGCAGCCCTGCAAGGTGGAAGGTATGCTCAGCCGTAAAAAACAGATGCTTCCCTGGCTGGAAAGTCATTTAAAACCACGCCAGTAGGTTCTGTTCGCCGTCTGTATGGGGTGGGAAGTTTACGCGGGGTCACACTTTGTAAATTCTTCCCACCGGACTTTGCAGCGTTCTCTACACTCCAGGTAATATTCACTGGAGGCATGACATTATGGCGAACACCATCACGGCAGATGAGATTCGGGAACAATTTTCGCAGGCAATGTCAGCAATGTACCAGCAGGAAGTCCCGCAGTACGGCACATTGCTGGAACTTGTCGCTGATGTGAATCTGGCGGTACTGGAAAATAATCCGACGCTACATGAAAAACTGGCTAATGCGGATGAGCTGGCCCGGCTAAACGTTGAGCGCCACGGCGCCATCCGGGTAGGTACTGCGCAGGAGCTTTCTACGCTGCGCCGGATGTTTGCCATTATGGGCATGTATCCGGTGAGTTACTACGACCTCTCTCAGGCCGGCGTCCCTGTACATTCCACGGCTTTTCGGCCCATCGACGATGCTTCGCTTTCACGCAACCCGTTTAGGGTATTCACCTCGTTATTACGGCTCGAATTAATCGAGAACGTAGCGCTGCGGCAAAAGGCCGCGGAGATCCTCGAGAAACGCGACATTTTCACCCGTCGTTGTCATGAACTGCTGGATGAGTTTGATGCGCAGGGTAGTTTTACGCCTGACCAGGCGCAGGAGTTTGTCCATGAAGCACTGGAAACATTCCGCTGGCACCAGCACGCCACGGTAGATGAAGAAACCTATCATGATTTGCACAACGAACACCGGCTGATTGCCGATGTGGTGTGTTTCCCCGGTTGTCACATCAACCATCTGACGCCGCGTACGCTGGATATTGACCGGGTACAGTCCATGATGCCGGAATGCGGCATTGAGCCAAAAATATTGATTGAAGGGCCGCCACGCCGCGAGGTGCCGATTTTATTACGTCAGACCAGTTTCAAAGCACTGGAAGAACCGGTGCTGTTTGCCGGTGAAATGCGCGGCACTCACACGGCGCGTTTTGGTGAGATTGAACAGCGCGGCGTAGCGCTCACGCCAAAAGGCAGAGCCTTGTATGACGAACTGCTGAATAAAGCGGGAACGGGAAAAGACAATCTGACGCATCAGTTGCATCTTCAGGAGGTTTTCAAGGCGTTCCCGGACAGTGAGTTTCTGCTGCGACAGCAGGGACTCGCCTGGTTTCGTTATCGACTGACGCCATCAGGCGAAGCGCATCGCCAGGCCATTCGCCCGGGTGACGATCCGCAACCGCTCATTGAGCGGGGCTGGCTGGTTGCTCAACCTATCACCTACGAAGATTTCTTACCGGTGAGCGCAGCGGGGATTTTCCAGTCAAATCTGGGGAATGAAACCCAGGCTCGCAGCCACGGGAATGCCAGTCGCGACGCGTTTGAACAGGCACTGGGTTGCACGGTATATGACGAGTTTATGCTGTATCAGGAGGCGGAAGAGCGAAGTAAACGGCGGTGTGGTTTACTTTAACGGAATTTACACGGGATTCGGTCTGTTCCCATCGACATAAAATATTTTCGATTTTGTACAGATTATCGGCGACCAACAATTGGATTATTAATGAATTTTGTCTAGAGTGAGCGGTCAGAAATGTGCACTCTCTTGCCGCAGATTTTGACCGGCGCGGGACCATTTACACGACCAGAAGGACTCACTTTCAGGCATGAATCGCAGACGATTTATTAAAGGTTCAATGGCAATGGCCGCCGTGTGCGGAACCAGTGGTATTGCATCACTCTTTTCCCGCGCCGCCTTTGCGGCAGAGTCTGACATTGCAGACGGAAAAACCGTACGTTTTGATTTTTCCGTTCTGCAATCGATGGCCCACGACTTAGCACAGAAACCCTGGGGCGGCGAGCCGCGTGCGTTACCGGACACGCTGGCGAAACTGACGCCGCAGGCCTACAACAGCATTCAATATGACGCAGAGCAGTCTCTGTGGAACAATGTTGAAAATCGTCAGCTTGATGCGCAGTTCTTCCATGTGGGAATGGGATTCCGCCGCCGGGTTCGCATGTTCTCGGTCGATGACAGTACGCATATGGCGCGTGAAATCCACTTCCGTCCGGAGCTGTTCAAATACAACGACGCGGGTGTGGATACCAAACAACTGGAAGGGCAAACTGACCTCGGGTTCGCGGGTTTCCGCGTGTTTAAAGCGCCAGAACTGGCCCGTCGTGATGTGGTTTCTTTCCTCGGCGCCAGCTACTTCCGCGCAGTGGATGACACCTACCAGTACGGCTTATCGGCGCGTGGTCTGGCGGTAGATACCTATACCGACAGCAAAGAAGAGTTTCCTGATTTCACCGCTTTCTGGTTCGAAACGGTCAAACCGGGCGCGACTTCCTTTACCGTATATGCGCTACTCGATAGCCCAAGCGTAACGGGGGCCTTTAAGTTCGTGATCCACTGCGAGAAAACGCAGGTGATCATGGATGTACAAAACCATATTTACGCGCGTAAAGACATTAAGCAGCTCGGCATTGCGCCGATGACCAGCATGTTCAGCTGCGGCAACAATGAACGCCGGATGTGCGACACCATTCACCCGCAAATTCATGACTCCGATCGTCTGGCGATGTGGCGGGGCAACGGCGAGTGGATCTGCCGTCCGCTGAATAACCCGCAGAAACTGCAGTTCAATGCCTATACCGATAACAACCCGAAAGGGTTTGGTTTACTGCAGCTCGATCGCGACTTCTCTCATTACCAGGACATCATGGGCTGGTATAACAAGCGTCCGAGCCTGTGGGTCGAACCGCGTAACCAGTGGGGCAAGGGGACCATCGGCCTGATGGAGATCCCGACGACTGGCGAAACGCTGGATAACGTCGTCTGCTTCTGGCAACCGGAGAAGTCGATTAAAGCTGGCGATGATCTGGAATTTAAATATCGTCTGTACTGGAGCGCGCAACCGCCGGTACGTTCACCATTGGCTCGCGTGATGGCGACCCGTACAGGCATGGGCGGCTTCCCGGAAGGATGGGCGCCGGGCGAGCACTACCCGGAGAAATGGGCGCGTCGTTTTGCCGTTGACTTCGTCGGTGGCGATCTGAAAGCCGCTGCGCCGAAAGGCATTGAACCGGTGATAACGCTCTCCAGCGGTGAAGCGAAACAGATTGAGATCCTCTACGTGGAGCCTATCGACGGCTACCGTATCCAGTTTGACTGGTATCCGACGTCTGACTCAACTGACCCGGTAGATATGCGTATGTTCCTGCGTTGCCAGGGCGACGCCATCAGCGAAACCTGGCTGTATCAGTACTTCCCGCCAGCGCCGGATAAACGTCAGTACGTTGACGACCGTGAGATGCGTTAATCACTTCTTTTACGGCTCTCCTGAGGGGGAGCCGTATCTGCAATCTTTCTGAAAATAGTCTGTACGCTATTTACTCGATCCTGTTCGCATTTTTCTGTATGGCAAATGGGTACTCTGGGGCTGTGTATTTCTTATACACGTTCTTGTCCACTAACAGGGAGAAAGTATGTTTCCAGAATACAGAGACCTTATTTCCCGACTGAAAACCGAGAACCCTCGCTTTCTGTCCTTATTCGAAAAACACAACAGCCTTGATCATGAGATCTCCAGACTGGAAGGTTCGGATGGTCGGGGGTATAGTTTGGACATTGTTCGCCTTAAGAAACAGAAACTCCACCTGAAAGAAGATCTGCTCAAAATTTTGCAAAAAGAGAGTGTCGGTGAGAGCTAAGTAAAACGGCGCTTGCTGTGTAAAAGGGCTTCCACAAGGGAAGCCCTTCCTGTTTTTTATGCGCAGAATTGCCTGCTTAACGATCGTAACGGAAAGAAAATGCCAGAAGTGATAACCATTAATGACACGCTGGAACTGCGTGCCGTCGAAGAACAACACGTCACCCCTCTGCATCAGTTGGTGCTTAAAAATAAAACCTGGCTCCAGCAGTCGCTGAACTGGCCGCAGTTTGTGACGTCAGAGGAGGACACCCGCAAGAATGTGCAGGGCAACATGATGTTGCATCAGCGCGGTTACGCCAAAATGTTCCTGATTTTTGCACAACAGAATGTGGTGGGTGTCATCGCGTTTAACCAGATAGAGCCACAGAACAAAGCGGCCTATATTGGTTACTGGCTGGATGAAGCTCAGCAGGGTAAGGGCATTATGTCCCAGGCGCTGCAGGCATTGATTCATCATTATGCGCAGCGCCAGGAAATTCGCCGTTTTGTGATTAAATGCCGCGTAGAGAACGTTGAGAGCAACCAGGTGGCATTGCGCAATGGCTTCCAACTGGAAGGATGTTTACGACAGGCTGAGTTCCTCAATGGCGAATACTACGATATGAATCTCTATGCCCGCATCATTGATGGTCCTTCAGAGTAAGCCTGCGATAGGGGTGCGCGTAATGCGTTGTTCGCCGTTGATCACTTTCGGCCCGCGCAGATGAATAGCGTCGCCATCAAACGCTTCAATGTGCGCCTGGCCGGTTATCTCAATGTGATTCTCGATCAACACTTCGCCAAGAACGCAGGCGTGACCTTCAACCAGAATGTGATCGTCAAGCTGGATTGGTCCGCCGCGTAATGTAGCATGTCCCCCGACCAACACATGGTGCTTCAGCACGCAGTTACCCTCGACTACCGCGTGTTCCGCCACCTGTGAGCTGTAGCGCAGGGTAGGAATCGCATCTTCATCGGTTCCGGCAATGACGCGCGCATGCCCGTAGACTTTGGCGCAATCGCAAATCCAGACATTATTCTCTTCATTACCTTCCACCTGGGCGAAATCAAAAACTTCCGCCCGATGTTCAATAAAGGCATAGTTGATTTTCGCATCACCATAGATCTGCGCCTGATGCACTACGCGTGAGTTGCTGACGGTCGCCCGATCGTAAATCTGCAGCAACTGGTCGTTTTCAACAGTGAGTCCCCTGGCGGCAATGATTTCGGAACCACCTACAACGCGTGCATTACCGCGCAGAAGGCACTCGCCGCGAATAACAGAATCCTTAATGGTGACGTTGTCACGTATTTGTGCGTAATGGCTGATTTCTGCCCGGTCAATCCACACGGCACCGCCTATTTGCGCGCCATCTCTGACTACGCAAGCCTGAGTAATCCGGGCGTTTCCGGTTATGGACGCGCCGGAAAATGCGAGCGCATTCTCATCGTAAATCCAGCAATCGCCGCTTTGCGACAAGACGCTTTCATCATCAATCCAGCCGCCAGGCGTCCCGGCGGTCACATCATTAAAATCAATGAGCGCTATGATTTGGCGTAGTAATACGCTTTTTTTATTGCCATTATCCTGGTAACTAAAGGAGCGAAGCTCATCGCTGAGTCGATATTTGGTCATTGCTCATTTCCATGTTGCGCACCTTAGTTAAACGTAGCAAAGTTTTCCGCACTGGCTAAACCGGCTGAAATTCCATAAAATGCATTTCAAATATACTTTAAAAAATAAACAAAATGAGTAAGAGCATACAGAGTGAACGGGTCCTCAATCTTCCGGCCGGTTATTTTGGCATGGTACTGGGTACCATCGGGATGGGGTTCGCCTGGCGTTATGCCAGCCAGATTTGGCCGGTGAGCCACTGGATTGGCGACGGTTTAGTGATTCTCGCTATGGTCATTTGGGGGCTGTTGACGCTGGCTTTTATGCGTCGCTTGCTGCACTTCCCGCACAGCGTACTGGCTGAAATTCGTCACCCGGTGATGAGTAGCTTTGTCAGTCTGTTTCCGGCCACAACGATGCTGGTGGCAATTGGTTTTGTTCCCTGGTATCGGCCGCTGGCGATCGGGTTATTCAGCATTGGCGTGGTGATACAGCTGGCGTACGCGGCCTGGCAGACGGCAGGATTATGGCGTGGAGCGCATCCAGAGGAGGCCACCACGCCGGGTCTGTATCTGCCGACCGTCGCCAATAACTTTATCAGCGCAATGGCCTGTGGTGCGCTTGGTTTCAACGATGCCGGATTGGTGTTTCTGGGCGCCGGGGTTTTTTCCTGGCTCAGCCTGGAACCGGTGATCCTGCAACGTTTACGGAGCTGCGGGGAGCTGCCTGCGGTCTTACGGACTTCACTTGGTATTCAACTGGCGCCCGCACTGGTCGCCTGTAGCGCCTGGCTTAGCGTCAACGGTGGTGAGGGCGATACGTTAGCCAAAATGCTGTTCGGCTATGGTCTGCTGCAACTTCTGTTTATGCTACGTCTAATGCCATGGTATCTGTCTCAACCATTTAATGCCTCGTTCTGGAGCTTCTCGTTTGGCGTGTCGGCCCTGGCGACGACGGGTCTGCATCTGGGACACGGCAGCGAATCAGGATTTTTTCATACGCTGTCTATCCCGCTGTTTATTTTTACCAATTTTATCATTGCATTATTACTGATACGTACGTTTGCTTTGCTGATGCAGGGAAAGCTGCTAATCCGCACAGAACGTGCTGCATTACTGAAATCTGAGGATAAATAATGACCCTTTGCGACGAAAACTACTTTACTGAGAAATACGATTTAACCCGTACGCATTCCGATGTTGTTGAAGCGGCAAAAGTGGTTGCGCCAGGTAAAACATTAGATCTGGGCTGCGGTAATGGTCGTAATAGCCTGTACCTGGCGGCAAACGGCTATGACGTAACCGCATGGGATAAAAACCCCATGAGCATAGCGAATCTTGAGCGTATCAAAGCGGCAGAAGGACTGAGCAACCTGCATGCGCAGGTCGCTGATCTTAATGCCTTACGCTTTGAGGGTGAATACGATTTTATTCTTTCTACCGTTGTGCTGATGTTCCTTGAGGCTAAAACTATCCCAGGCCTTATTGAGAATATGCAGCGCTGCACGAAGCCAGGCGGATATAATTTAATCGTTGCGGCAATGGACACTGATGATTTCCCATGCACCGTTGGTTTTCCGTTTGCCTTTAAAACGGGTGAATTACGCAACTATTACAGTGGGTGGGAGCTGCTGAAATATAACGAAGACGTAGGCGAACTTCATCGTACGGATGAAAACGGTAATCGCATTAAACTGCGCTTTGCCACCATGCTGGCACGCAAAACTGCCTGAACCTCCAGCCGGGGTTAACTCTCTCTGCGTTCAGCATTTTTTGAGTTGAGCGCAGAGATAAAATTGTGCGGTCCTTACCATTTTTAGTACATCCAAAATGAATCTGTTTTGCTATTCTTTTTAGGCATCATTGCGAAAACTAAAGGGATCGTTTCATGCGTACTCAAACTTTATTTAAAGTTGCAGTGCTTACTGGCTTGTTGGCATTATCCGGCTGTGCGTCAAAAGTGACCGAACCGGATAAATATTCTGGGTTTTTAAAAAATTACTCTGATCTGAAGGAAACGAAATCGGCAACCGGACAAACGGTACTCCGTTGGGTTGACCCGAACTACAACGAATCCAAATATGACAACATTGTATATAACCCGGTAACGTATTATCCGGTTCCTAAACCTACTACGCAGGTAGGGCAGAAGGTTCTTGATCAACTACTGACCTACACCAATACACAGTTGAAATCCGCTATCAGTAAGCGTAAACCCCTGGTGACGACACCTGGGCCACGTAGCCTGATTTTCCGCGGGGCAATTACCGGTGTAGCGACCAACAAAGAAGGTTTGCAGTTCTACGAAGTGATCCCGGTTGCACTGCTGGTTGCGGGAACGCAAATGGCAACGGGTCACCGTACCATGGATACCAACCTCTATTTCGAGGGTGAGTTGATTGATGCGGCGACCAATAAACCGGTCATTAAAGTTGTACGTAAGGGTGAAGGTAAAGATCTGAACAACGAAAGCACGCCGATGGCGTTCGAAACGTTGAAGAAAGTTGTTGATGACATGGCGACTGATGCTTCCATGTTTGACGTAAATAAAAAACAATAATAACGAAAAACGCACCATCCCAGGATGGTGCGTTTTTTTATGCCGCCCGGCGACGATATACGAGTTTAGCCATCAGCGCTTCTGGTCGGGCAAACATCACCAGATTCCCCAGCAAAATCAATATCAAACCGGCAATCGCGTTAACCTGCCAGACATAGCCTTCATACAAAGTTGACAGCGTCAGTGCGACCAGAGGGAAAAGCAACGTACTGTATGCGGCCTTACTGGGACCAATGCGACCGACCAGTGTGAAATAGGCGCCAAAGGCAATCACCGAACCAAAAATAGCGAGATACAGCAGTGCGCTAAGATAGCTGAAAGTCCACTGCGGAGTGAAGTCATCGCCACGCACCAGCGCAATAGCGGCGATCAGCAATGTACCGTACAGCATGGCCCAGCTATTGGTGGTCAATACTTCCAGCCCTTTTTTCTGGTGGCGCAGACTTATCATGTTGCCCAGTGAAAAACCAAAGGTTCCCAGAGCGCTTAAACCAATGCCCAGCAGAAGTGAATGATTGAACCCACTGTTGAGCAAGTCCTGCCAGAACAGGGTGACAATGCCCGTCAGTCCCAGACCGGCTGCAATATAAAAGCGCACCGGCGGTTTTTGGCCGAAAAACAGAAAGCTATTGACCGCATTGAACAGCACGGCCATCGAGAAAATCACCGATTCAAGGCCCGTGTTAATCCACGCCGCAGCCGTATAAAAACACCAAAAATTAAAGCAAAAAACGCACCCGCCTTGTAACAGACAAAACAGATGGTCACGACCAGATAGTTTGCGTAATTTACCGCTAACCAACAGGATTATTATCATTACCGAGCTGGCAACAGCAAAGCGCCAAAAGATAGAAACTGGCGCTGGAACCGGCCCTTGCTGCAGATAAATGGCAATCCATGTCGTTCCCCAAATCACTACCACCAGGCAGTACAGCAGTGCGTTCATACAACTCTCTCTTTTTATCTTCAGGCGCACACAGTGTCACGTTGAGTAGCAGGAGGCTTTCATCGGATTGCGGTGGACTTGCAAAATCTTGCGCTTTTTTTAGCGTAAAGGTGAAAAGGAAGCTGTTAACGATATGTCGCTGATATAGACTGAAAGCCTGCTAACTTATTTTGAATGTGATGGTATGTCTCAGCCCTACGGTGCCTTTGAAAATTTACGCAAACATAATGCCGTGCTGCATGAGTCGGTTGCGTTACATTCAGGGATCCAACTGGCGGCCTGGTCAAATAAGCGTGATACCATTACCCAGTATTGCGATCACCATACCCTCAGCTTATACATCGCCGATGGCTACGAGAGCTATCACAAGACGGCCGGGGGCTGGAAGAATGGCGGCGGGCCGGACCGTTTTTGCCTGATGCCGAAAGAGAGCGAATCCAGTTGGGATATCCGCGACGATCTTTCCTTTGTGCATCTCTATTGTACGGACGCTCATTTGCGCGAAGTGGGTGAAAAAGTCTGGGACAAAAGCCCCTATAGCTTCACGCTGGATGAACATACGTTTGGCAGCGATCCGGGGATCACAGCGGTTTATCGTCAGTTTCTACTCGGGAATGACTGGCAACAACCGGCCCATCATCTCACGCTCAGCGCCGCGTCTTCGCTATTGCTCACGCATCTGATCCAGCATTACAGTAACGTCCAATGGCAGTTGCCCGTTGTCACCGGAGGGCTTGCGCCTGCCACATTGCGCAACGTGCTGGCCTACATAGAAGCGCATCTGGCGTACCCCATCACTCTGAGCGATTTAGCAAGCGAGGCAGCGCTAAGTGAGTTCCATTTTGCCAGAATGTTTCGCCAGTCAATGAATATGGCACCGCATCAGTACGTTATGCAACGACGTATGGTATTAGCCCAGCATCTGGTCTGTCATTCTTCCCTCAGTTTGTCGGATATTGCGATGGCTTGCGGGTTCAGTTCGCCGAGCCATTTCAGCAACCGGTTTAAGCAGGTGACGGGTAAAACGCCAACGCAGTTACGTGCGGCGAAATAACGTAAACACCGCGTAGCACACACCTCCGGCGATCAACCCCCAGAATGCGGACCCAACCCCCCATAGCGTCAGACCACTGGCAGTGACCAGAAAAGTAATGATAGCCGCATCACGCTCGGGTTCATGATGCAATGCCTGGTACAAGCTGCCGCTAATCGTGCCAAGCAACGCCAAACCCGCCAGCATTTGGATCCAGCTTACGGGCAAGGCCGCCATCAGTCCGGTGACCGAACCGCCAAAGGCTCCAGCCAAAAGATAGAAGACACCCGCCGCCGCGGCGGCTAACCAACGTCGCCTTGCATCAGGATGCGCTTCGGGACTTTGGCAAATTGCTGCTGTTATGGCGGCAATACAGATGGAATAGACGCCAAAAGGGGAAAACAGCAGCGCCAGCAGACCGGTAAAGACAATCAACGGTGAAACGGGTAACGCATAACCTGACGCTTTCATGGTGGCGATACCGGGCGCATTTTGCGAGGCCATGGTGACCAGAAACAGCGGGAGTGCGATGCTAATGCTGTGGGCAAATGAAAAATGTGGGGCGATAAACTCGGGTAACACTGGAGATAAACTCACCTCATTAGTGACAATGTCACCTTTTGCCAGCGCGATGATTATACCTACCAGCATCGCGGCGATCGTCGCATACCGTGGGGCAATGACTTTAAACGCTAACCATGCCACCAGCATGCTACCGCACAAGATAAGCTCACTATTCAGGCTATTGAACGCCTGCAGGCCAAAGCGTAACAGGATCCCGGCCAGCATGGCTGACGCCAGCGAGTGGGGGATTATTTTCATCAGTCGGGCAAAGAGTCCGGTTACGCCGCACAGCACTATTAAGGCGTTAGCCACGATAAAAATACCGATCGCATCCTGAATCGTTACCCCTTGCAGCCCCGTAACCAGTAGTGCGGCGCCGGGTGTTGACCATGCCGTAAGAACAGGGGCGCGATACCATAATGTCAGCGCCAGCGTACTAACGCCCATCGCTATTCCCAGCGCGGTCATCCAACCCGCAATTTGCCCTGTCGTCGCACCTGCGGCCAGCGCCGCTTGCCAGATAATGGCTGCCGAACTGGCGTAACCAACCAGCACCGCGACAAAACCTGATAGCACGGTAGGCAGAGGGATTGAAAATGTGCGCATAGCAACTCCGTGTGCGTTATAACGGTCAGCCACTGTAGCACTGTGCGTTATAGCGTACAAGTGCTAAGCTGTAGCCTTGAGAAGACAGGGCGAAGAAGGAGAAATATGGATAACTTAACTCACTATCTGGCGACGACGCTCAGAACGCTACGCCATCAGCGGGAATGGAGTCTCTCGCGGCTGGCGGAGGAAACAGGCGTGTCAAAAGCGATGCTGGGGCAGATTGAGCGCAATGAATCCAGCCCTACCGTGGCGACATTGTGGAAAATCGCCACCGGGTTGAATGTCCCATTTTCGACGTTTATTTCGCCGCCCGAGTCAGACAGCCCCCCGGCTTTCGATCCCCAACACCAGACGATGGTCGTCACGCCGCTGTTCCCGTGGGATCCTCAGTTGTGTTTCGATCACTTTTCGATACTGCTGGCCCCCGGCGCGCTCAGTGAATCCACACCACACGAAAGCGGTGTTATAGAGCATGTAGTGGTGATTAGTGGTCTGCTGGATATGTGCATTGATGGCCTATGGCGTACCATTAAAGCCGGGGAAGGTGTCCGTTTTGCTGGCGATACTGCCCATAGTTACCGTAACAGCGGTGAACAAACAGTTCACTTTCATTCACTGATCCATTACCCGCGCAGTTGATCGGGAAAACTATTCCGAAATGCCGCGCTTGTGACTACAATAGCCGCCATTTTTACCGCTTGTGGATGGTAACAACTGTATGCGCCAGCAACCTCATCACCTTGAATTGTTAAGCCCGGCCCGGGACACCGCCATTGCGCGCGAAGCCATTTTACACGGCGCAGACGCCGTTTATATTGGCGGACCGGGATTTGGCGCGCGTCATAACGCCAGCAACAGCCTGAAAGATATCGCCGAACTGGTGCCTTTTGCCCATCGCTTTGGGGCGAAAATCTTTGTGACGCTGAATACGATTTTGCACGATGATGAACTGGAGCCCGCGCAGCGATTAATTACCGATCTGTACCAGACCGGTGTTGATGCTCTGATTGTGCAGGATATGGGGATTCTGGAGCTGGATATTCCCCCCATTGAGCTGCATGCCAGCACCCAGTGTGATATCCGCAGCGTCGAGAAGGCGAAGTTTCTGTCTGATGTCGGATTTACCCAGATTGTCCTGGCGCGGGAACTGAGCCTTGAGCAAATTAACGCCATCCACCAGGCCACGGACGCGACCATTGAGTTTTTCATTCACGGTGCGTTGTGCGTCGCCTATTCAGGCCAGTGTTATATTTCACATGCGCAAACCGGACGCAGTGCTAACCGCGGCGACTGTTCCCAGGCTTGCCGTCTGCCGTATACCCTGAAAGACGATCAGGGGCGCGTGGTGTCCTATGAAAAACACCTGCTGTCGATGAAAGATAACGATCAGACCGCCAACCTGGGCGCGTTGATTGATGCAGGCGTGCGCTCTTTCAAAATTGAAGGGCGCTACAAAGACATGAGCTATGTGAAGAATATTACCGCCCATTATCGTCAGATGCTGGACGCCATCATTGAAGAGCGTGGCGACCTTGCCCGTTCATCAGCCGGACGCACTGAACATTTCTTTACCCCCTCCACGGAAAAAACCTTCCATCGCGGTAGCACTGATTATTTTGTCAATGCGCGTAAGGGCGATATCGGCGCGTTTGACTCGCCAAAATTCATCGGTCTGCCGGTAGGTGAAGTCCTGAAGGTCGCGAAAGATCATCTTGATGTTGAGGTCACCGAGCCGCTGGCGAACGGCGATGGTCTGAACGTGTTAATCAAGCGTGAGGTGGTTGGTTTCCGTGCCAATACCGTTGAAAAAACGGGGCACAATCGATATCGGGTGTGGCCGAATGAAATGCCTGCCGATTTGCACAAAGTTCGCCCGCATCATCCGCTGAACCGTAATCTCGATCATAACTGGCAGCAGGCGTTAACCAAAACCTCCAGCGAACGTCGCGTTGCGGTTGATATTGCACTGGGCGGCTGGCAGGAGCAGTTGATCCTGACGCTCACCAGCGAAGAGGGCGTGAGCGTCACTCATACGCTGGACGGCCAGTTTGAAGAAGCGAACAATGCGGAAAAAGCGTTGAGCAACCTGCAGGATGGTCTGGCCAAACTTGGACAAACGCTTTATTACGCCCGCGATATTCAGGTTAATCTGCCGGGGGCGCTGTTTGTGCCAAACGGTCAACTCAATCAATTGCGACGTGAAGCTGTCGACATGCTGGATGCGGCGCGTTTGCAAAACTATCAGCGCGGCAGTCGTAAACCGGTTTCACAGCCTGCGCCGGTGTATCCACAAACGCATCTGAGCTTCCTGGCAAACGTCTATAACCATAAAGCGCGTGAGTTTTATCACCGTTATGGCGTTCAGTTGATTGATGCGGCCTATGAAGCGCACGAAGAAAAGGGGGATGTGCCGGTGATGATCACCAAACATTGCCTGCGTTTTGCGTTTAACCTGTGTCCAAAACAGGCGAAAGGCAACATTAAGAGCTGGAAAGCCACACCGATGCAGTTGGTTAACGGCGATGAAGTTCTGACGCTGAAATTTGATTGCCGACCGTGCGAAATGCATGTAATCGGCAAGATGAAACATCACATTCTGAAGATGCCGTTGCCGGGCAGCATCGTCGCTTCCGTCAGTCCCGACGAACTGATGAAAACATTGCCGAAGCGTAAATCTTAACCCTGGTGAGTATCGGGTTTGCGTGATTTTTGCCAGTAATGATGTTCGCGAAGATCGGCGGCGGATTCTTCCGCCGTCACGCGTAGCTCATCGCTGTCGGCGGTATGCCGTAATACGTGATCGGCATCCTGCACCTGAAAATATTCATGTCCCTGATTGGTTGCGAGAAGTTGACCAGAAAAAAGCGCGCTGGCCAGCAATAACACCGTTAACCCTTTCTTAAACATCGTGCACCCTCTGGTACGTTAGCAGCGGAAGTGGCGATAATTTTGCCTGGTGACTATTCAATATTTTACTCGGGTAAATGGCAATCTCTGTTTTGCCAGTGAGATGTTTTTTGCATTTTTGTTTGGTCAACGTTGGGATTTGTTACAACCGGGAAGCATCGCGCTGCCCGGTTGTTTTCAGGAAGGGAATCAGGACTTAAAGCCTGCAGCCGTCATCAGTAAACGAAAGAACATACCGACGGCGGCCAGGGCCAGCACGCTGCCGCCCCAGAGGATCACCAGCCACATCAGGCGTTTCCAGATTGATTGTTGCATCAATGATACCCCTCACCATGTTGAACTTTGCCGCGGAACACGTAGTAGCTCCAGAAGGTATACACCAGGATTATCGGGATAATCAGTAGCGCGCCAACCAACATAAAGCCCTGACTTTGCGCGGGCGCTGCCGCCTGCCAGAGCGTAATGGACGGCGGAATAATATGCGGCCATATGCTGATCCCCAGACCGCTGAACCCAAGAAATATCAACCCCAGCGTCAAAACAAAGGGCAGTGCATGGCTGTGTTGTTGGTCCAGTGAGCGCCACAACCACATGCTGATCAACACCACCAGTAGCGGAACCGGCATCAGGAACCACAGGTTGGGCAGGCTAAACCAGCGCTCGGCAATCGCACTGTGCGCCAGCGGCGTCCACAGGCTGATAATGGCGATAACAACCAGCATCGCCAGCAGCAGTTTTTTGGCCACGCGGCGCATTTTATCCTGCAACGGATTTTCGCTTTTCATCACCAGCCATGTTGCTCCCAACAGGGCGTAGGCCACAACCAGGCCAACACCGCAGAACAGCGTGAACGGGGTCAGCCAGTCGAAAGGACCGCCGCTGTAGGTGCGTCCGGTGACAGAAAATCCGTTAAGCACGGCACCTACCACGATGCCTTGAGTGAATGTCGCCAGAATTGAGCCGCCGAGAAAAGCTTTGTCCCAGAATGGTCGATGTGCTGGCGTGGCATTAAAGCGAAACTCAAAAGCGACACCGCGGAAAATCAGGCCGAGCAGCATCAGGGTTAGCGGGATCGTCAGCGCATCGACAATCACCGCATAGGCCAGGGGGAAAGCGCCGAATAATCCGGCCCCGCCCAGCACCAGCCACGTTTCATTGCCGTCCCATACGGGGGCGACGCTATTCACCATCACATCACGGTCATCAGCATCCTGAATAGCAGGAAATAAAATGCCGATACCGAGGTCGAAACCGTCCATCACGATATACATCAACGTGGCGAATACGATAATGACAAACCAGATAACTGATAAATCGATACCCATTAGCGGTGAGCCTCCGGTTGAGAATCGAGAACTGCAGCAGAAAGCGGTCGTGCAGGCGTGCCTGATGGCGGCGTTGACGGATCATCTTCCTGCGGCCCTTTACGGATCAGGCGGATCATGTAGCTGTAACCGACGCCAAACACTGAGCTGTACACCACAAAGAATGACAGCAAGCTGATGATCATATGTAAATCGCCATGCGCGGATACCGCATCCGCGGTACGTTGCAGACCGTAGACCACCCACGGTTGACGGCCAACTTCAGTGGTTACCCAGCCAGCCAGGATGGCAATCAGACCGGAGGGACCCATCCATAATGCAAAACGCAGGAAAGGGCGTGAGGTGTATAGCCGCTGCTTATAACGCAGCCGCAGGGCGATCGCACCCAGCAGGATCATCAGCATGCCTAACCCTGCCATAATGCGAAACGACCAGAACACCATGGTTGAATTGGGTCGGTCTTCTTTAGGGAACTCTTTTAGGGCCGGGACTTGTTTATCCAGACTGTGGGTCAGGATCAGACTGCCCAGCGCCGGGATTTCCAGTCCATATCGGGTCCGCTCCTGTTCCATATCCGGCCAGCCGAACAGCAATAGCGGAGTGGGTTCACCGGGCGGGTTTTCCCAGTGTCCTTCAATCGCCGCAATTTTTGCCGGCTGGTGTTTCAGCGTATTCAAACCGTGCATATCACCAATCAATGCCTGTAGCGGGGCGACGATTAACGTCATCCACAGCGCCATCGAAAACATAGCGCGAATAGCCGGCGTATTGTTTCCGCGTAGCAAATGCCACGCCGCGGAAGCCGCGACAAACAAGGCGCTGCTGAGGAAGGCGGCTACGGACATATGCAGCAGGCGATAAGGGAATGAAGGATTGAAAATAACTGCTAACCAGTCGACGGGAACAACCTGTCCATTAACGATTTCATAGCCTTGCGGCGTCTGCATCCAACTGTTGGAAGCGAGGATCCAGAAGGTAGAAATAATGGTACCCAGCGCAACCATACAGGTCGCGAAGAAGTGCAGGCCTGGTCCCACGCGGTTCCAGCCGAACAGCATTACGCCCAGGAAGCCCGCTTCGAGGAAAAAGGCGGTTAACACTTCATAGGTCAGCAGTGGTCCGGTGATGCTCCCGGCGAACTCGGAAAAACCGCTCCAGTTGGTGCCGAATTGATAGGCCATCACCAGTCCGGAAACCACACCCATACCAAAGTTTACGGCGAATATTTTCGACCAGAAATGATATAGCGAGCGCCAGGTGGGATTTTTCGTTTTTAGCCACAGCCCTTCGAGCACTGCCAGATAACTGGCGAGGCCGATGGTAATGGCCGGAAAGATAATGTGGAAGGATACCGTAAACGCGAACTGGATCCTCGCCAGGTGAAACGCGTCAAGACCGAACATGCTTAACTCCGCAGGCAAAATTGATTTGGCGCAATTCTAAGCCCGGGAAGCAATGGAGGGCAGAAACAGAACAGTTCTTTTTAACCATAACAGTTGTGGCGCTGTTATAGGTTGGCCTGGCTGATATGAAATCTGGAAGCGGGATTCCTGTTATTAAATAGCGTCCTCCCCAGGCTAGTGATTGTGCGTTATTAATAGAAAGGGAATTAAAAGTAATCATAAATGTTTACCTTGTGTATAATGGATGACAGGGAGGCGCAGTGAAGCAAAGTGAGTTCAGACGCTGGCTTGAATCTCAGGGAGTTGAAGTTACAAACGGCTCAAATCATCTGAAGTTGAGATATCAGGGAAGGCGTAGCGTTATGCCCAGGCATCCTGGTGATGAGATAAAAGAGGCCCTGCGAAAAGCCATTCAAAAGCAGCTTGGCATACAGTAATCATCATCTCTATGAGGCTGACTATATGAGAAATTTTGAGAAAATTATGCGTTATCCCGTTAATCTAATACCCGCCGTGGAAGGTGGGTTCATGGTGTCTTTTCCGGATATTCCTGAAGCATTGACTCAGGGAGAAACTCGCTATGATGCTTTGCAGGCTGCGCAGGCCGCATTGGTCACCGCTTTTGAATTCTATTTCGACGATAACGAACCGATTCCTATGCCTTCAGCGGTTGTCGCTGGCGCTGACTATGTGGAAATACCACTGAGCGTTGCGTCTAAGGTTCTGTTGTTAAATGCCTTCCTGGAATCGAATATTACCCAGCAGGAGCTGGCAAACAGGATCGGCAGGCCTAAGCAGGAAATCACTCGCTTATTCGATTTAAAGCACGCGACAAAAATTGATGCTGTGCAGATAGCTGCCCGCGCTTTAGGAAAAGAACTGTCGGTAACGATGTTGTAAAACTGTTAACTATAACAGTTATAAAAAATGTCATGATTATGTAAACTGATATATACCATAAATAATTTGAACTGCAGGAAGGCGGCAAGAGAGAGAATCCTCAGGAGCATAGATAACTATGTGACTGAGGTGAACGAACGTAGCCAACGCACGTGCAGCTCGAAGAATGACGGGTATACACAGTGGTTGTCACCAACACCAGTAATCAGGACGAAAAATGAAAAAGTACCAGCGACTGGCAGAGCAAATTCGCGATCAAATCGCGTCTGGCGTATGGCAACCTGGCGATCGGCTGCCTTCATTGCGTGAGCAGGTGGTCAGCAGCGGGATGAGTTTTATGACCGTTGGCCACGCATACCAGTTGCTGGAAAGCCAGGGCCGGATTATTGCCCGGCCCCAGTCGGGTTATTATGTTGCCGCGCGCCCTGAACGTAATTCTGCAGCACCTCAGGTGCAGGTCATGCGGGACGAAGCGGTGGATATCAACACCTACATTTTTGATATGCTACAGGCCAGCCGGGATGCGTCGGTGATGCCATTTGCCTCTGCGTTCCCTGACCCGCGTCTGTTCCCCCTCCAGCAGTTAAACCGCTCGCTGGCGCAGGTAAGTAAAACGGCCACGGCGATGAGCGTGATCGAAAACTTGCCGCCGGGGAATCAAGAGTTGCGCCATGCCATCGCCCGTCGCTATGCCCAACAGGGGATGACCATTTCACCTGACGAAATTGTGATCACCACCGGTGCGCTTGAAGCCCTCAACCTGAGCCTGCAGGCGGTCACCGAACCGGGTGACTGGGTGATTGTCGAAAACCCCTGTTTTTATGGCGCGTTGCAGGCACTGGAGCGATTACGTCTGAAAGCGCTGTCTGTTGCCACTGATGTCAAAGAGGGGATCGATCTTACCGCGCTCGAGCAGGCATTGCAGGAGTATCCGGTAAAAGCGTGCTGGTTGATGACCAACAGCCAAAATCCGCTGGGGTTTACGCTCAGTGCAGAGAAAAAAGCGCATCTGGTCGCATTACTGGAGAAATATCATGTGATGCTGATTGAAGATGATGTTTACAGCGAACTGTACTTTGGCCGAGAAAAACCGCTCCCCGCCAAAGCCTGGGATCGCAGCGATAGCGTTCTGCATTGTTCATCTTTTTCAAAATGCCTGGTGCCTGGGTTTCGCATTGGCTGGGTGGCGGCAGGGAAACATGCCCGGCGCATTCAGCGACTCCAGCTAATGAGCACCTTATCCACCAGTTCCCCGATGCAGCTTGCACTCGTGGACTATCTGTCAACCCGACGCTATGACGCGCATCTGCGTCGTTTACGTCGTCAACTTGCGGAACGTAAACAGCAGGCCTGGCAAACGCTACTACGCCATCTTCCGGCGGAAGTCAAAATTCACCACAACAATAGCGGCTATTTTCTGTGGCTCGAACTGCCGGAACCGCTGGATGCGGGTGTGCTCAGTACGCAAGCGCTGGCGCACCACATCAGCATTGCGCCGGGGAAAATGTTCTCAACCTCGGGGAGCTGGACGCGTTTCTTTCGCTTTAATACCGCATGGCACTGGGGAGAACGCGAGGAACAGGCAGTGAAACAGCTTGGAAAATTAATTCGCGAAATGATGAAATAAAATGTAACGCGCTATTCAATATAAAAGAATAGTGCGTTCTTATTTTCGAAATAGAGAGTGCCGAACCCTGATGTTATTTATATCGGGTGCTACCATACAAAAAATCAATAGTTCTTACTATTGCCACCTCTGCGCCTAACTCCTTGTCTATACTCCAGAAGATTAAAGAAGCCGGTCTGAATCAGTAGCGTAATGAGCGTTAGCTCACAACCTGATTAAATTTCCTTGCGCCAGCAGGAACGCTTACAACACCCCGACTATTTTTAGGAAAGGACATATATTTACGGCAAGGCTGCCGCTCAATATTTTTTAGACAGGAGTAAGATGTTATGAGCAAGCAATTTGCCCTCAGTAGCCTGTGTGCGCTCAGTATGACGCTGATGACTGCACAGGCAGCCGAACCCCCGACATCATTAGATAAACCGGAAGGCCGCCTGGATATTATTGCCTGGCCGGGTTATATCGAACGCGGACAAACCGATAAACAATATGACTGGGTCTCGCAGTTTGAGAAAGATACCGGCTGCGCGGTCAATGTTAAAACGGCGGCCACATCTGATGAGATGGTCAGCCTGATGGCAAAAGGCGGCTACGACCTGGTGACCGCGTCCGGTGATGCTTCTTTGCGTCTGATTATGGGTAAACGCGTGCAGCCGATTAACACCGCGCTGATCCCAAACTGGAAAACTATCGATCCACGCGTGGTGAAAGGCGAGTGGTTTAACGTTGGCGGAAAAGTATATGGCACCCCGTATCAGTGGGGGCCAAACTTGCTGATGTATAACACCAAAACTTTCCCAACGCCGCCGGATAGCTGGAACGTGGTGTTTGTTGAGCAAAAACTTGAGGACGGGAAAAGCAATAAAGGACGCGTGCAGGCCTACGATGGCCCGATCTATATTGCCGATGCTGCGTTATTCGTTAAAGCCACCCAGCCGCAATTAGGCATCACCGATCCCTACCAACTCACCGAACAACAGTATCAGGCGGTTATCAAAGTCCTGAGCGATCAGCACGCGCTAATCCACCGCTATTGGCACGATACCACCGTACAAATGAGTGACTTCAAAAACGAAGGCGTGGTGGCGTCCAGTGCCTGGCCTTATCAGGCTAACGCCCTGAAAGCGGAAGGACAGCCTGTTGCCACGGTATTCCCAAAAGAAGGAGTTACCGGCTGGGCTGACACCACCATGCTGCACAGTGCAGCGAAACACCCGGTGTGCGCTTACAAATGGATGAACTGGTCATTAACCCCGAAAGTACAGGGCGACGTAGCCGCCTGGTTTGGTTCTCTGCCAGTGGTGCCTGAAGGATGTAAAGCCAGCCCGCTGCTGGGTGAAAAGGGCTGTGAAACCAATGGCTATAGCTACTTTGACAAAATCGCCTTCTGGAAAACGCCAATGGCGGAAGGTGGCAAATTCGTTCCTTACAGTCGCTGGACGCAGGATTACATCGCCATTATGGGCGGTCGTTAATTCCGCTGGGGGTTTTATGACGTACGCAGTAGAGTTTCATAACGTCTCGCGTCTGTACGGGGATGTTCGTGCAGTTGATGGAGTGAGTATTGCGATTAACGACGGGGAGTTTTTCTCTATGCTGGGGCCATCCGGCTCCGGCAAGACCACCTGTCTGCGCCTGATTGCCGGGTTTGAGCAGCTTTCAGGCGGCGCAATCACCATTTTTGGAAAACAGGCCAGCGAGTTGCCCCCCTGGGAACGGGACGTCAATACGGTATTTCAGGACTACGCGCTATTCCCACATATGTCGATCCTCGACAACGTCGCTTACGGGCTGATGGTCAAAGGGATTGATAAAAAACAGCGTCACGCCAAAGCCCGTGAGGCGCTTGATAAGGTCGCACTTGGTTTTGTTCATGAGCGCAAACCGTCACAGCTTTCCGGCGGACAACGTCAGCGCGTGGCGATTGCCAGGGCGCTGGTCAATGAACCGCGCGTTCTGCTGTTGGATGAACCACTTGGGGCGTTGGATCTCAAGCTGCGCGAACAGATGCAATTAGAGCTGAAGAAGTTACAGCAATCTCTCGGTATCACCTTCATTTTTGTCACACACGATCAGGGTGAAGCGCTGTCGATGTCTGACCGTGTGGCGGTGTTTAATAACGGTCGTATCGAACAGGTGGATTCTCCGCGTGAACTGTACATGCGTCCGCGGACACCGTTTGTGGCGAGCTTTGTCGGGACGTCCAATGTCTTTGATGCCACGATGTCAGAGAACGTTTGCGGGCTACAGGGGATGTTTTCCCTGCGTCCGGAACACATTCGTTTGAATGACGCCGGGGGAGAAGTCCAGGCTCCGGGAGTGATTCAGGCGGTGCAGTACCAGGGCGCGGCGACGCGGTTTGAACTGAAACTTGCCGGCGGTGAAAAATTACTGGTGAGTCAGGCGAACCTGACGGGAGAAATGCTGCCGTCAACGCTGTCGCCGGGTCAGCAGGTGATGGCATCGTGGTCACGCGATGTGATGGTACCGCTGGTTGAGGAGAGGTGAATGGCTATGAACGTCTTACATTCGCCACCGCAACCGACGAATCTGAACAAGATCTCCGGTTTCTTCTGGCGTAATCCGGGGCTGGGGCTATTTTTACTGCTTCTCGGGCCGCTGATGTGGTTTGGTATCGTCTACTTTGGCTCGCTGCTGACGCTGTTGTGGCAAGGTTTTTATACCTTCGACGATTTCACCATGTCGGTCACGCCGGATCTGACGCTGGCGAATTTGCAGGCGCTGTTTAATCCCGCCAACTACGACATCATTTTGCGTACCCTGACGATGGCGATAGCAGTAACTATTGCCAGCGCAATTCTGGCGTTTCCGATGGCGTGGTATATGGCGCGCTATACCAGCGGCAAAATGAAAGCCTTTTTTTATATTGCTGTGATGTTGCCGATGTGGGCCAGCTACATTGTTAAAGCCTACGCGTGGACGTTACTGTTGGCGAAAGACGGCGTGGCGCAGTGGTTTTTAACTCATCTTGGGCTGGAGCCGCTGCTGCTTTCGTTCCTGACGCTGCCTGCAGTCGGCGGCAATACGTTGTCGACCTCAGGGTTAGGGCGCTTTCTGGTGTTCGTCTACATCTGGCTGCCGTTTATGATCCTGCCAGTACAGGCCGCTTTGGAAAGGCTTCCGCCGTCACTGTTACAGGCCTCCGCTGATTTGGGCGCGCGTCCACGTCAAACCTTCCGCTATGTGGTCCTTCCGCTGGCGATACCCGGTATCGCGGCGGGATCGATCTTTACTTTCTCTCTGACGTTGGGCGACTTTATCGTGCCGCAACTGGTGGGGCCGCCGGGGTATTTCATCGGCAACATGGTGTATTCGCAACAAGGGGCGATCGGCAATATGCCGATGGCGGCGGCATTTACTCTGGTGCCGATTGTGTTAATCGCACTGTATCTGGCGTTCGTGAAGCGTCTGGGAGCTTTCGATGCACTCTGAACGCGCACCCTGGCTACTCAAACTGGCGGCATGGGGCGGGGTTATTTTCCTGCACTTTCCCATCCTCATCATCGCCACCTATGCTTTTAATACTGAGGAGGCTGCTTTCAGTTTTCCACCGCAGGGGTTAACGCTGAAGTGGTTTAGCGTTGCGGCGCAGCGTAGCGATATTCTGGAATCAGTGACGTTGTCACTTAAAATCGCTGCGTTGTCGACGGCCATTGCCCTCGTTCTGGGGACGCTGGCCGCTGCCGCGCTGTGGCGTAGGGACTTTTTTGGCAAGAGTGCAATATCGCTGTTGCTGCTGTTGCCAATCGCGTTACCGGGGATCATCACCGGCCTGGCGCTGTTGACGGCGTTTAAAACCATCAACCTGGAGCCGGGTTTTCTCACCATCGTGGTGGGGCATGCGACGTTTTGCGTGGTGGTGGTGTTTAACAACGTTGTGGCGCGTTTTCGCCGTACCTCATGGAGTCTGGTTGAAGCGTCTATGGATCTTGGCGCCAACGGCTGGCAAACCTTTCGTTACGTGGTGCTGCCGAACCTGGCATCGGCACTGCTGGCGGGAGGGATGCTGGCGTTTGCCTTGTCATTTGATGAAATCATCGTGACAACGTTCACCGCCGGACATGAAAGAACACTTCCTTTGTGGCTGCTCAATCAATTGGGTCGTCCGCGAGATGTGCCTGTCACCAACGTTGTGGCATTGCTGGTAATGCTGGTGACTACACTGCCAATTTTAGGGGCCTGGTGGCTAACGCGTGAAGGCGACACTCTCGCCGGAAACGGTAAATAAACGACGATATGGGAAATTGCTATGCAACATCAATTACTGATTAATGGCGAGCTGGTCAACGGTGAAGGTGAAAAGCAGCCGGTCTATAACCCTGCCACTGGTGAACTGATTCTGGAGATTGCCGAGGCGTCAGCCATGCAGGTTGATGCCGCGGTCCGTGCGGCCGATCATGCTTTTGCCAGTTGGGGACAAACCACACCGAAAGTGCGTTCCGAGTTACTGCTGAAACTGGCTGATGCTATCGCGGATAACGCGCAAACCTTCGCTGAGCTGGAGTCGCTTAACTGCGGTAAGCCGCTGCACTGTGTGCTCAACGATGAAATTCCGGCCATCGTCGATGTGTTCCGCTTCTTCGCCGGGGCGGCCCGCACCCTACAAGGACAGGCAGCCGGAGAGTATCTGGAAGGGCATACGTCAATGATTCGCCGGGATCCGCTGGGCGTGGTCGCCTCCATTGCGCCGTGGAACTACCCGCTGATGATGGCGGCGTGGAAACTGGCTCCGGCGCTGGCGGCTGGGAACTGCGTGGTGATTAAACCGTCGGAAATTACCCCGTTGACAGCGCTTAAACTGGCCGAGTTTGCCAAAGATATTTATCCGGCAGGCGTTATCAACGTGCTGTTTGGCCGTGGAAAAACGGTGGGCGATCCGCTGACCGGACATGAAAAAGTCCGCATGGTTTCATTGACCGGCTCTATTGCCACCGGTGAACACATTATCCAGCATACCGCGCCGTCGATTAAGCGCACACATATGGAACTGGGCGGCAAAGCCCCGGTCATCATTTTTGATGATGCTGATCTGGATGCGGTAGTGAGTGGCGTGCGGACCTTTGGTTATTACAACGCCGGACAAGACTGTACCGCCGCTTGTCGAATCTATGCCCAGAAAGGCATTTATGACGCACTGGTTGAAAAACTCGGCGCGGCGGTTGCCAGCCTGAAAATTGGCGCACCGAACGACGAATCGACGGAGCTGGGACCGGTAAGTTCGCAGGCGCATCTTGATCGCGTGACGAAAGCGGTCGATGAGGCCAAAGCCCTGGGACATATTAAGGTTATCACCGGTGGTAAAAAAGTGGATGGCGCAGGCTACTACTTTGCCCCAACGCTGTTGGCTGGGGCGAAGCAAGAAGATGCCATCGTGCAGCGGGAAGTTTTTGGTCCGGTGGTCAGCGTGACCGTATTTGATGATGAAGACCAGGTCCTGGCGTGGGCGAATGATTCGAAATACGGACTGGCATCTTCTGTCTGGACCCGGGACGTCGGTCGCGCGCATCGGTTCAGCGCTCGTCTGCAATATGGTTGCACCTGGGTCAATACCCACTTCACGCTGGTCAGCGAGATGCCGCACGGCGGGCAAAAACAGTCTGGTTATGGCAAAGATATGTCGGTGTACGGACTGGAGGATTACACGATTGTTCGCCATGTCATGATCAAGCATGAGTAATATCTTAAGCGCGAACAGCTAATGAGGCACGGATAGCTAAATATTGGCAAACGGGTGTCTATACTATTCGCGCCACTGGCCTCGTCGCCATCGGACGGCGGTAAGTTGGAAATATCCGCGAGGTCAGGCTAATTGATACGACAAAGCCCCAGCGTAACGCCGGGGCTTTGTGCTTTCAGGTATACCTTCCGGTTATCAGCGGCGCAAGCTGCAAAGCCAGGCGAGTAGCGCACAGACGCTCAGCACCAGCCCCAGTTGTTGCACCATGCCTGCCAACCCCAGCATCATTCCCAGTAACAGGTAATAGCTTAACCCAAACAAAGCACCAGCGGCCCCGGCTTGTTCACGATAGCGGTGCAGCGCCTGGCTCAATACATTGGGAATGGCGATACCATAGGCCAGTACCACCCCAAACACCGGTATCAGGATCCATGCGGTATGCTGTTGCCACCACGCTGCCAGTCCTGACAACACGGCCAGCGCACAGGCATAACGTATCAGCTGTTCCGGCGTCAGGCCTGTCGTTAACAGCCGCCGGTTCAACAGGCTCCCCGACAGCGAAGCCAGCGCAAGTAACACTCCCGTCCAGCCAAAGGCTCTGGAACTCCATCCCAACTGCCCGAAAAGAAATGGCGCCAGACTGTAATAGCTAAACAGCATGGTATTTAACAGGGCAACCAGCATGGCATTTTTCCACAGCTCACCGTCCCGTGCCATGTGGGGAAGGAGCACCGTCATCCGTGGGCGGATCGTATTCTCCGGTCTTGTTTCCGGCAAAAGGGTTGCTGTCAGTATGAGCAGTAATATCGCCAGTAAAACAAGGGCAACGAATACACCGATATGACCATACAGGCTAACCAGCCAGCCTCCGCTTAGCAGGCCAAAAACCGGACTCAATGCCAACGCGGCCCCCATTACGGAAAAGACGCGGGAGAGCGCGGTTGATTCATAACCGTCTCTCAACATGGTCTGTACCACCACTGACCCGGCAGCCGCTCCGATGGCTGACACCATCCGTGCCAGTAGCAACATGTTGAAATCGGAGGCAACAACGGCCAATGCACAACCTGCGCCGTAACAGATGAGTCCTGCCAGCATCGTACGCCGTCGTCCGATACTGTCGCTCAGCCAGCCCCACATCGTCACACCGACGGCGAAGGCCACAAAGTAAACGGAGAGTGTTTGAGCCGCACGTTCACTGCTGATGTGAAAAGAGGTGGCGATACCTGGCAAAGCCGGGCTGTAAATGGTTTCCACCAGTTGCGGGAACATAATCAGCAGCGTGAGCAGCCACAACGGCGGGCGTCGTTGGGTATTCATAGCAGTATCCAGAGAGAAAACAGGCGGGCATTATTGCTGAAAGGGGGGTGTCTCATTACCATTATCAGGACTTTAAATATTAAATATCGGACAGATAATGAAAATTGCCCCCGATGATGCTTTCGATGCAGACAGTTTTGATACACCGGTAATTGGGATTGCCGCCGATATGGGGGTACATGATTCAGGGCGCCACAGCCATCTTCGTCATCAGCTCCTTTTTTCGGCGGCGGGTAGCATCACGATTGAGCTGGAGCAGGGGCTGTGCCTGCTGCCGCCACGGCGTGCGGTCTGGATCCCGGCCGGTACGGTTCACCGCGCCATCATGCGTGGGGTAATGGCTTATCGTTCTTTGTACTTTTCAACCTCGCTGCCGTTATCTGCGTTACCGCTGCAGATCGTCGAGGTTAATCCTCTTTTTTTCGAAGTCATAGAACGTATGGCCTTTTGGTCATGGGATATGCCAGCGGCGCAGCAGGCCAGCCTCATCACCGTTTTTTGTGAGGAATTGCGGGCCGCGCGCAGTGAAAACTGGACATTACAATTTCCCGCCGATCCACGACTGGATAGATGGCTTGAGCAATTGCGTATGGGCGCGTTGCCACCACGACTGAATCAATTGTCCCAACAGGTTGGGGCATGCGAGAGGACCATCAGCCGGATCTTTATCAGAGATACCGGGATGAATTATCAGAACTGGCGGCAGCAATTTAGACTGTTAAAAGCCATGGAAATGCTGGCGGACGGGAGTCATATTAGTCACGTGGCGCAACATCTGGAATTTGTCAGCGACAGCGCTTTTATCGCATTTTTCCGTCAGCATACCGGCACCACGCCAGCCCGCTTTACAGGCAAATAATGCCGCAGAAGGATTAGGGATATTACATCCTAAGGATAATTTACCGGATGAAGGCAGGGTGGGATGATCGTTGGCTAATGGCAGAGAGAAAACCCTCTCTGCCAGTGGACGCTGCCATTGTTCAAGAAGTGTCACATCAAGCAAACCAGCCGAACCTTGCGGAAATCAGACTGAAAAGTCCTACAGCAGCAAATATATTTATCAGCACCACAGTTTTACTGGAAACATTCATTTGTGCCACCTTTCGTTTTAACCCCTATGGGTATAGTACGGGTTATAACTATCCGCAATAGTACGAATTCTGAACATAATGAAAACGGGTTGTTTTACCGCTGTTTCTCTTAAAATAATTAATAAAACTTGATGTGAGTCATGAAAAAGAGCATATTGCGCGCGATTTTACCTTCCGGCCAGGATGCCTTACATGTCTTTGTTCCAAAAAATGTTGGTCTTTTATGCGGTGATGGCCGCTATCACGGCAATCATCACCTGGTTTCTGTCCCGCGATAAAAAACGGATTCGCTTTCTCAGCGCGGTATTAGTCGGGGCGACCTGGCCAATGAGTTTTCCCGTCGCGCTGATGTTTTCACTTTTCTGATGAGGCCGTTTCAGACGGAAAGCAGTGAATCTAAACGTTTTTTGTCGGCTTCAGTGACATCCTGTGGGTGTTGATACCCCACGTTCTCATTCGCGCGAGTGTACAAAGCAACCAGCCAGTCGTAAACGTAGCGGCTTGCGCCGTGCGAAGGTTGTTCATCCAGTTTGGCGAGTCGCGACATCGGCTGTTGCTTAGGCGCGCTAAAAATAGCCGCGCCTTTTTGGATCCTGCTGGCAGGGCGCTGTTCCTCAGCAACGTTGGCAAATCCAAGCCAGGTAATAAAATCGCCAATATCGGCATGGAGCTGCGCTGCACAGACGTTTTCGCGCTGCATAATATGTTGTAAGCGTTGCGGCATCTCCAGGCGATAGCTGGCGGTAACGAGGATGTCAGCCACCTGCCTTAGCGTTCGAGGATCGAGGCCTAAACGGCGCGCATTATTTTCATCGCGACACCACTGGCGCACGTGATTAACCCACATTTTGTGTGCCTGGTATCCAGTTTCTTTGTTTTCCGGCGAGTGCGGCATGTCACGCACTTCAGCAAACAGGTCGATCTCTTCATTAAATAACCCGTTCACTTGCTCCTCGCGCGGCTGATGAACACGCAGCAGCGACTCAAAGAGGCGCATCGGCGGCAGTAAACCTTCCAGGAGTTCCCCATGTTTTGCCGCCTGGGATTGCAACTGGCGGATCACCGACTCGCTGCTACCTGACGCATCATCACGGGTGTTAATCCAACTCTTCAGCGTTTCGCGGATGCGCTGTTGATGCTGTTCGCGCAGAGAGGTCAGTCTGGCCTGACGCTGCTGTGGCGAGGTAGCCTGAGTCAACCATTCGACAAGGCGTTGTAAGCTGTGGTTATCCAGCGCCTGCAGCGTACCCCAGTGCAGTCCCGGTTTCCCCATTAATTGCTGCACGGACTCATCCAGATTTTGCTGGGTGCTAAAACGCGCATCCTGTGGGGTGATGGCCCAGACTACGCCTGGTAATGCGGCGTCATGTACAGGCTGGGTATCGTTGACCCAGCCCAGTAGCTTGCGGGTAATGGCTGGCGTCTGGGCGCGGGTAGATACCGCGTTGCAGATTAAGAGCACATCCGGTTGCAGATGCTGGCGATAATGCTCCAGCATCCAGCCTAATTTTGCCTGCCACAACGGATGGGAATGTGCGTCCGGGGCGAGGGGAATATCGAGCAGGTCGACATTCTCCAACACTGCATCTTCCACCGTCAGGACCAGCTCGCGCGTCAGCAGTGCCAGCGAGGTTTGCGAGAGACTGACCGCATTGAGCAACTGATGATTTTCAATCGGATGAACGACCACATCGCTTTGCGCCTCATTTCCGGTTAATGCTGCCTGGGTGAGAAAACTTTCGGCAGGTAAACCAAAATGGTCAACCAGCAGGCTCAACGGAGCCGCCAGCTCTTGCGCATTCCCGGTTTGTTGCAACGTATGCGCCAGCGCCAGCCACTGTTGCGTTAGCTCGGGTTGTTCTCCCCACAATAATGCCCAGGCGTTGGCCCGGGTCGTCAGATCCAGAGCGGGCAGCAGCGTGGCAAACTGATGCCATAGCGCATCGTCAATTTGCTGCTGGTTAGCCGGTACGCAGGATCGCCAGAAACGACCGATTGCCGCGACATCCTGAGCAGTAATACCCTGTACCGGATGACGCTGACGCAGCGTCTGCCATTTTTCCAGGCGCGCCTCAATGATCGATTTCTCCACCTGGCGGTTGTCCGGGAGCGCACAGAACTGTGTAATAAACAGCTGTACCAGTTCAGCTTCACTGAGTAATCGTAAGCGCAGCGGCCATTCGTTATTGAGCGGATTATCTTCACGCGTAAAACGAATAGCCATATTGGTCGGTGCATGTCCCGGATTAATATGCGAAAAATAATCAAAACTGCGATCCGGCGTAACAATACTCACTTTGCCATTGGTATTGCTGCACAACGCCGCAAGCAGATGCGCTTTTGCTGATTGTGAGTGCCCGTATAACCCAACACACCCTCGTGCTGAAAAGGTCGCCGTCAGCGCAGATTCATTAACCGCGGCTAACGTAAGTTGTGTCAGCAGGGCATCCGCTTCATCATCAAGACGTGCCGAGCGCTGGCGGGTATCTGTTACCCACTCGATGGCGGCCTGCGCGGTGTTTAACATCTTACTCATTTCAGGTACACGCTCCCGCTATCAATCCAGTAATGGCTACCGCTATGGCGACGATCCGCCAGCGTATTCAATTTTAATGTTAAGGCATTGGCGGCAACGGGGGTGCCATCCTGTAACCAGGCATCGCTGAGTACGAAGCATTCCGGGCCGCTCTCTTTGCTGCCGCCGCGTAACTGCAGTCGTACATTTAACACGCCATCTCCGGCGATGCTTTTTGCCAGTTCGGCAGAATTTATGCTCAGCGTATACAGCGGCGTGGCAGGCCAGCGGCTGTTTGCCAGTTGGCGGAAGCCTAACGTCACATTGCCGCGCAGCGGAAAGTGCAAACGGGTATCCAGCTTCGCGCCGGGTTTATCCAGATCGATATCGTGATACCAGATGTTCTCATCGCGCAGCGTGTTGACCGTATTATCCAGCACGCCAAGATAACGTACGGTCGAATACGCGCCGATATCGGCCGCTTTAAAATTGAAGCGCGGTAAGCGCAGATCCAACGCCAGGCTGCATAGCATGGCACCGACTGCTGCGGTGGATTTGGGGTTGCCAATCCGCCCTTGCTGACTGAACGGATACCACTCGTGGACCCGATAGTTATCCATCCAGATCATACGATTAACTGGAACGGGTTGCAGGTGGCGGATCAACGCCTGTACGCCCGGTAAACAGGCCGGTCTGCCGGTCACTAATAAAATATCGCAACGATAATGTGAAATAGCCTCGCAGACTGCATGCAGCGGCGAGGTCAGGGTAAATTGCCCGGCCAGTAACGCTTCTTGTAACTGCCTGAACTGCACCTGTAACGGCACGCTCAAAACATCAAACGCTGGCGAACCAGAGGGCAACGCATGATCGATAGCCTGTTGGATATAGTTCATCACGTTACGCGTGGGTTGCTGGCTAAGCAGCTCGCCAAAGGTGGCATGCAGCCCGGCTACCGGATCGTTAATATCGCTTTGTTCCCAGGCGGAGAGCACCGCATGTCCGAGTGGCATAAAGAGTTGTAATGCCGTTTGCTGACGCAGAATTGCCTGGGTATCGATGCGCCCGGAATCGCCAAACAGCGTAGCCAGTAATGCGGCGGCGTCGGTCACGCCAGCCTGCTGCAAGCGGGTTTGCAGGGCAGGTAGCACGCAACGCTGAATCACGTCCAGCAGCATGTCATCGCCCGCGACCTTAAAGCCTTCGCGAAACAGCAAATGCGGGGTGATCTTGACGTTCGCGCCAACGCCGTCATCAAGCTGATAATGGACGACAGCCATATCCGTTGTGCCACCGCCAATATCAATGGATGCCACACGCAGCGCACGGCCTTTTGTCTCACCAGGTTCCGGCAGACGATCCGGGCGGGCAAGGGCATTAAAAAACGATTCGGTATGGCCATCGTAGTGGGAGATCGCCTCGTTATACAGCCACACCAACTGACCGCAGCTGGCCTCATCCCACTCCATCTGAATCTCAGGGACGGGAACCACGCTTTTTTCCTGCTGCTTGCGGGTGGAGAAGTCTTCATCCTGCGGGTGCCAGCCCATCGCTTTCCAGACCAGCGCAATGGCTTCAAACATACGCAGGCGGAAAATCTCGCGCTCCTGTTTTGGCATCGCTGATGGCAGGGTCAGGATCAGTGTGCGCAACTGGCGAGGAGAGGCCGGGAAACCGAGGCGCAAACGCGTTGCCACGCTGTTAATTTGACCCAGCGCCTGAGCCAGAATCTCACACAGCATATGCGTCATCAACGTGCTACGGCTGTATTGCGGTGAGAACACCGGCAGACGGTCATCCTGCGGCAGGCTGAACAGCGGTTGTCCGTCATCATTCATCAGATTCATCAGCGGGAAGGCGGTAGCCAGCGGTTCGCGCTGAGTTTTGCCATTCATCTGGCTAAAGCGCCAGTCATGCAGCACCGGCGTTTCATCCCACAGATAACGGCGCGGGCTGGAGATCCCACTGCTGCCTTCCGTACCCAGACGTTGCATCGCCAGCTTTCGGGCTTCATCGCCCACGCGAACAATCGACGGCCAGATAAAGGCGTCATCGCGACCGCTTTCAACGGAAAAGTGCTGCTTACCAAACCGCGCTTCGGAAAACTCCAGTCGGCTGGTGAACAGTGGATCGTTAAGAAACTGCGGCTCGCTTAATGATCGCACCTGTAATTCAGCGGTCTGGCGCAGTCCATCATTGGCATCGCCGTGATCCTCAATCAGGACGCCGCAGGTATGGGTATTACCAATATCCAGGATCAGATCAACGGGAATCGCCGGTGTGCTGAGCGTATGTGTGACCAGCTTAACTTCCGGAATAGAAAGCTGTTCGCCTAACAGGGTCAACAAATTTAACCAGTGCGCTTGATATTCAAAGTTACGCAGCGCCTGCTGGATCTCTTGTTCTGAGCGGTTCTCATGCTGCGTGACATGATGCATAAAGGATTCGCGCAGCCAACCGTCAATCCAGGTCTGGTCGAGGAAATCGGCAATTTCGTTATCATGCCAGGCCAGCGCAAACCGCGTACCGTTAAGCAGGTCATTTTCGTTGGGGGTTAACGCGGCAGGGGCATTCTCAGTGAGCTGGCTGTCCACCGCCAGGGTAACGCGGTGGGTGTTGCCTGCGCTGTCAGGTTGCGCCAGTTTTCGTACCTGTACACGCGCCCAGTTATCCGGGCCTTCAATAAACGTACGCGGCGGATTAAAGCGCAGGAACGGCAGCGGTAGCCAGACGCCGTCGAGTACGTCCAGAGAATAATGCAGCGTCTGGGTGCTTTCCGGCTTCACGACTTCAGGCTGACCGCCGGTGCTGCCCGGTAAGGTATAGCGTCCCGTAGCCAGATCGAAGTCCAGCCGTAGCAGGGGACCGTTGGCCGTTTTGCGCACAAAGCGTCCATGATGCGCAGATTCCTGCGGCGTCAGGCCAAAATCCAAAAATTGCACACCGCTATTGGCGATGAGCGTCACGCTCTGTTTGTAATCACACAGATTCACCAACATAAAATCAGGCACCTATCTTTTTGATCGTCAGAGGGATTTCCGCGTGATCGTCATATCGTGCGGTACAGGCGGCGACGTCATTGGTTCCCGCTTTGCAGGTAATTTCTGGCATCGGATAACGTGACCCGTCGGTGCAACGGGCATTGCCACGACTCTTAATCATTAATTCGCCAGACTGATGCAAACCAGAGAAAATCTCGGCACGACAAACAATATTGTCGCCATGCACTACGCGTGCAGTGCCTTTATTGGTCTGGATCTGATAGCGCAGCGACGGCGCTTTGCCGCTGACCGGATCTTTTACGTCAACCATGACGCGCCAGTTACCGTTGAGGAAACGCGTTGTTCCTGCCTTCATTTGGCTGGCATCCATGACCAGCGCATCTTTGGGAATAGCGGCAATCACCACCGGTCCGGCGTCAGGTTTCTCTTTTTTCGCGACCGGAATGACTTCAGCCCGATGCAACGGCAGTGCGGAGGTCAGTTCCGGCAACGGCGTCATATCTGCTTTAGCGACGGCAATGGGGGCAACTGATGGGGCGGGGATGGCGGCTTGTTGTTTCCACAGCAGCGGTCCCACGATGGCAGCGATAATTACGGCGGCAACGGGCAGGCTCCACAGCGGCAGACGACGTGCGGGCTTCGTCTGTACCTGTGGCGGAGTGACTTCCGGTTCGTTGATCATGACCAGCGGTTGTGGTTCAGGTTCAACCGGTTTAGGCGGTTCAACGACCGGCGTCAGTAAAGGGGCATCGGCCTCAGTGAAGGTGATTTCTTGCGCAATCTCTTCTTCCGGTTCAGGCTCTGTCACGGTGACGACGGGTGGAATATCGGCAAGGCGCAGGCAATCGAGCACATCATCGCGGGGATTTTCATTCAGATTGACGAAGCCCCAGAACGTAATGACAGGTTTGCCATCAACCAGAAACACGTGATTCTCGCCAGGAAACTGGATAGCTTTTTCGAGCAATGAACCAAACAGTTGCAGGGAGGTTTTCCCCGATTGCAGGCTTTTACGGCTCAGGGCCGCTGCATTTTCCAGCGTGCTCCCCAGATAGCGCAGCGCACGAAAACGCGCCTCTTCCTCAGCGGCTTTCCACGCAACGGCTTTTCCTTCAACCGGGGAATACCAGTCAACCCGATCGCCGTTGTCGTTAATTTGTGGGATCGCCAAACAATCCACCATCGCCTGCTGTTTACGCAAGCGAAGCGTTTCACGAATTTGCAGTGCTGAATCAAACACGGCCTGACCACCGCCACCCACGGCCTGATAGTCATCCAAATTGCCGCTGCGCAAGAGAGTTTTTGCCACGTTGTTACCCCTTAGACTTCTTCACACATCTACTTTACGGTTTATAAAAACGAGCAAACGGCGGAAGAGAGGCAAAAAGGGGCGAATTTTCATGGCATAGAGTGCCGGGAAAAATCTTGACGTTTTGAAAAAGACTTAAGGGAAATTAATTCGCTTGTGGTGATGAATTATTCAGCGAAATCCACCGGATTAGAATAACCTGATAGTGATTTGTTATTGGTCAGTTTTTGTCAGCTATGCTCTGATATTCCGGTTAATAATAAAATAAGAAGGCTTATAACCATGATTGCAAGGAAAACGTTACTCGCGCTGGCGCTCAGCGCCATCTTACCCTCAGGCGCTGCGTTCGCGGCCAGCACTGACACCATCATCTACTGCTCAGAAGCGTCGCCAGAGTCATTTAATCCGCAAATCGCCAGTTCCGGCCCATCGTTTGTGGCCAGTTCACAGGTGCTCTACAACCGACTCATTAACTTTGATCCGGTAAAAAATACCCCAATACCGTCTTTGGCAACGGACTGGACAATTTCTCCCGATGGCAAGACTTACACGTTTACCCTGCGTCAGGGGGTGAAATTCAACAGTAATAAATTCTTTAAACCCACCCGCGACTTCAACGCCGATGACGTGGTTTTCTCGGTATTACGCCAGAAAGATGCCGATCATCCATATCACAAGGTTTCTCAGGGAAGTTATGAATACTTTAACGATGTCGGTCTGGATAAACTGATTAAAGAAGTGAAGAAGGTCGATGATTATCACATTCAGTTTGTGCTGAATGAACCTAACGCCGCGTTTCTTGCCGACTGGGGGATGGATTTCGCATCCATTCTCTCTGCGGAATATGCTGATGCGATGCTGAAAAAAGGCACCCCGGAAAACGTTGATAACTGGCCGATTGGCACCGGGCCATACGTGTTGCAGCAGTACAAACAGGATTCCCAGATCCGTTATCTCGCCAATCCGAACTACTGGGATGGCGCCGTCCCGACGAAGCACCTGATATTCGCGATCACCCCAAATGTACAGACCAGACTGGCAAAACTGCAAACTAACGAATGCCAGATTATCCCGGCGCCTGCGCCAATCCAGTTTGACGAGATCAACAAGAATAAAGATTTGACGCTGCATTCGGTTGAAGCGCTGAACGTTGGGTATCTGGCGTTTAATACCGAGAAAAAACCGTTTGATAACGTGTTGGTGCGTCAGGCGTTGAACTACGCGACAGATAAAAAAGCCATTATTAACGCCGTCTTTTTAGGTTCCGGTACGGTGGCAAAATCGCCGATTCCACCGAATATGATGGGGTTCAATAAAGATCTAAAAGATTATGCTTACGACCCGCAAAAAGCGAAAGATCTGCTCAAACAGGCTGGGCTGGAAAACGGATTCGAAGCGACGCTGTGGTCAATGCCGGTTCAGCGTCCATACAACCCCAACTCCCGACGTATTGCCGAGATGATCCAGAGCGATTGGGCAAAAGTCGGCGTGAAGGCAAAAATAGTGTCATACGAGTGGGGCGAATATCTCTCTGGAATGCGCAAAGGCGAGCATGACACCGCGCTGTTCGGCTGGATGTCAGACAACGGCGATCCGGATAACTTCGCCGATGTACTGCTGGGCTGCGACAGTATAAAAACCGGATCTAACGCCGCGCGCTGGTGCGATAAAGAGTATAATTCTCTGGTTCAAAAGGCGAAACTGGTGAGCAAACCAGAAGAACGCGCCGCGCTTTACCAGCAGTCGCAAGAGATTTTCTACCAGCAGGCTCCGTGGATAGCCCTGGCAAATGGTAAAACGTTCTATGCCACGCGTAGCAACGTTAGCGGATACAGCGTCAGCCTGATGGGCAGTGATTTTTCAAAAGCAAAATTAAATTAATGAGTTAAGGAGAGGTTATGTCGCATCTGGATGAGGTCAGCGCACGAGTTGATGCCGCCATTGAAGAGAGCGTCATTACGCATATGAATGAATTGCTGATTGAACTCAGCGATGATGTCGCGCTGAGCCGGGAAGATCGCTACACCCAGCAGCAGCGTTTGCGTACGGCTATCGCACATCATGGCCGTCAGCATAAAGAGGATATGGAAGCCCGTCGCGAACAGTTGACCAAAGGCGGCACAATCCTTTAATTCGTTATTGTTATCCGGCCTGTTTGTTCAGGCCGGATAAGCGAAACGCCATCAGACAGTTAAAATGAGCGTCTCGCCACCAGCCAGGCCCCGACGACCAGCAGCACCGCGCCGCAAACTGGCCCCACCAGCGCCCGGAGCGGTACGCCATGACTGCGCAGAATATCCAGCACCAGTCCGCCAATTAACTGGCTGGCTACCAGTACCGCAATCGTGGTGGCGGCCCCCACATTTTGATAGCCGCTGATACTGGCAAAAACAAAAAAAGACCCCAGCAAACCGGGGATCAGCGTCCACCAGCGCACGCTGGAGACCAGTTCGCCAAACCCCGCAGCGCCTTGCTTAAACCACAGAATGCTGACAAACAGCACAATCCCAACCAATGAGTTCAGCAGCATGGCAATCAGGATCGTCGAGGAGGTCTGCGTAATACGCACCATTAAGGTATTTTGCACCACCAGACCAATACCTGCGGCAATCAGAAAGGAGAGGGTCAGCGTCTGATTCATCTGCCGGCATCCGGATCGCGACGATCGTCTAACTGTAACTGCATAAAGGTCAGATCCAACCAGCGGCCAAATTTGGTGCCAACCTGCGGCATTTGTGCGGTGATGTTAAATCCCAGCGTACTGTGCAGATGCAGCGACGCCTGATTCTGAGATTCAATCCCCGCCACCATCACATGTTTGCCGCACGCGCGCGCTTCTTCTATCAGTCGTCTGAGCAGTGCTCGTCCCAGGCCCTTTCCCTGATGTTCGGGATGGACATACACCGAATGTTCAACGGTATGACGAAATCCGTCAAAGTTGCGCCAGTCGCCGAACGAAGCATATCCGGTGACCACGCCGTTTTCTTCACTTACCAGCACGGGATACCCCATCAACTGGCGGGCTTCGTACCAGGAGATACGGTTCTCGGCATCGACAGTTTGATCGTTCCAGATAGCCGCCGTATGCAGTACCGCGTGGTTATAAATTTCAGCAATAGCGGCGCAGTCTGCTTTGCTGGCAAATCGAATTGACATGTTGAACCTCAGGGGTTGTTCACTATAGTATTACAATATGAATACTATTGAAGACAGCATAAATCAACGGATCGGTGCAAGAATTCGTCTTGAACGAGAATCTCGCGGCTGGTCTCTGACGGAACTCGCCGAGCGCGCAGGCGTGTCGCGGGCAATGATCCATAAAATAGAGCGCGGTGAGAGCAGCCCTACGGCCACGCTGCTGGGCAGGCTCTCCGGCGCGTTTGGTATCAGCATGTCCATGCTGATTGCGCGGGCCGAAATGCAGGAGGGCAAGCTGCTGCGCCTCGCTGACCAGCCCGTCTGGCACGACCCGCAAAGCCACTATCTGCGACGCCATGTTTCACCGCGTAGCGATCTACCCATCGACCTGGTACAGATCGAATTGCCCGCCGGAAGCGATATCCCAATGCCAGCATCCTCCTACGTGCAGGCCAGACAGCTTATCTGGCTACAGCAGGGGGAATTACTCTTTGTGGAAGGCGATGTGCGTCATGAAATGAAAGCGGGCGATTGTCTGGAGTTGGGCCCGCCGAATGACTGTCGGTTTATCAATGAAACCGCGCAAACCTGCGTTTATCTGGTTGTGCGATTAAACCATGTCGTGAGCTAAATGCTGGCGCAGGCTGCTACTATTGATGGATTCATGCCAAAAGCAGAGGAGCACATCATGGGTCAACAGACTAATCGTAACCGCCGTTGGGTACTGGCTTCCCGCCCGCATGGCGCGCCAATCCCGGATAACTTCCGTCTTGAAGAAGATGAAGTCGCCACGCCGGGAGAAGGTCAGGTTTTGCTGCGCACCGTTTTTCTTTCCCTCGATCCTTACATGCGTGGACGCATGAGCGATGAACCGTCTTACTCGCCTCCCGTTGAAATTGGCGGCGTGATGGTTGGTGGCACCGTGAGCCGCGTGGTGTCCTCCAACCATCCTGATTACCAGCCAGGCGAATGGGTGCTGAGCTACAGTGGCTGGCAGGACTATGACATTTCAGACGGTAACGGACTGGTGAAGCTTGGCGATAATCCTGAACATCCCTCCTGGGCGCTGGGTGTTTTGGGGATGCCGGGATTTACCGCCTATATGGGCTTGCTGGACATCGGCCAGCCGAAAGCAGGGGAAACGCTGGTTGTCGCCGCTGCAACTGGCCCGGTGGGCGCAACGGTTGGACAGATTGGTAAGCTCAAAGGGTGCCGGGTGATCGGCGTCGCGGGTGGGGCAGAGAAATGCCGGCATGCCACCGAGGTGCTGGGCTTTGATGTTTGTCTCGATCACCATGAGCAAGATTTTGCACAACAACTGGCAAAAGCGTGTCCGCAGGGGATTGATATTTACTACGAGAACGTTGGCGGTAAGGTGTTTGACGCCGTTCTGCCGCTACTCAATACCTCGGCGCGCATTCCACTTTGCGGACTGGTCAGCGGTTACAACGCAACATCGCTTCCGACCGGCCCTGACCGATTACCGTTGCTGATGGCAACGCTATTGAAAAAGCGTATCCGGATGCAGGGTTTTATTATTGGTCAGGATTATGGTCACCGCATTCATGAGTTTCAGCGGGAGATGGGGCGCTGGATTAAAGAGGGTAAGATCCACTACCGTGAGCAGGTCACAGACGGTCTGGAGAATGCGCCGCAGACGTTTATCGGTTTACTGACCGGTAAAAACTTCGGCAAGGTGGTTATTCGCGTTGCAGACGATGCGTAAATAGTGCTGGCGGGAGCCATTCCCGCCAGCATCATTCAAAACGCCAGGCCACATTAATCCCCACGCCATAGTTTCGTCCTGGCGCCGGTTCGTAGTACCTGTCCCTTGTTTCATTAACAATCACCGACCCAGCGTAGGTCTTATCGAACAGATTATCCACCCGGCCAAACAGGTCAATCATAAGGTTGCTGTAATAAAATTTATAGCCGGTATTCAGGCCAACTACGGTATATGACGGGGCTTTGGCTGTGTTTTCATCATTGGCCATAATGTCGCCCATATAACGCACATCCGCTCCCGCATACCAACCTTCATCAGGCACGTAGCCCAGTGACGCAAATCCCATGTTTTGCGCTATGCCTGGCAGTCGGTTGCCGTTGCAGTTTTGATCGCCACAGACGTTGCTGCGGTAGGTTGCATCCAGCCAGGTCCATGCCGCTTTTACGCGCCAGTTTGCGGCAAAGCGTTGGTCCCAGGCTAATTCTCCACCCTGACGACGGGTTTTACCTGCGTTTTTATAAGTCGTACGACCGCCGTTGTTACTATCAACCACGATCTCGTCATCGGTATCGGTCTGAAAGAGCGCCGCGGTAAACAGCCCATCGCCGATGCGCGTTTTGCTGCCGATTTCAATGGTGTCATTCGTGGACGGCTGTAAGCCCAAATTCATGCCGCTTTGTCCATCGGAGCGGTAGGAGAGTTCGTTAATCGTGGGTGTTTCAAATCCTCTCCCCGCAGCCAGATAGACGTTCCAGGCGTCAGTCATTGCATACTTCAACGATCCGGCAGGTAACCATTGGTGATAACTTACGTCGCCGCTGTCATCGCCGTTATCAACAGTTATGTAGCGATCGTTGGAATCAAACCACACGGAACTGTAACGAACGCCGGCATCCAGCGAAAGCTTTTCCGTCAATTGCCACTGGGTTTGCAGATAGGGATCGACGTTCCACATCAGGTTACGTTCATTGCGTCGCAGGTCGCCTTTCTGACCATACTCAGGCACAGCATTATCAAGACGATAGTTGTTATAACCTTTACGGTTTTCACTCATGTTTTCATAGTTTATACCGGTGGTGAAGGTTACCGGGATCCCCCATTCAGCACGGTGAGTCCAACGGTTATCTATCCCCTGATAATGACGTTGCAAGGTGATGACCCCGCCGGCATGAGAGGAATTTAACTGTGGATCTATTGGGATCGATTGATACTGGGTGGTTTCGCGCTCCCCCGCATAGGTCATTATGCTGATATCATCCTGCATGCTAAGCTGGCGTTCATAACGTAATCCCGCCTGAGTCTGCTTGATGGTTTTTCGCGTATTGAATTGCTCCGCGCGGGGCGATTGCTGCGGATTGGCATTCCATTCTGACTTAGTCAGGCCGCCGGGATCGTCGGCCTTAATCTCCACGCTGTTGAATATCAGCGTCAGTTTACTCGCATCATCAACGCGTACGCCCAGTTTGGCGTTAGCCAGATTTTTTTGCGCGCTGCTGTCATCGCGATACCCGTGAGTGGTAAATCGGGTTGTTGAAACGGTGTAATCCACATCGCCAGGCTGAGTACCGTCGCCCACTGCTCCGGTGGCCTTTACACCGTAGCGCCAGGTGCCAAAACTGCCGTAATAGCTGCTGGCTTCAATGGTGGGTGGTTCACGCCCTGTTTCAGTACTGACATTAATCACACCGCCGGAAGCATTGCCATACAGCGCAGAGAAGGGGCCGCGCAGGACCTCAATATTTTGTACGCTGCTGATATCGATATTGGATGTTTGGCCTTGCCCATCCGGCATGGTGGCTGGGATCCCGTCTACATACATACGAATGCCGCGGATGCCATACGTGGTGCGTGAACCAAAACCGCGAATCGACAACTGGAGGTCCTGCGCATAGTTCTGCCGATTTTGCACCTGTAGCCCAGGGACGCTGGTCAGCGATTCGGACAGGTTAATGCGCGGTGTTGCCAGACGCATATCTTCACCGGCAACGACGCTGACGGCCGCAGGCGTATCCAGCTCTGAAACGGATTGTGGCGTCGCGCTAACGATCAGCGTTTGTTCGTTTAGTTCACTTTCTGCCGCGGCAAAAGGCGAGAGGAAGACAGGCAATAATGAAACAGGAAAGACAGTATAGCGGGCTGAAAAAATCGTCATGAATAAGGCCAATGTATGATGCTGACGCCGGAAAACGGACGGTAAGCATGTGAATTTTTTTATAAAAAAGATAAATTTTAGCGCTGCGGAACTGCGGCAATTTTTCGGGCAATGAAAACGAGTGTAGTCAATATGTGAAGAAGTGCTCCACTTTGCGATGAATAATGATTACTATTCTCATTCTTAAAAAGGCAAAACCATGATTTTGCTCATTGAAGCTATGTGAAGCAGTAACAAACGAATTTATCAAAGGGAGTCGTCATGTCTTTACGTCATCTGTTTTCGCCGCGCCTGCGTGGTTCTTTACTGTTAGGTTCACTGCTCGTGGCATCATCTTTTACGACACAGGCTGCGGAAGAACTGCTGCGCAAAGCCGTGGGCAAAGGTGCCTATGAAATGGCGTACAGCCAGCAAGAGAACGCGCTGTGGCTGGCGACCTCACAGAGCCGCAAACTGGATACCGGCGGCGTGGTTTACCGTCTTGACCCGGTGACGCTCGAAGTGACTCAGGTTATCCATAACGATCTCAAACCGTTTGGCGCCACCATCAATAACACCACGCAAACGCTGTGGTTTGGTAATACGGTAAACAGTGCGGTGACGGCGATGGATGCTAAAACCGGCGCGGTGAAAGGGCGCCTGGTGCTGGATGCGCGTAAGCGTTCTGAAGATGTGCGCCCGCTGCAGCCGCGTGAGCTGGTCGCCGATGATGCTACCAACACGGTATACATTAGCGGTATTGGTAAAGAGAGCGTAATTTGGGTCGTGGACGGTGAGACGATCAAACTTCAGGACACAATCCAAAATACTGGCAAAATGAGCACCGCTCTGGCTGTCGACAGCAAGGCTAAACGCCTTTACACCGCCAATGCGGACGGTGAATTCATCACTATCGATACCACCAATAACAAAATTCTCAGCCGCAAAAAGCTGTTGGATGATGGAAAAGAGCACTTCTTTATCAACCTGAGTCTGGACACGGCCGGTAACCGCGCATTTGTTACCGACTCTAAGGCCGCGGAAGTGCTGGTTATCGACACCCGCAACGGCAATGTACTGGCGAAAGTCGCCGCGCCGGAATCTCTGGCCGTGCTGTTCAACCCGGCGCGCAACGAGGCCTATGTGACCCATCGTCAGGCCGGTAAAGTGAGCGTGATCGACGCGAAAAGCTACAAAGTTGTCAAAACCTTCGAGACCCCAACATTCCCGAACAGCCTGGCGCTCTCCGCCGATGGTAAAACGCTGTACGTCAGCGTGAAACAGAAATCGACCCGCGAGCAGGAAGCTACCCAGCCGGACGATGTTATTCGTATCGCGCTGTAATTAACCGGAGGGGGAAACCCCTCCTGTCATTTCTCTAAACCTCACGATACGCCTCGTTACACCCCGCCAGTAGCCTGACTAACTTCAGGGACTTACACTACGCCCTCAACGGCTAACTGAATAACACAGGAATACCATGAAAAAGCCATTTATTTGTCTTTGTGCAGGCGTAATGCTGTTTACGCTGGCAGGCTGCACGACCAATTACGTTATGACGACCAAAAGTGGACAAACCATTACCACCCAGGGTAAGCCGCAACTGGATAAAGATACCGGAATGACCAGCTATACCGATCAGGATGGGAATGCGCGGGAAATTAATAGCAACGATGTTGCGCAGCTCATTGAAGCAGACTAAAAAAGAAGGCCTGAAGGGGTAACCTGTCAGGCCTTTCTATCCTTACGGCGCGGTGCGATGGATTTCCGCTACGCGTTTACGCACGCCGAACCAGCCTGCAACCAGCAGGATGGCAATTAACGGTAATGACGCGATGGTGTAAGTGCCGTTTGGATAATCAAACGCCATCAGCACCAGCACACTCAGCAGGAACAGCAACGTGAGCCACGAGGTAAACGGCGCACCCGGCAGTTTAAAACTGACGTCTGCCGTTTTACCTTCTTTAATCGCCCGGCGCAGACGCATCTGACACACCATGATAAATCCCCACGACGCAATGATGCCCAGCGAGGCGAAGTTAAGCACGATCTCAAACACCTGCGACGGCACCAGATAGTTCAGGAATACCCCTACGACATACACGACCAGCGTGGCGAGGATCCCGGCCCATGGCACCTGTTGGCGGCTCATCTTAGCCATAAATTTTGGCGCAGAACCGCCCATCGACATGGAACGTAAAATACGCCCGGTGCAGTACAGGCCGGAGTTCAGGCTGGAAAGCGCCGCGGTGAGCACCACAATGTTCATGATGCTGCCGATATACGGCACGCCAAGTTTGGAGAAGAAGGTGACAAACGGGCTTTGACCCGCCTGGTAGGCGTTCCAGGGCAGAAGCAGAACCAGCAGGACCACCGAACCCACGTAGAACAGACCGATACGCCAGATAACGCTATTGATCGCTTTCGGCACCATCGTTTGCGGATCTTTGCACTCACCGGCGGCAGTGCCGACCAGTTCGATGGAGGCAAACGCGAAGACGACGCCCTGGACCAGTACCAGCGCTGGCAGCAGGCCATGTGGGAAAAATCCGCCGTTGTCGGTTATCAGGTGAAAACCTGTAGCGTTACCATCCAGCGGTTTTCCGGTGCCTAAAAAAACGGTACCCACAACCAGGAAGATCACAATCGCCAGCACTTTGACCAGCGCAAACCAAAACTCCATCTCTGCGAACCACTTCACGCCGATCATGTTCATGGTACCGACGATGGCCAGCGCCCCAAGGGCGAACACCCACTGCGGCACGTCGCCAAATGCGCCCCAGTAATGCATATACAGCGCAACTGCGGTGATATCGACAATACCGGTCATCGCCCAGTTGATGAAATACATCCAGCCAGCCACATAGGCGGCTTTCTCACCTAAAAATTCGCGGGCGTAGGAAACAAAGCTACCGCTGGAAGGGCGGTGCAAAACCAGTTCGCCGAGCGCGCGAAGAATAAAGAACGAAAAAATACCGCACACCAGATAGACCAGCGCCAAAGCAGGGCCGGCCATCTGCAGGCGTGCGCCTGCCCCCAAAAACAACCCGGTGCCAATCGCGCCGCCAATGGCGATCATTTGCACCTGTCGATTGCCCATCGCTTTGTGATACCCCTCTTCGTGAGCATTCAACCAGCGTCGTTTCGCCGCATGTTGTTCCGCGGCTTGCGTGTTGTGTGTGTTCATTACGTTTCCTGTTGACCTGACTGATTTACAAAATCCTTTTTGCCGCACCTGCTGCGGCGAAAACAGCGTTACCCTTCATTGTGTTACGGGGGAAAACTGCCGGCCGAGCATCCTACATTCAATTGTTCACTTGCGCAAAGCTCCGATAACAAGAATTCAGCATTTTTGTGCAGCCGCAACTGGCGGGGTGTGGCCTCGATTCAGCCAATAAAAGAGAGGGGCGTTTAACCAGGCAGAAGAGTGCGCTTATCGAGATATTCACCCGGTAAGCGCCGTAACGTTATGCTGATGCGCCAAAGACCTGAACGGCCTGCTGTAAGCGTAATGAACGCTGGGTCAGATCGGCGGTAGCGTCAGTGACGCGTTCCACCATCTCAGCGTTATTGTGTGTCATGGTGCCCACGCGTGAAATTGAATCGTTAATCAGATCCAGCGCCTGGGTTTGTTCTCGTGTGGCCAGACTAATATCTTTGATCATCATTGACATATGCAGGACATCACCAATCATTCCGGTGAGATGCGTTTCCGTTTGCTCCACCATTTTGACGCCACTGTTAACGTTAGCGACGTTCTTCTCGATCAGCTGTTTGATCTCTTTTGCCGCTGACGCCGAGTGCTGCGCCAGATTGCGCACTTCTGCCGCCACAACGGCGAAGCCACGCCCTGATTCTCCGGCTCGCGCGGCCTCAACCGCGGCATTGAGTGCCAGGATATTGGTCTGAAAGGCAATACTGTCGATAACGCCAATGATGTCGACAATCTGCCCGTTATCACGCGAGATTGCCTGCATCATAGCAATGGTTTGTTTCATGATATCGCCGCCTTCTGCCGCGTTGGCGCTGGTTTTATCGGCCATGGTCATGGTGTGCGCTGCGGTATCAGCGGTTTGTTGTACCGCACTGCCAATTTCTTCGAGGGCAGCAGCGGTTTGTTGCAGGTCAGCGGAGGTTTCTTCTGAACGTTTGTGCAACGCAGTACCTTCTTTTGACACCTGCTGGCTAATTGCGCGAATACCGGATAGTTGCGTACTGACGTCATCGACCAGCGAATTCAAATTAAGCCCGGACTGATTAACCAGGCGCATCAACATTCCGATTTCATCCACCCTGTTTAAATGACAGTTATCGGGTTTACGACCCGACACCACTTTTTTCATTTGCATCAGTAGCGTATTAACTGGCTGACAAATTTGATACTTAAGGTAAATAGCCAGTACCAGAAACAGCATCAACAGCCCACCCGCCTGAATAAAGGGGGGGACGGGGGTAAAGATAAATAACAGTGTCAGCAGGGCAGCCCCCCCTAAACCATAATTAACCCGCTGACTAATACTCAGCCATTTAAACGCAGAAACCCATGCCAATATGCCACGGCGAATGACAATGCCTTTAAAAAGGCGAAAGTGTTTAAACTGCTGACTATTTATTTTTTGATATAAGTTTTCACTCTGTGTTATTTCATCGCGCGAAGGAACAGTCCGCACCGAGATGTAACCGGTGAGTTTTTCATGGTGCCAGACCGGCGTCACGTTGGCCCGCACCCAGTAGTGGTCGCCGTTTTGCCGGCGGTTTTTCACCATTCCCGTCCAACTGTCTCCCTGCTGTAGCGTGTACCACATATCGGCGAACGCGGCGGGAGGCATATCAGGATGGCGAATAATATTATGCGGTTCGCCCATTAACTGATGTTCGTTAAATCCGCTGGCGTCGATAAAAGCGGAGTTGGCGTAGGTAATATGACTTACTTTATCTGTCGTCGAAAGCAGCGTCGCTTTATCGTTAAGTGCGTATTCAATTTGTGTAACGGGCATGTTACTTTTCATAGAGGCCCCATGATGGTATGTATAATTCATACAAAAACCCCGCAATAAAATCGGAGGTATTAAAAATCTGTTTTAAGCCATTTTAATAAGAAACGCTGCATTCTCTACTAATCATGATTTTGGTGGAAGTGATTAAAATAAAAATCCTCATATGCACCTGTCATAAATTATAAATAAAAAAATGCCAGCACATAATGTTGCTAGTCATTTAGTCTGACTTAACGTAAATCGCGTTAAAAAACGTTTTCAAAAAAAGAAAAATGGCACGAAATGATTTTGATGTGATTGCCGTGATGTCATCGACCCTATTATATTTTGTAGGCCGTGAATTCCGTCTGTTTTCTGCTTAGTGTTCCGACCAGTATAGGAAGCGCTAGCTATTATCCCTGATGGCGACAGGGCTGGTTATCTATTTTTTAGCTGAGCAAATGTGAATTAAATGTTTCTGTATGGTTATTCGATAAATTAATAATAAAGACATGTTAACAAAAATAGGCCTGTAACATGTCATATCGCCTGAGTATTCTGGATAAAAGCCCCATCGGGGAAGGTGAAACTGCCGTGATTGCGCTTGCCCGGACACTGCGTCTGGCGCAACTGGCAGAAGAGTGGGGATACCATCGTTTCTGGATCGCGGAACACCATAATACGCCCCAGTTGGCCAGCCCGTCGCCGGAGCTGGTGATCGCCTGGATCCTCGGGCAAACCCAGCGTATCCGCGTAGGTTCCGGCGGCGTGATGCTGCAACATTACAGCCCGTACAAAGTGGCGGAAAACTTCAATCTTCTGGCATCACTGGCACCGGGGCGTGTTGATCTTGGTGTCGGAAAAGCGCCGGGCGGCTTACCGCTCTCGACTCAGGCGTTACAGCTGGGGCTGCATCAGGATGAAAAAGGCAGTTTTGCCGATCAGCTATCCCAGCTTAACGGCTGGCTGGCGTTGAGCGGAACGGAAAGCGGGGAAACGGTATTCCCGACGCCAATCCCACCGCTACCGCCGGAAGGATTTGTTCTGGGAGCCAGTGTGCAAAGCGCTCAGCTGGCAGCACAATCCGACTGGAATTTCATCTTCGCTGCGCACCTCAACGGTGACAGAGCGTTATTGCGTGACGTTTTGTCCTTCTGGCAGACCCACAGCACTCGCCCGACGATAGTCGCCGTCCAGGTGATTGTGGCTGACAGTAACGACACCGCCGCGCAGCTTGCGGAAAATGTGCAGATCTGGGGCGTGGAACTCGAAAATGGCCAACGCGTCACGGTTGCCAGCGAAGAGCAAGCGCTGGCATTCGCTGCGCAGGCGGGTAGTCCGCCGCGCAAAATCGCGCGTCGTGAGCAGGCCTTGTTGCACGGTACCGCCCACGACGTGTTGGCAAAACTGAATGCTCTGCATACGCAATTTGGCATTAATGAGTTCATTATCGACACGCCAGTGGCAGAGGGGCACGTGCGTATGACGTCGCTACGTTTGTTGGCACAAGCCCATCACGCCGTGGAGGTGGTCTGATGACACTGGCGACAACGCTTATCAACTGGCGTCGTGAATTGCATCAACACCCCGAACTTTCCTTGCAGGAAGTGGCGACGACGGCGCGTATTCGCGATTGGTTGTACGGTGCTGATGTCCAGATTCTGCCATTCAACCTGAAAACCGGCCTGGTCGCGGAAATTGGTCAGGGAGAAGAGATCATCGCCTTGCGGGCGGACATTGATGCACTCCCGATAGAAGAAAGCGCCGATGTTCCGTTTCGCTCGCTCACGCCGGGCGTGATGCACGCCTGCGGGCACGATGTTCACACCAGCGTCATGCTTGGCGCCGCGCTGCTGCTTAAACAGCAGGAAGCCGATTTACCGGGGCGAGTCCGTATTTTGTTTCAACCCGCTGAAGAGAGTTTCGGCGGAGCAAAAACACTGATTCGCGCCGGCGCGCTGCAAAACGTCGCGGCTATTTTTGGCATGCACAATGAACCGGGGTTGCCGGTAGGGGAGTTCGCCACGCGCGGCGGTGCATTCTATGCCAATGTTGATCGCTTTGTGTTACGTATCAATGGGAAAGGCGCACATGCGGCGCGTCCGCATGAAGGCAAAGATGCCATCCTGCTCGCCAGCCAGTTGGTAACTGTGTTGCAAAGCGTTGCCAGTCGCGACGTTAACACCCTGGATTCAGTGGTGCTCAGCGTGACCCGTATTCAGGGAGGAAACACATGGAACGTGCTGCCAGAGTCCGTAGAGCTGGAAGGAACGCTCAGAACGCATCGCATAGAAGTGCAGCAGCAGGTCAAAGCCCGGGTAAATGATATCGCCGCTGGATTTGCCCACGCTTTTGGCGCACAAATTGATGTTATCTGGCATGCGGGACCGACCGCGCTGGTGAACGATGATCGTTGGGCGGATATCGCCACCGCCGTGGCGAAACAATCAGGCTACACCATCCACCATGCCGACCTGCATATGGGCGGGGAGGATTTTGCCGTCTACCTGCAAAATACGCCTGGGGCGTTCGTCAGTATTGGCAGTGCCAGCGAATACGGATTACATCATCCGGGATTTAATCCAGATGAACGTTTAATAGAACCCGCCGCGCATTACTTTGCTCATTTAGCAAAAACGGCATTCGCACACATTTAATTTTACCTGTTGGGTAGGGGTTATTATGGCTGAAAATCGGCAACTACGGCTCGGTACTATTCTGCATGGGGCGTCGGGAAATATGTCTGCATGGCGTCATCCGGCCGCTCAGGCCGATGCCAGTATTAATTTTGACTTTGTTAAAGAAACAGCGCTTATTGCGGAAAAAGGGAAGTTGGATTTTATTTTTGTCGCCGATGGTCTGTATATTAATGAAAAATCAATTCCACATTTTTTAAATCGCTTTGAGCCGCTGACGGTATTATCCGCGTTGGCCAGCATCACCCGTAATCTGGGGCTGGTTGGCACCGTATCCACGTCATACAGTGAGCCCTTTACCACCGCCCGGCAGTTTGCCAGCCTCGACCACCTCAGCCAGGGGCGCGCCGGATGGAACGTGGTAACATCGCCTCTGGAAGGGTCGGCAAAAAACTATTCCCGCGCTCAGCATCCAGAGCATGCTCAGCGTTATCGTATTGCCGATGAATATTTACAGGTAGTGAAAGGACTGTGGGATTCCTGGGAAGACGATGCTTTTACCCGTAATAAGGCAAGCGGAGAATTTTTTAATCCACAAAAACTGCACACGCTTAACCATCATGGCGATTATTTTCAGGTCGCCGGGCCGTTAAATATTGGCCGTACGCCACAAGGCCGTCCAATTATATTCCAGGCAGGGGCTTCAGCTGATGGAAAGAAATTAGCGGCGCAGCATGCCGATGCGATTTTCACTCATCAGGAGTCGCTGGCAGAGGCTAAAGCGTTCTATCAGGATGTAAAAAGCCAATTAGCAACCACCGGGCGTGGTGCCGATCAACTGCATATATTCCAGGGTGTCAGCGTTATTGTTGGCGACAGCGCAGAAGACGTGGAGCAGCAGTATCAAACTACCGCTGCGCTGGTTTCCATTACTGACGCACTGAACTACCTTGGCCGCTACTTCGAACATCATGATTTTGCCCAATATCCGCTGGACGCACCGTTCCCGGATCTGGGTTCCCTCGGACAAAACAGCTTTCGCAGCACGACCGATGAGATCAAGCGCAATGCGCGCGAGCGTGGCTTAACGCTACGCCAGGTTGCTCTGGAAGCAGCCAGCCCGCGTCCGCGTTTTAGCGGCACACCGCAACAGGTGGCCGACGGCCTTCAGCAGTGGTTCGACGAGAAAGCCGCTGACGGTTTTATCATTCAGGGAGGAACGCCGGATACCTTCCCACGATTTGTCGAACAGGTTATCCCCGTGCTTCAGGCTCGTGGCCTGTTCCGCCATGAATATCCCGGTACGACCCTGCGCGCAAGCCTGGGGTTAGCGACACCTGCAAATCAATTCACACAATAAGAGAAAAACGCTATGCAGAAAAAATCAGTATTCCTCGCGCTGTCGCTGGCTTTCAGCGCGACCGTCTGGGCAAATGACGTGACCATTAACGGCACGGGCGTAAGCCTGGAAGCCAATAAAACGCCGATAAATACGGCAAAAAATCCGCAGGCGATTGCGCAATTGCCCGCGAACCTGCACCTGGCCGTACCGGGTAAATTCACCGTGGCGATTGCCGGGCTCAGTCAGCCGCCGCTGACCGTGTTTGCCGATGACAATAAAACACTGATCGGCAGCGAGGCGGACATTGCCCGTCTGGTGGCAGACAGTCTGGGTCTGGAACTCAACGTTGTACCGACATCATGGGAAGACTGGCCGCTGGGCGTCACCTCCGGCAAATACGATGCCGCGATCAGCAATATTACCGTCACAAAAGCGCGTAAAGAAAAATTTGATTTCGCGACGTATCGTAAGGACTCTCTGGGCTTTTATGTCAAAACCGGCAGCAAGCTGAAGAAAATTGAGCAGGCGGAAGATATCGCCGGTCTGCGCATAATCGTCGGTTCGGGGACGAATCAGGAAGCCATCCTGCTGGCCTGGAACGATGAAAACGTGAAGAAGGGGTTACAGCCGTTTACGCCAGTGTATACCAAAGATGATGCCGCCCAGACTCTGGCCCTGCAGTCAGGGCGCGCTGATGCCTACTTCGGTCCTAACGTTATTGGTGCGTGGAAAGCCGCGCTCAACGGTAAAACGCAATTGGTGGGTAGCGTTGATGGCGGTTGGCCAAAAGCGGCACATATCGCTGTGACGCTGAAAAAAGACAGCGGTTTGGTTCTGCCTGTTCAAACTGCCCTCAACGGCGTGATTGGCAACGGCGACTACGACAAGGTCCTGAACCGTTGGGGGGAAGGGGTAGAACGCATTCCGCAATCTGAAATCAACCCAGCCGGGTTAGGCGACTAAGGAGGTCATCATGAGCGATCAATTTCGTGTGGTTTCACCGGAAGCCAACGAGCTGCAGCCCATTTTGAACGGTCTGTTCGGTGAGTATGCCGCCCGCTATGGTGATTATTTTTCCCGCGACGCTGAAGTGGAACTGACCGAATGGTATCTGGCGCCGCAGGGACTGTTCGTGGTCCTGGAGCGCGGCGGCGAGATTATCGCCACCGGGGCCTACAAACCTTACGACAAAGACACAGCTGAGATTAAGCGTATCTGGACCAAAAGCACGCTACGTCAGCAGGGACTGGCGGCGCGCGTGGTGCAGGAGCTGGAACGTCGGGCGCTGCTCGCGGGCTACAGCCGGATATATCTGACCACAGGATTTCGCCAGCCGGAAGCCGTCCGGCTTTATTTAAGCCAGGGCTACGATCCGCAATTTGATACGGCGCGCAATCCGGAAGAGTACAGTCAGCCGCCGTTTGATGGCCGACTGCGATTTACCAAACTGTTGACCATCGCCGGTCAGGCCAGAATAGCCTGAGGAGATAAAATGAAAACGACTGATAGCATTAAAGTCGTACCGGCGCGCTATCCTATGCGCACCGTGGGAGCGGTTGTTGCCTTGTTTGTTCTTGCGGTGATTATCCAGTCCGTGGCGTTTAACCCGCGCTGGGAATGGGCCGTATTTGCCCGCTGGTTCTTCGATCCGGTTATCTTGTCCGGTCTCGGGCAAACATTGTTGCTGACGCTTATCGGCACGCTGTTAAGCATTATCATTGGCGGTCTGCTGGCGCTGGCGAGGCTTTCATCTTCCTGGCTGTTAAACGGTCTGGCATGGGGATACATCTGGCTGTTTCGCTCGTTACCGCTGATTGTCGTGCTAATCGTTTTGTACAACTTCTCCTATCTGTACGACACGCTGACGATTGGTATTCCGTTTACTCCGATTCAGTGGGGCAGTTTTGAGACTATCAATGTGCTCGGCCAGTTTTCCACTGCGGTAGTTGGTCTGACGCTGGTACAAAGTGCCTATACCGCTGAAATTATTCGTGGTGGATTTCTGGGGGTTGATCACGGTCAGTACGAGGCCGCTGCGGCGCTGGGCTTGCCGGCATGGCGACGTACGTTGCGGATTATCCTGCCGCAGGCGCTGCGCACCATTTTGCCTGCCGGGTTCAATGAAATCATCAGTCTGGCGAAAGGGACGGCGATGGTATACGTGCTGGCAATGCCAGAGTTGTTCTATACCATCCAGATGATCTACAACCGCACGCAGGAGGTGATCCCGCTGCTGATGGTCGGCGCGGTGTGGTATCTGGTGATCACCAGCGTCCTGTCGCTAATTCAGCATCTGGTTGAACGCGCGCTGGCACGTAGCGAACGACGTTCGGCGATTAACACCGCCCGAGTGAGTCGGGCAGAAAAACGCAGTCGCCAACACCCACAGCAGGAGGCCGTCCATGTCCCACTCGCCTGAAGGCCATATTTCTATTACTGGCGTCAGCAAATACTTCGGCCGCCATAAAGCGCTGGATAACGTATCGCTGGAGATCCCCCCCGGTACGGTAACCGTTATTCTTGGCCCATCCGGTTCCGGGAAATCCACTCTGTTGCGGACTATCAACCATCTGGAGCGCGTCGATGAAGGGTTTATTCAAATCGATGGCGATTACATTGGTTATCGTCGGCAGGGAGACAAGCTGTATGAGTTGAAAGAGGCGGAAATTTTGCGCCAGCGCGTGAACGTCGGCTATGTGTTTCAGAACTTTAACCTGTTCCCACACTTAACGGTGCTGGAGAATTTGATTGAAGCGCCAATCGCGCACGGACTGGCATCGCGTAAAGCCGCTACCGAGCGGGCATTAACCCTGCTTGATGCGGTAGGGCTGCGTAATAAAGCCGATGCCTGGTCGCGTCACTTGTCCGGCGGACAGCAACAACGTATCGCTATTGCCCGTGCACTGGCATTAAATCCGCGCGTCATGCTGTTTGATGAACCCACGTCAGCGCTTGATCCCGAACTGGTGGGCGAAGTGCTGGATGTTATCAAAGCGCTGGCGCAGTCGGGAACCACGCTGGTGGTGGTAACGCACGAGATTGGCTTCGCCCGGGAAGTGGCGGATCAGGTAGTGTTTATGGTCGATGGCAAAATTGTCGAGCAGGGCAGCAGCGAGCAGGTGCTGAATCATCCACGCCACACGCGCACCCAGCAGTTCTTGTCGAAAGTGCTTTGAGATACATTGCGGCACAAGGCTGTGCCGCACAGGGATTACAGGGTAACGACGATTTTGCCTACCTGACCGTTGGCTTCCATGTATTGATGTGCCTCGACGATATCATCAAAGGCGAAGGTTTTATCAATCAGCGGTTTGAGCTGGCCGGACTGCAATCCTTCAAAGATAAACCGTTTCGCTCGCGAAAGCTTTTCTGCGTCCGAGGTGATTTCAAAAATTTCATAACCACGGAAAGTCAAATGGCGACCGAGGATCTCAATGACCGGTATAGAAAGGTCTCGTGCATCAAGCGAGCCATACTGGAAAAAGATCCCACCGGCTGGCATTACCTGGACAATTTTTGCCACTCCCGGGCCACCGACCGGGTCGAAGACCACACGGGTTCCTTTGCCCTCAGTAATCCGCTGAATCTCGGCCACCAGATCCTGCTCCTGGCTTGCAATAACCTCTGTCGCGCCCAGTTGCAGTAGCTGAGCTCGTTTCTCACTGGTCCGCGTCATCGCAATAGGCTTTGCGCCGAGCATATTAGCAATCTGAATTGCCGCCAGTCCGACGCTGCTGGAAGCGGCATTGATCAGCACGTTATCACCAGGTTTAATATCCGCATATTCAACCAGTGCACCGAAAGCGGTCACATACATCATCCAACTGGCGGCGGCTTCGGCAAAACTGAGGTTTTGCGGATGTTTTACGACCGCGTGCGCCGGGGCATTAACGACTTCTCCATACATACCATACTGATGAAAGCTGAATGCCGGGATGACGCTAACATCATCGCCAGGTGCAAACTCACGTACGTTGTCTCCTACGGATTCAACGACTCCGGCAGCTTCATAACCCAAGCGTGCCGGGAAAGCAGGTTGGTAAATATACTGTCCCGTGCGGTACATAATCTCCGCACGGTTGATACCAATAGCCCGTACGCGGATCTGAACCTCATTTGCATCAGGCGCGGGAACCTGCATGTCCTGAATCTTCAAGACGTCAGCACCACCAATTTGATTAAAAACTACGACCTTAGACATAGCAGACCTCAGTAAATTGTTCTGTTTTGGGTCCGCACAATTTAACGGTTCAGATGAGAGTGAAAAACCGCAGTTGCGGAACTTCACTATTACTCATTTTGTAATAATCCCTGAAGCCGCGGTGTTTGTTGGCTAAAAAGTTCGCACAGCCAGTCAATGAATACCCGCACCCGCGGGGCGAGATGACGCCTGTCGGGGTAAAGCACAGACACCGGTTTTGATTCTCCGGCGTAATCGGCTAGCACCTCAACGAGCTGGCCCGACTGGAAGTAGGGGGCCAGCACGGCATGCACACCGCGTATGATACCGAGTCCCGATAAACAGCCGGTCAGCAATATATCGGAGTTATCAACGCTTATCCGTCCGGTGGGCGTGAACGATAAAGTTTTACCTCCGCTGATGAAGGACCACTCCAGCGCTTCGCGGTGACGCTCGCTAAAAAAGTTAAGCGCCTGGTGTCGGGATAAATCCTCTGGCGTCTGAGGTACGCCATGTTGTTGCAGATAATCCGGTGACGCACAGGTCACCATTTTTACCTCACCAAGTCGCCTGGATATCAGGGAAGAGTCTTGTAATTCACCGATACGAATCATGCAGTCGATACCTTCGGCAAGCATATCGATTCTACGGTCGGTGGAGGTGAGTACCATCTCAATGTCAGGATACCGCGACTGGAAATCTTTCAGCGCAGGAACTAACACGGAGTGCGCCAGCGACAGAGGTGCATTAACCCTGAGTTTTCCGCGTGGCGGGCGGGTTGGTGAGAAAGAGGCCATGATGTCATCAACGTCACTGAGGAGTATTTTTGTGCGTTGGTAAAAAGCGTCACCTTCATCAGTCAGCGTCACTTTACGGGTTGTGCGGTTAAGCAACTTTGCTCCCAGCTCGTCTTCAAGATGCTGGATGGCTTTGGTCACAGCGGGGCGATGCAGGTGTAACACGTCTGCAGCTCTGGCAAATCCCCCTTGCTCAACAACCTGTGTAAAAATGGTCATGTATTCAAACATACTGGAACGCATCGCTTATTATCTCCCGGTATCCGATCATTGTTATTATGAGAGTAATAATCATGCCTGCATAGGTGCTCTACACTTAGGGTTTTAACGTTGAGGGTTGCAGCATGATTAAGGTCTATGGGGTGCCGGGCTGGGGATCGGCCATCAGTGAAGTGATGCTCACACTGGCGGAAATCCCTTACAGTTTTATTAATGTCGACGGCTTTGACAGCGATGGTCCTTCGCGGGAGTTGCTTAAGACAATGAATCCGCTATGCCAGGTGCCCACACTGGTACTGGAAAATGGCGAAGTCATGACGGAAACGGCGGCGATCGCCCTGATGATCCTTGATCGTTGTCCAGAACTTTCGCCCTCCATTGGTCGCAGCGAACGTCAACAGTTTCAGCGTCTGCTGATATGGCTGGTGGCAAATGTCTATCCCACGTTTACCTATGCCGATTATCCAGAACGCTGGGTGCCGGATGCTCCGGCGCAGTTGAAAAAGAGTTGTATTGAGTACCGAAAATCGCTCTATATGTGGTTGAATGATCAGCTAAGCGCCGAGCCGTACGCGTTCGGAGAGCAGTTAACCTTGCTGGACGTTTATATTTGTGTGATGCGTACCTGGGGGCCGGGACATGACTGGTTCCAGGATAACACGCCGAATATTAGCGCTATCGCTGATGCGGTTTGCCAGCACCCGCGGCTACGTACCGTGCTGAAAAACAATAAGATTATTTGAGAAAACAAACTTTCTGACTAAAACAATAAGGAACCTGCTATGCCGCACGTTGATATTAAATGTTTTCCCCGCGATCTGAACGACGAGCAAAAATCCGCGCTGGCGGCGGAGATTACCGACGTCATTATTCGTCATTTGCAAAGTAAAGACAGCTCGGTAAGCGTGGCGCTGAATCAAGTTGAGCCAGAGGCGTGGCAGGGCGTGTGGGATGCGGAGATTAAGCCGCAGATGGCAACGTTAATTAAAAAACCCGGCTACAGCATGTGAGATAAACGGGCGAATTTTCCGCCCGTTTTCATCAGGTTTACGGTGTAACGATGTTAAACCAGAATTCGAACTTATCCATATAGCCGAGCATAGCGTCAAGTTTAGCGCCGTCGCCGGTTATCTTCACGTCGCCGCTGTCTTGCGCTTGTTTCAGCGTCACTTCCTTGAGGATGATTTTATTGAGCGTGTCGCGATTCAGCGCGATCGTAGCGTCAGCCTCTTTTGCTTCGGCATTGGCGGTATGGTTCAGCACGCCATTTTCCAGTTCAAGCTTATATTTCCCGCCGTCGCTACCGAGGTCGATGTTAAACACCGATTTGGCATCACCCGCTTTCTGCCCGTTAATATGTACCGCCAGATAGTCGAAGAACATTTCCGGTGTCATGGCGCGTACGGTGTCCGGGCTGGCGGTGTTCGGGGTTGGGCCTTTAACCACGCCATTACGCAGCTCTTGCGCACCGGTCAGATAGAAGTTGCGCCACGGGCCGGATTCAGCCTGGTATCCTAATTGCTCCAGCGCATCAGCTTCCAGATTTCGCGCGGCCTGGTTATTGGGATCGGCAAACACCACTTTGCTCACCACCTGAGCCACCCAGCGATAGTTGCCCTTGTCATAGTCTGCTTTTGCTTTCTGCAGAATGGCGTCCGCTCCACCCATATAGTCGACGAATTTCTTCGCGGCTTCTTCCGGCGGCAGTTCATCCAGCGTTGCCGGGTTGCCATCAAACCAGCCGAGATAGAGCACATAGGTCGCTTTCACATCATGACTGACGGAACCATAGTAGCCTCGGTTAGCCCAGGTATGGGCCAGTGAGTCCGGCAGTTTAAAGTTCGCGGCGATTTCATCGCGGGTCAGACCTTCGTTAGCCATGCGCAGCGTCTGGTCGTTGATGTAACGATACAGATCTCGCTGGCTTTTCAGCAGGTTCACGACTTTGTCATTACCCCAGGTTGGCCAGTGGTGCTGCGCCATCAAGATTTCGGCTTTATCACCCCAACGTACAATCGCTTCGTTGATGTATTTGGACCACGGCAACGGCTCACGAATTTTGGCCCCGCGCAGAGAGTAGGTGTTATGCAAGGTGTGGGTGACATCTTCGGCGGACTCAATCAGTTTTTTCTCTTCGATGTACCACAGCATCTCGGAAGGCGCTTCTGAACCCGGTGCCAGCATGAAGTCATAGGTCAGGCCATCGATAACCTCTTTTTGCCCATCTTTCTCGATGATATTCGTTGGTGCAATCAGAGTAACCGTTCCTGCGGAAGTCGTGGTTCCCAGTCCGGCACCAACCTGACCTTTGGCATCAGGTTTTAGTAGATTGCCGTACATATAGCTCGCGCGACGGCTCATGACGTTACCAGCCATGATATTCTCAGCAACCGCCGCTTCCATAAAGCCGGCAGGTGCATAAATCTTCACTTTGCCCGCTTTAACGTCTGCTTCATCAACAACGCCGCGCACACCGCCGTAGTGGTCAACGTGGCTGTGCGTGTAAATCACTGCGACAACGGTTTTTTGACCGCGGTTTTTAAAGTAAAGATCCATCCCGACTTTGGCTGTTTCTGCCGAGACCAGCGGGTCAACAACGGTGACGCCTTCTTTACCTTCAATGATGGTCATGTTGGACAGATCGAGGTTACGGATCTGGTAAACGCCTTCAGTCACCTCAAACAATCCGCTGATGTTGATCAACTGGGACTGACGCCACAGGCTCGGATTCACCGTATCTGGTGCCTTATCGCCTTCTTTAATGAAGGCATATTGTTGCGGATTCCAGATGACATTTCCTTGCTCACCTTTGATAACATCCTGAGGAATAGGGGCGATGAAGCCTTTATGAGCATCGGTAAAGTCGGTGTTATCGGAGAATGGCAGTTGGTTGTAAAGCGCGTTGTTCGCTTGTTGTGTAGACGCGGTAGCATCTTTGGGGGCTTCGGCGGCCATAACGGGAACAGAAAACGATGTAAGTAACCCAGCAAGGATAAAACTTTGTGCGATTTTATTAAGTTGCATCGTAAAACCTCTCTGACACTTTATAAGTACAGTTCTGGGAAGATGCTGCTTTGACGGATAGCGTTTTGATTAGGTATTTGAGTTAGTGCAACATTAACTATAATTCACATAAATGATTCAGCAAGGAAGGACAGCGATTCATCCGACTGGTTTTTCAGAAGTTTTAAGAACACGGCAAGGGATGACAAGCATGACCCGCCATTCATTAGCAGTCTATTATTCACCTACGGTAATGCGTCTCCCGCTGGAGACAAACGTTCCGGCCCCAAGGTGATGCAGGGTCTTGAGTTTGTCATCATCAAACTGCCATCGTCCTTCTACGAAGACTCTCTCATCAGCGGCCGCCGAGACCACTTCCCCAAACAGGGTGTCATATTTTTCCTGCGCCGCCGTTGCAGGCAGTAAACGGCATTCCATCCAGGCCAGGCATTTTGCTTCTATCAGCGGTAAACTCAGCACCGGTCCTTGCACCACGGGAATACCGTAGCAGTTGAATTTATCTTCCACGCGACCGGAAACACTGCCTACGGCGTAAGTCCAGTTGGCGGCGGCAATTCCCGGAATAACGATGCCAAACATGCCGCTGCGTTCAATCAGCTCACGTGACCAGGCGGTCTTGTCGACAACAATCGCGATACGTGGCGGTTCAAACTCAACGGGCATTGACCACGCTGCGGCCATCACGTTCCGCCGCTCTGCATGATCGTCCCGACTGGTAATTAAAATGGTAGGGCCATGATTTAGCAGTCGACTGGCATGTTTTAATTCGAGCGGACGAAAATGGCTCATGAATGCTCCTTGGCTGAGAGATAACACACCACAATTAACTTAGATATTAACGGTATTAGCGATTTTGTCGCCTTGTGAGGAAGAACAACGCACAAAATCGACGGCGTAAAATTAAAAATGCGTTATAAGTACAACATTACACACACAGGAAGCTGGTATGACGCCTTTTTTAAACGCTTATTTTGCCCGTATTGGCTGGTCAGGTTCGGCCCACGTCAACATTGAAACCCTGCGAGCGCTGCACTTACTGCACAACAGCGCCATTCCTTTTGAAAATCTCGATGTGCTGCTGCCACGCGAAATGCAACTCGACGACGCATCGCTGGAAGAGAAGCTGGTAACGGCGCGTCGCGGCGGTTATTGCTTTGAGCAAAATGGGTTATTTGAGCGGGCGCTCCGCGAAATCGGTTTTACCGTCCGCAGTTTACTTGGACGTGTGGTGCTGGCGAATCCGTCAAGTCTACCGCCACGCACGCATCGTCTGCTGCTGGTTGAGCTACAGGGAGAGCAGTGGATCGCTGACGTCGGATTCGGTGGGCAAACTTTGACAGCACCGATTCGTCTGCAGGCCGATGTTGCGCAGCACACACCACACGGGGAGTATCGTCTGATTCAGGACGGTGAAGACTGGATTTTGCAGTTCCGTCACCACGACCATTGGCAATCAATGTACCGTTTTGACCTGGTTATGCAGCATCAGAGCGATTACCTGATGGGCAACTTCTGGTCGGCGCATTGGCCGCAGTCACATTTTCGTCATCATCTGCTGATGTGTCGTCATCTGCCAGACGGCGGTAAGTTTACGTTAACCAACTTTCATTTTACCCATTATCAGGATGGTCATGCGGTAGAGCAGATTAATCTGCCGGACGTCGCCAGCCTGTATGCTTTGTTGCAAGAACGATTTGGACTAGGCGTAGATGATGTGAAGCATGGGTTTACTGAAACAGAATTGGCGACGGTAATGGCGGCGTTTGATACGCACCCGGAAGCAGGGAAATAACGCCATCGGCAATAGTGCCGGATGGGGCTTAATCGCCATATCCGGCCTACAGGAATAGATTAAAAATCTATCGCCCACTCTGCATGAAACAGGATCACCGCCGAACCGGTAATGGTGACTTTTTCCGGCTGGTTATCACGAATACCAATCGTCACATCAACAATACCGTCACGACCCAGCGCGCGGCCCTGATGCCCCTGAATACGTAACGTTTTTCCATCATGCGTCATCAGCCCGTGGTGAACCAGCCACGCACCCATTGGCCCATTGGCATTGCCGGTGACTGGATCTTCCACAATACCAATGGCGGGTGAAAACATGCGTCCATCGGTGGCGTTTTCGCCCTTACGAATTTGAAAAGGGAAGAAACCGTTGCAGCCAATTTGCTGGCTGATGGTCGCCAGAGCCTGCAAATCTGGGGAAAGGGCGTCCAGGTCTACCTCAGGCTTTAGCGGAATCATCACTTTCGAATGGCCGGTGGTGGCAACCTGGATCGGCAGCCCTGGCAGCATATCGTCTTCGCTCAGATGCAGCGCGTGGATAATTGCAGCACGAACAACGCCTTCCAACGGAGGCTCAAATCCAGGTGTTCCTTGTTCAAGGCTAATACGATAGTCATCCCCGGTGGCTTCGATATCCACCCGATGGCGCCCGGCCAGCGAGGTTTGCCAGACGGTAGTGTTGCCCAGACCCAGCACCTTGGCCCGCACGTAGTGCGCGGCGACGGTAGCATGCCCGCAGATGGGAACTTCGACCGTCGGCGTGAAGTAGCGGATATGTACATCGCTGTCGTTGCTGGTCAACAGGAATGCGGTTTCCGAATGACGCAGCTCGCGGGCAATCAGCTGCATCTGCGCTTCGCTCAGTCCGTCAGCATGCAGCACCACGCCCGCTGAATTGCCGCGAAAGGGGACCGAGGTAAAGGCATCGACGTGGTAAACCTGTGGTTTCATTAGCGTTCTCCCTGGAATGGAGAAGCATCATAGCGTGCAAAATGCCGGATGGCGACGCCTTGCGTCTTATCCGACCTACAGGCCGGATAAGACATCAGAGACAATTAGCGGCGCGAGCGCACGATTTGATAGCGGCGGGTGAAGTACTCGAACGGCGCGCTCCACACGTGGACCAGACGTGTGAAAGGGAACAGTAGAAATATCGTCATGCCTAACACCAGGTGGGCACGGAAAATCGGCGCCACGCCATCCAGATGCGCAGATGCGCCGCCCTGGAAAGTCACCACCGACTGTGCCCAACCTACCAGTTTCAGCATTTCACTGCCGTCAGGATGTTGTGCGGAGAACGGAATAGTGGTTAAGCCGAGAATGCATTGAACCAGCAGAATGCACAGGATCAGAATATCGGCGGTGGATGATGTTGCGCGTATACGTGGATTAGTCAGGCGGCGCACCAACAACCCCGCGCCCCCAACCAGCGTTAACACGCCGCAGACACCGCCGAGAATCATTGCCATTTGCTGCTTCACCGCAATCGGCAGGAACCAGGCGTACATCCAGTGCGGGGTCAGCATGCCAAACAGGTGACCGAAAAAAATCCCCAGAATGCCGATATGGAACAAGTTTGACCATAACACCATGCCGCGTTTGTCCAGCATTTGACTGGAAGAGGCGCGCCAGGTGTATTGCCCGTAGTCGTAACGCAACCAACTGCCGAGAATAAACACCGTGCCGCACAGATACGGGTAGATATCGTAAAAGAAGACGTTCAGATACTGTATCATTTCGGACCTCCCGCGCTGACGTCGACGTACTGCGGCGCCACGTCCTGGCTAAAGCGTCGTTGATAGTTTTGTAACGGTGAACTGTCACAAGCGGTGGCGTTATCCTCGATAAACTTCACCTGTTCCTCTTCCCAGATCGCATCCAGGGCCTGACGGGTATCGTCGCGTGTTTCCGCGCCAACCTGTTTTGTGACACTGTCACTTGAAAGGGGGCTTCCGGCCAGCAACAGCAGGGCATCAAACAACTGATACCACGGCGTATCGCGCTGTTTTAAGCGTCCGCCAAGCAGCGCCAGAATGGGGGCGACATTCTGTAATCCTTCTTTGGCCTGGGCCTCCGGCAGTACGCTTAAATATTCCAGATACAGCGGTAGATGATCCGGCAGTTCGCGGCAGTTGAGCTGGAGCCCGACCTTTTCGTACTGTGCCAGCAGATCAACCATCGCCTGGCCGCGGTCACGCGACTCGGCATGGACATGTTCGAACAACAGCAGAGAGGTGGCGCGACCCCGATCAAACACCTCGCACCATTCGGCTTGCTTGTCCAATAATGGCGCATTGAGCAGCCCCTGGCTAAATTCGGTAAGCATTGGGGCATCGCTGGACACCAGCGCCAGCGCGTCGTCTTTACATTCCCACAGCAGTTCGTCCGGATATTCCATCAGTAGGCCGATAACCTTGAGGATTTGCATTATTCACCCTCCGCTTTATCGCGCACTTCGGTGATGTCGATGGCATCAATCCGGCTGCTGTTAAACAGGTTGAACTTGGTATCCGAACCGTGACAGCCGTCGCCAAAGGTGAAACCACACCCGTTCTTCTCCGGGAAAGCGTCGCGCGCCATTTCACGGTGGCTGGTTGGGATCACGAAGCGGTCTTCATAGTTGGCGATAGCCAGATAGCGATACATCTCCTCGACTTGTTCAACAGTCAGGCCGACTTCCTCAATGGCGCGGGTATCCGTCACGCCTTCGACGGTTTGTGAGCGCATATAGTGGCGCATCGCCATCATACGTTTGAGCGCGCGCAATACCGGACCGGTATCACCAGCACTGAGCATATTGGCGAGATACTGTACCGGGATACGCAGTGATTCCACCGCTGGCAAAATATTGCCATTGTGCGGCAGGCCACCGGCATCAGCGACCGACTGAATCGGTGACAACGGCGGCACATACCAGACCATCGGCAGGGTGCGGTACTCAGGGTGTAACGGCAGCGCCAGCTTCCAGTCCATCGCCATTTTGTAGACCGGCGAACGTTGGGCGGCGTCGATAACATTCTGCGGAATGCCTTGTTTTAACGCTTCTTCGATGACCGCCGGATCGTGCGGATTAAGGAACACATCGCACTGACGCTCATACAGATCGGTCTCATGCTCGGTACTGGCCGCTTCCTCGATGCGGTCGGCGTCGTACAGCAATACACCAAGATAGCGGATGCGCCCGACGCAGGTTTCCGAACATACCGTCGGCTGGCCGGATTCAATTCGCGGGTAACAGAAAATGCACTTCTCTGACTTACCGCTCTTCCAGTTAAAATAGATTTTCTTGTATGGACAACCGCTGATGCACAAGCGCCAGCCGCGGCATTTGTCCTGGTCGATCAGCACAATGCCGTCTTCCTCGCGCTTATAGATGGCACCGCTCGGGCAGGTGGCGACACAGCTTGGGTTCAGGCAGTGTTCACAGAGTCGCGGTAAATACATCATGAAGGTGTTTTCGAATTGACCGTACATCTCCTTCTGCATTTTCTCGAAGTTACGGTCACGGGCGCGTTTTGAGAACTCGCCGCCAAGCAGTTCTTCCCAGTTAGGGCCCCAGATAATCTTGTCCATCCGTTTTCCGTCGATCAACGAACGTGGACGCGCGGTGGGCTGGTTTTTGCTTTCCGGTGCGCTATGCAGATGCTGATAATCGTAGGTGAACGGTTCGTAGTAATCATCGATTTGCGGGATCACCGGGTTGGCGAAAATTTTGCTAATCACCCCCATCTTGCCGCCCAGACGCGGTCTTATCTTGCCGTTAACATCGCGAACCCAGCCGCCTTGCCACTCTTCCTGATCTTCCCAGTTTTTCGGATAACCAATGCCTGGTTTGGTCTCTACGTTGTTAAACCATGCATATTCCATCCCTTCGCGCCCGGTCCAGACGTTTTTACAGGTGACGGAGCAGGTGTGGCAGCCGATACACTTGTCCAGATTAAGAACCATGCCTACCTGTGAGCGTATTTTCATTTTTTCGCCTCCTGTACCTGATCGCGACCTTCATCATCCAGCCAGTTAATATTTTTCATTTTTCTAATCATGATGAACTCATCGCGGTTAGAACCGACCGTACCGTAATAGTTGAAGCTGTACGCTAACTGCGCATAGCCGCCGATCATATGTGTCGGTTTCGGGCAGACGCGGGTGACCGAGTTGTGGATCCCGCCACGCATCCCGGTGACTTCTGAGCCGGGAATGTTCATGATTCGCTCCTGAGCGTGATACATCATGGTCATTCCCGGTGGTACGCGCTGACTCACTACCGCACGGGCGGTAAGCGCGCCATTGGCGTTAAAGGCTTCGATCCAGTCGTTATCTTCAATACCCAGTTCTTTGGCATCGGTCTCGCTGATCCAGACGATGGGGCCGCCGCGCGACAGCGTCAGCATCAGCAGGTTTTCGCTGTAGGTGGAGTGGATCCCCCATTTCTGATGCGGCGTCAGGAAGTTCAGCGCTTTTTCCGGGAAACCGTTAGGCGGAACGTCGCGCATTTCGCTAACGCTGCGGGTATCGATAGGCGGGCGGTAGGCTACCAGGCTTTCACCAAATGCACGCATCCACGCGTGATCCTGATACAACTGCTGGCGACCGGACAGGGTGCGCCATGGGATCAGCTCGTGGACGTTGGTATAGCCTGCGTTATAGGAGACATGTTCGCTTTCAAGACCGGACCAGGTAGGGCTGGAAATAATTTTGCGCGGCTGCGCCTGAATATCGCGAAAACGGATCTTCTCGTCTTCTTTGTTTAATGCCAGATGCGTATGGTCGCGTCCGGTCATGGCCCCCAACGCTTCCCAGGCTTTGACCGCCACCTGACCGTTAGTTTCCGGTGCCAGCGCGAGGATCACCTCCGACGCATCCAGTGCGGTGTCGATCAGCGGTCGTCCTTTCGCCGGACCTTCGCGTTTGGTGTAGTTCAGCTTGCCGAGGAAATCGACCTCGGCCTGGGTATTCCAGGAGATACCTTTGCCACCGTTTCCAAGTTTGTCCATTAGCGGGCCGAGCGAGGTAAAACGTTCGTAGGTGGCAGGGTAGTCACGCTCCACGACGGCGATATTGGGCGCGGTTTTTCCTGGAACCAGATCGCATTCGCCTTTGCGCCAGTCCAGGATATCAAACGGCTGCGCCAGTTCTGCTGGTGAGTCGTGTTGCAGCGGTTGCAGGACGATATCCGTTTCTTGCCCAAGGTGCCCGACACATACCTCCGAGAACACTTTGGCGATGCCTTTATAGATTTCCCAGTCGCTCTTCGATTCCCACGCAGGATCGACCGCCGCCGACAGCGGATGAATAAACGGATGCATATCCGAGGTGTTCATATCGTCTTTTTCATACCAGGTGGCGGTCGGCAAAACGATATCGGAGAACAGACAGGTACTGGACATACGGAAATCGAGCGTGACCAGCAGATCAAGCTTGCCTTCAATCGCCGCGGATTGCCATTCCACCTCTTCAGGTTTAATGCCATCGCTGGAACCGAGCGCTTCTCCCTGGATCCCGCTTTCGGTACCCAGTAAATACTTGAGCATGTATTCATGCCCTTTACCGGAGGAGCCGAGCAGGTTAGAGCGCCAGACAAAAAGGTTGCGTGGATGGTTGTTGCCGTTATCAGGCTGCTCGCAGGCAAAACGGATATCTCCCGATTTCAACGCCTGCGCGGTGTATTCGGCAGGAGATACCCCAGCCAGCGCAGCCTTCGCTTTCACGCTCAGTGGGTTGAGGTTAAGTTGCGGGGCGGACGGTAGCCAGCCCATTCTTTCGGCGCGTACGTTAAAGTCGATTAAATGCCCGCTAAATTTCGACGCGTCGGCGAGCGGAGAGAGGAGTTCCTGCGCGGTGAGTTTTTCATAACGCCACTGGCTGGAGTGGTTGTAGAAAAACGAAGTGCTGTTCATCTGCCGCGGCGGGCGGTTCCAGTCCAGCGCAAACGCCAGCGGCAACCAACCGGTTTGCGGGCGCAATTTCTCCTGGCCCACATAGTGCGCCCAGCCACCGCCGCTTTGCCCCACGCAACCACAGAACACCAGCATGTTAATCATGCCACGGTAGTTCATATCCATGTGATACCAGTGGTTAACGCCAGCCCCGAGGATGATCATCGACCGACCGTGAGTTTTGTGTGCCGTATCGGCAAACTCTCTGGCGATTTGTTCGATATGACGGCGTGGCACACCGGTGATTTGTTCTCCCCAGGCCGGGGTGTAGGCTTTCACTTCGCTGTAATCTTGCGCGCTATGAACGTCATCCAGACCACGGTCGAGGCCGTAATTTGCCAGCACCAGATCATAGACGCTCACTACTGGGCAACTGCTGCCATCGGCGAGGGTGAGGCGTTTTACCGGAAGTTGACGCACCAGCACCGGCTGTTGTTTTACGCTGCGAAAATGGGGGTTTTCGTTGCCGCCAAAATAGGGGAATGCTACCCCCGCCACTTCATCATGCTGACCGAGTAAGGAGAGGGATAACTCTGTTTCTGCCCCTGCGGCCAGCGACTCGAGGTTCCATTTGCCTGTTTCACCCCAACGAAAGCCGATGGAGCCGTTGGGTACGACCAGCTCACCAGCGCTGTTAAAGGCCACGGTTTTCCACTCCGGATTATTGCTTTCGCCCAGACCGTCAACAAGATCTGAGGCGCGCATCATCCTGCCAGGGACGTAGCTGCCGTCTTCACGCGCATCCAGCAGGACCAGCATCGGCATATCGGTATAGCGGCGGCAGTAATTGAGGAAGTAGTCGCTGGGCTTGTCGAGGTGGAACTCTTTTAAAATCACATGCCCCATTGCCATCGCCAGCGCGCTGTCGGTGCCTTGTTTTGGTGCAAGCCATTGGTCGCACAGTTTGGCGACTTCCGAGTAGTCGGGCGTTATGGCAATGGTTTTGGTGCCTTTGTAGCGCACTTCGGTGAAAAAGTGCGCGTCAGGCGTGCGGGTCTGTGGAACGTTAGAACCCCAGGCAATAATATAACTGGAGTTATACCAGTCGGCGGATTCAGGAACGTCGGTCTGCTCGCCCCAGGTCATTGGTGACGCAGGCGGTAAGTCGCAATACCAGTCATAAAAGCTCAGACAGGTGCCGCCAAGAAGTGAAAGATAACGCGTGCCTGCAGCATAAGAGACCATCGACATTGCCGGAATAGGTGAAAAACCGGCCACGCGATCCGGGCCATAGGTTTTCACCGTCCAGACGTTGGCGGCGGCAATCAACTGGTTAAGTTCTTTCCAGTTGGAACGGATAAAACCACCGCGACCGCGTACCTGCTTGTAGCTCTGGCATTTTTGCGGGTCGTTCATAATCGATTCCCAGGCCAGCACCGGGTCGGACTGGCGGGTCAGGGCGTCACGCCACAGTTCGATCAAACGTTTACGCACTAACGGATATTTCAGACGGTTGGCGCTGTAAAGATACCAGGAGTAGCTGGCGCCGCGTGGACAGCCGCGGGGTTCATGGTTTGGCAGGTCAGGGCGAGTACGCTGGTAGTCAGTTTGCTGCGTTTCCCAGGTTACCAGGCCATTTTTGACGTAGATTTTCCAGCTACATGAGCCAGTACAATTCACGCCGTGGGTAGAACGCACAATTTTGTCGAACTGCCAGCGCTGACGATAACTGTCTTCCCAGTCCCGGTTGGTGTGCATCACTTGCCCATGCCCCTCGGCAAACGTATCGCCCTTTTGTTTAAAGTAGCGAAAGCGATCTAACAGTTTACTCATGACATAACTCCTGCTTCATAATGTGCCAGGCGGTCTTGTAGGCTGGATAAGGCGTAAGCTGCCATCCGGCGCTGTTATTGCCTGATGGCGCTGCGCTTATCAGGCCTACGTCCGATCCTGCGATAAACTTGTTGTTATTTTTGTTTAGGCTTACGGCGACCATAGACCAGCCAGGTCACCAGCACGCAGACGATGTAAAACACCAGAAATATTTTCATAGCCCCCACCGGAGAGCCGGTTAGCGCCAGGGATGAGCCAAACGCTTTGGGGATGAAGAAGCCCCCCACAGCGCCAATGGCAGAGATGAATCCAAGCGCGGCGGCGGTATCGGTTACCGCTTCACGCTGGGCCTGTTCCTCTGTACCACCGCGCAGTTTCACCCGGTAAATCGTGATCTTGCGAAAGATCACCGCAATCATCTGGAAGGTCGATCCGCTTCCCAGACCCGCGGTCAGGAACAGCCCCATAAACACCAGGTAGAACGCGACAAAGTTTCCTTGACCTGATCCCGGCAGAGTAAGAAATAGCAGGGCGCTGAACAGTGCCATAAAGATGAAGTTAATTAACGTGACGCGTACACCGCCGAACTTGTCAGAGATAACGCCGCCCGCCGATCGCGCCAGCGCGCCGATGAAAGGGCCGAAGAACGCCAGTTGCAGAATATTCACGTCAGGAAATTGCGTTTTCGCCAGCATGGCAAAACCAGCCGAAAAGCCGATAAATGACCCGAAGGTAGCGAGATACAGCAGACTTAATAGCCACAGGTGAAAACGCTTTAGGACCGGTAACTGGGAAGCAATTGAGGCCTTCGAACTGGCAATATCATTCATTCCCATGCCTGCCGCCAGGGTGGCTATCAGCAGAAGCGGAACCCAAATCCATGCGGCATTGGCCAGCGATAACAACGAGCCGTCAGCTTGCGGTATGCCCTGAACGCCCAAAAAGGTAAATATGGGCAGAAAAATCACCAGCGGGGCGATCAACTGCATCACACTGACGCCGAGGTTGCCAAGACCGCCGTTAACGCCCAACGCGCTGCCTTGCTTTGCTTTGGGGAAGAAAAAGCTGATATTGCCCATGCTGGAGGCAAAGTTAGCGCCAGCAAAACCGCACATCAGCGCAATGATAATAAATACACCAAACGGAGTAGCGGTATTTTGCACGGCAAATCCCAGCCAGAGGCAGGGAATAACCAGAATAATCGTGCTAAAAATGGTCCAACGACGACCGCCAAATATAGGTACCATAAAGGAGTAGGGAACGCGCAATATTGCACCAGAAAGGGAAGGTAATGCCGTTAATAAAAACAGTTGGTCGGTGGTGAAATTAAAACCAATTTTATTCAGATTGACGGCCACGGCGCTGAACAGCATCCAGACACAGAAGGCAAGCAAAAGACAACTTACTGATATCCAAAGATTTCTACGGGCAATGTGCTTGCCTTTGTTTTCCCAAAAGGCGGGGTTTTCTGGTTTCCAGTCAGTCAAAAGATAACGATTATTTTTCTCATTTGATGGTGACATATTATTCTCCATGCACATGCCGTTCATGAAAAAGAAATAAACGCATACAGGCCGCGCGGCTTCTTTTTAGAAACTATTGAAAGTTTTTGGGAATATTGACTGAAAGAATAGATAAAAAAGCACAATAACGCGGGATGAGGGGAGAATTACATGTTGCTTAAGTGTTACTAATTGTAAACTTAAAAGAGGTATTATTTATTCATCTATAACATCAACTAAATAACTCCAGCGTAATCATACGATCCAGGTGGCGATCGAATGCAGGATCGGCCATTTCCTCGATGCCCAACATATACATACCATCCAGGCCGCACACCAGTGCGATTAAACGCCATGCGACGTCGGCGGCATCTGGGGAGGATGAAAACTCACCGGCTTTCTGTCCCTGAATGATGATATTGGCCGTTTCCTCATGCCACATCCGCATGGTCAGCAGATAGGCGCTTTTGATTTCCGGATCTTTACCGGCTACAACCTGCGCTTCACGCCACAGCTTAATATAGGGTTCGAAGCCGCCATCTTCACTGCCCAGCATGGCATGCAGTCGCTCACGGAAGCTGGCGTCCTCACTGACCAGTTCCGCATCAAGCAGGGTACGGATCAGGCGAATAAAAGCCTGAGACTTGAGTTCACCGGCAGAGGTAAAGTGATGATGCACCTGGCCCGTCGCCACGTGGGCTTCCGCCGCTATACGTCGTACGGTCATGGCAGTAAACCCTTCTTCCAGCGCAACGCGCATTGCCGCTTGCAGAATCACTTCCCGACGTTCATCCCGGTTCAGATAGCTCATCATTCCTCCTGTATCTCAATAGCACGCAGTCTAACAAAAAGTTGGACATATGTTCAATTTTCCGTAGGATCGCTAAAGCTGGACGTGTGTCCAGTTTCGGTTTCGTTAGGGAGTTTTATGTTTCGTCAGTGGTTAACGTTAGTCATTATTGTACTGGTCTACATCCCTGTTGCGATTGATGCAACGGTGCTGCACGTTGCCGCGCCCACGCTGAGTATGACGCTGGGTGCCAGTGGTAACGAGCTGCTGTGGATTATTGATATTTATTCCCTGGTAATGGCCGGCATGGTGTTGCCAATGGGGGCATTGGGCGATCGCATCGGTTTTAAACGCCTGCTGTTGTTGGGCGGGGGCTTATTTGGTCTGGCATCGCTGGCCGCCGCTTTTGCCCACAGCGCCAGTTGGCTGATAGCCACGCGGGCGGTATTAGCGATCGGGGCGGCGATGATTGTTCCGGCTACGCTGGTGGGTATTCGCGCCACCTTTGCCGAACAACGTCATCGCAATATGGCGCTTGGCGTCTGGGCTGCCGTCGGTTCCGGCGGCGCGGCGTTTGGGCCATTAGTGGGCGGCATACTGCTGGAGCACTTCTATTGGGGATCCGTGTTCTTAATCAATGTGCCCATTGTCGTGGTGGTAATGGCCTTGACGGCTCGTTTCGTACCGCGCCAGGCTGGACGTCGCGATCAATCGTTAAATTTCGGTCATGCGATCATGCTGATTGTCGCTATCCTGCTGCTGGTCTATAGCGCTAAAACCGCACTGAAGGGTCATATGGCGACCACTGCCATCGTGCTGACATTGTTAGTCGGAGCATTGCTGTTGGGGCAGTTTGTCCGTATCCAGCTTGCGGCTTCCCGGCCAATGATTGATATGCGGCTGTTTACGCATCGCATTATCTTAAGCGGCGTAGTGATGGCGATGACCGCGATGATTACGCTGGTTGGTTTTGAGCTGCTGATGGCTCAGGAGCTCCAGTTTGTGCACGGTTTAACGCCGTATCAGGCCGGTCTGTTTATGCTGCCGGTAATGCTGGCAAGTGGATTCAGCGGACCCATTGCCGGCATGCTGGTGTCACGTCTGGGATTACGCTGTGTGGCAACGGCGGGCATGGCGCTCAGCGCCGTCAGTTTTTACGGTCTGGCGATGACGGATTTCAGTACGCAACAGATACAAGCGTGGATATTGATGGCCTTGCTCGGATTCAGTGCGGCAAGTGCGCTTTTGGCCTCAACTGCGGCGATCATGGCAGCAGCCCCGGCAGAAAAAGCGGCAGCGGCTGGCGCCATTGAGACGATGGCTTATGAACTTGGCGCCGGGCTTGGCATCGCTATCTTTGGCTTACTGTTGAGCCGTAGCTTTTCTGCCACGATTCTGCCGCCAGCTGGACTTAATTCGCAGGAGATAGAGCGCGCCACATCATCAATGGGCGAAGCGGTGCAACTGGCGCATTCGCTCCCGTCGTCGCTGAGTGAGGCATTGCTGGCGGCTGCCAGAGAAGCCTTTACCTGGTCACATAGCGTGGCCTTAAGCAGCGCTGGCAGTATGCTTATCGTATTAGCAGTAGGGATGTGGTTCAGTCTGGCAAAGGTAAAACGTCAATAACTAGTGGGCTAAATGACAGGGGTAATCCAACTCTTCGACTTCTTTTCCACTCAAGCGAGCGTATTGCCCCGTCAGTCTCCAGAATGCAGGCTGAGTTTCCGTATAGATCTCTGCCGCTAATACCAGGCGGCGGCGATCTACCTCGTTTAGTTCCAGTAGCGTCCACGGCACAAAATAGCGATCGCTCCCAGTCAGGGTAAACCACAGTGGGCACCCACAACCGGAACAGAAGAAACGTTCACCACGATTTGAAGAAGGAAAGTGCGAGGGTTGGGCTGAATCTGGTGACATCAGCGGATGAGCGCTGGCTTCCAGATACATAGCGATGCCACCCGACCATTTCTGACACAACGTACAGTGGCAGGCATAGACATCCAGCATTTCGACGTCAACGGTAAAATGGCTCTGTCCGCAAAGACAACGACCAGTGAACGTCTGCACGGCATACTCCTTATGACCGAGTCTACATCAAGAGAAAAAGCCAGCCCTGAAAGGACTGGCTTTATATTCAGACTACAACAAAATTAGAACTGATAGTTCAGACCAACAGCAACGATGTTGTCAGTGGAAACTTTTGCTGCATTGGTGAAGTTATTGTCATCCAGCAGGTTGATTTTGTAATCAACGAAGGTAGACATGTTTTTGTTGAAGTAGTAAGTAGCACCCAAGTCTACGTATTCAACCAGATCCTGGTCGCCGTAACCATTGATGTCTTTACCTTTGGATTTCAGGTAAGCAATGGACGGACGCAGACCGAAGTCGAACTGGTACTGAGCAACAGCTTCAAAGTTCTGTGCTTTATCTGCAATACCTGTAATACCAGAACCGCCATAGGTGGTCATGTTACGAGTTTCAGAGTAGGTGGTCGCCAGGTAGATGTTGTTCGCATCATATTTCAGACCAGCAGCCCATACTTCAGCGTTCTTACCGGAAGCCATGAAACTGGAGTCACCCACAGCCTGGCGGTCAGTACGGTCAGATTTCGCATAGGTAGCACCTACGCCGAAGCCTTCGTACTCATAAGTGGTAGACAGACCGAAGCCGTCGCCGTTAGCTTCTTTCACGTCGGTACGGTCATTTTTGCCCTGATACTGAGCGGCAAAGTTCAGACCTTCAACCAGACCGAAGAAATCGGTGTTACGGTAGGTTGCAACGCCAGTAGTACGGCCAGTCATGAATACGTCAGTCTGGGTCCAGGTATCGCCACCGAACTCTGGCAGAACGTCGGTCCATGCGCCGATGTCGTATGCTACGCCGTAGTTACGACCGTAGTCGAAAGAACCGTATTCAGCGAATTTCAGACCAGCGAATGCCAGACGAGTTTTGTCTGCTTCGGAACCCTGATCTTCAGAACGGTTGCCTTTGAATTCATATTCCCACTGACCAAAACCAACCAGCTGGTCGTTGATCTGAGTTTCGCCTTTGAAGCCCAGACGCGCATAGGTTTTGTCGCCATCGTTGCCGTTGTCGTCAGAGAAGTAATGCTGAGCGTGAACTTTACCGTACAGATCCAGTTTGTTGGAGTCTTTGTTATATACCTCTGCTGCGTTTACTGCACCTGCCGCCAACAGGCTAGTCACTGCCACTGCAACTAATTTAAGTTTCATTCTAAATAATCCTTATAATTTTTTCTTGGTGTGTTTCCTAAACCATTGCTAAACGAAGGGGTTCATCAATGGCAAACCATTTTTAAATGACGCAGTGGTATAAGTTCAATAATAAGTTTCATAATATTGCGAAATATTTGAAGTTGTGTGATCCAGATCTACATAATACAGCTGATTATATTAATCTTAATATGTGACAGATATGGTTAGATATATTTACGCAGGGGACTATTATGGCGACTATGGTTTAAAAGGCGTTAGTTTCGCATGTATAATATATACATACGGAGGGTTATAGATAAATGTGAAATACTTTCGTGCGTTAATTAATAATCACATATTTAACATTTAATTAAACAAATATAAACATAAAACACAAGAGCAATGAACAATAATTATCCTTCAGTCTGGCTAAAGTATAGCCGGATTTTATTTGCATGTGATAAAACCCGGTTTTTTTTCAGACACGGCGAGTTGCCAACCAGCAGAGCAGTGAGCCAGCGCAGACCATCAGCGCGCCTTGCCAGAAAGAAAGTGAGAGCGGGGCGCTGAGTAGCACGGCGGCAAGCGCGGAGGACAGCACGGGAGTAAAATAAGAACCCACTGCCATAATGGTGACATTACCGTGCAAAATACCAATATTCCACGCAGCATAGGCAAATCCTAACGTTAATGCGGCTGTGAACATTTTAATCGTCACCGGAGTGCTGAAAACCATCTCCGGTTGAGGGGTGACAAAATAGTAAACCCACAGACTTGCGGCGGTCAGTAAGACGAACACCGTGATGCCGTTAAAGCCTTTTGCATATTTATTGGTCACTGTGCAATATGTGGCCCAGATAAAAGCCCCGAGAAAGGCGAGAAAATAGCTGAGCGGACTACTGGCAACATTGCTGATAATTTCGCCTGGATTGAGGCCATTTTCACCGCCTAATACCCAACAGACACCGGTCAATGCGATAATTAATCCAGGAATGACCAGCCAGGTTGTTTTTTGACCATTAAATAATATGGCGAACAATATCGTCAGACTTGGCCAAAGATAATTTACCATCCCGACTTCAATAGCCTGATGACGGGTAGCGGCATAACCCAGAGCCAGTGCTAAACAAATTTCATAACTCACAAAAAGCACGCTACCGGCGATTAAATAACGAACAGGAATTTTCCTGATATTTGGAAATCCGACGGTAAATATGAGCAACAGGCCGCTTAATGAAAAAATCATCGCTGCGCCGCCAGCAGGTCCCAGTCCCTCACTTACTCCACGAATAAGTCCAACCATCGTGCTCCAGAGTACGATGGCTATGAGACCAATTAACGTTGCTTTTTGTTTTGTCATTCTGTTTCTCTGTCCATGCCACTGGCAAAAAATAAGCTGAAATTTATAGCACTTTTACATCGTAGCGCGCTAATTAATTACCTTCTGCATACCCCCTTATGGGTACAAGGGTTAAACAAAGTGCACTATTTAGTAGCGGAACCGTTTCGTTTTTGATTTGACGCAAAAAAAATATGGATATAGCTGATAGTTTCGTCGCGAAGTTGTACATGTCATCTTTCAGGCTGCCTCGATTACGCACTTTGAGAGATTTCTTGTACGAATCCCTGCAAAAAAGAGGAAAGCAATGGACGTCAGCCGCAGACAATTTTTTAAAATCTGCGCGGGCGGTATGGCGGGAACAACAGTAGCCGCTCTGGGTTTTGCACCCAAAATGGCACTGGCTCAGGCGCGAAACTATAAGTTATTACGCGCCAAAGAGATCCGAAACACCTGCACATACTGTTCCGTAGGTTGCGGGCTATTAATGTATAGCCTGGGTGATGGAGCAAAAAACGCCAAAGAGTCGATTTACCATATTGAAGGGGATCCGGATCATCCGGTGAGCCGTGGGGCATTATGTCCTAAGGGCGCAGGATTGCTGGATTACGTACACAGTGAAAACCGTCTGCGTTACCCGGAATATCGTGCTCCAGGTTCCGACAAATGGCAGCGTATCAGCTGGGATGAAGCTTTCTCCCGCATCGCGAAGCTGATGAAAACTGACCGTGACGCCAACTTTATTGAGAAAAATGAGCAGGGCGTAACGGTTAACCGCTGGCTTTCCACCGGGATGCTGTGCGCATCTGCAGCCAGTAATGAAACCGGCATGCTGACGCAAAAATTTGTGCGCTCACTCGGCATGCTGGCAGTAGACAACCAGGCGCGCGTCTGACACGGACCAACGGTAGCAAGTCTTGCTCCAACATTTGGTCGCGGTGCGATGACCAACCACTGGGTTGATATCAAAAATGCTAACGTCGTGATGGTGATGGGCGGCAACGCCGCTGAAGCACATCCGGTGGGATTCCGCTGGGCGATGGAAGCTAAAAACAACAATGACGCCACGCTGATTGTTGTTGACCCGCGTTTTACGCGTACAGCCTCGGTGGCGGATATTTACGCACCGATCCGTTCCGGCACGGACATTACGTTCCTGTCCGGCGTCTTGCTGTACCTGATTGAAAACAACAAAATCAACGCTGAATACGTTAAGCATTACACCAACGCCAGCCTGCTGGTGCGGGAAGACTTTACGTTCGAAGATGGCCTGTTCAGCGGCTACGATGCGGAAAAGCGTCAGTACGATAAATCGTCCTGGAATTATCAGTTCGATGAAAACGGCTACGCCAAACGCGATGAGACATTAAGCCATCCGCGCTGCGTGTGGCACCTGCTGAAACAGCACGTATCCCGCTACACGCCAGATGTGGTGGAAAATATATGCGGTACGCCAAAAGAAGACTTCCTGAAAGTCTGCGAAGTGCTGGCTTCCACCAGCGCAGCCGATCGTACCACCACCTTCCTGTATGCGCTGGGCTGGACGCAGCACACCGTCGGGGCGCAGAACATCCGCACCATGGCGATGATCCAGCTGCTGCTCGGCAATATGGGGATGGCCGGCGGCGGCGTCAACGCCTTGCGCGGTCACTCCAACATTCAGGGATTAACCGACTTAGGACTGCTCTCTACCAGTCTGCCTGGCTACCTGACGTTACCGTCAGAAAAACAGACAGATTTGCAAACCTATCTGGCTGCTAACACGCCAAAAGCGACCCTGGCCGATCAGGTTAACTACTGGGGCAACTATCCGAAGTTTTTCGTTAGCCTGATGAAATCCTTCTACGGCAATGCGGCGCAGAAAGAGAACGACTGGGGCTTTGAGTGGCTGCCGAAGTGGGATCAGTCCTACGACGTGATCAAATACTTCAACATGATGGACAGCGGGAAAGTTACCGGCTACATCTGTCAGGGCTTTAACCCGGTTGCGTCCTTCCCGGACAAAAACAAAGTGGTGCAGTCCCTGAGCAAATTGAAGTATCTGGTTGTTATCGATCCGCTGGTGACAGAAACCTCAACGTTCTGGCAAAACCACGGCGAATCAAACGACGTTGATCCGGCATCTATCCAGACCGAAGTCTTCCGTTTGCCGTCAACCTGCTTTGCGGAAGAGGATGGCTCAATTGCCAACTCAGGTCGTTGGTTGCAGTGGCACTGGAAAGGTCAGGACGCGCCGGGCGAAGCCCGAAATGATGGCGAAATTCTGGCCGGTATTTACCATCGTCTGCGCGATATGTATCGCACTGAAGGCGGTAAAGCCGTAGAACCTGTGCTGAAAATGAGCTGGAACTATAAGCAGCCGGACGAACCGCATTCTGAGGAAGTGGCGAAAGAGAACAACGGCTACGCGCTGGAAGATCTCTATGATGCCAACGGCGTACTGGTTGCGAAGAAAGGCCAGTTGCTCAATAGCTTTGCGCTGCTGCGTGATGATGGTAGTACGTCATCTTCCTGCTGGATTTATACCGGTAGCTGGACCGAACAGGGCAACCAGATGGCCAACCGCGATAACTCGGACCCGTCAGGGCTGGGTAATACGTTGGGTTGGGCATGGGCATGGCCACTGAACCGTCGCGTTCTGTATAACCGCGCTTCGGCGGATCCGCAGGGTAAACCGTGGGATCCAAAACGCATGCTGATCCAGTGGAACGGTACGAAATGGACGGGGAACGACATCCCGGACTTCAACACCGCGGCACCGGGCAGTGGCACCAATCCGTTTATCATGCAACCGGAAGGTCTGGGTCGTCTGTTCGCTATCGACAAGATGGCAGAAGGGCCGTTCCCGGAACACTACGAGCCGATGGAAACGCCGCTGGGCACAAACCCGCTGCACCCGAACGTAATCTCCAACCCGGCAGCCCGTCTGTACGAGGCGGATAAGCTACGCATGGGCACCAAACAGGACTTCCCGTACGTTGGGACGACTTATCGTCTGACCGAACATTTCCATACCTGGACCAAGCACGCATTGCTGAATGCGATTGCCCAACCAGAACAGTTTGTGGAAATCAGCGAAACGCTGGCAGCGGCGAAAGGTATCAATAACGGCGATCACGTGAAAGTCAGCAGCAAGCGTGGCTTTATCCGCGCAGTTGCGGTGGTGACGCGTCGTCTGCGTACCCTGAACGTCAACGGTCAGCAGGTCGAAACGGTTGGGATCCCGATCCACTGGGGCTTTGAAGGAGTCGCGCGTAAAGGCTATATCGCCAACACCCTGACGCCGAATGTCGGTGATGCAAACTCGCAAACGCCGGAATACAAAGCGTTTTTAGTTAACATCGAGAAGGCGTAAGGGGGCGAATATATGTCTATGGAAACGCAGGACATCATCAAACGGTCCGCAACAAACTCCATCACGCCGCCGCCTCAGGCCCGTGATTACAAAGCAGAGGTCGCGAAACTGATCGATGTGTCCACCTGTATAGGCTGTAAGGCCTGCCAGGTAGCATGTTCAGAGTGGAACGATATCCGCGATGAAGTCGGTCATTGCGTCGGGGTGTATGACAACCCCGCCGATCTCAGCGCCAAATCCTGGACGGTGATGCGATTTAGCGAAACCGAACAGAACGGCAAGCTGGAGTGGCTCATTCGTAAAGACGGCTGTATGCACTGTGAAGATCCGGGTTGCCTGAAGGCGTGCCCGTCTGCCGGGGCGATTATTCAGTACGCCAACGGAATCGTCGATTTCCAGTCAGAGCACTGCATTGGCTGCGGCTACTGTATTGCCGGGTGTCCATTTAATATTCCGCGCCTCAATAAAGAGGATAACCGCGTGTATAAATGTACGCTGTGTGTGGACCGTGTCAGCGTTGGGCAGGAGCCTGCCTGCGTCAAGACCTGTCCGACCGGGGCGATACATTTCGGCACCAAGCAGGAAATGCTGGAAATGGGAGAGCAGCGGGTGGCAAAACTGAAAGCGCGCGGTTTCGAACACGCCGGTCTCTACAACCCGGAAGGTGTCGGGGGCACGCATGTGATGTACGTTCTGCATCATGCCAACCAGCCGGAGCTGTACCACGGCCTGCCGAAAGATCCGCAGATCGATACCTCTATCAATCTGTGGAAAGGGGCGCTGAAACCGCTGGCTGCTGCCGGATTTATCGCCACCTTCGCCGGACTTATTTACCACTACATTGGTATTGGTCCGAATAAGGAAGTGGACGACGACGAGGAGGATCATCATGAGTAAGTCGAAAATGATTGTGCGCACGAAGTTTATCGACCGCGCCTGTCACTGGACGGTGGTGATCTGCTTCTTCCTGGTGGCGCTGTCGGGGATTTCATTTTTCTTCCCGACCCTGCAATGGCTAACGCAGACTTTCGGTACACCGCAGATGGGGCGTATTTTGCACCCGTTCTTCGGACTGCTGATCTTCGTGGCGTTAATGTTCATGTTTGTACGCTTTGTTCACCACAACATCCCGGATAAAAAAGATATCCCGTGGCTGAAAAATATTGTGGAAGTGCTGAAAGGCAATGAACATAAAGTGGCGGATGTGGGCAAGTACAACGCCGGACAGAAAATGATGTTCTGGTCGATCATGAGCATGATTTTCGTGCTGCTGATTACCGGCATTATTATCTGGCGTCCGTACTTTGCGCAGTTCTTCCCAATGCAGGTCGTGCGTTACAGCCTGCTTATCCATGCGGCGGCGGGCATTATCCTGATGCACGCTATCCTCATCCATATGTATATGGCATTCTGGGTGAAAGGTTCGATTAAAGGCATGGTCGAAGGGAAAGTAAGCCGTCGCTGGGCGAAGAAACATCACCCGCGCTGGTATCGCGAAGTTGAAAGACAAGAAGCGAAAAAAGAGAGCGAGGAAGGGGTTAATTAATCCCTGGCCTTCCCAGACCGCAATGGCGCTACATTCGTAGCGCCATTTTTTTGCCAAAAAAACGTCATGTTACTGTCATCTGCTCAACGTAAGGTGTTGTCTTTTCAATAATAGAAGAGTTAAAGACAATGCATCTGGTGAAAAAATTACTCGCAGTCAGCGTGTTTCTTTGTGCGTCCGCTCAGGCACAGAATATCCTCGAATTTCCTCAGCCGGAGAATAACCCGGAAGAGTTTTATGCGGTAACTGAAATTCCGGCAGGTGGAATGATTAAATATGAAACCGACGCCAAAACGGGGTTTATCGTTGCCGACCGTTTCCAGTCTATGCCGGTTGCTTATCCCGCCAACTACGGCTCATTGACCCAGTCTCTGGCCGGTGACGGCGACCCACTGGACGTCATTTTTTATACCCGTGCGCCGCTGGCCCCAGGAACATTGATTAAGCTGCGCGCCATTGGCGTGCTGAAGATGATCGACGGTGGAGAAAAGGACGACAAAATTGTCGCCGTTCCGGCCAGTAAAATTGACCCGACTTATGATGACATCAAAGAGTTGAGCGATCTGCCAAAGATTGAAGTGCAACGTCTGGAATCTTTCTTCCGTGTGTACAAAGAGCTGCCGGAAGGGCGCAAAAAGGTAGAATTAAACGGTTTCAACGACGCCGCCACGGCAAAGCAAGAGATTAAACAGGCCTGGGATGCCTGGAAAGAGAAAAAACCGCAGTAATGAATGACATGCCGGATGGCAAAAGTTTATCCGGCATTCAACTTTTATCACTGCACTGCCAGCTTACGCAGGCGTGAAGTATCCACGTTTTTTTGAGCCTCTGCCAGGCTCCAGGCATTTTGCAGGTTTAACCACATTTCAGGTGAACTGCCAATCACCACGGAGAGTTTGATCGCCATCTCAGGCGTTAGGGCTGCTTTCCCGGTTAATAGTCGGCTTGCCGTCGAAGGCGCAATTTCCATCGCCCTGGCAAACTCACGCAGACTAACATTGAGTTCGTCCAGCGCTTCCTGAATGATATCCCCAGGGCGGGGATGATTTGCCATTTTCATCAATGATAATCCTCGTAGTCCAGTATATACGCGTCGCCATTGACGAATTCAAACGTAATACGCCAGTTACCTGAAACAGAAATTGCCCAAACTCCATCACGCTCGCCTATAAGAGAATGAAGCTTATAACCGGGCATATTGATATCTGTAACCTTACTTGCCGCATCAATAACAGCAAGCCTGTGTCGTAATCGTCGGACATGCTTCGCCATAACGCCTGATGTACGTCCATGAAGAAACAAGTCGCGCAATCCTTTGTGTCTGAAGTTCATGATCATCCATACCTTCCTTGTTCCCTCAAGAGGAACAGTACCATTAATGTTCCTTTAAACGCAACACCAGGATTGCGATATTTTAAATTTTGCGGCGAATGTGCAAAAAGGAAAAGAGAGCAGGGGAATATCTGGAAAGCGTCACGCAAGAATTGCCGGATGGTGGGCCTACACGCGCATTTTGCTGATGTAGGCCGGATATGCTTGCGCCATCCGGCAATAAAGGTTACTCCAGTTGTGCGTTCAGACGCGCAATCTCCTTACGCCATTGCGCCTGTAACAGCGGTTTTTGATGTTTCGGCTTACGAGCAAGATCGTCGGCGAGTCGCTGCTCCAGTTCGAGAAGTTGTTCCAGTAACGCATCACTGTCGCAGCTTATTTCCTCTCTCGCTTCGACCACCGTTTTCAAGACAGGTATCTCAGCAGATGTTTCTCGAATCCGCGCATTGATCGCGTCCAGATCGTGCCATTCGCTGAGCTCGCCGTTATCAATAAACCAGAACCGGTTACAGCTTTTGCTGATAAGCTGGCGATCGTGACTGACCAGCAGCACGCCACCGTGATAGCTTTGCAGCGTTTCTGCCAGCGCCTCTTTGCCTTCCATATCCAGATGGTTGGTCGGTTCATCGAGCATCAGCAGGCTATAACGCGCCAGCGTAAGTCCAACAAACAATAACCGGGAGCGCTCACCACCGCTTAATGTACTGACCCGCTGCGCGTGACGAACCCACGGAAAGCCCGCGCTAATCAGCGCCATTTTGCGGATGTCCGGCTGAGGAGCAAACGCTTCCAGCGCGTCAAACAGCGAATCGTCATCAGCGAGCTGGTGCAGCGTCTGATCGTAATACCCCAGCGTAACGCGCGGGTGTAACACCAATGAAGGCGATGCCAGCTGTGACTGAAACTGTTGCCAGATAAGCCTTAACAGCGATGATTTCCCGCAACCGTTGCGCCCGACAATCGCCACGCGATCGCCGCTTTTTACGCGGATGCCGGCAATCGAAAACAGCGTATCGGCGCCAGGAGCAGGGGCCACAGACAGATGAGTCATCTCCAGCAAACGATCCGCACGCAGGGCATCCCCCTGCAATGTTAGTGTCCACTGACTTCCAGAGGTTACTTCGGTCTGTACCTCTTTCAGGCGCTGCACCTGTTTTTCCATCTGCTTGGCTTTACGGGAAAGGTCTTCGTTGTCGTAGACTCGCCCCCAGGTCGCCAGACGTTTGGCGCTGGCGGTGACGCGGTCGATCTCCTTTTGTTCAGCCTTATGGCGCAAGGCATCGCTGGCGTCTCTGTCTATCAGGGCCTGACGCGCCGCGCTACAGGGTAGATCGAAGGCATGCAGGGTGCGATCGCGCAGGATCCAGGTTCCGTGAGTCACCGCGTCCAGCAGTTGCGGATCGTGGGAAACCACCACAAAACTACCAGACCAGTTCTGTAAGAACTGTTCCAGCCACAGTAATGTGGGCAAATCCAGGTGGTTACCAGGCTCATCCAACAGCAGTAAATCAGGATTTCGCATCAGCGCCCGCGCTAATAACAGACGCGTGTGTTGTCCGCCGCTCAGCGTTTGTGCTGTCAGAGATAAATTCTCCGGCGTGAAACCCATTTCGGCCAGCAACGCTTCAACTCGCCATTGCTGGCTCGCGCGTTCATGCTCGGGAAGTTGGGCAAGAACCGCCTCTTGCAACGTCAGCGGTAGTATATCGTCAGGTAAATGTTGCTCCACACGCGCAAGATGACAGTGATTCGCCTGCGCGATAGCCCCGCTGGTGGGTGAAATCGTGCCGTCGAGCAGTTTTAACAGCGTACTTTTGCCGCAGCCGTTGTAACCGATAAGCCCGATGCGGTCGCCTTTTTTCAGGGTGAAGGAAAGATCGTCGAATAGCGTGCCAAATGCCGTATCAACGTGTAAGGATTGTGCGGTTAGTAATGTGCTCATTGTTGCTTACTCAAGAGTTACAGGCGTAAAAACGCCTCGTCAAACATCGCTGACGATAACCCGGTAAGCCCGAGAGAAGGGGATTGAGAAGTTAGCTTCGCTCAAGCAGAAGTTATCGCAGCACGATACCGATAACGCTTGAGCACTGGCGATCGCCAAAAGCATGTGAAACGATAAAACGTTCACAGTACAGCATAAGTATCCTCCTTTTGTTTTTCAGAATGTTAATCGGTGATGAAAGTGTAATCGCAACATATGCAGTAGTGCAAGCTTTGAACGTCCGACAGATCACAAGACAAATAAACCAGGCAAAAGTTAATTTTCTTCGCGTCGAAAGCTTGGGTTGATGATCACAATAACGATCGACGTTCTTCGGTATCCTGTCTCTCACTATTTTATTATTTGGAGAATAGATGACATGAAAAAAACAATGACATTGACGATGATTGCGCTGGGATGTTTATTTGCAAATGCACAAGCAAGTGAAAAACTCGCGGGTAATGAGATACTTAAAGTACAAAAAGGTGGCGTTCCTGACAAAATTTACACGCAGAATAAACCGCATTTAAAGATTGCCACCTATAACATTGGTAAAAATGAAGCATCTGCTGATGTGGCTGATTTTACGGCACTTAATTCGGCCATTAAAAGAATAGATGCAGATATTATTGCCGTACCAGAAGTTGATAATAAAACAGGGCGCAGTCAAAAGATTGATCAACTCAAAAAAATCGCTGATGCCAATAAACTGTATTACGCCTTCGGTAAAGCACTCGATTTTGATGGCGGTGAGTACGGGTTAGGACTGCTTTCCAAATATAAAATATTGCATACGCAGGTGGTAAAATTACCGTCGGGTAATGCTGAGCAACGCGTGGCGTTGCTGGCGCAGGTTGATGTTCCTGGGTTTGATTCTGCTCCCATCATCATGGTGACTCATCTCGACTGGCAAAAAGATCCCACCATGCGTACTGAACAAGCCCGCTATCTGTTAGATATCAGCATTGGCGACGCGACTTCGGATTTCCAGGATATCGCATCCTCTATTAAGATCCTTGCAGGGGACTTCAATTCGACCCGGGATGAGCAGCCACTTAAAGAAATACGTTACTTTTTCAATGAAGTGACGAAAGAAGGCATTGATACGCGCAGTTGGCCAGCCGTTAACCCTGCGATCGATATAGACCATATTTTCACGTTTAAAGGTCAGAAGTGGAACGTCAAAAACCTGGAAATTCCACATAATTCACCCGATTTTACGTGGTCTACGGCGAGCGATCACCTGCCGGTTATTGCTGAGCTGGAACTTTCAGAACAGTAATCTACATAAAGTATTTCGTTTATCAAACGCTTAAAATTGCCCGGCAGACTCTGCTGCCGGGCAAACCGTCAAATAGAAGTACGACGGTAGTCGCGATATTCCGCCTGCCAAAAATTATCGTCAATCGCCTGTTGCAGCGCTTCGGCGGACGTTTTCACCGCCACGCCTTGCTGCTGGGCCATTTTCCCCACCGCAAAAGCAATCGCGCGGGAAACGATCTGAATATCTTTCAGTTCCGGTAATACCAATCCTTCGCCGTTCAGCACCAGCGGTGAATACTGCGCCAGTGTTTCACTGGCCGACATCAGCATTTCATCGGTAATGCGCGATGCGCCAGAAGCAATAACACCCAGCCCGATACCCGGGAAAATATAGGCGTTGTTACACTGGGCAATCGGGAAGACTTTTTCCTTCCACACAACCGGCGCGAACGGACTGCCGGTCGCAACCAGCGCGTTACCTTCGGTCCAGGCAATAATATCTTGTGGCGTAGCTTCCACGCGTGAAGTCGGGTTAGACAACGGCATGACGATCGGACGCGAACAATGCTTGTGCATTTCGCGGATGATCTCTTCGGTAAACAGGCCGGTCTGTCCGGAAACACCAATCAGGATGTCCGGCTTAACGTTACGCACCACGTCGAGCAACGACAACACATCCTCTTGCGTATCCCAGTGCTGCAGATTTTCACGTTTTTGCACCAGTTTGGTCTGGAAGGAGAGCAGGTTCGGCATTTTGTCGGTTAACAGGCCGAAGCGATCAACCATAAACACGCGCTGACGCGCCGCTTCCTCGCTTAAACCTTCACGCTGGATTTGCGCGATGATCTGCTCGGCAATCCCGCAACCGGCAGAGCCGGCCCCGAGGAACACGATGTTCTGTTCACTTAACTGGCTACCCGCCGCGCGGCTGGCGGCAATGAGCGTACCAACGGTAACGGCTGCGGTGCCCTGAATATCGTCGTTAAACGAGCAAATTTCATCGCGATAGCGGTTCAGCAACGGCATCGCATTTTTCTGCGCGAAGTCTTCGAACTGCAGCAGCACATCCGGCCAACGATGCTTCACAGCCTGGATAAATTCATCGACAAACTCGTAGTATTCATCATCAGTGATACGCGGGTTACGCCAGCCCATATACAGCGGATCGTTCAGCAGCTGCTGATTGTTGGTACCGACGTCCAGAACGACCGGCAGGGTGTAGGCCGGACTAATCCCACCACACGCGGTATACAGCGACAGCTTACCGATCGGAATACCCATCCCGCCGATCCCCTGGTCACCAAGGCCCAGAATACGTTCGCCGTCGGTAACGACGATGACTTTGATATTGTGGTTAGGCACGTTCTGCAGGATATCGTCCATATTGTGGCGGTTCTGATAAGAGATAAACACGCCGCGCGCGCGACGGTAAATCTCAGAGAAACGCTCACAGGCAGCACCAACCGTAGGGGTATAGATAACCGGCATCATCTCATCAAGATGATTATGCACCAGTCGGTAAAACAGGGTTTCGTTGGTGTCCTGGATGTTACGCAGGTAAATATGTTTGTCGATTTCGGTTTTGAATCCCTGATACTGGATCCAGGCGCGTTCAGCCTGTTCTTCAATCGTCTCGACCACTTCCGGCAGTAACCCCAGCAGGTTGAAGTTACGGCGTTCTTCCACACTGAAAGCGCTCCCTTTATTCAGTAAAGGGAATTCCAGCAGTACCGGGCCAGCGTAGGGGATGTAAAGGGAACGCAGTTTTTTAGTTTCGTTTTCCATGTCACTCACTCTTTTTTGAATAACCGTCCCTGGCGTTCTTTATGATCGTGTGTGGCCTGTCCGCCAGGGAAACGGGCGAAGTATAAAGCATTGTGAATGGGTTAAGGGGTTTTATAAGCAAAAACACCACTGCGGTTGCAATGGTGTTTATCTCGTTATTCAGTCAGACCTGCGAAGGGCTATTTGCCGTCAGCGCGGCGTTTTCTTCCGGTAGGATTGTTGACCACACTGGTTTTGTCACCTTCGGTCACGACTTTACGTTGGTTTGAGATTTTGTGGTCCAGTCCAAGAATATGACGGGCCTGACGGTTCGATTTCATTCTAACTCCTTAATCCTGTTTCTGGTTTCAAGGGCGAGTCCGTATAAGAACGGACGAAATACAACCTGATAGAAAGCCGATGTTTAAAATAACGGCTTTCAGGATGGTCGGTCATTTTATCTGAAAGGTCAATGCTTAAGCGGTAAATGCAGAACTATCCCGTATGTGTCATGCATTTTCTCAGGCGTCCTATACTTGTAACTTCAACGACAACACAGGAGAACGGTAATGACTATCCATAAGAAAGGTCAGGCACACTGGGAAGGCGACATTAAGCGCGGTAAAGGTACCGTATCGACCGAAAGCGGCGTGCTGAATCAGCAACCGTATGGGTTTAATACCCGGTTTGAAGGTGAGAAAGGCACTAACCCTGAAGAGTTGATTGGCGCGGCCCATGCAGCTTGCTTCTCAATGGCGCTTTCGTTAATGCTGGGTGAAGCGGGCTTTACGCCAGATGCCATTGATACCACTGCCGATGTTTCTCTGGATAAGGTGGATGCGGGATTTGCGATAACCAAAGTAGCGCTGCACAGTGAGGTAAGCGTTCCGGGGATAGACGCCGCCACGTTTGACGGCATCATCCAGAAGGCGAAGGCCGGATGCCCGGTTTCGCAGGTACTGAACGCGGAAATTACGCTGGATTATCAGTTGAAGTCTTAATCGTGGTGTGCCGGATGCGACTACGTCTTATCCGGCACCAGATGATGTTATTGCGCCACCCAGCCGCCATCCATATTCCACGCAACGCCGCGCACCTGCGCCGCGCCGTCTGAACATAAAAACAACGCGAGTTCCCCTAACTGCTCCGGCGTGACGAATTCACGCGACGGTTGTTTTTCCGCCAGCAGGGCGTCACGTGCGACGTCAGGCTCTGTACCTTCGGCAATACGCTTATCAATCTGCTGCTGAACCAGCGGCGTGAGTACCCAACCGGGGCACAGCGCATTGCAGGTAATGCCCGTCTGCGCGGTTTCCAGCGCAATGGTCTTGGTTAATCCCACCACGCCGTGTTTTGCGGCCACGTAGGCGGATTTCTCTTTTGAAGCTACCAGGCCGTGAACCGAGGCGATATTAATGATGCGTCCCCAGTTTCGTGCGCGCATGCCTGGCAGCGCCAGTCGCGTAGTGTGAAAAACGGATGAGAGGTTAATAGCAATAATCGCGTTCCATTTTTCAACCGGGAAGGTTTCTACCGGAGACACATGCTGGATCCCGGCGTTGTTGACCAGGATATCCACGCCGCCGAATTCGCTTGCGGCATAGCGCATCATGTCAGCAATTTGCGCGTCATCGCTCAGGTCCGCACCATGATAGCCTGGCGTTTTACCATACTGAGCAACGGCGTCTTTGGCGGCTTCAACATCACCAAACCCGTTGAGGATCAACGTAGCGCCCGCTTGTGCCAGCACCTGAGCGATGCCTAATCCAATACCGCTGGTCGAGCCGGTAACCAGGGCGGTTTTTCCCGTTAAGTTCATGATGATTCTCCTTAAACAATTCCGGTGGTGTAGAAGACGCCGATAACAAACAGCACGGCCAGGCTTTTGATCACGGTGATGGCGAAAATCCCGCCATATGCCTGATGATGGCTGAGGCCGGTAATGGCCAGCAGGGTAATGACCGCGCCATTGTGCGGCAGGGTATCCATGCCGCCACTGGCCATTGACGCCACGCGGTGGAAGACTTCGAGTGGAATATTGGCGGCATGAGCAGCGGCAATAAAAGTGTCAGACATGGCGGCGAGGGCAATACTCATCCCGCCGGACGCCGAGCCGGTGATCCCGGCAAGAGTGGTGATGCTGATGGCTTCGTTAAGAAGCGGGTCGGGGATCGCCGCCAGCGCTTTTGACAGCACGAGGAAACCCGGCAGGGCGGCGATCACCGCACCAAAACCATACTCGGACGCGGTGTTCATTGCCGCGAGGATCGCGCCGCCAACCGCCGTTCTGCTGCCTTCCGCCAGGCGACCTTTAATGTTGCGATAGCCGAACAGCACCACCAGCAGGATCCCTGAAATCAGCGCCGCTTCCACCGCCCAGATAGCGGTTATTTTACCGACTTCGGTGGTAATCGGTTTGGCAAGGCCTGGAAGTTCCAGTTGATGCGTTGCGCCGTACCACTGTGGGATCCAGCGGGTAAACAGCAGGTTAAACACCCCAACCAGAATCAGCGGAGAGATAGCGATTATCGGGTTCGGTAGGTTAATGTTATCCGGCGTCTCCGGCTCGTTTAACAGTTCAGTGCCATAGCCTTCATTCCTGGCCTGCGCTTTACGACGCTGACGTTCGAGATAAACCAGGCCGACGAAAATAATAAACAGCGAGCCTATCAGCCCCAGCCACGGCGCGGCCCAGGCGTTAGTCCCAAAGAAGCTGGTCGGAATAATGTTCTGGATCTGCGGCGTGCCGGGTAAAGCGTCCATCGTGAAGGAGAACGCGCCGAGCGCAACGGTGGCCGGGATCAGGCGCTTAGGGATATTACTCTGGCGGAACAGCTCCGCCGCAAACGGATACACCGCAAACGCCACGACGAACAGCGATACCCCGCCATAGGTTAACAGCGCACACACCAGCACGATCACCGGAATGGCGTGACGCCGCCCGAGGATATTGATGGCGGCGGCAACAATAGAGCGGGAAAAACCAGACAATTCGATTAACTTGCCAAACACCGCTCCCAGCAAAAATACCGGGAAGTACAGCTTCACAAAACCGACCATTTTTTCCATAAACAGGCCGGTGAAGGCAGGGCCGACGGCGCTGGGTTCGGTAAGCAATACAGCACCCAATGCCGCGATGGGGGCAAACAGGATGACGCTGTATCCGCGATAGGCTGCAAGCATCAGCAGGCCCAGCGCTGCCAGGGCGATTAATACACTCATCATGACTCCTCAATATCATTGTTATAGTGGGGTACAGAAAGAGAAGTTACGGTTTCAGGGCAAAGCGCAGTTGATGCTCTCTGCGTTGCTGGATGTACTCCTTGCGCGAATCATCCCAGCGATAAAATCCCTGGCCGCTGCGCAAACCGGTATCACCGTTGGCGACCTTGTCAGCGACCAGCGACATCATGTCGCTACCTGTTGCCAGCTCCGGTAGCAGATGCCGACAAATGTCCTGTACCGTAGCAAGCCCGGTCATATCAGCGGCCTCCAGCGGGCCAACCATGGCATAGCGTCGTCCGAGGGAGGCACGCATCACCTGATCCACCACCTCCGCGCTGGCGATACCGCTTTTAACGATGTGCAACGCTTCACGCAGCAGGGCGAATTGCAGACGGTTGCCGACAAACCCTGGCGCGGCGCGATCGAGTACCACCGCTTCCAGTTGCATCGACAGCAGTAGTTTTTGTAATTCATGGAGATATTCCGCCTTCGTTGCCGTCCCCGGCACAATTTCAACCAGCGGAATAAAGTGCGGCGGGTTCCAGAAATGGGCGATCAGCAACCGCTCAGGATGGGCAAGTTTTTCTGCCAGAGCATCGGGTGGCAGTCCGCTGGTATTACTGGCGATCACCGCCTCCGGTGCGATCAGCTCTTCCAGTTGCGCATACAGTGCATGTTTAAGTTCGAGGCGTTCCGGGATGGCTTCAATCAGCAATCCGCACGCGGCAATATCCTGTAGCGACGTCGTGCCGTGTAAACGGTTCATCACCGATGCTTTTTCGCTTAGCGCAAATTGTTCAGTCGCAATAAGCTCATCCACAATACCGCTGGCAATAAGGCTAATTTCCGCAATCCGGCTGCTGTCTGTGTCGTACAACCAGACATCGTGCCCAAAGCGGGCAAAGTGGGTAGCGATGCCGACGCCCATTAAACCTGCGCCAAGTACGCAGATAGAATTATTTTGCATGAGATACCCCCTCTGGACGCTCTACTGCCAGTGCGACACCCTGACCACCGCCTACGCACAGCGTGGCCAACCCTTTAGCGGCGTTGCTGCGGGCCATTTCATGCAGCAGGGTCACCAGAATCCGGCACCCGGACGCGCCAATCGGATGACCCAGCGCGATCGCGCCGCCATTGACGTTAACTTTGCTGCTGTCCCAGTTCAGCGATTCGCCAACCGCCAGCGCTTGTGCGGCAAACGCTTCGTTGGCTTCAATGAGATCAACATCGTTCAGCGTCCAGCCAGCCCGTTTCAGACACTGAAGTGACGCTTCCACTGGCCCAATGCCCATAATAGTCGGATCGACGCCGGAGACCGCGTAGCCCGCCACCCGTGCCAGAACCGGCAAATTGAGTTCCGCGGCTTTGGCGGCGCTCATTAGCATCACCGCCGCAGCGCCATCATTAATTGAAGAAGCATTCCCGGCGGTCACCGTACCGTTTCCAGGCCGAAAGGCGGGCTTGAGCTGCGCCAGCTTATCGGCCTGAGTATCCGGACGAGGCTGTTCGTCACGGTCCACTACACGCGGCGGTTTTTTCCCCTGCGGAACGCTGACTGGGGTAATTTCCGCACTAAAACGACCGGCTTCAATCGCGGCAGCCGCTTTTTGCTGGGAGTGCAAAGCAAATGCGTCCTGTTGCTCACGACTGATAACGAATTTATCCGCCAGATTTTCCGCAGTAATGCCCATGTGATAGTCGTTGAAGGCATCCCACAAACCGTCATGCACTACGCTGTCTTTCAGGCTGGCATGACCCAGGCGCAGACCGGCCCGCGCGCCGTCGAGAAAATAGGGCGCATTGCTCATGCTCTCCTGCCCACCGGCAATCACAATTTGTGCATCACCGCAGCGAATCGCCTGTACCGCCTGATGCACAGCTTTAAGGCCCGAGCCGCACACCAGATTAATGGTTAACGCTGGTGTAGTGACCGGCAAGCCCGCGCGTAACGCCGTCTGTCTGGCCGGATTCTGGCCGCAACCCGTCGTCAGCACCTGACCCAAAATCACTTCATCAATTTGCTCTGGCGCCACGGCCGTTTTTTCCAGCAGGGAACGAATCACCACCGAACCGAGTTCAACCGCCGAAAGCGGCGCCAGCGCGCCATGAAAACTGCCAATCGGGGTGCGCGTTGCCGCGACAATAACAACATCCTGCATGGTCAGCTCCTCAGTTAAATTGCATTTCGGGGACATTTTCCGGAACGATCAACTTGCCGGCGGTTCTGGCGACGATTTCATCCACGCTGATCCCCGGGGCGCGTTCACGCAGAATGAACGCCCCGTTGGCAATCTCCAGCAGCGCCAGGTCGGTAAGCACACGTTTGATGCAGGCCACGCCGGTCAGCGGCAGGGTGCAGGCGGGAAGCAATTTCGACTCACCACTTTTGGAGGCATGGGTCATTACCACGATGATGTTGTCGGCTCCGGCCACCAAATCCATTGCGCCGCCCATGCCTTTCACCATTTTTCCAGGGATCATCCACGAGGCGATATTGCCGTTAACATCGACCTCAAACGCGCCGAGCACCGTCAGGTCAACATGGCCGCCGCGGATCATCGCGAAGGATTGCGCCGAGTCGAAAATCGCTGCGCCTTTGCGCGCCGTCACGGTCTGTTTTCCGGCGTTAATCATGTCCGCATCAATTTCGTCTTCTGTGGGAAACGGCCCCATGCCCAGCAAACCGTTTTCCGATTGCAGCATCACGTCCATACCATCGGGGATGTAGTTCGCGACCAGAGTGGGAATACCAATCCCAAGGTTGACGTAATAACCGTCTCGCAGTTCGTGGGCGACACGCATTGCCATTTGTTCACGCGTTAACATGGTCAGGCTCCTTTCTGGCGCAGGGTGCGTTGTTCAATACGTTTTTCAAATTGCCCCTGAATAATGCGGTTAACAAAAATTCCGGGGGTATGAATCGCTGCGGGATCCAACTCGCCAGGAGGGACGATCTCTTCGACTTCCACCACGGTAATGCGCCCGGCAGCGGCCATCAGCGGGTTAAAATTCTGTGCGGTATGGCGATAGATAACATTGCCGTACCAGTCGGCTTTCCAGCCTTTGACCAGCGCAAAATCCCCGGTTATGGCCTGCTCTAAAATGTACGGACGTCCGGCAAACTCGCGCACCTCTTTTCCTTCGGCCACGGGGGTACCGTATCCGGTCGCGGTGAAGAAAGCGGGGATCCCCGCGCCGCCAGCACGCAATTGTTCTGCCAGCGTGCCTTGCGGCGTCAGGATGGCTTCCAGTTCGCCACTCAGCACCTGCTTTTCAAACAGCGCGTTTTCACCCACATAGGATGCGACCACTTTGCGTACCTGACGCGTTTCCAGCAGCACGCCGAGGCCAAAACCGTCCACGCCGCAGTTGTTTGACACCACGGTAAGTCCCTGAACCTCCCGACGACGTACTTCGGCAATCAGGTTCTCAGGGATCCCACATAAGCCAAAACCGCCCGCCAGCAGCGTCATGTTGTCGGTCAGTCCTTCCAGCGCCTCTTGATACGTGGCGACCCGTTTATCCAGTCCAGCCATATACTTGCCCCTCCTGTTGTCCTTGCCGACATCATTGGGGGAGAAAAATGATTTGTTAATTTTAAATTTGTGACTCACTCATTGGGTTTTTTTATCAATTTAATGTTAATTAAAGGTATTCAACAAGTTAAAGGAATGCGAAATGGGAATGAGCATCAAACAGTTACGCGCGTTTTTAGCGGTAGCTCACACTCTGAATTTCGCTCATGCCAGTGAAAGACTGAATATGTCGCAACCCGCATTAAGTCTGGCGATTAAAGGACTGGAGGATTCGTTGGGTGGGGCATTATTGTTGAGAACCACCCGCAAGGTGACTCTGACGCAGGAAGGGGAAACGTTACTGAACATGGGGCGACAGTTGCTTGCAGACTGGGAGAACACGGAAGAGGCAATGCGCCAGCGATTCACGCTGCAACGCGGTAAAATCTCTATTGCCGCCATGCCTTCATTTGCCGCTAACGTCCTGCCGTCAGTACTGAAGACGTTTCGTGATTCCTATTCCGGTATCAACGTAACGGTGCACGATGTGATTAACGAACAGGTCATTGAGATGGTGAGTGAAGGGCGGGTGGAAATGGGCATTGCTTTCGAACCGGACTATTCCGGGCATCTGCATTTCACCCCGCTTGGCGTGGATCGTTTTATTGCGATTGTCCCGCCAACATGCCGACTGGCAGGGCGGGATCGTATTGCATGGCGTGAACTGCTGACGCTGGATTTCATCACCCTGCAACGTCCTTCCGCCGTGCGTCTGATGTTGGAAGAACAGCTGGTGCAAAGCGGGCATTCGCTGGAGGTGGCGCTGGAGAGCCATCAGCTGGTGACCGTTGGCCGGCTGGTGGCCAAGGGCCTGGGCGGCAGCGCCGTACCCGCGCTGTGCCGTACGCAAATGACAGAATTAGGCGCAACCTGTATCGATCTGGACACGCCGGTGATCCAGCGTCGGATCGGCGTTCTGCGTTCGGCACATCATAAGTTATCTACCGCCTCCGAAGTGCTGGTGGAAACACTGAAAAAGGCGTATTGCACCTGATTTTCCGCTGCATTCAGCGCATGTTAACCGCCCGCCAGCAGCGAACTTCACTGCCCGTTTCGCTGGTCAGCAAGGTCTGTTTGTTCTCACAGCCACGGATCGCCAACGGACATCTGTCACGAAAAAAACAGCCCTCGGGCAACGTTCGGTTCCCCGGGAGTTCGGTTTTCCGTAACACTAAATCCTCCGCCAACGGTGCTCCCGTTTTAGGGACGGAGTCGAGTAATAATCGCGTGTAGGGATGGGCAGGATGAGTAAGAACCTGCTGCGTTTCACCTAGTTCAACAATTTGCCCAAGGTACATCACCGCCACGCGGTCGCTCATATGGCGAACCACCGACACGTTATGCGATATCAGCACATAGGTCAGATTTCTGCGTGCCTGCAATGACACCAGCAGGTTGAGAATTTGCGCCTGCACGGAGATATCCAGCGCCGAAGTGGGTTCATCCAGTACGATCACATCCGGCTCTGACGACAGCGCCCGGGCGATGGCAATACGCTGACGCTGCCCGCCGGAGAACGCATGCGGCAGACGGTCGAGATATTCAGGGCGGATCCCTACCTGTTGCGCCAAATCTTCAGCAAGAATGCGGCGTTCACGCTCGGAGCTCCGTTTCTGGATCCACACCGGTTCGGTGATAATTCGCCACACCGGTAAGCGCGGATCAAGCGATGAAAGCGGGTCCTGAAAAACCATCTGCATGCCGTTGTGCTGCTTGTCGTTGTGGCGAGAGTAGTTTCCCTGACTCGGTTGCAGCATCCCCATCAGCAGCTGCGCCAGCGTACTTTTTCCGCAGCCCGACTCACCGACTATCCCCAACGTTTCTCCCTGACGAATCTGTAAATCCAGACCGTTGAGCGCATGCACCCGTTCAGTAACTTTGCCGAGCCAGTTTTTACGCGCGGGAAAGCTGACATGAACATCCTGCAAGGCCAGTAAAAATTCAGACATGTGTTGTCTCCAGTTGCGGATACCAGCAGGCAGATTGTTGATCCACGCCTCCCTGACTGCTTAATGCAGGCGTCTCGTCACAGTGAGGACCGGCGGCAAAACAGCGTTCACGGAACGCGCATCCGGTCGGTAAGCAGGTTAAATTCGGTACTGTGCCGGGGATGGCAGGCAGCAATGCGCGCGGTTCGCCGTATTCCGGCGCACATTTCAGCAAGCCGATAGAATAGGGGTGCGTCGGATGCTGAATAACGGTTTGTGTAGGGCCGCTCTCAATCACGCTTCCGGCATACATGACATATAACCGGTCGCACAATTGTGACACCACCGCCATATCATGGCTGATAAATAGTACGGCTGTCCCGCTGGCGCGCGCTTTGAGCTTCAGCAAACGCAGCACCTGCAGTTGTACCGTGACATCGAGTGCGGTGGTCGGTTCATCGGCAATGATCAGTTCCGGCTCGCAGGAAAAGGCCAGCGCAATCATCACCCGCTGGCGCATGCCGCCGGAAAGCTCAAACGGGAAACGTTTCATCACTTCCGCCGCGTCCGGAATTTGCATCTCTTCCAGTAAAGCAATGGCTTTCTGACGAGCATCCGTGCGGCTTAACGCCTGGTGATGGCGGATAACTTCCACCATCTGTTGGCCGATACGTCGCGTGGGATTAAGCGCGGTCATGGGCTCCTGAAAGATCATGGCGACACGCGCGCCACGCCATTGGCGCATCTGCTTTTCGCTGGCGTTGAGCACATCTTCACCCAGTAGCGAAACGCGTCCCTGGTGAATATGATAGCTGCCCTCCGGCAGCAGCCGCATGGTAAGCATCGCCGTCACGGACTTACCGGAACCGGATTCACCGACCACGCCGACAATTTCTCCGCGGTTGATATGCAGCGAAACATGGTTCAGCGCATGCACATCAGCTTTATAGCCGGGGAAACTCAGATGCAAATCCTCAATTTCCAGTACGGGTTGTGTCATGACTGTTTTCCTCCGGCTTTCGGATCCAGCAGGTCGCGAATACCATCGCCAAAAAGATTAAAGCCCACGGCGGTGATCAGAATGGCGGCACCGGGAAAGGCGCAATACCACCACTGATCGAGCACGTAGTTGCGGCCAATCGCCACCATCGCTCCCCATTCCGCGCTGGGCTGCTGTGCGCCCAGACCAATAAATCCGAGCGTGGCGGCCATCAGGATCGCACTGCCGATATCCAGCGACGCCTGCACAATCAGCGGTGGCAGAGAGTTACGTAAAATGTGCCAGCTAATCAGGTGCCAACGTGAAGCGCCGTAGGTCCGCGCAGCCTGTACATAGGTAAACTGACGCACCACTAACGTTTGACCGCGGGCGAGGCGCACATAAAAAGGAATACGTACGATGGCAATCGCCAGCATAGCGTTAAACAGGCTGGGTCCCAACGCCGCGGCCAGCGCCATCGTCAGTACCAGCGAAGGGATGGACAGCATGATGTCCATTATTCGCATAATAATTGCATCGGCGCGTCCGCCCATAACACCTGACAGACAACCCAGCAGCGAACCCAATCCGCCGGCAATTCCCACCACCACCAGACCAGCGACAACCGACTGCTGGCTTCCGACCAGGACACGGCTGAACAGATCGCGACCTACTTCATCGGTACCAAACCAATGGGCCGCAGACGGTGGCAGCAGGCGCGCACTTAAATTAATGGCATTAGGGTCGTGAGGGGTTATCCACGGTGACAGCACCATCAGCAACAGGATCAGTACGATGATGACCCCGCCTACCAGCGTCAGCGGGCTGCTTTTCATCATCCAGAATAATTTAGCCCAGTCCGTGCGACGACGAGCAGTCTGTGGGGCGGTCGGCGTTTCCTGGGTGAGCATCATTCAGCACCCCCGCGTCCAATTCGTGGGTCAATCCACAGATACAGTAAATCCACCACCAGGTTGACCAGCACATAAGCGAAAGAGACCACTACGGCAAATCCCATCACCGCCGGGAAATCGAGCGCCTGAATCGACGTTACCACCCAGGCGCCCATTCCCGGCCAGGCGAAGACCGTTTCGGTGAGTACCGCACCGTAGAGCAGATCGCCCAATGCAAGGCCGAGAACGGTTATTGATGGAATCAGCGCATTCGGCAACGCGTAGCACAACACGATGTACCAGCCCGGCAGTCCGCTGGCACGGGCGGTACGAATGTAATCTTCACTCAGTTGCTCCAGCATGGCGGAGCGAATCTGGCGGGCGACAATTCCTAAGTGCACAAAAGCCAGCGTCAGTGATGGCAGGATCAGGTGCTGGAGCGCATTGAAAAAGACTTCGCCATTGCCTTCCAGCAGGGCATCAATCAGGTAGAACCCGGTGACATGGGTCGGTGGATCCAGCCAGTCGTCTAACCGTCCACCGCCGGGCAAAATTTGCAGATGACCGTAAAACAGCACGATAACCCCCAGCCCCAGCCAGAATGCAGGCGTGGAGATACCGGTAATCGCCATCAGGCGAACGAGGTGATCAAGCCAACGGTTACGCCAGACCGCAGATAAAATGCCTAACGGAATACCGATAACCAGCGCCAGCAACAAGGAGCAGAAAGCCAACTCCAGGGTAGCGGGAAAGAAGATGCGCAGCTCGTCCAGTACCGGACGACCGGTGCGAATGGAAATGCCTAAATCGCCCTGAAAGATATCGCTGACGTAGCGAAAGAACTGGACATACAGCGGCTGGTTCAGCCCCAACTGTTGGCGAATATTTTCGACTATCTCATCGCTGGCGCGATCGCCCGCCAGCAACCGCGCGGGGTCGCCTGGGATCAGGTGCGAAATAATAAAGGTGATCACGCAAACACCGATAACCACCAGAATAAGTCCCCAGCATCGCTGGCGTAAAATGCTCCAGAACGTCATTAGTTTCCCCTTGCGGAGCCTGAGTGGCTCCGCATCAACGTGGCTTATTTACTCATGGTGGAGATGTTGAAGACCTGTTCCAGCATGGGGTTAAATACAAATCCTTTGACGTCTTTGTTCATCGCCAGCTGATAGTTTTTCTGGAATAAATAGACGTAGGCCGCTTCATCAATCACGATGGTTTGCGCCTGCTGATAATCATTGGTTCTGGCGACCGGATCGGTGGTGGCTAATGCGCTACGCAGCAGCTTATCGACCTCACTATTTTCATAGAACGAACGGTTACCCGGCAGACCTTTTTTATCCGACTCAAACCAGTAGTTCATAAACATGTACGGGTCGGCAAAATCCGGACTCCAGTTGCCGATAGCAATGTCGTAATCCCCTTTACCCACACGGTCACGCATGGTGGCATTCGCCAGTTTTTCCAGCTTCACCTTAATACCCAGTTTGTTGAGACTGGCCTGGGTAGAGAGCGCAATCGGCTCCCAGTTAGGGTCATTATCTGAATACAAGAAGCTCAGGGTCTCGGGTTTGTTCGCGACTTTGTCCCATGCTGCTTTCGCTTTGGCTTCATCAAAACTGTACTGCATAGCCTTGTCATCAAAACCCCACATACCTTCAGGGATCGGACCACGCATCTGTTTACCATTGCCACTGAGGATCCCATTCACCATGCCCTTATAATCGGTGGCCCATGAGATGGCGCGGCGCAAATCCACCTGATTGAGCGGCGCTTTACTGTTGTTCAGATACAGATAGGTCACGCGCAGCGAGGGATAATCCGCTACGTTAACTTTGCCTTCCTGTTTTAAAGCGGCAAGCTGATCGACAGGAAGCGCATCGGCAATGTCGATATCGCCACGCGACAATTGCAGGCGACGGGAAGCGCTTTCACCGATGATTTTTACCGAGACCCGCTTAAACGTTGGTTTGGCCCCGGAATAATGCGGGTTTGGCACCAGCACCAGTTGTTGTCCTTTTTGCCAGCTTTTCAGCATGAAAGGACCGGAGCCTGCCGTGTTCTGCGCCAGGAATCCGCGGGCATCGTCTGCGGCATGCTCTTTTAAGACAGCCGGATTGATAATTGAGGCCCCGTCATTTGCCAGCGTATACAGGAATGGTGCGAACGGCTGGCTGAGGGTAAATTTCACCGTGTTGTCATCAATGGCCTCAACCTTCAGATCTTTCGAGAATGCTTCAGCGGGACCCTGGCCAATTTTGAGCAGACGCTCAAAGGATTGTTTCACCGCATCAGCCGTCACCGGCGTACCGTCGGCGAATTTGGCATCGTTTTTCAGGGTAAACGTCCACTCTTTCTGATCGTCAGAGGCTTTCCAGCCGCTGGCTAAATCACCTTCAACTTCCGTGGAGCCTTTACCGCCTTCGGTTTTGTACTGAACCAAACGCTGATAAGAGGGATAGGTGACCGTCCAGTCGTTGTTATCGATGGTCACAGCGGGGTCGAGCGTCTGCGGGTCGGCGGCTTTACCGATGACCAGCATATCTTTCGGCACGGCGGCCTGCGCGGCAGGTAGGGCAAATGCCAGCGCAACGGCGATCAGAGCGGGGCGAAAAAACGCATTTAACGCAGGTGTAGTCTTCATAACCAGGCTCCAGAATTAAAAGGGATGTTGTGTTGTTATGGGGGGAACAGGGAAACAGGCTATCTGGTCGTCAAGCAGCGGATAACGGGCGGCATCAGGCAATTCAAAATGCCACCACTCGCTGTTAATGCCGACAAAACCGCCACCGAACATAATGGCGTTGAGTAGCAACCGGTTACGCTGCGCGGCCGGTGGAACAGAAGGGTGCCAGGCATGGGAACGGTCGTGCATCTCATCAAAATCAGCGCCCATATCGAGGACATTGCCACGATCGTCCATCAGCGTAACGTCGATGGCCGTCCCGCGGCTGTGATTGGATCCAATCGCCACATCGACGACGTACTGGGGATCCGGACACGCATTCCACAGCACCGCCTGCGCCTGCTGGGGACGATACGCGTCATACACTACAAGCTGTAGGCCCGCCAGTTGCGCGATACTGATGCTTTTAGCCAGCGCGGTTACCGCCTCGCGGTGTAACAGGCAGCGCGCTTCCCGGTAGATAGGCGCGCCGGTAATGTTGTCGGCAGTGGCGTATTTGAGATCGATATGCAGCGACGGGAATATCACCGACAGGTCGACCAGCTCTGGGGTTTCTGACATAGCACATTTCCTGTTTATTGTTCGAATTGACCAAACTGTTGTTGTAACTGGCGATTGGTTTGCAGGCGTCCTGCGAGGGAGTCACCAAGTTGCTCCACTACCGCAGAGAGTAATAAGTTGAACAGACAGCTCACGGGAGCCAGAGAATCCCAGAAATGTCCGGTGTCAGTTTTTACCTGGAGTAGGTCAAGGGCATAATCTCTGGCCCACGGACACCACACATCGGTGATCAGCGCCAGTGGAATATGGCGTTCTGTCGCGACGCGGCAATATTGTCGGGAGGTAGCGGAGTAGGCGCGCATGTCGGTGATCACCACGTATGGCTGGTTAAATCCTGAATTCAACGACTCGACCCAACTACCGGAAAGCCCTTCGGAGTAGCTGACTTTAGGCCGCAGGTATTCCAGGTGACTAAAAAAGGCGTTAGCAATCCCGCGAGTAGACTGGATCCCAAGGATGTAAACCGCTTCCGCATGCGCCAGCTGCTGCGCAATGCGTAAAAATGTTTCGCTTTGCGCGAGTTGATAGACGTGGGTAATGGCGTCGATTTCCAGTAACAGCGACTGCTGCGCGCGATCCGGCAGGCTTTGTTGCTGGTGCCAGGAATCCAGCCGCTCGTTCATTCCCCAGGGTTGATAGGGGACGACGGGCAGCTCACGCAGGCTGGCTTTTGCATCCTCCAGATTGCGAAAGCCCAGTTTACGCAGGTAGCGCCCTACGGTAATGCCGCTGGTTCCTGCCGCTTTAGCGATGCCATCCGCAGTTTCAAAAGGGATCTGTACACCATGGGCTAACAGCCATCCGGCTACGCGCTTTTCGCTCGGCGTAAGCTGGCTGAAGGTCTGTTCTATGCGGGTAAATAATTCAGGTTTCGCTGTCATTACCTTCTCGCTGTTAGTTGTCTGTCAGATTACCGCTCACTGTTAGTGAATTAACAATGCAGGACGCGTGCCAGGTCGCTAACAGCGGCACGCAGGCTGTTTTTGTTAAAACACAAACCATATTTATTAACTAATGATCAACATTTGTGCAGCGTAGTTCAGTTTTGGTGCAGCGACAGCAGAGCGGGGTATGAATCTGCTGATTTCGTCGGAACGATCACATTGTCGGCAACATTTCCTCTCAAACATCAGAATCAGTAATGGGAAATATAAATTTCAGCCAAATGAATAATGGCGATCTTTATTCTTATGACGGTAAGGGTATTATTTTTTGCGAACTACATTAACGGTTTGAAGCGCGAGTGTAGATATTATCTATATTATAAATGGAGTACTACAATGAATAAATTCTCCCTTTCTACAGCAGGTATTCTGGTCGCAGCGCTGTTAACCAGTGTTAGCGTCAATGCAGCCACTGATAGCGCGAAAACTGAAGTGACGCCGAAAGGCATGAGCTGCCAGGAGTTCATCGATCTGAACCCGCAGACCATGGCTCCGGTGGCTTTCTGGGTGCTCAATGAAGATGAAGATTTCAAAGGTGGTGATTACGTCGACTATAACGAAACCGTCACGACCGCAGTACCTCTGACCGTAGAACTTTGTAAAAAACATCCGCAGAGCGAATTAAGCAAAATAAAAGACGAAATCAAAAAAGAATTATCAAAATAAAATTAAAGCGTTATTAAAACCCGGCCAAAGTGCTGGGTTTTGCTATTTGTGACGCTGTCACTTATTTATTTTACAATACTTAAGGAAAGTTTATAAAGATAAAAATGCTGGTGCCGATACTGGGTAAAAGTTAGCCTTTTGCAGAAGGAGTTTGTATGGCCTGGTATCCTACTCGTATTTCAACGCGTTTAACCATTGGCGGCATTCTGCTGCTTGCAGTCACCACACTTGTTATTGTTGCGATCATGCTCTGGCGAGGGCAGCCGCGCGTCGTTGAAATCAATACCGCCCTGATCGAAGAAACGGGGCAAGGTTTAACCCGCCAGTTAAGTACCGTGTTGTCCCGAATTGAAGGTGAGACCGTTGGTTTGTCACGACTGGCTGAAGTGCTGCCCAACGATGAATCACTGTACCAAAGCGTTGTTCCGCATTTGATTGGTGAAGATAAAGAGTCGATCATTACCGGCGGCGGCATTTGGCCAGAACCAGACGCCTTTACCACAGGCGTAGAAAAACGCAGCTTTTTCTGGGCGCGTAACGCTGAAGGAAAGCTGATGTATTCCAACGACTATAACGTCGAAGGATCAAGCGGATACCACAATGAAAGCTGGTATCAGCATGCCAAAGGACATTCACAAAACAGCTGCTTATGGTCTGATGTTTACCAGGACGCCAGTTCCGGGGTCAACATGGTGACCTGCAGCGTTCCTTATCAACTGGCCGGTAAGTTTGCTGGTGTCGCCACTACCGATATTCGGCTGGATAACGTTGCCACCTTTATGCAACAGCAGGGCAACAGCACCGGTGGTTACGCGTTCGTGGTGGACAAACAGGGACAAATTCTCTATTTCCCACAGGCCGATCTGACAAAACACAAAACCATTAACGATCTGGCACAGAGCGCGCAATGGCTTATCCCAGTGGAAAACGGGCTGAAATCCCTGCGCCCGGCCGATGGAGTGAAGACGATTACGCTTGCGAACGACAACGTGTTGAATACGCCGTCCCGGGTAATGCTATTCCCGATGGCGGATACCGGCTGGGTCGTGGGGCTGGTGACGCCTGAATCACGCATCGTCGGTCTCGCCAAAGTGATGATGCAGGACGTGCTGGAAGTGTTGATCCCAATTATGACGCTATTGCTGGTGGGATCATGGCTGGTGGTTCGCCGACTGATTTCGCGTCTCGATGATACTCGCCGGGCACTCGATGATATTGCGCAGGGCGAAGGCGATCTTACCCGTCGTCTGGATGTGCGCGGCAAAGATGAGATTTCGGCTATCGCCGAAGCGTTTAATCTGTTTGTCGATAAAATATCAGCCATTCTGATCACCGTCAGAAGCAGCAGCGTGGTGGTAGCGAATAATGCCGTCAGCCTCGCTGACAGCAATATGGAGCTCTCATCTCGCGTCACGCAGCAGGCCGCTGCGCTGGAAGAGAGTTCGGCGGCGATGGAACAGTTAAATGCGACCGTTCACCAAAATGCGAGTAATACACAACTGGCGGATGAGCTATCCGATAGCACCGCGCAAACGGCCAACCGTTGCGGTGATGTCATGCAGGGTGTTATCTCAACTATGGATAACGTTAGCGCGTCATCCGGCAGAATGGTGGAAATTGTCGCGGTTATCGATAGCATCGCGTTCCAGACCAATATACTTGCCCTGAACGCTGCCGTTGAAGCCGCCAGAGCGGGCGATGCAGGTAGAGGGTTCGCCGTTGTCGCCTCGGAAGTACGTACGCTGGCCCAGCGTAGCGCCACCGCCGCGCAGGAAATTAAAACATTGATTGATGAATCCGTATCTCATGTTGGTAGCGGAAGTCAGCAAATTCACAATGCAGGTGAACGTCTGGGAGAACTGGTCAATAACGTACGGCAGGTGCGTCAGTTGATGGGGGAAATACGCGTTGCAGGCGAAGAACAGCGTAAAGGCGTTTCCGAAGTCACGCTGGCCGTTACTGAAATGGACAGCACCGTTCAGCAGAATGCCTCGTTAATTGATGATGCCGCCGCACGTACACAGGCCCTGAAAGAGGAGGCGGAACAACTGGCGTTGCTGGTCTCTTCCTTCAGATTACCAGAACCCGCTACCGCCTGAGCGTCGAGTGAGGTCCGGGCGCAGTCATTGCACCCGGACAGTTGATTAATGATCGAGGTACAGGTAGTGCATCCAACTGGTCATACGCAAGAGTATTTTCCGTAGCAATGATAATGCTTCAAAATGCTGAGCTGAATAGACCGCAACCTGAGCGGCAACACCGTCCGGGAGTTGCTGTTCAGCCTGATTATTATCAACTTCGATACTGACCAGCACTTTATTGCTGCCCGGTGTGACGTTTAAGGATTGCAATGTTCCCTGGGCATAATAAGCCCCGGTCGGGATCACGGGGGCAACACTGACGACTTTTCCCTGAACTACCTGTCCCGGCAAGCCATTGAAGACAATTTCAGCTTCATCACCCACATTAAGACGTAAGATCGAGTTTTGACGAAACGCCGCAACAATTTGGTTTTTGTGCGCAGGGATAAACACCATAACTGGCTTAAAAGGCAGTCTCGACGCATAGGTTCCCGGACGAACCAGTAATTGACTGACATAACCGTCGCTGGGGGCGCGGACAATGGTTTGCTCATAATTAAATCGAGCCTCATCAATCTGAGCTTGCAGACTGGCGATCTGCGAGTTTTGTCCATGAATGGTGCTGTCGAGCTCTTTCTGGATACTGTTCAGTTCAGCATTGGCGGCGTTCATCGCCGCGTCCTGAGCCAGATAATCCTGGCGTGCACTATCAATATCGTTGGCAGTAAATGGGTTCACTTTTGCCTGACTGCCTTTCTGGTAGCGCTGATAGTTTTTGTAATATTTATCACGTTCAGCCCTGGCCTGTTCTAACTGCAGTCGGGCGCTATTGCGTTTCTCCTCCAGGGCCAGAACATCATGTTTTGCCGTAACCATATCCGCTTCAAGCTTTTCCAGTTTAGCTTTATAACGGGTAGGATCGATTTTAAACAGTACATCCCCTTTTTTAATTGGCGTGTTAATTTTATCCGTTATTTCTGAAACCACCCCGGTAACTTGCGGAACAACGGGGATACCCACAACCAGTTTTTGTGCATCTTCTGTGTAGGGATGATTATAATTCATGGTAAGGATCAGCGCCCCGAGCATGACCACTCCACCCAACACGGCTGAAGGTAATGTCCACTTATTCAACGGAACTTTAAACACTTTAAAAATGACGTATACGATAGCGGCGTAGGTTAATGTTAATAATATTTCCACGATTAATTCACCTTTGAATCCTGCGAATTATATGCGCTATTAGTTTGTTCAAGTGTTTTTTCCAGTAATGTAATCCGCGCGTTAAGTTCAGTGGTATCATGTCGCGATGTATTTCCATGCCAGCCATGTTTGTCGCTGTATAATGTTGCCCAAATCCAGAGAAATGGCCAAATCGCATGTAGCGTAAATAAACTGACCCAACCTGCAACATGTATGGCATCGAGGTGAGGGTGGTTGCGTTTCTTAGCAATCTCGTACGGGATGTCGTGCAAGATTAATACGCCATAAAAAATAATTAAAAACACCAGGATGAGTATTGCTAATGATACATAATTGAGCAGCATAGGAACTCCAACAAGAACCGTTTTTATTGGCTTGCATTATCGCTGCGTTTTTATTTGCAAGAGGTTTTAATATGTTGCAAGTATAAAATCAGACTTTCTTGTAATACCAGTGTTAATAATAAAATCCAAAAATGGACTTTTTGGGTTTGATTTTTACGCTATTACCGATAATCATTAATAAGATTATATAGTGAATTATACTGAGCCTTCTATGACCAGCAATACTGAACAACCCGGTAGCAGCGAAGAATTGCTTTCGACAAATATAGCCAAACTTTTCAAAGCATTATTGCCCCTTTCTGAAGCCCAATCGTTATATCGTAGCGGTTCTTTTATTATGGACTCTCAGGGGGAGAACGGGATCTGGTTGTTGACCGAAGGTAGAATCGTCATTCGCCGCCGCACAGATGGTCTAATCCTGGCCAGTCAGCAGGCACCGATGATGTTGGGAATGGCCGAGTTCTTTCTTCCCACTGGGCATAACTTTTATGATATTGAAGCGGTCAGCCCATGCACTACTCACGTAGTCAAGAAAACGGATTTCATGACGATCGTTAATCGCGATCGGCTCTGGGAATCTGTGGCAATAGTTGAAGCGTATATTATTCAGGTAATGAGCCGACGCGATCGTTTGATCACCAGTCGAACCGCAACCGATATGGTTTGGGGGCATCTTGAACTTTTACAGCAAGAGCCTGATGACATCAGAAAAAGAATCCCGGCGGTACAGTATATCAGGGAGCGAACCGGGCTTTCTCGCAGCACCATTATGGATACGCTTGCCAGGTTAAAACGACAGGGGGCGATCCAATTGCATCGCGGTCATTTAGTCTGCATCACGGCAGAGTAACCAGTGTCCCCAATCATGATTTAAATACATTATAATGGGTTTTATAACGGACTTATAACGTTAAATCCATCAAAGCAGATGTTATCTACTTTGTATCAACCGCAATTTAACTCTATAATATTGTGTGTAAACTGGCATTTATCCAGATAAGGGCCAATATTATGGATTTAACGCTCAATACAGCTGCTGATATCGTCAAAATACTCTGTGACAGATTGCGTAAAGAACGACTCGCGCGGCAAATGACGCAGGCTGAGGTTGCCGCGCGTTCAGGTGTGGGTGTGAATACCGTTTCGAATCTGGAAACAGGTAAGAATGTGGGATTTGAGAATCTGGTCAAAGTCGCAATGGTGTTAGGCTATGGCGATGCGCTGGAAGGTTTATTCAAACCCAGAATTGACAGTCTGGATGATATTTTGCGTTACGAGAAGAGCGCGGCACGTCAGCGGGTGAAAAGGAAAAATTCTGATGCCTGAACAAGTTGATGTCTTTTATGAAGGTTGGGGTGAAAAATGGCTGTGGGGGAAACTGGTGTCTTCCACAGCTCTGACCGGACGCCCGTTAATCGCTTTTGAATACAGTGAAGACGCCATACGTAAGGGGCTGGAACTGTCCCGGCTGATGTTACCACTGAACGGTCCCCGTTTACGCAGGGATTTCCCGGCTCATCAGTTGGGATTACCTGGACCAGTCTATGATTCGTTACCTGATGGCTGGGGTATGCTATTGATGGACCGATTATTTAAACGCCGCGGACTAAACGCAGCGCGCATAGGTCCTTTGGAGCGGTTAACCTGGGTCGGCAACAACGCGATGGGCGCCATGACTTTCCAGCCCGTTCAGTCAGATGTTGATAAGATTTCAAAAGAGGATGTGCCTCTCGAACAACTGGCTGCTGAGGTGCAGGAAGTCCTGAGTGGAGACGGCGGGGAATTCTTGCAAAAATTGCTCCAGATGGGCGGTTCGCCACAAGGAGCAAGGCCAAAAGCGCTACTTTATCGTGACAGCGTCACGTCAAGATTCACCACTACGGCGCTACCCGGGAGCGAAAGCTGGTTGATTAAATTTCCCGCCAGGCATGAGCATGCTGAAGTATGCGCCATCGAAGCGGTTTATGCTGAATGTTTGCGTCAATGTGGGATTAGCACACCTGATACGGCATATTTTGATCTGCCTGGCGGCCAGGCGGCCTTTGCCACCCGCCGTTTCGACCGTGACCAGTCAATACGTATTCCAATGCAGAGTCTGGCGGCGCTAACCGGCGCAAATTACCAGTTACCCGGCGCTTTAGATTACCGGGATTTTCTGCGCGCCACGCAGATCTGTACCAATGATGTCAGAGAAAAGGCGAAAGCGTTCGAACGCGTGGTTTTCAATGTGGCATTCAACAATCGTGACGATCATCCTAAGAACTTTGCTTATTTAATGTCAGCCGATGGAAACTGGACTCTGGCTCCGGCTTACGACGTCACCTGGTGTGAAGGACCCGGCGGGTACCACCAAATGGACGTGCTGGGGGAGGCGCTGGATATCGAAAGAAAGCACCTTCAGTTGCTTGGCGTTCAGGAAGCTGAGCTCTCTGCTGACCAGGTGAACGCCATAATCGAAAAGATTTGCCACTCTGCGATAGGGCTGAGCGCTATCGCCAGGGACAAATACCCCGATCAGATAACGCAAACCACGCTGGATACGATCCAGAAACAAATTAATGATAATGTCCGCCGGTTAATGTCCCGGTGACGCAGATACAGTCGCTACATTGACCTAAAGATAACCATTAACGTCCCCAACGACTGCGAATATAGGTTACGGCCTCCTGCGTTTGCGGCTGATTAAGATAATCTTCGCGAAACAGGATGGTGCCGTTGATGTGCGGTTCGGATTCGTTCAGATCCAGCTGCTTTTTCAGCTCTGGCACACCGCCTTTGACTGTCCAGTCCGGCTCTTTTCGAGACGGTTCGCCGACCTTATATAGCGCCACACCAATATAGAGGCGGGTATTGGTTGATTTCACAACATCTGCCCACCATTTCGCCAGCACATCGTATCGCGCCGCATCACGGGCAAAAGGCCAGTACAACTGCGGGGCGATGTAGTCCAGCAAGCCTAATTGTACCCAGCGGCGAGTATCGGCATAGGATTCATCATACGCTGCCGCGCCACGGGTGTCAGAACCCGCAGGATCGTGAGAGCGATTGCGCCATACACCGGCGGGGCTGACGCCAAACTCCACCTCAGGCTTAAGTTTCTTGATGGTCCGCGAAACCTGGGCGATCAATCGTTGCGTGTTATCGCGCCGCCAGTCAGCTTTGGAATCAAATCCCTGGCCATATTTTCTGAAAGTCTGGTTGTCGTTAAGCGCTGAACCGGGAGACTCGGTATAGAAGTAGTCATCAAACTGCACGCCGTCGACCGGATAATGTTCCACCACTTCCGCCACGATGCTGGTGATCCAGTCGCGAACTTCGGGAATGCCAGGATCTAACACGAAACGCTCGCCCGAAGTGCGGATCCAGTCCCGGTGCAGGACATAAACGCTGGAAGGCGTCTGCGACAGCGTGCTGTTTAATTCTGTAATCGTTGACGGTTTGATATTAACGGACACGCGGTAGGGGTTAAACCAGGCATGGACTTTCATGCCGCGTTTATGCGCTTCATCGAGCATAAACTGTAGCGGATCGTAACCCGGATCCTGACCAATCGTGCCGGTCAGCGTATCTGACCACGGCAAGATTTTAGATTGCCACAATGCGGTACCATCGGGTTTGACCTGGAAAAAAACGGTGTTGATGCCAAGACGTTTCAGGTTATCCAGCTTATCCGTCAACGCTTTCTGCTGCAGGCTGATACGGATGGCGGGGGAACTGATATTCACTGATGAGATCGGCGGCCAGTCCAGACGAGAAACCGTCGCCAGCCAGATTCCACGCACTGGCTCCTTACTCTGTTGCGGTTTGCTCACCGGAGGTAGTGGGGTGACTTTGGGACCTGGCGGCTGTGAAGAGCAACTGCCAAGTAACAACATACTACCCACAAGTACCGCGAACCATTTCAGGTTAGTTCGCGGTAATCTGGCATGGCAACGGACGAAGATATTCGCCAGTTTTTTCTGATATTTTCCTGAAAAGAAACCGGATGCTGGCATCAGACTCTGCTCTTATTGTTTCTTGTTGCGGCTGTTAGCCCAGGGATCAATAGCAGGCGCGGTGTTGTTGAACGGGGTCACGTCATGCAGCGAATCAAGATAGAGCGCTTCAACTTCAGCACGCGCCCACGGCGTACGGCGCAGAAACTTTAAACTGGACTTAACGCTCGGTTCATTTTTAAAGCAGTTGATGTTAATGCGTTGAGCAAGCTCAGCCCAACCAAAACGATCGACCAGCGCATTGACCTGCATTTCTAGCGTTACGCCATGTAAAGGGTCTTTTGAAGTATGAGCATTCATATGAAGTCCAGTTCGGTATTTCCAGATTTTGTCAGTGTGCAGCAAGACAGATTACAAGAAAGCGGAACGCCCAGCAATGGCACAAATCGGCGCTGATCTTCCAGCAACGTTCGTAGTAGTGTATAGCAATTTGTTACCAACAGGAGATAACCATGCAAAGCAGCACCCGTAAGCCGACTCGTGATAAGCAAATTAATATCCGGGCTACTGATGAGGAACGCGCTGTAATTGACTACGCCGCAAGTTTGGCCAATAAAAACCGTACTGACTTCATTATTGAGAAGGCCGTACACGAGGCCCAGAATATTATTTTGGATCAGCGCGTGTTCGTCCTTGACGAGGTCCGTTATCAGTCTTTCATTGAACAGCTTGAAGCGCCTGTACAGAACGTTGATGGGCGTCAACGCCTAATGGATGTGAAGCCAAAATGGAAATAAACTTTAGCAAGAAACGAGAGGGAAGTCGGGAATCACAACGTATTGATTTATGTATGTGTGGATGTGGATGGTGAAGTAAAGGTCCTTCATAGGTAATTTAACATAATATACATTATGCGCACTAACATAGAATGAGAAAGAATCTAAGGTTGTATGGTAATCTTTGTGCTGATCAATAATTTGGCCTGCTTCCAGACAATGCGTAACGAAAACGATCTACCCATCTTACACTTAGCACTCTTACTGCTTTTTACCTGTACGTTAACGGGATGCGCATTGACCCGCGTTTCGGACAGCGCACATGCCCAAGAGGTCGACAGCCTGAATGTTATTGGTCTGAGTCTGGATGCCGCGAGACAACGAGCAACTGAAAAAGGTTTTGTATGCAGCAACGATGGCAATCTGAATACGGTTGTAACCGACGATGGTGAACATCGATGGCTGCAAACTGAATGCAGCAAGAAAAGCGCAGAGCAATTTTGTCCTCAAACGCGTTATGTGGTTCTCAATGTCGATCCTGAAACGAACAACGTCGTTGATGTGGGCAAATACATCGATCAAAACACATGTTTTTGAAGCCTGAACCGATACAGGATGTGCTGTGCTAACCGATGATCAGACGGCAACGCGGGATGCACGAACTCTTCAGTTTTATTCATGCCCAGCCGTATCATCAGGCGCTCTGACGGTTTATTCAGCACCGATGTAAATGAAACCACCTCACTTAACGCCAGTTCCTCGAAAGCAAACCCCAGGCACGCCTTGGCGGCCTCCAATGCCAGCCCTTGATGCCAATAGGATTTAGCCAGACGCCAGCCTATTTCGGTACAGGGTGAAAAGTGAAATTTATCAGGCTGTGGATGTAAACCTACACACCCCACAAACTGGTGTGTTTCTTTGAGTTCAACGGCCCAGAATCCCCAGCCGCGCTCTGTAATGCCTTCCTGGAATCTTGCAGCCAGATTGTCGCTTTCCGTTCGTTGCAGCGGAGCCGGAAAAAAACGCATCACGTCCGGATCCGCGTTTAGCGCAGCAAACGGGGCTCTGTCTTTGGCTTCCCACGGGCGTAAAATCAGTCTTGATGTTTCAAGCATATTTCTGCCCTTCTCCTGCATTTTCATATAATCTTCTAAAAGAAATGGCTCATCGGCAAGGACTTATGTAACCCTTTCCACCGTTTTCTCTCATACTGGAGATTCATTCATGGCCGACTGGAACCCTTCGCTCTATCTGCAATATGAAACTGAACGTTCAAGACCCGCTGCGGAATTACTTAGCAGAGTGGCGTTAGAGAATGTCCATTCAGTCGTCGATCTTGGTTGTGGTCCAGGAAACAGTACGGCATTACTTCATCAGCGCTGGCCCTCGGCCGTAATAACCGGGGTTGATACCTCACCTGCCATGCTTAATGAGGCGCGCAATGCATTACCGACATGCCGTTTTATTGAAGCGGATATCAGTAAGTTCCAGACAGAACGGCCTCTTGACCTGCTCTATGCAAACGCTTCGTTACAGTGGGTTCCCGATCATTATGATTTGTTCCCGCATCTGGTATCGCTACTGGCTCGCAATGGCGTGCTGGCAGTACAAATGCCGGATAACTGGCTGGAGCCGACACATGTTTTGATGCGTGAAGTGGCTTATGAACAAGGTTACCCTGACCGGGGCCGCTCACCGCTTCCAGGCGTACACGCCTACTATGACATTTTGACTGAAGCGGGCTGTGAGGTGGATATCTGGCGCACAACGTATTATCACGTTATGGATTCACATCAGTCGATTATCGACTGGGTAAGCTCAACGGGCCTGCGGCCCTGGTTACAGGATTTGAGCGAAAATGAGCAACATCTTTACCTGGCACGTTATCATGAACTGCTTCAGGAACAATATCCTCTGCAGGAAAACGGTAAAATTTTGCTGGCCTTTCCGCGGTTATTTATCGTAGCCAGACGCAATGAATAGGCGTTTATCCTAAGTGCATCACAGGAGATAACTCTCTGCCATGCGCGCCCTCGCCTTTTTATCATGAGGATCTAGTGGCAAAGCCTGTCATCTGCTAGTGTCTGACAACGTGTTTCTGACGGGAGTTGTCATGTCTAAAGTCTACATTGGTGGCTGTCTGTGTGGTTCGATTCGTTTCGCGGCCAGCAGTCCAAATAATTCCCATACCTGCTCCTGCGATATATGTCGGAAACATACGGGCGCACCGACCGTCGTCTGGATTGAGTTTAATGCAGAAAATGTAACGTGGACGGGTCAAGGCGGAAAACCGACAACCTGGCGCTCTTCTGAGACGTCAAGTCGGGCATTTTGCCCTCTGTGTGGCAGCTCCGTAGGCGCCATTGATGACGCCCCGGTTATTGCACTGTTAGCTGGCGCTTTTGACGATCCTGACGATGAAGACCTGGCGCCGGAATTTCATTCTTTTTCAGATATGCAGCCTACATGGTGGCAAAAGAATATAACTAAGTGAGTTGATAATGCTTATCCGGAATGTGTTTTGCTGGCACGTTTGTTTCATCGTTCATCTGTAATAAATCGATTTCAATCGCATTGCAAATAGCATCCAGCGGTAGGTCGTTGTTCTCTGTACCAAACGGATCTTCCAGTTCTTCTGCAAGCGTATCGAGCGAAATAAAAGTATAGGAAATCAACACTGAGATAAACGGCGTCATATAATGTAAATCTACCACCAACGCGAATGGCAACATGATGCAAAACAGATAGACCGTGCGATGAAGGATCAAGGTATAAGCAAACGGGACGGGGGTATTCGCGATCCGTTCACAGCCTGCCAGCACAGCAGACATATCATTTAACCTATTGTTTAAACTGTGGAATAATATGTCTGACAGTTGACCATCGCGCCGACGTACAGACAACCATTCGCCCATCAACAACAGAATGCGATTTGCCGGTGATTGTGAGGCAAATACGATCCGCAGATCCGCCTCACTAAGGTATTTCGCCAATGGTTCAGCCTGGGGCTGACGGCGTAACGTCATGCGTAAACAGTGGGCAAAGGCGATTTGTAGACGAACAAACTGTCCCAGTTCGCTATCGTTCGGCAAGGTGGTTTTCACTTCACGCAGCAGCGACCGGGAAGCAATCATCAACTGCCCCCACAGGTGTCGAGCCTCAACATAACGTGAATAACAGGCGTTATTGCGAAAACCTAAAAAGATAGCAATCGCCACGCCGAGAATGCTGAATGGCGCAAGGGTAAATTTGATACCCAGCATCGTATACCACGGCAGCATGATAATAACGGCGATGGAGAGCAGGAAGTTCAGCAGCAGACGTGAAAAAATTTTAGATAATACCGACCCATGCCAGACGAATATCAGGCGTAGCCAGTGTTGTTGGGGGCGAACGATCATCGTTATCTTCAGGAAAATGTGAAATCTATCACATTAAACGCGAACATGATCAATGTTGCAAGCTTATCGCAACACTATCTAAACAACTTCCCTCCTGCTGAACGGATGATGTGACGAAGTAACAGACTGTCACCCTCAAAGTAAAACTTCATAGTATGTTGTAACTAATTAAGATCTGTAAAAAACCCGGCCTAAGCCGGGTTGCGATCTTAGCACAGAGGTTTAACGGCTTCGCGCATGCCTTTTAGCAGAATGCTATCCAGGTCGGCAGTCACCTGTTCTACCAGTCCGGAAACTTCCGTCAGATCCTGTTCCCAGTGTTCTGTAACGGCCAGCACGGCTTTAACCAGCTCTTGGGTGCTTATCTGGCGGTCATGATGCTGGGACCACAGCTGTTGAAAACGCGTCACCCAGTGCGCATCATCCTGAACCGGATAAGACTCACCGTTACGCTCTCCACGGTAGAACGCAATCAACGCGGCAAGCGCAAATGTCAGGCGCGCAGGCAGTTTACCGCTGGCCTGTTGCCCCGCCAGCAGTTGCGGCAAGATGCGAGTGCGGAATTTCGTCATGCCGTTGAGTGCAATCGACAACAGCTGATGCTTGATGTACGGATTGCAGAATCGACCTGTCACCGCGCTGGCAAAAGACGCCAGCTCATCACGTGGTAAATCCAGCACTGGAATGATTTCTTCATAGATCGCTTTTTCCACGAAGGCGCGAATCTCCGCGTCATTCATGGCTTCCCCCACGGTATCCAACCCTGCCTGCCAGGCAACGGGAACCAATGCGGTATGTGCGCCGTTGAGAATCGCCACTTTCCGTTCTTTATACGGTTTGATGTCATCAACAATCAGCACATTCAGCGGATATTTATCCAGACGCAACTCAGCGGCTAATGATTTCGGACCCTGAATAACAAACAGATAGAAGTGTTCAGCGGTGTCCAGAAACGCATCGTGATAACCGAGTTCCGCTTCAAGCTTCGCGACTTCATCACGTGGATAGCCGGTAACAATACGGTCCACCAGCGTGGAGCAAAAGGCGTTGGCCTGATCCAGCCATTGGATAAATGCTTCCGGTAACGCCCACTCCTGGGCATAGCGCAGGACCAGTTCACGCAGAGCATCACCATTGTAATCAATCAGTTCGCAAGGAATGATTATCCAGCCCTTATCCGACGCGCCATTAAAATGGCTGAAGCGCTCGAACAGCAGTCGGGTCAGTTTGGCCGGATAACTCACCGCTGGTGCATCCTCAAACTTATCACCGGCGTGGTAGCTGATGCCAGCTTCGGTGGTATTGGAGAAAACAAAACGCATATCAGGGTTATGCGCCAGCTTCAGGAACTCATCGTACTCACTATAGACGCTGATCTCGCGATTAACCGAACGAATTAAACGGGCGTCGCTCACAGCCTCGCCCTTCTCATTCAAACCACGAATGATGGTGGTATAAAGGCCATCCTGTGTACTCAGTGATGGTGGGAAGGTACTTTCGATAGGACGGACAATGACCACGCCAGAGTTAAGATCGGTATGCTCATTCAGCAGATCAACTTGCCAGTCCACGAAGGCGCGCAGGAAGTTTCCTTCGCCAAACTGAATAATGCGTTCAGGATACTGAGCACCGGGGAAATCGCGACGATTTAAAGTTTGCACAATGGGTTCCCTTTTTAATTAGTCATACAACCTGATTGAATTGGTCCAATAGGTTAGCAAACTTTAATACATTGAAACCCTGTTTTGATCAATCCCCGGCGACAAATTAGAGAGTTTTATAAAAAAGTGTGGTCGCGGTCAGCGTCCCGTCAGGCATTTTGGCATAGTCAGGTATCACGCCTGCTTTTTGCCACCCGCACTTGTGGTAGAACAACTCAGCGCCACTGCCTGTCGCCGTATCAAGCACCAGCAACGTTTTGCCCTGTTGACGCGCACAACTTTCCAGCTCATTCATCAGCTCCCGGGCAACGCCGCTCCGCCGTGCAGAGGTATGAACCAGCAGCTTAGCGACATCGGCGCGATGAGGTTGGTTTTCCGGTTGTTCAATAATGAGCTGGACGGTTCCGACGAGTGTTCCCTGCGCATTTTGGGCACCAAGAACAATTCGTTCTCCACGGGCAACGCTTTGTGCGACGTTCATCCAGAAAGGACGGGATTTATCACGCTCGAAAGGCAGCATAAAGCTCACGGAGGCGCCGTCATTGACGCACTGTTCAAGGATATCGCTGAGCTCGTCGATTCTCGACACAATCTGTGCCGCATTTAGCACGAAGCAGGGTTTGCAGGAAGCCATTTTTTCTCCTTAGATTGACCCCTTTAGCATGCTTTTAACAATTACATAACACAAGGGGTTGTATCATAGGATTATGTTATCTATGGCTTATTCATTTGGATCACTAACCAGTGATAAATAACCGTGACAACGTAACGTTGCTGTTGTTCGTTAAGCGCCACGCCCTGAGGAATGTCATGCCATTTTGCCAGGCATCCCCGACAGCAGGTCGCCGTCGCGTGCTGTGCAATGAATACCGGGTGACCACGCATTGGCGTCTGCTTCCCATCATTAGCGGGAAAAGCGGGAGCCAGTCGTTTGGCAATAAAATCGGCAGCATGTTGTTCAATAACCGGCGCACCTTTATCCAGACAATACTGCCTTTCTTTCTGGCCGAGGCGAAACCGCGAGCGAAATGTCGATTTCGCCAGCCGGGCAAAAAGAGGGTCGAGCGAATTCATCAGTAAACCGAGCGCCCCATTTGTTGCGTTAGTTGCTCCAGCGCGGCGATACCCGCCAGCGAATTTCCCGCTGGATCCAGTTCCGGGCTCCAGACAGCAATCGCCATCTCGTGTGGAACGATGGCCACGATGCCGCCCCCCACCCCCGATTTTGCCGGCAACCCAACCCGCCAGGCAAATTCCCCTGCGTTCTGATACATACCACTGGTCGCCATCAGCGCATTGATTTGTCGGGCCTGCATCGGCGTAACCACCGGCTCATCAAGATGAAAAGCATGACCCTGATTCGCCAGAAATACGAAGGTTCGCGCCAGTTCCACACAGCTCATTTTCAATGCGCAGTAGTGAAAATAGTTTTGCAGAACCGTGGTCACGTCATGGTTAAAATTGCCGAACGATTTCATCAACCAGGCAATAGCCGCATTACGGGCGGAATGCTCAAACTCAGATCGCGCCACCGTCGCATCGTAGGCGATATCCGGGACGCCGCTTAATGCCCGGACCACTTCCAGCATCCGTTGACGTGGGGCGCTCAGACGCCCTTGCAGCATATCGCAAACGACCAGCGCCCCGGCGTTAATAAAGGGATTACGTGGGATACCCTGCTCCATTTCCAACTGCACCAGGGAATTAAAAGGATGACCGGAAGGATCTTTGCCGACGCGTAGCCAGATCTCCTCTTCCTGATAGTGACGCATCGCCACGACCAGGCTTAACACCTTCGAAATCGACTGAATAGAAAAGCGTTCTTGTGCGTCCCCCGCCTGATAGTGCTGTCCATCGACGGTACAGATGGCGATACCCAGTTTTGAACCGTCGACACAGGCTAATGCAGGTATATAGTCAGCGACTTTACCCTGACCGATCAGCGGACGAACCTGCTGCACAATGGTCTCTAAAATTGAATTGTCCATGGCCCTGGCCACAACATGCTCCTTGCTCGCAGGTATGAAAGGCCTGCGAGTATAACAGAGCTGAATACGCTGCGTCAGACCATTAGGTGTCAGTGTACGAAGAGTCAATGTGAGAAAATTTGCAGAAATAAGACAGGTGCCCCCGACGGAGGCACCCTCACCTTCAGAGGCGGTTTTTCCAGACGGTCTGCACATTACAAAACTCATGCAGGCCAAAATGCGAAAGCTCGCGACCAAAACCACTTTTCTTCACGCCGCCAAACGCTACACGGGCGTCGCTGGCGCTATAACCATTGATGAAGACGCCTCCACACTCCAGACGAGAGGCCATATTCTGGGCCAGCGCGTCATCCGCAGTGAACACCGTGGCGGATAAACCAAAATCACTGTCATTCGCCAGCGCCAAAGCATGTTCCGCATTCCTGGCAACGGTGATCGCCGCAACCGGACCAAACAGCTCCTGACGGAAAGCCGTCATTTCTGGCGTTACGCCGCCCAGTACTGTCACGGCATAGTAATTGCCCTGACCTGCTATTTTTTCGCCCCCAAGGAGTAACTTCGCCCCTTCGGCCAGGGATGCTTCAACCTGCTGATGCAGCTCATCACGCAGATCAAATCGCGCCATCGGTCCGAGATCGTTTTCTTCGTTTAACGGATCGCCCATTTTGAGCGCACTCGCGGCCGCCACAAATCGCGTAGTAAATTCTTCTGCAATCCCTTCTTCGATGATAAAGCGCTTCGCTGCCGCACAAACCTGCCCGGTATTCTGATAACGTCCGGCGACTGCCGCTTTAACGGCCAGGTCGAGATCGGCATCATTCAGGACAATAAACGGATCGGAACCACCCAGTTCAAGTACGCATTTTTTCAGCGCCGCACCCGCCTGAGCACCAATCGCCGCACCAGCGCGTACGCTACCCGTTACCGTTACCGCCGCGATACGCGGGTCGTTGATCATCTGACTGACTCCGGCGTTATCGGCATTTACCCAACCGTAAACACCGGCGGGTACGCCTGCATCAGCAAAAACCTGCGCGATAATCGCAGCACAGCCGGTTACATTAGGCGCATGCTTTAACAAATAGCCATTACCAGCCAGCAAAATCGGAATGGCACCACGCAGTACCTGCCACAGCGGGAAATTCCACGGCATGATCGCCAGAATAGTTCCAACCGGGCGATACTCAATCACCGCCTGGTTATTTTCTACCAGCGTCGGTTCCGGGTTTAGCATCGCGGGTCCATGTTCGGCGTACCAGTCACACAACGCGGCTGACTTGGCGACTTCACCACGAGCCTGTTTAATGGGTTTGCCCATTTCACGTGAAATACACTGCGCCATCTCTTCCGCGCGATTACGCAGTGTCAGGCCGATTTGACGCAGCATATGCGCACGGTGCGCGACGGTAGTCTGTTTCCATTCACTGTAGGCACTCGCGGCAAGACTTAGTGCCTGCGCAATCTCTTCGGTGCTGGCCCACGGCATCGCCGTCAGTCTTTCACCGCTGGTAGGATCAACAGAAAAAGCATGTGTTGCTGCTGTGATAGTCATGGATGCCTCTCTTTTATCGCAGGGTATGGTTATATCATGAGCATATTTACTCTTTCTGAAAAATGAATAATATTAACCATACCATTCACGATTAGAGAATATTATGGATCTGACGCAACTGGAAATGTTCAATGCCGTCGCGGAGACCGGCAGCATTACGCAGGCCGCAGCGAAGGTGCATCGCGTGCCGTCCAATCTCACTACCCGTATACGCCAACTTGAGGCCGATCTTGGCGTCGATCTGTTTATTCGTGAAAACCAGCGTCTGCGGCTTTCGCCCTCCGGACACAACTTTTTGCGCTACAGTCAGCGGATCCTGGCGTTGGTTGAGGAAGCGAGAATGGTGGTCGCCGGAGATGAACCGCAGGGCTTGTTTTCGCTCGGATCGCTGGAAAGCACCGCCGCGGTGCGTATCCCTGCCACGCTGGCGGAATATAACCAACGTTACCCGAAAATTCAGTTCGCCCTGGCGACAGGTCCCTCGGGCACCATGCTGGACGGCGTGCTCGACGGCACGCTGAACGCTGCCTTTGCCGATGGCCCAATTACCCACCCCGGACTTGAGGGGATCCCGGTCTATCGTGAAGAGATGATGATCGTCACTCCGCACGGTCACCCTCCCATCCAGCGGGCCAGCGACGTCAACGGCTGCAGTATTTACGCGTTTCGCGCCAACTGTTCCTACCGCCGACACTTTGAAAGCTGGTTTCATGCCGATCGCGCCATGCCGGGTACCATTCATGAAATGGAGTCATACCACGGGATGCTGGCCTGCGTTATTGCCGGTGCGGGTATCGCGCTGATTCCACGTTCGATGCTGGAAAGTATGCCCGGGCACCATCAGGTTAACGCATGGCCGTTGAGCGAAAACTGGCGCTGGCTGAATACGTGGCTGGTCTGGCGAAGGGGGGCGATGACGAGGCAACTGGAAGCCTTTATTGAGGTATTGAACCCGCAGCTGTAAAAATGAGATCCGCATCACGAAATGATTGTATTTTCACCAGCAAACGTTTTAAGATCGCACTCTTACCTTTTCGCAGCTAATCCACTGATTCACTATGACAACAGACACTGTTTCCCGCAAGGTGGCGTGGCTACGTGTAGTTACGCTCGCCATTGCCGGTTTTATTTTCAATACCACAGAGTTTGTCCCTGTCGGTTTGCTGTCCGACATCGCACAAAGTTTTAATATGCAGACCGCTCAGGTCGGGATCATGCTGACGATCTACGCCTGGGTTGTTGCCTTAATGTCGCTTCCTTTCATGCTACTCACCAGCCAGATGGAACGACGCAAGCTCCTGATCTGTCTGTTTGTCGTGTTTATTGCCAGCCATGCACTCTCTTTTCTGGCATGGAATTTCACCGTGCTGGTGATTAGCCGGATTGGTATCGCCTTTGCGCACGCTATTTTCTGGTCCATTACTGCATCGCTGGCAATTCGTCTGGCCCCGGCAGGAAAACGCGCGCAGGCGCTTAGCCTGATTGCTACCGGCACCGCGCTGGCAATGGTGCTGGGTCTGCCTATCGGGCGTATCGTCGGTCAATATTTTGGCTGGCGCACCACGTTCTTTGCCATCGGCATGGGAGCGTTAGTCACCCTGCTCTGCCTGATTAAGTTACTGCCTAAATTACCCAGCGAACACTCCGGTTCACTTAAAAGTTTGCCGGTGTTATTCCACCGTCCGGCGTTGATGAGCCTGTATGTACTGACGGTGATTGTGGTCACTGCCCACTACACGGCTTATAGCTACATTGAACCGTTTGTACAGACCGTCGCCGGACTGAGTGCCAACTTTGCTACCGTGCTGCTACTGATCCTGGGCGGCGCGGGTATTGTTGGTAGTGTGATATTTGGCAAACTGGGTAACCTACATGCGTCCATGCTCATCAGTTGCGCCATTGCCCTGCTGACGGTGTGCCTGGTACTACTATTGCCAGCCGCTGACAGCGAAATGCACCTCGCCATCCTGAGTATTTTCTGGGGTATTGCGATTATGTTGATCGGTCTTGGTATGCAGGTAAAAGTGCTGGCGCTGGCCCCGGATGCCACCGATGTCGCAATGGCGCTATTCTCCGGTATCTTTAATATCGGCATTGGCGCTGGCGCGCTGGTGGGAAATCAGGTGAGTTTGCACTGGTCGATGTCAACGATTGGTTACACAGGCGCAGTACCTGCCGTTGTCGCGTTGATATGGTCGGTGATTATCTTTCGTAAATGGCCGGTATCGCTCGAAGAGCAGCCTCAGCATTCGTAAAAAGCCGGCCCGGTAAGACAATACCGGGCCCGTTTTTTAAGCGTAAGTTTTAATAATTTCCAGCACGCCGTTAATAATAAACTGCACGCCCATACACACCAGCAGGAAGCCCATCAGGCGCGAAATAGCTTCTATGCCGCCTTTGCCTACCAGGCGCATAATCCCACCAGAACTGCGTAAACACCCCCACAGGATTACGCCGACAACCGCAAAAATTATCGGCGGTGCAACCATAATTACCCAATCAGGAAATTCGGAGCCATGACGGACGGTTGACGCCGAGCTGATGATCATTGCTATCGTACCCGGACCGGCGGTGCTTGGCATTGCCAGCGGTACAAATGCAATATTGGCAGTCGGTTCGTCTTCCAGCTCCTCTGACTTGCTCTTCGCCTCTGGAGACTCATGCGCCTTCTGTTGTGGAAACAACATCCGAAAACCGATAAACGCAACGATTAACCCACCCGCAATACGTAATCCGGGGATCGAAATCCCGAAGGTATTCATCACCAGTTGTCCGGCATAGTACGCCACCATCATGATGGCAAACACATACACAGACGCCATCAGGGACTGACGGTTACGCTCCGCGCTGTTCATATTACCGGCAAGGCCAAGGAACAACGCCACGGTGGTTAACGGGTTTGCTAACGGTAACAGGACTACCAGCCCCAGTCCTATTGCTTTAAACAAGTCCATCATAATGTCATCTTTCCTGTGCGTTAATCGTCAACGGCAAGTATAAGGTGAAACCAGAGTGATAAGCCATTTTCACGGTGTAAGGATTCATTTTTCACCCGCGCCTATAACCCATAATTATCAGACCGTTAAAATTATATACGTCAGTTGATGAGCCTGCTGATTTAGCAAAACGTGGCATTTGCCGACCCATTCATTTGACTTATATTTGCCTAAGCAATAATATCAGCCGTGACTAACTACTTGCCAGGGCAACCATTGTGAAAAGCACCAGTGATCTGTTTAACGAAATCATCCCACTGGGTCGTTTGATCTATATGGTTAATCAGAAAAAAGATCGTTTGCTAAACGACTATCTGTCACCGCTGGATATCACGGCATCGCAGTTCAAAGTGCTCTGCTCCATCCGTTGCGCGGTGTGCATTACCCCTGTCGAATTGAAAAAAGTGCTGTCTGTCGATCTTGGCGCCCTGACGCGGATGCTGGACAGACTGGCCTGTAAAGGCTGGATAGAAAGGCTTCCGAATCCACACGATAAGCGTGGCGTGTTGGTGAAACTCACCGAGCATGGCGCAGCAATTTGCGAGCAGTGTCACCAATTAGTCGGGCAAGACCTGCACCAGGAACTAACAAAAAACTTAACGGCGGATGAAGTAGCCACGCTTGAGCATTTGCTTAAGAGAATCCTGCCGTAAACAGAAAAGAGGTATGACGATGTCCAGACGCAATACTGACACAATCACTATTCATAGCATTTTGGACTGGATCGAAAATAACCTTGAATCGCCGCTCTCGCTGGAAAAAGTGTCTGAGCGTTCAGGTTACTCCAAATGGCACCTGCAACGGATGTTTAAAAAAGAAACCGGCCATTCACTGGGTCAATACATCCGCAGCCGTAAAATGACTGAAATAGCGCAAAAATTAAAAGAAAGTAACGAGCCGATTCTTTATCTGGCAGAGCGTTACGGCTTTGAATCTCAGCAAACGCTGACCAGAACGTTCAAAAACTATTTTGATGTTCCGCCGCATAAATACCGTATGACCAATATGCACGGCGAGTCACGCTATTTGCTTCCGCTCAATCAGTGTAATTGCTAATCGCCAGTTAACGACGTAACCGAGGAAATGATGAAAATTCTGTCTTATGCGATGCTGGCCCTGCTATTGGTTGCTTCGGGCCAGAGCATGGCGGAACAGACCGCGCAACCCGCCACCCAGAACAGTCGTGACGCGATGATTATGCCCCCTGCGCCCGATCAGTCCCCGTTCGATTTTAATCACATGGGTGCCGGCAGCGATAAGTCCGACGAATTGGGTGTGCCGTATTACAATACGCGCAACCTGTAATTCGTTTTGCCCCGCCACGGCGGGGCTTTTTACCCTCTCACCTGCGCTATCTTGCGCAAACGAAAGCCAAACACATTAATATACAGTCCAGCCATAATCAGCAGCGCACCCAGCAGTTGTAGACCCGTGAGCGTTTCATCCAGTAGCACAACCGCACTCGCCAGGCCGACAACGGGCACCAACAGCGACAGCGGCGCTACCCGCCAGGTTTCATAACGCCCGAGCAAAGAACCCCAGATTCCGTAACCCACAATGGTCGCTACAAACGCCAGATAAACCAGTGACAAAATGGTGGTCATATCTATCGCCACCAGGCTCTGCACAATTTGTGTCGGGCCATCAAGCAGTGCGGATGCCAAAAAGAACGGAACAATGGGAATTAAGGCGCTCCACACGACCAGGGACATCACCGCCGGACGCGACGTATGCTGCATTATTTTTTTGTTAAAGATATTGCCGCAGGCCCAGCTTAGCGCTGCCGCCAGCGTCAGCATAAAACCGAGCATGCCGACATGCTGTCCGTTCATACTGGCTTCAATCAGTACCAGTACGCCAAAGACGGCCAGCGCAATCCCTACCAGCTGTTTTCCCTGCAAACGCTCGCCAAAAGCGAATGCCCCAAGAATGATGGTGAAAAACGCCTGAGCCTGTAATACCAGAGAAGCTAACCCGGCAGGCATACCGAATTTGATGGCGCTAAAGAGAAACGCGAACTGCCCAAAACTGATGGTCAGGCCATAACCGAGTAACAGTGAAAGCGGGATTTTCGGGCGGGCAATAAAGAATATCGCCGGAAACGCCACCAGTAAAAAACGCAATCCTGCCAGCATCAACGGCGGCATATTATGCAGACCCACTTTAATGACGACAAAGTTGAGGCCCCAAACGACGACGACCAGCAACGCTAACAACCCGTCTTTACGTGACATACCACCGCCCTTGCAAATATTAAATTTTTGTAAACAAGTTAAGGTAACGGAAATCATTGTACCGTAACAGATCATTAATTCAGGTAGGCTATTGAGGGCATTTTCCGACAACTTATTGAGTGTACATCACACTTTTACCATGCTATTTGTTTCTGATATCTAAAAAAAACATAACAACATGCATTGTCGGGCAGGAAAATGAATATCTCTCTGAGACGGTCCACTCTCGCGTTACTTGCGTCATCCTTGTTATTAACCATTGGGCGTGGCGCTACGCTGCCATTCATGACGATTTACCTCAGTCGGCAGTATAACCTGAGCGTCGACCTGATCGGTTATGCGATGACGGTCGCCCTGACCATTGGCGTCGTTTTCAGCCTTGGCTTTGGAATTCTGGCCGACAAGTTCGATAAAAAACGCTATATGCTGCTGGCTATCTGCGGCTTTGCCTCTGGTTTTATTGCGATCCCACTGGTGCATAACGTGGTGGTAGTGGTGCTGCTCTTCGCCCTGATCAACTGCGCCTACTCCGTCTTCGCAACGGTGCTGAAGGCCTGGTTTGCCGATAATCTCTCTGCCACCAACAAGACTAAAATTTTCTCGCTTAACTATACCGTGCTGAATGTCGGCTGGACCGTTGGTCCCCCGCTGGGCACGCTGCTGGTGATGCAAAGTATTAACTTACCGTTCTGGCTGGCAGCCGCCTGTTCGGCTTTACCACTGGTGTTTATTCAGACGTGGGTCAAACGTTCCAATGCCGCATCAGAAGGTTCAAACGCCGCGGTTTGGTCACCCTCGGTGCTGGTGCGCGACAGAGCCTTATGTTGGTTTACGTTGTCGGCATTTCTGGCGTCATTTGTTAGCGGCGCATTTGCCTCCTGTATTTCACAATATGTGATGGTGGTCGCCAACGGTGATTTTGCCGAAAAAGTGGTGGCGGTCGTTCTGCCCGTCAACGCCGCCATTGTGGTATCGCTGCAATATGCCCTTGGACGCAGGATCACTGCCGCTAATATCCGACCGCTGATGACGGTAGGTACAATCTTCTTTGTGCTCGGTCTGGTTGGCTTCACGTTTTCCGGCAACAGTCTGTGGTTCTGGGGGATTTCTGCCGCCTTTTTCACTATCGGCGAGGTCATTTACGCGCCAGGTGAATATATGCTGATCGATAACATCGCACCGGCTGGCATGAAAGCCAGCTATTTTTCCGCTCAGTCGCTGGGCTGGCTTGGCGCCGCAGTAAACCCATTGGTCAGCGGCGTCATCTTGACCACATTACCGCCATGGTCGCTGTTTGTGGCGCTGATAGTAGCGATTGTCCTTGCCTGGGCGTTAATGATTAAGGGTATGCGCGCCAACCCCTGGGATCAGACGGCGGTCTGCTGATGGTCATCGCGACAGAGCCAGAATGGTTCTGTCGCGTATCTCAAATGGCCACCAGCCCACCTACCCCCTCGGATTCCATATTCTCGCCGGAACCGCGTTGAATAATACTGCCGCGCGACATAAGCAGGTATTTGTCAGCCAACTGCTGCGCAAAATCATAAAACTGTTCCACCAGCAAAATGGCCATATCACCACGGTGCGCCAGGTGAGAAATAACCTGACCAATCTCTTTAATTACTGACGGCTGGATCCCCTCGGTAGGCTCATCAAGGATCAACAACTGCGGGCGACTGGCCAGCGCCCGTCCAATAGCCAGTTGTTGCTGCTGTCCACCGGACAAATCTCCGCCCCGTCGATGCTTCATCTCCTGTAGCACTGGAAATAGCGCGTAAATATCATCCGGTACGCACCGGGCGTCCTGTGCTGAAAAGCGGGAAAGGCCCAGCAGCAGGTTCTCTTCCACTGTCAGACGCGGAAAAATGTCGCGTCCCTGCGGTACGTACGCGACACCGGCTTTAACCCGTTGATGTGGCTTCCAGTGCGTGACATCTTTCTCCTGCCACAGCACGCTTCCACTGCGGGCAGGAATAAGCCCCATCAGGCATTTTAAGAGCGTTGTTTTACCCACGCCGTTACGCCCCAGCAGACACGTCACCTCACCGATACGCGCTTCAAAGCTCACGCCACGCAGAATATGGCTACCACCATAGTATTGATTCAGTTCATTTACCTGCAGCATCAGCCCTCCTTACCGTCCAAGATACACTTCAATAACCTGCTCATTGGCCTGCACATCGCGTAGGCTGCCTTCGGCCAGCACTCGCCCTTGATGCAATACTGTAACGTGGTCAGCAATTGTCTCGACAAACCCCATATCATGCTCAACAACCATCAGAGAATGCTTCCCGGCGAGCTGGCGAAACAGCTCTGCGGTGTATTCCGTCTCCGCATCCGTCATCCCCGCCGCCGGCTCATCCAGCAACAGCAAATGCGGCTCCTGGACCAACAGCATGCCGATCTCAAGAAACTGCTTTTGCCCGTGCGAAAGCAGCCCGGCACGGCGGTCGCGATCGTTGACTAACCGTAACAGCGCCAGCATTTCATCGATGCGATCCCGCTGTTCACCCGAAAGGCGCGCCCGTAAAGAACCCCACACGGATTTATCGTTTTTCAGCGCCAACTCCAGATTCTCCGCCACCGTTAACGCTTCAAATACCGTGGGCTTCTGAAATTTTCGTCCAATCCCCTGACGCGCAATGGCGATAGAATCAAACGCCATTAAATCAATCGACTGATCGTAAATCGCACGACCGCTTTGCGGTCTGGTTTTGCCAGTAATGACATCCATCAACGTCGTTTTTCCGGCACCATTAGGGCCAATAATGCAGCGCAGCTCCCCGACGCCAATATTGAGCGTGAGATCCGTTAACGCCTGAAACCCATCGAAGTTCACGTTGATTTTTTCCAGCTGCAACACCGGGTCGGTTTGATTGCGAAATCTGTCCCCTGGCAACTGGCGGGTAAAAAGTCCTTCATCTGGCTGCATTATTTATCTCCTTTGCGAAACAGACCAATCACGCCACGGGGTAAAAACAGCGTAACGCCAATAAAAATCAGGCCAAGAAACAGCTGCCAGTATTCCGGCATAATCACCGTAAACAGACTTTTCGCGCCGTTCACCAACACAGCGCCAAAAACCGGACCGATCAGGGTTCCGCGACCACCGAGGGCGACCCAAATCGCCGCTTCAATCGAGTTGGTCGGCGACATTTCGCTGGGGTTAATAATGCCCACCTGCGGAACATACAGCGCCCCTGCCAGCCCGCACAGCACAGCGGAAAGCGTCCACACCAGTAGCTTGAAGCCTTTCGGATCATAGCCACAGAACATCAGCCGATTTTCGGCATCGCGCACGGCGGTCAGGATACGACCAAACTTACTGCGCGCCAGCGCCAGTCCCAGCCACAACGCCAGCACCAGTAGCATCACCGTCGCCAGAAACAGCGCGATACGGGTTGAGGTCGCGGTCACGGGGAATCCCAGAATAGTGGTAAATCCGGTGAAACCGTTATTTCCGCCAAACCCGGTTTCGTTACGGAAAAACAGCAACATCCCCGCGAAAGTCAGGGCCTGAGTCATGATGGAGAAATAGACACCCTTGATTTTTGAGCGAAAGGCAAACCAGCCAAACACCAGCGCCAGCAGGCCGGGCACCAGCACAACCAGCAGCATGGCCCAGATAAAATGTTGCGTTCCCCACCAGAACCAGGGCAGTTCGCTCCACGACAGAAACGACATAAAAGCCGGAAGTCCTTCGCCGGAGGCCTGACGCATTAGGTACATCCCCATCGCATATCCCCCCAGAGCAAAGAAAATGCCATGGCCCAGCGAGAGCATTCCGGCATAGCCCCACACCAGATCCAGTGCCACCGCCACAATGGCATAACACAGGATTTTCCCGGCCAGCGTCAGCGTCCAGACGGAGATTGCCAGCGGATGATCCACGGGGAGTAGCGCCAGAAATGGCAGAGTAATGAGCGCCAGCAGCAAAAACAGCCCCAGGATGCGCGTCACGCGCGGCGCTTTTCGTGCCAGCGTTAATGTCATTGGCATACTCATTAGTCAATCATCCTCCCTTTCAATGCGAAAAGTCCCTGAGGTCGTTTCTGGATAAACAGAATGATCAGCACCAGGATCATAATTTTGCCGAGAACGGCCCCCACCTGAGGCTCAAGAATTTTGTTGAAGATCCCGAGACCAAACGCCGCTGCCACACTCCCGGCGAGTTGTCCCACGCCGCCAAGTACCACCACCAGAAACGAATCAATAATGTAACTTTGCCCCAGCTCCGGCCCCACGTTGCCCAATTGCGACAGCGCCACGCCCCCCAGCCCGGCAATCCCTGAACCCAGTCCAAAGGCCAGCATGTCGACTCGCCCTGTGGGCACGCCGCAGCAGGCCGCCATATTGCGGTTTTGCGTCACCGCGCGCACGCGCAGCCCAAGTCGGGTTTTATTCAACAATAGCCAGGTAAAAAACAGCACCAGCATGGCAAAACCAAGCACCACAATTCGGTTCCACGGCAAAATCAGATTGGCATAGACCTGAATCCCCCCGGAAAGCCATGACGGATTAGCGACCTCGAGGTTTTGTGCTCCGAAGGTCATTCGCACCAACTGGATCAGCATCAGGCTGATCCCCCATGTCGCCAGCAGCGTTTCAAGCGGACGGCCGTATAAATGGCGGATCACACCGCGCTCCAGCAACATTCCTACTGCTGCGGTAAGCAAAAAGGCCACCGGAAGCGCAATAACCGGATACAAGGCTAACCATTGCGGGAGAAACTGCCCCATCAGCTGTTGCACCATCCAGGTACAGTAAGCCCCGAGCATTAACATCTCGCCATGCGCCATATTGATGACGCCCAGCAGCCCGTAAGTAATCGCTAGCCCTAGCGCCGCCAGCAGCAAAATAGAGCCCAGAGACAGTCCCATAAAGGCCTGACCGAGAAGATCGCCAATCTTCATGCGATGCGCGATAGAGTTCAGACTTTCGCTGGCGGCAGCACGAACGCGGACATCAGGCTCATGTTCTGCGCGGGTAAAGGGTTGTAATTTCGCCTGGGTTTCAGGGTCGTTCGACGCCCCCAACCGTTCAATTGCCTGACGCCTGACCTCTGGCGAGGTGCTGGTCAGTTGCAGGTTAGCCAGAGCAATAACCAGGGCGGATTTCACATTCGCATCCGGTTCCTGCGCCAGTCGTTGCTGCAAAAATGGCAGCATGCCAGGCTGAGCCTCACGCTGTAATGTGCTGGCTGCAGCGGCCCTATCAGTGACACCGTCACTTAAAAGTTGATGAACGGCCAACGTTCCGGCAACCAGATTGCGCAGTCGATTAGTCAGACGGACTTTTTTTAGCTCGCCGTCTGGACCTGTCGCCGTCCCCAGCGGCTGTGCTCGCGCCCCATCCATGACAAACGCGTTTTTCGCGCTATCGGTCAGCAGGCTTTCATCCCGCAGCGCCTTAAGTACAGGTAAACGCTGAAGGTCGGGATTCATTGCCCATTGTTCAAGTAAGGCGGTCTGCTGCGTCCGGTTGGCAGCGGTAAAAGTATCGGCATCTGATGCCTGCGCTATCCACGGCAAAAACCACGTCAGCAACATCACTCCACGAATAAAGCGCATGACTTTCATGAGCATTCTCCCAAGCGTTGCCCTCCCGCAGGAGGGCATAAGATCAGTTGCTGGCGGTTTTTACGGGTTGTTCAGATTTTTTATCATTGCCGGCGATATACGGGCTCCACGGCTGGGCGCGCACCGGCTCATCGGTTTGCCACACCACGTTAAACTGACCGTTGCCTTCAATCTCGCCAATCATGACGGGTTTATGCAGGTGATGGTTGGTGGCATCCATCGTGAGGGTAAAGCCCGATGGCGCAGCGAATGATTGCCCTGCCATTGCAGCACGGACTTTATCCACATCGGTAGTTCCGGCTTTTTCTACTGCCTGTGCCCACATATGCAGGCCGACATACGTGGCTTCCATTGGGTCATTCGTCACAACCGAATCCGCATTCGGTAGTTTGTGCGCTTTGGCATACGCCCGGTAATCTGCGACAAACTTCTTGTTAGCCGCATTATCGACCGACTCAAAGTAGTTCCAGGCGGCAAGGTTGCCTACCAACGGTTTCGTATCAATACCGCGTAATTCTTCTTCACCTACGGAGAAGGCCACAACCGGAACATCGGTGGCTTTCAGACCCTGGTTCGCTAACTCTTTATAGAATGGAACGTTAGAATCACCGTTGATGGTTGAAACCACCGCCGTTTTTCCCCCTGCGGCGAATTTTTTAATACTGGCAACAATGGTCTGATAATCACTGTGTCCGAACGGGGTGTACACCTCTTCGATGTCTTTATCGGCAACGCCTTTCGAATGCAAAAAGGCACGGAGAATTTTGTTAGTCGTGCGCGGATAAACATAATCAGTCCCCAGCAGGAAGAAGCGTTTCGCGTTGCCGCCGTCCTCACTCATCAGATACTCAACCGCCGGGATCGCCTGCTGATTAGGCGCCGCGCCGGTATAGAAGACATTCGGCGACATCTCCTCGCCTTCATACTGTACCGGATAAAACAGCAAACCATTTAACTCCTCGAATACCGGTAACACCGATTTACGCGAAACCGATGTCCAGCACCCGAACACCGCCGCTACTCTGTCCTGACTCAGCAACTGGCGTGCTTTTTCAGCAAATAAAGGCCAGTTCGAGGCCGGATCAACCACCACCGGCTCCAGTTTTTTGCCCAACACACCGCCTTGCGCATTGATTTCGTCAATAGTCATCAGCGCCACATCTTTCAACGGCGTTTCGGAAATTGCCATCGTTCCGGATAACGAATGCATGATGCCCACTTTAATAGTGTCAGCCGCCTGGACGCTAAAACTCATTCCCATTGCCATAACAGAGGCCGATAACGCAAAAGCTTTTAAAAATGTACGACGCTGCATAGTTTCACTCCTGAAATTAGATTCGCTGAAAGCTCCGGTGCAGCCGGGCAGACAAAACGGTGCAAATTAAGGGGATTCAGAAGTGATAAGGCAAAAACAATGCCAGATATTAAAACATCATATAAAATCAAAGCATTAGAATCGTACAACTCAGTGACAGGATGAAAATATTTCGCTGCAAAGGGGAATCGTCAGGAAAATTGAACCACCATGAGACAGCGTTGCATTATAAACGTGCAACAATTTGCGTCGGGTTTACAGAGCAATGACGGCGAAACTCAGCATAAAATCGTGCTTATTTGCGCATGGATAAACGCGCCTCGTCACTATTATTTATTTTCCCCGACGTAATCGGTCAATTTTTACGTTTCAGACGAAATAATCACACAGTTCAGCCTTTGTTTAAGTTGCAATTGCTACTATAGTCATAAGCGAGGTGAACTTAAGGTAAGAGAGGAAACTCACAGATAAAGGAGCATTTACTATGTTGGGTAATATGAATATTTTTATGGCTGTTCTGGGAATTATTTTATTTTCCGGTTTCCTGGCCGCGTATTTTAGCCACAGATGGGATGATTGATGAACGGCGATAGTCCTGAACCGAACCGGCCCCTTGTAGCGTCACTGCACAAGGGGCCATTTTTTTACCTGAATCGCCTTTCCTGCACCTTTTCCCTGGCCACAGATAAAAAAAACCGCCGGATAAACCAGCGGTAAATGCTTGCATGGATAGATTTGTGTTTTGCTTTATACGCTATCTGGCAATTCCCTGCGAAGATAACGGATAGTCTGCTAACCTATCATCGGCAACCCCAATGAAAGTTAAACGAAACGTAACTAACACAAAACGGTTTACGTTAATCTCACGCACTGAGCGGGTATGAAATGCCCTCATCAGGGGCAACCAACGTGATCCGCTCATACTCGTCCATAAACATACAACGATTCCTGCCCGTCTGTTTTCCTTGATACATTGCCCTGTCAGCTCGTCCAAGAGTGGTATCTAATTTTTCATCCCGCTGAGCTCTGGTGATACCGGCCGTTACGGTGATAGCGATCTCGCCATCTGCGTAGGGGATTTTTTTCTGGCCAACAAGCTGACACAATCGCAACCCCGCCTGGCGGGCCTGCTCATCAGTTTTTGTTCTGATGATGACAATGAACTCTTCGCCACCGTAGCGGTAAGCCTGTTCATCATATCGCGTCCATGCCAGAAAATTTGATGCCAGAGTGCGTAACACCACGTCCCCCACCAGGTGACCATAAGTATCATTAACATGTTTAAAACGATCGATATCCAGCAACAATATATAAAGATTAAGCGGTTCGGCATTAATTAACTGTTGGTCAAAAGACTCATCGAGCATTCTCCTGCCAGGTAAGCCTGTTAATATGTCGATATTGCTGCGAATGCTTAGTAAATATATTTTGTAGTCCATAACAGCAGACGTGAATTCCAGCAACGCTTCCTCAAAGTTGTTGAAATGCCGCGGGCCGCTACGGTCCTCCAGTATTGCCACTAGCAAGTCCTTCCCTGCTAAATGCATTTTTTCATGAACAGTACTTATCTTACTCACATAACTGCAATCATCTTCGTTCCATAGTGATTGATTATTAAGCCACTGTCCAAATCGACAAACAAAATGCGCGTTGTCACCCATGATATCCGGTTGAGTAGCATTCGAGGATGCTGCGCATCGGAACATATTTACCAACCATTTATAGTGGGCATCAATGGACTTGTTTAACTCGATTAAAATTGCATCTATTTCCGTTGTGTTTCTCATCATCACGACCTCACTTCCTGTGTGAACGTTTCCGGTGTGAGTATCTTAACGAGAAAAAGGAAAATTTATGTAAATTTATTAATAGTAGTTATTAGACAATAATTTAATACAGCCTTAATTACATGTCGGAAAGATGACAAAAAACAGACATAACCGTTAAATATCAATTAGATACATTAACCACGACTTTCACTCGTTTCATATTTAATGAAACGGGAATATATCAAGTTGAACAATATTCATCTCGAACAGCATCGTGGAATGACAGTAAACGTTATCAATTGGAACTATCAACACCAGATAAAAACCGGGCATTACGCCCGGTTCAATTTTTTAGCTGACAGTACCTTACGCGCTCAAACCACGGTGTTCGAGCATCGGCTCCATGCGAGGATCACGACCGCTCCACTGGCGATAAAGTTCCCCTAAATCAGTGCTATTCCCACGGGACAAAATCGCTTCACGGAATTTCTGCCCGTTTTCGCGGGTTAATCCCCCCTGCTCTACAAACCACTGATAGCCGTCGTCAGCCAACATTTGCGTCCATAAATAGGCGTAATAACCCGCAGCATAGCCGCCGCCGAAGATATGGGCAAAATAACTGCTGCGATAACGTGGCGGCACGGCCTGAAGATCCAGATCTTCTGCCGCCAGTGCCTGCTGCTCGAATTGATCAACCGAATAAGATGACGCATTCGTCTCCAGACTATGCCAATGCATGTCCAACAATGCGGCACTGAGCAGTTCGGTCATATCGTAGCCTTTATTAAACAAGCTGGCCCGCTGCATTTTATCCCGCAACGCCTGCGGCATGTGCTCCCCGGTCTCAACATGGCGGGCAAATCGGGCAAATACCTGCGGATGACTCGCCCAGTGTTCGTTAATCTGCGAAGGAAACTCGACAAAATCACGCGGAGTGTTAGTCCCTGAAAGCGTGGCATAACGCTGAGTGGCAAACAGACCGTGTAACGTGTGACCAAACTCATGAAATAACGTTATGACATCATCCCATAGCAGCAATGCGGGCTTACCCGTTGCGGGTTTTTGATAATTACAGACGTTGTAAATGACGGGTCGGGTTTCGTTAAGCTCCGATTGCTCAACAAAATTGCCCATCCATGCACCACCGCTTTTGGATTCACGGGCGAAGAAATCACCGTAAAACAACGCCAACCCTGCGCCATCATGGTCGAAAATTTCCCACACCCGAACATCCGGGTGATAAACCGGTATGTCGAATCGCTCAACGAATTTGATACCAAAGAGCTGATTGGCGGTCCAGAAAACACCCTCGTTCAACACCGTATCCAGAGCAAAGTAAGGTTTGAGCTGTGCCTCATCAAGGGCGTATTTCTCGCGGCGGACCTGTTCAGCATAAAAGGCCCAGTCCCAGGCCCTGACGCTAAACTGCCCTTGCTGTTGATCGATAACTTTCTGGATTTCTGCCTGTTCATCCAACGCACGCTGGCGCGCGGCCGGAACGATCCCCCGCATAAACGCAAGTGCAGCTTCAGGCGTTTTAGCCATCTGGTCGGCGATTTTCCAGGCTGCATAATTGGCAAAACCGAGTAATTTTGCCTGTTGCATGCGGATGTCGACCAGACGCTGAATAATAGCCCGGGTATCGTTATCGTCATCGCGTTCAGCTCGCGTCCATGCCTGGGTAAACAGCTCTTCACGGATCTGGCGATCGCGTAACACGGCAAGTACTGGTTGTTGCGTCGTATTCAATAACGGAATAACCCAACGCGATTCAAGCCCCTTTTCTTTTGCAGCATCAGCGGCAACGGCAATCTCTTCAGCGCTAAGCCCGTCAAGATGGCGGGCATCATCCACCACCAAAGCACCGGACTTGTTCGCCGCCAACAGACGCTGATTAAACTGGCTGGTCAGCGTGGCTGACTCCGTATTGAGCGCTTTGAGTCGTGCTTTATCGGTCTCATTGAGGCGAGCACCTGCCAGGACAAAACGCTGGTGTATGACCTCCACCAGACGCAATGATTCGCGATCCAAACCTAACGTATGGCGTCGTTGCCAGAGAGCGTCGACGCGGGCGAAAAGCGCACCATCAAGGTAGATATCATTAGCAAGTCCCGCCAGCTCTGCTGAGAACGCTTCGTCAAGGCGTTGAAGTTCATCATTAGTGTGCGCCGCCGTCATCGCGAAGAAAACGTTGGTTACGCGCGTGAGCAATGCGCCGCTTTGTTCAAGCGCCAGGAGAGTATTGGCGAAATCAGGAACCTGCGGGTTTTGTACAATTGCCGCGATCTCCTCGCGTTTTTGCCGTACGCCTTCATCGAAGGCCGGGCGATAATGATGCATCTCTATCCGATCAAATTGCGGGGCCTGATACGGCAGCGTACTGTGACATAAAAAAGGATTCGTTAACGACATCTTTCACTCCTGAAAACGATTTGTTTACCAGAGTAGACTTCCCGCGAATTGACCGCAATCCTGTTAACCAGGAATAGCTCTGAACAGAAATGACGTGCTATGGTAGTACTACATAAAAAGCGTTGAGGAACAGTGAGATGATCGTTTTAGTAACCGGAGCAACCGCAGGTTTTGGTGAGTGCATTACGCGTCGTTTTATTGAGAATGGCCATAAAGTTATTGCCACCGGACGCCGCCAGGAGCGCCTGCAGGAACTCAAAGATGAGCTGGGTGACCGCCTCTATACCGCGCAACTGGACGTACGTAATCGCGCATCAATTGAAGAGATGCTGGCGTCCTTACCGGCTGAATGGCGCGATATTGATGTTCTGGTCAACAACGCGGGTCTGGCGCTGGGCCTTGAACCCGCCCACAAAGCCAGCATTGAAGACTGGGAAAACATGATCGATACCAACAACAAGGGCCTGGTTTATATGACCCGTGCTGTGCTGCCTGGTATGGTTGAACGCAATCGTGGGCATATTATCAATATCGGCTCTACCGCGGGTAGCTGGCCATACGCCGGCGGTAACGTTTATGGCGCGACCAAAGCGTTTGTCCGTCAGTTTAGCCTCAACTTACGTACTGACTTACACGGGACCGCGATTCGTGTTACCGACATTGAGCCGGGTCTGGTTGGCGGTACGGAATTCTCTAACGTGCGTTTCAAAGGTGATGATGCCAAAGCTGAAAAAGCTTACGAAAATACCACCGCACTGACCCCGCAAGATGTTACAGAAGCGGTATGGTGGGTGGCTTCGTTACCCGCTCATGTCAACATTAATACCCTTGAAATGATGCCTGTCACGCAGTCTTTTGCCGGGCTGAGTGTCCATCGGCGCTAATTTTCCTGCCCGGCCTTGCGCCGGGTATAGATAGCCTGAAATAAGTGATAAAATATCCGGGTTAACTCTCTAAAAAGTAAGAATGAATGACCGTAGAAACGCAGCTCAACCCTACACAGCCTGTAAATCAACAGATTTACCGTATTCTTCGTCGTGATATCGTGCACTGTCTGATTGCGCCTGGTACGCCGCTGTCGGAGAAAGAGGTTTCCGTACGCTTTAATGTGTCACGCCAGCCGGTACGGGAGGCATTCATCAAACTGGCAGAGAACGGTCTGATTCAGATCCGTCCGCAGCGTGGCAGCTACGTGAACAAAATTTCTCTGGCGCAGGTGCAAAACGGCTGTTTTGTTCGCCAGGCGATTGAATGTGCCGTAGTCCGCCGCGCCGCTGCCCTGATCACTGATAAACAGTGCTATCAGCTCGAACAGAATCTGCATCAGCAACGCATCGCGATTGACCGGAAACAAATTAATGATTTCTTCCAGCTTGACGATGAGTTTCATCAGAAACTGGCTTTAATCGCCGAGTGCCAGCTCGCCTGGGACACCGTCGAGAACATTAAGGCAACCATTGACCGCGTTCGCTATATGAGCCTGGATCACATTTCCCCTCCTGAAATGTTGCTTCGCCAGCATCACGATATCTTTGCCGCACTTGAAAAACATGATGGTGACGGCGTAGAGCGCGCAATGATGCTGCACCTTCAGGAAATCGGTGAGTCTGTTCAGCTTATTCGCCAGGAAAATAGCGACTGGTTCAGCGAAGATTAATATCTTGCTCACCTCTCTGTGGGGTGAGTTTTTCTGCGTTTCCCCCTCTCTTGCACATCTGCCTAAAAAAAGCTGTGATTTTGATCGAAAACAAAAAAAATCATTAACGAGAAGCGTATTTATATTGCGCCCGTTACGTGGGACTAAAAGCCCACGGGCTTTGACGGTGAGTTGGAAAGGAGAAAACACCATGAAAACATACGATCGTAACCGTAACGCAATCACCACTGGCAGCCGCGTCATGATTAGCAATACCGGACTTACAGGCCGCATTACAGCGATAGATACCGATGGCCTGACCGCTGAGCAAATTCGCCGTGGCAAAACAGTGGCAATCGAAGGGTGTGAAGGCAAATATGCCCCACTCGATTTGATTCGTTTGGGCATGAACTAATTGGTGTAAATGCCAGAAAGCACTGCGCCATCTGGCCCGTTTGAAGCCAGATGGCGACATAAATGATGCCTTCGTTACTTCAGTTTTGCAGCATACTTCGCAACCGTTGCCCTCGCCCCTTCAGCCAGTAAAGCAAGATAGGCTTCTGTGATCTGGTTTTTGAACAATTCTATCTGCGGTAATTCGTGACCAAAAATGGCATCGATTGCCAGTAACGCCTGAACGCGCTCTTCCCCTTCGTGGCTACTGTGGACCGCAGTCTGGATCACCGGCAACAGCGGATCGCTGATTTCAATCGCCTGACCGTGTTCATCCACACCGCCGACATAGCGCATCCACGCGGCTACGCCCAGTGCCAGAAGCGCAAAATGGCTGCCATGCGCAATGTGCCAACGAATGGAATCGAGCATACGCTGCGGCAGTTTTTGGCTACCGTCCATCGCAATCTGCCAGGTACGGTGACGCAGTGCCGGATTGCTGTAGCGCTCAATGAGCAGATCGGCATAGTGCTGCAGATCCACACCTTTGACTTTCAGCGTTGGCGCCTGTTCCTGCAACATCAACGCACGAGCGGCAAGGCGATAATTTTCATCTTCCATGCAGTCGTTGATATGCTGATAACCCGCCAGATAACCAAGATAGGCAAGGAAAGAGTGACTGCCGTTGAGCATGCGCAGTTTCATCTCTTCAAACGGAATCACATCAGATACCAGCTCCGCCCCGGCCTTTTCCCATGCCGGACGACCAGCGACAAAGTTATCTTCAATCACCCACTGACGGAACGGTTCACAGGCTACGCCTGCCGGGTCGCGCACACCGGTGATGTGTTCAATTTTGTCCAGCGTCTCCGGGGTAACCGCGGGAACAATGCGGTCAACCATTGTAGACGGGAACGTCACATGCTGTTCGATCCACGCGGCCAGTTCAGCATCTACCGCCCGGGCATACGCGGTGACGACATTACGCATCACATGACCGTTTTCAGGCATGTTGTCGCAGGACATCACGGTAAATGCGGCTAACCCCGCAGCTTTGCGACGTGCCAGGGCTTCAACCACCACGCCTGGCGCAGTTTTTGGCTGTTTTGGATTTTGCAGATCGGCGGCAATCATTGGGTTGTCTAACATCAGTTGACCCGTCGCCGGAGAGTGGCAATATCCTTTCTCGGTGATGGTGAGAGAAACGATCGCCACCTGCGGTTCACACATAGCAGCCAGTACACTTTCCAGACCGTCTACCTGCGCATGCAGTGCGTTTTTCACCACACCAACGACTCTGGCAGTCCACGCATCCGCAGACATCTCCGCAACGGTATACAAATTATCTTGCTGTTTCAGATCGGCAATCTGCTGCTCACCGCCAATCAGATTTACTTCGCAATAGCCCCAGTCACTGCCGTGTTCTGCAGCCAGGATGTCAGCATAAACACCCTGATGTGCGCGATGAAACGCGCCAAATCCCAGATGCACAATACGCGGGATCAGAGTGGTACGTTCGTAGTCAGGAAGCGCAGCCTTAGCCGCTAACAGCTTGTTTTGCATGGTATGACCTACTTATCAATGAAATCAGGACTGTCTCAGAGTAACGCCTGTAGGGTTGTATGTTTTGATTTGCATTAAGCTTTTTATGATTGGTATGACACCATTTATTAAGTTATGTACCAGTCACAATGAATTTGGCGGCATACTGCCGCCAAAAGATATTAATGTTTCTGCCACTGCTGGTATTCACGCTTAAGTCTTTGCGGAGCGGTTTCTGGCATCATCAACAAACCAATAATTGAGATAACCCCAAGTACAATCACATAAGTTGCAAGTCCATAGTAATGTCCACCTGTTACTTGCAGAATTTTTACCGCTACTAAGCCAAGAATCCCACTGCCAATTAGCGACCCGAGTTGCCAAATTAATGCTATCCCGCTACAGCGAATATGAGTTGGGAAAAGCTCCGGGAAATAAGAAGCCTGAGGTGCATAACACATACTATGCCCAAAACTCAGCACCAGGATCATTACTATTTGTGTAAGCCAAAAACTATCCTGATTAATCGCAAGGAAGAAAGGAATAATCATAACGACCTGCAGCAATGCGCCGATAATATAGACTGGTTTACGTCCAATCTTATCGCATAGCGACCCCATCATAGGTATTGCAATGATTTCTATTATCACCGCAACGATCATTGTCTCCATCAAAATATTTGCATCAAGATTGTTTGCCTTACCGTAAGCCAAAACAATCACTGTGAACATTGCAAATGTGCAAGCTTCAATCAGTTTTGCACACACCCCCTTGACAACAATGCCAGGAAAATCACGGATAACTTCAACTAATGGACGTGATTCTTCAGCTTTTGTCTCCCTAATCTGAGCAAAGACCGGTGACTCATCAATTTTTAAGCGGATAAACAACCCAACAATAACCAGTAACAGACTTAACAGGAACGGAATACGCCACCCGTAATCCATCATTGCCTCTGGAGAAAGTGTGGCATTTAACAACGCAAACAGTGCTAACGGCAGAAGGAAACCAACCGGGGCACCGATTTGAACCCAACTGGAAAAAAATCCACGATGTTTAGGTTCAGAATATTCAGCAGTCATCAGTACTGCACCGGCTTGTTCTCCTCCAACTCCAAACCCCTGCAATACACGAATAAAAATAAGTAAAGCTGGAGCCCATACACCTATTTTCTCATATGTAGGTAATAACCCGATACAGAAAGTCCCCAAACCAACGATTAATATGGTAATAACCAGTGCTTTTTTACGTCCAACCTTATCGCCAATATGGCCAAAGACAATTCCTCCTAATGGTCTTGCAAGGAAACCAACAGCATAGGTTGCAAAAGCAGCGAGAGTACTTATTAACGGATCATCACTAGGGAAAAATAGATGGCCAAAAAAGAGTACAGCTGCTGTCCCGTATGCAAAAAAATCATAATACTCGGCAGCAGTACCAATTGCGGATGCTGAAGCCACTCGGCGAATAATGGGCTTATTATCTACGTTATTTTTAATATCGACTGAACTAACCATAAGTTTAACCTTCTGTAGGGTATTGGGTTAATCAACATCTTTCGTACGTAAAATTTATATTTACCAGTTCCACAGCGTGCCATCTTCCAGGCGAGCGACAGGCAGATATGCCGGGTCATACGGATATTTCGCAGCCAGTTTTTCGTCAAACTCGATACCAAGGCCTGGCTTATCGCCCGGGTGCATGTAGCCGTTATCAAAAGTCCAGTTATGCGGGAACACTTCCAGCATTTGCTCGGAATACCCCATATATTCCTGAACGCCGAAGTTCGGCACCCACAGATCAAAATGCAGTGCTGCGGCCATGCATACGGGTGACAGATCGGAAGGTCCATGCGACCCCGTGCGTACCTGATACAGCGAGGCGAAATCGGCAATACGGCGCATACCGGTAATGCCGCCCGCATGGGTAATGGTGGTGCGGATATAGTCGATCAGTTGTTCTTCGATCAGCTGTTTGCAATCCCAGATGCTGTTGAAGACTTCCCCTACCGCTATCGGCGTGACCGTATGCTGGCGGATCAAGCGGAAACACTCCTGGTTTTCGGCTGGAGTGGGGTCTTCCATCCAGAACAGTCGGTATTGCTCAATGCTTTTGCCAAACCGAGCCGCTTCAATCGGCGTCAGGCGATGGTGCATGTCGTGCAGAAGGTGTTCGTTGAAACCAAACTTGTCGCGCACAGCGGCAAACAGTTTTGGTGTGAAATCGAGGTATTTCTCTGTAGACCACAACTGCTCTTCCGGCCACTGCCCTTTGGTTGCAGGTTCGTAGGCCAAACCTTTGCCTTTAGACATACCGTACGTGGTTTTCATGCCCGGTACGCCGCACTGTACGCGAATCGCTTTAAAGCCCATCTCTTTATGTCGCGCGTAATCTTCCAGCACATCATCTACGGTATGGCCAGTGGTGTGACAGTAGACCATGACGCCTTCGCGAGACGCGCCGCCGAGCAACTGATACAACGGCATGTTCGCCGCTTTCGCTTTGATGTCCCACAATGCCATATCCACTGCGGAAATCGCCGACATGGTGACCGGACCCCGACGCCAGTACGCGCCTTTATAGAAAAACTGCCAGATGTCTTCGATTCGATGCGCGTCGCGACCAATAAGTTGCGGACAGACATGATCTTTCAGATAGGACGCCACGGATAACTCGCGGCCATTTAAAGTGGCATCGCCCAGCCCGGTGATCCCGTCTTCTGTCGTTATTTTTAACGTGACAAAATTACGCCCCGGGCAGGTGACAAAAACTTCAGCCCCGACAATCTTCATTTTTTCTTCCTTACATCTGTTCTTGAGATGCAGGAAATTTACCCAACTGAGCTACTACCATACAAGTATAAAGATCGAAAAAACGCTCGTTGATCACAAAAAAGGCGCTATGCGCGCCCCCATCCAGCCACGATAATCAGCATCCCGCACAAGGCCACCAGCGCACCAGACCAGTCATACAGGCTGAGTTTTACGCCATCGACAAAGCGCAGCCATAGCAGCGCAGTGACAACATAAACGCCGCCATAGGCCGCGTAAACTCGCCCACTCGCGGCGGGATGCAGTGTCAGTAACCAGACGAATAAGGCCAGAGACACACCGGCCGGTACCAACAACCACGCCGTAGCGCCTCGTTTAAGCCACAGCCAGGGTAAAAAGCAGCCGATGATTTCGCATAACGCAGTGATGAAAAAAAGAAAAGTCGTCTTAAGCATTGATGTTATTCAGTTACCTTCGGTTTAAGCATGATACGACAGAATATCGACAACGTATCCATATCCGCTCAGTGGGTATGCCCTGAAGCAGGAATAGTGTAGAATTTAGCCCTGTTTTATCGTTTTTCCCTTTCTCATAAAAGGAATTCTCCATGAATATTACACTGACCAAACGTCTGTGTCTGACGGCTATGCTGACGCTTGCGGCGGCTGTGTACACCTCTTCAGCATTTGCTGAAACCAGTAAACTGGTCATTGAATCCGGGGACAGTGCGCAAAGCCGTCAACAGGCCGCAATGGAAAAGGAACAATGGAACGATACGCGCCAGTTACGTCAGAAAGTAAACAAGCGTACTGAGAAAGAGTGGGACAAAGCCGACGCGGCCTTTGATAGCCGTGATAAGTGCGAACAGAGCGCCAATATTAACGCCTACTGGGAACCTAACACCCTGCGCTGCCTCGACCGTCGTACTGGCCGTACCGTTGCACCATAATGACTATGCCCCCTAAAGGATATTGCAAGGATACAATATGACTAGCGCCCTCAGTGTTAAGCTGCGCCCGCTGGAGCGTGAAGATTTACGTTTTGTCCACCAGCTTGATAACAACGCCAGCGTTATGCGTTACTGGTTCGAAGAACCTTACGAAGCGTTTGTTGAGCTGTCAGATCTGTACGACAAGCATATTCACGACCAAAGCGAACGTCGCTTCGTGGTGGAATGCGAAGGTGAAAAAGCCGGGCTGGTGGAGCTGGTTGAGATTAACCACGTCCACCGCCGGGCTGAATTCCAGATTATTATTTCGCCTGAATATCAGGGTAAAGGTCTGGCTACGCGGGCGGCAAAGCTGGCGATGGATTATGGCTTTACCGTCCTCAACTTATATAAGCTGTATCTGATCGTCGATAAAGAGAACGAAAAAGCGATCCACATCTACCGTAAACTCGGTTTTATGGTGGAAGGTGAACTGATTCATGAATTCTTTATCAATGGCCAATACCGCAACACCATCCGCATGTGTATTTTCCAGCAGCAGTATCTGGCGGAACACAAAACGTCTGGTCCTAACCTGCTACAACCTACCGCTCAGTAAAGGCGACTAGTAGTAATCGATGGTGTTTTCAATCGAGTAATGATGTTCAACTGCTGGCTTCACGCTTTCGTCGACGATAACCAGCTGGCAGTTGACCGGATTCGCGTAATCATCGTACTTACAGGTTTGCCTGACATTACCCAATGGATGATTGTTCAGCATACTCACCGCCGTGTAATCCAGCTTCTTCAGCGGATCAACCGACGGTTTGGCATCAACCTGTAAGGTATTGTCTTTACTGACGGTGATTTTACCCAGCGGGTAGCCTTCCGCGTCATAGCGGTACTGGACTTTCATCTCTTTTCCCGTGGCGGAAACTACAAAGCCGTTATCGTCGGTATCCCACACCACACCGGCAGCAGGCAGTTCCGCTAGCTGGCATTTACCCTGCAAGCGGATCTTTTTTTCCAGCGTTTCGGCATCGCGATAGTAGTTGGCATCCAGAACCAGCGCCATGCCGGAATTGTTTTCGATATCGTGCAGTTCAAGCGTATCGAAACACCCTTCCTGCGAGAGCGTACCGACAACGCGCTTGGAAACTTCCCCTTTATCATTGAGAAGCGTCTGGCTGAAATCTTTCACTGGCCCACGCAGCGGATCGAAATCAAATTCATTGGAAAAACTGGCCATTTCCGGCGTAAAAGAAACCAGCCCTTTGGCGTTATCACACCCGACCAGTACGGCGCACAGGAAAACTAACAGGGTCTGTTTCTTCACATTTTTCACCAGGATAAGAAGATAATTCTCAATCATATTAGCAAATACAGTTATTTACACCAGAAATGCTACTCTTAGTTCATGTCGATCATAAAAGGAGCTGATGATGAAATACATAACAGGAATGGCCGCAATCTTATTGGTAGCAGCCTCCCCACACGTTCTGGCGGCGCCAGCGTCCTGCGAACGCGTTAAGAGCGATATCGAACAGCGCATCATTAACAATGGCGTAGCGGAATCCAGCTTTACGCTGAATATCGTCCCCAACGATCAGGCCGATCAACCTGATTCCCTGGTAGTGGGACATTGTGCAAACGATACGCATAAAATTCTCTATACCCGGACCAACAGTGGCAACGCCCCCGCCAATAGCACGCCTGCTCAGGACGGCCATGCTGCCGAACCGCAATAAAATAAATAGTGCCCTCCGCTCGCGGAGGGTCGCTCCCCTTTGACATGCATTAAGGCGTCTTACCCATAATTGGGTAAACTCATTCTATTATTAGCATGCTATTAATTTCGTTATAGAAATTAATATATAGCGATAACTATAATGGAGTGAGTTATGTCTGAAACTGAGCAATATGGAGGCATCAGCCGCAGGACGTTAGTTAAATCCTCAGCTATCGGTTCGCTGGCACTTGCCGCGGGCGGACTGTCGTTACCTTTCGGAATGCGCTCCGCAGCGGCTGCGGTACAACAGGCGTTACAACCAGCTGAAGAGAAAGTCGTTTGGGGGGCTTGTTCCGTGAACTGCGGAAGCCGTTGTGCCCTGCAACTTCATGTCAAAGATGATGAGGTTGTATGGGTGGAATCCGATACGACCGGGGATGATATTTATGGCCAGCACCAGGTTCGCGCCTGTTTGCGTGGTCGTTCTATCCGTCGGCGAATTAATCATCCGGATCGCCTCAACTATCCAATGAAACGTGTGGGTAAGCGCGGTGAAGGCAAATTTGAGCGGATCAGCTGGGATGAAGCACTGGATACTATCAGCGCCAGTTTGAAAAATACCGTACAGAAATACGGTAATGAAGCCGTTTATATCAACTACACCTCTGGCATTGTGGGCGGCAACATTACACGCTCCTCCCCTTATGCCTCACTGGTCGCTCGCCTGATGAACTGCTATGGCGGATTCCTGAGCCATTACGGCACCTATAGCACCGCGCAAATTGCAGCGGCAATGCCTTACACCTATGGCTCAAACGAAGGCAACAGCACCTCAGACATTGAAAACACGAAGCTGGTGGTGATGTTCGGCAATAACCCTGCCGAAACGCGCATGAGCGGCGGCGGAATAACTTACTTTCTGGAACAAGCCCGGGAGCGCTCTAACGCCCGGATGATCGTCATTGACCCACGCTATACCGATACTGCTGCGGGTCGAGAGGATGAGTGGATCCCTATACGTCCGGGCACCGATGCTGCATTAGTAGCGGGTATCGCCTGGGTCCTGATTAACGAAGATCTTGTCGATCAGGCATTTCTCGACAAATATTGCGTCGGTTATGACGAAAAAACCCTGCCCGCCGATGCCCCCGTTAACGGGCATTACAAAGCTTATATTCTTGGCAACGGTGATGACGGTATCGCCAAAACGCCACAATGGGCCTCACACATCACCGGGATCCCAGCCGAGCGCATAATCAAACTGGCAAGGGAAATCGGCAGCACTAAACCGGCTTATATTTGCCAGGGTTGGGGTCCTCAACGTCAGGCTAACGGGGAACTAACCTCACGCGCGATCGCGATGTTGCCTATTCTGACCGGCAACGTCGGCATTAACGGCGGCAATAGCGGTGCACGGGAATCAACCTACACCATCACAATTGAGCGCATGCCCCTGCCTGAAAATCCCATCAAGACCCAGATATCCTGCTTTAGCTGGACCGACGCCATCGCCCGTGGCCCGGAAATGACCGCTACCCGCGATGGCGTTCGGGGGAAAGATAAGCTCGATGTGCCGATTAAATTTATCTGGAACTATGCGGGCAATACCATCACCAACCAGCATTCAGATATCAACAAAACGCATGAGATCCTTCAGGACGATACGAAATGCGAAATGATAGTGGTCATCGAAAACTTCATGACATCTTCGGCCAAATATGCCGATATTCTGCTGCCTGATTTAATGACCGTCGAACAGGAGGATATTATTCCTAACGACTACGCGGGCAACATGGGGTACCTCATTTTTATTCAACCCGCGACGTCGCCTAAGTTCGAGCGCAAACCGATCTACTGGATAATGAGTGAAGTCGCGAAACGTCTAGGCGACGATATTTATCAACGGTTTACTGAGGGTCGTACCCAGGAACAGTGGCTCCAGTATCTGTATGCAAAAATGTTGGCTAAAGACCCCGCGCTCCCTTCTTATGACGAGCTGAAGAAAATGGGGATCTATAAACGCAAAGATCCCAACGGACACTTTGTCGCCTACAAAAAATTCCGCGACGATCCGCAGGCCAACCCGCTCAAAACACCCTCTGGCAAGATTGAAATCTACTCCAGCCGACTGGCGAAAATTGCCAGCTCATGGGAGTTGCAAAAGGATGAGGTGATAAGCCCACTTCCCGTTTACGCCTCAACGTTTGAAGGGTGGGACGATCCAAAACGCAGTTCATTCCCGCTGCAGTTGTTTGGTTTCCACTACAAATCCCGCACCCACTCGAGCTACGGCAATATTGATGTTCTCCAGGCATCCTGTCGCCAGGAAGTATGGATCAACCCCGTAGATGCCCAAAAACGGGGAATTACAAACGGCGATATGGTGCGGGTCTTTAACGATCGCGGTGAAGTGCGTATCCCGGCAAAAGTGACGCCGCGGATCCTGCCCGGCGTAAGCGCAATGGGTCAGGGCGCATGGCACGATGCCGATATGGATGGTGACAAAATTGACCATGGCGCCTGCGTCAATACGCTGACAACCCAGCGCCCTTCACCGCTGGCAAAAGGCAACCCACAGCACACTAACCTGGTCGAGATCGAGAAGGTTTAAGGACTAGCCCATGACAACTCAGTATGGATTTTTTATTGATTCCAGTCGTTGCACCGGATGCAAAACCTGCGAACTGGCCTGCAAAGACTACAAGGATCTCACTCCTGACGTGAGCTTTCGACGGATTTATGAATACGCAGGCGGTGACTGGCAAGAGGATAACGGCGTCTGGCATCAGAATGTCTTCGCCTACTACCTCTCCATTTCTTGCAATCACTGCGAAGATCCGGCCTGCACTAAGGTTTGCCCAAGTGGTGCTATGCATAAGCGTGATGATGGTTTTGTCGTGGTGGATGAAGACGTATGCATCGGCTGTCGCTACTGCCACATGGCCTGTCCATACGGCGCACCGCAATACAATGCTGCAAAAGGTCATATGACCAAGTGCGATGGCTGTCATGATCGCGTCGCCGACGGCAAAAAGCCTATCTGCGTCGAGTCATGTCCGCTACGCGCGCTGGACTTTGGTCCAATTGATGAGCTGCGCAAAAAACAGGGTGAACTGGCGGCGGTTGCCCCGTTACCGGACGCGCACTTCACCAGGCCGAGTATTGTGATCAAACCCAATGCCAATAGCCGCCCGACCGGGGATACCACGGGTTTTCTGGCTAATCCGAAGGAGGTGTAAAATGGGAAATGGATGGCATGAATGGCCGCTGGTCCTGTTTACGGTGCTGGGCCAATGTGTGGCCGGGGCGCTGATCGTGAGTGGGTATAGCTGGTTAACCACCAAAGACGATGTGGCAAAACAACGTATCGTGCGCAGTATGTTTTTTCTGTGGCTGGTGATGGGCATCGCCTTTCTCGCCTCAGTAATGCATTTAGGTTCACCGCTACGCGCGTTTAACTCGCTGAACAGAATCGGCGCATCGGCGCTCAGTAACGAAATCGCCAGCGGTTCGCTGTTTTTCGCGGTAGGTGGCCTGTGGTGGCTGGTGGCGTTTCTCGGTAAAATGCCGGCTTTGTTAGGTAAAATCTGGCTGCTACTCAGCATGTTGCTTGGTCTGGTATTTGTTCTGGCGATGACCAACGTCTACCAGATAGACACCGTTCCGACCTGGTATAATGGCTATACTACGCTGGCGTTTTTCATGACAATGTTGCTGAGTGGCCCGATGTTTGCCGCCCTGCTGCTACGCGCTGCGAGCGTGTCGTTTAACGCCGCCAGATTCGCCGGTATCAGCATACTCGCCCTGCTGGTGACCGTGGCCGTTATCGTTTTGCAGGGCGTATCGCTCAGCGAAATTCACAGCTCGGTACAACACGCCAGCGCTCTGGTTCCCGACTACGCAAGCTTACAGATCTGGCGCATCGTGTTGCTGGCCGCGGGTTTGGGTTGCTGGATATGCCCGCTAATCCGTCGCAAAGAACCGGCCGTCGGCGGACTGGCGCTGGGTTTAATTTTCGTGCTTGCCGGTGAAGTTATTGGCCGTGGTTTGTTTTATGGCTTACATATGACAGTCGGAATGGCTGTTGCAGGTTAACTCTCGGGTGCGGGGCAACCCGCACTTTTCAGGATTGTTTGCATGACGCATTTTTCACAACGTGACAACTTCTCTACCGCGGCGCGCGTATTGGGTGCGCTGTTCTACTATGCGCCAGACAGTGCAGAAGCTTCTGCGCTGGTCAGTGCGCTAAAAACCGATGGCTGGCAGGCCCAGTGGCCGCTTGAACCCTCGCTCCTTTCTGCGTTAGCCGAACAACTTCAGACCGAGGCCGATGAGTCGCTCCCGCAAGCCTGGCAGCGACTGTTTGTCGGCCCTTACGCGTTACCTTCTCCGCCCTGGGGTTCCGTCTGGCTGGATCGTGAAAATGTCTTGTTTGGCGATTCCACGCTGATATTACGTCAGTGGATGCGGGACAACGGGATCCAGTTTGCCGTGCAGCAAAATGAACCGGAAGATCACTTTGGCGCACTGCTGTTACTGACGGCCTGGCTTGCTGAAAACGGACGCCACACCGAGTGCGAACAGCTGTTAGCCTGGCATCTGCTACCGTGGTCAACGCGTTTCCTTGACGTGTTTATCGAACATGCTGACCACCCGTTCTACCAGGCTTTGGGTGAACTGGCGCGCCTGACGCTGGCACAGTGGCGTTCGCAATTATTGATCCCAGTAGCTGATAAGCCTTTGTTTCGTTAATGTCGCCCCAGGCAGGATGTATCCTGCCTGCATACTATACCGTTACCGTTGCGCACGCTGAGCTTTTGCTTCTGTTGCCAATTAGCCGCAAAATAAAGCGTCTGAATTTCCCTGTCTGGCCACTCATGCATCATTTACATGCTTACCCTGACCTGCGTGCTATGTTTCGCCGCCTGCTGATTGCCGCGCTGATTGGTATTCTTGCCGCGTTAGCCGTTGCAGGTTTTCGCCATGCCATGTTCCTCCTTGAATGGTTGTTCCTGAGCAACGACACGGGGAGTCTGGTCAATGCGGCGACAAACCTTTCACCTATAAGACGGATGCTAACGCCCGCGCTGGGCGGCCTGGCAGCAGGCTTACTGCTCTGGGGATGGCAAAAATTCAACCGTTTACGACCGCAGGCTCCCACAGATTACATGGAAGCCCTGCAAACGGACGGACAATTCGACGTCAGCGCCAGCCTGGTAAAGTCACTGGCATCGTTACTGGTTGTCGCCAGCGGAAGTGCTATCGGGCGTGAAGGCGCTATGATTTTGCTGGCGGCGCTGGCCGCATCCAGCTTTGCCCAACGCTTCACACCGCGCGCTGAATGGAAATTATGGATCGCCTGTGGAGCGGCTGCAGGTATGGCCGGAGCGTATCATGCCCCGCTGGCGGGCAGTTTATTTATTGCTGAAGTCCTGTTTGGCACCATGATACTTGCCTCGCTGGGGCCGGTGGTGGTATCCGCCGTCGTCGCCTTGCTCACCACCAATGTGCTGAGCGACAGCAATGCGCTGCTGTATGCCGTGCATTTCACACGGGAACTTCATGTGCTGGAATACGTCATGATTGTCAGCACCGGTCTGGCAGCCGGTGTCTGCGGTCCGCTGTTCATGTGGTTGATGACCGCCAGCCATAATGGTTTTTTGCGCTTAAAGCTCTCGCCACCGTGGCAACTGACACTTGGCGGGCTGATCGTTGGCCTGTTGTCGCTGCTCACACCGGCCGTTTGGGGAAATGGCTACAGCGTGGTGCAGTCATATCTACTCTCGCCACCGCTACTGGCCGTGGTGAGCGGGATCTTTATCTGCAAATTACTGGCGGTGCTTGCCAGCAGTGGCTCCGGTGCGCCTGGTGGGGTATTTACGCCAACGCTGTTTGTCGGTATGTCTGTCGGCATGCTGCTGGGACGGGCGTGGGGATTATGGCTTCCGGGTCCGGATGAAATTGCCATTCTGCTGGGATTAACGGGGATGGCCACGCTACTGGCAGCCACCACGCATGCGCCAATTATGTCTACATTGATGGTTTGTGAAATGACCGGGGAGTATCGCTTGCTCCCCGGGTTACTGATTGCCTGCGTGGTAGCGTCAGTGCTGTCGAGAACGTTACGCCACGACTCTATCTACCGACAGCACGCTGCCAAGCATTGACAGACGGATATACTGTGACAACTCGCGCTGCTCTGCGCGAGGCAGATAAGGCAGTTCGCCGATTAGCGGCGCAGGTAATTTTTTGCTCAGCACGTCAATGATTTCCGCATAATGCGCCAACCCCGGGTTGATTCGGTTTGCGACCCAGCCCAGCAGCGGCAATCCATCGCTGGCAATCGCCTGTGCGGTAAGGATGGCATGATTAATACACCCTTCCTGAATACCCACCACCATCAGCACTGGCATTTGCTCCTGTACCACCCATTCAGACAGTGGGCGCAGATCGTTCATCAGACTCCGCCAGCCGCCAGTGCCTTCCACGACAACGTGATCGACTTTTTCGCTCAGGCTTGCAAGACCGTTGGATAGCAAGGTGTAATTGACCGGACCACTATGCGCTACGCTGCTTTCGTCCTCGCTCAGCGCAATCGGGTTGACCGCCTGATAAGGCAGTTCGATGGATGACACACTTTGCAGCACCAGCGCATCTTTGTTGCGCAAGCCTTCAGGTGTCTCTTTGCTTCCTTTGGCTACCGGTTTGTAGCCCGCGACACTTTTACCCCCTGACGCCAACGCTTGTAGTAATGCGCGGGAAACCACGGTCTTCCCAACAGAAGTGTCTGTACCTGTAATAAAGAAACGCTTCAGCATCACTAACTCCACCGTTATGCTTTGAAAATATAAGTCAGGAAAATAAAACAGTGGAGAAAGTCTAAGGTATGACGACCGGAATCAGCTTGAGATAGCGCAATTTTTCGTACAACAGTTAAAAAATGTTAACCCTGTAATAGACGTATCAACAAAGAACCGTTATACATCGCGTCCTTAACGAGGGCAGCCCCCGCCATCGTTCCCTGGTTAGTAAACTGCGTACTTTCGACGACAATATGCCGACTGTAGGCCGGGAGTGCCTGCTGACGAATGCTGTCAGCAATGGTGGGGAACAGAATATCCGCCGCTTTACTAAGCGGAGACCCAATTAAGATCTTTTGCGGATTGAACAAATTCACCATGATGGCAAGGATGCGGCCTACGTGGGTCCCGACACCGCTAATGATATCTTTTGCCAATAAATCACCCTGCATGGCTGCCAGACACAGCGCATCCACCGTTAACGGTTGTCCATGCAGTGAAGAGCTCATTGACTGCTTCAGCCGCACCTGCGCCAGTTCCAGTACGCTGTCGACGCTGGCGATGGTTTCCAGACAGCCATGATTACCGCAATAGCAACGTTTACCGTAGGGATCGACCTGCGTATGACCAATTTCCACCAGGCTACTGCTACCGGCATGCAGTAAATGACCGTCGGTTATCACCCCTGCGCCTACGTTATGGTCAATGACGACCTGAATGACATCGCGTGCGCCGCGTGACGCGCCAAAAAGCGCCTCCGCCATGGTCCAGGCGCTGATATCATGCTGAATATAGACCGGCACGCCGGTATGGTTTTCGAGCGCTTCGCCCAACGGCATCTCTTTGACATCATCGTAAAACGGCATGCTATGTACAATGCCGTTTTCGGTATCAATTATGCCAGGTAGCGTGATGGCGATTGAGGTCAGGCGCTCCAGCTTTTGCTGGTGGCGGATGAAAAACTGATCGACCTGGGTAATGACACGTTGCAGCAGAGGCGTTTCACTGACCAGCGCCATTTCCAGGCAGTCCTCAACCACCAGCTTGCTGCTCAGATCGCGCAGCGCCAGAAAAATCTCGCCGCGACTGATGCGAATGGACAGGTAGTGCCAGGCTTCGGTTTCGACAACCAGCCCCACGGCCGGACGCCCACGACTCCCCGCTTCCTTGATTTCCAGTTCTTGTACCAGGTGTGCTTCAAGCATTTCTCGGACAATTTTGGTAATACTGGCAGGCGCTAATTGTGCCAGGCGAGAGAGATCAATACGCGATACCGGTCCCAGCTGATCAATCAGGCGATACACCGCGCCCGCATTGGTCTGCTTAATTTGATCGATATGCCCAGGCTGACTATCAGCAACCACCACTTACTCCCTTTATTTTCGCGCTCCGAAATAATCTGCGGGCTATGGTGAAGCACTTCAATGGCTCCCGTCAACTTTTTACTTAGCCTTGTGATTTACTGCACATTTTCACCCATTTTTAAACTAAATTAATCGCCTGAACGGCTGCCAGCAACTGTTCGCGAAAGCGTTGCGCGGCGTGACTTTGCTCATGATGTTTAGGCCATACTAACCACATTTCGGAGACGGCATCGTCTTCTGCTATCGGGATCCAGCACATTTCATACAATTGCACCCGTTTAAAGGAAGCGGGCAGGATCGAAACGCCTAATCCCGCGGCCACTAATCCAATGATGGTCATCGCCTCGCCAACCTCCTGAGTTATCGTCGGTTTAAGGTCATAGCGGCGCATCAAACCCAGAATGTCGTCATATAACCCTGTTCCCACATGCGGGTCGAAAAAGACAAATGGCTCATTAGCCAGCTCAGCCAGCGTCACTACGGGTTTTTGCGCCAACGGGTGCGCTCGTGGGATCATCGCCATCAGCGGTTCGTGCAGAATAACTTCTCGCGCCAGCGTTTCCGGGAGTTGCGTATTACGCATAAGCCCCAGATCCAGAGTACCTTCATTAAGTGGGGCAATTTGCTCGCGCGTATTCATCTCCCGGGTTTGCATATGCACCACAGGATAGCGCTGGCGAAACAGGGAGAGCGTGTCTGATACCGCTTTGATAAACGGCGCAGATGACGTAAAGCCGATACGCAACTCCCCCGCTTCTCCAAGATGCAAACGCTCCGCACGGGCGGCGGCTTCATTCACCAGGCCAAGGATCTGCCGACTGTCCGCCAGAAACTGTCTTCCGGCGGCGGTGAGGGCCACGCTGCGGTTAGTTCGCGCCAATAACCGGGCACCAATCTGCTGCTCCAGGATTTGGATCTGCTGGCTTAACGGTGGTTGCGAAATATTCAGCCGCGCTGCCGCCCGGCCAAAATGCAACTCTTCCGCAACCGCCACAAAGTAGCGTAAGTGACGCAGTTCGATATTCATATTTTTAAAATATTATTTGAGATTATTAATATATTAGACAGAATATTGGGATTTTCATACTCTTAAGGCTGGTCCTGTAGTAGCAAAATTATTAAGCAAGGATTTCAGGTGAGTCGTACAACAACGGTCGATACCGCGCCGGCAAGCGATATTGACGAAAGTGTTACCCTGCCGGATGGTTTTATCAAACGCGGAACATCCCCCTTTATGCGCGTCACGCTGGCGCTGTTTTCTGCCGGGCTGGCGACATTTGCCCTGCTCTATTGCGTGCAGCCCATACTGCCGGTGCTCTCGCACGAGTTTGGCGTTTCGCCTGCCAGCAGCAGTATTTCACTTTCCATCTCAACGGCAATGCTGGCCGTCGGTTTACTGTTTACTGGCCCACTTTCCGATGCGATAGGTCGTAAGCCGGTGATGGTTACGGCACTGCTACTCGCCTCCTGCTGTACGCTGCTTTCAACGATGATGACCAGTTGGCACGGGATTTTAATCATGCGCGCGCTGATCGGTCTGTCGCTGAGCGGCGTGGCGGCTGTGGGGATGACGTATCTGAGTGAGGAAATTCATCCCAGTTTTGTGGCCTTCTCAATGGGCTTGTATATCAGTGGGAACTCAATTGGTGGTATGAGTGGTCGTTTGATCAGCGGCGTATTTACCGACTTTTTCAACTGGCGTATCGCGCTGGCGGCGATCGGCTGTTTTGCTCTCGCCTCCGCGCTGATGTTCTGGAAGATTTTGCCAGAGTCCCGTCATTTCAGGCCCACGTCGCTACGACCTAAATCATTGTTCATCAATTTCCGTTTGCACTGGCGCGACAGAGGGTTGCCGCTACTGTTTGCGGAAGGTTTTTTGCTGATGGGATCGTTTGTCACACTGTTTAATTACATCGGCTATCGCCTGATGCTCTCTCCGTGGGAACTCAGTCAGGCGGTTGTCGGCCTGCTATCCGTGGCATATCTGACCGGGACCTGGAGTTCGCCAAAAGCAGGTTCCATGACCACCCGCTATGGTCGCGGCCCGGTGATGATCGTTTCAACCGGCGTGATGCTTTTTGGGCTATTGATGACCCTGTTTACCTCACTATGGCTGATCTTCGCCGGGATGCTGCTCTTTTCAGCCGGGTTCTTTGCCGCGCACTCCGTGGCAAGCAGTTGGATTGGACCACGGGCAAAACGCGCTAAAGGCCAGGCCTCTTCCCTGTATCTGTTCAGCTATTATCTGGGATCCAGCATAGCCGGTACGTTGGGCGGTGTATTCTGGCATAGCTACGGCTGGAACGGCGTGGGCGGATTTATCGCCCTGATGCTGGTGCTGGCATTGCTGGTAGGCGCGCGTTTGCACCATCGTCTGCACGTTTAATCAACGATGCCCGGGCTTCGGGCATCATCACTTATGAAGAAGCCGCCATTTGCAGGACAATAACCGTCCCGTTCATCACGATATGCAGCATCATCGGCATCAACAGACCGTTGCTTTTCACTCTGGCAAGGATCAAAACCTGCGACACAAGAAACAGCATTAGCAGCGTGCGCAGATCCACATACTGGGTATGCATCAAGGCAAAAATGATTGATACCACGACTGACGACAGCCAGGTTTTATTATTGAACCAATACTGGAATGCATTGAATAGACAGCCTCTGAAAACAATTTCTTCATAAACTGGCGCGATAAATATCAGGGTCAGAGTGGATAACAACAGAGCATAGCTGTTTAAGGATATCTGGCTGGTTACCCACGCTTCGGTTTGTCTGAGACCTACCAACCACGGCAAGATAAGTTGAATAAAAAGCAGTGCTGCAAATAAAATGCCAAACCACCTCGCATTAAAGATCCCTTTGCCCAGCCCTTCTCTTTTTCTGAAGAAGAAATAATACAGCGGAACCAAGACGATAAATTCCAACACAAACAACAGCGGGAAGAGTAATCCTTTGGCGAGCAGGACCTGGCTCGCGGGAAAAAACAACGGAGTAAACGTGAGACCAAACATCAGCAAAAACATAGAAAAACAGCCAGAAACGGCTTTGGTCCGGGCGATATATTGGTTGTCGACATCCTGTGACATACAAACTCCTTGCACTTGTCGAGTATAAGATGATGAATTATCTATATATGATAAAAATTCTCATTATCACTGACAACCTACCAATATTTACCCTATGGAGAATCCGTCAGCGGCAACCAAAAGCGGAAGCACGCACCTGCCGTTGAATTAACCAGATTGATATCGCCTCCATGCAGTTCGAGCATTCTTCGCACAATCAGCAATCCCAGACCGCCGCGCTCCGCCCGCTTCTCACGGGGAATTAACGCTGTCGGGCGCTGAAATAACACTTCGCGTACGCCCATTTCCACGCCTGGACCGCTATCCTGCACCTCTGCTACCAGCCGGTCTTCATCACGCCAGATTTTTAGCCATACATTCCCCCCGTCAGGCGTATGGCGGATAGCATTATCCAGCAAATTCGTCACCACCCTTTCCATCATCGATAAATCGGCATTTACCAGCGGTAATGGCCCCATCACGTCAAGGTGTAACTGCAAATGACGTGTGGCAACAGGGAGATCAAACTTCTGCGCTACATCCTGGATCAATTCGCCCATAGCAAAACGTTCGCGCTGAGGTTTTATTCCTCCGTGCTCCAGCCTCGCCAGCTCAAACAGTTGTTGTGACAGATGGCGAACCTTATGCCCCTGGCGCAGCGCAATACTAAGATAATGCCTGTTTTCCTCTGGCGTGATCGTGTCGGCTTTCAGCGACAACATTTCCAGATAACCCAGCAGCGAGGTGAGCGGCGTGCGTAGATCGTGAGATATATTGGCAATAAACTCTCTGCGCTGACGATCGCTGTCAGCTAACAAGTCCCACTGCTGCGCAATTTGCTGTGCCAGCTCAATAAACGCATTGTTCAACAACGCAATTTCATTCCCCGGTGACGGATCGGGCTTTTTCTGCGCCAACTGTTTAATGACGCTAATGCTGTCCTGCTCCATTTTGACCACCTGTCCGGTCAACCTTTTCACCGGATGCGTCACCCATCGCCACACCAGAAAACCCGCAATTCCACCGGCTAATAAAACCAGAATTAACGTTCCTGTCACTGTATTCCAGAGCGTTTTCTGCCAGGCGGTATTTGCCAGCATATGCAGATTTTCACCCTGGAGAATGATGTACAGATAACCATGCAGTTGACCGTTAAGCATCACCGGCGCTGCGCTAAAGACCTTCTGCTGACTACTGCGCGGATCATCGCCATACACTGGCAAAACATCCGAATTTAGAAAACCCTGAATCGGCTGCACGCTAATTTTCTGGCGCTGAATATGCCCAGGCGGTGCGGCATCGGCGAGTATGTCACCTGCCGGTGAAACCAGATACAGTTCAACGCTTGGATTGAGCGTCATCAGGTGATTAAACAGTCCTTTTAACGTCTGTCGGTTAATCTGCCCGCGGGTATCAATCAGAGCCTCACTATTGACAATCTTGCTCGCCAGTTCCAGCGACAGCCTTTGCACCATGGCATCGCCATACTTTTGACTATTACGCAACTGGACAACGCTGACGGCTACCGCGCAAATCAACATAATAGCGGTAAATACCAGGGTCAGACGCTGGCTTAAAGACAGTCGATAAATCATGACGGATGCTCCGCGTTATTCGCCGTCAGCTTATAGCCTCGTCCCCAAACGGTGAGAATAATTTCCGGCTCAGCCGCATCTTTTTCAATCTTGGTCCGCAGACGATTAATATGACTGTTTACCGTATGCTCATACCCTTCATGCTGGTAGCCCCACACGTGATCTAACAACGCCTGACGCGAAAAGACCTCGCCGGGATGACGAGCGAAAAAATAGAGCAGATCAAACTCACGGGGCGTCAAATCGATTGATTTGCCATGCTGGCGGACTTCACGGGCTAAGGGATCAATCGCCAAACCATGGACGCTAATGATCCCCGCCTCCAAACGTAAATTCTGGCTCATCGCCTCCTGACGGCGAAACAACGCCTTCACGCGGGCCATCAGTTCCAGTACGGAGAAAGGTTTGGCTAAATAATCATCGGCTCCCATCTCCAGCCCCAAAACGCGGTGAGTTTCACTGGTGCGGGCGCTAATAATAATGACGGGTAAATAGAAACTCATTTGACGAATGCGGCGACATATTTCCAGACCATCGACACCCGGCAGCATTAAATCGAGGATAACCGCATCCCAGACATGTTTTTCCAGTTGTTCAAGCGCACGCGTTCCATCTGCCTCATGAATAATTTCATATCCCTCATCCTTCAGGCTAAGCTGCAAAAGTGAGGCAATATCGCTGTCATCTTCCACCAAAAATATCTTTTTTGCGCCGGCCATCAGTGTCATCCCCCTCTCATCGTTCTGAAAGCTTACCTCAGGCAAGGGGCGGAAGTTATCACAAAATTTTTAACTTTTCGTGAGGATCCTGGGATATGCCTGGATTCAGGATGTCGTTATAGAAAGTCAGGTCTCAACAGGGAAACCTCGCTTTGTTTTCCTTAACATGAAAATAAAAAGGAACAGTTATGCAGAAAAAACGTCCACTTCGGGAAGCCGATGTTACCGCCGAATCAGTTTTTTTTATGCAAAGACGACAGGTCCTCAAAGCGCTTGGGATAGGCGCTGCAGCCGCTTCACTCTCCTCCCCGACACAGGCGAATCTACTGAATTGGTTTAAGGGCAACGATCGCGCGCCTGCACCGGCGGGGAAACCGCTCGAGTTCATAAAACCGGATGCCTGGCAAAGCACACTGCCCCTGACGCCGGAAGACAAGGTGACGGGCTATAACAATTTCTATGAATTTGGTCTGGATAAGGCCGACCCTGCCGCCAACGCCGGTAGCCTGAAAACCGATCCCTGGACGTTAACTATCAGCGGTGAGGTGAACAAACCCTTAACGTTGGATCATGATGCGCTGACCACGCGTTTTCCGTTAGAAGAACGTATTTACCGGATGCGTTGCGTTGAAGCGTGGTCGATGGTTGTGCCGTGGATTGGCTTTCCCTTACATAAGTTATTGGCGCTGGTTGAACCCACCAGCGACGCCAAATACGTCGCCTTTGAAACACGTTACGCCCCCGATGAAATGCCCGGTCAGAAAGATCGCTTCATTGGTGGCGGCTTGAAATACCCCTATGTTGAAGGTCTGCGTTTGGATGAGGCCATGCACCCTCTCACGTTGCTGACCGTCGGCGTGTATGGCAAAGCATTGCCGCCGCAAAACGGGGCGCCGATACGCCTGACGGTCCCGTGGAAATATGGCTTCAAAGGCATTAAATCGATTGTCAGTATCAAGCTGACACGTGAGCGTCCGCCGACGACCTGGAATATGTCGGCACCGAATGAATACGGTTTTTACGCCAATGTTAATCCGCATGTCGATCATCCCCGGTGGTCTCAGGCGACGGAACGTTTTATCGGCTCCGGTGGGATTCTCGATGTACAACGCCAGCCGACGTTACTTTTTAACGGTTACGCCAATGAGGTAGCTTCTTTATATCAGGGCATGGATCTACGGGAGTATTTTTAAGTGAGGCTCAGCGTAAAACAGATAACCGGCTTGAAAGTGCTGCTGCATCTCGCCGGTTTTTTACCCCTGCTATGGCTCTTCTGGGCAGTGCAACAGGGTGCGTTGGGCGCCGATCCCGGGAAAGATATTCAGCATTTTACCGGCATTACTGCGCTAAAATTTTTGCTTGCTACCCTGCTGGTATCACCGCTCGCACGCTATGCAAAGCAGCCTTTGTTGTTTCGCACCCGACGGTTGTTAGGTTTATGGTGTTTTGCCTGGGCCACACTGCATCTGACCAGCTATGCGCTATTGGAACTGGGTATACAAAATTTGGGGTTGTTGGGACGTGAACTGGTTTTACGCCCATGGCTAACGTTGGGCATGGCGGGTTGGGTTATCTTACTCCTGCTGACGCTGACCTCCACGCAGGCCGCCCAGCGTAAAATGGGCAAACGCTGGCAAACGTTGCACAACTACGTCTACCTGACTGCCATTTTGCTCCCGGTTCATTACCTGTGGTCGGTAAAAGTGTTATCACCGGCACCTATTATCTACGCCTTCTGTTTTATTGTGCTGCTGGTTTTGCGCTATAAAAAGCTGTTACGCCACAGCGGGTACAAAGGTGTGTTTATGAAAAGTGAATGAATCACGGTAAACTTCTTAACCACACCTAAACAGAACGAGAACAAAAAATGAGTAACAATGATAATTACCATCAACTCACCCGCACGTTCCAGCGGCTCTCTCGCTTCTCCCACCTTTCGGCCATCGCCAGTTGGGACATGTTTACCATGATGCCGCCGGGCGGCAGTAAAGCCCGCGGCGAAGCGTTGGCTGAACTGAGCGTGCTTGAGCATCAGCTGTTAACCGACCCGAAGGTAGCAACGTGGATCGCCGCAGCAGAACAGGAAGACCTTAACGATGTTGAGCAAGCGAATTTGCGCGAAATGTCGCGACTGCATCACCAGGCATCCCTGCTGCCTGAATCACTGGTAGAAGCAAAGTCGCTGGCGGGCAGCCGCTGTGAGCATGCATGGCGCAGCCAGCGACCCGCCAATGATTGGGAAGGATTTTCCGACAACCTGAAAGAAGTCGTGAAGTACAGTCGCGAAGAAGCCCGACTGCGTGCAGACGATAAAGGTTGTTCACCTTATGACTCGCTATTGGACATCTTTGAACCAGGGATGACCAGCGCCCAACTGGATGTCCTGTTTGCGGACGTGAAAAGCTGGCTGCCCGATCTCCTCACCAGAGCAGTGGCAAAACAGTCTCAACAAACGCTTATCGCCCCGGTGGGTCCTTTCCCAACCGCAATCCAGCGGGAGCTGGGTCTGGAAACGATGGCGCAGTTAGGATTCGACTTTACCGCTGGAAGACTGGATATCAGCGCGCATCCCTTCTGTGGCGGCGTGCCGGAAGATGTGCGCATTACGACCCGCTATGACGAAAATGAACTCCTCAGCGCGCTGTTTGGCGTGATCCATGAAACGGGTCACGCCCGCTATGAGCAAAACCTTCCGCGTAACTGGTCAGGACAACCTATAGCTCTGGCACGCTCAACAGCCATTCATGAGTCGCAAAGTCTGTTCTTTGAGATGCAATTGGGCCGCAGCAAAGCATTCCTGACGCGACTCATTCCGGCGGTGACGCGTCATTTTGGCGATCAGGCTGCGTTTGAAGAGAGCAATTTCATTGCCTGGAACCAGCAGGTAAAACCTGGGTTTATCCGCGTTGACGCCGACGAGGTAAGCTATCCTGCTCATGTGATCCTGCGTTATGAAATCGAGCGAGCGTTAATTAACGGCGACATTGAAGTGGATGATATTCCGGCGCTGTGGAATGAGAAGATGCAGGCCTGGCTGGGGCTGTCAACGGTGGGGGATTATCGCAATGGCTGTATGCAGGATATTCACTGGACTGATGGCGGTTTTGGTTACTTCCCGTCTTACACTTTAGGCGCTATGTATGCGGCGCAATTGTTCAGCGCAGCTCACCGCGCATTGCCCGATCTGAACCAGTCTATTGCGCAAGGAGAGTTTAGCGCCCTCTTTGACTGGCTACGCCAGAATATCTGGCAGCATGGCAGTCGTTTTACCACTGAACAACTCATTACCCAGGCCACCGGAGAGCCGCTCAGCAGCCGCTATTTCCGCGCTCACCTGGAAGCCCGTTATTTGTAATCTCGTGCCGTGAGTCATTGTACATATCGTTACACGCCGATACCAATGACTCACGGAAGCCCAGTGATTACAGCGATATAGTTATTTCAACGGCCCCGCAGTGGGGTTGAATGAAAAACCAAATCGAGGGTATGAGAATGAAAAAAGTATTAGCTCTGGTTGTTGCCGCTGCTATGGGTCTGTCTTCTGCTGCATTTGCTGCTGAAACAACTGCGACCACCGCTCCAACTGCCGCTGCAACGAAAGCGGCACCGGCGAAAACCACCCATCATAAAAAACAGCACAAAGCTGCACCGCAGAAAGCGCAGGCTGCCAAGAAACACGCCAAAAAATCCACCACTAAACCGGCTGTAGAGCAGAAAGCGCCAGAACAGAAAGCTCAGGCGGCTAAAAAACACACCAAAAAAGCCGCAACCAAACCTGCTGCAGAACAAAAAGCGCCAGCACAGAAAGCTCAGGCGGCTAAAAAGCACACCAAAAAAGCCGTAAAACACGACGCCGCTAAACCAGCCGCTCAGCCTGCTGCATAACACACCTGTAGTCACTATGGCGTCCCCCACGTCGTAGCATACGGCGCTAAATCATCCAGATTTGGCGCCGCCTTTCGGAGGGTAAAATGGTGTCACATTACCGCTTTGAGTTCATTCTTACGACCCTGATTATTTGCGCCCTCATCGCCATGCATTTTTATCTATCCTGAGTGTAGTTATCTGATTTTACTCCCACTTTCCCGCCGTCCCGTCTATAGTATTAACTGAGGGTTTGCTGTTAAAAATCATAATTCCCCACCAGAGTGTGATATGCATAAAACCATTGTTGTGTTACTGGGTTCAATTTGTTTAACACCTGTCGTTGCGCATGCGGAACAGCCAGCAACGGCAAGCGCTGAAGCAGAAAATATAAAAACGCTGTTTTTTGGACATGACGATCGCATAAAGGTGGCTGACCCAACGCAATCACCATGGGACGCTATCGGACAACTGGAAACCGCCAGCGGTAATCTGTGTACTGCTACGCTCATTTCACCCCATCTGGCCCTGACTGCCGGACACTGCTTACTTACGCCGCCAAAAGGGAAACCTGATAAAGCCGTGGCGTTACGCTTCGTGTCTAAAAAGGGTCTCTGGCGTTATGAAATCCACGGAATTGAAGGCCGGGTTGATCCTTCGCTCGGAAAACGTTTAAAAGCCGATGGTGATGGCTGGATTGTGCCCCCCTCCGCCGCACCATGGGATTTTGGTCTGGTGGTGTTGCGTTACCCACCTTCCGGTATCACGCCGCTGCCGTTATTTGCGGGGGATAAAGCGGCGTTAACCGCGGCACTGAAAACTGCAGATCGTAAAGTCACGCAGTCGGGCTATCCGGAAGATCATCTTGACGATTTGTACACGCATCAGGATTGCGTGGTGACCGGTTGGGCGCAAAATACCGTTTTGTCACATCAGTGCGATACGCTCCCGGGTGACAGTGGTTCGCCATTGATGCTGAGGACGGATTCCGGCTGGCAATTGATTGGCGTACAAAGCTCCGCTCCGGCGGCGAAAGATCGCTGGCGGGCAGATAACCGCGCGATTTCCGTGACCGGATTTCGCGACAAACTGGAAGCGCTCGCCAAGGGATAACACATGCTGCCCGCATTGACGGGCAGCACTTTTATCAGGCTAGTTTTATCATGATCATCCCGGCCAACAGCAACGCCACGCCGATCCAGCCTTTATTGTTCAGACGCTGACCAAACAGCACCCAGCCTGCGGCTAACGTCGCGGCAATCCCGAATCCGCCCCATAAGGCATAGGCGACGGAGAGATCGATGCCTTTTACCGCCTGCGACAGCGCACTAAAAGCAGCTAAAACTGCTGCCAACGACAGCACGCCATAGGTCTTCCGGCGAAAACCATCCGAAAACTTCAAAAAGACGTTAGCCACGATTTCCAGAACGATGGCCATGCCAAGCCAGGCACCGTGAACCCATTCAAACTGCTGCATGGGTCACCTCTCTGCCCGCTTTTGCAGGCTTTCGCGTACCGGATTTAATCAGCACAATGCCTACCACCAGCGAGGCCAGACCCGCTACCTTCATCGTGGACAAGGTTTCGTCAAATAACAGCACGCTAAACAGCGTTATAAATAAAATACCGATACCTTCCCATAAGGCATAAGCTACGCCAAGGGCAATTTTTTTAACGGCAAAACTGAGAAAAATATACGATAAGGCGATCATTACCAGCATTAAAATAAAGCCCGAATTACCATGGCCCACGCTTGCCCATTTCATTGACAGCGTACCGGTAATTTCAGCCGCGATGGCCAGACCTAATAATATCCAGTAAAACATGATGCTTCTCCTGCTTGAGAATATAGTCCTTTGGGCCTACTGCATGCAGTAAACCAAAAAATAAAATCAGTTAGCTCAGCGCACAGCGCCAGCTCAGGCAGAAGAAGGGACTAAAGCGCGTTGCGCCAGTGTTGCTCACCCGCAAGCAGGAAAGTGGAAGAGGTACGAAGAAGTGTAGGTAAAAGCAAAAACATCCTGAACATATTGTCCATAATATTACAATTATCCGCAGTGTTGCTTCTCATCATCGCGGATGATAATTGTCCTCGGTAGTTAAACACAGATGATTTGTATCATAGGTTCATTACGAACTCAAAGCCTTTTCACTTCTTTACCAGCCCCGTTTGATTTTTGTTATAACGGCTCGACGCAAATCACATTATTATTCAGATTCAAAAATTAAAAACGCAGGAATACACATGGCGAAACCAATCATCACGCATAACGGACTAAAAATAGTCATTATGCTGGGCATGCTGGTTATCATACTGAGCGGCATCCGCTTTGCCGCAGATATCATCGTGCCGTTTATTCTGGCATTATTTATTGCCGTTGTGCTGAACCCTGTGGTGCAACGCATGGTGAAACTTCGCATACCACGTGTATTCGCAGTGTCATTGCTGATCGTAATTATTGTGATGCTAATGGTGCTGCTATTAGCCTACTTAGGTACATCCTTAAATGAGCTCGCGCGGACGCTACCGCAATACCGTTCTTCACTGGTTATCCCGCTGAAAAATCTCGAGCCGTGGCTACAGCGCGCAGGGATTGGCGTTTCGGTGGATGAGCTCGTCAAATACATCGATCCGAACGCGGCAATGACGCTGGTCACTAATTTACTGGCGCAACTGTCTAATGCCATGTCATCGATATTTTTACTGCTGCTGACGGTGGTTTTTATGCTGTTGGAAGTCCCGCAACTGCCCAACAAACTAAAACAAATGATGAGCCGGCCTATTGAGGGAATGGCAGCAATTCAACGCGCCATCGACAGCGTATCTCACTATCTGGTGCTTAAAACGGCAATCAGCATTGTGACCGGTCTGGTCGCCTGGGGCATGCTCGCCGCCCTCGACGTGCGCTTTGCCTTTGTCTGGGGATTGCTGGCCTTTGCCCTCAACTACATTCCTAATATCGGTTCTGTGCTGGCAGCCATCCCCCCTATTGCTCAGGTGCTGGCTTTTAGCGGTCTTTACGAAGCTCTGGTGGTGCTGGCGGGTTATCTGGTCATTAACCTGGTGTTCGGGAATATCCTCGAACCGCGGATCATGGGGCGTGGGCTAGGACTGTCCACGCTGGTGGTGTTCTTGTCGTTGATCTTCTGGGGCTGGTTGCTGGGTCCGGTGGGGATGCTGCTTTCTGTCCCGCTGACCATCATCGTGAAAATCGCGCTTGAGCAAACCAACGGCGGGCAAAGTATTGCCGTTCTGCTTAGCGATCTCAATAAAGCGTGAACTACCGCCCCGCCTGCGCGGGGCATTTCGTTTATCGTTTAGCTCGTAGCGCCAGGGAGGCACTCAAGAGTGTAAATAAGGCAATTATCCACGCCATGGTCCATGGCGTTCCATCACTGAACGCGGCCAACAGTAATGATGAGATAATGCCGCTACCGTATTGTAATGCGCCAATCAGCGCAGAGGCTGAACCGGCGATGTTTGGTACCGCGTCCAGCGCAGCAGCCGTTGATGTTGCAGCAATAATGCCATTCATTGAGAACAGCAGAAAAACGGTAATGATAATGGCCACGATTCCCCCCAGCTCAAGCTTAACCAGCAGCGCAAGCGCCAGCGCAGCCAGCGCCGCGAGCATCGTTGCATACTTCAGCAGTTGCTCCAGAGGATGTCGTTGCACCAGCCGACGGTTCACCACGCTCATAGCCATTACACCGACAATGTTTAACGCAAATAGCCAGCCATAATGCTGAGGATCAACATGGTAATAGCTAATATAAACAAATGGCGATCCTGTAATAAACGCATACGCGCCGACGTAATAAAACGTCAGACTCAGGGTGTAGCGCATAAAACGCCCATTAGCTAACAGGGAACGGTAATTACGAAATGCGCCCGTCAGAGACGCTTTCACGCGTTTTTCTTCAGGTAGTGTTTCTGGTAGCCAACATAAAGAGACAAACATTAGCGCGCCAATCAGCACCAGCAGCCAAAAAACAGCGTGCCATGTGCTCAGGCGAATAATTTGCCCGCCAATCAACGGCCCGGCGATCGGCGCAATCGCCATGACCAGCACCAGCGTCGAGAGCATTTGCGCCGCACGGGTACGAGCAAAGAGATCGCGGATCATTGCCCGGGCCAGCATAGGCCCAGTACAGGCGCCAAGGGCCTGAAATACCCGCCAGAAAACAATCTGTGTGATGCTTGTAGACAGCGCACAACCTGCTGAACCGATGATAAAAAGCACCATGCCAATAAACAGCGGTTTACGCCTGCCCAGATGATCGCTGATCGGCCCCCAAATCAGCTGTGCGATAGTAAAACCTACCAAAAATCCGGTGATCGTAAGTTCGACATTGCCGTGTAAATCCGCGGCCATTATCGGCATTGCCGGAAGATAAATATCGGTAGAAAGTGAGGTAAAGGCCATCAGGCCACTGAGGATCAGAATAAAAGTAAGGCCAGTGTGGCTTACAGTAGCCACCGGCGATGTCTGTTCATTTTTACGCATAGCGCTCTGTCATGTTGAAGAAACAGACCGCAATATACACGCGACGTATTGCGGTGATTAGATGGCTAAAACGGCATAAGTTTATGAACCATAATCATGAATAACGGCAACTTTAGCGATAGATGTTGTGATTCACCTCCAATATTTGCTAACCAGAAATGAATTCTACTCATAGATTCATGCGGGATTCACAGACTAATAGTACCAACAGAGATTTGCTAATTTGCTGTCAATGCAAAGATGAATGCTCAGGAGAATCCCATGAATACAAAAGTACTAAATAACGGTGTTGAGATGCCCCTGCTTGGTTTTGGCGTTTATCAAATGACCGATGCCGCCGAATGTGAACAAGCCGTACTGGACGCCATTGATGCAGGTTATCGTCTGATTGATACCGCCGCGTCATATTTGAATGAAACTCAAGTAGGAAACGCACTCAGGCAAAGCGGTGTGCCACGGAATGAACTTTTCGTGACCACCAAGCTGTGGTTACAAGATACAAACTATTCCGGGGCAAAGGCGCAATTCTCTCGTTCCCTGCAACGCCTTCAGCTTGATTATATTGATCTTTACTTGATACATCAGCCCTATGGAGATGTACATGGTGCCTGGTGCGCGATGGAGGAGTTATATGAAGAAGGGAAAATCCGCGCGATTGGAGTGAGTAATTTTCACCCGGATCGCCTGGCTGATTTAATGGCTTTTAACCGCGTGATTCCTGCCGTTAACCAGATTGAGGTGAATCCTTTTCATCAGCAGCCGCATGCCGTCGCCTGGATGCAGAGCAGAAACATTCAACCGCAAGCCTGGGCACCGTTCGCCGAGGGACGCAATGACCTGTTTCAGAACCCGGTCTTAGCGGCTATTGGTGAAAAATATGGCAAAAGCGTTGGTCAGGTCGTGCTGCGTTGGATTTATCAGCGCGGAATTATTTCGCTGGCGAAAACTGTGCGTAAAGCGCGTATGACCGAAAATATTCAGGTGTTGGATTTTAGCTTGACCCCGGAAGAAATGACGCAAATTGCGGCTATGGACAGCGGGAGCAGCGCGTTTTTCTCGCATCGCGATCCGGCTCGCGTGGAATGGATCACCCAGCGGAAGCTGGACGTTTAAAAAAACGGCCTCCGCAGAGGCCGTCTTATTTTTAGCTAACGATTACAGCGCTTTCAGAATCGCATCCACGCTGGCTTTAGCATCGCCAAACAGCATATGGGTGTTTTCTTTAAAGAACAGCGGGTTTTGTACGCCTGCGTAGCCGGTGTTCATTGAACGTTTAAACACGATGACGTTCTGCGCTTTCCACACTTCCAGCACCGGCATACCCGCGATCGGGCTGCGTGGGTCATCCTGCGCCGCCGGGTTTACCGTATCGTTGGCGCCAATAACCAGTACGGTATCGGTGTCGGCGAAATCATCATTGATTTCATCCATTTCCAGCACGATGTCATATGGCACTTTGGCTTCCGCCAGCAGCACGTTCATATGACCCGGCAAACGCCCTGCTACCGGGTGAATCCCGAAACGCACTTTGATGCCGCGCGCACGCAATTTCTCAGTGATTTCCGCTACCGGATATTGCGCCTGAGCCACCGCCATACCGTAGCCCGGAGTGATGATCACGGAGTGCGAGTTCTTCAGCATTTCTGCTGTGTCTTCTGCATTAATTTCCCGGTGTTCACCCACTTCTTCATCAGAACCGGTAGATGAGCCATCAGAACCGAAGCCGCCCGCAATAACGCTGAAGAAGGAACGGTTCATTGCCTTACACATAATGTAAGACAGAATCGCACCGCTCGAACCTACCAGCGCACCGGTAACGATCAGCAGATCATTGCTCAGCATAAAGCCCGCCGCCGCCGCTGCCCATCCGGAGTAGGAGTTGAGCATTGAAACAACTACCGGCATGTCTGCACCACCGATGGACGCCACCAGATGCCAGCCAAAGGCCAGCGCGATAATGGTCATCACCAGCAGCGCCAGAACCTGCAGGCCAACGCTTTCAGTACGGACAAACACCACCAACAGCAGGAAGGAGACGACCAGCGCTGCGAGGTTCATTTTGTGACGGTTTGGCAGCATCAGCGGTTTAGATGAGATCTTACCGCGCAGTTTGCCAAAGGCCACCACGGAACCGGTAAAGGTCACCGCACCGATGAAGATACCGAGAAACACTTCGGTCAGGTGAATGTTCACCAGAATTGGTTCCAGGCCCGTGTCGTGATACAGGTAGCTGTTAAAGCCAACCAGTACCGCCGCCAGACCAACGAAGCTGTGCAGAATCGCCACCAGCTCCGGCATCTCGGTCATTTCAACTTTTTTCGCCAGGCGGATACCAATCGCGCCGCCGATGATCATCGCCACCAGAATCCAGGCAACATTGCCGGTATCCGGGCCAAAAATCGTCGCGATCAGCGCAATCGCCATCCCGGCGATACCGTAGTTGTTACCTTGCTGCGAGGTTTCGTGTTTGGAAAGTCCCGCCAGGCTGAAAATAAACAGGATCGCGGCAACAATGTATGCAGCTGTAACTAATCCTCCAGACATATGTTACCCCTTAGTTTTTCCGGAACATTTTCAGCATGCGCTGAGTCACGGTGAAGCCACCGAAAATATTAATGCTGGCAATAAGCACCGCGATAAAGCTCAGGAAACTCACCCAGCCACCCTGGCCAATTTGTAACAACGCGCCGACAACGATGATCCCGGAGATGGCGTTGGTCACGGACATCAGCGGAGTATGCAACGCGTGCGACACATTCCAGACCACGTAGTAACCCACCACGCAGGAAAGCGCGAACACCGTAAAGTGACCGAGGAACTCTTTCGGGGCGACGTCGGCAAGCCAGCCAAACAAAATGACTACCAGCGCCATCAGCGCATATTTACGCCATGGTGAAACAGGTTTTTTCTCTTCTTTCGGCGCGGGAGCCGCTTTTGGCGCAGCCTGTGGCTGAGCTGAAACCTGGATCGGTGGCGCAGGCCAGGTGATTTCACCCTCGCGAACTACCGTCACACCACGCACCACCACGTCGTCAAAATCAACGGTAATGTTGCCGTCTTTCTCTTTGCATAACAGTTTGAGCAGGTTGACGAGGTTGGTACCGTACAACTGGGAAGACTGCGTCGGCAGACGACCAGGCAAATCGGTATAACCGATAACCTTCACACCGTTCGCGGTGGTGGTCACCTGGTTAGGCACGGTATATTCGCAGTTACCGCCGTTTTGCGCGGCGAGGTCGACAATTACACTCCCCGCTTTCATCGAATCAACCATTTCGCGGGTGATCAGTTTTGGCGCAGGTTTACCCGGGATCAAAGCCGTAGTAACGATAATGTCGACATCTTTCGCCTGAGCGGCGAAAAGCGCCATCTCGGCTTTGATGAAGGCTTCGGACATCACCTTAGCGTAACCGTCGCCGCTGCCCGCCTCTTCTTTGAAGTCCAGTTCGAGGAATTCAGCGCCCATACTCTGAACTTGTTCTTTCACTTCCGGACGGGTATCAAACGCGCGGACGATAGCGCCCAGGCTGTTTGCCGCCCCGATCGCTGCAAGCCCTGCCACACCCGCACCAATCACCATGACCTTGGCAGGCGGAACTTTGCCCGCGGCGGTGATCTGTCCGGTAAAGAAGCGGCCAAATTCATGCGCGGCTTCAACAATGGCGCGATAGCCGGCGATATTCGCCATAGAGCTTAAGGCATCAAGCGATTGCGCACGCGAAATACGCGGCACGGAGTCCATCGCCATCACCGTCACATTGCGCTCTGCAAGCTTTTGCAGCAGCTCCGGGTTTTGCGCGGGCCAAAGAAAACTCACCAGCGTCGTGCCCGGATTCAACAACGGGATTTCCGCCTCTTCCGGCGCATTGACCTTCAGAATAATCTCTGACTGCCAGACAGCATTCCCGTCCACAATTTCTGCGCCTGCCTGCACAAACGCGTTATCGTCAAAACTCGCCAGTTGACCTGCGCCGCTTTCAACCGCGACGCTAAAACCCAGCTTCAGCAGCTGCTCAACCGTCTTCGGCGTAGCTGCGACACGGGTTTCATTGGTTAACCGTTCTTTTGGTATGCCAATTCGCATAATGTTCCCTTCCATCTGTATTTATGATGATGGTTTATCAATGTTCGCACGAGGCATGCGCGCACTCTCGAAAGAGGTCAGTGTTACCTCAATAAAATAAAACAGTAACAAACTCTGTATAACCTACTGAAAATGGAGCCTGTGATCTAGCGCCAAAAAACAGTATTTATTATGAAATTCGCAAATCAGGGATGAATTAGCCCACAGACAGGGATAATGCCCTTTAAATAGCCCGCAAAGGCTGATAATTCGCTCAAGCGAAGCGGCAAAACATGATTAAGCGCCACCATGGAACAATTGATTAACATTAAATTAACTTATGAAATTCAACTGTTTTATCAGTTTTAGCCTTCAAATGCCGAATTTTTGGACATATCACAAAATGTTATCGACACTGTTACACCCAGTGGCACGATGAGTGAAAAATGACGCAGACACTGACACAATTTAAATGCAATAATCAGCGACGTTTCTAGTCAATAACAATACCAGTACCTGGTTTGCGCAAGGCGAAGGATTATTTTTATGAAGCTTAAGAACACTCTCCTGGCGTCCGCACTTATTTCTGCGACTGCTTTTTCTGTAAATGCAGCGACAGAATTGACGCCGGAGCAAGCTGCTGCCCTGAAACCCTACGACCGCATTGTGGTTACCGGTCGTTTTAATGCGATCGGCGACGCGGTGAATGCCGTATCACGCCGTGCAGATAAAGACGGTGCAGCCTCTTTTTATGTTGTTGATACCTCAGATTTTGGCAGCGGCGGTAACTGGCGCGTTGTAGCCGACATCTACAAAGCCGACGCTGAAAAAGCGGAAGCATCCAAAAACCGTATCATTAACGGTGTGATGGAGTTACCTAAAGATCAGGCCGTTCTGATAGAACCTTACGATACCGTGACGGTGCAGGGTTTCTACCGCAGCCAGCCTGAAGTGAATGATGCCATCACCAAAGCGGCGAAAGAGAAAGGGGCTTACTCCTTCTATATCGTTCGCCAGGTCGATGCCAACCAGGGTGGTAACCAGCGTATTACCGCATTCATCTATAAAGCAGATGCGAAAAAACGCGTAGTACAAAGTCCTGATGCAATCCCAGCAGATTCTGATGCCGGTCGCGCCGCATTAGCAGCAGGCGGTGAAGCCGCGAAGAAAGTTGAGATCCCGGGCGTTGCGACTACCGCGTCTCCGAGTGCTGAAGTTGGCCGCTTCTTCGAAACGCAATCCACCAAAGGTGGACGTTACACCGTCACGCTGCCGGATGGAACGAAAGTCGAAGAGCTGAACAAAGCGACGGCTGCCATGATGGTTCCGTTTGACAGCATCAAGTTCACCGGTAACTACGGTAATATGACCGAAGTCTCTTATCAGGTTGCCAAGCGCGCAGCGAAAAAAGGCGCGAAGTACTATCACATTACTCGCCAGTGGTCAGAACGTGGTAACAACATGACCATCAGCGCTGACCTGTATAAGTAATATCCAAGCTCTATCAGGTCTACAGCTCCTGTAGGCCTGATAATTTTCCCTCGTGAAGCCCTCACCCCGAAAAAAACACGAATATTAAGACAACTTTTCACACTATTAGTCACAAATCTCTCTATCCCCATTGCATGCGTTCTCTTCTCTCCGTAAAATCCCGCGCCTTAGTGGCTTTCACCATTTTTATGCGGTTTGCCAAAATAATTATTCTCTCACTCTTGTTTTAGTCACTGGATACAAATGGAAAAGAAATTGGGTCTGAGCGCACTGACCGCGCTGGTTCTAAGCTCAATGCTCGGCGCTGGTGTTTTCAGCCTGCCACAAAATATGGCGGCGGTTGCCAGCCCGGCTGCATTACTGATTGGTTGGGCGATTACCGGTGCGGGCATTCTGCTGCTCGCCTTTGCCATGTTGATCCTGACGCGTATCCGACCTGAACTGGACGGTGGCATTTTTACCTACGCGCGCGAAGGTTTCGGGGAACTGATTGGCTTCTGCTCTGCCTGGGGATACTGGCTGTGTGCCGTTATCGCTAACGTTTCGTATCTGGTTATCGTCTTCTCTGCGCTCAGCTTCTTTACCGACACGCCGGAATTACGCCTTTTTGGCGATGGTAATACCTGGCAGGCTATCGTTGGCGCATCAATGCTGCTGTGGATCGTCCACTTTCTGGTGCTGCGTGGGGTGCAAACCGCAGCCAGCATTAATCTGGTTGCGACCCTGGCCAAATTGCTGCCGCTTGGCCTGTTTATCGTGCTGGCGTTCATGCTGTTTAAACTCGATACCTTCAGTCTGGATTTTACCGGCGTAGCGTTGGGCGTTCCCGTCTGGGAGCAGGTTAAAAACACTATGCTCATTACCCTGTGGGTATTCATCGGTGTGGAAGGCGCAGTGGTGGTATCCGCCCGCGCACGAAACAAACGCGATGTCGGGCGCGCCACGCTGCTGGCGGTACTTGCTGCGCTGGGCGTTTATCTGTTAGTCACCCTGCTGTCGCTGGGTGTTGTCGCGCGTCCAGAACTGGCAGAAATTCGCAACCCATCAATGGCCGGTCTGATGGTTAAAATGATGGGACCATGGGGCGAAATTATTATCGCCGCGGGCCTGATTGTCTCCGTTTGCGGTGCCTATTTAAGCTGGACGATTATGGCGGCGGAAGTGCCGTTCCTCGCCTCTACCCACAAAGCGTTTCCACGGATCTTCGCGCGTCAGAATGCGCAGGGTGCGCCATCCGCGTCGCTGTGGCTGACCAACATCTGCGTCCAAATCTGTCTGGTGCTGATCTGGCTCACAGGTTCCGACTACAATACGTTACTGACTATTGCCTCAGAGATGATTCTGGTGCCCTATTTGCTGGTCGGCGCATTTTTGCTGAAAATAGCGACCCGTCCGTTACATAAAGCAGTGGGTGTCGGTGCGAGTATTTATGGCATATGGTTATTGTATGCGTCAGGTCCGATGCACCTGTTACTGTCTGTGGTGCTGTATGCGCCAGGACTACTGGTTTTCCTTTATGCGCGTAAAACACACGCGCATGAAAATGTATTGAAACGTCAGGAGATGGCGCTGATCGGCCTGCTGCTTATTGCTGCAGTTCCGGCAACCTGGATGTTGGTGGGGTAACGCTATCCCCATCGTTCGCGAAACCTGGAGATTACGATGGGTAAAAAGCCCCTTTTGCCGATTCTTATCACTGGAGGAGGTCGTCGCATCGGCCTCGCCGTCGCATGGCATTTTCTCAATCAAAAACAGCCAGTTATTGTCAGCTACCGGACCCATTATCCGGCCATTGATGGCTTGTGCGAAGCTGGCGCGTTGTGTATCCAGGCTGACTTTTCTACCGATAAAGGCGTCTTGGCCTTTGCCGATGAGGTTAAAAGGCAGACGAACAGTTTGCGCGCCATTGTACATAATGCCAGTGCCTGGGTTGCAGAAAAGCCGGGCACACCGCTAACCGAAGTGCTATCTGCCATGATGCAGATTCATGTCAATACGCCCTACTTACTCAACCACGCCCTGGAAGAGTTGTTACGCGGTCACGGACATGCAGCCAGCGATATTATCCATTTTACGGATTATGTTGTTGAGCGTGGCAGCGACAAGCACATTGCTTATGCTGCCAGTAAAGCGGCGCTGGACAATATGACTCGCTCATTCGCCCGCAAGCTGGCGCCTGAAGTCAAAGTGAATGCGATTGCCCCCTCGTTGATCCTGTTCAACGAGAGTGACGATGCTGAATATCGCCAGCAGGCTCTGAATAAATCACTAATGAAAACGGCGCCCGGTGAAAAAGAAGTCATTGATTTAATCGACTATCTGTTAACCAGCTGCTTTGTCACAGGGCGTAGTTTTGCCCTTGATGGCGGGCGTCATCTGCGTTAATGCAGTTTAATCCAACAAAAAATCAGTAACCACGCGCTCAGGCCCCAGCACACCACTGAGCCGCCGAGCGCGATGGGTAAGCGCATAAATCCGGTGAAATACCACAGCGAAACGAGGTAGACAAAATAGGGAATAATCGACCACATGCTGAATACAATGGTGGTACGCAACGCCTCGATCCCACGTTCACTGGCCACGATATAATGGGCAATCAACGCGAATGTCGGGAACAGCGGGATTAATCCAGCAATATAGTAATTCTTTGTTTTAGCCAGCAAACCAATCAACACGACCACCAGCGCACCCAGCGCCGCTTTGATAACGAGTCCCATCACCCTGCCTTAACACATCAATAACATCAGCCCCTAGCATAACGGAAGCGTTCTTGTTTAGAAAAGATTAATGGAAGGAAAAACGAGGGCGGTGTATGTTGGCGTTTTATATTCAAAATGAATGATATGAACACCATCGTATTTGTTGAAGATGATCCCGAAGTTGGCTCGCTGATTGCCGCCTATCTGGCCCGGCATGATATTGAGGTTATCCTTGAACCTCGTGGTGATTTGGCCGAGGAGAAAATCCTGCAAGTTCAACCCGATCTGGTGTTATTAGATATCATGCTACCGGGCAAAGATGGGATGACAATCTGCCGCGATTTACGTGGACGCTGGCAGGGTCCGATTGTCCTGCTGACCTCTCTGGACAGCGACATGAACCATATCCTGGCGCTGGAAATGGGTGCCTGCGACTACATCCTTAAAACCACGCCTCCGGCCGTGCTGCTTGCGCGCCTACGCCTGCATTTGCGTCAGAGCGAACACTCAGCCCAGTCTAAAGGTATTCAGGCAGCAACCATCACACCGCATACCACGCTACGCTTTGGTACACTCGCTATCGACCCAACCAATCGCTCCGTGCTACTCGGCGGCGAGCAAGTCTCTCTCTCCACCGCCGATTTTGAATTGCTGTGGGAGTTGGCAACCCATGCCGGTCAGATTATGGACCGCGATGCGTTGCTGAAGAACCTGCGCGGGGTAAGCTATGACGGCATGGATCGCAGCGTCGATGTGGCGATTTCCCGGTTACGTAAAAAACTGCTCGATAACGCCACGGAGCCCTATCGAATCAAAACGGTACGCAACAAAGGTTACCTGTTCGCACCGCACGCCTGGGACGACGAGCCACAGAAATAATGCCACCGGGCCGGTCTCGCAGATCGGCTGGATTCATCACAATACGTTACACTGTCACGTAAATTGTTTGCAGAACAAGCATACAAACGCCATCCGGCTCATTTCCACATTTTTTGCATGGCTGTTGCCCGCCCCCCTCCCTATAATCCGTTGCGGTCCTGAACCTTATGGTTCTGGTTTATTTCGCAATAACAAAACTCTTTCCGGCATTTCAGGTGCTGAATGAGGCAAGAGGCTACAATATGTTCGTTACGCTCGCGTATCTCGCGTTCTTTTTGGTTTGTTCATGGGCAATTTTCAGAATCAACCAAAAAAGTCACTCTCTTTCCAAAAGTGTCTTCATCGCTATTTTTATCGGTGCCGTTATCGGCTTATCCCTGCATCTCATTGCTGCCGACGACAGTAAAACAGTTATCAGTTGGTATAACGTTATCGGCAATGGCTATGTGAATTTACTGAAGCTGGTTGCGGTTCCGCTAATTTTCATCTCTATTCTCTCGGCCATTAATAAGCTCGAAAATAGCGCAGGCATTGGGAAAATGTCGTTAACCATCGTCGGATGCATGCTCTGCCTGGTAATGATTGCCGGGTTTATTGGGCTATTGACTGCGCATGTATTAGGTCTGGACGCCAGCGCATTTGTTCATATGCAGTCCACGCTGACGGCGGATGATGTGAGTAAGACTGCCGCCATTTCACTACCAAAACTGATTACATCCCTGATCCCCACGAACATTTTCCTCGACCTGACCGGGGCCAGAAGCGTATCCGTCATTGGCATTGTTATCTTCACGCTTCTTGCCGGCGTGGCATTATTAAAGGTCAAACAAGACGCCCCGCAAGAAGGTGAAAAATTAAGTGCTGGCATTAACGCCATCCAGATTTGGGTGATGAAGATGGTGCGCATCGTTATTGCCCTCACCCCTTATGGCGTGATGGCATTAATGGCAGGCGTATTTTCCGCGTATCGATTTGAACAATTTGCCAGTCTGTTAGGCTTTATTGCAGCCTGTTACCTTGCAATTCTGATGATGTTTATCGTCCACGCGCTTATCCTGCTGCTGAGTGGCAATAACCCCGTTCACTATTTTAAAACCGTCTGGCCAGTATTAACCTTTGCCTTTGTGTCACGCAGCAGTGCGGCATCTATTCCACTGGCTATTACCGCGCAGGAAAAGTTTGGTGTGCAAAACACCATTGCCAATATTGCAGCTTCATTCGGCTCCAGCATGGGTCAAAACGGCTGCGCCGGGATCTATCCGGCTATTATGGTGGCGATGATTGCGCCAACAATTGGTATTGATCCGCTATCGGTGCATTTTTTGCTCGCCATGCTACCTGCGATTGCGCTGGGTTCCATCGGGGTGGCGGGCGTTGGTGGCGGCGGAACATTTGCTGCGCTGATCGTCCTTTCAACGCTGAACTTCCCTGTCGCGCTGGTGGGGATTTTCATTGCTATCGAACCTGTCGTTGATATGGCCAGAACGGCACTAAACGTGAATGGTTCGATGATGTCGGGCGTACTGGCTAACAGGCTCCTGAAAAAAAGTGCTGAAGAACCGCAACGCGTGAACGCAAATTAACCAGCCTTCCTGTAAGAACTAAGCCTTCCTGTAAACGGAAGGCTTTCTTTTGTGTCAACTGAACGTCAGTCCGTCGTATTTTTTCCAACGGTAATTCACTGCAGAAATAATCCAGCAGCAGATAAAAACGCCAATAATCACAAAGCCGACATTTCCCATATGGTCACTCAAATTGCTGACGGTGTCCCACAATCCCCCCTGGAGTGAAAAGGCATCAGACAGCAGTCCCAGCGCCTCCAGTCCACCGATAAATAGCGCAACAATTACCGAGGTGCCGGTGATGGTCATATTGTAATAAAGCTTGCGCTGCGGCTTATTAAACGCCCATCCGTAGGCCTCAACCATCAGGATGCTGTCAAGGCAATCAATCAGCGCCATACCGCAGGTAAACAGCGCCGGGAAAACTAATATTGACCAGACCGACATGCCACTGGACGCGCTTGAGGCAGAAATACCCAGCAGAGAAATTTCAGTGGCGGTATCAAAACCCAGGCCAAACAAAAAACCGACAAAATACATATGCCAGTCTTTACCTACCAGGCGGAAAGCGGAGCGGAAAAGCCAGTTCAGCGGGCCTGAAACCGTCATATCTTCCGCGTTGCCAGCGTAAGTACCGGTACGTTTAAGATGGCGAAAAGCCTTCCAGACATGGCAGAAAATAATGAGATTAATGGTAGCCAGAATCAGCAGAAATGCGGCAGAGACCGTGGTACCGATAAGACCGCCGACATTCTGAAACCATGCCATATGCTGCTTAAATACGCTGGTGGTCAGCGCAATGCCAATGCTTGCCAGCACCACAATGGTGGAGTGCCCAAGGGAAAACCAGGCTCCCGTCGTCAGGGCGCGTTTTTTCTGCTGCATAAGTTTGCGCGTCGCACTGTCTATCGCGGCAATATGGTCGGCATCTACGGCATGGCGCAAACCATAGCACCACGCGATTAGACTCAGCGCCAATAACGACGTGTTATTGCTAAACGCGGTGAAAGCCCACAGCCACGCCACAATGTTTGCCCCGATGAGTAAAACCATCAACGAAATAATGTTTGGGCGTTTTTTTAATATTGAAAACAATGTGTTCATTGTTTCCAGCCTGTCAAATTTGCGCTAAACAACACACCACACCGCCGTTCACTGATTGATTAATAAAACGTTTACCAGGCTAATGATAACTCTTAAGAATTACCAACCCAGTGTCGTAGATCAAAGTTGATTACCACCTGATGGGAGTTCCTCCATCGCTAACTCCGCGATGCGCAAGGGTATAGCCGCGCAGTCCCCCTCTTGCAGAAACCAGGCGAACGATAATCCACACCAGGCAATAATCCACATTAACAGACGTTGCCGTTCAATCCCGGCAGCTTCTGATACGATATTCACGCGTTGCAGGAATCTTTCTGGCTCAATACCGACAGGCCGGGTCGGATCGGCAAGATCCGGATTGGTAAAAATATTGGCGTAATCAAACCCACGCTCGCCTACCAGCCCTTTCGGATCGATTGCCAGCCATCCTTTAATTCCGAAATCAAGAATATTGCCGTGGTGTAAGTCGCCGTGCAATACGACTTCATTCTGGGGAGATGAGAGCAGTACGTTTGCCACCTCAGCGCAACGTGTCATGATGCCGCCATGTTTTTTCGCTGCAGGAGCGAGATCGCGAAACCAATGATGCAGCGGGGTTAACGCAGGCGTTGACGCATTCCGCGGTAGATGGAGCCGACTGGCCGCATGGCAAATAATGCGACAGGCCTGCGCATCGTTGCCAGACCACGCCATTTCAGCTAAAGAACGCCTCCCTGTCGCACGGTCTAACAGAATCGCCCCATCATCATAGGCCAGTACCTTTGCTGCGCCATTGCCATTCCACCAGACCATGAGTGCGCAGCCGTTGCGCTCACTGTCATCGTCGGTAAGCTTGAGCATCGCTTTCTGCCCATCCTTGACCACCACCACAGGCAAAAGCTGCGATGTGTGCGTTTCAAATGCCTCACCATCAGGAATGAGTCCCCAGCGGCTGAGCCAGGCGTTGAACAAACGATTTTTCAAACAATACCCTCATTTTTGCGCCGGAAGATGACAACCGACGTGGACTGTGTAGACATTATTCCTGCTTTCCCCTGACTGAGCCACCACGTGCCAATTTCATCCTCCCTTGCTTATAGATCAGAGCACTAACGGGCACATTCTTGTGTCTCTGTGTGCCATGCTGATTGTGGTTGCTAAATGAGGAAGACGCGATGATCGTTTTATGCAAAGCCTGTGGGACATCCTATGAGAAAACGGATTCTCATCCACAACATTGCGCTATCTGTAATGATGAACGCCAGTATGTGCCCGCGACAGGGCAGAAATGGATCGATTTTGCCGCCCTTTGCGCTTCACATGCAAATAAGTGGCAACAACACAACAGCGATCTTCTCAGCATCCGCACTGTTCCTGATTTTGCTATTAATCAGCGCGCATTTATTCTGCGCACACCCGAGGGCAATATTCTATGGGACTGTATTGCTACGCTCGACGATGCTACGAAAATGCTCATAACGTCTTTGGGCGGGCTTCAGGCTATTGCGATATCACACCCTCACTACTACACCACCATGCAGGACTGGGCTGCTGAATTTAATGCCCCGATTTACCTTCATTCCAGTGATGGCGAGTGGGTAATGCGCGACAGTCCGTGGATTAGATTTTGGCAAGGCGACACCCTAGAACTGGCCAGAGACGTCAGTGTGATACGACTGGGGGGACATTTTTCCGGCGGCTGTGTTCTGCACTGGGCACGAAATGAAGGCCTGGTACTTTCCGGCGACATCGTTCAGGTCACGCCAGGGGCGGATGCCGTCTCCTTTATGTGGAGTTACCCCAATATGCTGCCGCTGCCAGCCGCAACGGTCAGCGACATCACCCAACGCCTGAGTACGGTGAAATTTAAACAACTCTACGGCGCATTTGAGGGAAAGGATATTACGGACAATGCCGATGAAATCGTACGCCGTTCAGGCGAAAAGTATATCTCCTGCCTTAGATAATCGGGCCGTTTACTCTCAACCTCACTCAGGAAGATGAAAATGGATACAACTGATAAACCGCCCCCATCAGCGAGAGGCTGACAATCACGCTAATAATAAAATAAGTTTTGAATGGCTGCTTTTGTGTTTTATGGCGAAAAATTTGTTGACCCGCTATCGCACCGCCCCACCCGCCAACAACACCAAACATCAGCAAAGTAGACTCAGGCACCCTGCGCCAGGCCTTACGAGCGGCCATTTTGTCCACGCCGTATAGCGCCATCGTCAGTATATTGGCAAGTATTAGCCATATAACCCAGGGATGTGCGGTGAAAATACAGCCTGTCGCTGCGAAAATGAGGAGCAAATAACAACCACGATTGAAATTCATATTTTTATATCACAACAATTTTGCGAGTATCAGGAAGCATTATATTACGTATTCGTTGATTTACTTGTTCAGGGGCACATTTTGCTGCTGGCGGATGGCTTTTACAATCACTTCACCGGTCATAGCATTTGCAAAATACCGCTGCTGGCGTAACCATTGGCACGATTCAGACCGATACCGCTGATTGGGGGACCAGGTATTTGCTACATCATTTATTCATTATTTTTTTAGCCTTAATCTACTGACTATTCACCATAAAGCCCCCCTACGATCCTTGCAGCGCCAATATCACGCATATATTCACAGGGGAAATATTAATAATGTTAATATTGAGTTAATTTCATGTTAAATATTATTGCTTAATTTCGTTCATGAGGCCACCCTGTAATTGGGAGAACACTACAACATCTTGCTAACCTTTACCGGGGATGATGATGTCTCATCCTCCGGCCCTTTTATTACAGACTACTATTAGCAATCATCTTTCGGTTGAGGTACACCGCGACAGGGCCACCCCTGCGATTATTGCAAATCAGATGGACCACGAGAATGCAGAAATGGTTTATACAGTGTACTCTGCCTGGATAAACGCGCTTGATGGTGATCGGATTGCCTTTCTGAACCCGCGCATCGGGGGATACAACGGTGTCCCCAGGGGTGGATGCGTACTAATTAAATCATTGAAATTATGGTAATATTTCATGAAGAAGCTGTTTGTACAGTTTTATCTCCTGCTGTTTGTCTGCTTTCTGGTGATGACCCTGCTGGTCGGTCTGGTATACAAATTCACAGCAGAACGCGCGGGAAGACAATCGCTCGACGATTTAATGAAAAGCTCGTTATACCTGATGCGCAGTGAGCTACGCGAGATCCCACCACGTGACTGGGGTAAGACGCTAAAGGAGATGGATTTAAACCTCTCTTTTGATCTGCGCGTTGAACCGCTGAATAAATACACGCTGGACGCCCCAACCATGCAGCGCCTGCGCGAGGGCGATATAGTCGCGCTTGACGATCAGTACACTTTTATTCAACGAATCCCGCGCAGCCATTACGTGCTGGCCGTCGGCCCGGTTCCCTATCTCTATTTTCTGCATCAAATGCGCTTGCTGGACGTCGCGCTGATGGCGTTTATTGCCATTTCGCTGGCCTTCCCGGTGCTCATCTGGATGCGCCCCCACTGGCAGGAAATGCTCCGACTGGAAGCCGCAGCACAACGTTTTGGTGAAGGACATCTGGGTGAACGCCTGCATTTTGATAACGGCTCCAGTTTTGAGCGTCTTGGTGTGGCGTTTAACCAGATGGCGGATAATATCAATGCGCTGATCGCCAGTAAAAAACAGCTTATCGATGGTATTGCCCATGAGCTTCGAACCCCACTGGTACGCTTACGTTACCGACTGGAGATGAGTGAGAATCTCACCGGTCAAGAATCTCAGGCACTGAATCGTGATATCGGCCAGTTGGAAGCGTTGATCGAAGAGTTACTGACCTACGCCCGACTGGACCGCCCACAAAATGAGTTGAAGCTCAGCGTACCCGACCTCCCCCTTTGGCTGACAACCCATCTTGAGGATGTGCAAAGCGTCAATCCTGACCATGCGGTGCGCCTACGCCATCTTCAGAGTGGCGACTACGGTGCGCTGGACATGCGCCTGATGGAGCGCGTGCTGGATAATCTGCTGAATAATGCCCTGCGCTATTGCCACTCGACGGTACAAGCCAGCCTGCGGCTGGACGGGAATCAGGCAATGCTGATCGTGGAAGACGACGGTCCTGGCATCGCACCTGCGGCGCGCGAACAAGTTTTTGAGCCATTTGTACGCCTCGATCCCAGTCGTGACCGGGCGACCGGTGGTTGCGGACTTGGGTTAGCCATCGTCCACTCGATCGCATTAGCGATGGGTGGTACGGTCGTCTGCGATGAAAGTGAACTGGGCGGCGCTCGTTTTTCTTTCAGTTGGCCCGTCTGGCATAACATTCCTGAATTTCCTACTGCCTGACCCATATGGCTCGGTGGTCAGGCGGCGGATGTTGTGCTATAAAAAAGTATGTTGTAACTAAAATGGTAAAACACATGGCCCGTTACGATCTCGTTGACCGTCTGAACAGTACCTTCCGCCAGATGGAACAGGAACTGGCGCTGCTGAACGAAAATTTGTTGCAGCAGACGCTGCTGATTGCGCGCGTGTTCTCGTTACCTGAAGTCGTCAAGGAAGCAGAACATGCCCCTTTGCAGAGCATCGATGTAAAACAACATTTAGGCAAAGAGGCTGAATCGCTCACACTACGTCACTATCGTCATCTGTTTATTCAGCAGCAATCTGAGAACCGCAGCAGCAAAGCGGCCGTCCGTCTTCCGGGCGTGTTGTGCTATCAGGTGGATAACCCAGCGCAACGCGCACTGGAAGAACACATTCAGCGTATTAACCAGTTGAAAACAACGTTTGAGCGCATTGTCACTGTGGAATCGGGACTGCCGCCAGCGGCACGTTTTGAATGGGTGCATCGCCATCTGCCGGGACTGATTACGTTGAATGCCTACCGTACCCTCACGCTGGTGAAAGAACCCGCCACCCTGCGCTTTGGCTGGGCTAACAAGCACATCATTAAAAACCTGAAGCGCGATGAAGTCCTGCAGCAACTGGAAAAGAGTCTGACGTCGCCGCGCAGCGTATATCCCTGGACGCGTGAAGAGTGGCAGGCGAAGCTGGAGCGGGAATATCAGGACATCGCAGCCCTGCCACAGCAGGCAAAACTGAAGATTAAAAGACCGGTGAAAGTGCAGCCCATCGCCCGCGTCTGGTACAAAGGAGAGCAAAAACAGGTGCAATATGCCTGCCCGACGCCGTTGATTGCGCTAATCAATAACGACAACGGCATGACCGTACCCGATATCGGCGAGTTACTGAATTACGATGCCGACAACGTTCAGCATCGTTTTAAACCTCAGGCGCAGCCGTTGAGATTGATTATTCCCCGACTGCACCTGTACGTTGCTGATTAACTGCCCGGCCGCATGCTGCCAACCATCAGTTCCGGTCGTACCCAGCTGTCGAACTCCGCTTCGGTTAAATATCCCAGCGCCAGGGCAGATGCTTTTAACGTCAGCCCTTCCTTGTGCGCTTTTTTGGCTATCTCAGCGGCTTTGTCGTAACCAATATGGGTATTGAGTGCAGTAACCAGCATCAGCGACTCGTTGAGTAACTGGTCGATTCGCTCACGATTGGGTTCAATTCCCGTCGCGCAGTGCTCGTTAAAGCTTTCCATCCCGTCCGCCAGCAAACGCACTGATTGCAGGAAGTTGTGGATGACCATCGGTCGATACACGTTAAGCTCAAAGTTTCCTGACGCTCCGCCCATATTAATGGCAACATCATTGCCCATCACCTGGCAACAAAGCATGGTCAGCGCTTCACACTGAGTCGGATTGACCTTACCCGGCATAATGGAGCTACCCGGTTCGTTTTCAGGAATTGAAATTTCACCAATACCGCAACGCGGACCGGATGCCAACCAGCGTACATCGTTGGCGATTTTCATCAGTGATGCCGCCAGCCCTTTCAGCGCTCCGTGGGCGTGAACCAGGGCATCGCAGGTCGCCAGTGCTTCAAATTTATTCGGTGCGGTAACAAACGGCGCGCAGGTAATTACCCGTAGCTCATCCGCGACCCGACGAGCATATTCCGGATGAGTGTTCAGCCCGGTTCCCACCGCGGTTCCCCCCAGCGCCAGTTCCGCCACATGGGGTAAACTGTTTTCAATGTGCCTGAGGTTATGTTCGAGCATCGCCACCCAGCCGGAAATCTCCTGGCCCAGCGTAAGCGGGGTTGCATCCTGTAGATGCGTCCGGCCAATTTTGACAATATCGGCAAACGCGTGGGATTTATCACTAAGCGTTTTGGTCAACACCGTTAATTGCGGGATCAGTGATTTGCGCAGCGCCAGCAGCGCGGCAACATGCATCGCAGTCGGGAAAACATCATTCGAGCTTTGGCTTTTATTAACATCATCGTTGGGGTGAACTTTTCGCTCCATTCCCCGCACGCCGCCCAGCAATTCGCTGGCACGGTTTGCCAGCACCTCGTTCATATTCATATTGCTTTGCGTGCCGGAGCCTGTTTGCCAAATGGCCAACGGAAACTCATCGCGATGTTTATCCGCCAATACCTCATCTGCGGCCTGCATTATCGCGGTGGCTTTATCCTCCGCCAGCAGCCCGAGATCTAAGTTAACCTTTGCTGCCGCCCGTTTCGTCAGCGCCAGCGCGTGGATCAGCGAGACCGGCATTTTCTCCGTAGAGATACGAAAATGCTCCAGCGAACGTTGGGTTTGCGCGCCCCAAAGCTTATCGGCAGGAACATCAATTGCGCCCATTGAATCATTCTCGCGGCGTACCGTTACCATTACCTGCTCCTTACATTAACAATTGATTAGGTTATGTTTCGACATTGCCCACTTGCATTGGTCTTATCAGTATTAACGAGGATTAAACTGTCGTTTGGTGGTTCGTGCGGTAAAAAAAAACCGCCCCAAAGGGCGGCTGACGTTACTTAACGCAGCGTGCGCACTGCGACGTCTGAATTTGCTTGAAGAAATCATTACCTTTGTCATCCACCAGGATGAACGCAGGGAAATCTTCCACTTCAATTTTCCAGATGGCTTCCATCCCCAGTTCAGGATATTCCACGCATTCCAGACTCTTGATACTGCCCTGGGCCAGTACCGCTGCGGGGCCACCGATACTGCCTAAGTAGAAACCGCCGTGCTTATGGCAGGCATCGGTCACCTGCTGGCTGCGGTTGCCTTTCGCCAGCATGATCATACTGCCGCCCGCAGCCTGAAGCTGGTCGACATAGGAGTCCATACGTCCGGCTGTAGTTGGGCCTAGCGAGCCTGAGGCATAGCCTTCCGGCGTTTTTGCCGGACCGGCGTAATAGATCGGGTGATCTTTAACATACTGCGGCAAACTTTCGCCGTTATCCAGACGTTCTTTCAGTTTCGCATGCGCAATATCACGGCCAACAATGATTGTACCGTTAAGCGACAGGCGCGTGGACACCGGATATTGCGACAGCTGGGCCAGGATCTCTTTCATCGGGCGATTGAGGTCAACGCGCACCGCTTCCCCCTCTCCCGCCTGGCGCAGCTCTTCTGGTATGTATTTACCAGGATTATGCTCCAGTTTTTCGATCCAAATACCTTCACGGTTGATCTTAGCTTTGATATTCCGATCGGCTGAGCAAGAAACGCCCATCCCGACCGGACACGACGCGCCATGACGCGGCAGACGGATCACACGGATATCATGAGCAAAATATTTACCGCCAAACTGGGCGCCCAGTCCCAAATTCTGCGCTTCTATCAACAGTTCTTTTTCCAGCTCCACATCGCGGAATGCCTGACCATGCTCGTTACCTTCGGTCGGCAGCTCGTCGTAGTATTTCGCCGAAGCCAGTTTGACGGTTTTCAGCGTGGCTTCCGCCGACGTTCCACCAATCACAAACGCGATATGATACGGCGGGCAAGCCGCTGTTCCCAGCGTACGCATCTTCTCGACCAGGTAATTTTTTAATTTGCCCGGCGTGAGCAGCGCTTTGGTTTCCTGATACAGATAGGTTTTGTTTGCCGAACCACCGCCTTTGGCAATACACAGGAATTTGTATTCATCGCCGTCAACGGTATACAAGTCAATCTGCGCTGGCAGGTTGGTGCCGGTGTTCACTTCTTTATACATATCCAGCGCGGCGTTTTGTGAATAGCGCAGGTTGTCTTCGATGTAGGTGTTATAGACCCCTCGCGCCAGTGCCGCTTCATCACCGCCGCCGGTCCAGACACGCTGACCTTTTTTACCCACGATAATCGCTGTGCCGGTGTCCTGACAGGTCGGCAAAATACCTTTCGCCGCGATGTCAGAGTTACGCAGGAATTGCAGGGCCACATATTTGTCGTTTTCACTGGCCTCAGGGTCACGCAGGATATCCGCTACCTGTTGCTGATGCGCAGGACGCAGCATAAACGATGCATCATGAAAAGCCTGGCGAGCAAGCAGGGTTAGCGCTTGTGGCGCGACTTTAATAACCTCCTGCCCTTCGAATTCGGCAACGGAAACATAGTCGCTGGTTAGCAGATAATACTCAGTATCATCCTTTTTAAGCGGGAAAGGATGCTGATAATGAAAGGGTTTATTTGACATTGTGCTCTCACTTACTGCTCGGTCTGGTTATTCTCTGGGCAGATGTTCCATTGCCCTGCTTCCCTGCCGTAGATCGGGTTGGAGAAGGCATGGCTTTCTGCAACCGGAATTACTCAGGGTATTAAAAGCGAGTCACCATATCCTACACAATTTTTTAACAAAAACTGAGACAAGTACGACTTTTTACATGTGCAGGTTACTTCCCTGAGGGTTTCTTGGTTTAATAGCCAGAGAAAATTCCACATTCAAACAGGGCTTGAGAATGCAAAAACTCATCAACTCAGTGCAGAACTACGCCTGGGGAAGTAAAACTGCGTTAACGGAACTTTATGGGATTGCCAACCCAACTCAGCAACCGATGGCTGAACTTTGGATGGGGGCGCACCCAAAAAGCAGTTCGCGGGTTCAGAGCGCTGATGGTCAGACGGTGGCTTTACGCGACGTTATTGAACGCGATAAATCCGCGCTATTAGGCGATGCCGTTGCCCAACGCTTTGGTGAACTGCCCTTCCTGTTTAAAGTGCTCTGTGCCGCGCAACCCCTTTCAATTCAGGTTCATCCTAACAAGCACAATTCTGAAATCGGGTTTGCCAAAGAAAACGCCGCTGGGATCCCGATGGATGCCGCCGAGCGCAACTACAAAGATCCTAACCACAAACCAGAACTGGTTTTTGCTTTAACGCCTTTCCTCGCGATGAACGCCTTTCGTGAGTTTTCCGATATTGTTGCGTTATTACAACCTGTTTCCGCTGCGCATCCGGCTATTGCGCATTTCCTGCAGGAACCGAGTGCAGAGCGTCTGAGCTATCTCTTCGCCAGCTTGCTAAATATGCAGGATGAGGAGAAATCCCACGCGCTGGCGATCCTGAAATCGGCGCTGAACAGTCAGCAGGGCGAACCCTGGCAAACCATTCGCCTGATCGCCGACTTCTACCCTAACGACAGCGGACTCTTTTCCCCACTGCTGCTTAACGTGGTTAAACTCAATCCCGGCGAAGCGATGTTCTTATTTGCTGAGACCCCACACGCCTACCTGCAAGGCGTGGCGCTGGAGGTGATGGCGAACTCGGACAACGTGCTGCGCGCGGGACTGACGCCAAAATATATTGATATCCCGGAACTGGTCGCCAACGTTAAGTTTGTCGCTAAACCTGCAAACCAGTTGCTGACCACACCGGTTAAAACGGATAGCGAACTGGACTTCCCCATTCCGGTCGACGATTTCGCCTTCTCCCTACATGAGTTAACGGCTACTGGCGCAGAGATCGGCCAGCAAAGTGCCGCAATTCTGTTCTGCATTGAGGGTGAAGCCGTGTTGAGCAAAGGTGAGCAGCGTCTGGTACTGCAGCCAGGTGAGTCGGCCTTTATTAGTGCGAATGAATCGCCGGTAAACGTCAGCGGCAAGGGCCGTTTAGCTCGGGTTTATAACAAGCTGTAGCAAGATACTGATATTTTTAACAACTCTTGCTAAGCTGTAGTGAGTTAAAGACAAGTCACTCCTCCAGGCGTCTTCAAACGCCTGGTTTTATTTTATGGATATCAAAATGAAAAAATCGCTGGTAGCTGCGGGTGTAGTGGTTGCACTGGGTATCGTCTGGACGGGCGGCGCCTGGTATACAGGTAAAAAACTCGAAACGCATCTCGCCGAAATGGTGACACAGGCAAACAATCAGTTGAAACGCTACTCCCCTGAGGCAGGTATTGAACTGAGTTATCAAAACTATCAGCGCGGCGTGTTCAATAGCCAACTGCAACTGGTGGTTAAACCCATCACCGGGCAGCAAGATTCCTGGCTGAAGCCAGGGCAAAGCATCGTCCTTGATGAAACGGTTGATCACGGTCCTTTCCCGCTGGCACAGCTGAAATCACTGAATCTGATTCCCGCTATGGCCTCGGTGAAAACAACATTGGTGAATAACGACGTCACCAAACCGCTGTTCGATATTGCCAAAGGCGAAACGCCATTCATCATTAACTCCCGTATCGGTTACAGCGGTGATACCCGTTCCGATCTCTCTCTCAAACCGCTGAACTACGAGAAAGGCGATGAAAAAGTGGCCTTCAGCGGCGGGGAGTTCCAGTTTACCGCAGATAAAGACGGTAATGCAGTGTCGCTGACTGGCGAAGCGCAAAGTGGCCTGGTTAATGCGGTCAATGAGTACAACCAGAAGGTACAAATCACCTTCAATAACCTGAAAACTGAGGGTTCCAGCAGTATCGCCAGCTTTGGTGAGCGTATTGGCGACCAGAAGTTGTCACTCGAAAAACTGTCGATTGCAGTCGAGGGTAAAGAGTTGGCGGTGCTGGAAGGCATGGGTATCGATGGTAAATCCGATCTGATCAACGAGGGTAAAACCGTCAACAGCCAGCTGGATTACACCCTGAACAGCCTTAAACTGCAGGGCCAGGATATGGGTAGCGGCAAACTGACGCTGAAAGTGGGCCAGATTGATGGCGAAGCCCTGCACCAGTTCAGTCAGCAGTATAGCGCCCAAACCAAGGCGTTGATGTCACAGGTAGATGTGGTGCAAAACCCTGAGCTGTATCAGCAGAAAGTCACCGAAGCCTTCTTTAATGCCCTACCGATTCTGATGAAAGGCGAGCCGGTTATCACTATTGCGCCGCTGAGCTGGAAAAATGCGAAAGGTGAAACCGCCTTTAATCTGTCTCTACTGCTGAAAGATCCGACCGCAAACACCGTAGAGCCGCAAACGCTGGCCCAGGAAGTGGATCGCTCCGTCAAATCACTGGACGCTAAGCTGACGATCCCTGTCGATATGGCGACTGAATTCATGACGCAGATTGCCAAACTGGAAGGATATCAGCAGGAAGAAGCGGCGGGTCTGGCGAAGCAGCAGGTTAATGGCCTCGCGGCGATGGGTCAGATGTTCCGTATTACGACGCTGCAGGACAACGTTATCGGTTCCAGCCTGCAGTATGCGAACGGTCAGGTAACACTTAACGGACAGAAAATGTCGCTGGATGAGTTTGTTGGCATGTTCGGTATGCCTGCCTTTGCTGAACCGGATGCTCCTGCGGCCCCGCAACAGTAAATCTCCCTGACGACAGGCCCGATAACATTGTTTATCGGGCTTTTTTTATTTCGCGACGACCAGGCGGGCGGCAAGCGTCAGATTGCGCGAATGGCTTTCATCGTGACCAATGCGTTGTAGCATGCGTTCCGCAAGGGTGTATCCCATTTCACGGGCAGGCGTACAGGCCCAGATAATGGGAATGTCATCCAGCGCGCTTTCCGCCACATCCGCAAATCCGGCCAATGATATTTGCTGTTCAAAGTAGCGATCCACGCCTGTTTCACCGCTCTGTCGCCCTGCTCTCATCAGGCCAAACCAGGCGCCTACGGCAATGGTTTCGTTGTAGCACACCACCGCACTGATTGTTGGATTCCGGCGTAACAGCGCCGTTACCTCTTCCGCGGCCTGCTTTTGGCTGGATGAACACTCCAGCACCCAGTCGCTATGAAACGGCAAACCATACTTTAACAATGTTGCACAATAGCCGCCGACGCGCTCTGCCCGGGTTAATGAAGAGCTTTGCCCGCCCAGCCAGGCAATGCGCTGATGCCCATGGCGTATCAGCTGTTCAACCAGGAGTTGCGCGGCCTGCATGTTATCAGGTCTGACGGTGTCAACGTCATCCATGTAACTCGCGCGTGATGCAAACACCACCGGGATCCCTTTCTCAGCGGCCAGTTGCTGTAGCGCGTCACTGCTGCCTGCGGCCCCGGCGATCACCACGCCATCAACCCCTTGATTAAGTAACAGGGTGAAGCGCTGCGTCAGCTGTTCACCGTCTTTGCCGCCATGCAGTAAGAAGACCATGCGCCCTTGGGCTTCTAACGCTTCCGTCAGCCCCGCCGTCAGCTCGGCGTAAAACGGCGTAGAAAGATCGCGCACAATCAAACCCACGACCCCGCTCTGCCCACCGCGCAGGGCCGATGCTTGTCGATTACGCACAAACCCCAGTTGCTCAATGGCAGCATTTACCCGTTCACCGGTTGCCGATGAAATACGTCCTTTGCCACTGAGTACCAATGAGACGGTACTGACCGAAACCCCCGCAGCCAGCGCAACATCATGGATCGTTATTTTTTTGGCTATAGCCATAAAAACAGAAAACTCCCTGATAACGTGACGGATAAAACGTTTTATCAATCACTTATATTTATACCCTCTATTATCGTTCGATAATGTGATTTATACCGCACTAAAATTAGGTAAAACGTTTTATCTTCTCGCCATGATTAGCCAGCCTGATTTTACAAGGAGTCGTTTAATGACGACGAGAACCACACCAAAAATAACGTTATGGGAATTTTTCCAGCAGTTGGGCAAAACCTTTATGTTGCCCGTGGCTCTGCTCTCATTTTGCGGGATCATGTTAGGGATCGGCAGTTCGTTAAGCAGCCACGATGTCTTAACGTTAATCCCGGCGCTAGGAAATCCGGTGCTACAGGCCATCTTTACCTGGATGAGCAAAGTTGGCTCATTTGCGTTTAGCTTCCTGCCGGTGATGTTCTGTATTGCCATTCCTCTTGGCCTGGCGCGCGAGAACAAAGGCGTGGCGGCGTTTGCCGGTTTTGTCGGTTACGCAGTAATGAACCTTGCCGTCAACTTCTGGTTAACCGCCAAAGGCATCTTACCCACCACTGATGCGGCGATCCTGAAAGCCAACAACGTGCAAAATATTCTGGGGATCCAGTCGATCGATACCGGGATCCTCGGCGCCGTTATCGCCGGGATCATCGTCTGGATGCTACATGAACGCTTCCATAACATTCGTCTGCCGGATGCCCTCGCCTTCTTCGGCGGTACGCGCTTCGTTCCCATCATCTCCTCGGTAGTGATGGGCCTGGTCGGTCTGGTCATTCCCCTGATTTGGCCGGTTTTCGCCATGGGCATTACCGGACTCGGTCACATCATCAACAGTGCCGGTGAATTTGGTCCTATGCTGTTTGGTACCGGCGAACGTCTGTTGCTGCCTTTTGGCCTGCATCATATTCTGGTGGCATTGATTCGCTTTACCGAAGCTGGCGGCACGCAGGAAGTCTGTGGTCATAGCGTGAGCGGCGCACTGACTATTTTCCAGGCTCAATTGAGCTGCCCGACAACGCAAGGCTTCTCTGAAAGCGCAACTCGCTTCCTGTCCCAAGGTAAAATGCCAGCGTTCCTTGGCGGGTTACCGGGTGCAGCGTTAGCGATGTATCACTGCGCACGTCCAGAGAATCGTCATAAAATTAAAGGGTTATTAATTTCTGGTCTGATTGCTTGCGTGATTGGTGGTACGACCGAACCTCTCGAGTTCTTGTTCCTATTCGTCGCCCCGGTTCTGTATGTGATCCACGCTTTGCTTACCGGTCTCGGCTTCACCGTGATGGCGGTGCTTGGCGTTACCATCGGCAACACTGACGGTAACCTGATCGACTTCGTGGTGTTCGGCATCCTGCATGGATTGTCGACCAAGTGGTATCTGGTCCCTGTCGTCGCGGCTATCTGGTTTGCGGTGTATTACGTTATCTTCCGCTTCGCCATCACGCGCTTCAATCTGAAAACACCGGGTCGCGAAGTCGAAATGGCCAGCGCTATCGAAAAAGTGATGGCTGGAGCGCCAGGTAAATCGGGTTACAACGTGCCCGCTATTCTGGCGGCGTTGGGCGGCGCGGAAAACATCGTTAGCCTGGATAACTGCATTACTCGTCTGCGCTTGTCAGTGAAAGATATGGCGCTTGTTAACGTACAAGCTCTGAAGGACAATCGTGCCATTGGCGTAGTACAACTCAATCAGCATAACCTCCAGGTTGTTATTGGTCCGCAGGTTCAGTCAGTGAAAGACGAAATCGCGGTTCTGATGAACACCGTACAGGCTTAAGGACAACGATATGTTTGATTTTTCTAAGGTTGTGGACCGACACGGCACCTGGTGTACCCAGTGGGATTACGTTGCCGACCGTTTTGGCTCAGCCGATCTGCTACCGTTCACCATCTCTGACATGGATTTTGCCACTGCCCCCTGCATTCTTGAGGCGCTTACCCAGCGCCTGTCCCATGGCGTGTTGGGTTACAGTCGTTGGAAAAATGATGAATTTTTGGCGGCTATTCAGCATTGGTTTCTGACGCGCCACAAAACAAAAATCGATCCTCAGTCGCTGGTATATGGTCCCTCGGTCATCTATATGGTGTCAGAGCTGATTCGCCAGTGGTCTTCCGCGGGTGATGCGGTGGTTATTCACACCCCGGCTTACGACGCGTTTTACAAAGCTATTGAGGGTAATCAGCGCGTGGTGCGCGCTGTCGAACTGGAAAAACGTACTGACGGTTGGTACTGCGACATGGCCGCGCTGGAGAATGCCCTGTCTCGTCCAGAGAGCAAAATTCTTCTGCTCTGTAGCCCACAAAATCCGACGGGCAAAGTGTGGACGCGTGATGAGCTGGAAACCATGGCGGAGCTGTGTCAGCGCCATGATGTAAAAGTTATTTCCGATGAGATCCATATGGATATGGTATGGGGGGATCACCCGCATATCCCCTGGAGTAACGTCGCGCGTGACAGCTGGGCGCTGCTCACTTCCGGCTCAAAAAGTTTTAATATTCCGGCACTGACCGGGGCTTACGGAATTATTGAAGACGCTCAAAGCCGTAATGATTATCTCAGCACATTAAAAGGTCGCGATGGTCTTTCCTCGCCCGCGGTGCTGGCGTTGACCGCACATATCGCCGCCTATCAGCAGGGTGCAAGCTGGCTTGATGCGCTGCGGGATTATCTTGCCAGTAATCTGCATTACGTCGCCCGCGAGCTTAATGCCGCATTCCCCGAATTAAACTGGCAGGTTCCGCAATCTACCTATCTGGCCTGGATTGACCTGCGTCCGCTTAACATTGATGACCAGGCGTTGCAGGAAGCGCTTATCCACCAGCAGAAAGTCGCCATCATGCCAGGATACACCTACGGCGAAGAAGGACGCGGTTTTGTACGCCTGAATGCCGGATGCCCGCGTTCAAAACTTGAAAAAGGCGTACAGGGGTTGATTAACGCCATCCGTACAGTACGTTAAACAGGTTTGCGCAATGAAGACCTCATTGCGCACCTTATCTACCTGACGCCTTTCCCCATTCAGCCAACGTCAATCATTCACCGTGGCTAACCCCGCTTTCATTCCCGGCACCAGAATAACTTTTCGACACACATCTTCCCGTTTCTCAAAAATTTCATACCCTCTTGCGGCGTCTTCCAGCGGCATATGGTGCGTCACAATCTCTTCCGGGGTAAGCAATCCCTTCTCAATCAAATTAAGCAGATCAGGTAAGTAAGCATGCACATGTGTCTGCCCCATTTTGAACGACAGTCCCTTATCAAAGGCATCGCCAAACATGAATCCGTGGATAAAACCGGCGTAAACCCCCGGGACGCTGACAATTCCCCCCCGGCGCACTGCCGCAATGCATTGCCTGAGCGCTTTTCCACTACTGCCTTCAATTTTTAATGTGCTGAGTACAGTTTCAGTGAGGCTCCCTTTTGCCTCAAAACCGACGGCGTCAATCACCGCATCCACACCACGATGACCTGCCGTGTTATCAATAATCCACTCTGCAGGATCGTCGTTTTTATCAAAGTTAATCGGAATCGCGCCATAACGTTGTCGTGCAAATTCAAGACGGTAATCGTTATGGTCAATGATAAATATCTGTTCAGCACCGTTGAGGCGAGCACAGGCCGCTGTTAATAGCCCTACCGGGCCAGCGCCAAAGATAGCAACGCTGGAGCCAGGCTTAATGTCGGCATTCTTCACTGCCTGCCATGCCGTCGGTAAAATATCAGACAGAAAAAGAACCTTTTCATCTGCCAACGTATCCGGCACTTTGAACGGACCGGTGTTCGCTTTTGGCACCCGAACATATTCAGCCTGACCACCAGGAATACCGCCATACAGATCGCTGTAGCCAAACAGTGCCGCCGGTGGCGTGATATTCTTGCCGTTCAGCGCTGCGCCTTTGCCACTATTAGTACTTTCACACGCGGCATACTGATGAAGTTGACAGAAAAAACATTCTCCACAGGCAATGACAAAGGGTACTACTACGCGATCACCTTTACTTACGGCCGTCACTTGCGATCCCGTTTCAACCACTTCGCCCATAAACTCATGACCAAATATATCGCCATGATGAATTCCTGGAATCTTACCGCGATAAAGATGCAGATCCGAACCGCATATAGCAGTCGCAGTAACACGCAGAATGATATCGTCCGGCTCTTCTATGCCGGGATCGGGCATATTATCAACGCTAACATGATGAGGGCCGTGATAAGTCAGTGCTTTCATCGTTTTTCTCCTTTAAGTCATCATCTTAAAAACAAAAAAAGTTATTGCTTTTTGCTGATTGTTTCATTATTTAGGTTAACCATGAATTCGGTCCGCATTGTTTTTGTCCAAAAGATTAGTAAGCGTAGAGCAAAATGAATACCATGGCATTTAATAATGCCATTTTATACTGAGCGAAACGCTTCGGTTTTATTGCAAACTATTTATAATTTAAGAAAATTTACAAGAATAATCCTGATCGAGCACTCATACCTTTATTCCTTCTAAATGTCAGGCGGTTACGCCAATTTAGTAATCAAACATTACCCATAATCAGCGAGGCGGTATTTCCCGCAATCCTTTGAAAATTAGCAACACGGACTAATTCGCCTATCAGCATTAAATTTGACTTAATACAAATAGCCGCTAACTTTAAGCCTTGAACAACGACGGATACGAAATTATTTTTTTGTATCTGACTGACATAACCGATATATGAGGTGATATATGGCAGAGCATCGTGGTGGTTCCGGTAACTTCGCAGAAGACCGAGAAAAAGCTTCAGAAGCGGGCCGTAAAGGCGGTCAACATAGCGGTGGTAACTTCAAAAACGATCCGCAACGCGCATCTGAAGCAGGTAAAAAAGGCGGACAAAGCAGCCACGGCGGTGGCCGTAAGTCTGACAACTCCTGATAGTTAGCGTTATTTTCATCTTTTAATTAAAAGAGTGTCCTGCGGGTCTGTATGAGGCTCGCAGTTATTTTTAACCTCTACAGGATATTAATATGCATATGAAAAGCATTGAAGACGTATTTATTCACCTACTTTCAGATACCTATAGCGCCGAAAAACAATTAACGCGCGGACTGGCAAAACTCGCCAGAGCGGCATCAAGTGAAAAACTCAGCAAAGCCTTTAATGCCCACCTGGAAGAAACCCAGGGGCAAATTGAACGAATAGACCAAATCGTTGAGCAAGAGCCGGGAATTAAGATTAAACGCATAAAATGTGTGGCGATGGAAGGCTTAATTGAAGAGGCTAATGAGGTTATTGAAAGCACGGAGAAAAATGAAGTACGCGATGCGGCATTAATCGCAGCCGCACAGAAAGTGGAACATTATGAAATTGCCAGCTACGGCACACTGGCAACGCTGGCAGAACAACTGGGATATAAGAAAGCCGTAAAACTCCTCGCAGAAACGCTTGAAGAAGAGAAACAGACCGATCTGAAATTAACCGATCTGGCGGTTGGTAACATTAATAAAGACGCTGAAAAACGATAACCCTACTGACACGAGGAAATTACGATGAATCACATAGAACATTACCATGACTGGCTACGCGATGCGCACGCGATGGAAAAGCAAGCGGAGTCAATGCTGGAATCGATGGCGAGTCGTATCGATAATTATCCTGATTTGCGTGCCAGAATTGAGCAACATATTAATGAAACAAAACGGCAAATTACCCTGCTGGAAGAGATCCTCGATCGAAACGATATCTCGCGTTCTGTATTAAAAGACTCGATGAGTAAAATGGCCGCTTTTGGCCAGTCGATTGGCGGTATGTTTCCTTCGGACGAAATTGTAAAAGGCGCAATCAGCGGCTATGTATTCGAGCAATTTGAAATAGCCTGCTACACATCGCTTTTGGCCGCTGCCAAAAAAGTCGGTGATACCGCCTCTATCCCCGCTATTGAAACGATTCTGGCAGAGGAGCGTGAGATGGCCGACTGGCTGATTAAACATATCCCGCAAACGACAGAACAATTTCTCTTACGGTCTGACGCTGACGGCGTTGTAGCCAAAAAATAATCTCATTACGCTCTGCTTCAAGCAGAGCTTCCTCGGATGGGGTCTGTACCGTGCCTGAACTTGACGCTTTTTATTTAGCCCGTTTTCAGTTCGCCTTCACTGTCTCTTTCCATATTCTTTTTCCCGCAATTACGATTGGACTGGCCAGCTATCTGGTGGTGCTGGAGGGGATGTGGCTGCGCACGCGAAACAATCTCTGGCGCTCGCTCTATAATTTCTGGCTGCAAATCTTCGCCGTCAATTTTGGGATGGGCGTCGTCTCCGGCCTGGTGATGGCTTACCAGTTTGGTACCAACTGGAGCGGATTTTCGCAATTTGCCGGCAGCATTACCGGCCCCCTGCTGCTTTATGAAGTACTGACCGCCTTTTTCCTCGAAGCGGGCTTCCTGGGTGTGATGTTATTTGGCTGGAACAAAGTATCACCAGCGCTGCATTTCTTCACCACCTGTATGGTGGCGCTAGGCACGTTGCTATCCACTTTCTGGATCCTGGCATCCAACAGTTGGATGCAAACACCTCAAGGTTTTAGCCTTGAAAATGGGCATGTCATTCCCGAGGATTGGCTGGCTATCGTATTTAACCCTTCATTTCCGTATCGCTTATTGCACATGTCGATAGCTGCTTTTCTGAGTAGCGCAATGTTCGTTGGCGCATCTGCCGCCTGGCATTTACTCCGGGGTAACGATACCCCTGCCATTCGTAAAATGTTTTCGATGGCGCTGTGGATGGCTCTGATTGTCGCCCCCATTCAGGCGGTAGTTGGAGATATGCATGGCCTCAATACCCTTGAGCATCAGCCGGCAAAAATAGCAGCCATCGAAGGGCACTGGGAAAATCCCCCCGGAGAGGCAACACCGTTGACGCTGTTTGGCATGCCTGACATGGAGGAAGAGCGCACCAAATACGCTCTGGCGATCCCTGCACTGGGCAGTCTGATTCTTACCCATAGCCTGGACAAGCAGGTTCCTGCGCTGAAGGATTTTCCCAAAGACGATCGCCCCAACTCCGCGATTGTATTTTGGTCGTTTCGCATCATGGTTGGCATGGGCGTGTTGATGATCGCCCTGGGTATCTGCAGTGTCTGGTTACGTTGGCGCAAGCGGCTGTACCATTCCCGCCCATTCCAGTGGTTTGCACTCTGGATGGGGCCAGCCGGACTATTGGCCTTACTGGCCGGCTGGGTGACCACTGAGGTTGGCCGCCAGCCCTGGGTCGTATACGGCTTTTTGCGCACGCGGGATGCCGTTTCGTTGCACAGTACAACGCAAATGGTCATCAGTTTGCTGGTATTTATCGTCGTTTATTGCACCGTCTTTGGCGTGGGTTATCACTACATTTTCAGGCTGATTAAAAAAGGACCTCAGCCGGTCAGTGAACTGACCTCACAAACCGATGGCACCCCTGCGCGTCCGCTTTCCGCCGCAGAACCGGTAACGGATGAAGAGGAGAAAATCTGATGGACATCGATATCACCGTAATCTGGTTTGTTATCATTGTCTTTGCCACGCTGATGTACATCGTAATGGACGGTTTCGATTTGGGCATTGGCATGTTGTTTAGCATTGTACATACCCCCGGCGAACGAGATGTGATGGTGAACAGCGTCGCCCCCGTCTGGGACGGGAACGAAACCTGGCTGGTGCTCGGTGGGGCCGGTCTCTTTGGCGCATTCCCTCTGGCTTATGCCGTGATCGCTGACGCACTGGCAATTCCACTCGCGATGATGCTAATTGGGCTGATTTTTCGCGGCGTGGCATTTGAGTTTCGCTTTAAAGCTACGCCTTCGCATCGGCTATTTTGGGACTACGCATTTGCTGGCGGATCGTTGCTGGCGACCGTGAGTCAGGGGATCGTTGTTGGCGCGGTCATTAACGGTTTCGATATAGCAGAACGACGCTTTGCCGGGTCGGCATTGGATTGGTTGACTCCATTTAATGTGTTTTGCGGACTCGGACTGGTTGCCGCCTATCTGTTACTCGGCACCACCTGGCTGATAATGAAAAGCGATGGCGCGCTGCAGGAACGGATGCGTAAATTAACGCGCCATGTTCTGCTCGCTCTGCTGGCGGTTATTGCCGTTGTCAGCATCTGGACACCTCTTAGCTGGCAATACATCGCAGAACGCTGGTTCACGCTACCTAATTTCTACTGGTTTGTGCCGGTCCCCATTCTGGTGACGATATTCAGCCTGTGGATTTGGCGGCTGAGCAGTGACAACACCAGCCATGCACGACCTTTTATCCTGACGCTGGGATTAATCTTTCTGGGATTTAGCGGCTTAGGTATCAGCCTGTGGCCCTATATTATTCCGCCGCATATTACCTTATGGGATGCAGCGGCTCCCCCTGCAAGCCAGATGTTTATGCTGGTTGGCACGCTGATTATTATCCCGGTCATTCTGATGTATACGGCATGGAGCTACTATGTCTTTCGCGGCAAAGTATCTGACGGAGAAGGTTACCATTGACCAGAATAGCGCGCCGATCGCCTGACTCATTGAAAACATGAAATATATGTCCACAATGTTCCCTTTTTACAAAGTGTTGGCGCACTTAATTCAAAGTTATTAGAGAATTATGATTCTGTTGTATAATACCGTGCACTTTACCTAAAAATACGAGTGCGACCATGATTGATACTTCTCTCCCGTTAACCGACGTCCATCGCCACCTTGATGGTAACATCCGTGCCCAAACGATCCTCGATCTGGGTCGCCAGTTCAATTTAACCCTCCCGGCACAGACGCTGGAAACGTTGATTCCTCATGTGCAAGTAACGTCAACCGAGCCTGATTTGGTCAGCTTTTTATCCAAACTGGACTGGGGCGTAAAGGTTCTGGCCTCGCTGGACGCCTGCCGCCGCGTCGCGTTTGAAAATATTGAGGATGCCGCACGTAACGGCCTGCACTATGTTGAATTACGTTTTTCCCCTGGCTACATGGCAATGGCCCACCGACTCCCTGTTGCAGGCGTGGTTGAAGCCGTTATTGCAGGCGTTCGCGAAGGCTGCAAGGCCTTTGGCGTTGAAGCGCGTTTAATTGGCATTATGAGTCGTACCTTCGGCGAAGCCGCCTGCCTGCAGGAACTTGATGCGCTGTTAGCACACCGCGACCATATTACTGCGCTGGATCTGGCCGGTGACGAACTGGGCTTCCCGGGTAGTTTGTTCCTGTCACACTTCAACCAGGCACGCGATGCAGGCTGGCATATCACCGTCCATGCCGGCGAAGCCGCGGGACCAGAAAGCATCTGGCAGGCCATCAAAGAATTGGGCGCTGAACGCATTGGTCATGGTGTTAAAGCGGTCGAAGATCGTGCGTTGATGGATTACCTCGCCGAGCACCGTATCGGCATTGAATCCTGCCTGACATCGAACATCCAGACCAGCACCGTCGCTGCGCTGGCGACCCATCCGCTGAAAACATTCCTTGAACACGGCGTTGTGGCCAGTCTGAATACGGACGATCCGGCTGTTCAGGGTGTAGATATCATTCACGAGTACACCATTGCCGCCCCTGGCGCAGGTTTAACTCGCGAACAGATTCGCCAGGCGCAAATCAATGGTCTGGAAATGGCATTCCTGAGTAACGAAGAGAAACGTACGCTGCGCGAGAAAGTCGCCGCAGCGTAACGCTTATCCGGCCTACGTGGCGTTGCATTGTAGGCCGGATAAGATGCCAGGGCATCGCCATCTGGCATTTGCCTTATCAGGCAAGGCACAGCGTAGAGCGATGTTTCGCGGACTCAATACCAAGCTCAATCAGCTCCATGATCTGGATAGCTTGTCTCGCCGGGACCGGGTTTTCACCGTTACCGTTCAGCGCATCACGGATGCCTGCATAGTACGCCGGGTAATTGCCCGGCACGGTCAGCCAGGTCTCTTCAACCCGTTCATCACCTTCAACTCGGGTCAATACACCATCGCGCATGTCGTAACCCCAGTCTTCCTGAGGCAGACGCTCGCCATTTTTCAGACGTTCTTCCTGTGGATCAAGACCATACTTGACGTAGCTACCGCGCGAGCCGTGCACGATATAGCGGGCCGATTCTGCGGCCGCCAGCATGGTTCCATGCAGAATCACACGACGCTGCGGATACGTCAGAATGGCATGGAAGTAATCTGTCGATTGCGCACCCGGACGCAGTTGCGCCAGATCCACCGTCAAACTGACCGGCAAACCAAACAGATTAATCGCTTGATCCAAAAGATGTGGCGCTAAATCATACCAAATACCGCTGCCCGGACCGCCCTGTTCACGCCAACGGTCACGAACCTGCGGGCGGAAACGATCGAAGTGGGATTCAAAATAGGCGACTTCGCCCAGAACACCATCTGCCAATAGCGCTTTCAAGGTCAGAAAATCACTGTCCCAGCGCCGGTTATGAAAAACAGAGAGTACCCGCCCCAGACTACGCGCGAGTGCATCCAGCTCACGAGCTTGTGACAGTGTCACGGTGAAAGGTTTATCAACAACCACATGTTTACCCGCTTCCAGTGCAGCCTTCGCTAACGGGAAGTGCGTGTCATTTGGCGTAGGGATGACAATCAGGTCAATATCAGGATCGTTAAAAAGGTGCTTAGGCTCAGCAACAACCGTCACTGTAGGCCAGTCGGCCTTCACTTTTGCTTCATCACTACTGGACACCGCAGCCAGTTCCAGGCCCGGTGTGCCCACAATCAGGGGGGCATGGAAGGTTTTACTGGCGTAACCATAGCCGATTAGCCCAACGCGGATGTTGTCACTCATGTTATAGCCTCTCAATTCAGACCAACCTATTTCACACCATACCTTGCAACGTCTCAATAGTTTAATAACCTTTGCGCTACAGAGGTTGTTTATTAACTTAAGTCAAACATATGCGTCTTAGGGGGAATTTGCCGCGAAAAAGAGGCAGAAATCGTTCCCAATCTTCTTGCTGTATTATGGAGAGATTAGTAACATTTGCCGCCTGTGTTTATGGATAAATCAAAGCAAATGTCATCAGTAATGAATCGCCTTATTGAGTTAGCCGGTTGGATTGTTCTTGCGGTCTCCGTGATCCTGCTGGGTATTGCCAATCATATTGACAATTACCAGCCGCCGGAGCCAATTGCTGCAGTGCAGAAAAAATAAGCGTCATCAGCCTTTCTCGACCCGCAATTCACATTCACGCATTGCTGGGTCCGGCTGTAAAAGATCCAATTGTGTCAAAAAAAGCGAATTATGCCGCATCCCCCTCCCGCGCGTATTGCCTGCGATCGCGAAGCGCGCTAACCTTGCCACAGGCGTACATAGCGCCTGCTTTTTCACAGGTATGCATACTCTTCTTATATTTTTGCGCAAATCCGCTTTTACCTGTGCGCGTTGTTTATTTCTTAATATTTACTACTCCGTTGGTATTATTTTATATATGGATCGCTCTTTATGACTGTTCAGGATTACTTATTAAAATTCCGTAAAATTAGTTCACTCGAAAGTCTGGAAAAACTGTTCGATCATCTTAACTACACGCTCACCGACGATAACGACATTATCAATATGTATCGCGCAGCAGACCACCGTCGTGCGGAGCTCATCTCCGGAGGTCGTCTGTTTGACGTCGGTCAGGTGCCTAAATCAGTCTGGCATTACGTGCAATAAAGAAGAAAGTAGCGCTCAACGTTAAAAGCTTTATAATAATTGCCCCAAAATGAATGGCATGTTTGATCGCGCGCGTAAACCTGGAGAAGAGATGACTACCACACCGGCACAACGTATCGGAGGCTGGCTACTTGGGCCATTAGCCTGGCTGTTAGTTGCGTTGCTGAGTGCTTCGCTGGCGTTGTTACTTTACGTCACTGCGCTGGCCACACCGCAAACCTTCCAAACGCTCGGTGAGCAAAGCGCGACAAACTTGTTGTTATGGGGGGGCTCTTTTATTACGGCTATCGCCATGTGGTATTACACGTTATGGCTGACGATTGCGTTTTTCAAACGCAGAGCCTGTGTGCCGAAGCACTATATTTTATGGCTGCTGATCTCCGTGTTGCTGGCGATTAAAGCGTTTGCTTTTTCACCCGTCCCGGACGCCTTTGCCGTGCGCCAACTGCTGTTCCCTTTGTTAGCAGCAGCACTGCTGGTGCCCTATTTCAAGCGCTCACAGCGCGTTAAGTCGACGTTTGTGAACCCGTAATAACCCTACAGTTAACCTGTTGTCGCCTGTTGTAGATTGTCAGATAATAGGCGGCTTTTTTATTTCAGGCCGAAAAATGACTGATTACCTGCTGCTGTTTGTCGGAACTGTACTGGTCAACAACTTTGTACTGGTTAAGTTTCTGGGCCTCTGCCCGTTTATGGGCGTTTCCAAAAAACTGGAAACCGCAATGGGTATGGGCCTTGCCACGACGTTTGTCATGACGCTGGCCTCCATTTGCGCATGGTTGATTGATACCTGGATCCTCATCCCGCTCAATCTCATCTATCTGCGCACGCTGGCTTTTATTCTGGTCATCGCCGTCGTCGTGCAATTTACCGAGATGGTGGTCCGTAAAACCAGCCCTGCGCTTTACCGCCTGCTGGGGATCTTCTTACCGCTGATCACCACAAACTGTGCGGTATTGGGGGTGGCGTTGCTGAATATTAACCTCGGCCATAACTTCTTACAGTCGGCGCTGTACGGTTTTTCCGCCGCCGTCGGCTTCTCACTGGTAATGGTACTGTTTGCCGCCATTCGCGAACGTCTCGCTGTGGCAGACGTCCCTGCCCCGTTTCGCGGTAATGCGATTGCGCTGATTACCGCCGGTTTAATGTCATTGGCCTTTATGGGCTTTAGTGGTTTGGTGAAGTTGTAATGAATGCTATCTGGATTGCCGTTGCCGCAGTGAGTCTGCTGGGTCTGGCGTTCGGCGCTATTTTGGGTTACGCCTCGCGACGCTTTGCCGTTGAGGATGATCCGGTCGTGGAGAAAATTGATGAAATTCTCCCGCAAAGCCAGTGTGGGCAGTGCGGCTATCCGGGCTGTCATCCCTATGCTGAAGCGATCGGCTCGCAGGGTGAAAAAATCAATCGTTGTGCGCCCGGTGGTGAAGCGGTGATGTTAAAAATCGCCGCCCTGCTGAACGTTGACCCGCAGCCGATTGATGGCGATGAACAAGATGTTACGCCCGTGCGTATGCTGGCGGTCATTGATGAAAATAACTGTATTGGTTGCACAAAGTGCATTCAGGCCTGTCCGGTTGATGCCATTGTGGGTGCGACCCGCGCCATGCACACAGTGATGAGCGATCTCTGCACCGGCTGCAACCTGTGCGTTGACCCATGTCCAACGCAATGTATCGAATTACGCCCAGTAGCCGAGACACCCGATAGCTGGAAATGGGATTTAAACACTATCCCTGTGCGCATCATTCCTGTGGAACAACATGTTTAAGTTATTCTCTGCATTCAGAAAGAACAAAATCTGGGACTTTGATGGCGGCATTCATCCACCAGAAATGAAGACCCAATCAAACGGTACGCCGCTGCGACAGGTTCCGCTGGCACCACGCTTCGTTATTCCGCTGAAACAACATATTGGCGCGGAGGGTGAACTGTGTGTCAACGTGGGCGACACCGTCCTGCGTGGCCAGGCGTTAACCCTGGGACGCGGCAAAATGCTGCCGGTACATGCGCCAACATCAGGTACCGTTGTGGCTATCGCGCCGCACTCCACCGCACACCCCTCGGCCTTAGCTGAGTTAAGCGTCATCATTGATGCCGATGGCGAAGACCGTTGGATTGAGCGAGACGGCTGGACTGATTACCGCGCCCGTAGCCGGGAAGAGCTTATCGCGCGTATTCATCAGTACGGCGTCGCAGGTCTGGGTGGCGCAGGTTTCCCAACAGGCGTCAAACTGCAGGGCGGCGGTGATAAAATTGAAACGCTGATCATTAACGCCGCTGAATGCGAGCCGTACATTACGGCAGATGACCGCTTGATGCAGGATTGCGCAGCGCAGGTCGTCGAAGGTATCCGCATCCTCGCGCACATTCTTCAGCCGCGTGAGATCCTGCTGGGAATAGAAGATAACAAACCGCAGGCAATTTCCATGCTGCGTGCAGTGCTGGCCGATTCGCACGATATCAGCTTACGCGTGATCCCAACCAAGTACCCGTCAGGCGGCGCCAAACAGTTAACGCAAATTCTGACAGGTAAGCAGGTACCACATGGCGGACGCTCCTCAGATATTGGCGTGCTGATGCAAAACGTCGGCACCGCCTACGCAATTAAACGTGCGGTCATTGACGGAGAACCGATTACCGAGCGTGTTGTGACGCTTACTGGTGAAGCCGTCAGCCGTCCGGGCAACGTCTGGGCGCGATTAGGCACCCCAGTTCGTCATCTGCTCAACGACGCGGGTTTCTGCCCTTCCGCCGACCAGATGGTCATTATGGGCGGGCCGCTGATGGGGTTCACGTTGCCGTGGCTGGATGTACCGGTGGTGAAGATAACCAACTGTCTTCTGGCACCTTCAGCCAGTGAAATGGGTGAAACGCCGGAAGAGAAAGGCTGCATTCGCTGTAGCGCCTGTGCCGACGCTTGCCCGGCCGATCTCCTGCCGCAACAGCTGTATTGGTTCAGTAAAGGGCAGCAGCACGACAAAGCCACAACGCACAATATCGCTGACTGCATCGAGTGCGGCGCTTGCGCATGGGTATGCCCGAGCAACATTCCGCTGGTGCAGTATTTCCGCCAGGAAAAGGCCGAGATTTACGCTATTAGCCAGGAAGAAAAACGCGCCGCGGAAGCCAAAGCGCGGTTTGAAGCTCGACAGGCGCGACTTGAACGTGAAAAAGCCGCACGTCTTGAACGCCACAAAAGCGCTGCCGTACAGCCTGCGGCTAAAGATCATGATGCCATTGCGGCCGCGCTGGCTCGCGTAAAAGAGAAACAGGCTCAGGCAATGCAGCCGGTTGTTATCCAGGCTGGCGAAAAACCTGACAATAGCGCAGTGATTGCCGCTCGCGAGGCGCGTAAAGCACAGGCTCGTGCGGCCCGGACGGAAAATTCAAACAAAATTGAAGACAGCAGCGCGGGTAGCGATCCGCGTAAAGCGGCAGTTGAAGCAGCTATCGCCCGCGCCAAGGCCCGTAAGCTTGAGCAGCAGACGGTTACGGAGAACGCAGAACCGGTAGATCCACGTAAAGCCGCCGTCGAAGCAGCAATCGCCCGCGCCAAGGCCCGTAAGCTTGAGCAGCAGACGGTTACGGAGAACGCAGAACCGGTTGATCCGCGTAAAGCCGCCGTCGAAGCAGCAATCGCCCGTGCCAAGGCCCGTAAGCTTGAGCAGCAGACGGTTACTGAGGCCGCAGAACCGGTTGATCCGCGTAAAGCCGCCGTCGCGGCTGCTATCGCACGCGCCCAGGCTAAAAAAGCCGCACAGCAGCAGGTTGTAAACGAGGAATAAATGGTATTCAGAATAGCAAGCTCCCCCTATACCCATAACCAGCGTCAAACATCACGCATCATGATGTTGGTGTTACTTGCTGCATTGCCGGGGATCGTCGCGCAGCTGTGGTTCTTTGGCTGGGGGACGTTGTTGCAGATCGTTCTGGCCGCCATTAGCGCTATCGCTGCCGAAGCTGCCGTACTTAAACTGCGTAAACAACCCATAGCGCCGATTTTAAAAGATAACTCCGCGCTCCTTACGGGGTTGCTGCTGGCCGTGAGTATTCCTCCCCTCGCCCCCTGGTGGATGGTGGTATTAGGCACAGTTTTTGCCGTTATCATTGCTAAACAGCTGTATGGCGGCCTCGGACAAAACCCGTTCAATCCCGCCATGATTGGTTACGTCGTTCTGCTTATCTCATTCCCGGTACAGATGACTAGCTGGCTGCCTCCGCAGGAAATTGCGGCTACGGTCCCCGGATTCTTTGACGCTCTGAACGTTATCTTTAACGGACATACCGCCAGCGGCGGTGATATGAATTCTTTACGGATGGGGATCGACGGTATCAGCCAGGCTACGCCTCTTGATACCTTCAAGACCTCTCTGCATGCGGGACGTACGGTTGAACAGGTAATGCAGTATCCCATTTACAGCGGTGTGCTTGCGGGTGCCGGCTGGCAGTGGGTTAACCTTGCCTGGCTGGCTGGCGGCATCGTGCTGTTATGGCAAAAAGCGATTCGCTGGCATATCCCGGTTAGCTTCCTGCTGTCGCTCGCTGTTTGCGCCACTTTAGGCTGGATTTTCTCGCCAGAGTCGCTGGCATCGCCTCAGTTACACCTACTCTCTGGTGCGACGATGCTCGGCGCTTTCTTTATTCTTACCGATCCCGTTACGGCATCAACCACCAACCGCGGTCGCCTGATTTTTGGCGCGCTTGCAGGTTTGTTAGTGTGGTTAATCCGCAGTTTTGGTGGCTATCCTGATGGCGTGGCCTTTGCCGTGTTGCTGGCAAATATTACGGTTCCCCTGATTGATTATTACACCCGCCCTCGCGTGTACGGACATCGCTAAGGACAACATATGCTGAAAACGATTCGTAAACACGGTATTACTCTGGCGCTGTTTGCCGCCGGATCTACGGGGTTAACCGCGGCAATCAATCAACTAACCAAATCCACTATCGATGAGCAAGCGGCGCTGCAACAAAAAGTATTATTTGATCAGGTTCTGCCTGGCGATCGCTACAATAACGCGTTGTCTGAGAGTTGCTATCTGGTAAATGCGCAGGCGTTAGGTAAAGGGACTCACCGGGTGTATATCGCGCGCCAGGACGATCGGCCTGTCGCGGCAATTCTCGAAGCCACAGCCCCAGATGGTTATTCCGGGGCGATTCAACTGCTGGTTGGTGTGGATTTCACAGGTACCGTATTGGGTACACGAGTGACTGAACATCATGAAACGCCGGGGCTGGGCGATAAAATTGAGCTGCGTCTGTCCGACTGGATCACCCACTTTAGCGGCAAAACGATCGGCACGGGTAACGATGCCCACTGGGCGGTGAAGAAAGACGGCGGCGACTTCGACCAGTTTACTGGCGCAACCATTACGCCGCGTGCGGTAGTTAATGCGGTCAAACGCGCCGGTTTGTATGCGCAGACGCTGCCCGCGCAACTTCCTCAACTTAGCGCCTGTGGAGAATAAACCATGAGCGAAATTAAAGATGTCATTGTCCAGGGGTTATGGAAAAATAACTCCGCGCTGGTGCAGTTACTGGGTATGTGCCCGCTGCTGGCGGTAACCTCTACCGCCACCAATGCGTTAGGTCTGGGACTGGCGACTACGCTCGTCCTGACGCTGACAAACCTGACCATTTCAGCTCTGCGTCGCTGGACGCCGCCTGAAATTCGTATTCCGATTTATGTCATGATCATCGCTTCCGTCGTGAGTGCGGTACAGATGCTGATTAATGCTTACGCTTTTGGCCTGTATCAGTCTCTTGGCATCTTTATCCCGCTGATTGTGACTAACTGTATTGTTGTTGGTCGGGCTGAAGCCTTCGCGGCCAAAAAAGGCCCGGCATTATCCGCCCTTGATGGTTTCTCCATCGGTATGGGCGCAACCGGCGCCATGTTTGTTCTGGGTTCGCTACGTGAAATAATTGGTAACGGTACGCTATTTGATGGCGCAGACGGTTTACTCGGCAGTTGGGCTAAAGTACTACGCGTAGAGATCTTCCATACCGATACGCCGTTTCTGCTGGCTATGCTGCCACCGGGCGCGTTCATTGGCCTGGGCCTGATGCTGGCGGTGAAATATCTGATTGATGAGAAAATGAAGAAACGTCGTGCCGCAGCGGCTGTCGCGGACAGTCCGGCTGGTGAAACAGGGAATGTGTAATGAACAAAGCAAAACGGCTGGAAATACTGACACGCCTGCGTGATAACAATCCGCATCCGACAACTGAACTGAATTTTACATCGCCGTTCGAACTGCTGATTTCGGTCTTGCTCTCCGCGCAGGCCACCGACGTCAGCGTCAATAAAGCCACGGCTAAGCTGTACCCTGTCGCCAATACCCCTGCCGCTATGCTGGAGCTCGGCGTAGACGGGGTTAAGTCCTACATCAAAACAATCGGGTTATTCAACAGCAAAGCGGAGAACGTGATTAAAACCTGCCGCATTCTGCTGGAAAAACATAATGGTGAAGTGCCAGAAGACCGGGCCGCATTAGAAGCTCTGCCCGGGGTTGGGCGTAAAACAGCCAATGTGGTGCTCAATACCGCCTTTGGCTGGCCAACCATTGCGGTAGATACCCATATTTTTCGCGTCTGTAATCGCACGCAATTTGCGCCTGGCAAAAACGTCGAGCAGGTAGAAGAAAAACTGCTGAAAGTCGTACCGAGTGAATTTAAAGTCGATTGCCATCACTGGTTAATCCTTCATGGCCGTTACACCTGTATTGCCAGAAAACCGCGCTGCGGTTCCTGTATCATCGAAGATCTCTGCGAATTCAAAGAGAAAGTGGATATCTGATACTGATGGGGCGTTCCCTTTGCCCCTTTCATACATAACGATTAGTTATGCACTCCCTAAACAATTTTTTCCCGTCAATGATGCCATTCAACTACGCATATCTAACGCATTATTCTTGTTTATAAACACCTGAGCAGGTTAATCGTTTTTTTAGTAATAGAAATTTCTATCTATACGTGATCCAGATCACCCAGATAACATATTGTTAAATTATTTTTATTTTTTAGTTAAAGTGACAATCAGATGACCTTACTGAACAGTTTCTAAACAAAACATTACACTGGCTATTTTTCAGATAATGGCCTATATCACTGGATTCAACCGCAAATAGCAGAACATATCGCCGCATTGCGGTTTTTGGGCTGCTTAAACAGTGTAAAAATCTGCGATTTTTCAAATGAAGAAATTTAACGCTAGATAACATTTCTCAGCACCGATGATTTCACCACTCAGGATATATGTAACAGATTATTACAAACCACTTGTCTCAATGGTCAAGATAGTGAACATTACTTGCCGTTTCCCCTCCCACTATAACAATCGGACGGATGAACTTGATTCATCACGTACCTGAACACCCCCGTTGATATGGGATGTAAAAAAAGAGGTAAAAGTGTCTACTGCAAACAATAAACCAACAGAAAGCGTTAGTTTAAACGCCTTCAAACAACCAAAAGCGTTCTATCTCATTTTCTCGATAGAGCTGTGGGAACGTTTTGGTTATTACGGCCTGCAAGGGATTATGGCCGTCTACCTGGTTAAACAACTGGGTATGTCAGAAGCGGATTCCATCACTCTTTTCTCGTCCTTTAGCGCCCTGGTGTATGGTCTGGTTGCCATTGGCGGCTGGTTAGGTGATAAAGTTCTGGGAACAAAACGTGTCATTATGCTGGGCGCCGTTGTCCTGGCCATCGGTTATGCGCTGGTTGCATGGTCCGGTCACGATGCAGGCATTGTTTATATGGGCATGGCGGCTATTGCAGTCGGTAACGGCCTGTTTAAAGCAAACCCATCTTCCCTGCTCTCTACCTGCTATGCAAAAGATGACCCGCGTCTTGATGGTGCATTTACCATGTACTACATGTCCGTCAACATCGGTTCATTCTTCTCTATGCTGGCAACGCCATGGTTAGCTGCGCGTTACGGCTGGAGCACCGCGTTCGCGCTGAGCGTCGTAGGTATGCTGATCACCGTGGTTAACTTCGCATTCTGTCAGCGCTGGGTTAAACAGTACGGTTCTAAACCTGACTTTGAGCCGATCAACTTCCGTAACCTGCTGCTGACCATCGTTGGCGTTGTGGTTCTGATCGCGATTGCGACCTGGCTGCTGCACAACCAGCAAATCGCCCGTATGGTTCTGGGTGTGATTGCCATTGGTATCGTATTTATCTTCGGTAAAGAAGCCTTCACCATGCACGGTGCTGCGCGTCGTAAAATGATCGTCGCCTTCATTCTGATGCTGGAAGCGATTATCTTCTTCGTGCTGTACAGCCAGATGCCGACCTCGCTGAACTTCTTTGCGATTCGTAACGTTGAACACTCTATTCTGGGCATTGCTTTTGAACCTGAGCAGTACCAGGCGCTGAACCCGTTCTGGATCATCATTGGTAGCCCAATCCTCGCCGCTATCTATAACAAGATGGGTGATACGCTGCCGATGCCGACCAAATTCGCGATTGGTATGGTACTGTGTTCCGGTGCGTTCCTGATCCTGCCGCTGGGTGCGAAATTCGCCACCGACGCGGGCATCGTTTCCGTTAACTGGCTGATCATCTGCTACGGCCTGCAAAGTATCGGTGAGTTGATGATTTCCGGTCTGGGTCTGGCAATGGTGGCGCAGTTGGTTCCGCAACGTCTGATGGGCTTCATCATGGGTAGCTGGTTCCTGACCACTGCCGGTGCAAACATCATCGGTGGTTACGTCGCCAACATGATGGCAGTTCCAGAAAACGTGACCGATCCGCTGATGTCTCTGGAAGTCTACGGTCGTGTGTTCCTGCAGATTGGTGTTGCAACGGCGGTTATCGCTGTTCTGATGCTGCTGACGGCGCCGAAACTGAATCGTATGACTCAGGATGATGACGTCAATGAGAAAGCCTCTAAGGCCGCGACAGCGTAATTCTCAGGGAAACTCATTTTCAGGCCGCTAACTGTTGTTAGCGGCTTTTTTTTTGCCTGAGGTAGCACTACCATACGATAAACCTCAGCCAAAGGAGTTACCGATGAAACTGTTCTACAAACCGGGCGCTTGTTCTCTCGCTTCTCACATCACCCTGCGTGAGAGCGGTAAAGATTTCACGCTGGATGGTGTCGACTTAATGAAGAAACGTCTGGAAAACGGCGATGATTTTTTCGCGGTAAACCCAAAAGGACAAGTTCCCGCGCTGCTGCTGGACGACGGTACATTACTGACCGAAGGCGTCGCCATCATGCAATACCTGGCGGACACTGTGCCAGACCGCCAGCTCCTCGCTCCTACCAGCAGCCTCTCCCGTTACAAAACCATCGAATGGCTTAACTACATTGCGACAGAACTGCATAAAGGTTTTACGCCGCTGTTCCGTCCCGATACGCCGGAAGAGTACAAGCCCACCGTTCGCGCCCTGCTGGAGAAAAAAATGCAGTACGTGAATGAATCGCTGAAAGACGAGCAATGGATCTGCGGCCCGCGCTTTAGCATTGCAGATGCTTATCTGTTCACCGTGCTGCGTTGGGCCTATGCGGTTAAGCTAAATATGGCCGGATTAAGCAATATTGATGCATATATGGCGCGTATGGCTGAACGCCCGGCGGTTGCCGCAGCGTTGAAGGCGGAAGGGTTAAATTAATTGGTGTTGCCGGGTAGCGCTTGCGCTTACCCGGCCTGTAGGCCCGATAAGCGTGAGCGCCATCGGGCATTGATTACAGCTGCGTCGCACTAAAGTAGTGCTCAGGCTTCGCGATACGATCCTGAGCGGCCACCACCTGCAACTCATACTCATGCATTTCTTTAGTGGCGATCATCACTTCATACACTGCCGCAGTCACATGCTCAAGCGCCTGCTGTAAAGACGCGCCCTGCAGCAGTTTCACCAGCAACAAGCCGCTGGTAACATCACCCACGCCAACCGGTTGACGAGCGCCAAAATCGACTAATGGGCGGCTGATATGCCACGCCTGTTGCGCAGTGACCAACAGCATCTCGAAACGATCGGTGCTAATACCTGCGCGGGCCAGATGCTTCACCAGCACAATTTCTGGCCCCTGAGCAATCAGCTCACGGGCAGCTGCCACCGCTTCAGTCACATTGTGAACCGCGTGTTCGCACAGGATTTCCAGCTCCACCAGATTCGGGGCAATAATATCGCTGGCGGGAAGCGCATGACGCACATGAAATTCCGCCACGCCAGGCGCGACGATACACCCTTTCTCCGGATGTCCCATCACGGGGTCACAAAAGTATTTTGCCCGCGGATTGGCCGCTTTCACTTGGCGCACAATACCCAGAATATGCTCACCCTGCTCTGCTGAGCCAAGATAGCCGCTCAGTACTGCGTCACAGGTCTGGAGTTTATCGATATCGGCAATGCCCTGCACAATTTCAGTCAGATGGCTCGGTGGCATAACGCAACCGGTCCATTTGCCGTACTGTGTGTGGTTAGAAAACTGCACGGTATTCAGCGGCCAGACATTTGCGCCAAGACGACGCATCGGAAACTCTGCCGCGCTGTTGCCCGCATGACCAAAAACAACGTGGGACTGGATGGCGAGGATATTTTTCATTTTACTTACCACAACCCTGAAAAAATAAAGGGGCGTAGTTTCCCACGCCCCTGCTAGCTAAATCTTACTTCCAGCAAATCAGACAATAGTTCTTCTTGCCACGGCGCAATAAGGTGTAGCGCCCGAACAGGATATCACTCTCCTGGAAGAAATATTCCGGATCGGATTGCTTCTCACCGTTGATGGTCACCGCGTTAGACGCAATGGTCTTACGCGCCTGGCCGCGAGACGGTTGCAGTTCGGAGTCCACCAGCGCCTGCATCAGATCCGCACCTTTCTCCATCTCAATCATCGGCACGCCATCCTGCGCCAGCTGTTCGAAATCCGCTTCGCTCAAATCGCTCAGGTTGCCGTTGAACAGGCTTTCGGTAATACGTTTTGCCGCAACCAGACCTTCTTCACCGTGAACCAGACGCGTAACCTGCTCAGCCAGAACATACTGGGCTCGCGGTGCTTTACCACTGTTCTTATCTTCTTCTTCCAGCGCATTGATCTCTTCAATGTCCATGAACGTGAAGAATTTCAGGAAGCGATAAACGTCCGCATCGGCGGTGTTGATCCAGAACTGGTAGAATTTGTACGGACTGGTTTTCTTCGGATCCAGCCACACGGCGCCGCCTTCAGTCTTACCAAATTTAGTGCCATCCGCTTTGGTGATCAGCGGAACGGTCAAACCAAATACCTGATTCTGGTGCAGACGGCGGGTCAAATCGATACCGGAGGTAATGTTACCCCACTGGTCAGAACCACCAATCTGCAGCGCCACGCCGTGCAGTTTATTCAGACAGGCAAAGTCATAACCCTGCAGCAGATTGTAAGAAAACTCGGTAAAGGAGATCCCCTGATCGTCACGGTTCAGACGTTGCTTAACCGCTTCTTTGTTGATCATCTGGTTAACAGAGAAGTGTTTGCCGATATCACGCAGGAAAGTCAGTACATTCATACCGCCAAACCAGTCGTAGTTGTTCGCAGCAATCGCCGAGTTGTCGCCACAGTCGAAATCGAGGAACGGTGCAACCTGCTTGCGGATTTTATCCACCCACTCCTGCACGGTGTCTTCGGTATTCAGTTTACGCTCGGCGGCTTTAAAGCTCGGGTCACCAATCAGACCGGTCGCGCCACCTACCAGTGCAACAGGCTTATGGCCTGCCTGCTGGAAGCGTTTCAGGCATAACAATGGAACCAGATGCCCCAAATGCAAGCTGTCAGCGGTAGGATCGAAGCCGCAATAGAGCGCGATCGGGCCTTGCGCCAGTCGCTCTGCTAACGCTTCCTCGTCCGTCACCTGGGCCACCAGCCCCCGCTCTTGCAATTGTTTAATCAAGTTACTGCTTGCCATCAAAATCTCCATGTATAAAACGACTGCACCTTTGCCGGTACACGACTTTTCGCCTGATGCGAAAGAAACATAGAATAAAGCGCCGGATTGATCAGCACCAGCGCTTAAAACAAGAATTTTGCATCTTTAGGGGGCCAGACGATCAATTTTCCACGCGTTATCTTCACGTTGGTATAAAAAACGATCGTGCAGACGATTTTCACCGCCCTGCCAAAACTCCATTTGTTCAATACTCACGCGAAAGCCGCCCCAGAAACTGGGCAACGGAACTTCCCCTTGCTGAAACTTCTGCTTCAGCTCAAGGAATTTACTTTCAAGAATGCCGCGAGCAGAGATCCGGCTGGACTGTTTAGATACCCAGGCGCCAATCTGGCTGTCGCGTGGGCGACTGTGGAAGTACTTCACCACCTCAAGCGTGGAAAGACGCTCAGCCTTACCGATCACCATCACCTGCCGTTCCAGGGTATGCCATGGGAACAACAGGCTGATACGAGGGTTCTTCTCGATTTGATGTGCCTTGCGGCTACCGAGGTTGGTATAGAAAACCAGCCCTTTGTCATCATAATGTTTGAGCAACACGATGCGCTGATACGGCTGACCGTTTTCATCGACGGTCGCAACAACCATAGCAGTAGGGTCTGCCAGTTTGGCATCACAAGCTTGCCCCAGCCAACGCTCAAACAGCGCAAGGGGCTCGGCGGGAAGATCGTGGCGGCGAAGACCGCCTTTCGTGTATTCACGGCGCAGATGCGCGATTTGCTGCAATTCGTCGTTATCAGACATGATGTTTGGCTACGGATTGTCAGTGGGTGACGCTATTGTGCGCCGCCCAGGTGAAAATCTCAACGCTTCGGGTTCTGTAACTGACAGTTATTTAGCACTATTCTGTCTCGTTTATAGACCGTTGCCTCGTCGCCTTTAGACCAGAAGACGTAAATACCATCGGTATAACGCGCGCCCGATGCCGACACGCCCTGTTTGAGGTTCAATAGCTGATTATCATAAACAAAACTCGCCTCCTGGCGGGTATTGTTCAGCTTGACGGTAAGCGGTTTCTCGTCACAACGGTATTCGAGCGTATCCGTTTGCATACGCTCGACAAATTGGTTGTACACGCTGCACCCGCTAAGCATTACCGGCAGACACACTAATAACAGTTTTTTCATAACCCTATCCTGAAGACTTTCCTGGTCCCGGAGGGTGATGGTACCCTCCCTAATATCCCTAGTTTACCGGCATACCGCGCTGAATAATTTCAGTTAACTCTGAGTTCGTGGATTGGCAGGATAAATCGCCCCTAACACGCTCGGCCCTGACGCCCCGGTCACAGAAGGTAAATTTCCCGGTAATCCGGCCAGCGTTCGCCACGCCAGCCAGGCAAAGGCTAACGCTTCCATATCGTCGCCGCTAATCCCTGCTTCATCGGTAGAGGTGACTTCGGTACCTGGTAATAATGCCGCCAGACGCATCATCAGTAGCGGATTACGACTTCCACCGCCGCAGACCATGAGTCGATCACAGCCTCCGCTTAACAGGACCTGCTCTGAAATAGTGACGGCCGTCAGTTCGGCAAGCGTCGCCTGTACATCTCGTGGGCTAATTCCCGGGAACTGCGCCAGATGACGCTCTATCCAGCCGTAATTGAAATACTCACGTCCTGTGCTCTTGGGCGCAGGCGCGGAAAAATAAGGGTCGTTAAGCATATTTTGCAGTAACGGCAGGACCACCGTTCCTGAAATGGCCCACTGTGCATCTTTGTCGTAGGGTTGACCGCATTGTCGCCAGATCCAGGCATCCATCAGCATATTGCCCGGCCCGGTGTCGTATCCGCGAACGGGTTGTTGCGGAATAAGCAGAGATAAATTGGCAATGCCGCCGATGTTCAGCACCATCCGCCGTTCCGTGGGATGGGCCAACAGTGCCTGATGAAATGCAGGAACGAGCGGCGCGCCCTGCCCACCGAGCGCGATATCGCGTCGACGAAAATCGCCGACTACGGTAATCCCGGTACGCGCGACAATCTGGTTGTTATCCCCAATTTGTAGCGTGTGCGGCGCAGCGCCGTTCGGTTCATGCCACACGGTTTGTCCGTGGCAACCAATCGCCACGATATCCTGCGGTTTCAGTTTTTCCTGCGCCAGCAGCGCATTTACCGCCTCGGCAAAAAGATAACCCAGTTGCGCGTCCAGTTGACCAAACTGAGAAAGCGTAAGCTGCTGCCCCTGGCAGATATCAAGAATCGCCTGTTTTACATGAATGGGGATAGGCCAGGTCAGACTCGCCTGCTGTGCAACCATCGTTTCATCTATTGTCGCCAGCACAACATCGACGCCATCAAGGCTGGTTCCAGACATAACACCGATAAAACGGCCCGATTTCATACGTCATCCTTTTAAGCAAATTAGCCTTGACACTCAACCATAAAGTGCAGACTAATGCCATGCTTCCTGAATGATTTTTGAGAGTAAATCATGCCAATGGTCGCTTAATTACATCAATTACATGAATGATTCGTTTATACTCGGTTGATCCGATTTCGGTTAAGATTTTCATATTGTGCCAGTGGAACATGTGACCTTAGGCTCACAAATGCCATATAATTTAACCATGATGGGGCTTTATTAGCGTTCCGTGGTGATAAAGGAGATTTATAAATGATTAAACGTGTGCTGATTGTTTCATTAATGGGCGTATCTTTGGCGGGCTGCGTGAACAATGATAGCCTTTCAGGCGACGTATATACCGCTTCCGAAGCGAAACAAGTTCAGAACGTTACCTACGGTACGATTGTTCATGTTCGTCCGGTGCAAATCCAGGGTGGCGATGACGCAAACGTAATTGGCGCTATCGGTGGTGCGGTGCTCGGCGGGTTCCTGGGTAACACCGTCGGCGGCGGTACGGGTCGTTCATTAGCGACGGCTGCAGGCGCAGTTGCCGGTGGCGTCGCGGGCCAGGGCGTGCAAGGCGCGATGAATAAAACCCAGGGTGTCGAACTGGAAATCCGTAAAGATGATGGTAATACCATCATGGTGGTTCAGAAACAGGGCGCGACCAAATTCTCTGCTGGTCAGCGCGTGGTTATGGCGAACAACGGCAGCCAGGTTACCGTGTCTCCACGTTAATCGAATTTACGTGTGGTCAGGCTCTGGCCACACGTCATCTCTCGTCTCAGCCCTGCGACTGCAGTTCAATAATATTGTGTTCCAGTCTGGCGACTAGTTTAATCAGCAGATCAATTTCCTCAGCTGAAATCCCTTCCAGAATCTCTCCACGTGTCTTGTTGATAACCGCTTCCATGTCTGCGATCAGTGGTTCGGCTTTCTCAGTCAGTTTAATTCTCTTTGCCCGACGATCGCTGGCGCAAGTCTGTCGTGAAATGAGTCCCTTTTCTTCCAACTGGTCGAGCGTACGCACCAGCGAAGGCTGTTCAATGCCAATCGCTTTAGCCAACTGGATCTGCGATTGATCCGGTGGCAATTGATGAATGTTGTGCAGCGTAACCCAATGCGTCTGCGTCAACTCCAGAGGTTTCAGGCGATGGTCAATCAGAGCACGCCAAATGCGCACCAACCGTGCCAGATCAGAACCTAATGGCGATTCCAATTTCATCTCCTTATAATTAGCTTGCTAAGTTATTGTACTGATTTTAGAATAGTGTGCAGCATTTATATTCTCAAAACAAATGTATTGCCAAATTTGCTTACCGGTTGACATTTTTTCAGACATTATGTGTTACAGAGACTCATCGTCTCTTTTTTGCTAAACCTATAGCAATGCTCTCTTCCGTCAAGGATTTTGCCCGTGAAGTTTATGTTTAATGCAACAGGATTGCCCCTACAAGATTTAATGATCGGTGCATCTGTCTACTTTCCTCCCATTTTCAAGGCGTTTGTCGCAGGGTTTATTCTCTGGTTGGTTGTTCATCGCCTACTGCGCGACTGGATTTATTCCGGTGAAATCTGGCATCCCCTGTTGATGGATCTGTCTCTCTTTACGCTTTGCGTAGGTCTGGCCTTTGTTATGCTGATTGTGTGGTGATTATGTCGCTAAAAACCATTAAATACTTCTCAACCATTATAGTCGCTGCAATCGCAGTTTTTGCCGGATGGTGGATGTGGAATTACTATATGCAATCGCCCTGGACACGTGATGGCAAAGTGCGTGCAGAGCAGGTCAGCATCACACCACAGGTTTCGGGCAGCATTAATGAACTCAATATAAAAGATAACCAGTTCGTGAATAAAGGTGATGTCCTGTTTACTATCGACAAGACGCCGTTTCACATTGCTGAACTGAATGCGCAGGCACAGCTGGCAAAAGCACAGTCCGATCTGGCAAAGGCTAATAACGAAGCCAATCGCCGCCGTCATTTATCGCAAAATTATATCTCAGCCGAAGATCTGGATACCGCCAACCTCAACGTAAAAGCGATGCAGGCAAGCGTTGAAGCAGCCGAAGCCAGTTTGCGCCAGGCGCAATGGCAATTGTCGCAAACGGTGGTCAAAGCGCCCGTAGCGGGCTGGGTCACTAACCTTTCAACCCGCACCGGCGACTACGCCTCAACCGGTAAGCCGCTGTTTGCTCTTGTCGACAGCCACTCTTTTTATGTGATGGGGTATTTTGAAGAAACCAAGTTGCGTCACATACGCGAGGGCGCACCGGCGTTAATTACGCTCTACAGTGGTAACGTTAAGTTACAGGGTCACGTCTCCAGCATCGGTCGCGCGATTTATGACCAAAGTGTAGAAAGCGATTCCGGCCTGATTCCTGACATCAAGCCAAACGTGCCGTGGGTACGTCTGGCACAGCGTGTCCCTGTGCGCATCGAATTTGACGCTTTGCCGCAGGATGTCACGCTGGTTTCCGGTACCACCTGTAGCGTCTCCATCGGCCAGCGTAAATGAAACTGCCCCGACTGACGCCAGGCAATTGGCCATGGTTTAAAGCCACGCCAGCACAATGGCGTTATGCGCTGCGTAATACCATTGCAATGTGTCTGGCGTTAACCTTCGCCTATTATCTGAATCTGGATGAACCCTATTGGGCGATGACCTCCGCGGCGGTGGTGAGTTTCCCAACCGTCGGCGGGGTCATCAGCAAAAGCCTGGGCCGTGTAGCCGGTAGTTTACTTGGCGCGACAGCCGCACTGATTATTGCCGGTCATACCCTCAATGAACCGTGGCTATTTTTGCTGAGCATGTCAGTCTGGATCGGCTTTTGTACCTGGGCCTGCGCGCACTTTACGAATAACGTCGCCTACGCCTTTCAACTGGCGGGTTACACGGCGGCGATCATCGCGTTTCCCATGGTCAATACCATCGAGATTACGCAGTTATGGGATATCGCGCAGGCCCGCGTATGCGAGGTCATTGTCGGTATCTTGTGCGGGGGTATGATGATGATGATCCTACCCAGCACCTCCGATGGCACCACGTTGCTTACGGCACTGAAAAACATGCATGCGCGTTTGCTGGAACATGCCAGTTTGCTCTGGCAACCGGAGACAACAGATGCCATCCGCACGGCACATGAAGATGTTATCGGTCAGATTCTGACCATGAACCTGTTGCGTATACAGGCGTTCTGGAGTCACTACCGCTTTCGCCGCCAAAATGCCTTACTCAATTCGCTGTTACATCAGCAGCTACGTATGACCAGCGTGATTTCCAGCCTGCGCAGAATGCTGCTGAACTGGCCTAATCCTCCAGCCAATACCCGCGATATCATTGAGCAATTGCTCGCCGCGCTGGTCAAATCCAATACCGACAGCTATACCGTCGCGCGTATTATCGCCCCACTGCGACCCGTCGATGCCCGCTATTATCGACACGTCGCCTTCTGGCAACGGCTGCGCTATTTTTGCCGCCTCTACTTACGCAGCAGCCATTACCTGCATTTGCTGGATAATGGCGTTACCGCCGAACGTATCAATGTTGCCCGCACGCCAGGACTTGCCCGCCATACCGATAATGCGGAAGCTATCTGGAGCGGGTTGCGCACGTTCTGCACTTTGATGCTTATCGGCGCATGGAGCATTAGCGCACAATGGGAATCAGGATCTGGCGCACTCACGCTCGCGGCCATCAGCAGCGTGTTGTATTCCGCCGTTGCCACGCCCTTCAAATCACTTTCCTTATTAATGCGTACGTTGGTTCTGCTGTCGCTGTTTAGCTTTGTGGTCAAATTTGGTTTAATGGTACAAATTACTGACCTCTGGCAGTTTATCCTGTTTCTCTTCCCGCTCCTCGCCACCATGCAGCTGTTAAAGCTACAAATGCCTGCGCTGGCGGGGCTTTGGGGGCAGCTTATCGTATTTATGGGATCGTTCATCGCGGTGACGAATCCCCCGGTATACGACTTTGCTGATTTTCTGAATGACAATTTGGCGAAAATCACCGGCGTGGCACTGTCATGGCTGGCTTTTGCCATTCTACGGCCCGGATCGGATGCGCGGAAAAGCCGCCGTCATATACGCGCCCTGCGTCGGGATTTTGTCGATCAGCTCAGCCGACATCCTGCACTCAGTGAGAATGAATTTGAGTCGTTGACCTATCATCACGTCAGCCAACTGAGTAACAGTCAGGATGCGTTGGCGAGGCGTTGGTTATTACGTTGGGGGGTAGTCTTGCTGAACTGCTCGCATGTGGTGTGGCAACTACGTACCTGGGAGGCGCGCTCGGATCCGTTGGCTCGCGTCAGGGACGTGTGCATCGCGTTGCTACGCGACGTGATGAGTGAGCGCGGCGTCCAACAACGACCGTTGAATGCCACGCTAAGCGAGCTACAGCGTATCTGCGATACGCTCGCCCACCATCACCAACCTGCTGCGCAGGAGCTGTCGGCTCTCATCTGGCGGCTGCACTGCTCGCTGTCACAGCTTGAACAAGCGCCACCGCCGGGTACGCTAAGCGGCTGATTATTTAATAACGCCACAGGCGTAGCGCGCTCCGCCACCGCCAAGTGGTTTCGGTTGATCGGACATATTATCGCCGCCCACATGAATCATCAGCGCCTTACCTTTCACCTCATCCAGGGATTTAAGCCGCGGCGCAACGACCGGTGTTGTGGCGTTACCGTCGTTATTCACCACCAGCAGCGGCAGGTCACCCATGTGACCTGCACCTTCTGGGCCTTCGTGTTTACCTGTTTGGTGAGGATCGTAATGCCCTCCCGCTGATTCCGCCGCTGAAGCCTTCCCGTCTTTAATCGCCGGTTGGCAACTACCGTTAGCATGCACATGGAAACCATGTTCACCCGGCGGCAACGCTTTCAAATCGGGGGTAAATTCCAGCCCTTTCCCGGTTTCAGTAATTGAGACAGTACCAATCGCCTGGCCGACGCCTTGCGACGTCACCAGATTCATCGTGACTTTTTCTTCACTGGCAGCCTGCGCACCTGCACAGGCCAGTAAGGTAATAATGGCTAAACTCAAACGCTTCATAAGACCTCCGTCTAAAAGGTGTCTGATTGATAAGTGTAAACCAGTGACACAAATTTGAACGGTGAAGCGCCAAAAACGCGATTAAGGTACGTCGTAACCCAGCGCGGCTTTACGAATGCGGAACCATTGTTGGCGAGACATGCTCAGCGCTTCAGACTCAATGGCGGCACGTACACGCTCGATTTTACCCGAACCAATAATCGGCAGCGGTTGCGAAGGCAGACGTAAGATCCAGGCGTACACCACCTGCTCAATGGACTGTGCGTTCAACTCTTCTGCGATCGTGGCCAGTTCATTGCGCAGCGGCTGGAAGGCATCGTCATTAAACAGACGACCGCCTCCGAGGCAGGACCAGGCCATCGGACGGATACGCAGTTGTTGCAGTTGATCTAACGTGCCATCCAGCAGGAGTGGCTGATGTACCGGTGAAATCTCAACCTGGTTAGTCGCCAGAGTGAACGGCAGACGCGATTGCAGCAGCGAAAACTGCGCCGGGGTGAAGTTAGAGACGCCAAAGTGACGCACTTTGCCGCTATGGTGTAATTTTTTAAACGCGTCAGCCACATCGTCTGCATCCATTAGCGGGTCGGGACGATGGATCAGCAGCAGATCAATATGATCGGTCGCCAACAGCTTCAACGACTGTTCCGCGCTGGCAATAATATGGTCGCTGTCGGTTATGTAGTGCCCGAGCGCATTTTCCTGGCGCGCCGTCGTAGCGATCCCGCATTTGGTGACAATCTGCATTTTCTCACGCAAATGCGGAGCCAGCTTCATCGCCTCGCCAAACGCAGCTTCACACTGGTATCCGCCGTAAATATCGGCGTGATCGACGGTGGTAACGCCGAGGTCAAGATGCTCTTCAATAAAGCTGACTAACTGACGCGCGGACATATTCCAGTCCATCAGGCGCCAGTAACCCATCACAAAGCGAGAAAATTCAGGGCCTTGCGGCGCAATAGTAATACGCTGAACCATAGCAGCTTCCTTATAAATGAATGTGCATCGAGTATACGCAATTACGCTTTTAAAAGAGTGAAGGTTGTTGCGGTTCTTCCGGTGGGTTGGGTTTGTTTGCACGTAATTTACGCATCAGGCGCTGACGACAAAGACGCAGCACGTCCTGCTTTTCGGCATCGCTCATTTTTTGCCAGTTAAAACGCTCATCCCGGCTACGAAAACAGCCACGGCAAAAGCCGCGATCGTCAGACTGACATATACCACGGCATGGGCTCTGGACGGGGAAAAACTCCAGCTGTTCTGCCACATCCCCTCCTTTAGTAAGATTGATATACCTATTGAAGACGTTAACTGAATTTCTCGCAAGCGCTATTGCATTAGACCGACTGGTCTATTATGCTTCTTCCATGAACAAAGTTACTGAACACGATACACGCGAACATCTTCTGGCGACTGGCGAGCTGCTGTGCATGCAGCGCGGCTTCACCGGCATGGGCTTGAGTGAGCTACTGAAAACCGCTGAAGTGCCTAAGGGTTCGTTTTATCACTATTTTCGCTCAAAAGAAGCGTTCGGTGTCGCGATGCTGGAACGCCACTATGCGGCTTATCATCTGCGACTGGCTACGCATTTTGATATGGGGGCGGGAAACTACCGCGACAGGATCCTGGCCTACTATCAGGAAACCCTGAATCAGTTTAGCCAGCACGGCATTATTAGCGGCTGTTTAACCGTAAAACTGTCTGCCGAAGTGTGCGATCTGTCAGAGGATATGCGTACAGCGATGGATAAAGGCGCGCGACACATTATTGCGCTGTTGGCGCTGGCGCTGGAGAAAGGTCAGGCCAATCATTGTCTGTCTTTCGTCGGCGAGCCATTACAACAGGCACAGGTTCTGTATGCGCTGTGGCTGGGCGCCAATCTGCAGGCCAAGATTTCGCGTAGCGCCACGCCGCTGGAAAATGCGCTGGCGCACGTTAAAACCATCATTACAACGCCTGCCGTTTAACAGGCTTTTTTATTTCTTTTAATACTAGACGACCGGTCTATTCAGGAGTACTACATGTCATCTGAAAAACTGTTTTCCCCACTGAAAGTGGGTGCCATTACGGCCGCAAACCGCGTTTTTATGGCGCCATTGACGCGTCTGCGCAGCATTGAGCCTGGCGACATCCCTACTCCGCTGATGACCGAGTATTATCGTCAACGCGCCAGCGCGGGACTCATCATCAGTGAAGCGACACAGATTTCCGCCCAGGCGAAAGGTTATGCCGGAGCGCCGGGGCTACACAGCGAAGCACAGATTGCCGCATGGAAGAAAATCACCGCAGCCGTCCATGCTGAGCACGGTCATATTGCTGTCCAGTTGTGGCACACCGGGCGCATCTCCCACGCCAGCCTGCAGCCAAACGGCCAGGCCCCGGTAGCACCTTCCGCGATTAGCGCCGGTACCCGCACATCACTTCGCGATGAAAACGGTCTGGCGACGCGTGCCGATACCTCAATGCCGCGCGCACTCGAAACGGAAGAAATTCCGGGTATTGTTAATGATTTCCGTCAGGCAATTGCTAACGCGCGTGAAGCGGGTTTCGACATGGTAGAACTCCACTCCGCCCACGGCTACCTGCTGCACCAGTTCCTGTCGCCAACCTCTAACCAGCGCACCGATCAATACGGCGGTAGCGTCGAGAATCGTGCGCGTCTGGTACTGGAAGTTGTCGATGCCGGTATCAAAGAATGGGGTGCCGATCGCATTGGTATTCGCGTCTCTCCGATTGGCTCTTTCCAGAACGTCGACAACGGTCCGAATGAAGAAGCCGACGCGCTGTATCTGATCGAACAGTTGGGCAAGCGCGGCATCGCTTATCTGCATATGTCTGAGCCGGACTGGGCCGGTGGTGAGCCGTATTCCGACGCGTTCCGCGAGAAAGTGCGCGCACGTTTCCACGGTCCGATCATTGGCGCGGGCGCTTACACGCCTGAAAAAGCCGAAACGCTGATCGAGAAAGGTCTGATCGACGCCGTTGCTTTTGGTCGCGCTTATATCGCTAACCCGGATCTGGTGGCGCGTCTGCAACATAAAGCGGAGCTGAACCCACAGCGTGCCGAAAGCTTCTACGGCGGCGGCGCGGAAGGTTACACCGATTACCCGACCCTCTAACGTCACAATCTCCGTTCTGCCATTGATAGCGGCGTAACAACGCCGCTATACTAAAACAACATTTTGAATGTATTAGCCATTTTCGAAGGGGAAAAAGATGCGTTTACTTCATACCATGCTGCGCGTGGGTGACCTGCAGCGTTCCATCGAGTTTTATACCAACGTGCTGGGCATGAAGCTGCTGCGTACCAGCGAAAACCCTGAATACAAGTACTCTCTGGCCTTTGTTGGCTACGGTCCTGAAACCAGTGAAGCGGTGATCGAACTGACCTATAACTGGGGCGTTGAAAAATATGAGCTGGGCACCGCCTACGGTCATATTGCCCTGAGCGTTGACAACGCGGCTGAAGCCTGTGAACGTATTCGTCAGAACGGCGGTAACGTGACGCGTGAAGCTGGCCCGGTAAAAGGCGGCACGACGGTGATCGCGTTTGTTGAAGATCCGGACGGTTACAAAATTGAACTGATTGAAGAGAAAGACGCCGGGCGCGGCCTGGGCGACTAACCTCCCCTCGGGCGCAGATCGTCTGTGCCCGTAGTTTTATACTCATCATTTTGCCATAATACGCGCTGCAATTTTCCCGTATTAAGAGACCCAGATGTCCGATAACGCTCAACTTTCCGGTCTGTGTGACCGTTTTCGTGGTTTTTACCCTGTCGTCATTGATGTCGAAACCGCAGGGTTTAATGCCAAAACCGATGCGCTGCTTGAGATCGCAGCCATCACATTGAAAATGGATGAACAAGGCTGGCTGATGCCGGACACGACGTTACATTTCCACGTAGAGCCGTTTGAAGGGGCAAATTTGCAGCCTGAAGCGCTCGCCTTTAACGGTATCGACCCTAACAATCCTTTACGTGGCGCGGTCAGTGAATACGACGCGCTGCATGCCATCTTTAAAATGGTGCGTAAAGGCATTAAAGACAGCGGCTGCAATCGGGCGATCATGGTGGCGCATAACGCCACATTCGACCACAGTTTTATGATGGCCGCGGCAGAACGCGCCTCACTGAAACGTAACCCGTTTCATCCCTTCGTTACCTTTGATACTGCGGCGTTAAGCGGTCTGTCGCTGGGGCAAACTGTGTTATCAAAAGCGTGCCTGGCGGCAGGAATGGAATTTGATGGCACTCAGGCGCACTCGGCGCTGTATGACACCGAACGTACGGCCGTGCTGTTTTGCGAAATCGTTAACCGCTGGAAACGTCTCGGCGGCTGGCCTCTCCCCGTGCCGGAAGAGGCATAACGGACCGATAAAAAAAGCGACCATCACTGGTCGCTTTTTTATTTCAGCTGATATTACTCAGCGTCCGGCTCTTCGGTTTTGTACTTCGCCGCTGTTTCTTTAATCAGCTGCTGCAACTCACCGCGCTGGTACATTTCAATCAGAATGTCACAGCCGCCAACCAGCTCGCCATCAACCCACAGCTGTGGGAAGGTCGGCCAGTTTGCGTATTTCGGCAGCTCGGCGCGAATATCCGGGTTCTGCAGAATATCAACATAAGCAAAGCGTTCACCGCAGGCGGACAGTGCCTGTACGGCCTGAGCGGAGAAACCGCAGCTTGGCAGTTTAGGAGAACCCTTCATGTACAGGAGAATTGGGTTTTCAGCGATCTGGCGCTGGATTTTTTCGATAGTGGTGCTCATTATCTTGCTTCCTTAAACTTCTTTTACGGCAGTAGTCTGACATTGTAGCGGGTCAGGCAGGCAACGGAAAATAACATTTTCATTACGCGTTATTATTTTATCGTTTGCCGTTAAAAGTTGCATTCATAATCTTACTTACCCGCTTAAAGTGTACGGCCTTGGTTATTTGTTCACCAACCACGTCTTCAATTGCTCTTTTTTTTTGCGGTCGGTAACGAAACGCAGGGTTAAACAAAAAAAGCTATTAACTTTCCCCGTTTCGATAGATTAGAATCATCAAGTTTTGAAAATCACACGCAGGTATGATAGACCTGCCTTACCAGAGGACTGCTCAGTGGCGCGGATAAACCGAATCTCGATCACGCTCTGTGCTTTACTTTTTACTACACTGCCTTTTACGCCTATGGCGCATGCTTCCAAGCAGGCCAGGACGACACCTACCAGTTCCCACACCGTCAAGACGGTAGATAAAAAGAAAAGCGCAACAACCAGCCAAAAAACAGCAAAGACCAACAAGAAATCGGCGACAAAGACCACCAGCAAAACCAGTAGCAAAACAGCCTCCTCTTCTAAAAAACGCACAGCCACTCCGGCAAAATCGACAAAAACTGCCAACCGTCGCAGTAAAACTGCCGCAGCACAAACCGCTGCCGTTACCTGGACTGAAAAATGTACGCCGCGCAAAGGTCATAAACCGCGCTGCGTGAAGGTGAAAACCGCCGCACCGACCACGCTTGCTGAGGCACATAAAGTCAAAGTGCAGAAAGCGACTAAAACCGCGATGTCCACCCTGATGAACCAAATCGGCAAACCTTACCGTTGGGGCGGATCTTCGCCAAGAACCGGCTTTGATTGCAGCGGTCTGGTCTATTACGCCTATAAAGATCTGGTTAAATTCCGCATTCCGCGTACGGCGAATGAAATGTACCACCTGCGCGACGCCGCGCCGATTGAACGTGGCGAGCTGAAAAACGGTGATTTGGTCTTCTTCCGCACGCAAGGTCGCGGCACAGCCGATCACGTTGGTGTTTACGTTGGTAACGGTAAATTTATTCAGTCACCACGCAGCGGTCAGGAAATTCAAATCACGTCTCTGAGCGAAGATTACTGGCAGCGCCACTATGTGGGCGCTCGCCGGGTAATGACACCGAAAACAATTCGCTAAAAACTTACCCTACAGAACATGCTGTAGGGTAAGTTCTTCTTTTGCATAACCTTTCAATTTGCTACCCTATCCTTACTCACAATGAGGCTATTGTGTGTACTCAATATAAATAATAAGGAGAGAAGCAATGTCGTTTGAATTACCTGCATTACCGTATGCCAAAGATGCTCTGGCACCGCACATTTCTGCCGAAACGCTGGAATACCACTATGGCAAACACCATCAAACCTACGTGACCAACCTGAACAACCTGATCAAAGGCACGGCGTTTGAAGGCAAATCACTGGAAGAGATCGTTCGTAGCTCTGAAGGCGGTGTATTCAATAATGCTGCACAGGTGTGGAACCACACGTTCTACTGGAACTGCCTGGCGCCGAACGCAGGTGGCGAACCGACCGGTAAACTGGCCGATGCAATTGCCGCCTCCTTTGGCAGCTTTGCGGATTTCAAAGCGCAATTCACCGATGCAGCTATTAAAAACTTCGGTTCTGGCTGGACCTGGCTGGTTAAAGGAACGGATGGCAAACTGGCTATCGTTTCCACTTCCAACGCTGGTACTCCGCTGACGACCGACGCGACGCCGCTGATGACCGTTGACGTATGGGAACACGCCTACTACATCGATTATCGCAATGCCCGTCCTGGCTACCTGGAGCACTTCTGGGCGCTGGTGAACTGGGAATTTGTTGCGCAGAACTTCGCAGCATAAAATGATAACGCAGAAGGGATCCCCTTCTGCGTTTTAGTCTTAGCTTGAGGCCGTGCAGACTTCTTCAGGTTGTCTTCTTGCCGAGATAAAGACCAGCAGTAACGCAAGCCCCGCCACAATCGCTCCCATCACCGGCACAAAACTGTAGCCCAGACCACCGGAAATCACCGCCCCACCGGCTGCCGCACCTAACGCATTCCCCAGATTAAACGCGCCAATGTTGACTGACGATGATAACCCTGGCGCTTCGCTGGCAACGCGCATCACCCGCATCTGCAACGGCGGAACCACCGCAAACGTCGCCGCGCCCCAGACGACCATACTCACCGCCGCCCCCAGCTCATTACGCGCGAGGAAAGGAATGGCCAGCATTATAACCATCAACAACAGCAAGAAGCCTTTAAGCGTACCGTTGACAGAACGATCCGCCAGTTTGCCGCCAAGATAGTTTCCGATCGAGAATCCGGCGCCAATTAATACCAGCATTCCGGTCACAAACGCCGGTGTGGCGTGGGTAATGCTGTGCAGCACTGGCGAGATGTAAGTATAAAGCGTGAACATCGCGCCGGCACCCAGCACGGTGGTCAGCAGAGCCGACAGCACCTGTGGGCGCATAAGTACCGCCAGCTCGCTACGGACATCAGGGCGCGCTCCTGCTCCACCTTTCGGTAATGAGAAGAACAGGCTAACCATAGAGATGACGCCCAGACCCGCCGTCGCCATAAATGACATCCGCCAGCCGATAGTCTCACCAAGCCACGTCGCCGCAGGAACGCCGCCAATATTGGCAATCGTTAACCCCATAAACATGGTTGCCACAGCGCTGGCTTGCTTATGTTTAGGTACGACGCTTGCGGCAACAACAGAACCGAGACCAAAAAATGCCCCGTGGTTAAGACTGGTCAAAATACGCGACAGCATCAGCGTGGTGTAATCCGGTGAGATAGCTGAAAGCACGTTGCCCAACGTGAAAATCGCCATCAGGAATATCAACGCATTACGTCGCGCGCGATGGGAAAGCAGCAGTGTCATCAACGGAGCCCCCACCATCACGCCAACGGCATACGCGCTGATCAGCATCCCGGCGGCAGGAATCGAGACATCCACCCCTTTGGCAATCACGGGCAATAATCCCATTGGCGAAAATTCGGTGGTGCCAATGCCAAACGCACCGATCGCCAGTGCCAGTAAGGGATAATTGATTTTCATATATCGACTCCGTAACGTCGAGCCGTGGCGCGACATAAAATAAGAGTCAAAAGCATGACATTGATCGCAAAATTAATAAAGTTAACAAAATTGCAAAAGACTTTTGCTTATTCGCAAACAATAGAGGGGAAACAGATGCGGAAAGGATGAGGGAGAGCTAACTCCCTCGGGGAAATCAATGCAGCGCTGCGGTGAGGCCACCCGCGACGATCAAACCCAGAACAATAATGGTAGTCACTAACGAAAATTTCAGATCGGTGCTCATCAAGTTTTCTCCTTTTTATTCCCACACAAAAAGTGATATTGCGCATTTTTACACACTTGAAAGCAAAAATCTCTCACGATTTATATTGATAACTGCTTTTAACTCTTCCCCTTTTCGTTAAGATCAGACAAAATTCCACGCTTACTTGATTAGCGTACCGGCCATTGACCCCTTCCTGACGTTCCGTGTCGTTTTCCCGGCGTGCCGCAACCCCTACGTTGCGTTAAGGGTGTGTGAAGGCAAACGTTTACCTGGAGTATTCTCAGGAGCTTAGGATATGGTCTGGAGTGAGATGTAATGGCAACAATTAAAGATGTAGCGAAGCGAGCAAACGTTTCCACTACAACCGTATCACACGTAATTAACAAGACGCGCTTTGTCGCGGAAGAAACGCGTAATGCGGTTTGGGCTGCGATCAAAGAGCTGCACTATTCTCCAAGCGCAGTTGCGCGCAGCCTGAAGGTGAATCACACCAAGTCTATCGGCTTGCTGGCGACCAGCAGTGAAGCGGCCTATTTCGCCGAAATTATCGAAGCCGTTGAGAAAAACTGTTTCCAGAAAGGCTATACCCTGATTCTGGGCAACGCATGGAACAGCCTTGAAAAACAGCAGGCCTATCTGTCAATGATGGCGCAAAAGCGTGTTGATGGTCTGTTGGTGATGTGTTCTGAGTATCCGGAATCACTGCTTTCGATGCTCGAAGAGTATCGCCATATTCCGATGGTTGTGATGGATTGGGGCGAAGCTAAAGCTGATTTTACCGATACGGTCATTGATAACGCTTTCGAGGGCGGTTACATGGCGGGTCGGTATCTGATAGAACGCGGCCATCGCGAGATTGGCGCGATCCCGGGCCCGATGGAACGGAATACCGGGGCCGGTCGTCTGGCTGGCTTTATGAAAGCGATGGAAGAAGCGCTGATTAAGGTTCCCGACAACTGGATTGTACAGGGCGATTTTGAACCTGAGTCCGGTTATCGCGCCATGCAGCAAATTCTTTCACAGTCGCATCGTCCGACCGCCGTGTTCTGCGGTGGCGATATCATGGCGATGGGCGCGCTGTGCGCTGCTGACGAGATGGGACTGCGCGTACCGCAGGATGTCTCGCTCATCGGTTATGATAACGTGCGCAACGCCCGCTTCTTCACGCCAGCGCTGACGACCATTCACCAACCTAAGGATTCACTGGGTGAAACGGCCTTCAACATGCTGTTAGACCGCATCGTGAATAAACGCGAAGAGTCGCAGTCGATCGAGGTTCATCCGCGTCTGGTAGAGCGCCGCTCCGTTGCTGACGGTCCATTCCGCGATTATCGTCGTTAAGCCTGCTGTGCGGGGGCCTCATCTGGCTCCCGCAACCATTCTTTATTCAGCGTTTCGCTATCCCCTAAATAATCCAGCAACCAGCTCAGTGCGGGCGAGGTGTCGTTCTGCTGCCATGTCAGACAACACGCGGCATCAGGAAAGGGATTCTCCAACTGCAACGAGACCCATTTACCGCTATCAATCCACGGTTTGGCAAAATGTGTTGGTACCATGCCCACACACAATCCCGCAGACAAGCAGGTCGCTGAAGATTCCCAGTCAGGAACCACAACGCGCTTTTGGTTATCCAGTAACCAGGTAATACGTTTCGGCAATGTACGCGAGGTATCTTCGCGCACCAGCGACGGCCAGTTGCGCAACGTATCATCGCTTAGCGGCCCCGACATTGACGCCAGCGGATGATGGCTGGCCACCACGCAGCTCCAGCTCAGCATGCCCATGTCGCGGAAGGTATAGCGCCCCCCTACCGGAATGGCCTGCGTGGCGCCAATAGCCAGCTCTACGCGCCCATCTGAAAGCGCGTCCCAGACGCCATTAAACACTTCCTGAAAAACCAGCAGTTCGACATCATCAAAGTGACGATAGAAATCCACAATCATCTGCCGGGTACGTTCGGGGCGAACAATGTTATCTACCGCGATCGCCAGTTGTCCTCGCCAGCCGTTGGCGATTTGTTGACATTGCTGACGAGTGATCTGCATTTTTTTGATAACAGAGCGCCCTTCCTTTAAAAACCACGCGCCAGCAGGCGTTAATTCCACATCGCGATGACGTCGCTCAAAAAGCGGTACAGCCAGCCACTCCTCCAGTTGGCGCACGGTGTAGCTTACCGCCGAAGGTACGCGGTGTAGCTCCTGTGCGGCTGAACTAAAACTGCCGTTACGCGCAACCGCATCAACCACTTCAAGTGAATATTCCGACCACATATTCTGCCTACAAAAAATTTGAAATCAGTAAGCAAATATTAGCGTTTCACAGCGAGAATTACACTCACTACACTCAGCGGCATTGTTCTACTGCTAAAAAAAGAGAAATGATGATGCAACCTGGGAAAGGTTTTTTAGTCTGGTTGGCGGGTCTTAGCGTGCTCGGTTTTCTGGCGACGGATATGTATCTGCCCGCCTTTGCCGCGATTCAGTCCGATCTGCAAACACCTGCCTCTGCCGTCAGCGCCAGCCTAAGTTTGTTTTTAGCGGGTTTCGCCGTCGCGCAACTTCTGTGGGGACCGCTCTCAGATCACTATGGCCGTAAACCGATTTTACTGTTGGGTTTATCTATTTTTGCACTGGGCAGTCTGGGTATGCTGTGGGTTGAAAACGCCACTGGCTTGTTGGTGCTGCGCTTTATTCAGGCCGTTGGCGTCTGTGCCGCGTCGGTTATCTGGCAGGCGCTGGTCACCGACTACTACCCCTCACAAAAAGTAAACCGCATCTTTGCCACCATTATGCCGCTGGTCGGGTTATCCCCGGCTCTCGCACCGTTATTAGGCAGCTGGATTCTGGTCCATTTCTCCTGGCAGGCCATTTTCGCGACCCTGTTTGCTATTACCCTGATTCTGATGCTTCCGGCCCTGCGTTTAAAACCGACGGTTAAAGCACGCGACGACAGCCAGGATAAACTGACTTTCGCCACACTGCTGCGTTCGAAAGCTTACCGTGGAAACGTACTTATTTATGCCGCCTGTTCCGCAAGCTTTTTCGCATGGCTGACAGGGTCACCGTTCATCCTTAGCGAAATGGGCTACAGCCCGGCTGTGATTGGCCTGAGCTATGTTCCACAAACTATCGCCTTCTTAATTGGTGGTTACGGCTGCCGTGCGGCGCTACAAAAATGGCAAGGCCGTCAACTGCTGCCATGGTTACTGATTCTTTATGCCATTAGCGTTGTAGCCACCTGGGCTACCGGCTTTATTCACCATGTTGCCCTGGCTGAAATTCTGATCCCATTCTGCGTAATGGCGATCGCGAACGGCGCAATCTACCCTATCGTTGTCGCTCAGGCGTTACGTCCTTTCCCACAAGCCACAGGACGCGCTGCTGCATTGCAAAATACGCTGCAACTGGGTTTATGCTTCCTGGCAAGCCTTGTGGTGTCGTGGCTGATCGCGACTCCGCTGCTCACCACCACCAGCGTGATGCTGACCACGGTGCTGCTGGCCGCCATGGGTTACAAAATGCAATCGCAGACCGATAACGCTCCACAAACAGATGATCGGGGGCAAATTGCCCACGGTGAGTCTCACTAATAATTGTCGCGGGCAATTAGTTAGCCCGCTAACAATTTTCTGTTGAATCGTCAAAAAATCAGGCTTATACTGATTTCCAGTTGTTACAAAAACGATAATTTTTAGGTATTAACGGGGACAAGAACGTTTCCGTTTTTCCACGGATGGCCTTTTCGGTAAGGGTTTCTCCCTTCCTCTGTTCTACGTCGGATTATAGATTCGCGGATTAATTCCGTGAGATTTCTCACAAAGCCCAAAAAAGCGTCTACGCTGTTTTAAGGTTCTGATCACCGACCAGTGATGGAGAAGCTATGAGTTCATCGTGTATAGAAGACGTCAGCGTACCGGATGATGACTGGTACCGCATCACCAATGAATTATTGAGCCGTGCAGGTATTACCATTAATGGTTCGGCAGCGGCGGATATTCGCGTCAAAAACCCCGATTTTTTCAAACGCGTACTGCGGGAAGGATCGTTAGGTTTAGGTGAGAGTTATATGGACGGCTGGTGGGAGTGCGATCGGCTGGACATATTTTTCACCAAAGTGTTGCGCGCCGGGCTTGAAAATCAACTCCCCCGCCACTTCAAAGATACCTTACGTATCGCTACCGCACGGCTGTTCAATTTACAGACTAAAAAACGCGCCTGGGTTGTCGGCAAAGAACATTACGATCTGGGCAACGACCTGTTTACCCGCATGCTTGATCCCTACATGCAGTATTCCTGCGCCTACTGGAAAGATGCCGATACCCTGGAATCTGCCCAACAGGCGAAGTTGAAAATGATTGCCGAAAAATTACAGTTGAAGCCGGGAATGCGGGTGCTCGACATCGGATGCGGCTGGGGTGGCTTGTCCCAGTTTATGGCATCGCAATATGGTGTTAGCGTCGTGGGTGTGACCATCTCCGCAGAACAGCAGAAAATGGCGCAGGCGCGTTGCGCAGGACTGGATGTCACCATTTTGCTGCAAGATTACCGCGACCTGAATGACAAATTTGATCGCATTGTCTCCGTCGGCATGTTTGAACATGTCGGCCCGAAAAACTACAACACCTATTTTGACGTTGTCGATCGCAATCTAAAACCGGACGGTCTCTTTTTGCTGCACAGCATCGGTTCGAATAAAACCGACAATAATGTTGATCCGTGGATCAATAAATACATCTTCCCGAACGGCTGTTTACCGTCAGTTCGTCAGATTGCCAACGCCAGCGAACCGCATTTTGTGATGGAAGACTGGCATAATTTTGGCGCGGATTACGATACCACGCTGATGGCATGGCACGAGCGCTTCATACGTTCCTGGCCTGAAATCGCCGATAACTATACCGAGCGTTTTAAACGGATGTTCAGCTATTACCTGAACGCCTGCGCCGGTGCGTTTCGTGCTCGCGATATCCAGCTTTGGCAGGTGGTTTTTTCCCGCGGTGTCGAACACGGTCTGCGCGTCCCCCGCTAATGTCTACCGCCCCCGTGCTAACGGGGGCGTTTTGTTTTTGACCGGATTCAGGCCTCGCCCGCCACGTTACTGATGGCGCTTTCACGCGCAGCCAGCACACGCTCAACGGTATCAACAACCGCCTGCGTTTGCGGATCGATTTCGATATTAACTCGCGCACCCAGCTTTTTCTTACCCAGTGTCGTACGCTCCAGCGTTTCCGGGATCAAATGCACGCAAAAGCGTGTTGGCGTGACTTCACCGACCGTCAGGCTGATGCCGTCAATGCCGATAAATCCCTTGTACAGGATATATTTCATCAGCGATGGGTCCTGAACTTTAAACCATACCTGACGATTATTTTCCGAGGTCAGAATTTTCGACACCTCGGCGGTGGTCATAATATGGCCCGACATTAAATGCCCGCCAATCTCATCGCTGAATTTTGCCGCACGCTCAACGTTAACCATATCCCCGACCTTCAGGTCGCCCAGGTTGGTGATACGCAGCGTCTCTTTCATCAGATCGAAGCTTATGTGGTTACCGTTGATTTCGGTTACCGTCAGGCAACAGCCATTGTGGGCAACCGATGCGCCGGTCTCCAGCGCATCCAGCATATATTCAGGCAACTCCACGACATGCGTACGAAAATTTGGTTTTTCATCAATGGACACCAATTTTGCGGTGCCCTGCACAATACCCGTAAACATACTTCTCACTCCTGAACTCAATTAAGACATCTCTGCCCAGCACAATAGCAGGTGGAAATTCAGGTTGCCAGCAATGCGCCACCGCTGCCTGTTTTTTCACTGGAGAATTACGTATTCCTCGCTACAATAGACTGAAATTTCCCCAGCTTTTTCTCCTTGCTGCCATATAAGGCGGCTTTTTTAGTCTCTCAAATAACAACAATATAGTGGTGTACACGTGCAAAAGTATGTAAGTGAAGCGCGTCAGTTATTAGCTCTGGCAATTCCGGTGATTCTTGCGCAAATCGCTCAAACCGCAATGGGATTCGTTGATACCGTCATGGCGGGCGGATACAGCGCGACGGACATGGCGGCCGTTGCCATTGGTACGTCTATCTGGCTACCGGCTATTCTGTTTGGTCACGGACTCCTGCTGGCGTTGACGCCGGTCATTGCCCAACTCAATGGCTCTGGCCGCCGCGATCGTATCGCCCATCAGATACGCCAGGGATTCTGGCTGGCAGGTAGCGTCTCCATTTTGATTATGGTCGTGCTATGGAATGCGGGATACATTATCCGCTCCATGCATAACATCGACCCGGCGCTAGCCGATAAAGCCGTCGGTTATCTGCGCGCATTGTTATGGGGCGCGCCGGGATATTTATTTTTCCAGGTAGCCCGTAACCAGTGCGAAGGGCTGGCCAAGACGAAACCGGCGATGGTGATGGGGTTTATCGGCCTGCTGGTGAACATCCCGGTTAACTATGTTTTCATCTATGGGCATTTAGGTATGCCGGAACTTGGCGGCGTGGGCTGTGGCGTCGCCACGGCGGCGGTTTACTGGGTAATGTTTGCCGCCATGCTGTCTTACGTCAAACACGCGCGTTCAATGCGTGATATCCGTAATGAGCGAGGTTTCCAGAAGCCAGACACTGCGGTGATGAAGCGTCTCGTACAGCTGGGTTTACCCATCGCGCTGGCGTTATTTTTCGAAGTGACGTTGTTTGCTGTGGTTGCGCTGCTGGTGTCCCCGCTGGGGATCGTCGATGTGGCCGGGCACCAGATCGCGCTGAACTTTAGTTCGTTAATGTTCGTTTTGCCGATGTCGCTGGCGGCCGCTGTCACTATTCGTGTCGGTTATCGTTTGGGTCAGGGATCCACGCTTGAGGCGCAAACGGCGGCCAGAACGGGTCTGGGCGTTGGTGTCTGCATGGCGGTTGTGACGGCGATTTTCACCGTGACCTTCCGTGAGCACATTGCCCTGCTCTACAACGACAATCCGGAAGTTGTCGCGCTGGCGGCGCAGCTCATGTTACTGGCCGCAGTGTATCAAATATCGGACTCTATCCAGGTTATTGGCAGCGGTGTTCTGCGAGGTTATAAAGACACGCGCTCTATCTTCTTTATCACCTTTACTGCCTACTGGGTGCTGGGTCTGCCAAGCGGCTACATTCTGGCGCTTACCGATCTGGTGGTCGACAGGATGGGACCTGCCGGTTTCTGGATGGGCTTTATTATCGGTCTGACCTCTGCGGCCGTGTTAATGATGCTGCGGATGCGCTATCTGCAACGCCAACCGTCAGCCGTCATTTTGCAACGCGCTGCACGATAACCTCACAATAGCCGCCGTCTGGCGGCTTTTTTACACCTTCAGAAGGGACTGGCGTTTTCGGCATTCACCCACTGTTCGCTGACAGGATGCCTGAAACGCAATGCGCTGGCATGCAGCATCAGTCGCGGCGTCCGTTCCGTGCCTGGCAGCAGACGCCCGCCATACAAATCGCACCCTAAAATAGGATGTCCCAACTGCTGACAGTGGATCCGTAGTTGATGGGTACGCCCGGTTTCAGGCGTCAATTGTACGCGCGTTAAGGGAAGTAATCCCCCGTCCTCCTGGCGATGAATAAAACGCTCAACAACCTGATAGCGCGAGCGCGCGGGCTTGCCGTTAACGGCGCAAATCGTCATCAGCGGAAACAGCGCCGGATCTTTAGCAATCGCTGCGTCGATAACTCCTGCATCGTTTTCCAGATGCCCGCATAACAGCGCGCTGTATACTTTCGTCACCATGTGCTGACTGAACTGCTGACACAGCGCGGCGTTAATAGCCTTAGTACGGGCCACCACCATCAGCCCTGAAGTGCCGAAATCAAGCCGATGGACCAGCGTGCAACCGGGATAAACCTGTACCAGACGGTGATGTACCGAATCGAGATTCTGCGGATTTTTTCCCGACAAGCTGAGCAGTCCGGAGGGTTTATTGATAAGCACCAAATGCTCGTCCTGATAGAGAATCTCTATCTGGTCATGACAAGGCGGGGCAATAAAGGTATCAAGAATGGTAGACATCAGACGGCCAGGATGGAGTGTGGGCACGGATGATAACGAATTTTCACCGCACTGGCGAATCGACCCGCGTAACTCATGGCAATCATTGCATGGTAGAGTGTGGATTATCCCGAGTGCAAAGAGAGGGTTACACTGTGCAACAAATCGATTTCTATATGGTAGATGCCTTTACCACCACGACGTTTGGCGGTAATGCCGCCGCAGTATGTCCGCTTGCAGACTGGTTGCCCGATGAAACATTATTAAAAATGGCGCAGCAGCATAACCAGTCGGAAACCGCTTTTTTTGTCGCTAATGATCATGGCTTTGAGCTACGTTGGTTTACCACACAGGGAGAAATCAATCTGTGTGGGCATGCCACCCTTGCCGCGGCGCATGTCATTTTTGAACATCTGGATTACCCGGACACAACTATCCATTTTGCCACCCGATTTGTGGGGCCGCTGACGGTCACACGCAGCGGCGAATGGCTGACGCTTGATTTTCCTGCCTGGCAAAGCGAACCTGTCGTAGCGCCCGACTTGCTGCTGGTAACATTAGGCATCGCCGAATGCAAAGAAGTTCGCGTGGCGCGCGACTACATGGTCGTGATGGAGAACCAGCGCCAGGTCGAGGCTGTACGCCCGAATATCCACGCCATGATCCCGCTGGGGAAAATGGTTTGTATCACCGCGCCAGGTGACGGGGAATACGATTTTGTCAGCCGTTTCTTCTGTCCGGGCGAAGCCGTCGCGGAGGATCCGGTCACCGGTTCGGCGCATAGCATGCTCATTCCTTACTGGGCAGAAAAACTGAACAAAACACAAATGCTGGCGCGTCAGGTATCTGAGCGCGGTGGGGATTTACGCTGCCAACTGGCGGGTTCTCGCGTTTATATTGGCGGGCAGGCAACAACTTACCTGACGGGTAAAGTGCTGTTACGCTAGCCCTCTTATCCGTTACACAACCCAATCCAGGGAGGATGTATGTCAAACAAACTGCTGCAGATTCACTTTACTTTTCATGGTCCGTTTGGCGCTGAAATGTCGCAACAACTTGTCGAACTGGCCGAATCCATCAACCAGGAGCCGGGCTTTATCTGGAAAATCTGGACCGAGAACGAAGCAAATCATGAAGCCGGTGGCATCTATCTGTTTCAGGATCAGGACACCGCGCTGGCTTATGTTAAAAAGCATACTGCCCGTCTGAAGCATCTGGGTGTGGAAGAGGTGTTTTTCAAAATCTTCGATATCAATGAGCCATTGAGTAAGATTAACCACGGTCATATTGGCTAACCTTTGTGGCTTAAACGCCCCGTTCTGGGCCGATACCCTCTCCCCCGTTTTCCCCTAACTCATACCCCAGCCCCCGCTATATAGCGGGGGCCACGTTTGCTTTAGTTCACAAAATCAGCGTCCATGAAAACTATCACTAGCCGACCGAAGCATGAAGGCGTATAAATAAGACAAATAGTATTATTTTATACAAAATGAATCATCAGAAACCAAGGAGATCGCTTATGTCCCCAGACATTACGCTCAACGCTTCACCAGGCAGTTTTCCCCCGGCAGGTCATTACTCGCACAGTACAACGGCAGGTGGTTTTGTGTTCATTTCTGGACAGTTGCCAGTCACCCAGGATGGCGAAAAAAAAGCCGATGCGTCATTTGAAGAACAAACCAGACTGGCCTTACAAAATGTCGATGCCTGCCTGGCTGGCGCAGGAGTCTCGCGTCAGCACCTGGTCTCGGTACGTGTTTATGTGACGGATATTAACCAGTGGCCGACATTTAACAGGATCTATGGTGAGTGGATCGGTGATTTTCGCCCTGCCCGCGCCGTCGCAGGTGTTGCCGAGCTTCATTACGGTTTTGCCGTAGAAATCGAAGCGATGGCTTTGGCCCCACAGGCCTGATTTTTAACTGTATACAGGTGAATAAAAATGACTGATATGACACTGCCTGATTATAACGATATCGTCGCTGCGGCAGAGCGCATCGCAGATTATGCCAACAAAACGCCGGTGATGACGTCGCGCACGGTGAATGAAGAATTTGGCGCTGAAGTCTTCTTTAAATGCGAAAACTTCCAGAGAATGGGCGCGTTCAAATTTCGCGGCGCTATGAATGCGCTACGCCAGTTCACGCCACAACAACGGGCTGCGGGCGTCGTGACCTTTTCTTCAGGGAATCATGCGCAAGCCATCGCCTTGTCGGCAAAATTGTTGGGGATTCCGGCGACAATTATCATGCCGCATGATGCCCCGGCGGCCAAAGTTGCCGCCACCAAAGGGTATGGCGGAAATGTCGTGATTTACGATCGCTATACTGAAGACAGAGAAAAAATTGGTCAGGAGCTGGCGGAAAAACAAGGGCTGACGCTGATCCCCCCTTACGATCATCCGCACGTTATTGCGGGCCAGGGCACCGCAACGAAAGAGTTGATTGAGGAAGTGGGCCCCTTAGACGCCCTTTTCGTATGTCTGGGTGGCGGCGGTCTGCTATCCGGTTCCGCACTGGCAGCGCGACATCTCTCCCCTGACTGTATGATCTATGGCGTAGAACCTGAGGCAGGCAATGACGGTCAGCAGTCGTTTCGCAGCGGCAACATTGTTCATATTGATACACCGAAAACCATAGCCGATGGCGCGCAGACTCAACATCTTGGGCAGTATACGTTTGCGATTATTCAGCAAAACGTGAACGATATTCTGACTGTCTCAGATACTGAATTGGTCACCGCGATGAAATTTATCGCCGAACGCATGAAAATCGTCGTGGAGCCAACTGGCTGTCTGGGTTTTGCCGCCGCCAGAGCACGGAAATCTGAACTTCAGGGTAAGAGAATCGGCATTATTATCAGCGGTGGAAACGTGGACATCAGCCGCTATGGTGCATTGCTGGCCGGATGATAAGCAAGGTATCTGCCATGCGGATACCTTATTCCTGTCTGTACATTCCAGTGTGGAAAAGCGAACCCTGCTCACTGTAAACTGCTCGCAATTATGGCAAAAGGCATCACTGCAGGAGACTGGCATGCCAAAAACCGACAATAACTCGCTTCTCAGCCAACTTGATACTATCGCCAGAGGGTTAAGTGAGACCTTTTCTCCCTTTTGTGAAGTGGTGGTTCATGACCTCAAAAAACCTGAACATGCCATTTTGTCCATCCATAATAATCTTTCCGGACGTAAACCTGGCCAACCCGCAACAGAACTGGGTCTGGCGCGCATAGCATCGCCAGACTTTCCCAGCATCATCGCCAACTACAGCAATCAATTTGCTGATGGACGTCCGGTAAAAAGCACCTCCATTGGCATCAAGGATGAGGACGGTAAATACGTCGCGGCGCTGTGCCTTAATGTTGATATGTCGTTGTTTCGCGGTATGCAGAGCGCGCTGGCGCGATTTACTGAAACCGAAAACTCCCCCATAAAGGAACATATCGATCCCGGTAGTAATGAAGTTATTCGCCAGCGTATCGATGACTTTGCCGCTAAACGCGCGACCACGGCGCGCGCGCTTAAACCTGAAGATCGTAAGTTATTGATTCAACAACTCCGTAAAGAAGGCCTGCTGAACGTACGAAAATCAATGGATACCGTCGCGCAGCATTTAGGCGTGTCGCGAGCCACCGCTTACCTGTATGCCCGCCAGTCAGCACACATGCACGATTAAGCTAATTCAGGCACGAAACATGAATGAAAGTTAATCACTGCTTACCCGAAGCGAGCATGAAAATCGAAAGTCATTTTCGACATTAAGCGGAATCAGAAAAAATGATTCCGCAGCCGCTGCATTTTTGTCGGATTCACACGGCAAGCCAGCGCTTACCTTCAGCCTTCATCTTATCCTCCAGTTCACTGCCACGCGTCGCGAATACGCGCCCAACAGGGAATCCACTCAGTTCCAGTAAATAAGCCAGCGCGGCATATTCCCGCGGATACTTTGTCACAATCGCCTGGTCAATAGCGACCGGGCCTAACGGAAAGGTAAAAATACCGAAATCATAAATCGTCTGGCGGCGTAACAATTTCCATTTGCCCTCTCTTTTCTCGGCCATATCGTAAAAACGGTTATGGCATTCGCACCCAATGTTCAGTTTTATATTCTCGCCAATGATCATTGCGTTTGTTTCAAGAAGAGCTTTGTCACCTGCCTCATTGAAAGATACAGCCGGAGAAGTGATGATATGTTTAGTCCTGAAATCAGAAACCCCCATTCTCATTGAGCCGTTGACAAACTCGCTCCCCAGCCCTTCGAACCACGTAATTTCAATTGTGCCGTCAGGGTGGAACAACTCGCGCAACTGTTCCCATTCGCCCAGATCGCGATGCATCCAGCCATTAACAAGGTCACTAAGTTGCTGACGATCCTGAAGTTGATTCTGCATGTTTAGTATCTCTGTTTGTTGAGTGTTTTTTTGTGTGTATTCAGTTTGTTCTCGAATAAAGTTAAACTCAAATAGATAAATATTACTGATTAATCAATTTTAGTGATTGATGGGGGTTCGAATGGATTTACGCCAGCTTAAGTATTTTTTAGCTGTCGCAGAAGAACGGCATTTTGGCCGCGCGGCAGAGCGTCTCAATATTGTTCAACCCGCATTGAGTATGCAGATCAAAGCGCTGGAGGCTGAATTGGGTGGTCCGTTGTTGATCCGTACCAGCCGTCACGTTGAGCTGACTGAGGCGGGAAAACTTTTGCAAGCGGAGGCCATACGTACGCTGGAGCAAATGGAACATACCCGCATGGCAGTTGAGCGTTCCATCCGCGGTGAAACGGGCAGAGTACGTGTAGGATTTGCTGGAAATGCCGTATTCAGTGGCATTCTGATGCAGGACGTACGTTCCTTTCACAAAGCCTACCCTGATGCAGAAATCATTTGTCAGGAGCTCGCTCCGCAGCTTCAGAACGAAGCCATCCAGAACGGAACGCTGGATATTGGATATATGCCTGATTATTGTCCCGAGAAAAATGCATCCCTGGTTTATGAAACAGTAGGTCAATGGAGACGTGTACTGGCGATGTCCAGTGAACATAGACTGGCTGATAAAGAGGTTCTGTCGCTGGATATGCTGGCACATGAACCTATGATTCTTTACTCAATCAATAACGTTGATTCGAAACTTGAGACGCATCTGCAAAGGCTGCTTGGGGATAGTTTAAATATTGCCTGGCGCAGTTCCAGTTCACTGAGCGTCCTCGCCATGGTCGGAGCGGGGCCAGGTGTTGCACTGGTTCCTGAACCTTTGAGCCAAGTATCCATTCCGGGAATAATATACCGTGTTGTTGATACGCCTGAGCTGTCAGCAACGCTGATGATGGTCAGTCGTAAAGATGAATCCAGTGGTGCCGTTCGTGCCTATCTCCATCACACACGTAAACAGTTTTTAAATCGTAATTAAAAAGATTTTGATGTAAACACGCCAGCACCAGTAGGACATCCAGAACACTTGCTCCCCCACGGGACAATCTGCGTAATCTGATCATGCAATTAAGTAAAAGCGCGATTTATTCAACAAGTCCATTCATCGGTCAGAATAAGATAAGCAGCCGCTGCACAAGAAAATAAACCTTTATGTTCGTGTGTATTTCTTTTTGCCAATTACGGAATGATTGTTTTTTGTACAACACCAATAAAATTAAGCCGTTCCGCAATAAAAGATACTGCCTGAAAAATTAACTTCAAAAATCAGAGGAAGATTAACCCATTGATTTTAATATGTTAAATAATGGATAAATGTACCTTACCAATAAAAGATAAACAGAACATACAAATAAAATGATAACTAAATTATAATTCTTTAACATCCAGTAGTCCGGTGAGGCCAAAATGCGGTTATTTGTCATGTTGTTAAGCTTAGTCGTCTCCACACAGCTCTGGGCAGGTGAACTTTCCAAACCCACGGGCAAAGTCCTTCTGACAGTGTCCGGTAATATAGAAAATACAAATGAAGACGGGAAAGCCACTTTTGATACCGCCAGCCTCGAGAAACTGGGCATGGTAAGTTTTCAGACCACCTCCCCCTGGTATAATGGACGTACGACTTTTACGGGTATTCCACTACAAAAGCTCATGGATTTTGTTGGGGCGAAAGGCTCGGTTGTAAAAGTTACTGCGCTCAATGACTACACCACCGTGATCCCTCTCAATGATTTCAAGAAGTACAATGTCATTCTTGCTTTAAAAATCAACGGAAAATACATGCAAATCCGTGATAAAGGCCCATTATTCATTGTGTATCCCTATGACAGCATACCTGAACTGAATAATCAGATTTATTACTCAAGGTCAGCATGGCAGGTCAGTAGAATGGATATTGAGTAAGCGTTCAGAGGAACATCATGAACAGAATACTGGCTGGCATCATATTTTTTCTTTTTATATCTACTGGATATATTTCTTTCCTGGTCCATGAAAGACAGCAAGAGTTACAGAAACTGACTCACTACACCGATTCATGGTCCGCTGCACAAATGGTCTCGCAATATTACCGATTCGAATCATTGCTTGGTCTTTATACTATCGATAAAACAATGAACCTCGATGAGGTACGCCTGCGTCTCGACATTATGCTTAGCCAGAGTGATTTGATAAAAGAAGGTGATTTGGGGCACTATATAGAGAGCAATCAAGCGCACAGTGAACTGGCGATCAAACTTGAAAACATCCTTAACTATCTGGATGTTAACCTCGAGAAAATGGACCGTTCAGAACTCCAGACATACCTGAAAAAAATGCATACGCTGGATTCGCAACTTGGCCGTCTTTCATCCGGTGCGTTAAATAAGGATGTTAACTCGATCAATAACGCCAACCTTAAAATTCAAACTCTATACTATATTTACTCGGCGACCTCTGTTCTGCTTATCATACTGAGTGCGATACTGGGTGTACTGATATTTTTCCAGAACAGAAATATTCTGCGAGCGCATCTTCAGGTTAAGAGTCTTGCTGAAGAACTGCAGAAGTCGAAAGAAAAGTTGCAAATCCAGAATGCAAAACTGGAATATGACGTCTACCATGACTCGCTTACTGATATGAATAACCGCCAATTTTTCTGGGGGAATTTAAATCAAACAATCGAGATGGCAGAAAAAAACAACGATTCTGTGACAGTGATGCTGTTTGATTTGGACCGATTCAAAGAGGTAAATGATACCTATGGTCATGATGCCGGTGATGTTTTATTACGCCAGATATCGGACCGTCTCATTTCGATGAGCCACACTTCAGATACGCTGTATCGCTTAGGTGGGGATGAGTTTGCGTTTCTCTCAAGTGGTCTGACGGAGAGCCAGGCCGTTTCGCGAGCCCAAAAGATATGTGATTTTATCAGCCAGCCCTACACTATTTATAACACAATTATAAACATCACCACCTGTGTGGGAATTGTTATATCAGAAACAGAACGCCGCTCCGATTATCTTTATAAATTTGCAGATCTGGCCCTGTATGAAGCCAAAAATGAAGGTTCAGGTAAGATAAAAGTCTTCCGGCAATGGATGTTAGAAAAGCTGCAAGAAAGCAGAACGCTTGAGCATGATATGGCGATGGCCATCGTGAATAAAGAATTCGTGGTTTATTATCAGCCTATTGTGGATTCTTTTAGCCGGGAAATTTACAGTTATGAAGCCCTGATTCGTTGGATACATCCGCTAAAGGGTCTCCTGTCGCCGGATAGTTTTATTCCTGTTGCTGAAAAAACAGGCATGATTAACGAGATGGGAAAGTCTGTGCTTGAAATTGCCTGTACGGAAGCGGCGTCCTGGGCTATTCCAGCCAAAATTTCAGTCAATGTCTCGCCTGTCCAGCTAAGCAGCAAAGCCTTTGCCGGAATAGTGCTGACTATTCTGAAAGAAACAGGACTCCCCGCTCAACGCCTTGAACTGGAGGTCACGGAATCCTCTATTTTTACAGAGAGTAATACGCCGATGAATACACTTAACAAGCTCAGAGCTCTGGGGGTAAAAATCTCCATCGATGATTTTGGCACCGGGTATTCTTCTCTTTCGCGGTTGAGTCGACTTGCCTTCGATAAAATCAAAATAGACAAGTCCTTCGTACATTCACTCTCTACTCAGGACGATGCCCTTAATATTATCAAACTCATTACTGGCATGGCGAAATCCCTTAATATGAAAGCTGTGGCAGAAGGCGTTGAAACGCAAGAGCAGCTAGAAAAACTTCAGGCACTGGGGTGTGATTTCGCACAAGGATATCTGTTTGGTAAACCTCAACCGGGAATTGATGGGAAAATCAGACACGGTTAAATCACGGCGGATATCCCTGACAGCAAAAGTTGGGCAACAAAGCTGTTGCCCAACTTTTAATATTTCATACGCTTAGAGATCATTGCCTCTACCAACAGGACGTCCAGCACTGGCGCACGCGAATTAACGCTTCAAGATAAAAATAGTCTCCCCAGGAGCAACATTCATCAACGCCTTTACCAGCAGGCATATGATAAACCGAGTGCATCAGTAACCCTTCACATTCCGATTCATCCGTAGAGAGATAGTGCTTCGTCAGCGATTGTACAATCCGCAAAGCCACTTCTTCATACTGCATCCGATCCGCATCTGTCGCAGGTAATGCTTTCGCTAGCTCCAGCAGACCACAGGCAGCGATAGCGGCAGCCGAACTATCGCGTACGGCATCTGTGTTATTTAAAGCCAGATCCCAGTGACAAATGGCGTCCTCAGGCAGGCGGTTGATAAAGTAATGACTCAGGCTGCGGGTCAGGCTGACGAACTCAGATTTTCCCGTATACAGATAGCTAAGCATGAATCCGTAAATCCCCCACGCCTGACCGCGTGCCCAGCATGAGCTATCGCTGTGCCCCTGGTGCGTATTGCCAAACCGCGGCTCACCGGTCACAATATCCATATAATAGGTGTGATACGTCGATGCATCGGGCCGTACGATATATTTCGCAGCCTGCATGGCATGGGATAAGGCCGCGTCAGCAAAGACCAGATTCCCTGTCTGTTCGCTTGCCCAGTAGAGCAACGGAAGATTCATATTACAGTCGATAATCATTCGTCCCTGCTGCTCCGGATCCGTCAGGTCTCCCCATGCCTGGATAATACCTGCCGTTGGGTTATAGCGTTGCATCATCATTTCAGCAGCATGCAGAGCGATATCGCGTGCGGCTGCGTTACCGGTCAGTTGCCATGCGTTTACACACGACAATGAATACAGAAAGCCGAGGTCATGAGTATCTGTTTCAATACGGTTTACCAGGCGATGAGCAAAAGAAGTAATGAATCGCTCAGCAGCCTGACGGTATTTGCTATCACCAGTCATCTCCCACAATAGCCAGAGTTGCCCTGTCCAGAAGCTGTTTGTCCATTGATTATTTTCAGCGGGTTGCCATTTCCCTCCTTCACAGGCTTCATTGGGAAATTTATCGCCAAGCGCATACAGCGTTCGATCAATTCGGGACGAAATATACGGTATTGCATTATCTAACTCTTTTTTCAATGCCTGACGGTCAACCGGGGCTGCGTCGGACATGCGCAGGGGTTCAGTAACGACATTAGCCGTTTTATTAGCAATCATAAATTTTCCTGTTATTACTACTTCGATGTTTTAATAGTCTGCGAACGCAACATATCAGCGCGCGGTATTACTGTCTTTTTTCCCGCATGGCTACAAGAAAGGGTGAAAGCGGAAATTAGCGTGAACAGCAGTGCGCAGACCCCCATAATTAAAAAGGTATGTGCAAAACCTATTTTATCGTATAAATATCCCGCTGGTGGTGCCACGACAACGGAGCCGACATATACCATTGCCTGATAGCCCAGCAAATACATGGTGGCGTTTACGCGTTTGTGAAAGTGTTCAGCGATATATTTAAATACAGAAATTAACAGCAATGCTATTTCCACACCGTAAAATGGTTTAATAATTGAAATCATAATTGGGTCGACTGTTAATCCGGAAAGAATCAGGCGAAACCCCACGACTAATCCACACAACAGCAACCCCTTTTTGGCACCATAATAGTTAACCAGCGCGGGAATAAACATCATCATCAGAAATTCAATACCTGCCTGGAGCGTCCCCAGGTAACCATACCAGGCATTGCCCTGCTCTTTGGTGGCAAAGAAAGAGACAAAGTAACGAGGGAATTGCTGTTCTGCTACAAACATCATCCACGCGACACCAGCGACATACAAACTAAACATCCAGAATTTTCGGTTTTGCATCAGCGCAATAACATCGGCAAAAACAATTTTATTTTCTGAGATAACCGAGTTATTTCGTAACTGCTCATCACCAATCTTCAGGCTCAACAACACCGCCAGCATGACTAAAGAGGTGGTACTGCTCAGTATAAAGTTGGCGGTTGGCGTGTAGTTGAATAATACGCCGGAAACCGAAGCCGCCAGCGCCCAGCCGAGCGATCCCCACATTCGGATACGGCCAAACTCCAGGCCGTAAAGGCGACTGAAACGGTCGGCATAGGATTCAGCGGCAGCCACCCCCGCGTACCACCCCAGGCTTAAATAGAATGCCCCAATAATAATACCCAGCAGCGTATGGCTCAGCAGTAAAGGCTGGTAAATAACCACAAAAAACGGGGCCATTAATGCCGAGGTGGCGCAGACAAAATAGAGAAGCCATTTGCTCATACCTATTTTATCCATGATGTAACCATATACTGGTTTCATAACTACGGCAAACACACCATTAACCGCGAATACTGTACCAATGGTTACGCTATCAAGACCAACTTTTTGACTCAGCCATAATGCATATAAGCCGAAGCTGGATGACCAGGTAAAGAAATAGAGAAAAATAAAACTGCTCATTTTGAGCTGTGCTAAACGAGTCGGGGCAATCGCGTTCATGATGCGGCTCCAGCATTATCTCGACAATGATAAGTATAAATAAAAAAAACCGAAGGTTTAATTGCAATCATAATCCACTACCTCTTATGAAGTATTTATAGACTCAGTGTTACTGGCGATAACCAGGCGCTGACGGACGGAGATTAGTCTTTTTGTTTCCTACAGCAGCGTGAGCATGTTCACAAAAACAGTTCGATTTTTAAGTTTGATTAGATTTATGGACAGATATTCAGCAATATCTTTAATATATAGCAGCAAAACTTAATTCTGTTGTCATGGTGAGAAATGAACGATCCACAAAAACTTGAAAGAATTGCGATGGGGAATGAAGTGATTTCCTTTCAGCGTCCAATAGGCGCGAGCGTTCATTATTACCATTGGCATCAATGTGTTGAGTTTTTATATATTTCAAAAGGTTACGGCATAGTCGTCGTTGATAAACAACACTATACTGCGAGGCCGGGTAGACTTTTTATTTTCCCACCGTTTCGCTTGCACAAGGTGCAGGTTGACGTCGCACCGAACAACCCGTCTTATCGTACTGCTATGCATATTGAGCACAACGAAGTCATCAGTGCCTTGCAGATGTTTCCCCGCCACCAGGCTCAGTTTGCAGCACTCTCTGGCACCCATGCTCCGGCACAAATTCACGATCTCAGTGAACATGCGGACTATATTGCCTATATCCTCGATCGGTTTGAATCACTTAAGGGCAACGGGTATCAATCAGCCAGCGATGTTGCTTTTCTGGTAATGCAACTTCTGGACTTTCTTCCCCTGCAACCGCAGAGTGTGGTGCACCAACAGCAGACCGTGGCGGCCCGCATTATGCAGTGGGTGGAAGAGCATTATCAGCAAAAATTTTCACTTGATGAGTTAGCCGCAGATATTGGCTTTTCACGCAGCTATACCTCGCGAATATTCCGTCAACAAACCGGTGGCGGGATCCAGGAATATATACTGACCCGCAGGATTAAAAAAAGCTGTGATTTATTGCGCTACTCATCGCTGAACGTGACGGAGATTGCCGGGCATGTGGGTTTTACGGAAATGACCTATTTCATTACCTGTTTTAAAAAAATGATGGGACAATCTCCTTTGCAGTACCGCAAACAATACGATGAAGAAACTGGCCACGACACGGCGTAAATAACGTCATTCTTATCGGTTCAACGGACAATATCCTCTGCGACCAGAGCTTACGTGAGTCGGTATCCGTAAGAATGAAGCAGAGATCTTCAGCAAAAGTTGGTAAATCCGCTGAACGGTTCTATAGTCGGGACTGCTTCTCATTACAGGATTCACCGATGCGATTTAACGGACTGACCAAAGGTTTCTTCATTTTCATACTGGCCCTCGTTACCTGGGCGTTCTTCGATGTGCTGTCCCCCTACTTTTCCGCCATTTTGTGGGCTGCGATATTAACGACTATCTTTAACCCGGTAAAAAACAGACTGCGCAGCGCACTTGGCGAACGCAACGGGCTGGCATCATTAATAACCATCGCCATTATCTGTCTGATTGTCTTTATCCCACTCATGGTGATCCTGTCATCGCTGGCCATTGAACTCAATGTGGTGTACACCAAACTGCAACAAAACGACACGCAGTTTCCCGAAGTCGTCACCTCTATTCTTTCGTATCTTCCAGGCTGGGCGAGAGGATTCCTCGCAGAGCACAATCTGGATAATGTTGCAGAAATCCAGAAAAAGCTGTCCGACATTGTGTTACAAGGCGGCCAATACCTTGCGGGCAGCGCGTTCCTGATCGGTAAAGGGACATTCGGCTTTGCCATCAGCTTTGGCATCATGCTGTATCTGCTGTTTTTCTTGTTAAAAGATGGACCTTATCTGGTGCGCCAGATTCTGGACTCATTACCACTTTCTGATTTTGCCAAACAGCATTTGTTCGCCAAATTTGTCGGCGTAACGCGCGCAACCGTCAAGGGCACAGCAGTTGTGGCTTTAGTTCAGGGGATTCTTGGCGGCATCGCTTTTGCGATTGTGGACATCGACGGCAGCGTTCTGTGGGGCGCGTTAATGGCGTTTCTGTCTCTGGTGCCTGCCGTCGGCTCGGCAATCGTCTGGGTCCCCGCTGCCATATTCCTTTTCGCTACGCACCAACTGTGGCAAGGGCTGTTTATCGTTGGGTTCTTCGTGATTATCGTCGGGCTGGTGGACAACATCCTGCGCCCGCTTTTGGTAGGAAAAGACACCAAAATGCCGGACTACCTGATTCTGATAACCACCCTTGGCGGGATGGAGATTTACGGTATTAATGGGTTTGTGATTGGTCCCCTGATCGCCGCGTTGTTCATTACCTGCTGGAACCTGTTTTCCGGGCGTGACCATGAAGGTAACGTGGAAGGAATCGACGAAGCCTTTATGGAAGAAGGAAAAAATCCTCCAGATTTATGATGTCAGGACGATAACAGAGGGCGGCCCTGGGCCGCCTTTTTTATTTTCACGCAAAATCATGCGTTTCCTATAATTGCAATCATGCTAATTGATTAATCGTCGCAGAAGGAAGTCATCAGTGCGAATAGCCACAATCACCAACTGGGCCTACAGCGCGACGGTATGCCTGACCATCGCCTCCGGCGTCGTCATGCTGATGGCGTCCAACGCGGATAACACCGAACGCCAGGTGGTGGAACAACGTTACAAATTTGATCAACTCACCGAAGAAGTGGAACTCGACGCCTGGTCGCTGTCCGATATGGCGCGTCTCTACGTGGTCAGTAAAGACCCGGATGCTTTGAACAACTATCGTCACAAAGAGGCGTCACTGAAAGCCGTTGAGCATCGTCTGGCGGCGTTGAAAGATGCCGGAGCGACAGATGAAGAGTTGGCGCTATTGCATGAGGGATTGCAGATTGTTGATGCCCTGCAGGACGAACAAGCTGCAGCGCTGGCCAGCGTCGCGCAGGGAGAACATACCCAAGCTATTGCCCTGCTCTTCAGCAAAACCTATGAACAGGAACTGGAGCGGGCACAGGACCGGATAGACCATTTCCGCCAGTTGCTCGACAACCGCGTACTTAATGCCATTGAAGATGCCACTCAGGCGTCACGTACATTGCGCACGGCCTCTGAAGTAATGGTCGGTCTTACGGCGCTGCTGTTTTTGTTCGTTCTTGGATTTATATTGAAGCGCCGTGTGCTGCGCCCCGTGGTGCGTTTGAGCGATGTCGTTAATCGTCTGGCATCGCAAGATTATGCTGTCGAGACCCCCAGCTTTAACCAGATCGATGAAATTGGCGATATGGCCCAGGCGATCCGGATTTTTCGCGAGAACGGGCTGGCCCGGCAGCGGCTGGAGAAAGAGAGAGACGCCGACTGGGGGATCCGCGAGCTGCTGGCGCGCATGACGCAGCGTCTGCAGGGGTGCGAGAGTTTTGCCGATGTCATTAATGTGGCGGAACTGTTCGCGCCGAATATTGCCCCAGGTATCGCCGGCCGACTGTACATACTGGATCGGGAACCCTGGCAGATGCGCTGCGTTGCGCAGTGGCTCTCACCAGAGGGTAAAGCCGATGCGTTTCACCCGGACGAATGCTGGGCAGTACGCCGCGGTCAGAGCCATCCACCAGTGCAAGGCGAACCGGATATCGCCTGTTACCATCTGCCAGAGTCTTGCCAGCGGCATACCTTATGCGTTCCGCTGATTGCCCAAGGTGAAGCCATCGGCCTGCTCTCATTCCAGAATCTCAGCGAGGATTCCACCTCATCTCGCGCCTACCTGGAACTGATGGCGGAAGCACTCGGCCTGGCATTAGCCAACCAACGCCTGCGCGACGCGCTGCTGGAGAAAGCGCTATACGACCCACTAACCGGGCTGCGCAATCGTCATCATCTTGAAGATACTCTCCGTACCCAGATGAGCCAGGCAGTTCGTACCAAAGAACCGATCAGTTGCCTGATGATCGATATCGACCATTTCAAAAACATCAATGACCGCTTTGGCCATGAGGCGGGCGATAGTGTGATAAAAAGTATCGCCGCCATTATTCAGCGCGTTGTCCACGACAGCGGCATGGCTTTCCGTTACGGGGGGGAAGAGTTTCTGGTACTGCTGGCAGGTGCGGATGAACAAATGGCCAATAGCTTTGCGACGGATATTTACAACGGCGTACGCGAACTGTCACTGCGCTTTGGCGTATCCGATATCGGTCACGTGGATGTCTCTATCGGTGTTGCCAGCTACCCGCAGCATGCCCAAAGCGATAATCTGCTGCGTGCCGCCGACGTAGCACTGTATCGCGCAAAAGAACTGGGGCGCTCGCGCATTGTGAGCTTTGGCATGCTGGAAGCGAGCTGAACTATGTCAGCTGTCGGCGCATTGCTTTACCTCTGCGTCAGGTAGTGGTAAGTTGACGGGATGAACACTAAACACGATATCAACGGTTTTACTCATAACCTGTGGTGGCTGCCTTCTTAAAGGCGGTCAGAATGTGTTTTCCCCATTTTAAATAACCGCCGAAAGGCGGTTATTTGCATTTGAAGACCCCTTTCGGTTTTACGCTTAAGGAGTCTTATATGAACAACAAAACCATCATCCTCACTGGCGATCGTCCTACTGGCCCGCTGCACCTCGGCCACTATGTTGGCTCGTTACGCCAACGCGCCACGCTGCAGCACGATTATCAGCAGTTTATATTGGTCGCGGATCTGCAAGGACTGACCGATAACGGCAGTACGCCACAAAAGATCCAAAACAACATTCCCGAAGTGCTGGCTGACTATCTCGCCGCGGGCATAGACCCTTCACTCACCACCATTTGTTTGCAATCAGCCCTGCCCGCCCTTGCCGAACTGACCGCGCTTTATATGAACATCGTTACCGTGGCGCGCGTTGAACGTAATCCTACGGTCAAAAACGAAATTGCGCAGAAAGGGTTCGCCCGCTCGTTACCGGTTGGCTTTCTGGTTTATCCCATCAGTCAGGCAGCAGATATTTCAGCGTTCAAAGCTGAAGTGGTTCCGGTCGGCGACGATCAACTGCCGATGATCGAACAGACCAATGAAATCGTGCATAAAATGAATAGCTTGTTACCTGTCCCAGTATTGTCGCATTGTAAAGCGTTGCTGAGTGAAACCAGTCGTCTGCCCGGCATCGACGGTAACGCCAAGATGTCGAAATCACTTGGTAATACAATTCTGTTGTCCGCTAGCGAGGAAACTATTCATCGCGCCGTCAGCGCCATGTACACCGACCCTAACCATTTGAAAGTGTCCGATCCGGGGCAGATTGACGGCAATATCGTATTCACCTATCTCGACGCATTTCACCCAGATAAAATCAAAGTGGCGGAGATGAAAGCGCATTATCAGCGTGGCGGATTAGGTGACAGGGCATGCAAAAATGAGCTGGAGATGTGCTTGCAAGAACTCATCGCACCGATGCGTGAGCGTCGGGCAACTTATATTCAGGATAAAGGCATGCTGATGGCGATGCTGAAAAAAGGCAGTGAACATGCGCACGAAGTCACACAGCAGACATTAAGAGAAGTGAAACAAGGCCTCGGTTTACCGGTGTTCTGAACACCAATCGCGCTCCCGACGATATGCCACCGTCGGGAGTCATCAGGGGTGATTTTCCCCCTCTTATGGCTCTGCGCCAACATAACTATGAGTGATTGCGATCGGTATTGTAGACAACCTTAATATGAGGTTCGTTTATATTGACGGTATTGCGGGTGCCAAAAAATCTCGTCGATTTTACTGCGCAACGACGCCTCCGGGATACGAATTGCAACGCCATCATGCTGAGCTGCAATACCCACATGAAAGGCGATAGCTTTTGTTACCTCCTGGATATTATTAATATCCGGTAGCAATGGAGAGTCTTTATCAACATTAACTTGAGAATAAGAGGCTAATGTTCGACTGGCAGTAATTAGCATATTTTCCGTTATGCGCGTAGCATGACTTGCCAGGCAGCCTAATCCAATGCCAGGAAATATATAAACATTATTACATTGCGCAATGGGGTATTGCTTCCCTTTGTATATAACCGGATTAAATGGGCTGCCCGTTGCAACAATGGCATTTCCATCCGTCCATTCAATAATATCTTCCGGTCTGGCCTCTACTCGTGAAGTCGGGTTGGATAATGGCATGATTATTGGTTTTTTACAGTGAGAATATATTTCTCTGATTACAGATTCGCTAAATAACCCGGATTGCCCGCTAACGCCTATCAATACCGTTGGGTGCGTGTGACAAACAACATCCATCAGCGTCATTGTTTCGCTTTCCACACCCCAGCTTTCAACGACTGCGTGAGGCTGCGACAGTCGTCGCTGGAACAATGGAAGATTATCCTGATCATCAGTCAATAATCCGAATCGATCCACCATGAATATCCTGCCACGGGCCTGCGCTTCAGACAAACCTTCAGCGACCATCTGTTGAACAATATGCTCTGCGATACCGCACCCTGCCGAACCTGCGCCCAGAAATACCACCGTTTGTTCGCATAAAGGACGGCCCGAGAATGAACTGGCCGTCATCAGGCATCCTAATGCGACGGCTGCCGTTCCCTGAATATCGTCATTAAAACAACAGATCTCATCCCTGTATCGTTCCAGCAGAGGCAGTGCCGTTTGTTGAGCAAAATCCTCGAATTGCAGCAGAACCTCGGGCCAACGACGTTTAACCGCGCGAATGAACATATCGACAAACTCAAAATACTCTTCCCCGGAGATCCGTGGATGCCGCCACCCCATATAAAGAGGATCATTCAGCAGTTGAGGATTGTTGGTGCCTACGTCAAGCAGGATAGGTAACGTATTTGCCGGGTTGATCCCTCCGCAGACGGTATATAAAGACAATTTGCCGATCGGAATTCCCATGCCGCCAATACCCTGATCGCCAAGACCCAGGATGCGCTCACCATCAGTGACAACAATGACACGAATATGCTGTTTGGTGGCGTTGTGTAATATATCATCAATTTTATGGCGGTCCGGCCATGCGATGAACAGTCCTCTGGCCCGGCGATAAATACCGGAAAAGTGTTCGCACGCAAGGCCCACAACAGGCGTATAGATAACAGGTAGCATTTCTACCAAATGTTTATTTACAAGGTAGTAAAATAATGTTTCGTTGGTGTCCTGAATATTCCTGAGGTATATATGCCTTGCAATATCGGATTTAAAATCACTGAACTGCTGATAATCCCGATGAGATTGCTCATCAATTCTTTCTACCGCATTGGGAAGTAATCCATCCAGATTAAATATCATGCGTTCTTCTTCGCTGAAACCACTCCCTTTATTCAGCAAAGGAGATTCAAGTAGAACGGAACCAGAGTAAGGGATGTATAGCAAGTCATCTATAGCTTCATTTAACATAGTGTTCATCCTGATAAAACCTTCCGTATTCAATTACCACTACATACTGGAAATCAGAGTGTTAGCGATTAACATGGTGATGATCCCGCCAAGAGCCGGAATAACAGTTCTGCGCACGATCATAAATGGAGAACACTCACCTGACTTGCTTACTGCAATAATGATACCGGCGACCGGTGACATGGCACGCCCCATCCCAGCCATTAACTGCATTGGCAAAAGCATATGTACAGCATTCATACCAAACTTTGTTGCGATAGACTGTGCCATACCGGCAAAGGAGAAAAAGGCAGCAACCCCCGACCCCGTCAGTACTGCCGTCACGCCAACCAAACATGCCATTACAATCGTCATACTTGTGAAACCAAATCCAGCGTTATGTGTCGCATCCAGTAAATAGTCAACCGCACCAATTTTTTGCAATCCCTGCGCAAAAATTTCAGCACACACCAGTAAGGAAACGATACTGGTAAACATACTGCCCATACCTTTAAAAAATACTTGCACACCCTTGCAGCATTCTTTGAAGTTTCGTTTTACACACAACTCGAAAATAAAGGCGACAATGGTCCCAATTACCATTGCAGTCACGACATCTACCTTGATGGTATGAATAACTAATGGGCTAAACACCAACACAAGAATGACAGGGAAAATCGGCAATAGCCCATAAAACTTAGGTGCTGGCGCATCATCATTTTCAGTAACTTCTGCCGGGACAATATGTTGTGTAACAACGACATGCCCATCTTTTTTATCAAAGTATTTCGCCGTAAAATAGATTAATACAGAAACGACTATCATCACCGCCACAGCAACCGGCATCTGATAATGCGCAAAATACAGTGCAGTTTCCATCCCGGCATATTCAGCGGCTAAATTTGCGGTGCCAACGGCAGGCCCAAGATCCATAAAGGCACACATGCCAATCATGGCTGCGGCAGCTGCCTTGCTCACCCCAAGTCGAACTAAAACAGGAAAAAATGTCACTAACAGTAACATCGCAAGACCCGCTGCGCTGGAGATTGCAACGTGGAGTAATTGTGCAAAAATATAACCGATGGCCAAAATCAAATAAGGTGCTTTTAAAGCCTCCAGCGGGCGGATACATACGTCGACCATCGCCTTAGACGCTTTAATATGATCCATATAGCTCGCGAAACCACCGGCAGCCATGATAATCAAACCAATTCCCGCCACCTGCGTCGACAAAGATCCTTTGACAAAAGCAAATATATCAACCCAGACCGATCCCGTTGATTTTGCATTCCCATACAATATACTTTTCTCAGGATAAAAAATGGCTGTGATAGTCAGTAAAGAAAGTCCCGCCAATAGCAAAATAGTTTGGGGCTGGTAGTTTTTGATAATTAACCAGGCAGCAATGATAGTAATCACTATCGCAACAATAAAAGCGCTCATGGATATATCCTGTTATTTATTGTGAAGAATATTAATAACTCATATAGCAGAGGTAGTTACATGAGAATAATAAACAATAGCGTCGCTGAGTGTATATGATGTCTGTGGGTACTACTTTTCCCCATCATCATAATTAATATCATTAAGCATCATGCCAGCAACCAGAGCCGTTCTGGTGACAATATTTTCAGGTAATATATGCTCATGAAGTGCGTGGATGCCCGCCCCCGTTGCGCCAAGTCCATCTAATGTAGGAATACCTAAAGCAGCGGTGAAGTTTCCATCACTGCCGCCTCCTGCCGATTTCGCAGCAACCGTAATTCCCAATTTTTCTGCTATTTGTTGCGCTTTTTCAAATAATTTTTGAGATGCTGGAGAACACTCCATTGGTGGGCGAGTTTGACCTCCTTCAATCCGTAGCTGACTGCCCGGCAAATGGGGAGTTAAACAGGTGATTGCATCATGGATTCGCATTGCTTCAGGCTGATTTTCAACCCTGGTATCAATTTCTAATTCCGCATGATCTGCAATAACATTAACCCGACTACCACCCTGCACAATACCCACGTTAACAGTGGTCCCGCGTTCAGGCGCATTCAACTCGCGCAATTTAAGGATCTGAAAAGCCATTTCCTCAATTGCACTGATCCCGTCCCCTGGATTATTTCCTGCGTGAGCCGCAAGCCCGGTGATAGTAATACGATAGCGACCCGTACCCTTACGAGCAATTTTTAAGTCACCGCCGGATGTCGCTGGCTCAACAACCAGTACTTGCTCAGACCCGATAGCATTACGAGTAATCCATTCTTTAGAACTAGGACTGCCAAGCTCTTCATCGCTATTACAGAGGAAGATGATGCGTTTACCGTTTAGCTGCCCACACTCTTTTAAAGCACGTACCGCCCATATTGATTGAATCATCCCGGCTTTCATATCGAGGATCCCTGGCCCATACCATTTCCCCTCCTCTTCACGAAGCGAGAGTTGCCCCTTGTCCCAGACCGTATCGAAATGGCCCAGTATTGTTGTTTGTGGCCCCTCATTGCCGAGAGCAAATTTTAACTGATTGCCATAGTGTTCCTGGTTTTCTGTTTCGGCCTGGATACCCAGGCGTTTATCGAAAATGGTTTTTAAAACGTCACCGCACCGATCAACAGCAGCTTTGTCCGTTGAGGGTGACTCAGCCTGTACCAGGTCCCTGATGTCCTCCATGATCAGCTCAGCATGTTTCTGTAAGTAATTAACAACACTCTTCATCGCCATACTCTCCGTATCGGTATTTACAGTCAGTATGTAATGAATCCCGGTTGAAAAAGAATCAGGCACTCATGCTATTATTGTTGCTTTCAGGTCAACAATAATGGCAAAAACATGACATTAAGCAGCTATCCGGAAAAAGCGATCCGCTATTTGTACATGGTCGGGCTGTACGGAGGTATCCGCAAAGCCGCAGATATCCTCGGGTTTAACCCTTCGGTTGTCAGTCGACAAATATCCCTGCTGGAAAGAACGATACAGTTGCCCCTGCTGGAAAAAAGAGGACGCAACGTTGTCCTCACTGAAGCGGGAAAATTGCTGGCAGATGACTACGCCATTACTCAACAAAAACGCAATGAACTTGAGCGACAATTAAGCGATATGCGCCATATGCGTGGTGGGACAGTTACGCTGCGCGTTGGGCAAGGGATGGTTCAGGAAATCATTAGTCACGTCGTGAGCAATTTTGCCCAAATCTATCCAAACGTGTTTGTTGATATCACCTCTGGCAATATGGAAACCTCTATCGAGCTCATAGCAAAAGGTGAAGTGGATATGGCTGTGGGATTTGGTCCCGTTGGTCAACCCGCTCTGAAGCGATATAGCTATAACCGAGGAGCAATTTGCGCAATTGTCAGGAACGATCATGTATTCTCAGGCTTGAAAGAAGTCACTATTCAGCAATTATCCCAGCATCGCCTGATCGCTATGCATGACAATTTTGGACTTCAGCGATATATCACTGCGATGTTTCGTGATGAAGCAATCCTTTTCAGACCCTCTTATTGCTGCAATTTATTTACCAGCGCAATCGCCCTGTGCACTGCTGGACTAGGGATAGCGTTTATGACTGAACAAACCGCAAGGGCGAATGCACATACTGGGGAGCTAACAGCGATACCGATTGATCATCACATTGCGAGGGAGTGTCAGTGGCATCTATTGCGCAGTTCAGATCATCGTTTTACACCTGCTGCTCATTACCTGTGGAAGCTGTTGTCTAATTATTTAAGCGACTCCAGCACGTAAAAATATTTGTCTTCGCATTGTTAAAGGATCTGGCGTAATTCGTCGAATCATGCAGGGAGGTACCTTGTTTTGATCAAAGATAGCGTTGCATCGTTCCGTTGAATTCACCGCTGATAACTGCCCTGTTTATCCTGTGTTTTGTTCGCTCCGAGCCTGCAGCGGAAGTTGCGGTATGTTCTGCTTTCGGCTCGAATCAGACTGAGGTAATGTAGCGGAAATATTTATCCGGACTCAACCGCGATGCCTTCCATCGAAACGTTTATAACTTTCCTTCTCGCGCTGACGCTTCTTGAGATTTCTCCAGGGCCAGACATGATGCTGACCATTGCCAGAGGCGTTGGTCAGGGAAGACGTATTGCACTGCTTACGGTATTGGGCAATGTATTTGTAGCGGGTTTTGTGCAAGTTTCTTTTCTTGTTATGGGGCTGGTAACCGTTGTTCATGCCTGGCCGGTTGCGCTGGATCTGCTTAGGTGGGCTGGTGCGGCTTATCTGATGTGGCTGGGCTTAAAAATGATTGCGACTTCAGGTACTGATACCCGGCTGCGAAAAACGGCAAAAATTTCTGACTGGAATGCTGTTAAGGAAGGCGCCCTGAACAGCTTGACTAACCCAAAATCCCTGCTGTTTATGTTTGCTTTTCTTCCTCAGTTTGTCGATCCCGCCGCGGGTCCTGTCTGGCTGCAATTGCTTGTTCTGGGCAGTATTCAAAAGTTGGCAGGAATTGTTTCCCTGGGGTCAGTCGCGATGGCATCAGGAACATTTGGAAACTGGCTAGGTAAACACCCAGGCTTTATCAAATGGCAGGAACGATTTACAGGCGTTGTCATGATTGGCCTCGGTATCCGCATGTTGTTTGCCGGGTCTGGCGTAATATCGAAATCTGCCAGGTAAGTTTTACCGACACGGTCGACCCCGAGTCCACTTTTCGCTCTTAGCAGACCACACGGCTCTTCAAACGGTCTGCTTCGTGCCAGCCGCGGACGTAGAGAGAATAAGAATTTAGCTCAGCTAACCACGTTGGTCCTACATACCTGATAAGTCACAACATTATTTTGCCATTCTTAACATCATTCCCGCTCAGACAGCTCAAAGATTGAAAGTAAAAAATATTTTCATTATTCTAGAAATATAGAATCAATGATTATGAGAATAAGTATGGAACTGAACGTTGCAGCGACAATGATGAAAGAGCTTGGGCACGCGACAAGGCTCGGGATTTACAAAAGGCTGATCAAAGCAGGAGCTCAGGGCATGGCTGTGGGCGAACTACAGAAGCAACTCGAGATCCCAGCATCGACATTGAGTCACCATCTTTCATCCCTGATATCTGTAACTCTTGTTCGCCAGGAACGTCAGGGAAGAACGCTGTACTGCCACGCTTGCTATGAAAATCTTGGGGCGCTGATTACCTTTCTGACAGAAGAGTGCTGCACAGGGGCGGATGGACTGCACGATACCAATAACAACGTCGGAGAATAATATGTCCACTGAACTAAACAATGTTGACGCAAGCCTGTTCGACACCTCAATAACAGAGACAAGATTCGGTATTCCTGTCGTTCCTCATCCGCCTCGAATCCTCATGCTATACGGCTCTGTACGTGAACGCTCCTACAGCCGGCTGGCAACAGAAGAAGCAGCAAGGCTGCTGACTGCGATGGGTGCAGAAGTGCGGATCTTCAATCCCTCTGGTTTGCCTCTTCCTGATGATGCGCCTGACTCGCATCCCAAAGTCATGGAGTTGCGTGAGCTGGTTCGTTGGTCCGAAGGCATGGTGTGGTGCTCACCGGAACGTCATGGTGCGATGACCGGCATCATGAAAGCCCAGATTGACTGGATACCACTATCGGAAGGCGCTGTTCGCCCTTCGCAGGGGAAGACGCTGGCCGTAATGCAGGTCTGCGGTGGCTCTCAGTCCTTCAATGCCGTAAACCAGATGCGCATTCTTGGTCGCTGGATGCGGATGATCACCATCCCGAATCAGTCCTCCGTGGCAAAAGCCTGGCAGGAGTTTGATGAAGCTGGACGCATGAAGCCGTCCTCTTACTACGACCGCATCGTGGATGTAATGGAAGAACTGGTGAAATTTACTCTGCTGACCAGAGGTAGCTCAGCTTATCTTGTTGATCGCTACAGTGAACGAAAAGAGTCAGCAGAAGAACTTTCCCGTCGGGTTAATCAGAGCAAAATTTGAGGGCCGGAATGAATGATGTTCTGGCGGCAACATGAAGCCGAACTCTCTCAAAGTTAACCCGATGGCGGCGGCACAGGCTTATCGTGACGCTTACCGAAACGACACCGGTGCTGGAAGCGGCAAACCTGCAACAGGATTTGCGCCGGGCCGGAATTGAACCATGGGCATGGGTAATCAATAGCAATCTGGCTGCTGCAAAACCGTCCTTACCGTTTCTCGTAGCCCGAGCCAGCGGCGTAATGTCGCTGATAGATGACGTAACAGAGCAGTATGCAAAGCGTATTGCACTCACAGCGCTACAGAGCGAAGAGTCGGTTGGTATTGACCTGCTGGAAAGAATGGCGAAGTAATAATGAAGGGGGCATCTGCCCCCCCTCATCCTTATTTCAGTCGCTTACCTGCATCATCAATGACTTTTTCCCCGTCTTCCTTGGTGAATGCCGCTTTCTGAGCATCTGGAAGAATATCCAGAACCACCTCAGAAGGACGGCACAGTTTAGTACCCAGTGGCGTCACCACAATCGGGCGGTTAATCAGGATCGGATGCTGCAGCATAAAATCGATTAACCGATCGTTAGTAAACTTATCTTCTGCAAGACCCAGTTCCTCATACGGTTCGACGTTCTTACGCAGCAAAGCCCGGACGGAAATGCCCATATCTGCAATGAGTTTGACCAGCTCATCGCGAGACGGTGGATTTTCAAGGTAATGAATGACGGTTGGTTCATTACCACTGTTGCGGATCATCTCCAGCGTGTTACGCGACGTGCCGCAGGCCGGGTTGTGATAAATAGTGATGTTGCTCATATCAGTATCTCATTACAAAGTGAAAGAGAGACGTAGCGCCAGCGCGGCCAGCGTTACAAACAGCACAGGCAGAGTCATGATAATCCCGGTGCGGAAATAATATCCCCAGGTGATGGTCATATTCTTCTGTGAAAGGACATGCAGCCAGAGCAGCGTTGCCAGGCTACCAATCGGTGTAATTTTCGGCCCCAGATCGCAGCCAATCACGTTGGCATAAATCATCGCTTCTTTGATAACGCCTGTTGCGGTGCTGCCATCAATTGAGAGAGCACCAACCAGCACGGTAGGCATGTTGTTCATGATGGAAGACAGGAAAGCCGTCAGGAAGCCAGTACCAAGCGTCGCGGCCCAAAGCCCTTTATCTGCCAGCATGTTCAATATGCCGGAGAGGTATTCGGTCAACCCGGCGTTACGCAGGCCATACACCACCAGATACATCCCTAACGAGAAGATAACGATCTGCCAGGGTGCGCCATGCAGCACTTTGCCGGTGTTAATGGCACGGCCTCGTTTCGCCACGGTAAACAGGATTACAGCGCCTACAGCAGCAATCACACTTACCGGAATACCGAGCGGCTCGAGGACGAAAAAACCGACCAGCAGAAGAATCAAAACAATCCAGCCGGTGCGAAACGTAGCCGGATCTTTTATTGCTTTTGTCGGTGTCTTAAGCAGAGCCAGATCGTAAGTCGGCGGGATATCCTTGCAGAAGAACAGATGCAGCATAACCAGCGTGGCGATAATAGCGGCAATATCAACCGGCACCATGACCGACGCATACTCAGTGAAGCCCAGTCCAAAGAAGTCCGCCGAGACTATATTCACCAGGTTGGATACGATAAGCGGCAGGCTGGCCGTATCGGCAATAAACCCGGCAGCCATAACAAATGCCAGCGTGGTGCCTTTGCTGAACCCTAATGCCAGCAGCATGGCGATGACTATCGGCGTCAGAATAAGTGCCGCACCATCGTTGGCAAACAGTGCCGCCACCGCCGCACCGAGCAGAACGATATACGTAAAGAGCAAACGTCCACGACCGTTACCCCAGCGGGAAACGTGCAGCGCTGCCCATTCGAAAAAACCGGACTCATCAAGCAGCAGGCTGATAATAATCACGGCAATAAATGTTGCCGTCGCGTTCCAGACGATATTCCACACCACCGGAATATCGCCCACATGCACAACGCCAGAAATCAAAGCCAGCCCCGCGCCCAGCATTGCGCTCCAGCCGATCCCTAATCCCTTCGGTTGCCAGATAACCAAAACAATGGTCAGGACAAAAATAGCGCCTGCCAGTAACATACATCCTCCTGACAGGGCGGCTCTACCGCCCTGTATATGCAAAAATTAACTCATCAACTCTCTGAGTTTTTCAATACCGGCTGGCTCTGACGCCAGTACCGGAACGAGCGCGATACGGTCAGCGTGCTGATTCTTTACAGCCTCAATCTGAGGTAGTTCCTGCCGGGCGCGTAGGCAAAGCAATGGAGAATGCGTCTGTGCAATAGAAAGGCTGTTATTGATAATCCAGCCCCAGGGATGAATCCCTGCACGCTCCAGATCGGACTGCAAATTTGCAGCTTCCAGCACCGGTGTGGTTTCAGGAAGCGTAACCAGCAGAACTTTGGTTCTGTCCTGATCCTGAAGCTGCATCATGGGGGTAGTAAAATGACCTTTATTCCCCATTTTTTTGGCAATTTCGCGGTGGTAAGCCCCGGTCGCATCCAGCAGCAACAGCGTGTGTCCCGTAGGGGCTGTGTCCATGACAACAAACCGCTTACCTGCTTCGCGGATCACGCGGGAAAAGGCCTGGAACACGGCAATTTCTTCAGTACAAGGAGAGCGTAAATCCTCTTCCAGTAGCCGTTTCCCTGCTTCGTCCAGATCTCTCCCCTTTGTCTCAAGGACATGCTGGCGATAACGTTCGGTTTCATCGTGTGGATTAATCCTGCTGACCTGCAGGTTTTTGAGGCTACCGTTCAGCGTGGTACTCAGATGCGCAGCAGGATCTGATGTAGTGAGATGCACGTCAAACCCCATATCCGCCAGCTTTACGGCGATGGCAGCAGCCATCGTAGTTTTACCCACGCCACCTTTACCCATCAGCATAATCAAGCCGTGTTCACTGCGGGCGATATCCTCGACCAGGTCAGAGAGCGATAAGTTTTCAGGCGTGTACGGGATGTTCGTTACCGGGAGCGGTAATGCCTCAGAACGGGTATCCAGCAGTCCCTTCAATGCGGACACACCAACCATATTGACTGGCTGGAGTAATAAGATATCTGTCGGAAGTTCAGATAAGGCGCCAGGAAGATTTGCCAATGCCTCCTGCTCACGTTGCCATATCGCCGCAGCCAGGGTGTCATCTTCAGCTTCGGCTGGAGGCAGAACACCATTAATCACCAGATACTGGTTTTTCAGGCCAATTGCAGCCAGTTCTTCATGGGTGCGGGAGACTTCCTGCAGCGTTGATTTTTGCAGTCGCGCAACCAGAACCAGTCGGGTACGATCAGGATCGGACAACGCCTCTACCGCATGCGCATACTGCTCACGCTGCTTTTCCAGCCCAGCCATAGGGCCAAGACAAGAAGCTCCATCTGGATTACTTTCAATGAAGCTACTCCAGGCTCCGGGAAGCTGGAGTAGACGAATCGTGTGGCCCGTCGGCGCGGTATCAAAAATGATATGTTCAAAGCGGGTCAGCAGAGAAACGTCAGTCAATAACCCGGTGAACTTATCGAACGCCGCAATTTCAGTGGTACAGGCTCCTGAAAGCTGCTCACTGATACTGCTAACAACGTCATCAGGCAGAAGGCCTTTGATAGGATCAACGATTCTGGCGCGGTATTGCTGGGCTGCTTCCTGGGGGTCGATCTCCAGAGCGGAAAGTCCTGGAACTGCTGTCACAGGACGGATCGTGTTACCGATAGCCTGATCGAATACCTGACCGACATTGGAGGCCGGATCGGTACTGACCAGCAAAACCCGCTTCCCCTGTTCGGCAAGGCGGATTGCCGTCGCGCAGGAAATGGACGTTTTTCCTACACCTCCCTTGCCGGTAAAAAACAGGTAAGGCGGGATATTCTGTAAGAATTTCATATGTCCTCCTGACATATTCAGCAACAGGAAGTATTACCACCACAACAGCTGGTGGGAGCTAACCCCACTTTCTCCAGCGGAATACCAAACCAGCGAGCCAGCTCAGCGCGTTTTGGATACCGCCCTGCCATCACCGTTTCGCCATCCAGCAACAACAGCGGAAGCCCTTCTGCTCCAGACGCTTCGAGGAATGCTTTCGCTTTCTCGTTCTGAACAAAACTCATGGGTTGCTGTGCCAGGTTGTAACGTTCAACCTGTACGCCACGTCCTTTTAGCCACTGCACATCAGCAGAAAAATCAACCAGAACCTGATCGACATCTGAGCCACATACGCCGGTACTGCAGCACATTGCCGGGTCAAACACCGTTAACGTTTTCATTATAAATCCATCACATTCGAAAAATCATATATGTTCAGGCAAATTTTTTAGATACAAACAGCCTTACCGCTACCAGAGCAGTTTGCCGATGCCAGCTTACGGGCGATGGCCTGTACGTCGTCCTGTTGGCTTAACCAGGCCTGCTCAATCACCTGAGCGGCCCAGGAAGGAATATGCGGGGATAAGCGGTAGTGAACCCACTTGCCCTGTTTGCGATCCAGCAAAAGTCCACTTTCCCGGAGCATTGCCAGATGGCGTGAAATCTTGGGCTGCGACTGATCCAGCGCCGCGCAAAGATCGCACACGCACAGTTCTCCCATCTCCCTGAGCAGCAACACGATCCCCAGGCGAGTCTCATCGGAGAGGTTTTTGAAGAGTTGTAAGGTGGATAGTTGCATCGCTTCTCCTTTTCATTCGGTAACAGGATACGCTCTGGGATTATAAAATCAATAATACATATGGTAAAAGGTATATGTTAATGTTCTGTGCCGTAATGACTAACGTAGAGACAATATTGCCAGCAAAGAATACGGAGCAGGTCAGCATGCTGCCCGACAGGATGCCAACACAAATATCCCCATTATGCCCCCAACGCACAGGCTGAGTAAAAAACACGCTGCAAAATCAACAAAATATAATCAACTTGCTTAATTACTCTGCAAACGCGTGAGATCCAGAAGAAAAATGCTATTTCCCTCTTGCCTCATTCGGTCTGTGCCGCTAATATTCGTCCCCGTTGTCACCTACAACGTTGCGTTCATAGCTCAGTTGGTTAGAGCACCACCTTGACATGGTGGGGGTCGTTGGTTCGAGTCCAATTGAACGCACCATATTGCGTCCGTAGCTCAGTTGGTTAGAGCACCACCTTGACATGGTGGGGGTCGGTGGTTCGAGTCCACTCGGACGCACCATATCATTTCTGATATGGTGCCTTTCTTATTTATCATTCTCGATAAAATCCCCCAATTCTTGTTGCCGTCCTGAGCGACCTCGACATTCTTGCTGTCTATCCCGTTTGTCTCCTGCGCCGTTATCGACCACACTTATCCTGCTTCGCTTGCTTTCGGCACAATGCCGACACAGAACATCGATCACAGGGCATAAAAATAATATCAGGTGGATAATGATGAACAAGATCGCTATCGTCGGTACGGGACCGACAGGAATCTATACGTTACTCGCACTTCTCAAGCATCAAACCCCGCTTTCAATTAGCCTCTACGAACAATCGAATGAAGCTGGGGTAGGCATGCCCTATAGCGATGAGGAAAACTCACGATTGATGCTGGCAAATATCGCCAGTATTGAAATCCCCCCCATTACCTCTTCTTATCTCGACTGGTTACGCCAACAGAGCGTTGAACATTTAGCCCGTTATGGCGTCGAACACGCCTCACTGCATGACCGACAATTTCTGCCGCGCATTCTGCTTGGCGAATATTTTCGTGACCAGTTTTTACGCCTTGTAGATCTTGCGGGCAAACAGGGGTTTAGCATTACCGTACACGAGTCCTGTCAGGTCAAGGATGTCAAAGCCACAACGGATGGCGTTGTTATTTGTAGCGATCATAACGACTTGGAACACTTTGATCTTGCTGTCATCGCCACGGGTCACGTCTGGCCTGACGCCCAAAGCGCATCGCGCACCTTCTTCCCGAGTCCGTGGACTGGACTTATGGAGGCCAAAATCCCGGCATGTCATGTCGGAATTTTGGGTACATCTCTGAGCGCTATCGATGCGGCTATGGCTGTCGTCGTACAACATGGCAGGTTTGTAGTGGATGATGCGCAGGGTGTTCATTTCGAAAGAAATGAAGGCAGCCAGGATCTCAACATTCTTCTCATGTCCCGTTCTGGCATTCTCCCGGAAGCCGATTTTTACTGCCCTCTCCCCTACGAACCGCTCGCCATTGTGACTGCTGAGGCACTGGAACAGTGTATTGCAGAGGGTCCTGCCGGGCTGCTGGACAGGATCTTTATGCTCATAGCCAAAGAAATTGAGCTGGCAGACCCTGTCTGGAGCAAAGAAGTCGCCCTCTCTTCTCTTAACGCCGACAGCTTTACAGATGTCTGGTTCGCCGCCCGTAAAAAGCACGATCCGTTTCGCTGGGCCGCCGCCAATCTTGAAGAAGTCGAACGCAATAAACGTGACAAACACACGGTTGCCTGGCGTTACGCTATTCTGCGACTGCATGAGGCCGTACAGGAAATTGTCCCGTGGCTGGACGAGGAAGACAGAGAGCGGTTTAACAATGGACTTGCTCGCGTCTTTATCGATAATTATGCGGCCATTCCTTCACAGTCGATCCGTAGATTACTGGCGCTGCGTGAGGCCGGGATTCTCAATATTTACGCGCTCGGTCAGGATTATCAGTTAGAGCAAAAAGAGAAAATGACGGTGATACGCGCTCAGGGCGAAACCTATAAGTTTGACGTTTTTATCGATGCCAGAGGCCAGAAAGCGTTAAAAATTAAAGACCTGCCATTTCCATCGCTACGGGATCAACTGCAGTCCACGAGTGATGAAATACCGGATGTCGGCGATGACTATACGTTACAGGCACCTGATATCGTCCGGGGCCGCATTGCGCTCGCCGCACTTCCCTGGCTGATGCACGATCAACCTTTCGTGCAAGGGCTTACTGCCTGCGCAGAAATTGGGCAGTGCATCGCGCAAGCCATTTCCCGGCCAGCCACGCGTCTTCGTCGACGCTTACCCTATTACGAGGCGTGACACGATGTGTTCTTCCATCACTCTGCTTGCTGCCGGCAGTTTACGTCCGGCATTGACCCCGTTGATAACCCATTTCACGCGCATAAGTGGAATCGATGTGCAAGTGGAATATGGTCCAGCCGGTTTATTGCGCGAGCGGATTGAAGCAGGTGAACCCTGTGCGCTGTTTGCTTCAGCCAATCGGGAGCATCCGCAGAGCCTGCTGGCTGAGCATAACGCCATCTCGACACACACCTTTTGCTGGAACCAGCTGGGTCTGGTTACCAACCAGAGCGGTGAATGGCTGGATTTGCTGCGAAACCCTACCCTGCGCATTGGTACGTCTACGCCAGGCTGTGACCCTTCCGGAGATTATACCTGGGCATTTTTTGACAAGATGGATGCGCTGGAAACGGGACTTGGGCAGCAGCTTCACGAAAGGGCCATTCCCCTGGTTGGTGGTCGCGACAGCGTGAAGATCCCGCAGGGAGAACTGGCCAGCAGCTGGGTCCTGCGTCAGGGACTGGCCGATCTGTTTATCGGCTACGCGCACTATGCAAAAACGCTCCGCGCACTACCCGATGTTCGTTATGTCGCGATTCCGACTGAATATAACATTCAATGTGAATACCAACTGGCGCTGCTGGAGGCGTCCAAAGATGCGCTGGCGCTGGTTGAGTTTATGCTCGGCAACGGCGGCCAGGAATTTCTGATCGCCGCCGGTTTTATACCGCTTACCGACGAATAGAAAACAGCGGCGCAATAAACGGCGTCTGGTAATGGTCAACGTTCAATTTTCGCAGCGGTAATCCATAGGCCAGAGACAGATTATCTTCCGTTACGATACTGTCCGTCGTCCCTGCCCGCCATTTTCCTTCAGGAAGCAGCAGCAGCGTATGCGTGGCTATCTGTAGCGCATGTAGCGGATCGTGGGTTGAAAACAAAACGCAGCAGCCTTGTTGGCAAGCCAGATCGCTGATGAGTTGCAGTACCACCTGCTGATTGGCGAGATCCAGCGCGGAACACGGTTCATCAAGCAATAACGTCTGACATTCCGTGACCAATGCCCGGGCTATCATCACTAACTGTTGTTGCCCACCGGAAAGTGAACCAAACGAGCAGGCGCCAAGATGTGCAATACTCAGTTGTTCCAGCGCCTGCACAGCCCTTTTTTGATCCTGCTGGCTGGGTTGCGCAAATAACTTCACGTGCTGTGCCCGCCCCATCAGTACCACATCGCTGACCGTATAGGGAAACGGCAGATGAGAATGTTGCGCCACAATCCCAATTCCACCGTCATTTTCAATACTGCCGTCCAAAGCAGGCAACGTGCCGGTTAGCGTATCGAGCAGCGTAGTTTTACCCAGACCGTAACGTCCCAGAACAGCCCAGATCTCACCTTTCCGGCAACTGAATGTAAGCGGCTCAAATAGCGGTACACGATGCCCGTAAGTCAGCTGATTTACGCGCAGTGCGACAGATTTCATTGTTTCCTCCGGCGGCTGTTGCGGATGAGTAAAAAAGCAAATAGCGGCGCGCCGAATAATGCAGTGATGATCCCCAGCGGGATCTCCGCAGGCATCAGGGTGCGCGCAATATCATCCACCACAATCATAAAACTGCCCCCCAACCAGAAGGCACAAGGGAGCAAACGACGATGATCGACACCCACCAGCAAACGCGCCAGATGCGGGATAACCAGCCCGACCCAGGCAATACTGCCGCTGACCGCCACCTGAGCGGCGACTAAAAAAGCGCAGCACACCAGCACGCTGCGTCGCAGAGGAACCACCGCCACGCCCAGCGCTCTGGCATCTTTATCATTAAGCGATAACAGATTTATACGCCAGCGTAACTGGCACAAAACCGTCGCGGCGATACCCACCGGAATCGCCAACAGCAGAACTTTATGCCAATTGGCCGTCGCAAAACTGCCCAGCAGCCAGAACACAATGTTCGGTAACGTCTCTTCGGTATCCGCCTGATACTGAATCAGACTCACCAGTGCGGCAAAGAAACCGCTCAGAATGATACCTGACAGGATCAGCACCAGCGTATTCTCCAGCCCCTGCAATGTAGCGATGGCATACACCAGAATCAGCGCCGTCAGACCGAAGAAAAACGTTGATCCCATCATCAGCCACGGCGACAGGCCGAGCAGAATCGCCAGCGTACCGCCAAAAGCGGCCCCCGACGTCACGCCGATAATATGCGGATCGACCAGTGGATTATGAAATACCCCTTGCAGCGTCGCGCCGCATAAACCCAACGCGCCACCCGCCAGCAACGCGATCAGAATACGGGGTAACCTGACCGTCCAGACAATCTGGCTGGCAATCCCTTCGGCGTCGCTATAGTGCGTCAGATGGTAAAATACCTCGCTGAACGACAGCGGATATTGTCCGAGGCACAGCGAGCTGACGCCCAGTAATAAAACCGCCGCCATTAGCAGTGGCTGCTGGGGTAAAATGCGGTTACTTAGCTGCATCAGACTGCCAGTTCACACGATAAAAACGCTGATAGTAGTCTTGCGCCTGCGCATCGACATCCACGTCTTTATAGGCGTCCGGATACAGTTTTTTGGCCATCCACAGTTCACCTATCGCCAATGCTTCCGGCATCGGATACCCCCAGGCTTTGGCGTATTCCGGCATCAGCCAGATACGATGATTTTTCACCGCATCAATCCCCTGCCAGTTGGGATCGTTTTGGATCTCAGTTACCACCTGCGGATAACGGTCCTGAACAAAAATAACCTGCGGATTCCACGCCAAGACCTGCTCAAGCGCGACCTGACGGGTGCCTTTCACACTGGCCGCCGCCACGTTTAATCCCCCCGCATGCTGCATCATCAGTCCCGTATACTTCCCGGAGCCATAAGTCATCAGGTCGGGATTAGCCATATAAATTCGCACCTTTTGTGCATCAGGAATGTTGGCAACTGGCGCGTTAAATTTTGCCCGCGCCGCAAAAACGTAGTCGATCAACGCCTCGGCCTGCGGTTTGCGCCCAACGACATCCGCAATCAGGCGAATTCCCTGCTTTAACCCTTCGTTGTAGACCTGCTCTTCATCGGCCATGGTCGGATTCATTTTATTCCGCTGACCATCGGCATCCTTACGCAATGAGATAGCGACCACCGGAATTCCGGCGTTCTGAATCTGCTGAATCATCTCCGCAGGCGCATAGTTGGCAACAAAAACGACCTGTGGGTGAATGGCCAGCAGACTCTCGATATTCACGCTGGTGAGATCGCCCGGTGTCGGCAATGTCGTTATCGTCGGCATAAAACGCGCGAATTCAGACCCGAGCTGTTTTTTCCAGCTCGACATCACACCAACAATGTCTTGTTGAGCATTGAGTTGCACCAGAATATTCAGCGTCTGGTGTTGCAGCACCACCACCTTGTCGACATGGTCAGGAATTGTGACCTGACGACCAAGCTGATCGGTAATCGTACGATCGGCCTGTGCGGAGAACGCCACAAAGAAGCTGGCGCAAACCAGCACAAAAGAACGGAGAGTTAACATGGGATACCATCTGGATGAGGAGTAAAATCGATATATATTAAAATATATAGCGATGTAACTGGCAACCCATTACCGATAATTACCGCACTGCACGCGAGGAAGATCAATTTATGTTGGCAAAAATAAAGCCGACGGCAATGACTACCGTCGGCTTTCGTTGATACTGAGTGACTAACTATTTCGTCGCAGCTTTAATGATTTCGAGCGCTTTGGCGAACTGATCCTGCGGAATTGTCAGCGGGTAAAGGAAACGAATAACGTTACCGTACTGGCCACAGGTTAACAGCAGCAATCCCTGCTCAAGGGCTTTCTTCTGCACGCGCTGCGCGACGGCGGCGCTGGGCTCACCCGTCGCTGCATCACAAAATTCAGCAGCAACCATTGAGCCTAAGCCGCGCACTTCGGCCAGTTCAGGACACCATCCTTGCGCGTCAGTCAGGGTGGCGCGCAGTTGTTCACCGAGAGCCGCTGCCCGTTGGCACAACTGCTCATCACGAATAATATCCAGTACCGCATGAGCCGCCGCAATCGACAACGGGTTGCCGGCGTAAGTACCACCCAACCCACCCGGCGCAGGCGCATCCATAATGTCTGCCTTACCTACCACGCCAGACAGCGGCATCCCACCCGCCAGGCTTTTCGCCATCGTCATCAGGTCCGCTTTATCGGCGTAGTGGTCCATCGCAAACAGTTTCCCCGTACGCGCAAAACCGCTTTGCACCTCATCGGCAATCATCACGATGCCATGCTCATCACAGATACGGCGGATACCGGCAACAAACTCCGACGGCGCCACCACAAAGCCGCCTTCGCCCTGGACGGGTTCGAAGATAATCGCCGCAACCTGGGTTGGATCGATGTCGGCTTTAAACAGGCGTTCAATCGCTTTCAGCGAATCCGCCGTGGAGATACCCTGCAACTCAGAAGGATATGGCGCATGGTAAACGGAACCAGGGAACGGGCCGAACCCTTTTTTATAGGGTGCGACTTTGCCGGTTAGCGCCATCGTCATGTAAGTCCGTCCATGAAAACCGCCGCCAAAAGCGATAACGCCGGGACGACCGGTATGCGCGCGGGCGATTTTCACCGCATTTTCCACGGCTTCTGCGCCGGTAGTGAAGAACGTGGTTTTGCGTTTACCGTCAATCGGCGCAACGGCGTTGATTTTCTCAGCCAGAGACACATAGTTTTCGTACGGTACAATCTGATAAGCCGTGTGGGTAAAAGCCTGCAGTTGCGCTTCGACTGCCTGCACCAGACGAGGATGACGGTGCCCGGTGTTGAGCACGGCAATCCCGGCGGCAAAATCAATATACTGATTGCCTTCAATATCGGTAATCGTGCTGTTTTCTGCCGACTGGGCGTAAAAATCACACATGACACCCACGCCACGCGGCGTGGCATCCAGACGACGTTGTTGCAGGTTTTTATTGTTCATTCTCTACACCTTGTCCATAACTACATTTCAGTTGAATTACCCTTTAAATTTAGACGCCATCTGGTACTTTAATCGAGAGCCAAATCGTTTTATTTTAAGGATCCAAATGCGTTCACTTGCCGGAGATGTGATCAAGCAAGCATTTAGCCAGCAGACAGACGAAAAACTGCATCGTCGCCTGTATGCCGCCATCTGTAGCTGCATCCTTGAGGGCAGTCTGAAACCGGCTACCCGCATGCCTCCCTCGCGGGATCTGGCGGGCGAACTGACGTTATCGCGTAACACCGTTTTGCGGGTGTACGAGCAGTTGCAGGCCGAAGGGTATATCTCTGCGCGCACCAGCAGCGGCACATTCGTTACCGACAGCGTGCTCGACAATCTCGACCTCCGCCCCAACAATGAGCCTGTTGCTGTTGCGCTTGAGGATCACACCCGCTTATCAGCCCGCTGCCTTGAACTGCTGGGGCACGCCAGCGCCAGTCCCCGGCAATGGGGAGCCTTTATTCCTGGCGTGCCTGATGTTGAGCATTTTCCTCACCGGGTGCTCAAAAAAATCCAGGATCGACTGGCAAGGCGACTACGCCCGGAGTTTCTCACTTACGATGCCGCAGGTGGGGTAAGTGAATTGAAAGAAGCGCTGGCAGACTATCTGCGCACCGCCCGGGGTGTGCGTTGTTCGCCAGATCAAATTCTGATTACTGAAGGTATTCACCAGGCGCTGGATCTGGTAACGCGCGCGTTGTGCAATCCGGGTGACAATGCCTGGATTGAGGAGCCTGGCTATTGGGGGATAAAAAACATTCTACGTATCAACGCGGTTAACTTTTCGGCGATCCCGGTTGATGAGCAAGGTATGATTCCTCCAGGCACAACAGAACCCGCACCGACGCTGATTTTTGTGACACCGTCACATCAATATCCGCTCGGTTCGGTAATGAGCCTGAGCCGTCGGCAACAGCTTCTCTTGCGCGCCCGTGAAACGCGAAGCTGGATAATAGAAGATGATTACGATAGCGAGTTTCGCTTTTCCGGCCAGCCTATTCCGTCATTACAGGGACTGGAGGAAGAGACACCGGTTATCTACATCGGAACATTCAGTAAGACACTCTATCCCGCACTGCGACTCGGGTATGTGGTACTGCCCAAACCGCTAGCCGCACCGCTAAAAAAGGTACATAACGACCTCTATCGCGGCGGACATTTATTGATTCAGGCCGCACTGGCGGAATTTATCCGCGAGGGGTACTACGCGGCGCATATTCGAAAAATGCGCCAGTTGTACAGCCGTCGCCGTCAGATGCTGGTGGAACTGATCACCCGCCAACTTGGCGAGCATTATCTTGGCTCCTTCAGCAGCAACGCCGGGTTGCATATGATTTTACAACTACCCGCCGGAAGTGATGACGTCGCCGTTGCTCAGCAGGCGAATGCGCAAGATCTGCTGGTGCGTCCGCTGTCTCGCTACTACGTGAATGAAAAGAAATGCAGCGGCCTGCTGCTGGGGTTTGCCAGTATAGAAGAACATGAAATGGCGGCGGCGTTTACCCGACTCGCGGCTATTATCAGGGTAAACGCCGTATAAGCACTGCTGGGTAGCGGTGCTTATACGGCACGCTGTTTAATGAGAGGCTTTTTTAACGCCAGCCAGATCCTGCTGGCTTACTTCACCATTCCCTTCCCCCCAACTTTTACGCACGTAGTTAATTACGTCGCGCATTTCGTTGTCGCTTAACATGCCGTTGTAGGCTGGCATCTTAAAGGAGACGCTGCCACGCGTTGTCGGTGTTTCTGCGCCATAGGCAATCACTCTGTACAGCGGCGTCGGGTCATCCACCATCACCAGCGGATTGTGGATCAACGAAGGTGCATTATCATCCGTACCTTTGCCTTCCAGACCGTGACACGTTGAGCAGTAGCGGTTATAAGTCACTTTGCCCGCCTCGGCTGAATTCGACCAGGATGCCGTAGTCGCTGCGCTACGCCCCGCTTCAGGCTGCGCGCTTTTCAGGCTCAGCAGATATTGTGCGATCGCCGTGGCATCTTCGTCCGTCAGATACTGTGTACTTTGCGTAACGACTTCAGCCATCGAACCAGAAACCGCAGCATGCTTGCTTTTACCGGTCAGCAACAGCGATTTTAACGCCTGCTCCGACATTCCGGTGCCCCGCAGCGACGGTGCATACCAGCCGTCGATCATCGCGCCGCTCAGGTACTCGGCATCAGCATTGCTATACGCTTTTTCGTTCATCGCCACACCTCTCGGTGTATGGCACGAACCGCAGTGGCCCGGGCCTTCCACCAGATAAGCGCCTCGTTTCACCAGGGCCGCGTTTTCATCCGTTTTCGCGCTCGCAGCAGCCGTCGCTGGCGCGTCGGTAAACAACCAGTTCCAGATATGCAGCGGCCAGCGGGCGGAAAGTAGCCACGGAATGGCATTCTCTTTATTGGCTTGTGCCGACGGCGTGACGTCATGCATAAAATAGCGATATAGCGCCTGAACATCCTCGTCAGAAAGCTTCGCATAAGAGGGATAAGGCATAGCCGGATAGAGCGGATGACCATCTTTGGCAATCCCCTGACGTACCGCCTTTTCAAAGTCCTCGTATGTGTAGCCACCAATCCCCTGCGTCTTATCAGGGGTAATATTGGTCGAATAAATATCCCCGAGCGGAGTGGGAAACTTTTTGCCCCCTGCCATCGCCGCGCCACCTTCCGTCGTGTGACAGGCTACGCAGTCAGAAATCCTGGCGATGTATTCGCCATGCGTTTCAGCCGCAGAAACTGTGGCGGTAAATAAACAGGCGGCAAGAACGGTTACATTACGCATAGATCACCCCATATCCTTGAGTTCATTAACCGCTCGCCATGCCTGATCGATCGCCGTATGAGCATAAGCCCCCCAGTCAGAATCGGAGTTAGCAATGGCAATTCGACCAACTGGCTTGCGCGCCCGCTCGATAATCTCCGGCATTTTATCCATATCGTCGAACAACGAGTTAGGGTAATAGGCATAGCCATGCGCCCAGCGGTTAACCGTAATGGCGGCAATATCGCGTTGATTATCAAAGCCTGTTGAGCCAAACATCTCCTGCAACTGGGAGCGAATCATCTCTTCATGCGCCGCAAATGTCGTCCCCAGCAGATAGGCCCGCCCCAGACGGAACTGCTCTCTGGCCGAGAGGTTACTGCCCGGATACGTAGGCACGTAAACCATATGAATCACCATCGGTTCGTCTGGTGAGGCTGGGTGTTGATACCCGCCGATACTGACCGGATAGTCGAGTTTGACCCGGCTGTAAGGGGCTGCCGGAGAGTAAAATTCATGCACGCCAAGCTGTTTAAATGCCTGCCAGTTTTTAACCACCACGTTGGTGTATACCAGCGGCGCTTTCACGTTCAGTTTGAGATCCGCCTGCTGCTGTTCCGGCATCTCTGGCACCAGATACGGAATCAGCATGTTATAACCCGCCATAATGGTGTTCTTACCACGAACGCGATGCATTTTGCCGTCGCGCAGGTAGCTGACAACAACACCATCCTGTACGTTGGCGGCGTTAATCACCGTGCTGTTCAGGCGCAGACGCGTGGTGTTTTCCGGCAGGTCCAGTTTTTCATAATGCAGTCTGGCGAGGACCGAGTCCTCCATGGTGGTGCCCGGTAGCGCATCCGGCAGCATATACCTGACCAGCAGTCGGGCCAGACCGGCATTCCCATCCGGAAAATGGTAAACATACGGCTCTTCGAGGTCGGCCAGCGACTCTCCGTCCAGCGGGGGTAATCCCAGCGCTTCCATACCCGGTAAGGCGCACGCCCGGGCATCGCTACAGGAAATCCCTTCGATGCCAATGGCAAAGAAGTCGTTAGAGCGCTGCTGAAAATAGAGCAGCGCCATTTTGCTCAAACCGACTTTTGTCGCCAGAAATTCACTGTAGCTGTGGGTATCCAGCCATTCAGTTTTCTCATCAACCGTCATACCGGGAAGGTAGTCCGCAGGATGTACATGCAGATCGATTAACGCTTTTCTGTCGTTCTCGCTTAGCGGAAAATCATTGATAAAGTCTTCTATCTTGCGTCCATTCAATCTGTCCGGCGGAATATCATCAGATACCGCACGTCCCGGATCGCCGCTGACGATTTTGGTTTCGCCAAAATTCTTTTTATCGAAGAAAACACCGCGACTGAGCTGCCAGTCGGGGTAAAAGTTGACGTCAAAACTCTCTTTCAACCGCGTGACGCTGACGCCCACAGTTTCCATCAGTTTTTGCACTTCCGGACTGAAATTATGCGCAGGCGACTGGAATGCTTCGCTGCCGCCATAGCCGAGTAGTTTCTTGCCCGAGCTGGTAAACTCATTCCGTTTGGCATGTCCTCCAAAATCGTCATGATTATCGAGGATCAGAATCCGGCTATTTTGTCCGGCAAGTTGACGCCAGAAACAACCGGCAGCCAGCCCGCTGATACCACCGCCCACAATCACCAGATCGTACTCTTCCTCAATAGGCAAAGCGTTTAAATCAAAATGTTTATGCTCTCGGCCCACGGCATGCGCCATTTCAAACGACCCAGGATGATTACCCCGCAGACCCGTCAGCGCAGGCGGATAATAACTTCCATCTATAAATGCGTTTTCCTTCCCTGCCGCCCTGACCCATTCCAGCGGGGTAAGCCCCGCCGCAACGGTCACCGCGACGCCGTTGAGAAAATCACGTCTGGTAATTGCCATTAACTTTTTCCTTATTGCTACACTGCCCTTAACACGACACAAATAAGAGGCGTCCCCTTCTCAGCAAAAAGGGGATCGCCATCTATTTCACTGGCTTTAATTCTTCATCCAGTTTCTTAGAATCATAATAATCACCCTGCCAGGTGATTTTTCCTGCTTTAACATGAATATAGCTGACACCTTCAAATTTTATCAGATTATTTGTCGGTGGGCTCCCAGCCCATTCACCACTATTTTTGCCTGAAAATTGCCAACGAAAAGCCACGGTATCCTCGTCATAAACGGGTTTACTGATCATTTTCCAGGTCAGATCCGGGACCGCCTTAATAAAGGCCCCAATAACCTCTTTTTCTGCTTTTCCCCTGCCGCTAATCGGTTCTCCCGCGGCAGCATCATAATAGACTGCATCATCTGCAAGATATTGCGCCGCTCGCGAAGCATCATGCGCATTCCACGCCGCCATATACTCTTTCACGGTACTCAGCGAGGGACTTTCTGCCAGGCTATAGCCCGAGAGCATCACCAATGAAAGCACCGCTACTTTTAATGTTTTCATCACCACCCTCGTTATTCAGAAATGTCGCACATGATATGTTTCACTCGCGTGTATTCCTCGAGTGAATAAGATGAGAGATCTTTGCCATAACCTGATTTTTTGAAGCCGCCGTGCGGCATTTCGGCGCACAGGGGAATATGGCTGTTAATCCATACCGTGCCAAAATCAAGATCAATGCTGAAGCGCTGCGCACGGCTGTGATTGCTGGTCCAGACGCTCGCCGCCAGCCCATATTCCACGTCATTGGCCTTGAGTAATGCGTCTTCATCGCCCGAAAATGACTGAATAGTCATCACTGGACCAAAGACTTCGTGCTGGATAGCTTCATCGCGCTGTTGCAGACCAGAGACGATCGTCGGCTCAAAATAGAAGCCAGGGCCAGATCCGGCGCGCCCGCCGGTTTCAATTTTTGCATGTGCCGGTAAACGCTCAATAAAGCCTTTCACTTGCTCCAGTTGATTCCGGCTATTCAATGCGCCATACAGCGCATCCTGATCTTCTGGCGGCCCAAATTTGATACTCTTTGTTTTTTGTACCAGTTTTTCCAGAAATTCAGCGTAGATGGACTGTTCGACCAGAATACGCGTGGCCGCGGTGCAGTCCTGCCCGGCATTGAAAAAGCCAGCCGTGACAATCGCGGCAATCGCCTTGTCCATATCCGCATCGGCAAAGACCACTGCGGGCGCCTTCCCGCCCAACTCCAGATGCGCCCGGGTCAGGTTCGCCGCTGCCGAGGCCGCAACCTGTAGACCTGCACGGACCGAACCGGTAATCGAAACCAGTGAGGCCTGCGGATTTGAAACCACCAGAGAACCGGTACTGGCTTTGCCTAAAACCACGTTAAACGCCCCTCTCGGAAACAAGGGTGCCGCCAGTTCCGCCAACAGCAGCGTACTGACCGGCGTGGTATCGCTTGGCTTTAACACTACCGTGTTACCTGCCGCCAGTGCTGGCGCAATCTTCCATACCGCCATCATAAACGGGTAATTCCACGGCGTAACTTGCCCGACAATGCCCAGCGGTTCCCGGCGAATAGTCGAGGTAAATCCAGCGGAATATTCGCCTGCTGCCTTGCCTTCAAGACAACGCGCAGCCCCGGCAAAAAAACGGATGGCGTCGCAGGATGCCGCGATCTCTTCCTTTTCAATAAAATGGCGAAGCTGACCGGTCTCCTGGCTCTGGGCATTTACCAGTCGCTCCACGTTGCGTTCTATTTCGTCCGCCAGGCGCAATAACGCTATTTGTCGCTGGGCCGGTGTCGATTTTCTCCATATGCTAAACGCCGCTTCAGCTGCAGAGTAAGCCTGCTCCACCTCTGCCGCGCTGGCATTAGGAGATAATGCGTACGTTTCACCGTCGACCGGACTCACCAGTTCGAAGGTATCTTCGCTGCTGCCTGCTACATATTGCCCATTAATAAAATGCTTCAGGGTTTTCATGTCTGTCTCCTGCCTGCTAATACATAAAGAATCTTATGTAATATATATATTGTAAAAACTTTTCAAATACGCAACATTGACACTATGATAAGCCTCGCATTTTTAACTTATTTTTTACATTATTCAGGATAAGGCTTGTCACTGTCAGCTGACGCGGCGCGCGCGGCTCCAGAGGTTATCGGGACACACATCCGTCTGTGCGGCAGCTTTTGCGCATGGGCATGTAAAATAACGCGGCCATTCTTACCTTCCTTGCCCAGCAGGCATGTGTTAGAAAGGGTCGTTGTTTCAGGGAATTGAGTGCAGAAAAGATTATGATTACTCACGCGGTCATATTTGCGCCTATCGGGCAGGTCAGTCGTTCAGACCAGATAGTGCAACGCCTTTCAAACGCCATTATCACGGGATTGTTGGAGCCGAAAGAACAGCTTCCCAACGAAACTGATTTGGCAAAGATGATGGGTGTCTCACATATCACTATCAGAGAAGCGCTAAACACGCTTCGGGCTAATAATCTTATCCATACTGTTCGTGGTCGTAATGGTGGCAGTTTTGTTTGCGAAAATATCGATGGCAAAAATAGCCCCCTGCATCCGTTCAAAGCGATCAGTACCGATTACCTTTCGGATCTGGGGGAAATGCATTGCGCCATCATCAGCCATAGCGCAAGACTTGCCTCCAGACGAATGACCGGCGCGGATATCGCCAAATTTCGCGAGTTTGTTGAGGTGCTCAGAAAGGCAAAATCACCTGAGCTGATGACCCAGGCCGATATGCGTTGCCTGCTGGCGATAGCCGCCAGCTCACATTCGGCGCGGCTGGCAAACCAGGAGCTTCAGGTGCAGGCTGAGTGGGCATCGCTGGTGGCGATCCTCTATCGCACGGACAGCATTCATGCCGAAATTATTGCGCTTTATTCAGCGCTGGCCGATGCGCTGGCAGCCCACGACGAGGCGGAATCAGTACAGCTTGCCACGCGGATCATCGACACCTTTACCTACTACCTTATTGAAAAAAAGCTGAAATATAACTCGAACTGACAATCAGTGAAGGCAGGACAGACCATGAGCTCTTCGACATCTTTAAGCGCATTAATCCGTAAAATTGATGATATTACCGTCTCTACCGTAGATTCTACCGTGGCGCTGGCGAGGAGCATCCATGAGGCGATTGCCGGGATACAGAAAGCTTCAGCCGAGGTTGTCCTGGATCCCTCTGTGAGATCCACCGTTCAACAGCATATTAAGCGCACGCTCAATGACAACCATTACTGCTCTGGAGCCGGATTTGCCAGCCATATAGAGAGCACCGCCACCAGCAAAGAGTATTGGCTGCTGGAGTGGTGGTATAAGAAAGATAATGGCTTGAGCCAGGCGCACCTCGATTTGGATCAGGCCACGCAGCAACGATTGGACTTCAGAACCTTCGAGTGGTTTAAACATTCGCCACCGGCAGGTAAAGCTTATATCCACGGCCCGTACGTCGATTATATCTGCAATATCTCCTATACCCTGACTTCGGCAGTGCCGGTCTACTACAACGATCAGTTCCTTGGCGTCGCCGCCGTCGATCTGCTGGTCAGCCAAATCGAAGCCGAACTGCTCTCCTGCGCTCATCCTGACTATGTCATTCTGACCAACCTGGAAAACAGGATTATCTTCTCCAGTTGGCCACGCTTTCGCGTGGGTGAGTTACTGTCGCCCGCCAACAGCACCGTGGTATATCAGAGCGACTACTTTATCCTTTATCACTATCAAAACTAAGGGCCCGAAGGCCCTTAGTTTTAGTTATCCTGCCCCATATTGAGCTTATTGGCGTAAGCAATGGCGTCGTTTTCCGGCGCCGCAGAGCGGCCAAACGGTCGGGTCAGGAACATATAGATAAGCCCCGACCCAACGACAATCGCCAGTCCGAACAACACTGTCCAACGGTCAATGAAGTCGCTGCTGTCTGCCGGTTGAGCCAATAACCAGATCCCGCATAATCCATAGGCTAAGGCCAGTACGTTTACAATCACGCCCCAACCGCCAATGGTCCACTCCCCGGCCGGTTTCCAGCCCTTCAGACGCTGACGCAACGCAGCAAGCACGACCATCTGGAACGAGATATAAATACCGATTACGGCAAACGCGGTAATACGCGACAGGTTGTCTGGCTGGAAATAGACCCAAACGCAGATGATCACCGGCAGCAGGCAACTGACGACCATCGCATTATCCGGAACGCCGTTTTTCGAGATTTTGGACATCCATTCACTTCCCGGCAGCATTCTGTCGCGGGAGAACGAAAAAATAAGACGGCTTAACGCAGCCTGCAGAGACAAAATGCACGACAACATCGCCACAATCGCGACGATGATAAAGATAGTTGCGCCGGTTTCTCCCAGGGCTTCATTGAGAATGGCGGGGATCGGATCGGACGTTTTACCATTCACGATACTGACCAGATTCGGTGATGCCAGCAGATAACCCATCACGGAAATGATGGCGGAAATCGCGCCAAATACGATGCTTAAAATCATCGCGACCGGGATCTTTTTGCTCGGGTTCTGCACCTCTTCCGCTACGTTACCGCAGGCTTCAAAGCCAAAGAACATAAACAGCCCCATCAGCGCGGCAGACATAAATGCGGTGGAGTAGCTTCCGTCCTGAGCCAGCACGCCCATCGAGTCAAAGATGACGGAGAAAGGCTGCGAACGGTGAAAGATCAACAGATAAATTCCCAGCGCAATCACGCTGACAATTTCACACCAGAAGCCAATTTTGGCGACCCTGGCCAGGTTTTTGGTCCCGGACATATTAACAGCCATCATCAACAACAGTAGCAGGACAGATGTCAGCAACATGGTGGCAGGCGTTTGGCCATAGTGGAACAGCGACTCAACAAACGTCGAGGTATATTCCGCAATTGACGTAATGGTGACCACCAGCGCCCACAGGTAAATCCAGGCGGCGATCCAGGCATATTTCTTGCCCCATAATCTTCTCGCCCAGGGATACAACCCACCGGTGATCGGATACTGGGATGCGACCTCACCAAACACCAACGCCACTAAAAGCTGGCCACATGCGACGATTAAAATCCACCATACTGCGGGCGGCCCCGCCAGCGTAACGGCCAGCGCAAACAGCGAATAGACGGCCGTGAGCGGCGAAAGGTAGGTAAAACCCAACGCGAAGTTTGAAATTAAACCGATTGAGCGATTGAACTGTTCTTTGCCATCTTTTTGAAGATTATCGTTTTTCTTATCAGGTGTCTGTTCCATATATCTTTCTCTTTTGTGGAATAGTCGCAGGGTTGAACAATGAATGTATAAAAGATATTAAGTTATATGTATAGTGATTTTGTCGCATATTTGTTAAAAATGATCGCACATCACATTGCTGCCATATCAGGCGCAAGGCAGCAAAATATTACAAATAATTAACAATCTGAGTTAATGAGGAGATGTGAAATTAAAAGCTAAAAGAAGGTGTTTAGAGAAAACGTTAAGTTGCGCCGGATCTCGATTTTTAATCCGGCGCATAGCGTATCGTTAAAGCGGTTATCAAATGTTCTCTTTTCGTACGGAACAGGCCAACAAACTGAATTGTGAAATAAAACGATCGATATGTTTTACATCTTCATTCGTTAATGACCAACTAGGCTTGCGGCAGTAGTCATCATCGATGATTCCGCGTCGCTGTAATATTGTCTTTTCAACCTGAATGATATACTCACAGTGCTGCATCCAGCGCTGAATATAGGGTAATAGCGCCTCGTGTAATTGCACCGCCTGTTGATGTTCTCCTGCCAGCCAGTGACGATAAATTCGCACATAAATTTCGCTAAACGAGCAGCCGGGCATCACACCTTTGCCCCCCACCCCCAGCATCTGCAGCATATACAAACCGGCATAACCGTTGAGAACATGAGCCTCTGGTGCTCGTTCCAGAAACTCACGGGTATAGTCCACCGGCGGATTGCATTCAATCTTAAACACTGCATGCGGATAGCGTTTGGCTACTTCGGCCAGTTGTGCGGGAGAGACCGGAAATCCGGTCTCTCCCGGAGCGTACTGCACCATTACCGGAATGGTTACCGCCTCCAGAACTGCCGCGATATGCGCCTGCACGGCGGCAAGTGACGGTTGAAGGAAGAACGGTGGAAGCAGCATCAGCGCGTCAGCCCCCATACTCTGATACCGCCGCGCCCGACGTACGGCGAGGTCGGTGCTGTGATCGGTTACCGACAGCGCGCGAAAGACACCTTTATCCGCTAAGTCAGCAATAAAAATTTCCGCCAATTGCAATCGTTCACTATCGTCAAGCTTAGGAAACTCACTGGCAATCCCAAACAGCGTCAGCCCGTTAACGCCCACGCCCGAAAGATGTGCCAACAGACGACGAAAACTTGCAAAATCCACATCACCTTGTGACGTAAACGTCATAGCTACAATGGGATTAACGCCCTGGATCTTTGCAGTTGTTGCCATTACAAATCCTCCTTGTCCGCCAGCACCGCGCCTTGCGCCGCAGGTAGCGCCCAGCGTCGATACAGACGCAAGAACCCGCGCGGTACCTCTTTATGCACCAACTGACAACGTTGCTGACGTTCATCCAAAATAGCATCTGCCACATTCAACGTTAATGTCCGCTGCGGAATATCAATACTGATTGAGTCGCCCGTTTCCACCAGTGCCAGCACGCCGCCATCGCTGGCTTCTGGCGAGATATGCCCAACAAACAGGCCGCGGTTTGAACCGGAAAAACGCCCATCAGTGATCAGCGCACAGAAGTCCGAGAGGTTCATGCCTTCGAGGAATTTCATTGGCTTATACATCTCCGGCATACCCGGTCCACCCTTTGGCCCTTCATAGCGCAGAACCAATACACTACCGGGCTGAATATCGCCGGAGAGAATTGACTCTACGGCCTCATCTTCGCTGTTAAATACCACCGCAGGACCGGTAAAGACCATCAAATGGTCCGGGACCGCAGCGGGCTTCACTACGCATCCCATCGGTGACAAGTTGCCATGTAGCACAGCAACCCCCGACTCATTGCGTACCGGAATCGCCAGCGTATGGATAACGTCCGGGCGTCGGGTGGAGGGAACATCCATCAACCATTCCCCTTTTTTCTGGCCGTTGACCGTCAGGCAGTTGAGATCCAGTAAATTGGCGATCTCTTTTTCCACCGCCGCAACGCCGCCGGCCTCCCAAAAATCGATCATGTCGTATTCCGATGCCGGATAGAGCGAAGCAACCAGTGGTACCTGATGGCTCAGCGCATCAAATTCAGACAGCGGCAGATGCCCCAGTTCAGCTTCATAGTAAATGGCCTGCAAATGCAGAATGGCGTTAGTGGAACCTCCCGTCGCCAGCAGATAGGCCATCGCATTGTGGATTGATTCGCGTGTAATAATCTGCCGCGCGTTCACTCCACGTTTTACCAGATCCACCGCCGTCATCCCGGTCGCATAAGCACAATCACGGCGTTCGCGTGAAATCGCGGGCAGCATGCTACTACCTGGCAGGCTCATACCCAGTACTTCCGCAATACAGCACATCGTATTGGCAGTACCGTACATGGTGCAGGAACCATGCCCCGGTTCGGCAATATCTTCTATATGCCGGAACTCAGCTTCATCAATTTCGCCACGACGTTTCCAGCCAATCGCCTCGGTGACGATATTGCCGTCCCAGTGCTTACCTTTGTATTCCGCGGGATACATTGGCCCGCCGTTCACCAGAATGGCAGGAATATCGAGACGTGCAGCCGCCATCAGCATGGCAGGGACGATTTTGTCGCACGATCCCAGCAACACCATGCCATCGAAGCGGTGGGCGCGCATCATGACTTCGATTGAGCTAGCGATGATTTCGCGTGCCGCCAGAATATAGCGCATACCCAGATGCCCTTCGGCGATGCCGTCACAAGGGGCGATGGTGCCAAACACCATTCCCACTCCTCCCGCTTCATCAATGCCTTTTAGCACATGTGAGGTCAGTTCATTCAGATTGGCGTGCCCTGCCGTCGCATTGGTATAACTATTAACTACAGCAATTACTGGACGGCGGAGCTGCGCGTCCGTATGCCCCATCGATTTATACAGGGCGCGCTTTAATGCACCGTCATCACCACTGAGGATCGGATTGAAGTGTTCGCCACCGCAACCTGCGCATCCGCTGCCACAACTGCTCATATATGACCTCTTTTCGTTAATACATTGTTTTCTGTCGGTTTCGTTGCCTGGCGATCGCGAGGGTTAATCAATCGTGCCGGGATAAGGAAAATAAGCGGAGCGCAGAGCACCAGAAATCCCGCCAGAATATATAGCCCGCTGCTGGTGCTGCCGGTGGTGTCTTTCAACCAGCCAAGAACGGTTGGACCAAAGAACCCGGCCAGATTACCGATTGAGTTCACTAACGCGATACCTGCCGCCGCCGCCGTACCAGAAAGTAATGTCCCCGGCAGGCTGATATAGGTGGGAATCAGCGATAACGTGCCGGACATAGCAACGCAAATCCATGCCATCATCCAGAACGTTGAGCCTTCATTCAGCGCGCTGAACGTCAGGCCAATTGCGCCGACTATTGCCGGAATCGCAATATGCCAGCGACGTTCCTGTTTCAGATCTGAGTGGCGACTGTTCCACAACATGCAGGCCGCACCGAAGATATAAGGCACAGCTGCCAGTAGGCCAATGGCAAAATCATCCTGTACGCCAGAGCTTTTGATAATCGATGGAAGCCAGAAGTTAATGCCGTAATACCCGATGTTGAAGCTGAAGAAAATCAGCGCCAATAGCCAGACGAAGCGATTACGGAACATCGCGGACAAACTATGTTGCGGCATTCCCGCATTGGCAGCGACTTTATCAAGCTGGTCTTTTTGCAGATCCTGCTCGATTAATGCTTTCTCATCATTCGATAACCACTGCGCCGATTTCACGTCATTATCGAGATAACGCAGCACGACAAAGGCCAACAGGAATGAAGGAATTGCCTCTACCAGGAACAACCACTGCCAGTTATGCAGATGACCTACGCCTTCAAACATTTTCAGGATCAGCCCCGAGAGCGGGCTGCCGATAATGGTGGATAACGGCGTCACCAGAATAAACAGTCCCAGCGTGCGCGCCGAACGCCATGAAGGAAACCATAAAGTTAAATAGTAAACGATCCCCGGAAAGAAGCCGGCCTCTGCTACGCCCAGTAAAAAACGCACAACGTAAAACTGGGTTGGCGTGGTAACAAACATCGTCAATGCAGACAACACTGCCCAACTGGCCATGATGCGCGCAATCCAGAAACGGGGACCAAAGCGCTGCATTAGCAAGTTGCTCGGTACTTCAAAAATAAAGTAACCGATAAAAAAGATACCCGCGCCAATTCCGTAAACCGTATCGCTAAGATTTAGCGCATCCTGCATATGGAGTTTGGCGAAACCCACGTTCACACGATCGAGGTAGGCGAAGAAATAACACAGGATTAAAAACGGGATCAGTCGTCGGGTAACTTTACGATAAACCGCATTTTTGTTTTCAGAATCGAGGGTACGCGTATTCATCTTTCAGCCTCTTGAGTTGTTATTGGCTACGCTCTGCGATTACCTGTTGCCATGCCTGAGCATAGGCCAACGCGTTATGCCGAACCTGTTTGCTATCTGCGCCTGCACGATATAAACCACCGCCGCAGCCAAAACCTTTCGCTCCCGCCCTGCACCAGCTTTGCAACTGCTGCGATTCGGCAGTAATACCGCCTACCGGCATACAAACGACGTGAGGTGGTAATACCACGCACATAGCCCGCAGGATATCTGGGGAGATCATTTCCGCAGGATAAAACTTCAAACCGCTGGCACCTGCGTCCAGGGCCGTAAACGCTTCACTTGGCGTGACGACACCGGGCAAGCTGATAGCCCCTCGTTCTCTGCTGCGGTAAATTACCGAGGGATTCATATTAGGCGATATAATTACCTGTCCGCCCGCATCGACGACGCTATCAACCTGCTCCGCCGTCAGTACCGTACCCGCCCCGACGATAGCACGCTCGCCGACGCGTTCACGTAGCAGCGTAATAGAATCGAGCGCACGCGGAGAATTTAGCGGTACCTCAAGCCACGTAAAGCCCGCCTCCAGCAATACATCGCCAATTTCCGGCGCTTCCTCTGGCGTCAGACCGCGTAAAATCGCGATCATCGGAAGCGGCGTTTTCTGCCATAAGGAGGCAAAGTCAAAACTGTCCATTTTGTTTCTCAGTTAGCCGTTGTTGAAGGGACTGCATACCGGCAATAAAACAACGATCGCCATCGATGCAGCATGTCTGAATGCCGAATGCTTCGGCAGCCAGTTGATAGCGGCGCGTTAAGGCCGCGCTGCCCACCAGCCAAACAGGACCGGTGTTGTCAGTGGTAAACTCCAACCCGATCAATAAGCCGGAGAGGTAATCCCCTACTGATTCAGCAGATATTTCTCCCGAAAGGCGTAGCGTTCGGGCGGAGAAGAGAAGTTGGCTTAGCGCAGCGTGGCGTCGTGATACCGCGACGCCACGCAGAAATGCGTTGTCATCAACGACTGCGTCAGGAAGCGCACGTCCCAGCAAAGAATGTGTGATGAGTACATGGAAAAGTTCACCGGTCATATATGTTGAAAAATCAACAAGTTGCCCCTGATTCATTCGGACGTGTTTGCTGTGTGTACCCGGAAGGATCGCCTGGAAATTATCGATTCCCTCCAGTAAAGACAGTCCCAGTAGCTGAATCTCTTCGCCGCGCATCACATCCGGTAAATCACCACTGGGTGATTTACATAAACCAGGAACAATCCAGGCTTCACTGCCCCACGAAGTAGTTAACTTTTTGCGGTGCGCAAGCAGACTGTCGGCACTGGCTGGTAACGGACAATAGTCAACCTCATACCAGCCCTGCTGCGACCCCACCATCCCGGCCATCACAATCATCGGCGTCCTATCCGCAACCCACTCGCCAAGTAGCGTTTTTAACGTCACATCAAACCGCCCCGGCTCGACATGGAGAAGTCCGGAGTTGGCGCTGCGTTTATCCAGCACATCATTTCCAGCCAATAACCAAGCGCGGAAATTCGAGGTTCCCCAGTCGATTGCGATCCATTCCCCTTTCATCTTGTAACCTCAATAATCAAATCTTGTATGACAAGAATGTAGTGAATTTTGCATAGAGGATCTGTGAGCGCGATCGTGAAGTGGAATAAAACGTGCCACCTCTCATCTGAAGCGACAAGAAGTGACACCTTGTATGTATAACGTTGCGTTTTATGCTTACAATGGGTAACTCCCAAATTTTCAAGGCAAACTATGACCACTTCTCTGGCCACTATCTCTGAAACGATCACCCGCGATCTGGCGATGAAAATCATCCGCGGAACACTGAGTGATGGGGATATGCTCCCCGGTGAAAATGAGCTTGCCGCGCAATATTCCGCATCACGTACGTCCGTGCGAAACGCGCTGCATGTCCTGTCGGCAAAAGGTTTGCTATCCATCCAGGCTAAACGGCGCAGTACGGTCAATCCGCGCGAACTCTGGAGTTTTTTGGATACGGATGTGCTGGGCTGGATGGAAGAAGTGGGGATCTCACCCGATGTGGCGGAGCAACTGGTGGTGACGCGTCTGATGTTTGAGCCTAACGCTGCCGTACTGGCTGCCGCGAACGCGACAGCCCGCGATTTGGCCGCCATTGAAGATGCCTGGACGCTGATGTCGCGCGGACAACAGCAGGATCAGGTCGCACTCTTTGAGGAAGGGGATTTAGCCTTTCACACCGCTCTGCTAAAGTCCTGTCATAACCCATTTTTAATGTCAATTGGCAACGCCCTTTCAGCGGCCATGATGTTGTCGTTTAAACAGACACAGGAGTCATCAGTACGGGAAACAGAGCATGCTGTAGAGCAGCATCGTCTGCTACTGGAAGCCATACGGCTGCGTCAAGGTGTTACGGCGCGGGAATGTATGCGCGATATTATTCTCAGCGCGGCAAACCGTCATCTGTGGGCCACGCTGCCGGAAAAATATGCGCACCTGATTTAAGTTCGAGGCTAAGTAGCAATAATCGCTGCTGTTAAGCAACATTTTTGCAATATAATAGTGTGATGTTAAACGCTGAACCTGAGCAGGTGAATGATGGAAATTGATCTCGATAATCTGGTCTTTGATGGACTGGAAGAAGCGCAAGAGCGTAATGCTGAACGTCTGGAAGATGCAGATAAGAAAGCGCAGGAAATTATTGCTGATAATGACTGCGGCGACGCCTGCAAAATCTGATTTCCAAACCGGCGCAATGCCGGTTTTTTATCGCCTGTGAACCCTTCCCACTTCAGCTTGTATACCGTAAAGCCGCAATCAATTGGGCAAAGGCGGCGGTGTGCTGCCTGCGGCTGGGGTAGTACATATAATAGCCCTGGAAAGGTTCGCACCAGTCCTCCAGCACTTTTTCCAGCGCACCATCAGTCACCGCCTGTTCGACAGTATCTTCCGGCACAAACGCCAGTCCCATCCCGGCAATCGCTGCGCTAATTCGCGGGGGCAGATTGTTAAAAATAAGCTGCCCTTCAACCCGCACGCGCAATGCTTGTCCGCCCTTGCTAAATTCCCAGGCATACAGCCCGCCCAACGTCGGCATACGCATGTTGATGCAGTTATGGCTTTGCAGATCGTGTGGGGTAAGTGGTTTACCATGGCGGGCAAAATAATCGGGTGAACCGACCACCACCATGCGCCAGTCCGGACCAATCCTGACGGCAACCATATCTTTTGCCACCTGCTCGCCGAGACGAATACCCGCGTCATAGCGGCCAGCCACAATGTCCGTCAGGCTGTTGTCGATGGTCATTTCCACCTTCACATCAGGATAAGCCTGCAAAAATGGCGCCAGCGCGGGCCAGACGGTCGATTGCAACGCATGTTCACCCAAGGTTAGGCGAATGTTACCCGCCACCCGCTGACGGATGTCGGTTAATGCCAGCAGTTCCGTTTCAATATCATCAAAACGCGGACTGATACTGTTGATGAGCCGTTCTCCGGCTTCAGTCGGCGCAACGCTGCGCGTGGTGCGGGTTAGGAGTCGTACATCCAGCCGCTCTTCGAGTCCACGTATCGCGTGGCTTAACGCTGATTGCGAGACCCCAAGCTTTGCCGCAGCCCGCGTAAAACTCCGCTCGCGGGCGACGATAATAAGATAATAAAGGTCGTTAAAATTATCACGCAGCATGCTTGTCCCCAGCCATGAACTTTATTGACGTATGGTACAGGTCATAAGGGTAATCACGTAGCGTTTCTGAACGTTTGCAGACATCACTCCAGCTCCCTCCTTTCACTAATAACATTTTGTATATAGATAAGAATTTTTTCTTATTTTGTCTGAATCGTAAGTTATGGGAGCGTAAAAAGCGCAAACCAAAAACTACAGGGATTTCATACAATGATGGCAACGAAAATTCACAGCGCTAAAAAAACACTTCTGGCACTCAGCGTGCTGCTGGCCTCTGGCATGAGCGTTTCGCAAGCTCAGGCCGACCAATTGGCCGATATCAAAGCCGCAGGCGTAGTAAAAGTGGCGACATTCGACGCCAATCCGCCGTTCGGTTCAGTTGATGCAAAAACGCATAAGATTGTCGGCTACGACGTCGATTTTGCCGAAGCGCTGGCAAAATCACTGGGGGTAAAACTGGAGCTGGTAGCCACCAACCCGGCCAACCGTATTCCGTTATTACAATCCGGTAAAGCCGATTTAATCGTAGCGGATATCACGATCACACCTGAGCGCGCACAGGTGATCGATTTCTCAGTGCCCTATTTTGTCACCGGCCAGCAGTTCCTTGTGCCGGCAAAATCTCCGGACAAGCTCGATGAATACAGCAAAGCGCGAATCGGCGCGGTAAAAGGGACTACCGGTGAGCAGGCGTTACATCAGCGCTTCCCGCAGTCACGCGTACTAGCCTATGACGATATCCCCCTGGCATTAACCGCATTACGCAACGGTAATGTGCAGGCCATCACCCAGGACAGTACCATTCTGGCGGGCTTATTAAGCGGTGCGCCGGATAAAGCAGATTTCAAAATTTTGCCGGACCTGCTGAGTAAAGAAGAGATCGGCGTGGGGGTAAAAAAAGGCGAACCCGCTCTGTTAAAAGCCGTCAACGATGAACTCTTGAAGCTGGAGTCTACCGGTCAGGCTGCAAAAATTTATGATGTGTGGTTCGGTCCTGAAACCAAAAACCCGCAGCCCCGCGCCTTTAAAATAGAAGCTAAGTAATATGCTCTCAGCCCTTTTTCATCGTTCCGCAGCTTCGGCTGCGGACTTTACCCAATTGGGTCAGGCAAGCGTCGAACTGCACAATGTGATTAAACAGTATGACGCTCATACCGTACTTAACGGTGTCAGCCTGGCAGTTGAACCTGGTGAAGTGGTGACCATTTTGGGTCCCTCTGGCTCTGGAAAATCCACTCTTATACGTCTTATCAACCAGCTTGAGTCGCTCAGCGGTGGCGAAATTTTCATTGATGGTAAACCGATTAGCCAGTTGCGCGGGGCGGCATTACGCCAGTTACGCAGCCGTATCGGTTTTGTATTTCAGCAATTCAATCTCTATTCGCATCTGACAGCGCTGCAAAACATTGCGCTGGCACTGGAATATGTTCACGGCTGGAATAAGGCTGAGGCGAAAGGCCGGGCACTCGAATTACTGGATCAAGTGGGACTGCTCGAGAAAGCCGATGCCTATGCTGCTCAGTTATCCGGCGGGCAGCAACAGCGCGTTGCCATTGCCCGCGCGCTGGCCTCATCGCCACAAATCATTTTGTTTGATGAACCTACCTCCGCGCTGGATCCAGAAATGATCGGCGAGGTGTTACAAGTGATGAAAAATCTGGCTCACAGCGGTATCACAATGATCGTCGTGACTCATGAAATGCACTTCGCCCGCGAGATTGCCGATCGTGTGATATTCATTGATGGCGGCGATATACTTGAAGTCGCCTCACCGGAGGATTTCTTCACCCGCCCGCAACATCCCAGAACCCAGCGTTTCCTGAAAAAAGTGCTCGACCCGTTACACCAGGAGTTACCGTAATAATGCTTCTAATGGACTGGCAGGGGGTGCTGAGCGGGCAACCTCTACAATGGATAATTTCCGGTTTTCTCACCACGCTATGGGTGACGCTGGCAGGCGTCGCGGTCGCCACTCTCTTTGCTCTCTTACTACTCGGCTTGCGCTTGACGGGCAATCGCGTTGCCACCGCGGTGGTCGGCGTGTGGGTCTCCGCTTTTCGCAATACGCCTTTACTGGTGCAACTGATGTTCTGGTATTTCGCTGCATGGAATTGGCTACCCCGTGACGTGATTACCTTTATTAATGCTGAACACCCGTGGTCTGTTCTGCCGGGTGATGTCTGGTGGTTAACGCCGGAGTTTCTCTGTTCTGCTTGGGGGCTGGGTGTTTTTACTTCAGCCTTTTTGGTCGAGGAGATTGCCTCTGGTTTGCAGGCGGTTTCTGCCGGGCAACGCGAGGCGGCCATTGCTCAGGGCTTTTCTGCCTGGGCGGCTTTTCGTCACATTCTGCTTCCTCAGGGACTGGCGAACGCCTGGCAGCCGATCGTTGGTCAATATCTCAACCTGATGAAGCTCTCCTCACTTGCCAGCGGTATTGGATTTGCAGAGTTGACCTATCAGGTACGGCAAATTGAGAGCTATAACGCGCATGCACTGGAAGCCTTTGCCGTTGGAACAGCCCTCTATCTGTTTTTCGGCATCGTGCTGGGCATGCTGCTTACGCGTCTTGGTCCGAAATCTGCGTCAGGTAAACCGTTCAGGGTAAGAACGCGTCCATTCAGTTTCAGGAGCATCCTACATGATCGCTAATATTTCGGTCATTACCGACAATCTTGACTATCTCCTGTGGGGACGTGTGGCCGAAGGCCAACCCGGCGGCGTGCTGCTCACTTTGCTGATGGCCATCGGCGCGGCATTATTGGCACTGCCCGGTGGGATAGTTCTTGCCTGCTGCGCCTGGCGTTTTCCGGGCGCGGTTCGCAAAGGACTGTTTATCTGGGCCGAGTTTATTCGCGGCATTCCGTTAATCTTTGTGATTTTCTGGATGTGGTATTTGCTCCCCATGCTGACTGGAAGCGATCTGCCCGGCGCTGTTACTGTGACGTTGGCGCTGGCATGGTTCACCGCCGCCTCGGTGATGCACTCGGTGTATGCGGGAATTAGCGCGTTACCTGGCGGGCAATATGAAGCGGCAGTGGCGCAGGGTTTTCGCCCGTACCAGGCCCTGTGGCTTATTTTATTGCCGCAAGTACTGCGCAACATAATGCCGTCACTGACCGGGATTTTTATTGGACTACTGAAGGACACGTCGCTGGCGTTTATCGTCAATGTGCCAGAACTCACGACCGTTGCCGGTCAGGTTAATAGCCGGGTGCAAATCTATCCGGCGGCCATTTTTATCTTTACCGGACTGGTCTATTACCTGCTGTGCTTTAGCCTGGAAAAAATCACCCAGCGACGGTTCGCGCTAAAATGACCTCAAGGCTCAACATTCCACGAACTGGTGGTCTTCGTTGAGCCGATATTTCACGCCAGCCCGAATATTATTTTCACCTTCAACGGCAAGCGCAAAACGCATTCTTTCGCCATCATGATAGGCCAGCGCCGCGCATCCGCCAGGACCGAGTATAATCGAATCGACAGTACCGGTACTGGCAACAACCGCGTTCTCTCCGCTGGCAATAATATGGATATTGTCTGCGCAATTGGCGATTTTCGATTCCACGCCGAAACAGGCTAGCTGGGTTAAATCACCGCTGCTGGCAATACGATTTCTGTCACCCAGTGCACTGATGCGAACACGCATGCCGGTACTGGCGATACGTGTACCGTCGCCCACGCTACTGATACGGGCTGAATTTCCCGCGACCGCAATTCGCCCGCGATCGCCCGAGCTGCCGATATGCGCGTTATAGCCTACGCTACCTATACGTACGCTGTAACCTGCACTGGCAATCTGTGCGGCATAGCCGGCGCTGGCGATTTTAACGTTGTCATCCGCACAACCAAAGCTGGCATTATCTTCCGCACTCGCCAGCGGCCTACCTGTTTCACCCACCGTTTGCACGCGGGAAATATTTCCCATCGCGCGAATATCCTGCCGGACAAAACTCTCTTCTTCCCGCCATTTTGACCAGCCATATTCCACCAGACTATTTGCCCAGTCGATATACCCTTCCCGCTGGAGCGCACGATGTACATCGGCATAACTTCCCCCGGCGGGAAAAGTACGTAGAAACCAGCGATACATTACGGGCCCAACGCGCCAGGCCCGTAAGTCATTACGCGTAATCATCATCGCTTAATGCCGGTGATAGCCATCCACCATACACTTGAAGGTTTCGCCCGGCGTGCGTCCCGTGGTGCAAAGATACAGATGCCCAAAAATGAAAAACAGACTGACTATTGCCAGCGCAAAGTGCGCCTGTAACAACCAGTAACGCACGCCGGGGAACAGATCGCCGACAACCGCCGGATAGAGCGATAACAGACCCGATATCAATAACAGCGGCAGCAAACCATACATCACGCCAACATAGGCCGCCTGCTGTAGCGGATTGAATTTCGAACGTGGCGATGCCGGGAATGGATGTGACTCTCCCTGCATAATGCCAAACAGGTAAAAACGCGTTTGTCTTTGCGCTCGTCCGATCCAACCCTGGCGCTGAATAATATAGTGATGTCCGTTGCCGCCAATCAGGTTGATCAGGACAAAACCAATCCAACAGGCGAGCAGCAAAAAGCCACAGACCTCGTGTACGGTAAGCAGGCTTTTCATCACCGACGCGCTGACGGCCGAGAAGTGATTGACGAGTCCACTCACCAGAAGAAGCAGAAACAGCAACGCATTCGACCAGTGCCACAAACGAACGGCCTTCGAGTATAAGTAGACCTTCTCACCGTGCCCTGCCGACGCTTTATGCGCGGCACGAAAGCGCAGCATGGCGTGTAGCGCCAGCACCAGCCACATTCCCACCAGCATTAATCCGGCGATGACCAACCACACAGGCCAGTAGTCAGGTGAAAACATAGGGACATATTGCGCAAGCTGAGCGTGAAACTGTTCGGCATTCTGCGACGCGTTCATACATTTTCCTTTTTAATCAAATGTTGACCGAACCGACGATACAGATGGGGTTTCCCGGCGCCTGCAAGTTGATACTCGTAATACTTGTTTTCCCGCAGCCAGGTCTGAATCTCCGGGCTATCTTCACGACCAAAAATCAGCGCGTGTTCCGGGCAGGCGTTAACACAGATCGGAGGGAAACCTTTCGCCAGACGTGATTCAGCGCAAAAGTCGCATTTATCAGCCACTTTGGTGCGCGGATTGAGATAGCGTACCTGATAAGGGCACGCGCCTATGCAGTAACTGCAGCCGATACACGAAGACGTATCTACCCGCACAATGCCGTTCTCATCTCGCCAGGAGGCGCCGGTCGGACAGACCTCAATACAGGGCGCATCGTCACAATGCTGACAGGACTGACGAAAATAGTGATACAGCGTTTCGTTGTCGTTATCCGAAACCGGAATATGCGCTATCGACAAACGGCTTCCCTGGTCAGGAACATGATTGGTTTTCCTGCATGCGCGGGCACAAATGTTACAGCCGTTACACAGAGATTCGTCGTGGATCATGACATAACGAACGCCTTTAGTGCTCCTGGGGCTTGCTAACAAACTTTGACCTGGGCCGGTAAAAAAAATCACCGTCCCCATGCCAATGACAAATTTACGTCGGGTGAAGGACATCGGGTTATCCTCTAATGCTGTGACAGTGGTCGTCCACACATTCCATGACATCAACCTGAAGAATTCAGGGGTTCTGATACTGCTCAACCTCAAACCATTCGCACAGGCCGTACGCTTTGCCATAACTCATAAAACGTTCGCTGAACAAATAAGGTTCCGCATTTGACGATTCCACAGTGCGTATATCTGCGTAATCCGGGTGCGTTTCCATTGCCGAGATCGCCGCTGCAACCTGCTGAGCTCCAAAGCTATAAGGCGGTTGTGTCAACATGGCGACCTTGTAGGGCCGTGGATACGTTTGACAGTCGAAGCGCACCGCCTCGGCTATCGCGCGACAGATATCGTTTTCCACCACCTGCACACACATGCTGGCGTAGTTTGCCGTCATGGTCTGCGTTGAAAAGAAATATGCCTCTTCAGCGCCGTGCACACAGGTAATATCCGCCCCATTCGCGCCCTGACACAGGGTATCCAGCAGCACGGTAAGGTCAGTCTCAGGAACCGAATACGGTGGCTGCAGGAAAACACTGCGTGCCACCAATTGGCCCGAGGCCGAATGCTGGCGGATAAACTCCGCCACTATCGACTCCGGGCTGGCTGGTTCCTGCACCTGCGGCGCGTTCACCTGTTCGGCAGGCGGCTGTAGCGCCTGCAGCCAGTGTCTCTTTTGGCTATCCACCTCGTCAGGAAACGCCTCAATGGGTGCCTGAACGTAGCTCACGTTAGTCATCTCACGTTCCTTACGCTGGCAACAGATCTTGTGCCGCCAGATCGGCAGCCACATCCTCAAGTCCGAGTCGATTCAGCGTTTCGCGCGTAGGGCAGCCCAGCTCAGGATCCCAGCCCATTTCCTGATAGAACATCGTCAGTGACAGACGCATATCCTCCCGGTCCATCTTGTCAGTCCCCTCGGTGAAGACCGGGATCTTCGGATCTTTATCAAACACCCAGGAACAGATGAGATCGTGCTCATTGCGCATATCTTTGGTTTGCATCAGTTTGACCGTATAGGCGCGATGCAGGGTAAAGATACGTTCAGCGGCCAGGTCAAGACTCGCCTGCGTGGTTTCATCGCCGGTAACCGCCTGGAAGAATTTCGCTTCCAGATCCAGATCTCCGCGATAATTACGGCTCTTGAGCGGCGAAACCGTCATCGGCCAGACCCAGTTGCATAGCGTGACCGCGTTATGCAAACAGACTTTCAGCAGCGTCCATTTGGCATATTTGATCTTCGCGGCATTGATCGGGGTGTAGTTTTTAGTTTCGTCGTAAGCATCCTGCGAACCAAACAGTTCACCCGCCACTTCGCGCTGTAGTTTCAACGGCAAACCGGAACCGATAAAGTTAATATGGGTATGCGTCATGCAGTCACGGTTAAACATACAGTTGGTGATCGCCCCCACCTGCGCTGAAGCCTCGTTAGCGTGGTGGACAGGAAAACCAAACGGCGACCACAGTTTATTTTTGGCATAACCCCAATACTCTTCACCCAAATCCCAACGTTCAGCAATGGCATATGAACCGTCCGCAAGGTGGCTGAGTTCCCCCACGCGATGCGCCAGCCGATAGTAAAAATCCTTAATAAAATTAGGATCGCCCGCTTCCAGTTGATCCCAGCGGATCTCCGCATACTCTTCCGCTGGCAGTACGCGCTTAAAAACGCCTTTCGAATAGCAATAAGTAAAATCACGGTGCAACTGCCCGTAGTTACACCAGATGCCATAATCGTCGAACAGGTTCAGACCAATCAGGTTTCCCACCACCCGCCCATCGTCTTTATCGTCGAAATCTTTCGGGCCATTGGGGAAAATGGTGGTGTGCACAAAGTTCGCCACGCAGGTGTTGCCACCGGTACTCGGTACGCCAAAATCTTTCACCCGTGGGACATTGAGCTGTGACATACAACGAATCGGGCATGAATGGCAGCCGCTCATTTTGACCGTATATTTCTCTGCGGCTGGCCCCAGATCGAACACGGATTTATAGGTACGGAAACCGACGGTATTCTGGTTGCCCGGCGGGATTTCACCCGTTTCGATTGGCCCGCCTTCTGCGGCTCCCCAGAACAGTCCCTTGCGGGCCGTCCAGCGCGAGTTTGGCGAAGAGTATTCTGCCCAGGCCTGCGGCGTGCTCGGCACAACGTGGTTGTTGTTGGCACCGATAAGCTCGGTCATCATATAGTCATTGAGCCGCTTCATCTCTTTGCGGTCGGCAATGTTGACCCCTTTGGTCCCTTCTACCGCAATAGCTTTCAGATTTTTCGAGCCCATCACCGCGCCAGTGCCAGCGCCGCCGCTGTGGTTGCGGCTGTTGATCATGCAGGAGAGCGGTACCAGATTTTCCCCCGCCTGGCCAATCGCGGCGACGCAAGTCTCAGGGCTGGTAATGCGGCAAATCTCTTCGGTTGTGGCGCGCGTGCCCTTGCCCCACAGGAAATCGGCTTTTTCGATGCTGACCTTATCGTCTTTAATGTTGATCCAGACAGGCGATGCGGACTTACCTTCGATAATAATGGCGTCGTAACCGGCAAATTTCATCTGTGCGGCGAAGAAACCGCCCATGTGGGCATCTACGACCAGATTACCTTTGGTAAATGTTGACAAGGAGGTGATATTGACGCGGGAGCTACAGGGTGCGCCCGAGCCCGTTAATGGCCCGGTGGCAAAAACCAGTTTATTCCCTTCATCAAAAGGCATGGTGCCTGGCGGGACTTCGTCGTACATAATTTTATACCCAAAGCCCATCCCACCGACAAATTTCTTAAATTTACTGGAATCTTCATGGGTGATATTACCCGTGGTGAGATTGACCCGTAAAATATTACCTGTCCAACCATTAGCCATCATGTTTTCCTTTGCAAGAAGGTTTAATAGATATACCCGTCAGGCAGATTTTTTATTCAAAACTGCGCTATTTTTGGCAATTAATGACGCGTATCAGGCATGCCTGCCCTCTATCAAACGGTAATATCTTTCCACTCGATAATTTTTAATGCCCCAGTCGGACACGCATTGGCGCATTCCCCGCATAACACACATTTTGAGGATTTTTTCGTTTCCGTGTTGACGGTCGCCATCATCCACGGACAGGCTGTGGTACAAGCGCTACAGCCAATGCAACGTTTGTGGTCTACAGCAATACAGCCGTCTTCCTTCTTCCAGGTAATAGCGCCAATTGGGCAGACCTTCATGCATTGCGGATCTTTGCATTGGCGGCAGGTATCCGCGGTATAGTTTAAATCACCATACAGTCCGCCACCGGACCCGACGCCATCATCGCCAAAGAAGTAATTACGATGAATTTTGATGCGGGAAAAGAAGGTGCCAACGGCCCCATCGTTATAATTGGTACAGGAAATCTCGCAGCGATGGCAACCCGTGCAGCGTGCTCGCTGCGTTACCAGCACCCCTTTCGGCGTATTGATTAGCCCAACGGTACCGCTGTCAATATCTTCCTGCTTACAGCCAAAAAGTGATAACAACGCGGGCGCAATGGTCAGTCCTGCCAGACCCTTTCCGGATATACGTAGAAATTCAAGCCGCGTTAAACCACAATCTAAAAATGGACGATCAACCTGGTTCATTTATTTCGCATCCTCTTCGCAAACGCAGTAGCAGCAACACATCCAGGCTAATTTTTGCGCGCAGATCGGCCAATTCGGCCATTAATGTTGCCAACAACACGTGAATATTTGCCCTAACCTGATCGTATAAATGACGGTGGTTAAACTAAATGAATCTAATCCTTTAGGGTTAGGCACAAAGATAATGTGGTTATTCGGCGCTCGTCGTTTTGATCGTCATCAATTAAAAAACGGAAGGGAAATAATTAATGCGGATTGAGATTTATTATCATTAAGATAAGTTGAAATAATATTTCATATGCCTTGCAAATATTTGTGACTCCACTCTCATATATATTTTTATATATCAATCGATATAAAACTTAATATACAACGAGATGTATTCCTCTAATTGCGGTCCTAAATTATATATATTGATAGATTAACCTGACGAGAATAAGAGGATAGCGCAAGAGACTACCCTCCTCTTTTGATGGATTATCCGGCCAATGCTTTAATAACGGTCTCAATGGCTTGTTTTTCTAGCTCACTGCGCTTTACACGCTGGTTGGCGAGGGTGGTTCTCAGCACACCCGCAATGACGATATGCTTTGGCTCTTGTCCCAGATCGCGCATTTCCAGCACTACTTTACCGACTACTCTGCACATTTCACGGTACAACTCGTCGTCTTTAGTCTGATTTCCCATATTTGCCCGCTCGTCATTAACTCAAACCAACAGCATATATCACTCTGGCTAATTAGACAAAATTCAATGAAAATCAAACAAATGTCATAAATTTACTGGATCCGCTGCAGTCGATTAACCAGCTCAGCAAGGCTCCGCGCCTGCATTTTTTCCATCACCCGTGCGCGATGAACTTCAACCGTACGCACGGCAATATTCATGGCGTCAGCAATTTCCCGATTCATTAACCCTTTTGCTACCAGTTGCGCCAACTCTCGTTCCTTTGGGGTGAGCATCTGATAGCAGGCCACGATCTCTTGTCGCGAGAAGGCGGCGTGAGAAACCAGCAAAGCATGCTCTAACGCAGTCTGCAAAGGCCCGGCGGACACCGGCTTTTGCAAAAAATCGACCGCGCCACGCTTCATTTGCTCAACCGCCATCGGCACATCGCCATGCCCGGTGAGAAATACCACCGCCAGCGTACTTTCTCGTCGACGCATCGCTTCATGTACAGCATGCCCATCCATTACCGGCATACGCATATCCAGCAACAGTACGCCCACCTGGCGTAGGTTTGCCTCCGCGAGGAATGTTTCGCCTTGATCCCAGCAACATACCTCGTATCCGAGGCTTTCCAGTAAGAACGCACAGGCCTGGGTGACGGCAATGTCGTCATCCAGTAGGTGAATTATTGCCACTACGGCCTCCCTCCCGGTTTTGTTTAAAATGTAATGTCACTACCACGCCCGCCTTGCCATCCGGAGCCTGATGATTTTTGATCTCAATCTCTCCGTTTGCGTAGCGCACCAGTCGCTGACAAATGGCTAATCCCAGCCCCATACCTTCTTTACGGGTGGTCATAAACGGCTGAAAAGCCTGGTACAACTGTGCCTCATCAATACCGCCGGCGTTATCCTGCACCTGAATACGCACACCACTCTCCTCAGGCTGGGCGCTAAACCATACCGTGGTTGCCCCGGCCTGGGCCGCATTGAGCACCAGATTGGCCAGCACCTGCTCAAGCAGAACGCTTGGCAGAGTCAGCGTTAACGTCTTATTTAGCTGAGGTTGCAGCGCTACCGCCGGGAATTGCTGAGGCATGCGCAATAATTGCCAGACGTGATGAATAGCATCATTCACGTTGACGGCTTGCCAGTCATCGGTCATCACCGGATTACCCTGCGCCTGGCTGACCCACTGGCGCAGATTGTGCAATGTGTCAGCCCCCCGCTGCGCCTGAGCATCAATGTGCTCCAGTGCGGGCAACAGCGGATGCTGCTTATCCTGACCGCGCAGACGGATCAAACAGCCTTGCGCATAATGGCGGATAGCCGACAGCGGCTGATTGAGTTCGTGGGCAAACCCGGAAGTCATCTCACCAAGCACGCTCATTTGGCGAGCGGTTTCCAGCGCCTGTTCTTGTTTGCGCAGCAGAATGCTGTTCCGCTCCAGTAGCCTGCCGCGACGGCGAACCAGTAGCATCACCCAGATATAATTGAGCGTAAGCAGCAGCAACACGACGGTCACAGCCCCCATAGCCAGTCGATGCTGGATAAACCAACTTTTGACGTCCAGCCACAGCTGGCGCTGCTGCGGATGCTGGCGGACATCGCGCAGCAACGCTTCTACTTCACGAGTCGAGGCAGGCGCTCCCCAGCGAAACGTTGCGTTCTGCGGCGCATTGAACAGCGCCCGCGTGACGCGATCGGCCAACTCGTCGCTTACTGCAGGCAGTGCCGCAAACGACCAGTCAGGATACAGTGGCGTACTGGTTACACAGGGAATCGAGGTGGGATGGTTGAGTACAGCCCGAAAGTCCGTTTTATGAATGAGCCCTTCCTCATCCATGTTTTCCAGCAGGCACACCGGTACAATCACCGCCTGCACGGCTTTTTCGCGTAATAAATAGAGTAAGGCATCGGCGGGAAAACCGGTAAACGTCAGGCGTAAATCGCGCTCAGGTCGCAGACCGGCATCGCTGAGCGCTTTATACCCCAACAAATAGCCGCCAAAGGCCTGAGCATCAATGGCGCCAACCGTTTTCCCGATCAGTTCATGGGCGGAAGCGATCCCACTATCGCGCCTGACGAGAATCGCGCTGCCAATCACGTTACTGGCGGCTTTGCCTCCTCGGGTAGAACGTAACGACGCCAGCCAGCGTAACGCAGAGCGGTTGTTTAGCTGTACAAACTGCGCCGGATTGGTGACCACAAATTGTACCGTGCCTCGATTTACCGCCTCCTGCATCTGCCCCAGATCCAGCGGTTGTATATGAAAATGCTCATCGGGAATTTGCTGATTCAACAGGGTTTCCAGCGGCTGCCAGTGATTGCGTGTGGAGATCTCCCCACGCATTGCCAACACGCCAATGTTCCATGTCTGCGCCGCGACCGTGCCGCTTAGCATCCACAGCGACGCCAGCACCGTCAGACATCTTACTACGTTGCGTCCCAATCAATTATCCCTGTCAATTATGTTGTTTTAGATCAACAACAAGCCGGGTATGTGGTTAACCACAATAGAGTCCCCCCCATCACGATTTTTACACTGTAAATCATTGAGATTCTTTATTCATCACACACAAATCAACGGCGTGACCAATGTTTCGTTGTTGTACCGTGACGGGAGAAAATATGGACAGCAGTAAACGGCAGTTTCTCCAGCAATTGGGCATCCTGACCGCTGGGGCTTCACTGGTTCCGCTGGCCCAGGCGCAATTCCCCTTCTCGCCTGAACGCCATGAAGGCTCACTCGAGCATCGCTACGCCATGCTGATTGACCTGCGACGCTGCATCGGCTGCCAGGCCTGTACCGTCAGTTGCGCCATTGAAAACCAAACGCCACAGGGAGATTTCAGAACTCTCGTTAACCAGTATCAGGTGCAGATGACAGGCCAGCAAAGCGTTACCAACGTCCTGCTGCCGCGCCTGTGCAACCATTGCGATAATCCCCCTTGTGTGCCCGTTTGTCCGGTGCAAGCCACCTTCCAACGCGAAGACGGTATCGTGGTCGTCGACAACACCCGCTGCGTGGGTTGCGCCTACTGCGTGCAGGCCTGTCCATACGATGCGCGATTCATCAACCATGAAACGCAAACCGCCGATAAATGCACGTTTTGCGTACACCGCCTGGAAGCGGGCCTGCTCCCGGCCTGCGTGGAATCCTGCGTCGGCGGCGCACGCATCATTGGCGATATCAAAGATCCGCACAGCCGGATTTCTCAAATGCTGCATGAACACCATGAGGCCATCAAGGTGCTGAAACCCGAAAGCGGAACGTCACCACACGTGTTTTATCTGGGTCTGGATGAGGCGTTTGTCACCCCGTTAATGGGTCGTGCGCAACCCGCTCTCTGGCAGGAGGTTTAAATGAACCATTCACTGATTATCGAAGAGGTTCTGGCCCATCCGCAGCATGTAAGCTGGTTACCCTGGGCTGTACAGTATTTCTTTTTCATCGGTATTGCCGCCTGCGCCGCGCTGTTCGCCTGCGTACTGCACTGGCGCAAACAGGAGACAACTGAACTGGAAAACCTGACGCTGTTGATCGCCCTAACCTGTGCAATAACCGCGCCGCTGGCGCTAACCGCCGATTTACACCAAACCGCCCGCGTCTGGCATTTTTATGCTTATCCGACGCCATGGTCCTGGATGCCATGGGGCGCGCTGTTTTTACCGCTGTTCACCGGCTTCCTGGGCCTGTGGTTTCTGGCGCAGCACGTTAAGCATATAACGCTCAAAAGTTACAGTGTAACGAAATGGTTGACCGTCGGTAGCGCCTTGTCCGCCATCGGATTACTGGTTTACACCGGTCGCGAAGTGTCGGTGGTGCAGGCGCGTCCCATCTGGTTCAGCTATGCCTTTCCGGTTGCGATGTTCCTCAGCGCGCTGCAGACGTTCCTCGCCCTGCTCATCGCGGCAACAAAAAGTGAAGGATCTTTGCTCCGCAAACTGGCGTGGGGGCAAATTGTCGCCTTGAGCGCGCTGGCAATCGTGGTGGCATTTTGGGTGAGCGGCAACACGCTTTCCGGTTCAGCAATCCGCCAGTGGCTGGATGTCGCCTCGTCGGCACGACACTACGCCATCGGCTGGGTTGCGCTATGGCTTGTCTCGCTTGGCCTTTGCGGGCTGGTGCAGCGTTTTCCATTGTCTCTGCCGCTGCGCATATTTCTGGCGTTTAGCGCCATGGCGCTGTGCTGGCTGATGCGCTGGACGTTACTCATCCAGGTACAGACCGTACCGAAATTTAACGCCCAATTTAATCCTTACACCCTGCCCGGCGGCACCGATGGCTGGCTGGCCATTGTGGGCACCTTCGGCCTGTGGATAGCACTGATTATTATTGTTCGTGAAGCCCTGAACGCGATCGCAAGGAGAATGCAACATGGCTAATTTAACCCGTCGTCAGTGGCTTAAAGTCGGTCTTGCCGTAGGTGGCATGGTGACGTTTGGTCTGAGTTATCGGGACGTAGCAAAACGCGCGCTGGACGGTTTGCTGGACGGTACCTCCGGCAAAATTACCCGAGATCGCATCTTTGGTAATGCGCTCATCCCCGAAGCCAATGCCAAGCCGCAATGGCAGCAGAATCCACAGCAGGTGATCTCGATGACGCAATGTTTTGGTTGCTGGACACAGTGCGGTGTGCGGGTCCGGGTTGACAGTGAACAAGGCAAGGTGCTGCGCATTGCCGGTAACCCCTATCATCCGTTATCTCACGAGCACCCTATTGACGCCTCAGTCCCCTTTGCCACAGCAATGGCGCAACTGGCGGGTGAGTCGGGTCTGGACGCGCGCTCCACCGCCTGCGCCCGTGGCGCAACCTTACTTGAAGGTCTGTACAGCCCACTGCGCATTCTGCAACCGATGAAACGCGTCGGCAAACGCGGTGAGGGAAAATGGCAGCGCATCAGCTTCGAACAGTTGATCAAAGAGGTGGTGGAAGGCGGAGATCTGTTTGGTGAGGGCCATGTTGACGGCCTGCGGGCTATTCACGATCCCCATACGCCGCTTAATGCCAAACATCCCGGCTTTGGGCCAAAATCCAATCAGTTGCTGGTCACCAATACCAGCGATGAAGGACGTGATACGTTTTTACGTCGCTTCGCGCTGAACAGTTTCGGCAGTAAAAACTTCGGCGCGCATGGCGCTTACTGTGGCCTGGCCTACCGGGCCGGTTCTGGTGCGCTAATGGGGGATCTGGATAAAAACGCCCACGTGAAGCCCGACTGGGATAATGTCGAGTTCGCGCTGTTTATGGGAACCTCTCCAGCGCAATCCGGCAACCCGTTTAAACGCCAGGCTCGCCAGCTCGCCAGCGCCCGTTTACGCGACGACTTCCGCTATGTGGTGGTGGCGCCAGCCCTGCCATTAACCACGGTACTGGCTGACGATCGCGGCCACTGGCAGCCCGTGCGCCCGGGAAGCGACTCCGCGCTGGCGATGGGGATGATCCGCTGGATAATCGAAAAACAGCGCTATAACGCCGATTACCTCGCCATTCCCGGCGTGCAGGCTATGCAGCAGGCTGGAGAAAAAAGCTGGAGCAACGCCACGCATCTGGTGATCACCGATGAGCTCCCAAATCTTGCCGGACAGCATTTAACCCTCGCGCATCTGAACGCAAATGCTGCCCAGGAACCGGTTGTCATTAACGGAGCCGGAGAAATCGTCGCCGCCAGCGGTTGCCCACGCGCGCAGTTGTTTGTCACCCGCGAGGTGACGCTGGCAGACGGCCAGACGGTGACAGTAAAAAGCAGCCTCCAGTGCCTGAAAGAGTCCGCCGAAAAACTCTCGCTGGCGCAATACAGCCAGCAGTGCGGCGTGTCTGAAGCAGACATCGGCGCCCTGGCCGACGCGTTTACCCGCCACGGACGAAAAGCGGCGGTGATCGCTCACGGCGGAATGATGGCAGGTAATGGATTTTATAACGCCTGGTCGGTAATGATGCTTAATGCGCTGATTGGCAACCTGAGTCTTGAAGGCGGCGTGTTTGTCGGCGGCGGCAAGTTCAATGGTGCCACCGATGGACCACGCTACAACATGGACAGTTTTGCCGGGAAGATTAAACCAAAGGGATTAAGCATCGCACGCAGTAAAACCGCGTATGAGTCTTCCGAAGAGTACCGCAATAAAGTAGCCGCCGGACAATCGCCCTTCCCGGCAAAAGCCCCGTGGTATCCGTTTGTGGCAGGTCAACTTACTGAACTTCTTGTCTCGGCACTCGAAGGCTACCCTTATCCGCTTAAAGCCTGGATCTCCAACATGACCAACCCGTTTTACGGCATCGCAGGGTTGCGCGGCGTGGCGGAAGAAAAGCTTAAAGATCCTGCGCGTTTGCCGCTATTTATCGCCATTGATGCCTTTATGAACGAAACCACGGCGCTGGCAGATTACATCGTGCCGGATACACATAACTTCGAAAGTTGGGGATTCAGCGCCCCGTGGGCGGGCGTCGCCAGCAAAGCCACCACCGCTCGCTGGCCCGTGGTCAGAGCCGCAACCAGCAGTACCGCTGACGGTCAACCGGCCTCAATGGAATCTTTCTGTATTGCGGTAGCGAAACGCATTGGCTTGCCTGGTTTTGGTGATAATGCGATTACCGACCCACAAGGCAATCAGTATCCGTTAAATCGTGCGGAAGACTATTATTTACGCCTCGCCGCGAATATTGCATTTATGGGTAAAGCACCGGTCCCGGAGGCTCAGCCGGAAGATATTTCGTTGACCGGGGTGCAACGGATTATGCCAGTGATAACGCAAACGCTGAAAGCCGATGAAGTCAGCCGGGTGGCATTTGTGTATTCACGCGGTGGGCGCTTCGCTCCAGCCAGCAGTGGCCGGGTGGAAAATCGCGTCGGCAATGCGTGGGAAAAACCGCTGCAAATTTGGAATGCGAATGTCGCCGCGCACCGCCATGCGATAACCGGAGAACGCTACAGCGGTTGCCCAGCCTGGTATCCTTCGCGCCTGTCAGATGGACGTGCGGTCGAAGAGTTGTTCCCGGAACAAGAATGGCCGCTGAAATTGATCTCCTTTAAATCCAATACCATGTCCAGCGCCACGGCGGTGATCCCACGCCTGCATCATCTGAAGCCGGTTAATCTGGTGGCGCTTAACCCGCAGGATGGTAAGCGGTATGGTTTAGCACATGGCGATACGGTACGTATCACCACGCCTGGCGGTCAGGCACTGGCGCAAATAAGCCTGCTGCATGGCGTGATGCCGGGAGTTATCGCCGTTGAACATGGCTATGGACATAAAGAAATGGGCGCGGCGCAACATACGCTTGACGGCGAGCCGATGCCATTTGATAGGCAAATAAGGTCGGGAATCAATCTTAACGATCTGGGCTTTGCGGATCCTACCCGGCAGGTAGCTAATACCTGGCTTGACTGGGTGTCGGGGGCGGCGGTACGCCAGGGTCTGCCAGCGAGAATCGAGCGCGTGTAACTCTCGCATCGGGTGGCAACGCTAACGCGTTTTATCCGGCCTACAGGACGTTGTAGGCCGGATAACGCAAAAAGCGGATCAGTTATTTACTGGGATCACTGCGCCTTTGTATTTCGTGCGGATCCAGTCCTGAATCTCTTTTGAATGCAGTACGTCTACCAGCGCCACAATATCCTTTTTCTTCTCATCGCCACGATGTACGGTAATGATGTTGGCATATGGGTTATTTTCACCGCTTTCGACGGCAATCGGATCTTTCACCGGATCCAGCCCCGCGTCGATAGCATAGTTCGCGTTAATCACCACCGCATCGCCTTCGTCGTTGTTGTACATCTGCGGTAACAGCGCCGCTTCCACGTTAGGCAGGAACTTCAGTTTTTTCGGGTTTTCCACGATGTCGCTAATGCGCGCGGTGACTTTATCCACCCCCGGCTTCAGCTTGATCACACCCTCTTTTTCGAAAATCGACAGAATACGGCCTTCCTCAGATACCGCATCGCGCATGATGACCTTGCCGCCTTCCGGCAGATCTTTAAGCGATTTCACCTTCTTCGAATAGATGCCGATCGGCTCGATGTGAATGGCTCCGGCGCTGACGAAGTCGTAGGTTTTATCGCCCGCATGATCTTTAATCACGCTGTTCAGATACGGAATATGCTGGAAGTAGTTAGCGTCAATCTCACGGCCAGCCAGCGCGGTGTTCGGCAGAATGTAATCCTGGAACGGTTTAATTTCCAGGTCGATCCCCTGCTTTGCCAGAATCGGTTTGGCCTGCTCAAGGATTTCAGCATGCGGTACGTTTGATGCGCCAACGGTCAACGTATCAGCCCAGGAGGTGAAGCTCAGGGCGCTTAAGGTTGCTGCGGCGAGTAATGTCAGTGATTTTTTCATGATAATGGTTTCCGTATTTTATTAGCGTTTATCTAACAGAGAGGTGATCACATCGCCGCAAAGCTGGATGATGAAGACGATGAGCAGAATCGTCACCGTCGCCACCAGCGTGACGTCGCTGTGGTTGCGCTGGAATCCTTCCAGATAGGCCAAATTCCCTAAACCCCCGGCACCAATGACTCCCGCCATCGCGCTGTAGCTGACCAGCGCAATCAGCGTCACGGTGATCCCGGACACCAGAGCAGGAGAAGATTCCGGCAGTAAAACCCGAAAAATAAGCGTACTCAGACGCGCGCCCATTGAACGCGTCGCTTCAATAACGCCTTTATCGACTTCACGCAGGGCAATTTCCACCAGACGCGCATAAAACGGCGCGGCCCCTACGATCAGTGCAGGCAAGGCGGCATTAGCGCCGAGAATGGTGCCAACCATCGCTTTGGTAAACGGGATCAGCAGCACGATCAAAATGATGAACGGGATCGAACGGAAGATATTCACCACCAGCGAAATCGCGCTATACACGGCACGATTGTGGAATAGTCCGCCACGCGCGGTCAGAAACAGCGCCAGGCCAAGCGCAACCCCAAGAACAAAGGTCGCCACGCCAGAAAGCGCGGTCATGTAGAGCGTTTCCTGCGTTGCTGCTAATAATTGATCCCATTTCAGATGGGGGAACAGTTCTTCAGGCATGTTGAATCACCTCACCTTCAATGTCGCTATGGCGCAGGTCGGCCAGAATATTGTTCAGTTGTTCTTCACTGGCCACAACGTGCACCCAAAGCTGACCAAACACACCGTGCGCGGTTTGCGTCATCTTGCCGCGCAAAATGTTAAACGGCAGGCCGTAGCGCAGGGTCAATTCTCCGACCACAGGACGGTGAGTGCGCTGCCCGGTAAACGTTAGCTTGATCACCACGCCGCCCAGTTCGCTGGCCAGTTGTGGGTTGAACTCGTCTTCTTCGGCGTACTGGCTCACCTGACGAACGAATTGTCGGGTAATCGGCTGCTGTGGATGGGTAAAGACGCTGAGCACATCGCCTTCTTCAACGACTTTGCCGTTCTCCATCACCGCCACACGGTCGCAGATTTTCCGCACCACGTGCATTTCATGGGTGATCAACACAATGGTTAATTTGAAGCGACGATTAATATCGAGCAGTAAATCAAGGATCTGATCGGTGGTTTGCGGATCCAGCGCCGAGGTAGCTTCGTCGCACAGCAGTACGTCAGGATTGTTCGCCAGCGCGCGGGCAATGCCCACCCGCTGTTTTTGTCCGCCGCTGAGCTGGGACGGATAAGCATTTTCGCGACCACTCAACCCCACCAGCGTAATTAATTCGGCAACCCGCGCTTTGATGGACGCCTTTGGCGCACCCGCAATTTGCATAGAGAACGCAATATTTTCGCTAACCGTGCGCGACCACAGTAAGTTGAAGTGTTGGAACACCATGCTGATTTTCAGTCGCGCCTGGCGCAGAGATTCTCCGCGGGCGGCAGAGATATCGTGTCCGTTAATCGTCACGCTGCCAGAAGTCGGTTTTTCCAGACCATTAAGCAAGCGGATTAAGGTGCTCTTACCCGCCCCACTGTAACCAATAATTCCGTAAATCTGCCCCTGCTCAACCGTCAGATTGACGTTATCGACAGCGGTAATTGCAAGCCTGCCTGGCGTAAACACTTTTGAAATATTTTTCAGGACAATCATGTCGTTTGGGTATCCGCTGCTGCTTTTTGTAATCCTGCTAGCGCTTTTGGCTGTTTAGCAGTATGGATGTCCAAACGAGTGTAATGAGTGAAATTGGCTTTTAGAATGAATAAAAACGAATTTGATATAATTTTTGGGAATATAATCACAACATTAAAAACGCGCGCATAAATCTGCCTGGTTGGGATGGCAAGCGCGGCTTGTTGCGCAACAAATGGCTGCTGTGTCCAATCCCTTTATCCATACCGATGAACAAATTAATGAATATTCTTCGGCAAACTGCACAGAAGTGTTTTGAAACAGCGTTTCCATTTTCCTTTTAGATAAAATTCAGCGTATAATGCGCGCCAATTGTCTCTTGAATGGTTTCAGCACATTGACCTGTAAAACTCAACGACTACAAAACTCACCTTCCCGTTGGGCTGAAACGCAAGCACACATTCCTCTGCACGCTCTTTCGATGTCACCTATCCTTAGAGCGAGACATCACCACTTTCGTAACTCAGGTTTAGCTTCCCGTCCGTGCGCGATGGGGGCCAGATTTCCCAATCCTTCTCAACTTAAAGACTAAGACTGTCATGAAAAAGACGAAAATTGTTTGCACCATCGGTCCGAAAACCGAATCCGAAGAGATGTTAACCAAAATGCTGGACGCGGGCATGAACGTCATGCGTCTGAACTTCTCTCATGGCGATTACGCAGAACACGGCCAGCGCATCAAAAATTTGCGCAACGTGATGAGCAAAACCGGCAAAAAAGCAGCCATTCTGCTCGACACCAAAGGTCCGGAAATCCGTACCATTAAGCTGGAAGGCGGCAACGACGTTTCTCTGAAAGCAGGCCAGACCTTCACCTTCACCACCGACAAATCCGTTGTCGGCAACAGCGAAATCGTTGCTGTGACTTATGAAGGCTTCACGAAAGACCTGTCCGTTGGCAACACCGTACTGGTTGACGACGGCCTGATCGGCATGGAAGTGACCGCCATCGAAGGTAACAAAGTTATCTGTAAAGTGCTGAACAACGGCGACCTGGGCGAAAACAAAGGCGTTAACCTGCCGGGGGTTTCTATCGCGCTGCCAGCACTGGCTGAAAAAGACAAACAGGACCTGATCTTCGGTTGCGAACAGGGCGTTGACTTCGTTGCGGCTTCCTTTATCCGTAAACGTTCTGACGTCGTTGAAATCCGCGAGCACCTGAAAGCCCACGGCGGCGACAACATCCAGATCATCTCCAAAATCGAAAACCAGGAAGGTCTGAACAACTTCGACGAAATCCTCGAAGCCTCTGACGGCATCATGGTTGCGCGTGGCGACATGGGCGTTGAGATCCCGGTTGAAGAAGTTATCTTCGCGCAGAAGATGATCATCGAAAAATGTATCCGCGCACGTAAAGTCGTTATCACTGCGACTCAGATGCTGGATTCCATGATCAAAAACCCGCGCCCTACCCGCGCGGAAGCTGGCGACGTGGCTAACGCCATCCTCGACGGTACCGATGCAGTTATGCTGTCTGGCGAATCTGCGAAAGGTAAATACCCGCTGGAAGCCGTGACCATCATGGCAACCATCTGCGAACGTACCGACCGCGTAATGACCAGCCGTCTGGACTTCAACAACGACAGCCGTAAACTGCGTATCACCGAAGCCGTTTGCCGTGGCGCGGTTGAAACTGCAGAAAAACTGGATGCTCCGCTGATCGTGGTTGCAACCCAGGGCGGTAAATCTGCGCGTGCAGTGCGTAAATACTTCCCGGATGCCACCATCCTGGCGCTGACCACCAACGAAACTACCGCGCGTCAGCTGGTACTGAGCAAAGGCGTTGTGGCACAGGTTGTTAAAGAAATCAGCTCTACCGATGATTTCTACCGTCTGGGCAAAGAAGTTGCTCTGGAGAGCGGTCTGGCGCAGAAAGGTGACGTTGTAGTTATGGTTTCTGGCGCGCTGGTTCCAAGCGGCACGACCAACACAGCATCCGTTCACGTACTGTAATAATTCCACCACGAATTAATTTGCTTAAAAAAGCGCCCTCGTGGCGCTTTTTTTATTTTATCGATAGCCACAATTAATAAAAAATCAAATCGGATTTCACTATCTAATCCGTGATTATCTAAGATGAATCCGATGGAAGCTTTCTGTTTTCACTCAGTTTTTTAGCCGTTTTTGCACAATTCGATGCTTCTTTGAGCGAACGATCAAAAATAAGTGCATTCCCATCAAAAAAATATTCTCAACATAAAAAAGTTTGTGTAATACTTGTAACGCTACATGGAGATTAACTCAATCTAGAGGGTATTAATAATGAATCGTACTAAACTGGTACTGGGCGCGGTAATCCTGGGTTCTACTCTGCTGGCAGGTTGCTCCAGCAACGCTAAAATCGATCAGCTGTCTTCTGACGTTCAGACTCTGAACGCTAAAGTTGACCAGCTGAGCAACGACGTGAACGCAATGCGTTCCGACGTTCAGGCTGCTAAAGATGACGCAGCTCGCGCTAACCAGCGTCTGGACAACGCAGCTACTAAATACCGCAAGTAATAGTAACTGTGTAATAAAAATGGCGCACATTGTGCGCCATTTTTTTTACTCTGAATTTCTCGTTCCCTGTTATTGCGTAGCGCGCACCTCTGTATTCTCTCCCGGCACACTATTCTGCGCAGACTTCACGTCACTCCCATTGGTAACAACCGATGCTTGCCCGGCCGTCACTGTGACCGGATAACCCGCGCGGCGATACAACGCGCGTTCCACCAGGCTGCTATCCACCGCTTTGTTATCTTTAAACTGGGTAAAACCGGCTGGTAGCACATACGGCATGGTCTGGACGTTTTGTTCCTCTTCGGGCGACAACGGTCGGTGCACCTCGACATAGCGCATGCCGTTCGGCTCAATTGAATATTTGATCGGCTCATTAATCACCCTGACCGGCGTTCCGGTTCGAACCTGAGCAAACAATGCCTTGATGTCCGGCGCGTTCATGCGAATACATCCCGAGCTGACACGCAGGCCGACGCTGTCCGGCGCGCTGGTACCATGGATCAGATATTCACCGTTTCCATGCGCCAGACGCAGTGCAAAGCGTCCTAACGGGTTATTTGGCCCGGCGGGTACAACCGGAGGCAATGTTATGCCACGCTCCAGAGAGCGTTTACGGATGCCTGCTGTAGGGGTCCAGGTTGGGTTCGGTATTTTCTGCCCTACCCGGGTTTCCATTACCGGGGTTTCCAGCCCTTGCAAACCGATACCAATCGGGAAGACCTGAACGATATTCTCTCCCGGCGGGAAGTAATACAGACGTAGCTCCGCCAGATTCACAATGATGCCTTCGCGTGGCGCGTCGGGCAGCAGTAGTTGCGAGGGAATAGTAATCAGGGTGCCGGGTTTGGGAACAGGGGCAATAGTATTATTCGCTTCGAGGATCAGCATTGCGGCGGTATCAAACTTACGGGCAATCGCCTGTAGGTTTTTATCGCCTTCCTGCACGGTGTAAGTTTGATTTTGCCCAACAAGACGGCTGTTCGCCTGGGGCAACGGATAATCGACCGCCCATGCGGCCTGAATAGCGCTGTAAGCGCCGATTAGCATTAACGTAATAACAGACGCGCGTTTCATACTCACTCACCCCCCTGGCGTTCTTGCCGGACGGCGGCGAGCGCCAGATCCGGCTTACGAGTCACTGCGTTGCCTTACACGGACGCTTTCAAGTCGGTCTGAAAGTTGACGTGTTTTATCAGTTTAGCTAAGAGTTGCGGCTTTGGCGCGGATAGCCCGAATCATCGCCTCCAGCCCCTGTGAACGAGACGGTGTGAGATGCTGTGCGAGCGCCATTTTTTCAAACCACGGACGCACATCAAAATTCACAATATCCTGGGCTGTCATGCGGTCGTACAAAATGAATACCACGGCGATAAGCCCTTTCACAATTGCCGCATCGCTGTCGCCCTGTAATTCAATAATTCCTTCAGCATTCTGCCGCATTACAATCCATACCTGACTTTGACATCCCTGAATGCTATTTTCGGGGCAATGTTCGTCGGCGTTTAATTCCGGCAAACGCTGACCCAGTTCAATGATGTACAGGTATTTCTCTTCCCAATTAGCGCAACGCAGAAAATTACGCAACAACTTTTCTTTATCCGGTAGCGCAGCCATAACGCCTCCCTGTTATCCCAGTAAGTGATGAATACGCTTGAGACCTGTCACCAGGCGATCCACTTCTTCATGGGTGTTGTACATGGCAATCGACGCCCGACACATAGCGGGAACGTTATAGTAGGCCATCAGCGGCATAGCGCAGTGATGCCCCGTCCGCACGGCGATCCCATAGTTATCGAGAAAACTGCCGACATCATAGGCGTGATGTTTGCCGAGGTTAAAGGCAATCACCCCCAGGCGGTTATCCGGTCCATAAAGCGTCAAATCCGGCACGTCCGCCAACTGTTCCAGCGCATAGCGCATCATGAACTGTTCATATTCGCTGATTTCAGTCAGCCCCAGCGCTGAAACATACTCAATAGCCGCACCAAGCCCGATAATCCCGCCGGTATTAGGTGTTCCGGCTTCAAACCGCCACGGCGCTTTGGCCCACGTCGTCCCCTGACTCAGACTCACGGTCGCAATCATCGAACCGCCACCTTCCCAGGGCGGCATTTCCTGCAGCAGCGACTCTCTGGCATACAGAACGCCAATACCGGTTGGCCCGTAGAGCTTGTGTCCGGAGAAAACATAGAAGTCGCAATCTAACGCCTGCACATCCACTTGATGATGCATAACCGCCTGTGCGCCATCCACCAGCACTTTTGCGCCGTATTGATGCGCCAGCGCAATCATCTCATCCAGCGGGTTTTCGGTGCCCAGTACGTTAGAGACGTGAGTAATTGCCAGCAGTTGCGTGCGATCGTCAAACAGTGCTGGCAAGGCCTCCAGTTGCAACGTGCCATCGGCATTGAGCGGAATGACCCGCAGTTCTGCGCCCACGCGGGCGCACAGCATTTGCCAGGGAACAATATTGGCATGGTGCTCCATCTCGCTGATGATAATGTTATCGCCAGCCCTGACATTGCTGTTGCCCCAGCTGTTCGCCACCAGGTTAATGCCTTCCGTGGTACCGCGAACAAATACCAGTTCTTCAGCTGAACGAGCGTTAATAAACAGCGAGGCGAGCTTGCGCACATTCTCCATTTTTTCCGTAGCCTGCGCGCTCAGCGTATGGATACCGCGGTGAACCGCCGCATAGCCGTGACGGTAAAACTCAGCTTCGGCATCAATCACCTGATTAGGCTTTTGCGCGCTGGCGGCGCTGTCCAGATACGCCAGCGGTAAACCGTTCACTTCACGGGTCAGGACCGGAAAATCAGCCCGCACTTTTTCAATGGGAAATGTCATGCTACGCCTCCCGGCAAGCGTTGGGCGATCCGCGCCAGTACCAGTTGTTTCAGCGTTTCATCGGTCAGGGCTTCCGTCAGCTCAGCGGCAAACGCATAGAGAATCATCTGTTGAGCATCCTGCTGGCCGATCCCGCGCGAACGCAGGTAGAACATCTGTTCGTCATCGATCCGCCCTACCGTTGCTCCATGGCTACATTTCACGTCATCGGCGTAAATTTCCAGCTGTGGTTTGGTATCCACTTCCGCCAGTTTACCGAGCAGTAAATTGTTGTTGGTCATCTGACCGTCTGTTTTAATGGCGTGTTGAGCGACGTTGATCAAACCATTGAATACCGCCCGCCCCTTATCGCTGACAATCGTTTTATGCAGTTGGCGGCTGTTGCAATAACCTTTGTTGTGCGCAAGCCAGGTTCGGGTGTCACAGACTTCATTTTTCACCGGCATCGCCAGGCTGTTAAGGCGCAGCGTGGTATTTTCGCCGTTAAGCTGAGTACTGGTGTTATGGCGCAAAACAGCGTCGCCGAGTAAGAAGCTTTGGCTGACTGCCGAGGCATCGGCACTCAACTGAATATCATTATGGGCAAAGTGGTGGCTGAGCGAATTCTCAAACGCCAGTTTGATATGACGCAAATGCGCATTAGCCGCGACGTTCATTGTTAAGCGCGCACCGGTAAAATGGCGAAGCTCGCTGAGACTGACATAATGCTCAATAACGGTGGCTTCTGCGCCTTCCGCCAGCTCAAGATGGTGACGATAGTGCGCCGTATTCACCTCATCGCCCGTCAGTCCCTGGGTAATGTGTAGCAGCAGCAGCGGTTTCGCTGGTCGCTGGTTACGCTTGACCAAAATGTGCGTTACGCTGCGCGACAAGCTTTCGGTCAGGTGCAGGAATACTTCCGGCTGGATAGCCGCAGGCAGCATCTGACGCTCATCATCAACGGCAATATCAAAGCCGCTACCTTCCACGCTGTCGCTGAGAGTTGGACAAAATTGCCCGTCGACAAAGACCAGCCGTACCGCATCAATAGCCGGTGCCAACGCATCACACTGGGCTGGCGTTATCGCGGAGATAGTGCTGACAAACTGGCTGTGGGTTAATCCCTCCAGCGGCGTGTATTTCCAGTCCTCATGCTTACGGGTTGGCAGCCCCAGACGTAGCATCTGATGCAGATGCTGTTGCGCATAGTGCGAACGGGTCTCCCCTTGCGTCTCAAACAGATGATGCCACTGTTGCAGCACGTTACTGCTGTTCGCTAAGCCAGCCATATCCTTGCTCCTCCAGTTGTTTGACCAGCGTAAAATCACCGGACTTCACAATTCGCCCCTGGTAGAGAACGTGAACATAATCGGGTTTGATATAGTCCAGGATGCGCTGATAGTGAGTGACGATAATGAATGAACGTTTCCCGTCGCGCAGCGAGTTCACACCATCCGCGACGATTTTCAGCGCATCAATATCCAGCCCGGAGTCTGACTCATCAAGAATGCACAGCTGCGGCTCCAGCACAGCCATTTGCAGAATGTCATTACGCTTTTTCTCACCGCCGGAGAAACCGACGTTTACCGACCGCGTCAGCAAGTCCTCCGGCATTTTCAGCAGCGCGATTTTTTCTTCCATCAGATCCTGGAAGTCGAACCTGTCCAGCGACTCCTCACCACGGTAACTGCGCACCGCATTCAGAGCCGTTTGCAGGAAAAACTGATTACTGACGCCGGGAATTTCAACCGGATACTGAAATGCCATAAAGATCCCTTCACCGGCCCGCTCCTCTGGCGACAGTTCCAATAAATCCTTACCGTTAAATTCCACCGTCCCGCCGGTGACTGCGTAGTCTTCACGTCCGGCGAGCGTGGCAGACAGCGTACTTTTCCCGGAACCGTTCGGTCCCATGATGGCGTGGACTTCTCCGGGACGAATCTCAAGGCTCAGCCCACGCAGGATCGCCTTATCTTCGACACTGACCTGTAAATCTTTGATGCTTAACATGTGCTTTCCTTAAATTTTAACCGACGCTGTGTTCAAGGCTGATGGCGAGAAGTTTTTGCGCTTCTACGGCAAATTCCAGCGGCAGTTCAGAGAACACGTCTTTACAGAACCCGTTAACGATCATCGAAATGGCATCCTCTTCGCTAATCCCGCGTTGCAGACAGTAAAACAGCTGGTCTTCACCGATGCGTGACGTCGTGGCTTCATGCTCAAGCTGGGCGCTGTTGTTCCGACACTCGACATACGGGAAGGTATGCGCCCCGCAGTCCGCCCCGATCAACATGGAGTCGCACTGGGTATAGTTACGGGCGTTGGTGGCGGTCGGCATGATTTTTACCAGGCCGCGATAGCTGTTCTGACTCTGTCCGGCAGAGATCCCTTTCGAGATGATGGTCGATTTGGTGTTCTTGCCAATGTGGATCATTTTGGTGCCGGTATCGGCCTGTTGGTGTCCGCTGGTCAACGCGACGGAGTAGAATTCGCCGATGGAGTTATCGCCACGCAGAATGCAGCTTGGGTATTTCCAGGTAATGGCTGAGCCGGTTTCCGACTGCGTCCACGACATTTTGCTGTTTTCGCCTTCGCACAGCGCGCGCTTGGTGACGAAGTTCAAAATGCCGCCGGTATTCCCATCACCGGGGAACCAGTTTTGCACCGTCGAGTATTTCACTTCAGCATCTTTGTGGATGATGACTTCCACCACCGCCGCATGCAGCTGGTAGCTGTCACGTACCGGAGCTGAGCAACCTTCGATATAACTGACGTAGCTGCCCTCATCCGCAATCAAAATGGTACGTTCAAACTGCCCGGTCTTTTCCGCATTAATCCGGAAGTAGGTTGAGAGCTCCATGGGACAACGCACGCCTTTCGGCACATAGATAAACGTCCCATCTGACGCCACGGCGGCATTCAGCGCGGCAAAGAAATTGTCATTACCCGGAACGACGGTGCCCAGATACTGTTTCACCAGCTCAGGATGGTCATGGATCGCCTCCCCGAACGAACAGAAAATAATGCCCTGTTCCGCCAGTTTGTCGCGATAGGTCGTCGCCACCGACACCGAGTCGAAAATGGCATCAACCGCCACCTCTTTTCCTTCACGAACCGGCACCCCAAGTTGCGCAAAAGCGTCTTCTACCTCTTTGCTTAAAAAGGCATTCGCCCCCGTTTGCTGAACAGCTCCCGGTTCAGAAACACAGGTTTCATCACAATTGCCACAGGACGGCGCAGAGTAATAGCTGTAATCCTGATAATTCAGCTTGTCGTAGTGCGCTTTTAACCAGTGCGGCTCTTCCATGTTCAGCCACGCGTTAAAGGCATTCAGGCGAAACGCCAGCATCCAGTCGGGTTCATTACGTTTTGCCGAAATCGCGCGCACAACGTCTTCATTGATCCCTTTTGCCAGCTCATCGGTTTGCAGTTGGGTGAAGAAGCCCTCTTTATAATTGAGGTGCCCGCCAGCCCAGGTGTTAACATCATCAGTTGCTTCAGTATTACGAGACATAGTACCGCCTATACCCCAAAACTTTCGCCACAGCCGCATTCGTTCTGGGCTTTCGGGTTATGAAATTTAAATAACTGATTTAATCCTTCGCGAACGAAATCGACTTCCGTCCCGTCGATAAACGGCATCGCCTGTAACGGCACATAGAGTCTGGCGCCGTCCGTTTCAAACAGCAGATCGTCTTTTTCCGGCTCACGGACGGTGTCCAGCACGTAGCCGAATCCCGCGCATCCGGTTTGTTTCACACCTAAACGCACGCCTAACATGTCGGGTTGTTTTGCCACCAGTTCGCGGATGTGCGCCGCGGCCGCTGGCGTTAACGTCAAACCACGCCATGCGAAATCGTCCGGGTTAAATGTTCCTGAATGCAATTCCATAGGGTTACCTCGAGTCATTAGCTTTCAAGCTATAACACCATGTTAGTGATAATGATTATCACTTCAACCCCTCAACAGCAGGGGCATTCGGGTTAATCGCCCTTTTTGGCTACTTTTAATAAGCATAGACCCTGCAGCGCGGGTTATCAGAGATGGATTATTTTGTTCAATGCTTTGATTAATAATGGATTATGAAAATCCAATCGTTCAGGCAGGTCAAATATCAAAAGATGTATAGGTAATACCTATTTAAGGGATAGATGCGAGTAACGGCAGAGATGAAATCAGATCAAAAAGCGTGCAAATAACAAAAAACCCTTAAGTCTGCTTATTGGCAGGCTTAAGGGTTCCGGCCCCATCCGGCGCTTATCTCCGGCACTCGTAATGGCTTAGCTCTTGAAGGGGCATAAGAATAATCTCACTCCCGGATAAGTTTTGTTTAACACAAATTGCGGTTTGATTATTTTTTGAGCGCAGTCAATGACATAATTAGCGCGTAGTTTCACTAATTGCGTCTAACAACAGGCGTAACCCAGTTGGCTGGTGCTCACGAGAAAGATACAACCCGTATATTGGCAGACGTTTAGGCTGCAGCTCTGGCAGTAACCGAACTAACTTTCCCTGCGTCAACCCTTCCCGCGCTTCCGGCTCCGGTACCAGCGCAATACCCATACCCGCCAGCGCCAACTCACAGAGCAGCGAAGAGATCCCGGCGCTCAAATTCCCTTTGATTGCAACAGAAACTGTCTGCCCTTGTGCATCGAGAAAGTGCCAAGATTTTCCGGCAAAGCCGCTGTAATAGAGGCAGTTATGCTGCGTAAGATCGTCGAGAGTTTCAGGAGTGCCGTGTTGATGCAGATATTCGACAGACGCACATAGCACGGATTCACAGTTCCCCAACCGACGAGCGATGGTCCCAGGCTCGGGGTTGTCCGTAATGCGGATCGCCACATCGATGCGTTCCCCGACAAGACTGACCGGCTGATTATTGATCTCAACTTCAATACGCAGTTGCGGATACCGCGCCAGAAAAGTGGGCAGCACCGGAGCAAGAATATGCATAGCGGTATAATGTGCACAAGCAACACGTAGCGTACCGGAGGGGATTTGCGCGGCACTGGCGGCAGCAATATCCAGCGAAAGTTGCGCCAGAGAACGCGTTTTCACTAACGCTTCTTCTCCCGCTGGCGTGATCGTCAGGCGACGCGACGACCGGTGAATAAGCCTTGCCCCCGCCCACTTTTCCATTTCGTCGAGGTAACGACTAACCATCGGTCTGGAAAGCCCCAGCGCGCGCGCAGCGGCGCTTAAGCTACCCAAATCACAGATATGGTTGAAGACCGTTGCCGCCATTACTCTGTCCATTGCATCCCATCCGATCGTTTTAAGAAACTCAGCATACCCTGATACAGGAATTCTAACAGATGCAAATTTCCTTAGAATACGCGAACGATCAAAAGACAATTTCCTGCACAAGGTTACATATTATGAAAGTTAAAACTCTGGCCCTGCTGTTCCCCCTGTTCTCCTCTTCTGTCTTTGCCGCTCCGTTACAACTGGACGTCTACAACCCGCAGGATAAGGCTATTTTCCCGGTCTCCTCGACGCTGGTTTCGGGACCGAAAGAGGCGATTTTGTTTGACGCGCAGTTCAGCACCAAAGATGGCGAACAACTGGTGCAGATGATTCGTGCCAGCGGTAAGACGCTGAAAGCTATCGTAATCACCTCCGGCGACCCGGATTTCTATTTTGGCCTGCAACCCATCGTCAGCGCCTTCCCACAGGTGAAAGTGCTGGCAACACCGCATGTGGTAGAGCATATTCGCGCCACGAAAGAGGCCAAACTGCAGTTCTGGGGTCCGCAAATGCAGGACGGCGCGCCAACTTCACTCATCGTGCCGCAAGCCACCACACAAACGCGTTTCACGGTTGATGGCGAAACGCTGGAACTTCGCCATCCCAACGATTATGCGGCGTATGTCTGGATCCCGTCTAACCGCGCAATCATTGGCGGTACCGGCGTGGCTTCGGGTATTCATGTCTGGACGGCGGATACGCAGTCTGCTGAACAGCGTTCCGCGTGGCGCAATGTGTTAAGCGAGATGCAGAACTTACATCCCGCTCAGGTGGTGCCGGGGCATTACATTGGCGAACGCCCGACAGGCGATAAAGCGGTTCGCTTCACCCAGGATTATTTACAGTCGTTTGAGCAGGCGTTAAGCGCGAATAAGGGTTCAGCTTACGTGATTAAAACCATGACGGCGGCATGGCCAGGTCTGGCGGACGCAAGCTCTCTGGAGCTAAGTGCGAAGGTCAATACCGGTGAGATGAAATGGTAAACAAGATTTAAAGCAAAAAATAACCCCGAACACGTGTCGGGGTTTCATTACGATAAGCATACCGGAATCAATGAACGCCCAGGCGCCAGGCAAAATAGATCTCTTCTTTCAGTTCAGTTGAAGAGAGCGTCAATAAATCCGCAAACTCCAGCTCAAGTTGTTTCAATCTTTTCAGGTACTGAGCTGGTGAAAGATCGGTTTTATCACGACGTAAAAACTCTATTGCCAGTTGGGCCGGGTCTAATTGGGTAGACATATCATCCTCGCTTGTGTTCAAAACCTGCACAGTATAACACCATTCACTGCGCAGATAATGACCAAAAGCAATATGCATCACAAAATAGCGGTCGTCAGACGCGATGTGCAACACAATCGCCCTTGCTGATCGAAGATTTCGATTTGCCATACCTGATGGCGAGAGCCGGTATGGATCGCGCTACACACGCCTCTGACACGCCCTTCCCGCGCAGAGCGAACATGGTTGGCATTAACCTCAAGGCCCACCACTTTTTGCTCCCCCTGAGTGCACAGGTAACCAGCCACCGAACCGATGCTTTCCGCCAACACCACCGACGCACCGCCATGTAGCAAACCAAAAGGTTGTTTGGTGCGATGGTCCACCGGCATCGTGGCCTCCAGGGTATCGTCGCCAATATGTTCAAAGCGAATGTCGAGCAACCCCACCATATTTCCTTCCCCCATGGCATTAAGCGCCTCAAGGGTGACTTCACGTTTCCAGATCATCCTATAATCTCCAGCAGTGCCTGTAATGGATGGCGAACGCCCGTGCCTTCAACGCGCTTAACCTGGCTACGGCAGGAATATCCAGTAGCCAGACAACGATTTCGCGGCAGTCGCTGCATTGCCTGGTGCCATGATAGCTCATAGATCCCCAGCGAGTTCTGATGATTTTTCACTTCGTGCCCATAAGTACCAGCCATGCCGCAGCATCCCACGCTGACGTTCTCCAGCCTGGCGCCAAATCGGGCAAAAATTGCCGTCCACTGAGCTGGTGCGCCCGGCAGGGCCGTCACCTCAGTACAGTGTCCAAAGAAGTACCACGGTTCGCCGCCGATTGAAGCTGCCGGCTGTGACTCCACAACTGTTGATAGCCATTCGTTAGCCAGCAGCACATGGAAATCACCCCGCTGTTCCCCGAGCGCCAGCTTGTATTCATCGCGATAACAGAGCACCAGCGCCGGATCGACGCCCACCATCGGAATATTCAGCTTCGCCACCCGGTTGAGAAACTCGGATGTCTTTTTCGCTGTTTTGGCAAAACGGTTTAAAAAGCCTTTAATGTGCTGCGCTTTGCCGTTTGGCGAGAACGGTAACAGTACCGGCTGTAAGCCCAGTTTTTCTACCAGACGGATAAAATCAGCCACCACTTGCGCATCGTAATAGCTGGTGAACGGATCCTGTACCACCAGCACCGTGCGGGCTTTTTGCTCAGGGCTGAGTAATTCGAGCTGTTCCAGTGTCATATTGGCGGAACGGTGACCAACCAACTGACGCTGAAGCGACGGCGCAGACAGCAACGGTAAATCCACCATACCGATGTGCTTTTTAGCCAGATTGCGTACCAGCGGCTGGTTGATGAAGAAGTTAAACGTTTTGGGGGCACGCGCCATTAGCGGCGCATAGCTCTCGACGGTCGCCACCATATGATCGCGCAACGGTCGCAGATAACGCGTGTGATACAGTTGCAGGAAGCGCGAGCGGAACTCCGGTACGTCAATTTTAATAGGGCACTGCGTGGAACAGGCTTTGCACGCCAGACAGCCAGACATAGCCTCTTTAACTTCATGCGAGAAATCGTATTCGCCCTTACGGGCATGCCAACTATTGCGGGTGCGGGTAATCAGCGAGCGTAAACTGGCGCGTTTTTCCGGTAGCTCTTTTTCCAGTTGAACGGGGTCAACTCCACGATCGGCCAACAAACGCAGCCATTCACGTACCAGCGTGGCACGGCCTTTTGGCGAGTGGATACGGTTGAGGCTAATTTTCATCGACGGGCACATGGGGCTTTTCGCATCAAAGTTAAAGCATAACCCGTTGCCGTTACACTCCATTGCTCCGCGCCACTCTTGCCGCACCGCCAGTGGGATCTGTCGGTCATAAGTCCCGCGCTTGACGGCATCCACTTTCATCATTGGCGCGTCAATGTCTTCCGGTGGACAGATTTTCCCCGGATTCAGCCGGTTTTGCGGATCAAACACCGACTTCACCTTGCGCAATTCGCGATACAGTTCTTCCCCGAAAAATGCCGGACTGTATTCGGCACGAAAACCTTTCCCGTGTTCGCCCCACAGCAGACCGCCATATTTTGCCGTCAGCGCAACGACATCATCAGAAATGCGTTTCATCAGCACTTCCTGCTGCGGGTCGCACATATCCAGCGCCGGTCTGACATGCAGCACACCAGCATCCACGTGACCAAACATGCCATAACTCAGACCGTGGCTGTCGAGCAGCGCACGGAACTCGGCAATATAGTCAGCCAGATGCTCCGGTGGAACGCAGGTATCTTCGGCGAACGGAATCGGCTTCGCGGCACCTTTCGCATTCCCCAGCAAACCAACGGCTTTTTTACGCATGGCGTAAATACGCTCCACGCCCGCGAGTTCGGTACACAGTTGCCAACCAATGACACCGGCTTCCTGACGGGCAATTAACCCATCCAGGCGTTCACACAGCGCGCTAACCTGTGCATCAATCAATGCTTCATCGTCACCCGCAAATTCGACGATATTCAGGCCCAGCATCTCTTTATCCGGTACATCGGTAATCAATTCACTTACCGAATGCCAGACGATATCTTCCCGCGCCAGGTTAAGCACTTTGGAGTCGACGGTTTCTACCGACAATGCACGTGCTTCCACCATGACCGGAGCGGTACGCAATGCTGAATCAAACGAATCATACTTGACGTTGACCAACTGCCTGACTTTGGGCAACGGCGTGATATCCAGGCGGGCCTCGGTAATAAACGCCAGCGTGCCTTCAGAGCCGGTAAGAATGCGGGTTAAATCAAACTCGGTCATCTCGTCGTTGAAGACGTGCCGGAGATCGTAACCGGTTAAGAAGCGATTGAGTTTGGGGAATTTATCAAGAATAAGCTGACGGTTATCACGACACCGCTCATACACCGTCTTATAGATGCGGCCAATCGTGGTATTGCTGTTGCCCAGCGTTTGGGCGAGTTCGACCGGCATTGGCTGGGTATCAAGAATATCGCCGCCTATCAGTACCGCGCGGATACCCAGCACGTGATCGGAGGTTTTACCGTAAACCAAGGAACCTTGTCCGGATGCGTCGGTATTGATCATCCCGCCCAGCGTTGCCCGGTTACTGGTCGATAATTCCGGAGCAAAGAAATAGCCGTAAGGCTTCAGAAACTGGTTGAGCTGATCTTTGATTACCCCGGCTTCGACCCGCACCCAACCCTCCTGCGGGTTGATTTCAATAATGCGACTCATATAGCGGGACATATCAACAATAATGCCCTGATTCAGCGCCTGACCGTTCGTCCCGGTGCCGCCGCCGCGCGGGGTAAAAATCAACGACGAAAAAAGAGGTTCCGCCGCCAGACGGGCGATCAGCGCCACATCTGCCGTTGAACGAGGGAAAACCACAGCATCAGGAAGCAGCTGATAAATACTGTTATCCGTCGACATTGTCAGCCGATCGGCATAGCTCGTTGCCGTATCGCCCGTAAATCCTTGCTGCTCCAGCGCCTGCAAAAAATTGAGCACCAGTTGAACGACACCTGGCGCCTGAGAAATTTGTGGAATCATTATAGTGACCCTTTCCTGCGGTCTGTGTTGTGAATTTAATCGTTTGCGTGTTGCTTTGTTTGTTGTATCACATTTTTTTCTAATACGCTCAGCAGATTTACAGGCAGAATCCGCCTGTTCAAAACCGCTGAAATTGCTCATCATTACAGGGTGTGATTTAAGTGTTCACGTCGCGTCAACGTTCTGACGCAAAGACAAAGGTGAAAAGTATTTATGGTAAATTTTCGTCAGCCCAGGGATATTGCACAAGTGCTGCTAACGGTGCTGTTTTTAGCCATCATGATTGTGGCCTGTCTCTGGATTGTGCAGCCCTTTATCCTCGGTTTTGCATGGGCGGGTACGGTGGTCATCGCAACCTGGCCTATCCTGTTACGCTTGCAAAAACTACTGTGGGGACGCCGTTCGCTGGCGGTGCTGGTAATGACCCTGCTATTGATAATGTTGTTTATCATTCCCATCGCACTGCTGGTTAATAGCATTGTTGATGGCAGCGGACCGTTGATCCATGCCGTCACCGCTGGCGATATGACGCTGCCGGATCTGGCGTGGTTGAACAGCATTCCGTTGGTGGGAGCCAAAATGTATGGCGCATGGCACAGCCTACTGGATATGGGCGGCGCGGCCATTATGGCAAAGATTCGGCCTTATATCGGCACCACAACCACCTGGTTTGTCGGTCAGGCTGCGCATATTGGCCGCTTTATGATGCATTGTGGCCTGATGCTGCTGTTCAGCGCCCTGCTGTACTGGCGTGGTGAACAGGTGGCGTTAGGGATCCGTCATTTCGCTTGTCGTCTGGCATCCAAACGCGGTGATGCCGCCATTCTGCTGGCGGCGCAGGCCATTCGTGCTGTTGCGTTAGGCGTTGTGGTTACGGCTCTGGTGCAGGCGGTCCTCGGCGGCATTGGTCTGGCGGTAACCGGCGTGCCATATGCCACGCTGCTGGCAGTATTAATGATCCTCTCCTGCCTGGTACAACTGGGGCCGCTGCCGGTGCTGGTCCCGGCCATTATCTGGCTGTACTGGACCGGGGATTCAACCTGGGGCACCGTGCTGCTGGTGTGGAGCGGCGTGGTCGGAACGCTGGATAACGTTATTCGCCCAATGCTGATTCGTATGGGTGCCGATTTGCCGCTGATCCTTATCCTTTCCGGGGTCATCGGCGGATTAATTGCATTCGGCATGATTGGTCTGTTTATCGGCCCGGTGGTACTGGCCGTGTCCTGGCGTCTGTTCTCTGCCTGGGTGAATGAAGCGCCTGCGCCGGGGGGCGATCCAGATGAACTCCTCGCCGAAATAGAAAGCAACAAGTAACTCAACGTCAGGCGGCATTGCCGCCTGATTGTTTAGCCGAGTTAATCTATTCCACCCTGGTGCTGAGTTAAACCGTACGGCACCCTCCCCGAAGTACTCATTTATGTCGCAAATTCTTTACAGTTTTTAAACTATTGAGATGAATCTGATCGACGCGAAAAATCTGTATGCCTACTATTAGCTCAAGGCTGTAGATCAACACATTGATTTATAAGCATGGAATTCCCCTGAGTGAAACAACGAATTGCTGTGTGTAGTCTTTGCCCATCTCCCACGATGGGCTTTTTTTTGTCCTTCACTCGCCTCTCCGCTTGGCTGGTTGCAAAACACAGCACCTCTTCCCGCTATCCAACAAATAATATTGCACAAGATACTGTGACTCTCTTCAAGCCGAAATATCCACAGCAATGTTATTACTATTCCACCGTTCTTTTATGAGGTGATCAAATAATGAACGCACTGGAACTGCAGGCTATCCGCCATATTTTTGCTATGACGGTAGAGGAAAGCGCTATGTATATCTCGCGTGATAATAATGTTGCCGCATGGCAGCAATGGGAAAATGGCGAAAGGGAAATCCCGGAAGACATCGTACACATTTGTGAAGAAATGAAGGCCAGACGGAAAGTAAGAATTAATGCCGTTATCGACAAAATTAATAACCGTATCGGTAATAACACCATGCGTTTTTTCCCCGATCTGAACTCATTTCAGACGGTTTATCATCACAACGATTTCCTCGACTGGAAAATCTATCAGTCGGCTGCTGTTGAGCTCTATGCTCACGACCTTGAGCGTTTGTGTTAAGCATTACAACGCCATACCGATTTAGCCTCTTCGCTGAGTAACATATTATGAAAAACACCTATTTCTCCACTGCGATAGGGCTGTACTTTAATTACCTGGTCCACGGCATGGGGGTCATTCTGATGAGCCTCAATATGTCTTCGCTGGAACACCAATGGCAAACCAACGCCGCGGGCGTCTCGATTGTTATTTCCTCGCTGGGCATCGGTCGTTTAAGTGTCTTATTAATGGCAGGCATGCTCTCCGATCGCTATGGCCGCCGACCGTTTGTTATTTTCGGCATGATCTGCTACCTGATTTTCTTTGTTGGCATCATTAATACTCACAGTATTTTTATCGCCTATGCTTTTGGCTTTTTAGCAGGAGTGGCCAATAGTTTTCTCGATGCCGGAACCTATCCCAGCCTGATGGAGGCGTTTCCCCGCTCGCCCAGTACAGCCAATATATTAATAAAAGCCTTCGTCTCCAGCGGTCAGTTTCTGCTTCCCATGATTATCAGTTTGTTGGTGTGGGCCGAGCTTTGGTTTGGCTGGTCCTTCCTGCTGGCGGCCGCCATCATGGTACTCAACGGCGTTTTTTTGTTTCGCTGTCGCTTCCCGGCGCATCCAGGGAATCAAACTTCCATCAAGACATTACCTGCTAAACGGGAAATCCCCCAATCTGAACATCGTTGTTCGATTCTCGATCTTGCCAGTTACACCCTGTATGGCTACATCGCCATGGCAACATTTTATCTGGTAAGCCAGTGGCTGGCGCAGTACGGACAATTTGTCGCTGGCATGCCCTATACGTTATCTATCAAATTGTTAAGCATTTACACCTGCGGCTCTTTGCTGTGCGTATTGATTACTGCACCACTGGCGCGCAAAGCGGAACGCGCAACATCGTTGTTGATGCTGTACACATTTATTTCATTTATTGCGCTGCTGATAGTTTGCCTGCATCCGACACCCTACGTGGTTATCGCCTTTGCGTTTGTCATTGGTTTTTCTTCAGCCGGAGGCGTGGTGCAAATCGGCTTAACGCTGATGGCGGCACGCTTTCCACATGCAAAGGGTAAAGCGACCGGCATTTACTACAGCGCGGGCAGCATTGCGACTTTCACCATTCCGCTGATTACAGCAAGAATCTCTGAGACCAGCATTGCACATATCATGTGGTTTGATACCGGTATAGCCGCTGTCGGTTTTCTGTTGGCGCTGTTTATTGGTTATCGCAGCCGCAGCGCATTAAAGCATCAACTAAAAATGGCGACGGTCGCAGAATAACGGAGATGCAATATTGTTCCTCTCCTCTGCAACATAATTAGCTGCACTATTAAAATTTCAGCGAAAAGTCATCAGGAAGAATTAAATTCACAGTTTACGATGCAAAATACCTGGTAAGTTAAACGCCATGCTATGTAGGTTCTATAACTACTGAAAGGTATATTAATCACAAGGTCGCCGTAATATAAACAATATCGACAAGTACGGAACAATTTTAAAATCCGCAAGGAGTTGTGAAAATGTCTCAAAACAAGACCTTTAATACGCCATTTCTTCTGGCGATAACCTGTATTTATTTAAGTTATTTCCTACACGGCATTAGCGTCATTACACTGGCGCAAAATATGACTTCTCTCGCAGAAAAATTCTCCACCGACAATGCCGGAATTGCCTATTTAATTTCAGGCATTGGTCTGGGGCGACTGGTGAGTATTTTATTCTTCGGTGTGCTCTCAGATAAGTTTGGCCGCCGGGCGATCATTCTGTTAGGCGCTATTCTGTATATGCTGTTCTTCTTCGGTATTCCCGCCAGCCCTAATCTAATGATTGCCTTTATTCTGGCCGTTTGCGTTGGCGTGGCTAACTCGGCGCTGGATACCGGGGGCTATCCAGCATTAATGGAATGCTTCCCCAAAGCATCAGGATCGGCGGTTATCCTGGTTAAGGCGATGGTCTCGTTCGGGCAGATGATCTATCCCATTGTCGTCAGCACCATGCTGCTCAACCATATCTGGTACGGCTATGCGGTCATTATCCCCGGCGTACTGTTCGTCGTTATCACTTTGATGCTGTTAAAAAGCCGCTTTCCCAGCCAGATGGTGGATGCCGGTATCGCCAAAGAGTTGCCACAGATGCACAGCAAACCATTGGTCTGGCTGGAAGGTGTCGCTTCCGTAATGTTCGGTGTCGCGGCGTTTTCGACCTTTTACGTCATCGTGGTCTGGATGCCGAAATACGCTATGGCATTTGCCGGCATGGCGGAAGCCGATGCCCTGAAAACGATCTCCTACTACAGTATGGGATCGTTGGTCTGCGTCTTTATTTTTGCCGCCCTGCTGAAGAAAATGGTTCGACCGATATGGGCAAATGTGTTTAACGCCGGGCTGGCAACCATCACCGCAGCGGTCATCTATTTATATCCCTCCCCGCTGGTGTGTAACGCTGGATCATTTCTGATTGGGTTCTCTGCCGCTGGCGGTATTTTACAGCTTGGTGTCTCGGTGATGTCGGAGTTTTTCCCCCGCAGTAAAGCCAAAGTCACCAGTGTTTATATGATGATGGGTGGCGTAGCCAATTTTATTATCCCATTAATCACCGGATACCTTTCTAACATTGGCCTGCAGTACATCATTTTGCTGGACTTTGCCTTTGCTCTGCTGGCCTTCGTCACCGCCATCATCGTCTTTATTCGTTACTACCGCGTATTTGATATCCCCAAAAATGATGTGCGGTTGGGCGAACGTTATTTTCAATAAATTGTTTAGAAGGAGTATCAAATGGACGTAACTGCTAAATATGAACTGATTGGTTTGATGGCCTACCCTATCAGGCACAGCCTGTCACCCGAAATGCAGAATAAGGCATTAGAAAAAGCGGGATTACCTTTTACCTACATGGCATTTGAAGTCGATAACTCAACGTTCGCTAACGCGATTGCTGGCTTGAAAGCCTTAAAAATGCGCGGTACCGGGGTCTCTATGCCCAATAAGCAGTTGGCCTGTGAATATGTTGATGAATTAACGCCAGCAGCCAAACTGGTCGGCGCGATCAATACCATCGTTAATGATGATGGTTACCTGCGCGGTTACAATACCGATGGCACTGGCCATATTCGTGCCATTAAGGAAAGCGGTTTCGATATCAGGGGTAAAACCATGGTACTGTTGGGCGCAGGCGGCGCGTCTACAGCTATCGGTGCTCAGGCGGCGATTGAAGGTATCAAAGAAATTAAACTCTTTAACCGTCAGGACGAGTTCTTTGCCAAAGCGCAGGCGTTCGCCAAACGCGTTAATGAAAATACCGACTGCGTAGTCACCGTTATCGATCTCGACGATCGACAGGCTTTTGCTGACGCGCTGGCCACCGCGGATATTTTGACCAACGGCACAAAAGTCGGCATGAAGCCGCTGGAAAACGAATCCCTCGTGACCGACGTTTCCCTGCTGCGCCCTGACCTGCTGGTGACTGAATGCGTTTATAACCCGCATATGACCAAATTATTGCAACAGGCGCAACTTGCCGGTTGCAAAACAATTGATGGTTACGGCATGTTGTTATGGCAAGGGGCTGAACAGTTCAAACTCTGGACCGGGAAAGATTTCCCACTGGAGTATGTGAAACAGGTTATGGGTTTTGCAGCCTGATGGGCACGCATTTGTAATATATTTAAAGGGTAATCAATGAAAACCGTAACCGTAAGAAACCTCGTCATTGGCGAGGGTGCGCCGAAGATCATTGTCTCGCTGATGGGTAAAGACATCGCCACGGTAAAAAGCGAAGCGCTGGCCTATCGCGAAGCGGATTTCGACATTCTGGAATGGCGCGTTGACCATTTCAGCGATGTCTCTTCCACAGATACCGTGCTGGAAGCGGCTCGCGCCATCCGCGATGTGATAGCGGACAAACCGCTACTTTTCACCTTCCGCAGTGCCAAAGAAGGCGGTGAACAGGCACTGTCTGTCGAAAACTATATTGCGCTTAACCGTGCAGCAGTAGACAGCGGTCTGGTGGATATGATCGACCTGGAGCTTTTCACCGGTGATGAGCTGGTTAAAGCGACCGTCGAACATGCCCACGCGAAAAATGTCAGCGTGATTATGTCGAATCATGATTTCCATAAGACACCGGCCGCAGAGGAGATCATCCAGCGTCTGCGTAAAATGCAGGAACTTGGCGCGGATATTCCTAAAATCGCTCTGATGCCGCAAAACAAAACGGATGTGCTGACACTGCTTGGCGCAACGCTGGAAATGCACGAGCGCTATGCGGACCGGCCGATTATTACCATGTCGATGGCTAAAACTGGGGTGATTTCACGTCTCTCCGGCGAGGTTTTTGGTTCAGCAGCCACCTTTGGTGCAGTCAAAAAAGCGTCGGCCCCGGGTCAAATTTCAGTCGCCGATCTGCGAACTGTATTAACAATATTACATCAGGCTTAATAACAGAATATATCCACATTACGATTAGCGATGCCCTGCCCCAGATATTCGTTTAACCACGAATATCTGGCTGGCAGCTAAGCCTGATTAAATTAACTCACAATATTATTGTCGACTATAGCGACAGGTAGTCGCACGCATATGATCTGGAGTTTATATGAAATTTCCAAGACCAAACCGTATCGATGGTCGGGTACCCGTATTATCCGCAGCAGAAGCCATTAATTATATTCCTGATGAAGCAACGCTCTGTGTATTAGGTGCTGGTGGCGGTATTCTTGAAGCAACCACATTAATTAATGCATTAGCAGAAAAATACAAAAATACGCAATCACCACGTAATTTATCATTAATTAGCCCGACGGGATTGGGTGACCGGGCCGACCGGGGAATCAGCCCGCTGGCGCAGGAGGGGTTAGTCAAATGGGCGCTGTGCGGCCACTGGGGACAATCGCCACGAATCTCCGACCTGGCGGAGCAGAATAAAATCGCTGCCTATAACTATCCCCAGGGCGTATTAACCCAAGCCCTGCGAGCATCCGCAGCCCACCAGCCGGGCATTCTGAGTGATATTGGCATCGGTACGTTTGTCGATCCTCGTCAACAGGGCGGCAAACTGAATGAGGTGACGACCGAAGATCTGATCAAACTGGTAGAAATCGATAACAAAGAGTACCTCTATTACAAAGCCATTGCGCCAAACATCGCGTTTATTCGCGCCACGACCTGCGATAGCGAAGGCTACGCCACCTTTGAAGATGAAGTGATGTATCTCGATGCGCTGGTGATTGCTCAGGCCGTACACAACAACGGCGGCATCGTCATGATGCAGGTGCAAAAAATGGTGAAGAAAGCCACGCTGCATCCGAAAGCGGTGCGTATTCCGGGCTATCTGGTCGATATTGTGGTCATCGACCCCGACCAAACGCAACTGTACGGTGGCGCGCCGGTTAACCGTTTTATTTCCGGCGATTTTGTCCTCGATGACAGCCAGCAAATAGCCCTGCCGCTTAACCAGCGTAAATTGGTGGCCAGACGCGCGCTGTTCGAAATGCGTAAAGGCGCAGTCGGCAACGTTGGCGTAGGCATCGCCGACGGGATTGGCCTTGTCGCACGCGAAGAAGGTTGTGCCGACGATTTTATTCTGACGGTCGAAACCGGCCCGATTGGCGGCATTACGTCTCAGGGCATCGCGTTTGGCGCCAACGTCAACACCCGCGCCATCCTGGATATGACCTCCCAGTTTGACTTCTACCATGGTGGCGGCCTGGATGTGTGTTATTTAAGTTTTGCTGAAGTGGATCGGCACGGCAACGTCGGCGTACATAAATTTAATGGCAAAATCATGGGCACCGGCGGTTTTATCGATATTAGCGCCACCTCAAAGAAAATTATTTTCTGCGGCACGTTAACTGCCGGAAGTTTGAAAACGGAAGTTGCCGATGGCAAGTTAAATATCGTGCAGGAAGGTCGGGTGAAAAAATTCGTTAACGAATTACCTGAAGTGACGTTCAGCGGGAAAATTGCCCTTGAGCGTGGTCTCGATGTGCGCTACATCACCGAACGCGCTGTATTTACGCTAAAAGAAGATGGCCTCCATTTAGTTGAAATTGCGCCTGGGGTCTCTTTGCAGGAAGACATTCTCGACAAAATGGACTTCACGCCGATTATTTCCCCAGACCTGAAATTGATGGACGAAAGATTATTTATCGATGCCTCGATGGGCTTTGTATTACCCGACGCAGCCAATTAAAAGGAGTACCCTGATGGACTTTTCATTAACTGAAGAACAAGAACTGTTGCTTGCCAGCATTCGCGAGCTGATTACCAGCAATTTCCCGGAGGAGTATTTCCGCACCTGCGATCAGACGGCGACTTATCCGAAGGAATTTATGCGAGCTCTTGCGGATAACGGTATTTCGATGCTGGGCGTTCCGGAAGAGTTTGGCGGCATCCCGGCTGATTACGTCACCCAGATGCTGGCTCTGATGGAAGTGTCAAAATGCGGCGCGCCCGCCTTTTTGATCACCAACGGTCAGTGCATCCACAGCATGCGACGTTTTGGCTCCGCCGAGCAGCTGCGTAAAACAGCAGAAAGCACCATGGAAACGGGCGATCCGGCGTATGCGCTGGCATTAACCGAGCCGGGAGCAGGCTCCGATAATAATAGTGCCACCACCAGCTACACCCGCAAAAATGGCAAGGTGTATCTCAACGGGCAAAAAACATTTATCACCGGCGCTAAAGAGTATCCGTACATGCTGGTGCTGGCTCGCGACCCGGAGCCGAAAGATCCGAAGAAAGCCTTTACGCTGTGGTGGGTGGATTCTAAGAAACCGGGCATTAAGGTTAACCCGCTGCATAAAATCGGCTGGCACATGTTAAGCACCTGCGAAGTCTATCTTGATGACGTGGAAGTGGACGAAAGCGATATGGTCGGCGAAGAAGGCATGGGCTTCCTCAACGTAATGTACAACTTTGAAATGGAACGCCTGATCAACGCCGCGCGCAGCACGGGCTTTGCCGAATGCGCCTTCGAAGATGCCGCCCGCTACGCTAACCAGCGCATCGCATTTGGTAAGCCGATCGGTCATAACCAGATGATCCAGGAAAAACTGGCGCTGATGGCAATCAAAATTGAAAACATGCGTAATATGGTGCTGAAGGTCGCCTGGCAGGCCGATCAGGAACAGTCGCTGCGCACCAGTGCGGCACTGGCAAAACTGTATTGTGCACGTACAGCAATGGAAGTGATTGACGACGCGATTCAGATCATGGGCGGGCTGGGTTACACCGATGAAGCACGCGTATCCCGATTCTGGCGCGATGTTCGCTGTGAGCGCATTGGCGGTGGTACCGATGAAATCATGATTTACGTCGCAGGTCGCCAAATCCTGAAAGATTATCAGAATAAGTAAACGGTATAACTCACCGGATAGCGCAGATGCGCTATCCGGGACGGTGCGGGAGAATCAGACTTCAGGCATCAAACATTCCTGTTCAGCAAGGTTATTTTTAAACTGCTTCCGATAATCACTGGGAGTACACCCCACATGCCGCTGAAAAAGTTTGGCAAAATGATCGACGTTTTCATACCCTACCCGCCACGAAATTTCCGCCAACGACGCCTCCGTATTGGTCAGGGAAAATTTCGCCTCCGTCATTCGTCGTTGAATAACGTAATTGATGGGTGAAATACGATACTCCCGGGTAAATTCATGGCAGATATAGCTCACGCTGGCGCGAAATTTTTTAGATAACTGTTCGAGAGTGATTTTTTCGCGGAAATTGTTATTTAAATAGACCAGTACATCTTTAATTAAGACATCTTTTTTAATATATCCCTGTTCAGAGCGGTAAGCATTTTTAAAATTTTCGTAATATAACACGGTTAATGCATACGCGAATGCGTCATAAGCGGAAGACGTCAGGTTGTTCTTACTTTGCGGGAGCATCACCCCCAGTTCATTAAAAATACTCTTAATAACCTCTTTACCCTGACTGACGCTAATGACCGGACACGAGTGCATCTGCAAGAGCTGATTGTCCTGCCAGCCGTTAAACCGGAAACCATAGAGCGCACAGGTGTAAGTGGTAGCCGGAGCGCTGCTATCAGATGCAACCGCATGCAATCGCCCTTGCTCAACCACTACAATGTCCCCGGCATGCGCGACATACAGCGAAGAGTCGATGATTAATCTTGCAACACCCTTCTTAACATAGATAAGCTCCGTTTCATTATCATGAACATGATGACCAGACTCCCAGTTAGGATCATCGCTAATGACGAATCGGGAAAGTCTCGGCGTTTTACCCTGCTCAAAAAGGGTCTCCATGGCATTATCAAAGCAGCGTTGATACATGACAACCTCCACCTACAGGCAGTAATTTTGCGAATAATTAATATCGGAACACCAGAACAATAATGCTGTTATACAACGTTATTCCTTGCTGGCGAAACAAAATTATTTGCGTCGACTGCAAGATGATACCTCCAGCCCTATCACACTGTTCCACAGGATTATTTAGGTTTTATATAAATTGAAACGAATAAATGTTATTAATTCAACATTAACAATTTACATATTAGAAACAAATTAAGCGTATAAACGATAAAAAACAGGATGCATTTCGCAATTATCCTTCCCTGGTTTATGTGCTCTTGTTTTTCTTCAGTTCACACTCCCGAGTTCACGTTTATAAAACAAGCATCCCCGCAGCATTTTTTTTTGCAAGATTGTTGGGAATGAAAACAGATTGCCCCGTCGAAAACAGTCCCCTCTCTGCCGCACACTATTTTCAGTTAATTTTCCCTACGGTGGATGACTGGAGATGCCATGAAAATAATAACCTGCTTTAAGTTGGTGCCTGAAGAACAGGACATTGTTGTTACCCCACAGCGTTCGCTTAACTTTGACCGGGCCGACGCCAAAATCAGCCAGTTTGATCTGAATGCGATTGAGGCCGCGGCGCAACTGAGTACGGAGGGTGATGAAATCGTCGCTTTAACCGTGGGCGGCTCGCTACTGCAAAATTCCAAAGTGCGTAAAGACGTGCTGTCGCGTGGACCGGACAGTTTGTTCATGGTGCAGGATCCACAACTGGAGCATTCATTGCCCCGCGACACCGCTCAGGCGCTGGCCTGCGCGGCCAAAAATATGAATTTCGACCTGATGCTGTTCGGCGAAGGTTCGGGGGATATCTACGCCCAACAGGTTGGCTTACTGGTTGGCGAACTGTTGCAACTCCCGGTGATTAACGCCGTCAGCAATATCCAACGTAACGGCGACCGCATTGTGGTTGAGCGCACGCTGGAAGATGAGGTCGAAGTGATTGACCTGCCGCTCCCCGCTGTACTCTGCGTAACCTCGGATATCAACACGCCGCGTATTCCCTCAATGAAAGCCATTCTCGGCGCGGGTAAAAAGCCCGTCACGCCGTGGCAAGCCAGCGATATTGGCTGGACGCCTGCGTCACCATTAGCAGAACTCGTGAGCCTCACCGTACCGCCACAAACAGAACGTAAGCACATCATTCTGGAAAATGACTCAGCGGAAGCCATTGCCGAACTGGCTGAACACCTGAAAAAAGCCCTGAACTAAGCTCAACGGAGAGAAATTGTCATGAGTAAATTAGCTAACATATGGGTGTTCAGCGATAACGTAGAACGCTACGCAGAATTAATGACCGGCGCGCGCCAGTGGGGTGAACATGTCCATCTGATTGTCCAGGGCAGCGAACAGGCTAATCAGGTTAAACCCCTGGGTGCCGATGAGATAATCATGCTCGAAGCTCCCTCCGGTTTACAGCGTGTTGAAAATTACGCCGAAACCATCGCAGCGCTGATGCAAGAACACGCCGGAATGCTGTTGATGCCCGCCACAAAGCGCGCGAAATCACTTGGGGCACGGTTAAGCATCCAACTCAATGCCGCGATGGTGAACGACGCAATATCGGTGACTCTTGAGGATGACACAGTGTTCGCAGAGCACCGCATGTATGGTGGTCTGGCATTCGGCAAAGAAAAAATCAAAAGCGCGCTGGCAATTATTACGCTTGCCCCAGGACTGCTTGAACCCCTAGCGGAAAACGCATCGCACAACTGCCCAGTTGTCTCAGCAGCTTACATCGCACCGCTTCATGAAATTATGTGCCAGGAACGTCGCGCCAAATCCGTGAGCAGCGTGGACCTCAGTAAAGCCAAACGTGTGGTTGGCGTGGGTCGCGGCCTGGTTGCGCAACACGATCTGGAGATGGTGCACCAGTTGGCATCCGTACTGGGTGCAGAAGTGGGCTGTTCACGCCCAATTGCCGAAGGCGAAAACTGGATGGAGCGCGAGCGCTACATTGGCGTTTCTGGTGTGTTACTGAAATCAGACCTTTACCTCACGTTGGGCATCTCAGGACAAATTCAACACATGGTCGGCGGTAACGGCGCGAAAGTCATTGTCGCTATCAACAAAGACAAGAAAGCCCCTATTTTCAATTACGCCGATTACGGCCTGGTAGGCGACATCTACAAAGTTGTTCCGGCTCTTATCGAACATCTCAGCCGCTAATCCCCCCATTTAACGCACATATCCCGCTGCCTTGCGGCGGGAAAGGAGCATAAAGCATGTCAGATGAAAAATTTGATGCCATTGTGGTCGGTGCTGGCGTGGCGGGTACCGTTGCAGGCTACGTTATGGCCAAGGCCGGGCTGGATGTGCTGGTCATCGAACGCGGAAACAGTGCGGGCAGTAAAAATATGACCGGTGGGCGACTCTACGCGCATAGTCTGGAACGCATCATGCCAGGATTCGCGCAGGAAGCGCCACTCGAACGTAAAGTGACCCGCGAAAAAATATCCTTCCTGACCGAAGAGAGCGCCGTAACGCTCGACTTCCATCGGGAAAAAGACCACGCGCCAGCGCAGGATTCTTACACCGTGTTGCGCAACCGGCTTGATCCCTGGCTGATGGAAAAAGCAGAACAGGCAGGCGCGCAGTTCATCCCCGGCGTCCGCGTTGATGCGCTGATCCGCGAAGGTACCAGAGTCACCGGCGTGCAAGCCGGTGACGATATCCTCGAAGCTAATATTGTCATCCTGGCCGATGGCGTCAACTCAATATTAGGACGGTCGCTGGGGATGGTCCCGCCCTCTTACGCTCACCACTATGCCGTTGGCGTAAAGGAGTTGATCGGCTTACCGCCGGCTGTAATTGCGGACCGATTCAACCTCTCTGGCGATGAAGGCGCAGCCTGGCTGTTTGCCGGTTCACCGTCGGATGGACTGATGGGGGGAGGCTTTCTGTATACCAACCAGGACTCGGTCTCTCTGGGGCTGGTATGCGGGCTGGGGGATATTGCTCACGCGACGAAAAGTATTCCGCAGATGCTGGAAGACTTTAAGCAACACCCGACTATTCGTCCGCTGATTGCGGGAGGAGAACTGCTGGAGTATTCCGCACATATGGTGCCGGAAGGCGGTCTGGCAATGGTACCCAAGCTGGTTGATGACGGTGTAATGATCGTCGGCGATGCCGCGGGTTTCTGTCTGAATCTGGGTTACACGGTGCGTGGTATGGATTTAGCAATAGCCTCCGCAGAAGCCGCCGCCCAAACCGCCATTGCAGCCAAAGAACGCCAGGACTTCTCCGCCAGCAGCCTGATGGACTACAAACGCGCCCTCGAACAGGGCTGTGTGATGCGTGATTTGCAGCATTTTCGCAAGATCCCGGCGCTGATGGAAAACCCGCGCTTGTTCACCCAATACCCTCGCATGGTCGCGGATATCATGAACGATATGTTCACCGTTGACGGGCGTGCGAACCAACCGATTCGTAAGATGATGATGTCCCATGTGAAGCAAATTGGGTTGATGAACTTACTGAAAGACGGCATCAAGGGGGCAACTGCGCTATGAGTCAGGACAATACCGTTAACGTCGACGTCAAGTTGGGCGTCAATAAATTCAATGTCGATGAAGGTCACCCGCACATTATTCTGGCCGAACATCCCGACCTTAACGAATTTCGCAAACTGCTGAAGGCTTGTCCCGCCGGACTGTATAAGCAGGACGAGAGTGGAAATATTCATTTTGATTCTGCTGGCTGCCTGGAATGTGGCACCTGTCGGGTGCTGTGCGGCGATACGATCCTCGAACAATGGGAGTATCCGGCAGGAACATTTGGCATTGATTTCCGCTACGGCTAACGGATTGAGCCGTTGTACCCCGGATCGGCCTCCACGGCCAATCCGGTCAGACGTATGCCGATATTATCCTGGGACTAACAAATGAGTATCACACTAACGTTTAACGCCGAACGTCGCGAAGCCTGGCGACAACAAGGTTTATGGGGAGATGCTTCGCTTGGCGATTACTGGAACCAAACAGCCAGAGCCATGCCGGATAAAATCGCCGTGGTTGATAATCATGGCGCTTCATATACCTATGCCGCACTCGACGGTGCCGCCAGCAGTCTGGCGAGCTGGTTTTTAGCCTGCGGTATTCAACCCGGCGATCGCGTCGCTTTCCAGTTGCCGGGCTGGTGCGAATTTACCATTATTTATCTGGCCTGCCTGAAAACCGGAGCCGTTTCCGTCCCGTTGCTGCCAGCCTGGCGCGAAGCGGAGTTGGTATGGGTATTGAATAAATGCAAAGCGAAGATTTTTTTCGCACCTACCCTGTTTAAACAAACCCGGCCGGTCGATTTGATCCTCCCCTTACAAAACCAGTTACCGCATCTGCAACAGATTGTCGCCGTGGATAAACTGGCGCCGGCAACCACCTCGCAGGCGCTCAGCCAACTGCTTTTAGCCCCGCCGTTAAGTCAAACGATTAACGTTCACGCGGATGAACTGGCAGCGGTACTGTTTACCTCCGGGACCGAGGGAATGCCGAAAGGCGTAATGTTAACTCACAATAACATTCTTGCCAGCGAACGCGCCTACTGCGCCCGTCTCAATCTCACCTGGCAAGATGTGTTTTTAATGCCCGCGCCGCTTGGCCACGCTACCGGTTTTCTGCACGGCGTTACCGCACCATTTTTAATCGGCGCACGCAGCGTGTTGTTGGATATTTTTACTCCAGACGCCTGTCTCGATCTGCTGGAGCAACAGCACGGCACCTGTGTACTCGGCGCAACGCCATTTGTCTATGACATGTTGTGTCGCATGGAAAAACGATCCTGTGATCTCTCATCGCTGCGCTTTTTTCTATGCGGAGGTACCACCATTCCGCAAAAGATTGCCCGTGACTGCCAACGGCTCGGCATTAAATTGTTAAGCATTTATGGCTCAACGGAGAGCTCGCCGCATGCGCTGGTCAATCTCGATGATTCACCTTCCCGCATGATGACCACCGACGGCTATGCTGCCGCAGGGGTCGAAATTAAAGTCGTCGATGAAGCGCGCAATACCCTGCCTGCTGGGGTAGAAGGTGAAGAGGCCTCGCGTGGTCCCAATGTTTTTATGGGCTACCTCGATGATCCCGAACTGACCGCCCGCGCGCTGGATAAAGAAGGTTGGTATTACAGTGGCGACTTGTGCCGGATGGACGACGCGGGATACATCAAAATCACCGGGCGTAAAAAAGATATTATTGTGCGCGGTGGGGAAAATATCAGCAGCCGTGAGGTGGAGGATATTTTATTGCAGCATCCACGCATTCATGATGCCTGCGTTGTCGCGATGCCGGACGAACGGTTAGGTGAAAGGTCGTGCGCTTACGTGGTACTAAAACCCCCGCATCATTCGCTGTCGCTGGAATCTGTCGTCGCCTTTTTTAGCCGCAAACGGGTGGCAAAGTATAAATACCCGGAGCATATCGTGGTTGTCGAGAAGTTACCGCGCACAGCGTCCGGTAAGGTACAAAAATACCAGTTGCGTCAGGATATTATTAAACGTTTGAGCATGGAGAGTGTTGCAGGATAGAGTGCCGGATGGCGATGCTAACGCATCTTATCCGGCCTACGTTGAATAGGCCGGATAAGGCATGATGTTACTTGTTCAGTTCAGCCAGACTCAGCCAGGTCTGCACGACGGTGTCCGGGTTCAGCGACAGACTGTCGATCCCTTCTTCCATCAGCCAGGCTGCGAAGTCTTCATGGTCGGATGGTCCCTGACCACAAATACCCACGTATTTCCCTTGTTTCTTGGCTGCGCGAATCGCCATCGACAACAGCGCTTTCACCGCGTCGTTACGCTCATCAAACAGTTCAGAAACCACACCCGAGTCACGGTCCAGGCCCAACGCCAGCTGCGTCATATCGTTTGAGCCGATGGAGAAACCATCGAAGTACTCAAGGAACTGTTCAGCTAACAGAGCGTTAGACGGGATCTCGCACATCATGATGATCTTCAGGCCGTTCTCGCCGCGTTTCAGCCCCTGACGCGCCAGCTCTTCAACCACCGCTTTCGCCTGGGCAACGGTACGTACAAACGGTACCATCACTTCAACGTTAGTCAGCCCCATGTCGTTACGGACACGTTTCACCGCCTCACATTCCAGTGCGAAACAGTCGCGGAAGCTGTCTGCAACGTAACGGCCCGCCCCGCGGAAGCCCAGCATCGGGTTCTCTTCGTGCGGCTCATAACGCTCACCGCCGACCAGGTTAGCATATTCGTTGGACTTAAAGTCCGACATACGCACGATAACGCGTTTCGGATAAAACGCCGCGCCCAGCGTCGCGATCCCTTCCGTCAGACGACCCACATAGAACTCACGCGGGGAGTCGAAACCTTTCATCATGCCACGGATTTCATTTTGCAGCTCAGGCGTCTGGTCATCGAACTCCAGCAGCGCACGGGGGTGCACGCCGATCATGCGGTTAATGATAAATTCCAGACGCGCCAGGCCGACACCTTCGTTTGGCAGGCAGGCAAAGTCGAAAGCCCGGTCCGGGTTGCCGACGTTCATCATCACCTTCAACGGCAGATCCGGCATGGTCTCCACGCTGGAGCTCTTCACGCTGAAATCAAGCATCTCAGCGTAAACATAACCGGTGTCGCCCTCAGCACAGGAGACAGTGACCTTCTCACCATCCTTCATGCGCTCAGTGGCATCGCCACAGCCAACCACAGCAGGGATCCCCAGTTCACGGGCAATGATCGCCGCGTGACAGGTACGACCGCCACGGTTGGTCACAATCGCCGCCGCTTTCTTCATGATCGGTTCCCAGTCCGGGTCGGTCATGTCGGTAACCAGCACGTCGCCGGGTTCAATGCGGTTCATTTCGCTGATGTCGTGAATAACTTTCACCGGGCCGGCACCAATGCGGTGACCGATGGCGCGACCTTCAGCAATAATTTTACCCTGGGCGTGCAGCGTATACCGCTCCATCACCTGCCCGCGAGAACGCACGGTTTCCGGACGAGCCTGAACAATGAACAGCTTGCCGGTATGACCGTCTTTCGCCCATTCGATGTCCATCGGACGACCGTAGTGCTTCTCGATCTGTACCGCCTGCTTTGCCAGTTCCTGCACTTCATCATTGGTCAGAGAGAAAATATCGCGCTGTTCCTGCGGTACATCCTCAATGGTCACCTGCTTACCGTGTTCCTGGGTTGGCGCGTAGACCATACGGATTTTTTTCGATCCCATGGTGCGACGAACGATCGCCGGACGGTTAGCCGCCAGAGTCGGTTTGTGCACGTAGAACTCATCCGGGTTAACGGCACCCTGCACCACCATCTCGCCCAGCCCCCATGCGGAAGTGATAAACACCACCTGGTCGAAACCGGATTCGGTATCGATGGAGAACATAACGCCTGAGGACGCAAGGTCGGAGCGCACCATCCGCTGGACGCCAGCAGAAAGCGCCACGCCGCGGTGGTCATAGCCCTGGTGAACACGATAAGAGATCGCGCGGTCGTTAAACAGCGAAGCAAATACGTGTTTGATAGCGACCAGGACAGCATCGAAGCCCTGGACGTTGAGGAAGGTTTCCTGCTGCCCAGCAAATGACGCATCTGGCATATCTTCTGCGGTGGCGGAAGAACGCACGGCAAAAGAGGCATGGGCATCGTCTGCTGACAGCTGCGCGTAGGCATCGCGGACGGCATTTTCCAGCTCCGGCTGGAAAGGAGTGTCGATAATCCACTGGCGGATCTGTGCCCCGGCTTTCGCAAGCTCGGTAACATCATCAATATCCGTTTTATCCAGCAGCTCATAAATGCGCTGGTTTACACCGCTTTGGTCCAGAAACTGGTTAAACGCATCGGCGGTTGTTGCAAAACCGTTCGGTACGGAAACACCCATAACGGAAAGGTTAGTAATCATTTCACCCAGGGAGGCATTTTTGCCCCCAACTCTGTCTACATCATTCATGCCGAGTTGGTTATACCAAAGCACCAGCGGTGACGAGCCATTGTTGGACATCGAACAATCCTTATATATGAACGAGGTTAGGAAACTCAATTTTGCGTATTTATCTTGGCATATTTACCTCGGCGAAAAAAACGGTGAATCGTTCAAGCAACTTTATTTTTTATTTTTTAAGATTGTTTCCGCATTTGCGCAAACCCGCGAGCCACACGGGATCACCACAAGAACTATCGGTATAAACATTTGTTCCGAAAAATGAAATGCACTTTTCATTAAATATAAAAATAGCATTTCATTTTATAAAAGTGATAGCGCAATATTCGCTTCTGGCGAATTTTAATTTATGCTTTCAGAGAATTATGTCTGCCCCAGGATGCACAAAATGGATAATGCTGTTGATCGTCACGTTTTTTATATTTCTGATGGTACGGCCATCACCGCCGAGGTATTGGGCCACGCGGTAATGTCGCAATTTCCGGTCACTATCAACAGCATTACGCTGCCGTTTGTTGAAAATGAGAGTCGCGCGCGCGCGGTTAAAGACCAGATTGACGCCATTTACCAACAAACCGGCGTGCGTCCTCTGGTGTTTTACTCCATCGTCTTGCCGGAAATCCGCTCAATCATTCTGCAAAGCGAGGGGTTTTGTCAGGATATCGTGCAGGCGCTGGTCGCCCCCCTGCAGCACGAGATGAAGCTCGACCCAACGCCGATTGCCCACCGCACCCACGGCCTGAATCCCGGCAACCTCAACAAGTACGATGCGCGTATTGCCGCCATTGATTACACCCTGGCCCATGACGATGGTATTTCGTTGCGCAACCTCGATCAGGCGCAGGTGATCCTGCTCGGCGTTTCCCGTTGTGGCAAAACCCCAACCAGTTTGTATCTGGCCATGCAGTTTGGTATTCGCGCGGCCAACTACCCCTTTATTGCCGATGATATGGATAACCTGGTGCTGCCCACGTCCCTGAAGCCGCTGCAGCATAAACTGTTCGGTCTGACCATCGACCCAGAACGCCTGGCGGCGATCCGAGAAGAGCGACGGGAGAACAGCCGTTACGCCTCGCTACGCCAGTGCCGGATGGAAGTTGCCGAAGTGGAAGCGCTGTACCGGAAAAATCAGATCCCTTGGTTGAACAGTACCAATTATTCGGTAGAAGAGATTGCCACCAAGATCCTCGACATTATGGGGCTGAATCGCCGCATGTACTAGAATGCTAGTGCATTGGTTCGATTTTTTGTTATTATGCTCGCCACCAGGCCGGATGAGTGTGATATTGTGATGCACATCACTTCCCGGTAGTCCTGCCGTTGAAGTAACAAATTTCTGAGACAAGTAATGAACAGAACCGATGAACTCCGTACTGCGCGTATTGACAACCTGGTCACTCCAGCAGAGCTTGCGCAGCGGCATCCTGTTTCGTCCTCCGTCGCCCGTCATGTTACGGACTCCCGACGCCGGATAGAAAAAATATTGAATGGTGAAGACCCCCGTTTGCTGGTGATCGTAGGCCCTTGCTCGATTCACGATCTTGATGCCGCAGTGGAATATGCAACGCGTCTACAGGCGCTGCGCGAAAAGTACCAGACGCGTCTCGAAATCGTGATGCGTACCTATTTTGAAAAGCCACGTACCGTCGTGGGCTGGAAAGGCTTAATTTCCGACCCGGACCTGAACGGCAGCTACCGTGTGAACCACGGCATTGAGCTGGCGCGTAAATTGCTGTTGCAGGTCAATGAGCTGGGCGTCCCCACGGCCACTGAATTTCTCGACATGGTGACCGGCCAGTTTATTGCCGATTTAATCAGTTGGGGCGCCATTGGCGCGCGCACCACCGAAAGCCAGATCCACCGCGAAATGGCGTCTGCTCTTTCCTGCCCGGTTGGGTTTAAGAACGGGACGGATGGTAATACCCGTATCGCCGTCGATGCGATTCGCGCCTCTCGCGCCAGCCATATGTTCCTCTCCCCGGATAAAACCGGCCAGATGACCATTTATCAGACCAGCGGTAACCCATACGGGCATATCATTATGCGCGGCGGTAAAAAGCCGAATTATTATGCTGAAGATATTGCCGCCGCCTGCGATACCCTGCACGAATTTTCCCTGCCTGAGCATCTGGTCGTCGATTTTAGCCACGGTAATTGCCAGAAGCAGCATCGCCGTCAGTTGGAAGTGTGTGATGACGTATGCCAGCAAATTCGCAACGGTTCGACGGCGATTGCCGGGATCATGGCGGAAAGTTTCCTGCGCGAAGGCACGCAAAAAATCGTTAGCGGTCAGCCGCTGGTTTACGGTCAGTCGATTACCGACCCGTGCCTGAACTGGGAAGATACTGAACTGCTGGTGGACAAACTCGCCTCTGCGGTTGATAGCCGTTTTTAACGCTGTTCACCGGGTAACACCACGTTGCCCGGTGGTAATTCTTTGTTTTTCCCTTCATTGTTGTGCAAAAACTGTTCCCGTCACAATTATTTCACAAAAACGCTTGCCGCAAATTTGCAGTTTGATGATAATGATTATCATTGTTACATTGATTGCTATTTTTAAACTCTATGTCACGTATGGATAACACAACAGCAACGCCTGCAAAAGAAAAAACACCGCCTGCCGTCGCCGCAACCGAGCGTCGCATTGACAGTAAAAGTCTGCTGGGCAAAGAAGGACGCGTGATTATAGAGCACGATGGTCAGCACTACCTGCTGCGCCAGACCCATGCCGGAAAACTCATTTTGACTAAATAAACAACACTTTTCGCCAGCCACCCAGGTGATACCCAGGCAGCCAGCGCTTTTCGATTTTCTAATGGAGAGTTGCTATGCCACACCTGCACACCGCATCCTTGCGCCCATCGCTCCTGGCGTTGGCGATTGTCAGTAATCTTCCCGTCGTTGCCTGGGCGGCGGTAGAGGATATGACCGTCACCGCTACCGGCAATGCCCGTAGCGCCTTTGAAGCGCCGATGATGGTCAGCGTTATCGATGCTACTGCACCTGAAAACCAGACCGCCAGCTCGGCAGCCGACCTGTTACGTAAGGTTCCGGGCCTGACCCTTGACGGTACGGGCCGGACAAATGGTCAGGACGTTAATCTGCGCGGCTATGACCGTCGCGGCGTTCTGGTGCTGGTGGATGGCGTTCGTCAGGGAACCGACACCGGGCACCTGAACAGTACCTTCCTCGATCCAGCGCTAATCAAGCGGATTGAAGTTGTGCGCGGCCCTTCTGCACTGCTGTATGGCAGCGGCGCGCTAGGTGGCGTAATCGCCTATGACACTGCGGATGCTAAAGACTTACTGCAGGCAGGTCAGAATAGTGGTTATCGCGTGTTCGGTACCGCGGCTACCGGCGATCACAGTCTCGGTATGGGTGCCAGCGCATTTGGCCGCACCGATAACCTGGACGGGCTGCTGGCCTGGTCCAGTCGCGATCGCGGTAATTTGCGCCAGAGCGACGGCACTACCGCCCCGAATGACGAAGCGATTAACAATATGCTGGCGAAAGGCAGTTGGAAAATTGACAGCGCCCAGACGCTGGCCGGCTCGCTGCGTTATTACAACAATGATGCCCGGGAACCTAAAAACCCGCAAACCAGTGCGGCGGATGCCACCAGCAACCCGATGACCGATCGCTCAACCATCCAGCGCGATGCGCAACTGACCTACTCCCTCGCCCCGGCGGATAATGACTGGCTGAACGCGGATGCGCGCATCTACTGGTCTGAAGCGCGCATTAATGCACAAAACACAGATAGCACCGGCGAATTTCGCAAGCAGACCACCAAAGGCGGGAAAATCGACAACCGTAGCCGCCTGTTTACCGACTCATTTGCTTCTCACCTGCTGACCTACGGCGGTGAATACTATCGTCAGGAACAACAACCGGGTGGCGCAACCACCGGTTTCCCGGAGGCAAAAATCGATTTCAGCTCCGGCTGGCTACAGGATGAAATCACCCTGCGCGACCTGCCGGTTACACTGCTGGGGGGTACACGTTATGACTCTTATCGTGGTAGCAGCGACGGCTATGAAGACGTCGATGCCGATAAATGGTCGTCCCGCGCCGGACTCACCGTTGCGCCTGCCGACTGGCTGATGCTTTTCGGTTCATACGCTCAGGCCTTCCGTGCCCCAACCATGGGCGAGATGTATAACGACGCGAAGCACTTCTCGATTGGCCGTTTTTACACCAACTACTGGGTGCCAAACCCAAACCTGCGTCCGGAAACCAACGAAACACAGGAATACGGATTTGGCCTGCGCTTTGACGATCTGTTGATGGCGAGCGATGCGCTCGAATTTAAAGCCAGCTATTTCGACACCAAAGCGAAAGATTACATCTCCACCAGCGTCGATTTTGCCGCTGCGACAACGACATCCTATAACGTTCCCAACGCCAAAATCTGGGGCTGGGACGTAATGGCAAAATACACCGCCGACCTGTTCAGTCTCGATATGGCCTATAACCGCACGCGGGGTAAAGATACTGACACAGGCGAGTACATTTCCAGCATTAACCCGGACACCGTCACCAGCAAACTGAACGTGCCAGTTGCGCACAGCGGTTTCTCCGTTGGCTGGATAGGTACATTTGCTGACCGCTCAACGCATATCAGCAGCAGCTACGCCAAACAACCCGGCTATGCGGTGAACGACTTCTACGTGAGCTATCAGGGGCAACAGGCGCTGAAAGGCATGACCACCACGTTGGTACTGGGCAACGCCTTCGACAAAGAGTACTGGTCGCCGCAGGGCATTCCGCAGGATGGTCGTAATGGCAAAATTTTCGTGAGTTATCAGTGGTAATCACTTTTCCCCGGTTCGCCGGGGCAGCAATCTGGAAGGAAGAGACAATGAATCACCACACACGCTGGCTGGAACTGAAAAAAGAAAATCCTGGCAAATATGCACGTGACATCGCGGCTATGATGCACATAAGCGAGGCAGAACTGACCTTCGCGCGCGTCGGTCATGACGCCTGGCGCTTACGTGGCGAAGTCCGCGAGATCCTCGGCGCGCTGGAAGCCGTAGGCGAAACCAAATGTATTTGCCGCAACGAGTATGCAGTACATGAGCAAGTAGGTGCTTTTACTAACCAGCACCTCAACGGTCATGCCGGACTGGTACTTAATCCGCGCGCCCTCGATCTGCGTTTGTTCCTGAATCAGTGGGCAAGCGCCTTTCATATCAGAGAAACTACCGCTCACGGCGAGCGTCAGAGCATTCAGTTTTTCGACCATCAGGGGGATGCATTGCTGAAAGTCTATGCCACACAAAATACCCTCGTTGAGGCATGGGCTGCGTTACTGACCCGTTTCATCTTCACTGAAAACCCGGCACTGGCGCTGCAATCCGCTAAAAACCCAGCGCCTGCCGCCGTCACCGTTGATGCACACACCGTGGATCAAGAGTGGCGAGCCATGACCGATGTACACCAGTTCTTCGGTCTGCTGAAACGCCACGATCTCACTCGCCAACAGGCGTTTAATCTGGTGGGCGACGATCTGGCCTGTAAAGTGACCAATGGCGCACTGGCGCAGTTACTCGATACCGCACGTCAGGATGGCAATGAAATTATGGTTTTTGTGGGTAATCGCGGCTGTGTACAGATCTTTACCGGCGTGATCGAAAAACTGGTGCCGATGAAAGGCTGGCTGAATATATTTAATCCGACCTTCACCCTGCATCTGCTGGAAGAGAGCGTGGCTGAAACGTGGGTTACACGCAAACCAACCGCCGATGGGCACGTCACCAGCCTGGAACTGTTTGCGGCCGACGGCACACAGATTGCCCAACTGTATGGTCAACGTACGGAAGGCGAACCGGAGCAAACGCAATGGCGTGCGCAAATTGACGCACTGACGCCGAAAGGGCTGGCCGCATGAACAAACTGCTGCTCCTGATTGCGCTGCTGCCCATCGCAGCGCTGGCGGCCCCCGAAGAAAGGATCGTTGCTCTGGGGGGCGACGTCACCGAAATTGTGTACGCGCTGGGGGCGCAGTCAACGCTGGTGGCGCGAGACAGCACCAGCCAGTGGCCTGAAGCCACAAACGCACTACCTGACGTCGGCTATTTACGCCAGCTTAACGCCGAAGGGATCCTTGCCACCCGCCCTTCGCTGGTCCTTGCCAGCGCACAGGCGCAGCCTTCTCTGGCGCTAAAACAGGTCGAGCAGAGCAACGTCAGGGTTGTTACGATCCCGGCAAACAACGACCTTAACGCGATTGATGAAAAAATTCGCGTCATTGCCGAGGCGACTCACCGGGAGGCAGAAGGCAAAACGTTACGGGCAACCTTACGTCAGGAGCTGGCGGTCCTCCCGTCATCTGAACTTAACAAACGCGTCCTGTTTATTCTTAATCATGGTGGGATGACCGCCATGGCCGCAGGCCAGCAAACCGGAGCCGATGCGGCTATTCGCGCCGCCGGTTTGCGCAACGCGATGCAGGGGGTTAAACGTTATCAACCTCTTTCACAAGAAGGTGTGATTGCCAGCCAGCCTGACCTGGTGGTGATTTCCCGGGAAGGTGTTAAGGCAATGGGTGGCGAGACGAGCCTGTGGGCGCTGCCGGGGCTGGCGCAAACACCTGCAGGACGGAATAAACAGGTATTGCAGGTTGATGATATGGCACTGCTTGGCTTCAGTATCCGTACGCCGCAGGCCATTTTGCAGCTTCGCGCGAAAGCAGAGCAATTGCCCTGATGTCCCGACGAATCACCTGTTCTTTGTGGGCCATGGCGCTAATGCTGGTCGTAATGACAATTTTGGCTACCGGTTTTGGCGCGTTGCGCCTGCCGGTAAGTCTGCTCTGGCGTGATGACAATGAAACGCTGCGTCAAATCTGGCTCACTATTCGTCTCCCCCGCGTCCTGCTGGCCCTGGTAATCGGCGGCGCTCTGGCGCTATCCGGCTGTGTGATGCAGGGACTGTTTCGCAACCCGCTTGCCGACCCGGGATTACTCGGAATTAGCAGCGGTGCGGCCTGCGCCGTCGCCCTGTGGGTGGTACTGCCTGTCTCTTTGCCAGCGTTGCTGATGCTGTATGCGCCAATGTTGGCTGCATTTGTCGGCGCGCTGGCGGCTACCGTGGTGATTTTTATCCTCAGCCAACAGCGCGACGGTTCACTCTCGCGGCTGCTGCTGGTCGGTATTGCGATCAACGCGCTCTGCGGGGCGGCTGTTGGCGTTCTGTCGTGGGTCAGTAATGATGCGCAACTGCGCCAGCTGTCGCTGTGGGGGATGGGAAGTCTGGGCGCTGCGCAATGGTCCACGCTGCTGGCGGTTACTTCGCTGGTTATCCCGACGGTGCTGATCATCTCGCGTCTGGCTCCGGCCCTGAACCTGCTGCAACTGGGCGAGGAAGAGGCGCATTATCTTGGCGTGAATGTGCGTACAATCCAGCGTATTTTGCTGCTTTGCAGCGCCTTGCTGGTAGCCGCAGCGGTAGCAGTAAGCGGCGTAATTGGCTTCATCGGGCTGGTTATCCCGCATTTAATGCGGATGTGGCTCGGCGCAGACCATCGGGCCGTTATCCCCGGTTCCGTGCTGGCAGGCGCGTTCTTATTACTGATTGCCGATACGCTGGCCCGCACTTCAGTTGCGCCTGCGGAAATGCCGGTCGGTCTGTTAACCAGTCTGCTCGGCGCCCCGTGGTTTTTATGGCTTATTTTTCGTCAGCGAGGATCGCATGGCTGAACATTTCGTTGCTGAAGGACTTCACTATCGTGTGGCAGGCAGGTCAGTGATTGATGACGTATCGCTTGCCCTCGCAAAAGGTGAACTGGTGGCGCTCATCGGCCCCAACGGTGCGGGGAAGTCTACCCTGCTGCGCCTGCTGACCGGTTTTCTCAAACCGATTGCGGGGCGCTGCGTGCTGGCAGGCAAAGCGCTGGATGAGTGGCATACGCAGACGCTGTCGCGCCATCGGGCGGTGATGCGTCAGCAAACGCAACTGGGATTTGACTGGCCGGTGGAGGCCGTTATCGCGATGGGACGCGCGCCCTGGACCCCGCGTTCGGAACCTCGCCTTATCGCACAGGTGATGGAGATGACCGGATGCACACCGTTGGCAGGCCGGCAATACGCCGCGCTTTCCGGCGGCGAGCAACAGCGCGTGCAGTTAGCCCGTGCCCTGGCGCAACTCTGGTGCGATGGAGCGCCTCGCGGCTGGTTATTTCTTGATGAACCCACCTCTGCGCTGGATCTTTACCACCAGCAGCATCTGCTGCGGTTACTGAAGACGCTTGTCGCTTCAGGAGAGCTGCATGTATGTATTGTGCTTCACGATTTGAATCTCGCCGCCTTGTGGGCTGACAGAATAGTGTTATTGCATAATGGCAGGCTGGTGTCGCAAGGGACGCCGGAGAGCGTGTTACGGACCGATGATCTGATGCGCTGGTACGGTGCTGAGGTTCACGTTGGCTATCATCCGGCCAACGCGTCCCCCCAGGTGTTTCTGGCACCTTAGCTTGAACAGCTCACTTCCAGCCGTTTGCCCCAGTCAGGCGGCCGACTGACATAGTCATCATCGCGATCCACAAACGGGGTACGCAACGCCTGGTGCAGCCGATGTAGCTCGGCGTAATCTCCCTGCTCCGCCTGACTAATCGCCCGTTGCGCCAGCCAGTTGCGTAAAACCATCGTCGGGTTTGCCGCTTTCATCTGCGTTTGTCTGACCTCGTCAGCAACGCTGTCTTGTTCCAGGCGCGAGCGATACCGCGTGAACCAGTCGTCAAACGCCGCACGGTCCACAAACTCATCGCGTAGCGGAGATAGCCCACTGTGTTGTTCCGTCAGGCTGAGCATGCGGAACGTTCGCGTATAGTCGCTTCTTTCTCGTGCCATCAGGCTAAACAGTTCACTCAGCAGCTCGTTATCGTTTTTTTGCTCGCTAAAGAAGCCGAGCTTTTGCCGCATCCGTTGACCGTAACGCGTTAACAGCGCCAGCTGGTAATTGTCCAGCGCATCATTGAGTGCCTCGACCGGGATAAATGGCGACAGGGTTTGTGCCAGACGTTGCAGGTTCCACAGCGCGGCGGCCGGTTGATTATCGAAACTGTATCGTCCCTGATGATCGGAGTGGTTACAGATAAAATCTGGCACGTAGTCATCAAGAAAACCATACGGACCGTAATCCATCGTCAGCCCCAGAATCGACATGTTGTCCGTATTCATAACGCCATGCGCAAACCCTACCGCCTGCCAGTCGGCGATTAAGTTTGCGGTACGCGTGACAATATCGCTAAACCACAGCTGATATTTATCGGCTTCTTCCTGCCAGTGCGGCCAGTAATGACGAATCGCGAAGTCTGCCAGTTGGCGTACTTTCTCCGGCTCGCGACGATAGTAAAAGTGTTCAAAATGACCAAAGCGCATATGGCTTTGCGCCACGCGAATGAGCATCGCCCCTGCTTCTACCGTTTCGCGATATACCGGGGTGTCGCTAGCGACAATCGACAATGCCCGCGTGGTGGGTATTCCCAGGTAGTGCATCGCCTCGCTGGCCAGGCTTTCACGAATGGTTGAACGCAGCACGGCGCGACCATCCCCCATGCGGGAATAAGGCGTCAGTCCGGCGCCTTTCAGGTGCCAGTCAAGCGTCGAGCCATCAGCAAGCTGTTGTTCGCCCAGCAGGATCCCGCGTCCGTCGCCAAGCTGTCCTGCCCAGACGCCGAACTGATGTCCGCTATAAACTTGCGCTAAAGGCGACATCCCGGGAAGCAAGGATTCGCCTCCCCAAACGCCTGAACCATCTGGAATAGTAAACAGCGCCGCAGGAATAGCCAATTGCTCAGCCAGAGCATCGTTATACCAGATAAGATGCGCGTTTTTCAGGGGCGTAGGCGAGAGTGCTGTATAGGTTGCTGGTAATTCATCACGCCAGCGGGTGGTAAAAGACAGGGTCATAAGGCCTCCTGTCTCTAGTGTAGACTGTTAATAGCCTGTTAAACACCAGCAAATAAAAGGGTTATATCCTGGACAACGAAATTATCTGCGCGGGCGGTACCGCAGGCCACAGTCCTCCCTGCATGGCGCTGAAACCGAGGGGAAGTACTCGCGCCAACATATCTTGCGTATCAATACCGCTAATGATGATTGACTCACAACAGGGTGATATTTGTGCCTGGATAGCGCGCATAAATGGTTCAAATGAAATATGTGCAATCCTTTGTTGAACAAAGTTTTTATCCAACACCACGCGTTTGACTAAGCCATCAAAAATTGCCCGCGTTGATATGCCGCCGGCGCCATAGTTTTGCAAAACTAATGGAAATCTTGCCGCAAGCGCAGCCAGCGTTGGATTGTCTTTACCTTTGTTTAACTCTGGATAGCTTTCATTAATAGTCAGTTCCAGAAATGAAAATCGTTCAATTTGTGAAGCATATTCAGCGTCTGATAATAAAGTATTAGCAATTGCCGGGGTTAAATTAATCCAGGCAGAGACTCTGCGCTGAATAAAAAAATGTTGGCACGTTTCGATTAATTCTAGTTTTTCTGCAAATAAACGGCATTGCTCATCGTCCGACATCCGGGGTAAGACCAGCTCGGTTGGTATACGCACATCCCCATGCAGGCTGGCAAAGCTGGTGATGATATCTACGAACTCAAGATCGCCTTTTTCACTTCTCGCCGGAAGAAAAGAGAATTCCGATTGATAAAGATTATCCAGTGAAACAATCATCGTGCCAGCCCCTCTGCATAGGTGTTATCCGGCATCCTGTAGCAAAGGATGGAGAAATACGTTACTGCTGATGCAAGTAGAGGCTCTTTCATTTTTCCCTTTATAGCCAGTAAATCGAATCCTTTTTTTTAGCTTATCCTGATTATAAGCGAATATCCAGCTTTGCACTTTTTAATATCTCGGCATAAATCATATTTTTAGTAAGATACTCTCTTAACGCGCAGGATTATTGTTCTGCATAAGACAGATATAAAAGTTAACGTGCAAACGCTGGGGGCGAGGCTGCGCAGTCGTTGGCAGCCTCGTCAGTTGTGAGGATTAAATACGTCGAGCCTGCCAAAAGTTTTTACGCCAGTAGACATTATCCAGTGACGAGCGCATCACTCCGCGGCTGGTTGAGGCATGAATAAATTGATTATTGGTGTCATAAATTCCGACATGCAGACCACTTTCTCCGGATCCGGTTTTAAAGAAAACCAGATCGCCTGGCAGCAAATCATCTTTATCGATTTCGGTACCAATCTTTGATTGCGTGCGCGTGTCGCGCGGGAGCTGTAGATCGAATTTGTCTCGCATCGTCATCAAAACAAACCCTGAGCAATCCACCCCGCTACGGCTCATACCACCATAACGATAAGGTGTACCATGCCAGGTTTGTAGCTGGTCATTAAGACCAGCAATAACGGCGATAGAATCCGACAAATGGGCATTTGGCGCAGGAGCACGATGGCTGCTGCAGCCCGCCAAAAACAATGCTGTGATGAAAAGGAGCCAAAAGCGCATTCCGGACAAATCCTCTGGATTTAATTTTTATGCCAATTTAGCGTGGAAATTACAGGATTTTCAAGAACCCATTTAACTTAAGTGGTTGATATGAGCATTCTGTGGCCTTCGATATCCAAACGACGGAAGTTGACGCCGTAAGCCGCAGAGAGATTAGCTGGCGTCAGGACCGTATCACGTGAGCCACTGGCCAGCAGCTTTCCACGTTTGAGCAACCAGGCCTTATGCGCATGGCGCAAAGTATGATTGAGGTCATGGCTGCTCATCACAATTGCTATTCCCTGCAAACACAGCTGGCCCAACAACCTGTCCAGGGCGTTTTGTTGCGCGACGTCCAGGCTGTTCATCGGCTCATCCAACAGTAAAAGCTGACCGAATGGATTAGCTTGCGGGCAAATCTGCAAAATAACGGCAGCGAGGCGTACACGCTGCCACTCACCGCCGGAGAGTTGATTCACGCCACGCCCCAGCTTATCCCCCAGACCAAGCGCATCGGCGACCTCCTGTAACAGATCGGCACGCGTTTTGTCGGGTTGATGCAGCGTCAGAAAATGCCAGACTGGCATGGCAAAAGGCGGATTTTGCTGTTGCGCAAGATAAGCACGATATTGCGCCAGCTTTGCTGCCGGCCACTCTTCAAGCGCCATGTCGCCAAAGGTGATACTGCCCTCCCCGGTCGTCAAACCCGCCATACGCGCCAACAGCGTACTTTTCCCCGCACCGTTAGGTCCCACCAAATGCAGGATTTCCCCTGCTTTGATTTCACCAGAAAGCGGGCCGAGGCGGGTCGATTCCGCTACATCCTGTAGCTGCATCAATCGAGACATTAGTTTGCCAGCGCCTGCTTGATGCTTTGCACCAGGATCGGATCCTCAGGCGTCATATCCGGAGAGAATCGTTGCAGTACTTGCCCATCCCGACCCACTAAAAACTTTTCAAAGTTCCACAGAATATCGTCCGGATAGAGCGGCGCCCGGCCTTTACTGGCCATACGTTCATAGAATCCACTGTCTTCTGGCGCAACAGCCGTTGGCGCGGCATCAATCAGCTTCTGATACAGCGGATGACGCCCCTCGCCGTTGACGTCAATCTTGCTGAACATTGGGAAAGTAACGCCCCAGGTCATACTGCAGTACGTTTTTATTTCGTCTTCGCTGCCCGGTTCCTGGCCCAGAAACTGATTGCAGGGAAAACCAAGCACATTGAAGCCCTGTTGATGCCAGGCTTTCTGCAGGTTCTCCAGTTGTTCGTATTGCGGCGTCAGTCCACATTTTGAAGCAACGTTGACGATTAACAGTACATTGCCGGAATACGGTTGCAGCGTAGTCGCCTCGCCGTCAATGGTCGTCACTTCTGTATTGAGGATAGTGTCTTGCATAGCATCTCCAGAACAACAGGTTGATTTTCAGTTTTTAATCATAGACCGAACCAACGCTTTCTAGCGCGCGGCTTTCAACAATAGCCAGATAAATACCGGGGCTCCCATGGTAGCCGTCACCACGCCGATGGGCAGTTCAGCCGAAGCCAGCACCAAACGCGCGACAACATCGGCAAACAATAACGCGATTGCGCCAGCTAACGCGCAGCCAGGCAGGAGAACACGGTGATCGGTTAAACCACACAACCGCAAAATGTGTGGGATAACCAATCCAATGAAACCAATCGCGCCCGCCAGAGCCACGCTTACGCCGACCATCCATCCCGTGGCCACCACCAGCAGATTGCGCCAGAACCATAATGGTAACCCCAGTTGGCGCGCAGACGTTTCCCCCAGCGCCAGCATATTCATCGGCTGAGACTGACAGCAGATCCATATCAGTACAGGGATCAAGGCCACCATCAGCCACGCCTGATGCCAGTCTACGCCGCCAAAGCCCCCCATCATCCAGTACATCAGCTGTCGTAAGTCAAAAGAGGTGGAAAAGTAGATGGCCCACGTCATCAGCGCGCTACAGATAATGCCCAGCGCCACTCCCGCCAGCAGCAAGCGACTGGTAGACAAATGCCGACGGGCAAAGCGTAACAGAATGAGAGTTATAATCAGCGCCCCGGCGATGGCGCATAAGCCCAACGCCCAGCCGGGAAGCTGTCCCTGGCCGAGCAGCACCGCAGCGATGAGTCCTACGCCTGCGCCGTTAGACACGCCCAGTAGACCCGGTTCCGCGAGAGGATTTTCAAAGAGGGCCTGCATTACCGCACCGGATAAGGCCAACGCAGCGCCTACCAGCAAAACGGCGAGGGTTCGAGGAAATCGGATTTGCCAGACGAACAGATCGCCGCGGGCGCTGAACCAGTCACCGGGTGCGATCCACTGTTCTCCTGCGCACAAGCTTAAAATCGTTGCCAGTAACATCAGCACTGACAGTGACAGTATCCAGCGCACGTTTCGTCGCTGCTGTTGATGGGCGAAAGTCAGCATGTTTTCCATTCTGCTGAAAAGAGATGGGGGTGATTCTACGGTGCAGTTTCGGTAGTGAAAAGGAAAAAGGCCGCAGAGCGGCCTTTTTAGTTATACCCGTCATACTTCAAGCTGCATGTGCGTTGGCTTTACTCGCTCACCCCAGTCACGTACTTATGTACGCTCCTGGAGATTCGCTGCGTCGCCGCCTTCCTGCAACTCGAATTATTTAGGGTATATATACGTTATGCTTTGCGCTTAGCAGCGCAAGTGGCTTAACGAATCGTTAAATCACTCTTCTTTGGGCGTTGCGTTTTCAACCCGGCTTTTTAACTTCTGTCCGGGTCTGAAGGTCACCACGCGCCGTGCTGTAATGGGAATATCTTCGCCCGTTTTCGGGTTACGGCCCGGACGTTGATTCTTATCACGCAGATCGAAGTTACCAAAACCAGAGAGTTTTACCTGCTCACCATTTTCCAGAGCACGACGGATCTCTTCGAAAAACAGCTCGACCAGTTCTTTGGCATCCCGCTTGCTAAGCCCAAGCTTATCAAACAGATATTCTGACATTTCAGCTTTTGTAAGCGCCATAGGTTCAATCCCTCAATGATGCCTGGAATCGCTCTTTTAATGCCTCTACACATTTGGCGACGGTAGCGGCAATCTCCTCTTCTTCAAGTGTACGGCTGGTATCCTGAAGGATCAGGCTGATAGCGAGGCTCTTATAGCCCTCCGCAACACCCTTACCGCGGTACACGTCAAATAAGTTTACGCCAACTACCTGATTTACGCCAACTTTCTTACACTCGGATAAAATATCCGCAGCGGGAACGTTTTCTGCCACAACGACTGCGATGTCGCGACGGTTCGCTGGGAAGCGAGAAACTTCACGCGCCTGAGGCACCACGCGGTCTGCGAGCTTGTTCCACTCCAGTTCAAACACCAGAGTGCGACCATTCAGATCCAGTTTACGTTCCAGCTCAGGATGAACAACCCCAATGAAACCAATACGTTCACCTTTCAGATAAATCGCCGCAGACTGACCCGGATGCAGTGCTGGATTCGCTTCAGCTTTGAACTGAATGTCCGCCAGTTTGCCGGTCAGGTCGAGAACCGCTTCCAGATCGCCTTTCAAATCATAGAAATCAACGGTCTCTTTTGCCAGATTCCAGTGTTCATCATGACGGTTACCGCAGATCACGCCTGCCAGCATCAGATCCTGACGGATCCCGAGGTTGGCCTGCGTATCCGGTACGAAACGTAAACCCGTTTCAAAAATACGCACGCGGTTCTGCTGACGGTTCTGGTTATACACCACCGTTGACAGCAAACCGGTCCACAGTGACAAGCGCATTGCCGACATATCAATAGAAATTGGGCTTGGCAGCAGCAGCGATTCTTCACCCGGATGCAGCAACGCCTGAATTTTCGGGTCGACAAAGCTATAGGTGATCACTTCCTGGTAGCCTTTGTCATTCAGCATGGTTTTTACACGTTTCAGCGATAAATCCGCTTCACGATGCTCACCCATGATCAGACCTGCCTGAATTGGCGTATTCGGGATATTGTCATAACCGTATACACGGGCAACTTCTTCGACCAGGTCTTCTTCGATTTCCATATCGAAACGCCAGCTCGGCGCTACCGCTTTCCACTCATCCTGACCTTCCGTGACGTCACAACCCAGACGACGCAGAATATCGCTCACCTGCTCATCAGCAATATGGTGTCCGATCAGACGATCCAGTTTGCTGCGGCGAAGCGTAATGGTCGCGCGTTTTGGCAGCGTGGCTTCGTTGGTTACGTCAATAATCGGACCCGCTTCACCGCCGCAGATATCAATCAGCAGGCGCGTAGCACGTTCCATGGCTTTATGTTGCAGCGCCGGATCGACACCACGTTCATAGCGATGGGAAGCATCGGTGTGCAGGCCATGACGACGTGCGCGACCGGTAATAGACAGCGGGCTGAAGAACGCGCATTCCAGCAGGACGTTTTGCGTTTCGTCATTCACGCCGGAGTGTTCACCACCAAAGATGCCGCCCATGGCCAGCGCTTTGTTATGGTCCGCAATCACCAGCGTATCCGCATTCAGTTTCGCTTCGCTGCCGTCCAGCAGAACCAGGGTTTCACCCTCTTTTGCCATACGGACAACAATGCCACCGTCGATACGATCTTTGTCGAACGCGTGCATCGGCTGACCCAGTTCGAGCAACACATAGTTCGTCACGTCAACCACAGCATCGATAGAGCGGATGCCGCAGCGACGCAGCTTCTCTTTCATCCACAGCGGAGTTGGCGCTTTAACATTGATGCCTTTCACCACACGGCCCAGATAGCGTGGGCAGGCTTCCACTGCTTCGACCTGAATCGGCAGGACATCGCTAATGGTTGCGGCTACAGGCGCGATTTGTGGCTCAACCAGCGGAGCCTGGTTCAGTACAGCAACATCACGAGCCACACCGATGATACCCAGGCAGTCTGCACGGTTAGGCGTAACGCTGATTTCGATGGTGTTATCGTCAAGCTTCAGGTATTCGCGGATATCGGTGCCAATTGGCGCATCGGCAGGCAGTTCGATAATACCGTTATGATCGTCGGAAATGCCCAGCTCGGAGAACGAGCACAGCATGCCTTCAGACGGTTCACCGCGCAGTTTCGCCGCTTTAATTTTAAAGTCGCCCGGCAGTACGGCGCCCACGGTTGCCACAGCCACTTTCAGGCCCTGACGGCAGTTCGGCGCGCCACAGACGATATCTAACAGGCGGTCGCCGCCTACATTCACTTTGGTGACGCGCAGTTTGTCAGCGTTCGGGTGCTGACCGCACTCAACCACTTCACCAACCACAACGCCGTTGAACGCGCCCGAAACAGGTTCCACACCGTCAACTTCCAGACCCGCCATCGTGATTTGGTTTGACAGCGCATCGCTATCAATCGCCGGGTTTACCCATTCGCGTAACCACAGTTCACTGAATTTCATTGTTTTATCCTGCCTTTATTTAAACTGTTTGAGGAAACGCAGATCGTTTTCGAAGAAAGAACGCAGATCGGTCACGCCGTAACGCAGCATGGTCAGACGCTCCATACCCATACCGAATGCAAAGCCGGAGTAGATCTCCGGATCGATACCCACGTTGCGCAGCACGTTCGGGTGAACCATCCCGCAGCCCAGCACTTCCAGCCATTTGCCGTTTTTGCCCATCACATCAACTTCCGCAGAAGGTTCGGTGAACGGGAAGTAAGAAGGACGGAAGCGAACCTGCAGGTCTTCTTCAAAGAAGTTGCGCAGGAAATCGTGCAGCGTGCCTTTCAGGTTGGTGAAGTTAATGTTGGTATCAACAATCAGCCCTTCCATCTGATGGAACATCGGGGTGTGCGTCTGATCGTAGTCGTTACGGTATACGCGGCCAGGGGCGATGATACGGATCGGTGGCTGTTTTTCTTTCATGGTGCGGATCTGCACGCCGGAAGTCTGCGTACGCAGCAGACGGGTCGCGTCAAACCAGAAAGTGTCGTGGTCGGCACGCGCCGGGTGATGGCCAGGAATATTCAGGGCGTCGAAGTTATGATAGTCATCTTCGATTTCCGGACCGGTCGCCACGGTAAAGCCCAGCTCACCGAAGAAGCTTTCAATACGATCGATAGTACGTGTTACCGGATGCAGACCGCCGTTTTCGATACGACGTCCCGGCAGAGAGATATCGATCGTTTCTTCAGCCAGACGGGCATTCAGCGCAGCGCTTTCTAATTCGGCTTTACGTGCGTTCAGCGCTTGCTGTACCTGCTCTTTGGCTTCGTTTATCACCGCACCTGCTGCCGGACGCTCTTCTGGCGGCAGCTCGCGCAGGGTTGTCATCTGAAGGGTCAAGTGCCCTTTCTTGCCCAAATATTCGACGCGGACATTGTCTAACGCGGCAACATCTGAAGCCTGGTTAATGGCGGCCGTTGCACTGGCAACCAGCTCTGCGAGATGTGACATGGTTTTCCTCGTTATGTGGCGATATTCACTAGTCGCTCGTCTATACGCAAAATCATTCAAGTTGTATCAAGGCGGCAAAAGAGCTCATCCTCAGGAGCGTACATCAGTACGTGACTGGGGTGAGCGAATGCAGCCAACACTGAGACAACTTGAAGGATGACGCGTATAAAAAAAGCCTCCACCAGGGAGGCTTTTAGGCGCTGTTTTCCGTTTCTTCTTTCACGCGCAAGCCTCCTGGATTCAGGTGCTAAAGTAAAAGAAGAAGCGGAAAATAGCAGCATTCATGCTTGCGTTACCTTGTGTGGTAAAAACCGGACAACCTTTATTGAAAAGGCTTATGGATAAATTGTCAACCAATTGATTGCGCTACAATAAAAGAGAGGGAGCCAGGCTCCCTCTTTTCACCGGCTTATGCCAGAGCTGCTTTCGCTTTTTCGACCAGAGCGGTGAACGCTACTTTGTCGAATACTGCGATGTCAGCCAGGATCTTACGGTCGATTTCAACAGAGGCTTTTTTCAGGCCGTTGATGAATTTGCTGTAAGAAATACCGTTCTGACGTGCTGCTGCGTTGATACGCGCAATCCACAGTTGACGGAACTGACGCTTTTTCTGACGACGGTCACGATAAGCGTACTGACCAGCTTTGATAACAGCCTGGAAGGCAACGCGGTATACGCGAGAACGCGCACCGTAGTAGCCTTTAGCTTGTTTCAAAATTTTCTTGTGACGTGCACGGGCAACTACACCACGTTTTACGCGAGCCATATGTGCTCTCCTGTCTCTATATTCTTAGTAAAAAATTAATTAAACGTTAACGGCTTATGCGTACGGCAGGCACGCGATAACCAGACCCAGATCGCCTTTAGAAACCAGGCCTTTTGGACGCAGGTGACGTTTACGCTTAGTAGATTTTTTGGTCAGAATATGACGCAGGTTTGCGTGCTTACGCTTAAATCCACCACCACCGGTTTTTTTGAAGCGCTTAGCAGCACCGCGTACGGTCTTAATTTTTGGCATTTTAATAACTTCCACTTCGCATTGTTAATAAACGAAACGTAGGCGAACAACGGCTGTGGAACCCGCAGGCTCCACAGACATTGCTACTTGAAGGCCTTACTGTTTCTTCTTAGGAGCGAGCACCATGATCATCTGACGGCCTTCGATCTTCGTAGGGAAGGATTCGACTACTGCCAGTTCACTCAGATCGTCACGGACGCGGTTAAGCACTTCCATACCGATCTGTTGGTGGGCCATCTCACGACCGCGAAAACGCAGCGTGATCTTAGCCTTATCGCCATCTTCCAGAAAGCGTACCAGGCTGCGGAGTTTTACCTGGTAATCGCCATCGTCGGTGCCAGGACGGAATTTAATTTCCTTAACCTGGATAACTTTTTGCTTTTTCTTCTGTTCCTTAGAAGACTTACTCTTTTCATAAAGGAACTTGCCGTAGTCCATAATACGACAAACTGGCGGTTCGGCGTTAGGGCTGATTTCAACTAAATCTACTCCAGCTTCTTCAGCTTTTTCGATTGCTTCTCTCAGACTCACAATACCCAAAGCTTCGCCTTCCAGACCTGTTAAGCGAACTTCCAGGGCGCGAATCTCGCCATTGATACGATTCGGACGTGCCGTTTGAACTCGTTTTCCGCCTTTAATACCTTATTCCTCCAGTTGTTGAAGACTGCGGCTGCGAATCTCTTGTTGCAGCTTCTCAATCACTTCATTTACGTCCAGGCTGCCCAAGTCTTTGCCACGACGGGTGCGCACGGCAACTTTGCCTGCTTCAACCTCTTTGTCGCCACAGACCAACATGTAAGGGACACGACGTAAAGTGTGCTCGCGGATTTTAAAGCCTATCTTCTCATTTCTCAAGTCTGCTTTTACACGAATGCCCGCATTTTGTAGTTTCTGCGTTAATTCGTTAACGTATTCAGACTGAGAATCGGTAATGTTCATGACCACAACCTGAACCGGCGCAAGCCAGGTCGGGAAGAAGCCAGCGAACTCTTCGGTCAGGATACCGATGAAACGTTCCATCGACCCAAGAATTGCGCGGTGAATCATAACCGGCACCTGACGCTCGTTGTTTTCGCCAACATAAGAGGCGCTTAAACGGGACGGCAGAGAGAAGTCCAGCTGTACAGTACCGCACTGCCATGCACGATCGAGGCAGTCATACAGGGTAAATTCAATTTTCGGACCGTAGAATGCGCCCTCACCCAGTTGGAACTCAAACGGGATGTTGTTTTCTTCCAACGCAACGGCCAGGTCAGCTTCAGCACGGTCCCACATTTCATCGCTACCGATACGTTTTTCGGGGCGAGTGGACAGTTTGACAACGATCTTCTCGAAGCCAAAGGTGCTGTACATATCGTAGACCATACGAATGCAAGCGTTAACTTCATCACGAATCTGTTCTTCAGTACAGAAGATATGCGCATCATCCTGAGTGAAGCCACGAACACGCATCAGACCGTGCAGCGCGCCTGACGGCTCATTACGGTGGCAGCTACCAAACTCAGCCATACGCAGCGGCAGATCGCGATAAGATTTCAGACCCTGATTAAAGATCTGTACGTGGCCCGGGCAGTTCATGGGCTTAATGCAGTATTCACGGTTCTCTGAAGAAGTCGTGAACATCGCATCTTTGTAGTTATCCCAGTGACCTGTTTTTTCCCACAGCACGCGGTCCATCATGAACGGACCTTTAACTTCCTGATACTGGTATTCTTTCAGTTTCGAACGAACGAAGACCTCCAGCTCACGGAAGATAGTCCAGCCATCATTGTGCCAGAACACCATACCCGGCGCTTCTTCCTGCATATGATACAGGTCAAGCTGTTTACCGATTTTACGGTGATCGCGTTTGGCGGCTTCTTCCAGACGTTGCAGGTAGGCGTTGAGGGCTTTTTTATCTGCCCATGCAGTACCATAAATACGCTGCAGCATCTTATTATTGCTGTCGCCACGCCAGTATGCCCCTGCGCTCTTCATCAGCTTGAAGTGATGACAGAAACGCATGTTTGGCACGTGCGGGCCACGGCACATATCGACATATTCTTCATGATGGTACAAGCCGGGCTTGTCATCATGGGCAATGTTCTCATCAAGAATAGAAACTTTATAGGTCTCGCCACGCTTCACGAAGGTTTCACGCGCTTCGTACCAGCTGACTTTCTTCTTAATGACATCGTAGTTTTTCTCAGCGAGCTCGTGCATCCGCTTCTCGAGCGCGTCGACGTCTTCCTGGGTTAACGTACGGTCAAGATCGATATCGTAGTAAAAACCGTTGTCAACAACCGGTCCGATCGCCATTTTGGTGTGCGGCCACAGTTGTTTGATCGCGTGCCCTAACAGGTGCGCACAGGAGTGACGAATGATCTCCAGACCTTCTTCATCCTTCGCGGTGATGATGGAGAGCTTCGCATCATGTTCAATCAGATCGGAAGCATCTACCAGCTCACCGTTAACACGGCCAGCAATAGTGGCTTTCGCCAGACCTGGACCGATGTCCAGCGCAACATCCATGGGGCTTACAGCGTGGTCGTAATGGCGTTGGCTGCCATCAGGAAGAGTAATAACAGGCATGTTATATCCTTATTTGCAGTGGTGACCCACACGTAAGATCACATACAAAGATTCAATATTTAAAATTATCAAAAAGGTGTGGGCTGATTCCCGCTTCACTCTGCGAAATATGTCACTGGTTGCCTTGGTAGCTACGCTGGACCTACACCCGCTTTTTGATAACACCGTTGACAGTGTACACGGTGTTACGGGCCGATCAAAGCAGCAATCAACGCGTACTCTATGATGTAAATCAATTCACTGACACCCTGACGTCTTTGTTACACTTGCCGAAAGTCATCAAATATGAGCAGGAAGGAACTATGCCAACAAATCGCTTTGCGAAGAAACACTGGAAAATGGTGGTGATTCTGCTTGTTATTTGTGCGGCAATGCTGATGCTGCGTTGGGCCGCCATGATCTGGGGTTAAATTATTGGCAACTGCCGTGCGGTTCCGTTTATTTATCTATTAAATCGAATTCATCTGAAAAATAGCGCGTATTGATGCGTGGTAAAAATAAAACGTAGATTAAATATTAAATAAACTTAACTTTAATTGGGAAAACCGGGCCAATTATTTGACCCGGCTTGTCATTACATACGATAACCGAGCGAAACAGTCGTTCGACGATCGGTATGCTCCGGCGCAGTTGCCGGCGGTTCAGAGTTCCAGGTCACGTTGTAAGCTACCTTTAACCCGAAGTGTTCGTTGATGGCAACGTTCAAAGCCGTTTCAGAGTTAAGTGTCGTATCGTCAGCACCAAATACCGATACACCCTGAGTAAACTTGGTGTTGTCCGTCATCTGCCACGCATACGCCCCGGACGCATAGCCCAACGGCTGCGTTTCGGTGGTGCCATCAGTGTGCTCGTCATAACGAACACCAGGACCGAATTCAAAACGGAAGCTGTGCACCGGTCCATTGAGGAACTGACGACCGTAACCTGCGGTCAGTACGTCACGCTCGCGATAACCGTTGTAACGGTCGGTCAACCAGCTTGCCTGCCCAAAGAGATAGTCATAGTCGGTCATGTTGTAACGACTACGGCCCCCTACGGCATACTTCTCTGATGAACGCTCATCATTTGAGGAGGTATTGCTGGCATTTCCCCACAGAGACCACGCCGTGGCCTGACCGTACCAGGTCATGTTGGTGTCTGCAGTTAAAGAAGAACTTTTTGTGTTGCCTGACTGGGCGAGATATCCCGCGTTCAGGTTACCTTCAAAGGGTTTTTTCGCGCTGGAAGGGTCATCCATGACAGTAAAAACGGAATCATCGGCGGCAGCATGCATTGACGCAAGCAGGCCTCCCATCAGCATGAATGCTGCGGGCACTGTCTTCAAAAGCTTCATTTATTAAGAGTCCGTACAACAAAAAAAGAGACCATAACGGTCTCGGAAACTTTCATATGGATCAATGACAAAAGACCCTTGAAAGGTAACAAATTATAAAAAGACTCGAATAACATAGCAATAAATTCTTATTTCATTTTTTGAATAAGAGCGTTCTTAAATCGTTATTTTATTTATATAACTTTACCCAGATAATTTTAAATAAAGATATGAAAAATCATGTTGTTAATTACTTCACTTTCGGGGGGTTAAGTGCCAGACTGAAGGCAGCCTAACAGGAGGTAAAGATGGTACGTATCTATACGTTAACACTTGCGCCCTCTCTCGATAGCGCAACAATCACTCCGCAAATCTACCCAGAAGGTAAACTTCGCTGTACCTCGCCGGTTTTTGAACCCGGTGGTGGTGGCATCAATGTCGCTCGTGCAATTGCTCATCTTGGCGGTACTGCGACGGCTATTTTTCCCGCGGGTGGGGCCACGGGAGAACATCTTGTAGCATTGCTCGCCGACGAAAATGTTCCCGTCTCTACGGTCGAAGCCAAAGACTGGACCCGCCAAAATCTGCACGTTCACGTTGAGTCCAGCGGTGAGCAGTATCGCTTCGTTATGCCCGGGGCTGCGCTGACCGATGATGAGTTCTATCAACTTCAGGATCAGGTGCTGGAAATTGAGTCCGGCGCGCTGCTGGTGATTAGCGGCAGTTTGCCGCCTGGCGTACAGCTTGAGAAGCTGACCCGACTCGTTACCTCTGCACAAAAACAAGGTATTCGCTGCATCGTCGATAGCTCAGGCGAGGCGCTAACGGCGGCGTTAGCCATCGGCAATATCGAACTGGTCAAACCCAACCTCAAAGAACTGAGCGCGCTGGTGAACCGCGAACTCACGCAACCCGATGACGTACGTAAAGCCGCGCAGGAAATTGTGCAGTCGGGTAAAGCACACCGCGTTGTTGTTTCTCTTGGGCCACAGGGGGCGCTGGGCGTTGATCGCGAAACTTGCGTCCAGGTGGTTCCTCCCCCGGTGAAGAGTCAAAGTACCGTAGGCGCGGGCGACAGTATGGTCGGCGCCATGACGCTTAAACTGGCTGAAAACGCACCTTTTGACGATATTGTTCGTTTCGGTGTCGCTGCCGGTAGCGCAGCAACCCTGAATCAGGGTACACGTCTGTGCGCTTTGGACGATACGCAAAAAATATATGCCTACCTTGCTCAGTAATGGCAGCGTCCCCCTTTTTAATAGAAAGGGGGATTTTCCCGTAAAACTGTCGGCATGGTTGTTATACGTCTATGATAAAAAATCACGTGATTACAAAGAAGTGAATCACGTGCAACCGGACATCTCCACAACGGTGCGAGATGAAGAAGAAGAGCAAACATTAAGTGCCTTTCCAACGATGACGCGTCCGTGGTGTGCGTCAGTTCGTGTTTTTTAACCGCATTCTTGCGCTAACCTTATGATCTGGCAGACAACATGGGGAGAGACATCATGTGGCAGGCTATCAGTCGTCTTTTAAGCGAGCAATTAGGTGAAGGCGAAATCGAACTGCGTAATGAACTGCCCGGCGGAGAGATCCACGCCGCATGGCATTTACGCTATGCGGGGCGCGATTTTTTCGTCAAATGCGATGAAAGAGAGTTGTTAACCGGCTTTACGGCGGAAGCCGATCAGCTGGAGCTACTTTCCCGTAGCCAAACCGTATCTGTACCGAAAGTTTGGGCGGTAGGCGCAGACAGAGATTACAGTTTCCTGGTGATGGACTTCCTCCCTCCCCGTCCGCTTGACGCGCACAATGCGTTTATCCTCGGTCAACAGCTTGCGCATTTGCATGAATGGAGCGATCAGCCGCAGTTCGGACTTGACTTCGACAATGCGCTCTCGACCACGCCGCAACCCAATGCCTGGCAACGTCGCTGGTCAACTTTTTTTGCCGAGCAGCGTATTGGCTGGCAACTGGAACTCGCCGCTGAAAAAGGTATTGCGTTTGGCAATATTGACGCCATTGTCGAGCATGTTCAGCAACGTCTCTCTTCCCATCAGCCACAGCCGTCGCTCCTGCATGGTGATTTGTGGTCGGGGAACTGTGCGCTCGGCCCGAACGGTCCCTACATTTTCGACCCTGCCTGCTACTGGGGAGACAGAGAGTGCGATCTGGCAATGCTGCCGTTACATACCGAACAGCCGCCGCAAATTTATGATGGTTATCAGTCCGTCTCGCCGCTACCCCTGGATTTTCTCGACAGACAGCCTGTCTACCAGCTCTATACGCTGCTGAATCGGGCTATTCTGTTCGGAGGGCAGCATCTGGTTGTGGCGCAGAAAGCGATGGATAGGTTACTGGCGGCTTAGCAAAGCGCTTATCAGGCCTGGCGTTACACAACGCGGCAGGCCTGATATTTCAACGCTTACAAAAAGCCCAGTAATGAGAAGAAGAAGTAGCCGATGACGATAACGATCACCGGCAATATATACAGCGGGAAAATTTGTAAAAAGATCGTATGGTGCGGCACCACGATACGTGACTCAATTTGCGCGCGTGATAACCCTTCACTACCTTTGGCCTGTTCCAGAATCAGTTGATCCTCAACGCCTTCGCGTAAAAAACGCGCCTGACGGCTCATTCTTGCACCTGAATCCTGCAACGCTAAGCCGATAAAAATCAGGATGAAAATCAGCCAAAAAACGAGATTGAGTCCACTTTGAAAATCGGGAGTCGGTGAGTTATACCAAAATACGTTAAGAAAGGGGGTGTTCACTCGCATCATGTCGATCATTACATGGGCAAAATCGAGCATCACCGCATTAATCCCCTCCTGCTTTTCGCTGTGCGCATACATAAACTTCAGTACAGAAACCAGTGTTGAAATCAGCGCGGGAATGAAAATCACCCATCCCACCAGCCTTTTCAAGACGGCAATGCGTCCAGCTTGTTGATACGTCATGAGTTCCCCTTGATAAAGACGTGTCATTTTGGCCTAAGTTTACCCGTTGATAACCGTTTTCGCCTGATCTTTAAAGGCGGTATAATGGAGAATTAGCCATAATGAACGCTCAGAGCCTGTTATGACTGGCTCGAAATCCCTTTTATCACCCTAAAGGAGAGGTTGTGATGTCAACCCCGCGTCAAATTCTTGCTGCAATTTTCGATATGGATGGATTACTGGTCGATTCAGAACCCCTCTGGGATCAGGCCGAACTGGATGTGATGGCAAGTTTAGGCGTTGATATCACTCGCCGCCATGAACTTCCCGATACCCTTGGCTTACGCATCGACATGGTGGTTGATTTGTGGTTTGCGCAGCAACCGTGGAATGGCCCCACACGTCAGGAAGTGACTGAACGTATCATCACCCGGGCTATTGCGTTAGTTGAAGAAACAAGACCGCTGTTGCCTGGCGTACGTGAAGCCGTGGCGTTGTGCAAATCGCAGGGAATTCTGGTCGGGCTGGCATCCGCATCACCGTTGCATATGCTGGAAAAAGTGCTGACCATGTTTGATCTGCGCGACAGCTTCGACGCACTTGCCTCCGCGGAGAAACTGCCCTACAGCAAACCGCACCCGCAGGTGTATCTCGATTGCGCAGCGAAACTGGGCATTGATCCATTGAGTTGCGTTGCCCTGGAAGATTCAGTCAACGGCATGATCGCCTCGAAAGCGGCTCGCATGCGCTCTATCGTGGTGCCTGCGCATGAAAATCAGGACGATCCTCGCTTTGTACTGGCCGACGTAAAACTGTCCTCGCTCACCGAACTCACCGCCGTTCATCTGCGCGGCTAACCCTCTCACGGGCAATGATTCGCATTGCCCGCTCCTCCTTTATTTTTAAAACAGCGTTTCATTTTTATTGTGTTTTTGCTCAGCCTCTCCTATTCTTTCCGCATGGTAAAACGTGCATAAAATGAATAATTGAGGTGAATATGATTCAGGATGCTTTTCGTCTCGCAGGTAAAGTCGCCATCGTCACCGGCTGTGATACCGGCCTTGGACAAGGTATGGCACTGGCGCTGGCTGAAGCTGGCTGTGATGTGGTCGGCGTGAATCGTAAAATCCCGCATGAAACCGCAGAGAAAATTAACGCGCTCGGTCGACGTTTTATGGCGATTCAGGCCGATCTCAGCCAACAGGAAGCACTTGCCAGTATCGTGACACGAACGGTGGCGGCATTTGGGCGGGTCGATATTCTGGTCAATAATGCGGGCACCATACGCCGCCAGGATGCGCTGGACTTCAGCGAAAAAGACTGGGATGACGTGATGAACCTGAATCTCAAGTCCGTGTTCTTTCTGTCGCAGGCTGTGGCGCGCCAGTTTGTGGTGCAGGGTAACGGTGGGAAAATAATTAATATTGCCTCAATGCTCTCATTTCAGGGCGGGATCCGCGTTCCTTCCTATACCGCATCTAAAAGCGGTGTTCTGGGTATCACCCGCCTGCTGGCCAATGAATGGGCTGCACAAGGTATTAATGTCAACGCTATTGCGCCCGGCTATATGGCGACCAATAACACGCAGCAATTACGTGAAGACAGCGAGCGCAATCAGGAGATTATCGATCGTATTCCAGCCGGACGCTGGGGAAAGCCAGACGATCTGAAAGGCCCGGTCGTTTTCCTTGCAAGTTCAGCCTCTGACTATATTCATGGTTATACGCTGGCCGTGGATGGTGGTTGGCTGGCGCGGTAATGTCGCACTTGTGACAAAGGGTTACAACGTCACCTCTTCCGCCTACTGTATAAAACCCCTATACTGTATGAATTGACAGTTTATTGGGTTGTATCATGACGGCGGAAGGCCACCTTCTTTTTTCTATTGCCTGTGCGGTATTTGCCAAAAATGCCGAGCTAACGCCCGTTCTTGCGCAGGGTGACTGGTGGCATATCGTCCCTTCGGCCATTTTGACATGTCTGCTACCGGATATCGATCATCCAAAATCCCTGCTCGGGCAGCGTCTGAAGTGGATATCGAAACCCATTGCCCGCGCATTTGGCCATCGCGGGTTTACGCATAGCCTGCTGGCAGTCTTTGCCCTGCTGGCCACGTTTTACCTGAAAGTCCCTGATACCTGGATAATTCCGGCTGATGCCTTACAAGGCATGGTTCTCGGTTATCTCAGCCACATTCTGGCCGATATGCTGACCCCGGCAGGCGTCCCCCTGCTTTGGCCCTGCCGCTGGCGTTTTCGTCTGCCGATCCTTGTGCCGCAAAAAGGAAATCAACTGGAAAGATTTCTGTGTATGGCGCTGTTTGCCTGGGCCATCTGGATGCCGCAAACCGTACAAGAAAACAGTGCAGTACGCTGGTCATCGCAAATGATAAATACGCTACAAATGCAGTTTAATCGTTTCATAACGCACCAGGTTGACTAATAAATCAGCCGAAATGTCATTTTTGGCATAAACAATTCCATTTGAATATAAGAGGCATGTCACAGTTCTGCTAATCTTGCGCCAACAGAATCACCATCGTACGGTGATACGCATAATAAGATCAGGAGAACGGGGATGAACTTTCCATTAATCGCGAACATTATCGTGTTCGTAGTGCTGCTGTTCGTGCTGGCGCAAGCCCGTCACAAACAGTGGAGTCTGGCAAAAAAAGTACTGGTCGGTCTGGTCATGGGTGTGGTGTTCGGCCTCGCTCTGCATACCATTTATGGCTCCGACAGCCAAGTTCTTAAAGATTCCGTACAGTGGTTCAATATTGTCGGCAACGGTTACGTCCAACTGCTGCAAATGATTGTTATGCCGCTGGTCTTTGCCTCTATACTCAGTGCCGTTGCGCGTCTGCACAACGCCTCTCAGTTAGGTAAAATTAGCTTCCTGACCATCGGCACGCTGCTGTTTACCACGCTGATTGCCGCGCTGGTAGGTGTTCTGGTGACCAACCTGTTCGGCCTGACCGCTGAAGGTCTGGTGCAAGGTGGGGCTGAAACCGCTCGCCTGAACGCCATTGAAACCAATTATGTTGGCAAAGTAGCCGATCTCAGCGTTCCGCAACTGGTGCTGTCGTTCATCCCGAAAAACCCGTTTGCCGATCTGACCGGAGCGAACCCGACGTCGATTATCAGCGTAGTTATCTTCGCTGCATTCCTCGGTGTAGCCGCACTGAAACTGCTGAAAGATGACGCACCAAAAGGCGAGCGCGTTCTGGTCGCTATTGATACCCTGCAAAGCTGGGTGATGAAGCTGGTTCGTCTGGTTATGCAGTTAACGCCGTACGGTGTTCTGGCGCTGATGACTAAAGTGGTTGCTGGCTCCAACCTGCAGGACATCATCAAGCTGGGCAGCTTCGTCGTCGCTTCGTATCTCGGTCTGGGTATTATGTTTGTGGTGCACGGGATCCTGCTGGGTATTAACGGTGTTAGCCCGCTGAAATACTTCCGCAAAGTCTGGCCGGTGCTGACTTTCGCCTTCACCAGCCGTTCCAGCGCCGCATCCATTCCGCTGAACGTTGAAGCACAAACCCGTCGCCTGGGCGTACCTGAATCCATTGCCAGCTTTGCCGCCTCTTTTGGCGCTACGATTGGGCAGAACGGTTGTGCCGGTCTGTACCCGGCCATGCTGGCGGTAATGGTCGCACCAACCGTCGGTATTAACCCGCTGGATCCAATGTGGATTGCCACGCTGGTCGGTATCGTGACCGTGAGTTCCGCAGGCGTTGCGGGTGTGGGTGGTGGCGCGACCTTTGCCGCGCTGATCGTTCTGCCTGCTATGGGTCTGCCGGTAACGCTGGTTGCTCTGCTGATCTCCGTTGAACCGCTGATCGATATGGGTCGTACCGCGCTGAACGTCAGCGGCTCCATGACTGCCGGTACGCTGACCAGCCAATGGCTGAAGCAGACCGACAAAACGATTCTGGACAGCGACGATAACGCCGAACTGGCACATCGCTAAGCCTGTTTGCTGAAAAACAAAAAAACCGCCGGTGTGTGATGCTCCGGCGGTTTTTTTATATCCAATTAATCGCTCAGTTCATTTTCCTGGCGAATCTGATTAGCCCAGCGTTGCGCTGATTCCGGAACCGTAAATGCAGGCGAACGTTGAAACGCCTCCCCCATTAAGACAAAAGCGACATATTTTCCGCGCAGTATCCATACGTCACGAAACGCGTCCATTTTAACCGCATGCTCTGGCGGAGCGGGCTCCACACGTGGCACATAGCTGATAACCGGACGATTTTGTTGGCGAAGAGGTTTCATAATCAGTTGCTTCACTAAAGACAAATTCTAAAAATCAGAAAACGGCTATCTTAGCCGATTTTCCCCTCCTGCGTCCTGCCTTGCGTGCGCGGTTTGTCTGCCTCATCGCGCTTTACCTGCCCGGTATATTCCTGCACGGCTGAATGAGTGGTCTATAGTTAAAGCTTTTGACGGCAACAACGCCCCTTTCAGCGATGAATACAGGAGACGAGTTTAATGTCACAGAAAGATAAGCATCCGCTCCATCACACTGCGCCGGTTCATGACGCCAGCGAATCCAAACCTGGTCTTGATTCTCTGGCGCCAGCAGACGGTTCACATCGGCCTACGCCAGAACCGACGCCTCCGGGCATGCAACCCACCACGTCCGGCAGCTTAAAAGCGCCTGACATCAGAAGTGACAAACTCAACGCGCTGGACAGTTTTCGCAAAGGAAGCGAAGACTTTGCCCTGACCACCAATCAGGGCGTACGCATCGCAGACGATCAAAACTCTCTACGCGCCGGAAATCGCGGGCCAACATTACTGGAAGATTTTATCCTGCGAGAAAAAATCACCCATTTTGATCATGAACGTATACCAGAACGTATCGTTCACGCCCGAGGATCTGCCGCGCACGGTTACTTTCAGTCCTATACCGATTTAAGCGCAACGACAAAAGCCGATTTCTTATCCGAAGAAAACAAGATAACTCCCGTTTTTGTCCGTTTCTCAACTGTCCAGGGCGGTGCAGGCTCAGCGGATACGGTCAGAGATATTCGGGGATTTGCGACAAAATTTTATACTGAAGAGGGCATCTTTGATCTGGTAGGAAATAATACGCCGATCTTTTTTATTCAGGATGCACATAAATTCCCGGATTTCGTCCATGCCGTAAAACCGGAGCCACATTGGGCAATCCCGCAGGGCCAAAGCGCGCATGATACCTTCTGGGATTATGTCTCATTGCAACCTGAAACCCTGCACAACGTGATGTGGGCGATGTCTGACCGGGGGATCCCGCGCAGTTATCGCACGATGGAAGGTTTCGGCATCCATACTTTTCGGCTGATTAATGCGCAGGGGAAAGCCACTTTCGTCCGCTTCCACTGGAAACCGCTGGCTGGCAAAGCTTCTCTGGTATGGGATGAAGCGCAGAAACTGACGGGGCGAGATCCTGATTTCCATCGCCGCGATCTGTGGGAGGCAATTGAAGCCGGTGATTACCCGGAATACGAACTTGGCCTGCAGTTAATCCCGGAGGAAGATGAGTTTAAATTCGATTTTGACCTGCTCGACCCGACCAAACTCATCCCGGAAGAGCTGGTTCCGGTTCAGCGCGTCGGTAAAATGGTACTAAACCGCAACCCGGACAATTTTTTCGCTGAAAACGAACAGGCGGCATTTCATCCCGGTCACATCGTTCCGGGCATCGATTTTACCAATGATCCGCTGTTACAGGGCAGACTATTCTCGTATACGGACACCCAGATCAGTCGCCTGGGTGGACCTAACTTCCATGAAATCCCCATCAACCGCCCGACCTGCCCATACCATAACTTCCAGCGCGACGGTATGCATCGCATGGATATTGATACCAATCCCGCCAACTATGAACCTAACTCCATCAATGACAACTGGCCGCGAGAAACACCGCCGGGGCCAAAACGTGGTGGATTTGAGTCGTATCAGGAGCGCATTGACGGGAATAAAATTCGTGAGCGTAGCCCCTCTTTCGGCGAATACTATGCCCACCCTCGCCTGTTCTGGCTAAGCCAGACGCCAATAGAGCAACAGCATATTATTGGCGGATTCAGTTTCGAACTCAGCAAAGTGACCCGGCCTTATATTCGCGAAAGAGTGGTCGATCATCTGGCGCATATTGATACCGCACTGGCGCAGTCCGTGGCCAGCAACCTCGGTTTTGAGCTGACCGAAGAGCAAACCCAGATCTCACCTCCGCCGGACGTCAACGGATTAACCAATGCGCCTTCGCTTAGTTTGTATGCGGGATCAAAAGGCGATATTAAAGGCCGCGTGGTCGCCATTCTGCTCAATGATCAGGTAAAGGCGGACGATCTGCTCGCCATTATGCAGGCCCTGCAGGCGAAAGGCGTTCATGCCAAGCTGCTGTATTCCAGAATGGGCAATGTGGTTGCCGACGATGGCTCCATCCTGACGATCGCGGGCACCTTTGCCGGCTCGCCGTCGCTGACGGTCGATGCGGTTATCGTTCCGGGTGGGAATATCGCAGATATCGCCACGAATGGAGATGCTAAATATTATTTACTCGAAGCGTATAAGCACCTGAAACCTATCGCCCTGGCTGGAGATGCTCGCCAGCTTAAAGCTGCATTGGATATCACAAATCAGAGTGAGGAAGGCGTGGTAGAAGCGGACAGTGCAGACGCACAGTTTATGGATACCCTGTTGACACTGATGACTGCGCATCGTGTCTGGTCGCGGGCCGGAAAAATCGACGCGATCCCTGCCTAAAAAAATGCGGCGCATAATGCGCCGCAAACTCAGGAATTACACGTTCAGAAAACTGCCAAGACGATAACCGCGCTCCGCAATAGCATATTTCAGTGACGAAGACGTCAGTACGTCAAGCTCAGTTAAGCGGGGGTAACAGTAGGCACTTTGACGAATAGTGTCATCGACAAAGGCTGGATGACACATGACTTCCAGTGAGGACTCTCCCCGGTCTGCTGAGGCGTCCAGCGTTTGCAAAAACAGAGCCTCTGAAATCGCTTCGCCATAAAACTCGCTGCTGAATCCCTGGGAAGTACGCAACGTGTCGGGTAAATCAGACGCCTGGAACACCGCCTGACGATCGATACGCAACGCAATCCCTCGTTCGGCTGCAAAGCTCGCGATAATGGGGAAAATCTGCGGGAACATATGCACATGGTGATGACTATCCAGATGCGTCGGTTCCCGCCCAAACAGGTCTATAAAACGCTGATACTGCGCGGCCAGCTCTTGTGAAATTTCATCCAGCGGTAAAGCATCTTCTTCTGCCATCCGCCAGATCCATTTCCCCAACAATCCGTCACGCGTAAGGCCCGGCATTGGCGTCAACGGTCTGCCCAGCGTCAGAACAAAGTGCATCCCGACGGCAAGTGCAGGTATGTCACGACTCAGCTGTACCGCATGGTCAATCGCCGCGCCATTCACCAACGCCGTCGTCGAGGTGACCACGCCATTGCGGCAGGCTTCAACAATGCCGTAGTTTTGTCCTTTACTCAGGCCAAAATCATCCGCATTTACAATCAGTACGCGTTCCATAGCCGACCTCAGTTAGTGTTGTTCGTTTTTCAGTTTCTCGATGCACCCGGCGAAATTTGGCAGCCATTGTTCATGCGCCAGAATCAATTCACGCGCCAGCACTTCAGCATCGCGGTCAGAATGTACCAGTGGGCTAAGGTTCAACGCCAGCAGCACATCATTCAGCTCGCCGCTCAGTGCCGCGTTGCTTGCCGCCACTTCAAAGCCTTTAATGGTATAGATAAGACCGAGGACTTTCTCATCAAAATGAGTAATACGTGGGTGTGGCGTGGCGCCGTTGCGTCCCAACGTGCAGGTCATTTCTACCGCCCAGTCCGCAGGAATGTTATCCACATGCCCATGGTGCGGAATGTTAACATAGTGTTCAGTCTGCTTATCGTTGTAGATAGCGTTGATCACTTCACAGGCCGCGTCGGAGTAATAAGCGCCACCGCGCTGCTCCAGTTCCTTCGGCTTGACGTTCAACTCAGGATTTTTGTAGAGATCAAAAAGTTGTTTCTCAACTTTCTGTACCACCTGAGCGCGTGCCCCGCCCTTATAGTATTCGCCCATTTCAATCGCCAGCATCTCTTTTGGCTTGAAGTAGTAGAGCAAATAAGAGCACGGCAGCAGCTTCAGCGAACGAATCAGTCCTTCACTAAACGGCAGGTCAAAGATGTTCTTCACGGTAGACGCTTTCAACTCTCCCGATGCGACGCCGTCCAGCAGCTCATCAAACCGAGAGACACCATTCACCAGCACGTCTTTGATAAAGACCATATGGTTCAGACCGAACAGATCGATAGAGAGATCATCGCTCTCTTTCAGCGCCAGCACATCGCTAATGAACATTTTCATGCCGACGGGAATATTACACACGCCGATAAATTTCTTGAAATTCGTATGACGATAGACCGCTTCAGTCACCATCCCGGCCGGGTTAGTAAAGTTAATCACCCATGCATTTGGGCACAGTTCTTCCACATCTTTCACAATGTCAAAAATAACCGGAATGGTACGCAATCCTTTGAACAGACCGCCCGCACCATTCGTTTCCTGTCCCAGATAACCGTGGCTCAGCGGGATACGCTCATCCTTCTCACGGGCTTTAAGTTGCCCCACACGTAATTGAGTGGTTACGAAATCCGCATCTTTCAGCGCTTCGCGACGATCCAGCGTTTTATACAACTTCATCGGGACGCCAGCTTTGTCGATCATCCGCTGGCAAAGGTCAAAAATAATGTCCAGCTTCTCTTTACCACCCTCTACATCAACCAGCCACAATTCAGAAACCGGTAATTCATGATAGCGTTTAATAAAGCCTTCAAGTAACTCAGGGGTGTAGCTGCTCCCGCCACCGATAGTGACGACTTTTAATTTCTGGCTCATACGTTCTCCCTTCAGTGTCAAAACACTGACATGTATTATGCTCAGCCCGTTTGTCAGGTATAGCGTGGCTGTCCCGACGCTATTTAGGGCAAGCTATAAAAAATGAGTTTTTGGAAAATAATATCTACTGATTAAATTCAGTTAATTTCTTACGATAGCTATTTGGCGTAAACGACGTCAGCTTTTTAAACGTTTTAATAAACAAACTTGGACTACTGTAACCAGACTCATAAGCAATATCCGTTACAGAATAGTTAGTCATTTCCAGCTGTTTTTTAGCAAAATTAATGCGAATTTCATTAATGATCTGCATCGGCGTTTTGCTGTAATAACGCTGGGTTGCGCGGGTCAGATACTCCTGGGACTTCGCGGACAGGTGTACCATATTTTCCAGCGCATTCTCGCTAAACTGCCGTTTGTCGTGCATGGTCTCGACGGTGGTTTTGAGCCACTGAGGATTATCATCCAGCACCTGCTCTTCGCGATGATGGCGCAGTCGATTAATAATATAGAAGGTGACCACTTCTACAAATTCATCGAGTCCGCTCTCCCGAAAGTTCAGTGATGCAATAACCGTTTCAATGTAGGTAAGAAACGAGTTATTCGCCCGATAGACCTGTGATGCAACGAAACAAAATGGCAGCAGCGGGTGGTAGTGCTGTTCAAAAAAACGTTTACTGATACCGACGTTAAGGATCCTTGTCGCACCGAAATCATAGAAACTCTGGTGATGCGATCCCAACGGGATAAAAACAAAGTCCCCACGCTCAAGCAATACGCGTTTACCGTTGATTTCCTGATAATAGCGACCGGTTAAAACCAGCGTAAATTCATAGTAGTCATGCTGATGCAGCCCACTGATGCTCTCAGTTTTGTTATAGATGAACACATGGAAATTTTTGCCATTAAACAGCTGCTGTTCATAGACGGTTTTGATTTCCGGTGCGTTAATCTGTAGCTGCATTGTGCACTCCTCGCTATTTCAGCTTCTCGTGAAGTTCAATCAGTTCAGTGACCAGCTCGCGCGCCAGCATCGACGTCATCAGGTGATCCTGTGCGTGGACCAGCACCAGGCTGACTTTCATTTTACCTTCGCCCTGATCGCCTTCAATCAGTTTCGTTTGCACGAGGTGCGCTTCATTCAGCGCCAGGCGAGACTGGTCCATCATGGTCTTCGCTGATTCAAAATCACCCTGCTTGGCCAGTTTGAGCGCGCCGTATGCCAGGCTACGAGCCTGACCAGAATTGATGATCAGCCCCATCACCACTTCTTCAAGTTCTTCTGCTTCTGACTGCGTGTCGACGATATTCTCGATATCCAACATACTTTTTTCCTCTGGTTCAGTCCGGCATGACGGTGAAGCCATGCCGGATTAAATTTAGAATTTCAATGCGTTAGCGATATCTTCTTCGCTTTCTTCTTGATCAATAACGTTCTGAGCTTTGTTGGCTACCACCACGAACGGCAGGTAAACCAGCGTTGCGATACCGAGGTTGAACAGCGCGACCAGCAGAGCGGCGACGCTACCGTTGGTGTTAAAGAACGCGCCCAAACCGGTTGGCATGGTCCACGGTGCAATGTTGGTAATCGGTGGAATAATGCCTGAGTAGTAAGCTGCCAGCGTAATCGCCGCCAGAATCGGCTGCACCAGAATGAACGGAATAAACATAACCGGGTTCATGATGATCGGCAGACCGAACAGGATAGGTTCGTTAATCTGGAAGAGACCTGACGGCAGTGCCAACTTAGCCACCTGGCGATAGTCAGGACGACGCGATGCCAGGAAGATAGCGATAATCAGACCCAGCGTTGCCCCGCTACCCCCAAGGAAAATATAGGAGTCGAGCATCGGTTTCGCCCAGACGTGGAAGGTCTTACCGGCTTCCAGCGCGGCGTCTACGGAACCAAACTGTTGGTAGATAGAGATGTTTTCCAGCGCCCATGGCGTCATGATTCCGCTGTCCAGCGCGGTCAGCGCCAAAGAACCGTGAATACCAAAGAACCACAGCAGCGGAACAAAAATCACATAGGCCCAACCCACTACGCTACCCAGCGATGCCAGCGGCGTTGAAATGGAATCCATAATGATCTGATGGAAGTTGGTACCCCAGGTGTTCAGCGCCCAGGCGATGATCCCCATAATGGAGAGAATAAGGAAGCCAGGAATCAGCGCAGAGAAGGAACGCGATACGGACGTCGGTACGCTATCAGGTAATTTAATCACCCAATTACGATGGACCACAAAAGTGAACATTTCCGCGACCGCCAGGCCGATAATAATACCGGAAATAATATTGGCACCGCCCAGCCAGTTAGCACCGACAGCATAGGCTTCCCCCACGCTATACGGCGTTACGGTCATAAACGCGGCGACAGATAACAACCCGGCAGCCAGTGAGTCAACCTTGCGTTCTTCCGCCAGCGCCATACCGATAAAGAACGGCGCCATCAAGGACATGATACCCAGCGTACCGTTATAGACGTTTCCACCGATGCCCTTCAAACTATTCAGCGTTTCAATAGTTGAAGCATCAAGTCGAATGCCCATCGAATAAAAAAACGACCCCTCCCCAAAGCTCAGGAAAACGTTATTAATTAATACAAACATTGCCCCTGCGAGGGTTAACGGCATTAAACGAATAAAACCGTTTTTGATTGCATTAACGTGCGGCTGCTTTCCAATTTTTACAGCAAAAGGAAGGAGTACCTTTTCAAGTGAAGCAATAGCGTTACTCATAGAAAAATACCCTTAAATACCGCAATTAATAATTGCGGTGAATGTTAATGAAATAACTCTTTGACGGGAAAAATTAAAATAAAATAATTAATTTGCTGCGGCTTTTTTAATTGCTGCAACAGCAGCCTTAAGCACGCCTAAACCATCGACTTTGCCATACAGCAGCGAGTCAATCACTTCCACAGGCTTGTTGGGTAACAAACGCTGAATTTCGGGCAACATATAAGCAATTTGCGGACCTAATAACACAACATCGGCCGCTGGGCCTTTTTCTCCGGCCAGCGTTTCAGGAAACGCTTCAATAATAACCGGCACTTCGTATTTTTCGGCCTGAGCACGCATCTTCGAAACCAACAATGAAGTCGACATGCCCGCAGAACAAAACAGATAAATGTGTTTCTTTTCCATTAAAACGATCCTCATGTGCGATTATCTGTCAACCAGACACTCCGCAAGCCATAACCTGCATCCATGCTCTGGGTAACTTGCGTCAGCTAAATTACTTTTTTAGGTGGCTGAAATGAGTATACGGGATTGCACCGGCGGATGGTATTTCCTTGACCAACTAAATTGTCTCTCCTTGACCTGTCGTTATGACCCCCCTCACATTTTGTGCAAATAATTCGCGGCAATAAATAAGATCGTGCGGCACAAAAAAACCGGCGCGATGGCCGGTTGTTCAGAGTGCTCAGGCAATAAACAGTTGTTACTACTTCGCTGCCTGTGGGTCGGTGTCGTACTCTGCGCAGGTCTGGTAGCCAGAGTTAATCACATGGCCGGTATCGTCTAAAGCCACAAAATAGGTTTCAGCTTTACCATCTCGTTGACCCAGGATGTAGGTCTGACAGGTCCCGCGCGCATGGATCATGCTTACTTCTGAAGAAGGCTTCCCGGCAATTTGCGCGACTTGCGCCCGGCTCATCCCTTTCTTCACATCTTTCACCACGGGCTGAACAAATTGGTCTTTGGTACGATCATAAGCCGTACACCCCGCCAGCATAGTCAAAACAGCCGCTGCACCCAGAATTCCTGTTAGATTCTTGTTCATTTTTTCGTCCTCTTGTTTTTCAGCGTGTTATGTAAGCCTGGAGCACAACAACACATTTTTCAAGCAATCAGATGATACTTAGGCCGTTTCGGAAAATTCTATTAAAACAAAATGATGTTATATCAGGCTTGCATCCCTTGTCGTTTGGGCCTCAACGCGTTAGCTTTACCCTATCATTTTTTATCATTTTATTTTTCACAGGGGGTTGTATGACTCTGCAGCAAGAGATAATCAAAGCGCTTGGCGCAAAACCGCACATCAATGCAGAAGAGGAAATTCGTCGCAGCGTAGATTTCCTGAAATCATACCTGCAAACCTACCCCTTTCTGAAATCACTGGTGTTAGGAATTAGCGGCGGACAAGACTCAACGCTCGCCGGGAAACTCTGTCAAATGGCCATTTCCGAGCTCCGCCAGGAAACGGGGAATGACGCGCTACAGTTTATTGCGGTGCGTTTACCGTATGGCGTTCAGGCTGACGAACAGGATTGCCAGGACGCCATTGCCTTTATACAACCGGACCGTGTACTCACCGTCAATATCAAAGGTGCAGTACTGGCCAGCGAGCAGGCGCTGCGCGAGGCGGGTATTGAGCTGAGTGATTTTGTGCGTGGCAATGAAAAAGCCCGCGAACGTATGAAGGCACAATACAGCATCGCCGGCATGACCAGCGGCGTTGTCGTGGGTACCGATCATGCAGCAGAAGCGATCACCGGATTCTTCACTAAATATGGCGATGGCGGTACTGACATAAATCCAATATTCCGTCTGAACAAGCGCCAGGGTAAACAGCTGCTTGCTGCGCTGGGTTGCCCGGAGCATTTATATAAGAAAGCCCCCACCGCCGACCTTGAAGACGATCGCCCTTCTCTGCCGGATGAAGCCGCGTTGGGCGTGAGCTATGACAACATCGACGATTATCTGGAAGGAAAAACCCTGGCTGCCGATATCGCGAAAATAATCGAAGGTTGGTACGTGAAGACAGAGCACAAACGTCGCCCACCCATCACGGTGTTTGATGATTTCTGGAAAAAAGCGTAATTTTTCCTGCTTAAGGCCGGGTAGCGCCCCTCTTGCTGCTCTCCGGCCTTAGCTGTCTGAGCATGCCGCTTTTTTAATCGCCCCTCAGCTGTTATACTGGATGGATAACCAGCAGCGGAGTGAAAAGTGGTACGCCGTCAAACAGCCCCTCGCCTGACATTAGAGGCAGCAGCAATTTATGAATACCCCGAGCACCTGCGCCCCTTTTTGAGCGCGCTTCCCGCTGTGCCCGGCGTCTATCTGTTTCACAGCGAAAGCGACACCATGCCGCTTTATATAGGCAAAAGCGTCAACATTCGCAGCCGCGTGTTGTCACACCTGCGTACCACGGACGAAGCAGCAATGCTGCGCCAGTCCAAACGCATTAGCTGGATTTGTACAGCTGGAGAAATTGGCGCCCTACTGTTAGAAGCGCGGCTTATCAAAGAGCAGCAGCCGCTGTTTAACAAACGACTGCGACGCAACCGTCAGCTTTGCGCCTTGCAGCTCACCGATCGGACTGTTCAGGTTGTTTACGCACGAGATATTGATTTCTCCCATGCCCCCAATCTGTTTGGCCTGTTTGCCAATCGCCGTGCCGCGCTACAAACATTACAAAGCCTCGCCGATGAACAGCAACTGTGCTACGGCCTGCTGGGGCTGGAACCTCTGAGTCGCGGGCGCGCCTGCTTTCGCTCAGCGCTAAAGCGCTGCGCCGGAGCGTGCTGTGGGAAAGAGAGTCCGCAAGCGCATCATTCGCGCCTGCTTGAAGCGCTGGAAAGAGTGCGCGTCATCTGCTGGCCATGGAACAATGCCATTGCGCTGCAAGAAACCCGCGCTGAAATGACTCAGTACCATATCATCAATAACTGGTTTTGGCTGGGTGCCGTTGCAACGCTGGATGAGGCGACAACTCTGGCGAGAATGCCGGCTGGCTTTGACCATGATGGCTACAAAATTCTCTGCCGGCCTGTTCTGTCTGGCGAATACAACATTATTGAACTGAATCCGGAGAGTGTCCCGGCATCCAGTTAATCTCGCTGAACAGCAGTTTCCCCTCGCGCTCCAACAGGCGCAGGGTGTGTTTACCATCGTGCCAGCTCGCGCCCTGATCGGCCGTCAGCAGCTTCTCACCCAATTGCCAGGCACCACTGATGACAAACACCACACCGCCACGAGAGCCAAAGGTCGTAAAAGTGCGATCGGCAACTCTGACTTTCGCCTGGCAAACATCTCGTCGGGTCATGATATTAAAATCCATCGACATCCGCCCTTCCGTCAGCTTTGCTTTTACTACCTTGTCACCCGCAAAAGTAAAAGGTTGATGCTGCTTCAGGATGTGAGTGAACATGTTCGCCTCTTCCAGTGTCACTTCCCCTCCTTCCAGCAAGGTAATAACCCGTTCTACGCCCGGGAAAAGCGAAAACTCACCGTTCGCTGCAAGGGAGGCGATACTCGCTCGCCAGTGAAAATCTCGTGTTGCTGGCGGAAAACAGCAAATCTCACGCGTTTCTCCCGCACCATTGCGCCACAGACTGACCGGCATTTTGCGGATATCAAAATATTCCATCATCCCTCCAGAAAGGCGTAGCACGGCGACCTGCCGTAAACAGCCAGCCATAAATCATCATTGTGATATTCACCCTGCAGAGTATCGTTATCGGCAACAGGGGTGATTAGCCTTAGCGCTGAATAGGGTATTTTGCAAAAAAGATTAACGCGCCATCCAGCGGACAAGAAAAAACCGCCGATCCTGCCCACATCGTTAAACGTGTTGTGGACAAGAGCGGCGGTCTTGAGTTTGTTGCACACTGTGCGGCACTGAACGCCGACACAGCATGACTAATTTAGTGTAGACGCCTGGTGATTACTCGGCAGCTTCCGGCATTTTACCTTTCTGCGCGGCACGTTCTGTCAGACGCTTCTCAAAATTGGCATTAAACTGCTTTTTCTGTTCCGGCGTCAGAATGTTGTAAATCTTGTTCTGCGTTTCCATATGCGCCAGCATGTTGGCTTTACGCTGTTCTTCCATCTTGGCAATCTGCGCTTCGGCTTTCGCTTTATCGAAGCTATCGCTGGCGATGATGTCGTGCATCGCGCGGCGTTCTTCCAGCGGCGGACGTTTCATCTGATCGCGCTGACCTTTCATGATGTCGCGAATCTGTTGTTTCTGCGCATCGGTCAGGTTCAGGTCTTTAAACATCATGTTGTGATGCGGGGCAAACTTACCGTTGTGGTGCATCATTGGTTTGGCATCCGCTGGCGCAGCTGTTGTGGTGTCAGCAGCATGGGCCAGGTTTGCAGCGCCCAGCGCCAGGGTAGAGGCAACAAACAGAGCAGTCAGTTTACGCATAATTTCTATCCTTTCTTTCAGTTATTTTTACGACATTCATGCGACTCTTATGCAATGTGATGTCGTGTTGACGAGATTAACTTTACCGGCTTAAGCGTCAATTAATCAGAGCAACGGTAAAACAATGAAAGTGTAAAAAACAAACTTTCATCAATTATGAAGAAAAAAAGAATAAATTGCGCAGAGTTGCAATAAAAAATTACAACAAGATGATTTTGAAAGGATTATGAAGAACTATACCTGAACTATGATTATTAAGAAAGCAACTTACCAGGAATAATCTGTAATAAAGTTAAAGCGCACGCATAAATAAACCCTCAGAAATAAACCTGAGGGCGATTATATTTATCAAAACCTTTCGAGCATCAATCCGGCACGTAAACCACAGGCCACGTTTGGGTTCGGAAAAAGAACGTATTCAACATCATGGGTGACGATAAAACGTTCATCTCCGTCCTGCGCCAGCAGCGTTCCCTCGGTAAAGGGGGTAAAGTTGAGCGTCTGGTTATCCATGTGGAGAATAAAATCATCGCTCCGACGCGTAATCTGAGAGACCACGCGGTAGCGCAGCGGGGATGTTTCTCCGGTAGACACTCGCTCGCCCCGTAGCAGCTTCGCCATCGCATCTGCCGTGCACGCAAACTGGGTCAGATCGTTTTGCCCGAACGGGAGTGCTTTACCCAGCTCCAGCGTACAGGCCAGCGCGCCAAAATGTTCAACGCTAAAATGGGTGAACGTGCCGCCTGGGGACTGATGGAAAACCAACGCCTCCAGCCCCGCATCCCCCAGCCAGCCCAGAAAATTTTCGTCCCAGGCAACGTTGCGTTGTGGCAACACGCCAAAGCGCAGATGCTGAGAGCCGCGAATCGCGGTGTGGAGATCCAGATGCCAGCGCACAGGCTCTTTCGCGCGCGAGTAAAAATCTTCCAGACACAACTCAAGCTCATGAGCTCTATGCGTTTCTTCACTCTCGGCAAAACTCTGCCACCGGCCACCAAACATACGGTTCAGGTCGCTATGACAATAACGTTTCCCCGCGGCCAGCGCCTGCGGGTTACCCAGAATTACCAGCAGCCGCCATGTTAGCGTCAGCTCACCGTTAAACAGTCTGGTCAGCAATGAATCAAGTATTTCTACCGGCGCGGTTTCATTGCCGTGAATCCCCGCAGAAAGCACCAGCGACTGCTCAACCGGCTTAGTTGGCGTCAGTTCCAGCACCCCGTGACCAAGCCATTGCCAGACAAAACCGTGAATTGTGCCCTGCGTTTTCTCAGGGGGGCTACCCGAGAGCGTCAGGGCCAGAAAATTATCCATGACGCGTTCTCTCCTGCTGGAAGGGATAAACCGAGCCGAGATTGAGCAATTGCGTCAGCGTATCCAATGCTTCACGTCCTTCGCGCAACAGCTGTGGATCCGCGAGGTCCGTTGCGATAAGACGATCGCGATAGTAACGGTCGACCCAGTTGTTCAGCGTATTGAATAGCGTATCGTTCATGATAACCGCCGGATTCACGGCCTGCAGCTCCTGTGGGGTAAGTACCACTCTCAGGCGTAAACAGGCCGGACCGCCGCCGTTGGACATACTCTCGCGCAAATCAAAGACTTGCAGGTCATCGATCGGATTGTCATCTGCAAGCAAGCGGTTCAGATATCGCCACACGCCCGCATGCTCCCGACACTCCTGCGGTAAAACCAGCATCATCGAACCGTCATCACGACTCAGTAATTGGCTGTTAAACAGATAGGTCGTTACCGCATCCTGCACCGACACCTCCTCGGCTGGGACTTCCAGCGCGGTAAAACCGTCCACCTGACAGCGTAGTTGCTCTAACAACGCTTGCTGTCTGACAAACGCCTGCTGATGACAAAACAGCACCTGGCGATTCGACACCGCAATCACATCATTATGAAACACGCCAAGATCGATGACGTCCGGGTTTTGCTGAGCAAAAACAAGCTGATGCGGATTGACCTGATTGAGTCGGGCTACAGCTTCACTGGCTTCGCGGGATTGTCTCGCCGGATAGCGGCTCGGCTGTGACGCGTTCCCCTCTTCACGACCGTAAACAAACAGTTGTACGCCGGGATCGCCATAATCCCCGCCAAGGCGGTTATGGTTTGCCGCCCCTTCATCACCGAATAACGCAACCTGAGGCAACGCGCCGTGAATCGCAAAGGTATTTTCATCGCGGAAAATCGAGCGTAACAAGGCTTCGGTCGTCGGCGCTTCCAGCGAACGGTGGAATTTATTATTCAGATTCGCCACCGTCAAATGCACTTTCCCGTCCAGCGAATCTGCTGAAGGACATACCGTTGCCGCATTCGCCACCCACATAGGTGATGCGGAGCTGGCGCTGGAAAGCCAGTGCGGCGCCTGACGCGCCACCTTGTCCAGAATCTGCTCATCACTGCCGCAAAAGCCCAACTGACGCAGCGTTGGGATATAGGGACGTTCATGAGGCGGGATCACCGCCTGAGGGAATCCCGCATCCGCCAGCGCTTTCATTTTTAACAAACCCTGCTTTGCCGCCAGACGAGGGTTCGACACCTGAAAACGGTGGCTGGTCGAAGCCTCATTACCAAATGACAGTCCCGCATAGTGGTGGGTGAGCCCTACCAGACCATCGAAATTTACCTCACGCGCTTTCATTGCTTATCCTCGCGAGAGAAATCCAGACCGGGGCTGAGCGCCGACGGCAGGGTTAAGGCCGGTGATTCCAGGCTCGCCATCGGCCAGGCGCAATAATCCGCGGCATACCACGCGCTGGCGCGATGGTTGCCGGAAGCGCCCACACCACCAAACGGCGCGGTGCTTGCCGCGCCGGTTAACGGTTTATTCCAATTAACAATCCCGGCCCGCGCCTCCAGCAGGAGCTGGTCAAACTGGCTGCGATCGGGTGAAACCAGCCCGCATGACAACCCAAAACGGGTGTTGTTCGCCATACGAATCGCATCATCAAAGCTGTGATAGCGCCAGACGCCGAGCAGTGGACCAAAAACCTCTTCATCGGGTACGTTTGCCACTTCGGTCAGTTCAATAATTCCCGGGGTCAGCAGCGACGTTCCGGCTTTCACCAGACGTGGCGCCAGCATCGTGCGCCCCCCTAACGACACCAGACGCTGCCAGGCATCGCAAACCTGCTGCGCGGCTTGTTCAGAAATCAGCCCGCCTAAAAATGGCTGCGGTTCTGCATCCCAGTGACCCGGCATTAAGCGTTGGCTGACTTCCACCAGACGCGCGAGGAACGCATCACCCTGCGCACCTTTTTTAACCAACAGGCGACGGGCGCAGGTACAACGCTGCCCGGCGGTAACAAATGCGGATTGAATGGTCAGGTGCACTGCCGCATCAATGTCGTCCGGGTTCTCAATGATCAGCGGGTTGTTGCCGCCCATCTCCAGCGCAAGGATTTTTTCCGGCTGGCCGGATAACTGTCGATGCAGCTGATAACCGGTATTGGCACTGCCGGTAAACAGCAGACCATCCAGATCATCCAGCGCGCTCAGCGCCTGCCCCGTTTCACGTCCGCCCTGCACCAGGTTCAGCACGCCCGGCGGCAATCCCGCCTGCTCCCACAGCTTTGTCACGGCTTCACCGGTCCACGGTGTCAATTCGCTGGGTTTGAAAATCACTGTGTTGCCTGCCAACAGCGCCGGAACAATATGCCCATTAGGTAAGTGAGCGGGAAAGTTATACGGGCCAAATACCGCCAGCACGCCGTGCGGGCGATGGCGCAACGTCGCCGCACCATCCGGCAATTCACTGTGCTGCTCTCCGGTACGCGCGTGGTAAGCTTTCACCGAGATAGCAATTTTATTGATCATTGCCGTCAGTTCCGTGGCGGCTTCCCAGCGTGGTTTACCGGTTTCCTGGGCGATAATCTGCGTGAGCTCGGCTTTATTGCTTTCCAGCAATGAGGCAAATTTTTCAACAATCGCCTGACGCGCGCTAAAAGGTTGTTTAGCCCAACCGGCAAAGGCTGCGCGCGCTGCGCGGCACGCCTGCGCCACCTGGGTTGCATCGGCGTCATTGCCCTGCCACAGCACATCACCGCTTACCGGATTGGTTTTCATCCGACGCTCACCCAGCCCGGTCACCCAGTCGCCGTTTATCCATAATGTCATGCTGTTTTCTCCTCTGCACAAAGACGCACAAAACGTACATGGTCGCCCGCGTGGCATTTCAGGGCGTCCAGTTGCGCCGCCGTCAGCACCAGACGTTGGGTGTCCGGGTCGGCGCGAACCAACATGACACGGAAGTTTTGATAGTTTTCATTGGCGACCAGACAGGCCGGGTAATCGCCGGTTGCAGGCTGACCTTCAGCCACCTCCACCAGCCTGCTTTTACGAATAGCCCGCACGCGATCGATATCGCATTCCAGCGTCGGACCGCCATCGAAAATGTCGACATAGTTGCGGTAGCGAAATCCTTCTTTCTCCAGCACCGCTCGCGCCGGAGCAGTTTGCGGATGTACCTGACCAATCACGCTTTGTGCTTCATCAGACAGGAAATGGGTATAAATAGGATGCTTGGGCATCAGTTCAGCAATAAAGGCTTTTTGTCCGGTGCCGCAGAGAAAATCCGCCCGGCTGAATTCCATGGAGAAAAAGCGTTTGCCGAGGCTTTCCCAGAAGGGGGAGTAACCGTGCTCATCGATTACGCCGCGCATCTCGGCCACCACCTTTTCATTAAACCGGTCACGAAATGCCGCCATAAACATAAAGCGCGACTTAGACAACAAATAACCATTGCCCTCTTTACGCCAGTCGGGATCGAGAAACAGAGAGCATAGCTCGCTGCTACCCGTGTGATCGTTACTCAGAAACAGCGTCGGCAGCGCGTTATATACGTTCAGCTCTTTCGAGGCATGCACCAGCGTCCCAACCCGGTAGTTGTACCAGGGATCGTTAAGCCCCACCGCCACTTCGATGGCGCAAATCCCTGCCACGGTTCCACTGGCGCTGTCTTCAAGTACAAAAACATAGCCTTGCTCACTTTTCGGCAACTCACCGCGCCAGGTTTGTAGCGAGCGCTCAATACGCGCCATCAGCGTGGCTTCATTGGCCGGTAACGAGGTCAGCCCACCGCCCGTCTTACCGGCCAGTTGCATCAGCGCGGTGATATCAGCGCGTTCAATCGGACGAATCACCATCATGATGAACCTCCTGCTTTAATGCGTTCGCAGGCCAGCGCAAAGCGATCAAGTCCGCTAGCAACCTCTTCTTCGCTGACGTTTAACGCTGGCGCAAAGCGCACCACGTTAGCACCGGCGATCAGTACCATCACTCCGGCATTGGCCGCCTCTTGCGAGATAAGTTTCGCTTTTCCGGCAAAATCCGCGTTCAGTACGCAGCCGATCAGCAGGCCGAGCCCACGAATTTCACTAAACAGTCCAAAACGTTCGTTAATGGCGTTAATACGCTCCACAAACCAGTCGTGACGTTGCTTGACACCGTTGAGCATGTCCGGCGTGTTAACAATCTCCAGCAGTTTGCCCGCCACCGCCGTGGCCAGCGGATTTCCGCCGTATGTTGTACCGTGTGTGCCAACCGTCATCACGCTGGCACAGTCTGCTGTCGCCAATAACGCGCCAATAGGGAAACCGCCGCCCAACGCTTTAGCTGTCGTCAGCAGATCTGGCGTAACGCCATAGTGCATATAGGCATACAGTTCGCCGGTACGGCCTACTCCAGTCTGGACTTCGTCAAAAATCAGCAGCGCATTGTGGCGATCGCATAATTCACGCAGCCCCTGTAAGAATTCATTTGTTGCCGGTACGACGCCACCTTCACCCTGCACCGGCTCAACGATGACCGCACAGGTGGTGTCATCAATCAGTTGGCGGGCTGAGTCGAGATCGTTAAACACGGCATGGCGGATATCCGGCGGCAGCGGCGCGAAATCTTGTGAGTAAGCGGGCTGTCCTCCGGCGCTGACGGTGAACAGCGTGCGGCCGTGGAAAGCATTTTTAAACGCCACGATACCGCTCTTCTGGCTGCCAAAACGATCGTGAGCAAATTTACGCGCCAGCTTCAAAGCCGCTTCATTGGCCTCCGCGCCGGAGTTACAGAAGAAAACACGCTCGGCGAAGGTGGCATCAATCAGCTTTTTCGCCAGACGCAGCACCGGCTCGTTGGTGTAGCCATTTCCCGTGTGCCAAAATTTGCTCGCCTGGTCGTTTAATGCCTCGCGCAATGCCGGATGGGCGTGACCCAGCGCGTTAACCGCAATGCCTCCCGCGAAATCGATATACTCTTTACCCTGCTGATCCCACAGACGTGAACCTTCGCCACGCACCGGAATAAAAGGAGCCGGGGCATATACGGGCATCATCCATTCATCAAAATTTTCACGCGTAATTGACAGAGACATAGCGACCTCAACGGTAAATAAAAAGTTATTTATATGTTAATAAATATAGTGTTTGCGGTGTAAATGTAGATTGCAGGGTTCGTGCCAGCCAGCAAAAAAAGTGCATAAACGAAGGTCGATGACAGGATATCAACAGGTTACAACGTGGCGATATTCACTTTATGCGCATAAAAAGTGAATATGTTCGCGCATCAGGCGACTAAATAGAGGAAAAACCGCAGTTTTATTCAGTTGCCAAATATAATTCTGGAAATGTGATCGTATACGAAATTTATCGGAAATTATTGCTCTGTTATGACGCGCTTCGCGCCAAAACGGTGCAGTTTTTGCTCCATCGTTAACACCATTGGCAATCATTGTTGGAATCAGGTGACAAGAAGCAGTCAGCCAGCAGAAATTCTGCTACCATCCTTGCACTATTCATCTTGCAAAGCGGCAGCAACTATGAAATTTGTCTCTTTTAATATCAACGGCCTGCGTGCCCGTCCCCATCAACTGGCAGCCATTGTCGAAAAACACCAACCGGATGTGATTGGCTTACAGGAGACAAAAGTCCACGACGACATGTTCCCTCTCGAAGAGGTAGCAAAGCTCGGTTACAACGTCTTTTATCATGGTCAGAAAGGTCATTACGGCGTGGCGCTGTTAACGAAAGAAACGCCAATCGCGGTGCGTCGTGGCTTCCCGGGCGATGGCGAAGAAGCGCAGCGTCGTATCATCATGGCGGAAATTCCGTCTCCTCTGGGCAGCATTACCGTGATCAACGGTTATTTCCCACAGGGCGAAAGCCGTGACCACGAAACCAAATTTCCGGCCAAGGCCGCGTTTTACCAGAATCTACAAAACTATCTGGAGACTGAACTGAAACGCGACAATCCGGTATTGATCATGGGCGATATGAACATCAGCCCAACCGATCTCGATATCGGCATTGGCGAAGAAAACCGTAAACGCTGGCTGCGTACCGGTAAATGTTCCTTCCTGCCGGAAGAGCGTGAGTGGATGGAGCGCCTGCTGGGCTGGGGCCTGGTGGACACCTATCGTCATGCTTATCCTGAAAAAAATGACCAGTTCTCGTGGTTTGATTACCGTTCAAAAGGCTTTGACGATAACCGTGGCCTGCGTATCGATCTGCTGTTAGCGAGCAATCCACTGGCGGAGCGCTGCGAAGAAACCGGTATCGACTATGAGATCCGCAGCATGGAGAAACCGTCCGATCATGCGCCGGTATGGGCTAAATTCCGCGTCTGACCTCCTGCGATTTTTCACTCTCCGGGCCTCGCCTGGAGAGTCTGTTGATGCTGTGCAAAATCAATAAAGCGACGGTAATACATTGTTGTGCCCGGGAATTTATTATATCTTCGCGCGCACTTTTCGCTGACGAAACGCTGCATTACACTCGGTTTTACAGGAGAACCCCCATGAAAAAGAAGTTCGCATAACGCAGAATACCGACTGCTGATCGTCGCGGTCCTGTTCTGCATTCTGGCGGGAGTTTTCCATTATTTCGGCCTGACCGACCTGATAACCAATTTCCAGCATTTACAAGACGTCATCCGCCAAAGCGGCATGTTCGGCTATACGCTTTATATCTTGCTGTTTATCATCGCTACGCTGTGTCTGATCCCCGGCAGCATTCTGGTGATCGTCGGCGGTGTGCTGTTTGGCCCTGTGACAGGGACGTTAATCTCGTTAGTGGCGGCAACAGTCGCCTCGGCGCTGTCGTTTTTGCTGGCCCGCTGGCTTGGTCGGGATCTACTGCTGAAATACGTTGGGCACACGGCGACATTTCAGGCCATCGAAAAAGGCATTGCCCATAGCGGATTGGACTTTCTGATCCTCACCCGGCTCGTGCCGCTGTTCCCCTATAATATTCAAAATTACGCCTATGGGCTGACGGCTATTCCGTTCTGGTCATTTACGGTGATATCTGCGGTAACCACCTTGCCCGGCATCTTTATCTATACGCTGATGTCGCACGAACTGGCCAGCGAAGGCATTACTCTGGCATTCATCGGCAAACTCAGCGTTGCGGGCCTGGCGTTATTCATTCTTGTTCAGGTGGCAAAAGCCTGGGCCAGATATAGACATATCGATCCGTCGTCCAGTCACGGGTGCGCAGATAAATGACAAAGCTGAATAAACCGCGATTAATCCGCTATTACCGGACAGGATTACTCGCTGTGCTGCTGCTCGCGCTGATGGCATGGGCGTGGATACCTGGCGTCAGCGATTTTCTCCGCGGCAGCCTGGCGGCGTTTACTACGCTGGATCAACATGCTCTCGAGAACTTCATTCGTTCGTACGGGACCCTGGCGGCGGTTGTATCGTTCTTCCTGATGATCTTACAGGCCATCGTCGCGCCGCTACCCGCCTTTGTGATTACGTTTGCCAATGCCTCGCTGTTTGGCGCGTTTTGGGGCGGTGTACTGTCCTGGAGCAGCGCGATGGTCGGCGCGGCGCTGTGCTTTTTTATTGCCCGCGTTTTGGGTCGCAGTGCGGTGGAAAAGCTGACCGGGAAAACGGTGCTGAACAACATGGACGCTTTTTTCGAACGCTATGGCAAGCACACTATTCTCATCTGTCGCCTGTTACCTTTTGTGCCCTTCGACCCGGTAAGCTATGCCGCGGGCCTGACCTCGATTCGTTTTCGCCACTTTATCATCGCCACTGGCATCGGTCAGTTACCCGCCACGATTGTCTATTCATGGGCAGGTAGCCTGTTAACCGGCGGTACGTTTTGGTTTGTTACCGGCCTGTTCATCCTGTTTGCCCTGAGCGTGGTGATTTCAGTAGCAAGAAGCCTTTACCTTGAGCGTCAACGGAAAAAAACCTGAGACATACGCCATTTTTAGCAATGGAGATATTATGCGTTACTGCTTATTGTGCCTGAGTTTGCTGCTCTGCCCGCTGGCGGCTTTTTCCCAGGACGCCAGCTGGCAGCAAATCAAAAATGATGCCCGCGGTCAGACGGTATGGTTCAACGCCTGGGGTGGCGATAACGCCATTAACCAGTATCTCGACTGGGTTAGCGGTGAGATGAAAACGCACTATGCCATTAACCTGAAAATTGTACGCCTGGCGGATGCCGCCGACGCGGTGAAACGCATCCAGACCGAGGCGGCATCCGGGCGAAAAACCGGCGGTTCTGTCGACTTATTGTGGGTAAACGGTGAAAACTTCCGCACTTTAAAAGAAGCTGGCCTGCTGCAAACCCAGTGGGCGCAGGCATTGCCTAACTGGCGCTATGTTGATACCCGGAAACCGGTCAGTGAAGACTTTGCCATCCCAACGGAGGGGGCAGAATCACCATGGGGCGGCGCACAGCTAACCTTCATTGCCAGACGCGATCTCACTGCCCAGCCGCCGCAATCCCCGCAGGCATTGCTTGAATTTGCGCAGGCGCACCCTGGCACAGTCACCTACCCGCGCCCGCCAGACTTTACCGGCACGGCTTTTCTCGAGCAGTTGCTGATTATGCTTACCACGGAACCGCAAGCATTGAAAGTTGCGCCCGATGCCGCCACATTCGCCAACGTTACCGCTCCGTTATGGCATTATCTTAACGCACTCCACCCTGTACTATGGCGTGACGGCAAAGATTTTCCACCCACGCCTGCGCGGATGGATGCGTTGCTCAATACCGGTACGCTGCGTTTATCATTGACCTTTAACCCAGCCCACGCGCAGCAAAAAGTGGCCAGCGGCGAATTGCCCAAAACCAGCTATAGTTTTGGTTTCTCACAGGGCATGATCGGCAACGTGCATTTTGTCACTATTCCGGCGAATGCCCGCGCCAGCGCCGGAGCAAAAGTCGTGGCAAACTTTCTGCTTTCTCCCGCAGCGCAACTACGTAAAGCCGACCCTGCTATCTGGGGAGATCCTTCGGTGCTTGATCCGCAAAAACTGCCTGACGAACAGCGTGACGCGCTGCTGGCGTATATCCCGCAAGGACTCCCTGCCGTACTGCCAGAACCACATGCTGCCTGGGTAAACGCTCTGGAACAAGAATGGCTACGCCGCTACGGTACGCATTAATTCTGTTGCTGTGGGGCATCATGACGGCAGTCTATCTGCCGCTGGTGCCAGCAACGTTCTCTCTGCTAGCCCCAGCGCTTCGCATCACGCACTGGCTGGCGCTCTTTGACGATCCTCAACTCTCGCAGGCGTTGCTGGCAACGCTGGTTTCCGTAAGCCTCGCGGCTCTGGGTGCCCTGACCATTGCGCTGTTGGCGATCCTCTTTTTGTGGCCTGGCGCTGGCTGGGCGCGACTGTGCTCGCGCCTGCCGTTGCTGCTGGCGATCCCGCACGTCGCATTCGCGACCAGCATGCTGTTGATTTTTGCCGAAGGCGGTATGCTTTGGCAGTGGCTGCCCTTTCTCAACGCGCAACCGGACCGCTATGGGGTTGGGCTTGGCATAACGCTGGCGGTGAAAGAGAGCGCCTTTTTGTTGTGGATCCTCTCAGCCCTGTTGAGTGAAAAACAACTTTCACAGCAGGTTATCGTCCTGGATTCGCTCGGTTACAGCCGTTTGCAATGTCTGAACTGGCTGGTACTGCCCTCCATCGCCCCTGCATTAGGCAAAGCCATGCTGGCCGTCGTGGCCTGGTCGCTCTCCGTTGTGGATGTGTCCATCGTTCTTGGCCCCGGAAATCCGCCCACGCTTGCCGTGCTGAGCTGGCAATGGCTCAGCCAGGGTGATGCCGAACAGCAGGCCAAAGGCGCACTCGCCAGCTTATTGCTGGTGTTGTTGCTCTTTATCTTCGCGCTGGTGGGTTATCTGTTCTGGCGTGGCTGGCGGCGCACAATTCCGGCAGTAAGTGGAATACGCCTGCATTTTTCGTCCGCGACAATCGCACGCCCGCTGGTACAACTTTTGCCCATCAGCGGAGTGGTATGCGTCCTGGTACTGGCGCTTTGCGCCAACTCTTCATCGCTCAACAGCGAGGCGCTCAGCAATAGTCTGCAACTGGGACTCATCTCCAGCGTGCTGGGGTTACTGATACTTTTTGCGTGGCTGGAATGGGGACCGCAAACCGGACACCGTTGGGTCTGGCTGCCCATTATCCTGCCCGCGCTGCCGCTGGTCACCGGACAGTATCTGGTGGCGTTATACACCGGACAAGATGGGCTGATGACGACCATCATCTGGGGCCACCTGCTGTGGGTGATGCCATGGATGCTGTTTGTACTCAAACCGGCGTGGCAACGCATTGATCCACGATTGATTCTGATTGCACAAACGCTGGGCTGGGCGCGAGGTCGCATATTTTGGCGGGTAAAATGCCCGCTGCTGTTACGCCCGGCACTGATCGCCTTCGCGGTTGGCTTCTCGGTCAGTATTGCCCAATATATGCCAACGCTATGGCTAGGAGCCGGACGCTATCCCACCCTGACCACCGAAGCGGTGGCATTAAGCAGCGGCGGCAGCACGGCTATTTTAGCGACACAGGCGCTATGGCAGCTTCTGTTACCGCTATTCGTTTTCGCACTGACGGCGTTTTTCGCCGCGTGGCTCGGCCGCTTTCGACAAGGACTCCGTTAATGCTCATCGTTCAAAGCCTTTCAGTGTACCAGGGCGCGACAACGCTACTGAAAGACGTTAATTTCCAGGTGAATAAAAGTGACATTGTCACTATTATGGGGCCTTCCGGTAGCGGTAAGTCTTCGCTGTTTTCGTGGATGGTCGGCGCATTGTCTTCTCAGTTTCAGGCTTCAGGCGAACTGTGGCTCAACGAACGGCGCATAGACACCCTGCCTACCGCACAGCGCCAGATTGGCATTCTGTTCCAGGATGCGTTGCTGTTTGACCATTTCAGCGTTGGGCAGAATTTACTGCTGGCCTTACCCGCCAGCCTGCAAGGATCCGCCAGACGCCATACTGTTGAAAACGCCCTTACGCGTGCGGACCTGGCAGGGTTTTATCATCGCGATCCGGCCTCACTCTCCGGCGGTCAACGATCGCGTGTCGCCCTGCTGCGCGCCCTGCTGGCTCAGCCTCAGGCGCTGCTGCTCGATGAACCTTTTAGCAGACTGGATGCGTCGCTACGCGATACCTTTCGCCAATGGGTCTTTACCGAGGTGCGCAAGCTGAATATTCCGGTGGTACAAGTTACGCATGATGCGCAGGATGTCCCGCCAGCAGGCCGTGTATTACAGATGGGAAACTGGGCGTGAATGTGGCGATATGCTGCGTTAACGCAAGGTTTTTCCTTAACCGGCGGCACAGAATGTCGTCTTCTTTTTTTCAACGTCGGGCTATTCGATGAAACGTGTTTCTCAAATGACCGCGCTGGCACTGGCTTTAGGGCTCGCTTGCGCTTCTTCCTGGGCTGCTGAAACAGCACAGACGCTCACCCTCAACCAGTTACAGCAAAAGCAAGGCGCGGCGATCGATACCCGTCAGAGCGCTTTTTACAACGGCTGGCCGCAATCGCTCAACGGTCCTTCCGGACACGAACCCTCCGCACTGAACCTGTCTGCCGCCTGGCTCGACAAGATGAATGATGAACAACTCAATGCCTGGGTTAAAGCGCATCAGCTGAAAACCGATGCACCGGTGGCGTTGTATGGTAGCGATAGCGAGATGCAGGCCGTTAAATCCCGCCTGCAGAAAGTCGGTTTTAGCCATATTTCCACCCTCAGCGACGCCCTTGCGGATCCTGCCCGCCTGCAACGTCTGCCGCACTTCGAACAATTGGTTTACCCGCAGTGGCTGCACGACCTGCAGCAGGGAAAAGACGTGACCGCCAAACCGTCGGGTGACTGGAAAGTGATTGAAGCCGCCTGGGGAGCGCCGAAGCTGTATCTGCTCAGCCATATCCCCGGTGCGGGCTACATTGATACCAACGAAGTCGAAAGCGAACCGCTGTGGAATAAAGTTTCCGACGCGCAGCTCAAGGCGATGCTGGCGAAACACGGCATCCGTCACGACACCACGGTGATCCTCTACGGTCGCGACGTCTACGCCGCCGCGCGCGTGGCGCAAATCATGCTGTATGCAGGCGTGAAAGATGTGCGTCTGCTCGATGGCGGGTGGCAAACCTGGTCAGATTCCGGTTTACCGGTGGAACGTGGCACGCCGCCGACGGTGAAAGCGGAGCCTGATTTTGGCGTTGCTATCCCTGCCCAACCACAGCTGATGCTGGATATGGAACAGGCTCGCGGCCTGCTGCATCGCCAGGATGCGTCGCTGGTCAGCATCCGCTCGTGGCCTGAGTTTATTGGTACCACCAGCGGCTATAGCTACATCAAACCAAAAGGTGAGATCGCCGGCGCGCGCTGGGGCCACGCGGGGAGTGATTCTACCCATATGGAAGATTTTCATAACCCGGACGGCACCATGCGCAGCGCGGATGACATCGCCGCCATGTGGAAACAGTGGAATATCACGCCAGACCAACAGGTTTCTTTCTACTGCGGCACCGGCTGGCGCGCTTCAGAAACGTTTATGTATGCCCGCGCGATGGGCTGGAAAAACGTCTCTGTTTACGACGGTGGCTGGTATGAGTGGAGCAGCAATCCGAAAAACCCGGTGGCTACCGGTGAACGTGGCCCGGACGCCAGCAAGTAAGATTGGCATTATTGCCGGATAAGCCTATCCGGCAAGGCAAGACATTACGCCTGACGCTGAGCCTCTTTCAGCGTCAGATATCCACTCCAGATCCGGGTGAACGTCGTCATCCAGCACAGCGCGCCAAAGACCCACGCCAGCACCGCAAAATATCCCGGGAACAAACAGCCCAAAACAAACAGCAGGATAGTCTCAGTGCCTTCAGTTAGCCCCCCCAGATAATAAAACGATTTATGCGCGTAGCCCGGGTTATCAATATCGTGTTTCGCAGCCAGGGCGGCGAAAGCGAGGAAGCTACTGCCAGTGCCAATAAACGCAAACAACAGCCAGCCGCCAGCCAGTGCGTTTTGCGCAGGCGCGGCAAGAATAAAACCAAACGGTACCAGGGCGTAAAACAGAAAATCGAGTGAAATATCGAGAAATCCTCCCGCGTCGGTTAACCCTCTGCGCCGCGCCAGCGCCCCGTCCAGTCCGTCAAACACGCGATTAAGCACAATGACCGCCAGCGCCGCCAGATACCAGCCTAACGCCAGAAATGGCAGAGCCAGCACGCCAATAGCAAAACCAACCAGCGTCAGGCCATCCGGGGTAATCGCGGGCTTATCAATAATGCCCACACAGCGATGCAACAGCGGTTTTAACCGTGGATGAAGATGACGGTCAAGCATGCGGGCGTCCTTTAAAACTGTCGCACAGTCCTTGCGAAGGAATATCGAAGGCGGCATTAAAACGCGCCGAGAGATTTTGAAACGCAATCAGCGCGGTCATTTCAGTAATGACGTCATCGGTAAAATGCTGCTTCATTTGCTTTTTCAGCGCATCGTCAATCTGCGGTGGCGTGGCGGTCACCGCATCTGCATAGGCCAGCGCTATGCGCTCTTCTGCGCTAAACAGCGTTGATTCTTGCCAGTTGGCGACCTGCAAGACTTTATCCACCACGCCACAGCGTTCAGCCAGCCGTAAACTGTTAGCATCAACGCAGAAAGCACAGTGGCACACCTGAGAAACGCGGGTCATTAGCAGTGCACGCATCACCGGCGTTAAGCGCGCCTTTTTACGCTCCAGAAAGCCGACAAACAGCGCCACCAGCCAGAACAGAAACGGCATCCGCCCCCACCAGCGTGTAGGATGCAGCACATCGCCATAATGTTTTTTCTGCGTAGCGACGAGCGGTTGCAAACTGGAGGGGATACGCGTTAACGGATTTACCCACGAGTGAGGATCGTTCAACGATGACTCCTGAATACTTTAGATAACTCAAAGATAAATATAGTATGTCATTTTCTGCTGTTAGATCTTGATGAATATGATGAAAACCCTCGACGTGGTCGCCGCTATCATTGAACGTGATGGCAAAATTTTACTGGCTCAGCGTTCGCTGGATGCGGATCAGTCAGGCATGTGGGAGTTTGCTGGTGGTAAGGTTGAGGCGGGCGAAAGTCAGCCCGAGGCGCTGGTGCGTGAATTGCGTGAAGAGTTGGGCATTGAGGCGGTCGTTGGGCGCTATATCGCCAGCCACCAACGTGAGGTTTCGGGCCGGCTGATTCATTTACATGCCTGGCATGTACCGTCTTTTCAGGGAGAAGTGAATGCGTATGAACACCAGGATATTGTCTGGTGCTCGCCCGAAGAGGCGCGACGTTATCCGCTGGCGCCTGCCGATATCCCGCTGTTAGAAGCCTTTATTCTTTTACGCGCCGCCAGACCAGCGGATTCGTGCTGATCGTTTTATCATCGCGTTGGCACTGAAGCAGCACACCATCCGCTTTAATCACCGCCCCTTCAGAATAGTTTTGATCCTGATAAATACAGCACTGACTACAGGGCTGCGCTCGCTGACCGCTGGAACTGAACACTTCCGGCGGCACATTCACCTGCACATCCGGGCGATAAAGCTGATTTGCCAGCGTCGCGCTGGACACCAGTACCAACGCTCCTGCCATGATTAAACGGCGCATATTCTTTCCTTTGTGACTGACAGTTATGCTCAGTATAACGGTATAAATCGGCAGAAACTTTAGCCCCTCCCGTCATCGTTTTTGGTTATGACCCTCGCCGCAATATTAATTTACTTAGCGGGGTTAATTTTTTCTTGCGTCCCGTCACACTGCTGGTGGTATAGTCAAAAACTGCAAAACACTTAACACAAATATCAAAAATATAACCATATCAATACATAAGAGGTTTTTATATCTATGGATCAGACATGTTCTCTGGAGTCGTTTCTTAACCATGTACAAAAGCGCGACCCAAACCAAACCGAGTTCGCGCAAGCCGTTCGTGAGGTAATGACGACACTGTGGCCTTTCCTTGAGCAAAACCCGCGCTATCGTCAGATGTCGCTGCTGGAGCGTCTGGTTGAGCCGGAGCGCGTGATCCAGTTCCGCGTAGTCTGGCTGGACGATCGTAATCAGGTGCAGGTTAACCGTGCGTGGCGCGTGCAGTTTAGCTCCGCCATTGGCCCATACAAAGGCGGCATGCGTTTCCATCCTTCCGTGAACCTGTCGATCCTGAAATTCCTTGGTTTCGAGCAGACCTTCAAAAACGCCCTCACCACCCTGCCGATGGGCGGTGGTAAAGGCGGGAGCGACTTCGATCCGAAAGGTAAAAGCGAAGGTGAAATCATGCGTTTCTGCCAGGCACTGATGACCGAACTGTTCCGCCATTTAGGTCCCGATACCGACGTTCCGGCGGGCGATATCGGCGTGGGCGGTCGTGAAGTCGGCTTTATGGCCGGGATGATGAAAAAGCTGTCCAACAACAGCGCCTGCGTGTTTACCGGTAAAGGTCTCTCTTTCGGCGGCAGCCTGATTCGCCCGGAAGCGACCGGCTATGGTCTGGTGTACTTCACCGAAGCGATGCTTAAACGTCATGGTCTCAGCTTTGAAGGCATGCGCGTGGCGGTCTCTGGCTCTGGCAACGTGGCGCAGTTCGCCATTGAAAAAGCCATGGAGTTTGGCGCCCGGGTAGTGACCGCTTCCGACTCCAGCGGTACCGTGGTCGACGAAAGTGGATTTACCAAAGAAAAACTGGCGCGGCTGTGCGCGATCAAAGACAGCCGTGACGGTCGCGTGGCGGATTACGCCCGTGAGTTTGGCCTGACCTATCTGGAAGGCAAACAACCGTGGTCGGTTCCGGTCGATATCGCCCTGCCGTGCGCCACCCAGAACGAACTTGATGTCGATGCGGCGCGCGTGCTGATTGCCAACGGTGTGAAAGCTGTCGCCGAAGGGGCAAACATGCCGACGACCATCGAAGCGACCGATCTGTTCCTCGAAGCAGGCGTTCTGTTCGCGCCGGGTAAAGCCGCCAACGCCGGTGGCGTTGCGACCTCTGGTCTGGAAATGGCGCAAAACGCCGCACGTCTGGGCTGGAAAGCGGAGAAAGTGGACGCGCGCCTGCACCACATCATGCTGGATATTCACCATGCCTGCGTTGAATACGGCGGCGAAAGCAAACAAACCAACTACGTACGTGGCGCCAACATCGCGGGCTTCGTGAAAGTTGCCGACGCGATGCTGGGTCAGGGTGTGATTTAATATTGTCTCTGTAGACCCGTAGGCCGGATAAGGCGCGAGTGCCGCATCCGGCAAAGCCTGATGGCGCTACGCTTATCAGGCCTACAGACTTACACGCCTGCCTCTTCGGATGGCGGGCTTTTTTTCGCCGGGCGTTTACGCGGCGCACTCTTTTTCTTATCGCCACCACTGCCACCCGGCGCGGTAATTCCCCGGAAGCGTCGTACTGGCGTACTGCGCGCCTGATCGATGAGCTGATACAGCGTTCCCACCAGCGGCTGCATAAAGTCCTGATAACGACACTGCTTTTCACTGATTTGGGTCAGAATAGATTCCCAGTGCGCGGTCATATCCGGACGCGTCGCCATTTCAGGCAGCGAGTGAAACAGTGCTTTTCCGGCATCGGTCGAATGGATATAGCGCCCTTTTTTCACCAGGAATCCGCGTTTAAACAGCAGCTCGATAATCCCGGCACGCGTCGCTTCGGTGCCTAATCCATCCGTGGCGCGCAGGATCTTTTTCAGATCTTTATCCTGCACAAAGCGCGCAATCCCGGTCATCGCTGACAGCAGCGTCGCGTCGGTAAAATGACGTGGCGGCTGAGTCTGACGTTCAACCACTTCGCCTTTTTCGCACAGCAATTCATCGTCTTTGGCTACCACCGGCAACGGCGTCCCGTCGTTATCCTCATCGCGCTCTTTGTTGCCAAGCAGCGTACGCCATCCGGCCTCTGCCAGAAAACGCGCTTTGGCGACAAACTTGCCTTTGGCAATATCCAGCTCAATGACGCACTTACGGAATACCGCATCCGCACAAAACTGCATCAAATACTGACGGGCAATCAGGTTGTAAATTTTCGCTTCGTTGTCATTCAGATTGATGGACGAACTGCGCGCGGTAGGAATGATGGCGTGGTGCGCATCCACCTTTTTATCGTCCCAGCAGCGGTTGCGCGTATCGGGATTGACCGCCGGTTGCGGGAGCAGATCCGGCGCATGGACGCTAATCGCATTCAACACCGCGTGACGTCCGGCAAAATGTTCTTCCGGCAGGTAACGGCTATCCGAACGCGGGTAGGTGATCAGTTTGTGGGTTTCATACAGCTTCTGGCAGATATCCAGAACGTTCTGCGCGCTCAAGCCAAAGCGTTTCGCCGCTTCAATCTGCAATGCCGACAGCGAAAACGGCAGCGGCGCGGATTCTGATTCCCGTTTATCGTTATAGCTGGTGACGAACGCCGGCTGGCCGTTAATACGGTTCACCACGTGTTCAGCCAGCGTGCGATTCAGTAAGCGCCCTTCTTCATCCTGATACGGTTCACATGCTTCGCTTGGCTGCCAGATAGCGGTAAACCGCTCATCGGCAGGCGTCACGATATGCGCTTTCACTTCAAAAAAATCTTTGGCGACGAAGTTTTCAATCTCTTCATCACGACGCACAACCAGGCCGAGCACCGGCGTCTGTACGCGCCCGACCGAAAGTACACCCTGATAGCCCGCGTTGCGCCCAAGAATGGTGTAAGCGCGCGTCATATTGATGCCGTACAGCCAGTCCGCCCGCGCCCGCGCCAGTGCCGATACGCACAGTGGGATGAACTCACTGTTGGCGCGCAGACGCTCAATAGCCCGCTCGACGGCCTGCGGGTTGAGATCGTTGATCAGACAACGTTGCACCTGCTGGCGCTTTTCGGGAGCCAGTTGCAGGTAATCCAGCACTTCATCCACCAGCAGCTGTCCTTCACGGTCGGGGTCTCCTGCGTGAATAACTTCGCTGGCTTCATGTAAAAAGCGCTTAATGACGTTGAGCTGTTTGGTCACCGAAGGACGCGGCTGCAGTTGCCACTTTTCCGGGACAATCGGCAGATCGACCAGACTCCAGCGCGCATAACGACTGTCGTAGGCGTCTGGCTGCGCCTGCTCTAGCAGGTGACCAATACACCAGGTCACCACTTGACCGTTTCCGCATTCAATAAAACCGTCACCTTTGCGATGCGGCTTTGGCAGCACATCGGCGATAGCACGCGCCAGACTCGGTTTTTCGGCAATAAACAACCGCATCGAGTTAACGGATCTCAACCATGGCGCGACCGCCACGAGCTTCCACTAACTCACCAATTGCCGTGAGATCGATACCAAACTGCGCCGCTGCCGCTTTCACTTCGGCTTCAGCTTCCGGCGTTACCGCCAGCAGCAGGCCACCGGACGTTTGCGGATCGCAGAGCAGGTCGCGTACCGGCTGCGGCATTTCACCCATCAGGTGTCCGTAGCTGGCAAAGTTACGCTGGGTACCGCCCGGCACCGCGCCCTGCGCGATGTACTCTTCAACGCCAGGAAGCTTAGGAATATCCTGGTAGACGATCTGCGCCTGAACGCCTGCGCCCTGACACATCTCGCTCAGATGCCCCAGTAAACCAAAACCGGTAACGTCGGTCATGGCTTTCACGCCCTCGATATCGGCAAATGCCGCACCGGCAATGTTCATCCGACACATCACTTCCGTCGCCAGCCCAATATGTTCGTCCTTCAGCAGCGATTTTTTCTCTGCGGTAGTCAGGACGCCAATGCCCAGAGGCTTGGTCAGGAACAGTTTGCATCCCGCCTCGGCGGTGCTGTTTTTCTTCACGCGTTCAGTCGGCACAACGCCAGTAACCGCAAGGCCGAAGATAGGCTCTGGGGCATCAATAGAGTGACCGCCCGCCAGCGCGATACCCGCCTGACGGCAGGCAAAGCGTCCGCCTTCGGTCACTTCGCGGGCGATTTCCGGCGCCAGCTTATCAAGCGGCCAGCCCAGAATAGCAATTGCCATAATCGGTTTGCCGCCCATAGCAAAAATATCGCTGATGGCGTTGGTGGCGGCGATGCGGCCAAAATCAAACGGATTATCGACAATCGGCATAAAGAAATCGGTGGTGCTGATAACGCTGGTGCCATTACCCAAATCGTAGACAGCGGCGTCATCGCGGGTTTCATTACCCACGAGTAAGTTTGGATCAACGAACTTCGCCTGCTCACTGTGCAGGATGGTTTCCAGCACTTTAGGGGAAATTTTACAACCGCAACCGGCTCCGTGGCTGTATTGCGTTAAACGAATAGCTTGCTCGCTCATGGACATCTCCTGTCATTGCAATTCGGATATGGTAGCGCTCATTCCATGATGTGGTAAGAGTGACTGTCTGAATTCAGGTGTCTTTGCTCATAATCCAGACAGTTTTGCCGTTGATATCAGAAATAACGAACAAATGCGCTTGGATCGGCAGGGCTGATCGTGGTGGACGCTTTGAGCTGCGGCGTGCCCAGATAGAGAAAACCGACGATCTTATCCTGCGGGCGACAATCAAACGCTTCGCGAACTTCCGCGCTTTCCGTTAATGCGCCGCTACGCCAGATACCGCCAAAGCCCTGAGCGACAGCGGCCATCTGCATGGCCATTACCGCGCAACCGGCGGACATTTCCTGTTCCCACAGCGGAACCTTGTCGTTTTCTTCACATTTCGCGACGACGGTAATGATCAGCGGGGCGCGAAACGGTGCCGTCCGCGCTTTTTCCTGAGCTTTCTCGTCGCTGCCTGCGGCAATAGCGCCTTTTTCAAGCACGGCGCTAAAGCGTTCGCGCCCGTCCCCCTCAATGACAAAGAATTGCCACGGTTGCAGCGTTTTGTGGTCTGGCGCGCGCATTCCCGCCCGCAGAATGTTTTGCAGTTGCTCTCCCGCTGGTGCCGGTTCGACAAGACGAGAAGCGCTACGACGGGTGGTGAGTAATTCGAGTGCATCCATTTGTTTAACTCCAACAATGAGATTTATTCACAAAATTAACACGTGAGCGGATTTTGTTACAGCACAGGCGGTGATTCCTGCTGACAAGTGCCTGTCGGGTCATTACGATAGCCACATCTTAACGCCTTTTTCGGGATAACCGGGTGGCGTGTTGTTAATCGGTAGGGAGAATACATGCGAACCCTGTGGCGATTTATTGCCGGATTTTTTAAATGGACGTGGCGATTACTCAATTTCGTCCGTGAATTTGTGCTTAACCTGTTCTTCATCTTTTTGGTGCTGGTTGGCGTAGGGATCTGGATGCAGGTCAGTAGCAGCAACACCAGTGAACACGCTGAGCGTGGTGCGCTGCTGCTGGATATCTCGGGCGTGATTGTCGACAAACCTTCGAGCACCAGCCGCTTGAGCGTCATTGGCCGTCAACTGTTTGGCGCCAGTTCTGATCGACTGCAGGAAAACTCCCTGTTTGATATCGTGAATACCATTCGCCAGGCGAAAGATGACCGCAACATCACCGGCATCGTGATGGATTTGAAAAACTTTGCCGGGGCCGACCAGCCTTCAATGCAGTACATCGGTAAAGCGCTGCGGGAATTCCGCGACAGCGGCAAACCGGTCTTTGCCGTGGGCGATAACTTCAGCCAGGGGCAATATTACCTCGCCAGTTTTGCCAACAAAATTTACCTCTCTCCGCAGGGGTCCGTTGATCTGCACGGTTTTGCCACTAACGGTCTGTACTACAAGTCCCTGCTGGATAAACTGAAAGTCTCAACGCACGTGTTCCGCGTCGGTACCTATAAGTCTGCGGTAGAACCATTCATCCGCGATGATATGTCCCCTGCTGCGCGCGAGGCCGATAGCCGCTGGATCGGCGAGCTGTGGCAGAACTATCTCGATACGGTAGCCGCAAACCGTCAGATCCCAGCCCAGCAGGTGTTCCCAGGCGCGCAGGCGATGCTGGAAGGTTTGACAAAAGTCGAGGGTGATACCGCAAAATACGCGCTCGACAACAAACTGGTGGATGCACTCGCCTCCAGCGCCGAAGTCGAAAAAATACTGACCAAACAGTTCGGCTGGAGCAAAGCGGATAAAAACTTCCGCGCCGTCAGCTACTACGATTACTCGCTGAAAACCCCAGCGGATACCGGAGAGAGCATTGGCGTCATCTTCGCGAATGGCGCGATTATGGACGGTGAAGAAACCCCGGGTAATGTGGGCGGCGACACTACTGCCGCGCAGATTCGCGAAGCGCGTCTTGATCCGAAGGTGAAAGCCATTGTTCTGCGAGTGAACAGTCCTGGCGGCAGCGTCAGCGCCTCCGAAGTGATCCGCGCTGAACTGGCTGCGGCAAAAGCGGCGGGCAAACCGGTCGTCGTGTCGATGGGCGGCATGGCGGCATCAGGCGGGTACTGGATCTCCACGCCAGCCAGTTACATTGTGGCTAACCCCAGCACGCTGACCGGTTCAATCGGGATCTTTGGCGTGATTAACACCGTGGAAAACAGTCTGGATTCCATTGGCGTACATACCGACGGCGTCGCCACCTCCCCGCTGGCGGACATTTCCATCACCAAAGCGTTACCGCCTGAAGTGCAGCAAATGATGCAACTGAGCATCGAGAACGGCTATAAGCGCTTTATCACGCTGGTCGCGGATGCACGTAAGACAACGCCAGAGCAGATTGACAAAATCGCTCAGGGCCACGTCTGGACCGGCCAGGATGCGAAAGCCAACGGTCTGGTCGACAGTCTGGGGGATTTTGACGACGCCGTCGCCAAAGCGGCTGAACTGGCCAAACTGAAACAATGGCACATTGAGTATTACCAGGATGAGCCAACTTTCGTTGATATGGTCATGGACAGTATGTCAGGTTCGGTTCGCGCCATGCTGCCTGCTGCCATTCAGGCAATGCTTCCGGCTCCGCTGGCTTCTGCGGCAAATACGGTAAAAGCTGAAAGCGATAAGCTGGCCGCGTTTAACGATCCGCAAAACCGCTATGCGTTTTGCCTGACCTGCGCCAACGTTCGTTAACTGTTAACCCCTCTTCGGGATGAAGAGGGGTTTTTCTTTGGAACAGAAGAAAAATCCATGCAAAAGAAATCGATTTACGTTGCCTATACCGGCGGTACCATTGGTATGCAGCGCTCAGAACAGGGCTATATCCCCGTTTCGGGTCATCTTCAGCGCCAACTGGCATTGATGCCAGAATTCCACCGCCCTGAGATGCCAGACTTCACCATCCATGAATACGATCCGCTGATGGATTCCTCCGATATGACGCCGGAAGACTGGCAACATATTGCGGAAGATATTAAAGCGCACTATGACGATTACGATGGTTTTGTCATCCTGCACGGTACAGACACCATGGCGTTTACGGCTTCGGCGCTCTCTTTTATGCTGGAGAATCTTGGTAAGCCGGTCATTGTGACAGGGTCACAAATTCCGCTGGCAGAATTGCGCTCCGACGGACAAATTAATTTGCTGAATGCGCTCTACGTTGCAGCTAATTACCCGATCAACGAAGTGACCCTGTTTTTCAACAATCGACTGTTTCGCGGTAACCGTACCACCAAAGCGCACGCCGATGGTTTTGACGCCTTTGCCTCCCCCAATCTTGCCCCTCTGCTGGAAGCTGGGATCCATATCCGTCGACTGGGAACGCCCCCTGCGCCTCACGGTACAGGTGAGCTGATTGTTCACCCTATCACGCCACAACCGATTGGCGTGGTGACTATTTATCCTGGGATCTCCGCCGATGTGGTACGCAACTTCTTGCGTCAGCCAGTTAAAGCATTAATTTTACGCTCATACGGCGTGGGTAATGCGCCACAGAATAAAGAGTTTCTACAAGAGCTTGCAGATGCCAGCTCACGCGGTATCGTGGTGGTTAACCTTACGCAGTGTATGTCTGGCAAGGTAAACATGGGCGGTTATGCGACGGGGAACGCGCTGGCACATGCAGGCGTTATCGGCGGCGCGGATATGACGGTCGAAGCAACGCTCACCAAACTGCACTATTTGTTGAGTCAGGGGCTGGATACGCAGAGCATTCGTCAAGCAATGTCGCAAAATCTGCGTGGCGAGCTCACCCCAGACGAATAAGGAGTCTACACCCATGGCCCGCGCCTTACTGTTGGTCGATTTACAAAATGATTTTTGTGCAGGCGGCGCCCTCGCCGTCCCGCAAGGTGACAGCACAATCGATATTGCCAACCGCCTGATTGACTGGTGCGCCACACGCGGTGACGCCATCGTCGCCAGTCTGGACTGGCATCCGGCTAATCATGGTAGTTTTGCCAGCCAGCACCAGGTCGCGCCTTACAGTCAGGGACAACTGGATGGCCTGGCGCAGACGTTCTGGCCCGATCATTGTGTGCAAAACAGCGAAGGGGCTGCCCTGCATCCTCTGCTTAACCAGCGCGCGATAGCTCAAACGTTCACTAAAGGCGAAAACCCGCGGGTCGACAGCTATAGCGCGTTTTTTGATAATGATCGTCGTCAGGCAACCGCGCTGAACGCATGGCTGCTGGAACATCGCGTTGCCGAGCTTGTTATCATGGGGCTGGCTACCGATTATTGCGTAAAATTTACCGTTCTGGATGCGCTCGATCTTGGCTACGCCGTCAGCGTCATCACCGATGGCTGTCGTGGCGTCAATATTCACCCTCAGGACAGCGCAAACGCCTTTATGGAAATGGCGGCGGCGGGTGCAACCCTGTATACGCTGGATGACTGGCTGGAAACACAACCGTAAGCGACGCCGACAGGATCGCTCCTGTCGGCGCGTTATCTCAGGCCAGGGTTGAAATTTCTTCCAGCGAAACTTTGCGTGTTTCGATGCCAAAGCACAACAGAATCAGCGCGCAAAATACCAACATAACGCCCAGCACGATAAAGACAGTGATCGAGCCATAGCGTGTCAACAGAATTGCAACGCCATAGGGCGTAAACACTGCGACAATCCTGCCTACTGCATTCACAAAACCCGAACCACGTAATCTAAGATGTGTCGGCCACAACTCTGGGACATATACCGCAGAGGCAAAGCAAACATACATATACAGAAAAAAGATCATCACCAACCCGTAACTCAAAATGGCCCACTCTTCGGTTTGAATCGAATAGAAATATCCGAGCAGCGCGATAATAACGAGTAAGAATGAACCAAATAATCGCCGTGGAAAACGATCGATAATCATCGCGGCAATGAATATCCCAACGGGCGCGCCAATCATAATTATCGCGGTCATAAAGATAGACTTCGTCACATCGATTCCCGAATTAACAAAAATCGTTGGGATCCATACTGTGATGGTATAAAGCGAAATATTCATCGCAATAAGCACGGTGATCGCCACCAGCGTACAGCGCAACATCGGTCCCTTGAACAATAGCCAAAATGAACCACTTTTCACGCCAGATTTTGCCGTCAGGTAATTGCTCTGACAGGAGGGTAAGGTGATATTTTTCTCTATCTCAATTTGCGACTCCACCTGTACGAGGTGTTTTTCAGCTTCACTTCTCTGTCCCTTACCAGCCAGCCAACGGGGAGATTCGATAAAGTACTTTCCGGACAGATACCAGGCCAACAGCATTGTCGCGCCACCGAGCAAAAACATCACCCGCCAGCTTAACCAGGCAATCACCACGACACCCACTGCCGCGGACAACATCGGCGACCAGTTACCAACAAATGACAGGCGAGCAGACCACTTCCCACGTACCGCAGGCGGAATAAATTCGGTAAATGAGGCATAGCCCACCATAATCAGCGCCCCCATTCCAATCCCCATCAGACAACGGAAAAAAATAAGCCAGTACATATTGGGCATAAAGGTTGCAGCGCAAGCAGAGACCCCAACAATCAGCAAATTAATGCGGAATGCCTTGCGTCGACCAAGATAATCACCAATAAAGCCTCCGGTTAGCGAACCAACAAAGTAGCCAAACATCAGCGCTGAGGTAAATGCTGCGTTGAGATAATTATTAGACCAACCGGTACTGACTAATTTCGCCAATACTACGTTCCCGGAATAACTGAGGAAACCGGTGACTAATAAACTAAAACTAATAATGCCAAAAATACGAAAATGAAATCGCGATAAGGGTAAGCGATCTAATCTTGCACCGATAGGGTCACATTGTTCCATCTGGATGCCTCAAGTTCAACTAAATAGAAAGTATGGCGATCGCGGCAGAGGTAATTTTGCCGCGCCATCCATCATCATTATATTTTTATGGCATTTTCCAGGTGCAAACTAAAATAATATCGACACGAGAAATGTTAAAATTAATAAACGAGTTGAATATTATTCTCTTTGCAAAACGCAATCCACTCTGCACCCGGTGCCTTATTGGTTATAAGGTAATTAATATGGCTAAAGTCCACGAGTTGGACGAAAGCTTTACGATCAAACTTTGAGTGATCAACCAACAGAGCCACCTCAGCCGCCTGGCGGATCATAGTTTTTTTGATTTCCGCCTCCGCTTCATTAGAGTCAAGCGCCCCGCTCTGCATATCAAGACCTTTGCAGCTCATCACCATAATATCAACATGATAGCGACTGATGATCTCCTTGGTAATCCTTCCCTGTAATGACAGCGTATTCTTATTCAACTCGCCGCCGGTGGAAACGACGTTAATTTCCGACTGAGCCAGTTCATGAAATGCTTCAGCCGAGTTAGTTAGCAACGTCAGATCGTTTCTTTCCTTCAACAGCTTTAATAACTCCATCGCCGTACTGCTGGAGTCTGCGGCCATGGTGGTCTTATTTTTAATAAACGGTAATGCATTACGGGCAATGATCTGCTTCTCTTCAAAGAAAGACTTTGCACGTTTATAAAAATGAATATTGTCAGACAACGCGGTGGTATTAAGTACCGCACCACCATAAGTTCGGGTCAAAAAACCTTCATCTTCCAGCTTCTCCAGATCGCGGCGAATTGTTTCCTCTGTTACCTGAAAGATGGAACTTAAATTAGATACCGCCACTTTCTTATCATTAGCCACCATTTGCTTAATGGCCTGAATCCTGTCTTTTGCCGCCACAATGACACCTCTGTTTCCTGCAAAGTAATAATAAGACCCAAGTATCTCACAGGCTATGTTTATTTTCAAAAGAACATGTCTGAATCACAGATTTAGTACTCTTTTACACAGAAACAGAGGTCATTACCATCTGGCTTATTTTATATCCAACGCTTCTGCCATTTGTCTCATCAATGATGAATCGCTATCAGTCAGGGCAATGGTCAACGCCTCGACATTCTCACGAACCTGTTCAGGCGCGGTAGCACCGCTCAGTAAGGTGATTAAATCGCTTTGCTTTAAAATCCACGCCAACGCCAGCGCGGGGATCGTGCAACGGTATTTTTCACACAATGGCAGCCATTGCTCGAGCATATCAATCACCCGCAGCATATTTTCCCGTTGGAACCAAACTTTGTTGGCCCGTGCGCCGCCCGGAACATAATCCCGTGCGATTGTTCCAGTCAGTAGCCCCTGTTCGAGCGGTGAATAAACCTGCACGACGATGCCATGCTGCTGGCATAACGGCAACAATTCAGCCTCCAGCGCGCGATCAAGGATACTGTACTTGGCCTGCACAATATCCAACTGGCCGTGTTTAAGATACTCCCTGATATGCCCTGCATCCACGTTGGCGGCACCGATAGACTGAATTTTGCCTTCTTTCTTAAGTGCATTCAGCGTATCTACGGTTTCCGCAATCGGCGTAAAACAAGGTTCGACCGACTGCCAGTGGGTCATATAGATATCAATGCTCTCGATACCCAGCCTCTGCAAACTGGCATCGACCTCTTCGCGAATCGACTCGGGTGTGAGATTTTTATACAACTGCCGATCGCCCACTTTGTTAAAAAGGCTGCCCGTTCTCTCCCAGACGATGCCGCATTTAGTTTCGACCACGATATCTTTGCGCGGTAACTTTTTCAGCGCCTGCCCAACGATGACTTCACTGTTACCAAAATTGTAACCTGGTGCAGTATCAATCAAATTAATACCGCAGCGATGCGCCTCGACAATGGTATCGATACAAACCTGCAGATCGAGATCGCCGTTCCATGCCGGACCGCCGCCAATCGCCCATGTCCCTAATCCCATGCGGGAAAGCATAATATCCGTACTGCCTAAAGGAATCTTTTTCATCTGCCGTTATTACCCTTCATATTCATCAAGAAGTTGTTCAACCAGCTTTCTGTTTTTTACGCCCGTCGTGGCGCCCACGCTCAGTACCGATATTGCCGCCGTCGCGTTAGCAAACAGTGCGCACTCGCGCAGCGACTTGCCTTCAAGTAACGCGGAGATAAATCCCGAGGCAAAATTATCGCCCGCGCCAATGGTGTCGATGGCAGTTATTCCCGACACCGCCGGGACCTCCATTTTCATATCGGCTCGCTTAATAAAGCAGCCTCTCTTGCCGGTCTTAATCACTACCGTTTTTACACCGCAGCCCAGGAAACTGTCGGCAATTTCATCCAGCGTCTCTTTGCCGGTAAGCAGTTTGGCTTCCTCAAAATTAGGAAACAGATAGTCTACGTAGCTCAAAGCGTGGCGAATATCGTCCAGCGTTTCATTAAGTCGTGGCTTGATCATATCGGCACAAATAATTAACCGATGCGCTTTCGCCTGAGTGAAAATCGCCGTTAATGCTTCGCCGTCGAGCAACGGGCTGTTGAAAATACTCGCCAGCGACAGCAGCTTTGCCTGAGAGAATCGAGCAAAATCAACATCGTTTATATTCAGTTTCCACAGGCTGCCGTTGCGGTTGGTGACAAAGGTGCGTTCACCATCAGCTGTAACTAAACCCACGTTAATGGAAGTATCAATACCCGCATCCTGTTTCAGACTCTGAATATCAATGTTCTCCCGACGGCAGTGGTCGAGAATAAAATGACCTGCCGCATCATCCCCTACCCGGCTAATTAACGCAGTACGATGCCCTAGACGGGAAATAATCGTCGCTTCATTGATTGCGTCGCCCCCGGTAGTCATGGCAATACGTTCTAACGGATAAGAGTCTACATCAAAGATATTTTTACTCACCGGCTGCAAGGGAATGTCAACAATTGCAGCACCTATACAAATAACCTCGATATTATCCATATTGTCATTCCGCTTTACCGTCAGAGCCAAATAGTTTGATTTTTTCCAATGCTCGCTCTTTTACTGCTTTACGCACTTCACGTTCAACGTGCAGGAATGGCTGATTCTGGTTCTCGCGCACCGCCACCATTGCCGCCTGGCACAATTCGGTGTGAATATTGATTTTAGAGATGCCTAATGAGATGGCTTTTTTAATATCCGCATCGCTAATCCCGGACGCACCATGCAGCACCAGTGGAACAGATACCGCTTGGCGTACGCGCTCAACAACCTCGAAATTCAGTTTTGGCTCTGAGGTATACACCCCATGCTGGTTGCCAATCGCCACCGCCAAAGAGTCACAGCCGGTACGCTCAACAAATTCTGCAGCCTGGCTCGGGTCGGTATAGTGATAACCCGCCAGCGCCTCTTCATATACCGTTTCATTCCCCACATGCCCCAGCTCCGCTTCGACCGGAATGCCCAGCGGATGAAAGAAGTCCACAGCCTCTTTGGTCCGACGAATATTCTCTTCAAAATCAAATGCAGATGCATCACGCATCAGAGAGTTCATACCATGGACCCAGGCGTTGTGAATGATCTCCATGCTACGTCCGTGATCCCAATGCGTGATAACCGGTACTGAGGCCTTTTTCGCCATAGAAACCATCATGTGCGAAAAATCTTCAAACGAGGTATTACCCACAAAACCCGTACCGAAGGAGATGATCACCGGTGATTTAGACTCCTCCGCCGCATCAATAACCCCCATTAGCATTTCAGCATTCCACACATTAAAGTGGGCAATCGCATAATGTTTATTTTGGGCATCGTTTTCCCAATATTTAATATCTGCCAGCATGATTATTTCTCCCTTTTCAATTAATTAATGATTGATTTTAATAACGCCTTTAATAATCTCGCGCTTGTTATTGACGGATTCATCAAACGCGAGCTGAACATCTGTATAATCATAAATATGCGTCACCATCGACTTCACATCGAAACGCCCGGAGGAGATGGCTTCGATGGTGACTGGATAACGATTGGCATAACGGAAAACAGTTTGAATTGAGACTTCACGGTTAATTTTGAGGAAATTAATCGCTGAATCACCCGGCACAGTGCCCACGATCATGATTTTCCCACCGCGCATTACCAGATATGGCGCCTGCTTAACGGTGATAGCCGAACCGGCTGTTTCGAAAACAATATCCGCCCCCATATCGCCGGAAAACTGTTGGCAGCGGGCAACGGTGTCCTCTTTTGCCCCGTTGATAACGACCGTAGCTCCAAGCTGTTTGGCCATCGCCAGACGTTTTTCCAGAACATCAACAACAGCGATATCGGTAGCCCCCAAACATTTACAGGCTTGTAGGGTCATTAAACCAATACATCCAGCCCCCAAAATGACGATTTTCTTGCCCGGCTTAACGTCTGCGAGCATTGCAGCATGCATGCCGACCGCCGCAGGCTCCACCAACGCACCTTCCATCGTGTCCATGTTATCGGGGAGCTTGTAAGTGAAACTCTCTGGGTGGCACAGATAGTACGTTAGCGCGCCGCGATAATTTGGCTGTGTGGCCATAAAATCGACGTCAGGACAGATGTTATATTTCCCTTCAAGACAGTAGCGACAGTGACCACACGGTACGCCTGGTTCAATATTAACCCGATCGCCAGGTTTAAATTTGGTCACGCGGTTCCCTACTGCGACCACCGTACCAGCGCATTCATGCCCAAGACCTATTTCCTGATTGGGATCTTTCGGCGGAATAAAGGGGCCTGATTCAAAACCATGAACGTCTGAACCGCAAATACCAACGTATTCAACTTTAATAAGCACTTCATGATCTTTAGGTACTGGGATATCGGCGTCGATGATTTTCATCGTACCTGGGGTTTTTAATATCGCTTTTGAGTTTTTCATTTCATTTCCCATCAATATTATTTGTTGGTTATCGCATCAATTCCCAGACTCTCGACAGAAACGCCTTTTGTTTCAATTCCGATGGTGGCAATAGCAACAGCGACAATAATTGAGACGGCGCCCAGCAGTACAAACACCCCCGTCACGCCATAACTATTAAGTAATACAGCGACCGCATATGGGGCGGCGATACCACTGATACGGCCTACCGCGTTCGCAAGTCCAGAACCGCGAAGCTTCGCTTCAGTCGGCCATATTTCTGGAACATATACCGCGGAGGCATAACAAACGTACATATAGACAAAGGTAATCAGGAAGAAACCAATTAATGTGATTAGCAACATGCTGGTTTGCAGCGAATAGATATAACCCAGCACGGCAATTAACACTAATAATCCTACGCCCATCGTTTTCCTTGGGATTTTATCCATTACCAGCATGGCGATGAAAATCCCAAACGGCGCACCGAACATGCTCATAGTATTTAAGACTATGGAGTCTTTCAGATTAATCCCCTGAGTCATAAATATTGTCGGTAACCAATTAATTAAGGTGTACTGCACAACGTTCATGGCGATCAGTACAAAAGAGCCCAGAACCACACGTTTTAACAATACTCCCGTTAATAAGGCGGAGTACGGAACTGAACGCGGTTGTTTGTCATCATCGATTGTCACGACCGGCGGTAGTGGCTTACCTGTCTGTCGAATGACGCCTTCCTCAATGACCCGCATCACCTGTTCAGCTTCCTGATAGCGTCCGCGGGACTCCAGCCAGCGGGGCGACTCCGGGAAACTGCGCCATGCGATAAAGGTTGCAATGAGCGACAGTACCGCCGGTATCAACAACTGTACGCGCCAGTTCCATTCCGCACTGATCAGTGGCGTTAACCCCATCGCAATCAGTGAACAGAGCGGATAAGACCAATTGCCAATAAACGAGACCCGACTGGACCAGGTGCCCCGATTCCGGCCTGGCATATATTCGGTAAACCCAGCAAACAGGGTTACCAGCAACGCGCCTAAACCAATCCCCATAACAAAACGACAGGCGATCAGAAAGGTCATATTGGGTGAAAACGCGCCAACTACCATGGAAATAATATGAATCGCTTCATACAGGATAAACGCGTTTTTACGCCCGGTTTTATCGCCAATAATTCCCCCACCGAGTGCACCAAGAAACATGCCCGCCGTAGTAATGGCGGAAAACGTGGCGGTGGTAGAATTATCGGTCCAACCAAGTTCTTTTAACTGCGCGAGAATTAATCCGCCAACGGCATTACTCCAGCAAACCAATAATCCGAAGGCAACCATAGCAAACATCGACGTATGCCAGCGACAATCAGGCAGCCTGTCCAGCCTGGCGCCGCAGTGCGGTTTTGCAATCTGTTCCATGCGATAACGTCCCTTTAATAAATATTTTATTCATCAAAGTCGTAAGTCATGATGACTTTAATCGCGGTCTTATCGACCATGGCGTTAAAACCTTCGCGCCATTGCGATAAGCCGATACGGTGAGTGATCATCGGTTTGACTTTGAGCGCGCCGCTAGCGAGCAGACGAATGGCATTGCGCCAGGAAGTGGAGTCGTAGGCCATATGGCCAATGATGCTTTTGTTCCACGCGGTAATATCATTAATGGAGAAGTCGAGAGGTTTAAAACCCATCCCTACGCGAACAACTTCACCGTTAGGACGCAGCATTTCAATAGCTTGTTTCAGGGCAATATTGGCGCCGGAACATTCGATAACTAATCCCAGATTGTCTTTGCCGCAGATTTCCTGACAACGTGCGACCACATCTTCGCTTGAACCGTTGACGACTGCCGTCGCCCCCATTTCTTTAGCAATGGGGAAACGCACCGCAACGTCGTCTTCAAGACCAACCATTACGATATTAACGGCCCCCATAATGCGTGCCATTTGCACGGAAAAGAGTCCTAGTGGTCCAGTACCGAAAACCACCACGTCTTGACCAGGGAGGAATTTGGATTGTTGAGCGATAGATTTGTAGGCATTACAGATGGGGTCCAGGACTGCCGCTTCTTCATAATCAACACCTGGCGGGATTTCCCACAGCGCATGGCGGTGAATTTTGAGGATCTCTCCAGGAACCAGACAATATTTCGAAAAACCACCGCCCCAGGTATTGTTGTCCAGGCCTAAATTCACTTTTTCTGTACAACAAAGAAAATCACCTTGTTCGCAGGCCGGACAGACGCCGCAAACGTGCCCGCTGTTGTCAGAAACCACGCGCTGACCCACTTTCCAGTCCTTAACCTTGTCGCCGACCTGGACAATTCGACCGGCAAATTCGTGACCACGAATCGAATTAAACTGGTCGGAACCGCTATCAACATTGTAGTGTTTCATATCCGCGCCACAGATAGCAGCCGCCTTGATTTCAATCACGACGTCATCCGGGCCACATACCGGTTCCGGAACATCAATCATCTTGTAGCCACCAAAGGCCTTGCCAAATCTTGCCAGTGCTTTCATTGAATTTTCCTTTGTGTTTAGTTTTGCATCAGTGGTCATCATACTTATCCATATAATTTTTGAGGTCAACACAAAATCTTTAAAACACAGATTATGATCTGCATTTCACAACTTAGATCACAAATAAGTGCAAAGATGCACTGAAACACAAAGAAACGTGGAAGCCGCTTCGCCTGTACGCCGTGAACCCCTTCGCATTTTTCCTGTTATGGAACTGTTAATCTGCAAGAGCTGTTTTTTTCGCCACGCCATTTCCGTGGCGTGTTTACTTGTTTAAATGTCAAAGAGGAACACCGATGAAACTATTGCCTTTGTTGGCAGCATTTCCCCTGCTCTGCGCCAGCGTTGTTTCCGCCAATTCACTGATGTCAGTTGGCTACTTCAATGGCGGCGGCGACGTCACTGCCGGTCCTGGCGGCGATATCGATAAACTGGATGTTCGCCAGATAACCCACCTCAACTATTCGTTTGGCCTTATCTACAACAACGAAAAAGATGAGACCAATGACGCCTTGAAAGACGCCAGCAAGCTGCATCAGATTTGGCTTTCAGAGAAAGTGCAGGCAGATTTGCAGAAAATCCCGGAACTGCGTAAGCAGAACCCGAATCTGAAAGTTCTGCTTTCTGTTGGGGGCTGGGGCGCGCGTGGATTCTCAGGCGCGGCGGCGACGAAAGAAACACGAGCAGTATTCATTCAGTCTGCGCAAGAGGTCATTGAGAAATACGGTCTGGATGGCATCGACCTCGACTGGGAATATCCGGTCAATGGCGCATGGGGACTGGTCGAAAGCCAACCAACCGACCGCGCTAACTTTACCGCGCTGTTAAAAGAGCTGCGGGCAGCATTGGGACATAAAAAGCTACTGACCATTGCCGTGGGCGCGAATGCGGAAAGTCCGAAAAGTTGGGTGGATGTGAAAGCCATTGCGCCATCACTCGACTATATCAATCTAATGACCTATGACATGGCCTACGGCACTCAATATTTCAACTCAAACCTGTATGATTCGACGAAATGGCCGACGGTCGCCGCCGCAGATAAGTACAGCGCCGATTTTGTGGTCAATAACTATCTCGCCGCCGGGTTAAAACCGAGCCAAATGAATCTGGGTATTGGTTTTTATGGACGCGTGCCAAAACGCGCCGTCGAACCGGGGATTGACTGGAGCAAACCTGACGCGCAGAAGAATCCTGCCACCCAGCCCTATTTCGAAGCAGCACAAATTGCGTTGTTCAAATCATTGGGCGTCGATCTGAGCAAAGATACCTATGTGAAGTACAACGATATCGTTGCGAAGCTGATCAACGATCCGCAGAAGCGCTTTAGCCAGCATTGGGACGATGAGGCGAAAGTACCGTGGCTGTCGGTACAGTCAGTAGACGGGAAAGCGCTCTTCGCTCTCTCTTATGAAAACCCGCGCTCGGTGGCGATCAAAGCTGACTACATCAAGAGTAAGGGGCTGGGAGGCGCTATGTTCTGGGAATACGGTGCGGATGACAGCAATCAACTGGCTAAGCAGTTGGCTGATTCGTTAGGCATTAAACACTGATCCCAACGCCTGACACAATAGGTTATGATTACCGAATTCCGCTGCGCCAGCCTTTGGCGCAGCTCTTCATTTTCTATTGGAGGCATGAGCTTTTATGGCTTTTATCCCTAAAAATTACGCCCGTCTGGAAGTTGGTTACCGGGAAAAGGCGCTCAAGCTCTTCCCCTGGGTCTGCGGACGCTGTTCCCGTGAGTTTGTTTATTCAAATTTGCGCGAGTTGACGGTACATCATATCGATCACGATCACTCCAATAACCCGGAAGATGGTAGCAACTGGGAAATGTTGTGTCTGTATTGTCACGATCACGAGCATTCCAAATATACGGAAGCGGACCAGTATGGTTCAACGGTGGTTGCCGGAGAAGATGCGCAGAAGGCTGTCGGCGAAGCGAAATATAATCCGTTTGCCGATCTGAAAGCGATGATGAACAAAAAATAACAGCGACTACGGGCCCGACATTTTTACTGCCGGGCCAGGATTATCACGATTTGAAGGTTGCTATAGGCTCAGGCGTAATACCAAAATCAACTTTTAGCTGCTGCTTGCTCTTCATCACCATCTCACCGTTGGTATCAATCGTCATGTGCTGCGCATCAATGTTGTTGCGCGCCTGCCATAACATCACCAACTGTAAGCTGTTCTCTTTTTGTTCTGCTGTCAGCGCCACGCCATCCGGCCATTTTCCAAGCTCAACGGCAGTAGATAAGCGCTGATAAACTTCCGGCGTCATGCTGTTGATCATTTCATCAAGATTCATGTGAAATCCACTCTCCGTAGAATAATTTGCTGAATCGTTTCTTCAGCCTTTAATTTGTTCACCGTTTTCGCCATCGGTAAAGTTCAAAGAGGCTGAGTTAACGCAGTAGCGTTCACCGGTAGGTTTCGGACCATCCGGGAAGACGTGTCCCAGGTGCGCATCACAGTTCCCACAGCGGATTTCAATGCGCTGCATGCCATGCGAAGTATCTTTTATGTAACGGATAGCCTCTTCGCTAACAGGCTCGTAAAAGCTGGGCCAGCCGCAGCCCGAGTCATATTTAGTTTCGGAACGAAACAGCGGTTTATCGCAGATCAAACAGTGGTAGATGCCGTCACGCTTGTTATGCAGCAAACGCCCGGTAAATGGCGGTTCTGTCCCGTGATTCTGCGTCACGTAGAACTGCATTTCGGATAAATTTTTTTTCAGTTCTTCTGGAGAAGGTTGATTAGCCATTTGCTCACATCTCGCTTTATCTAAACTCACATCGCGAGACAGATTCTAACAAAACATTAACACCGTGGTGCGAACTTTTGTTCTAAACTTGATCCTTGCGAAATGGCAGCCTGCAAATCGTGATCAAAATCACGTTTTTATCTTGATTGCCCTTTAAAATTCGGGCCGCCGACCCCATGTGGTTTCAAGCCCAAAGGAAGAGTGAGGCGAGTCAGTTGCGCAAAGCTTAGGCAGCAGATTGATTTGTCGCAATGATTGACACGATTCCGCTTGACGCTGCGTAAGGTTTTTGTAATTTTACAGGCAACCTTTTATTCACTAACAAATAGCTGGTGGAATATATGACTATCAAAGTAGGTATCAACGGTTTTGGCCGTATCGGTCGCATTGTTTTCCGTGCTGCTCAAGAACGCTCTGACATCGAGATCGTTGCAATCAACGACCTGTTAGACGCTGACTACATGGCTTACATGCTGAAATATGACTCCACTCACGGCCGTTTCAACGGTACCGTTGAAGTGAAAGACGGTCATCTGATCGTAAACGGTAAAAAAATCCGTGTTACCGCTGAACGTGATCCGGCTAACCTGAAATGGGACGAAGTTGGTGTTGACGTAGTAGCTGAAGCTACTGGCCTGTTCCTGACAGATGAAACCGCTCGTAAGCACATCACTGCTGGCGCGAAAAAAGTGGTTCTGACTGGTCCGTCCAAAGATAACACTCCGATGTTTGTTAAAGGCGCTAACTTTGACAAATACGAAGGTCAGGACATCGTTTCTAACGCTTCCTGCACCACTAACTGCCTGGCTCCGCTGGCTAAAGTTATCAACGACAACTTCGGCATCATCGAAGGTCTGATGACTACTGTTCACGCAACCACCGCTACTCAGAAAACCGTTGATGGCCCGTCTCACAAAGACTGGCGCGGCGGCCGCGGCGCATCCCAGAACATCATCCCGTCCTCTACCGGTGCTGCTAAAGCTGTAGGTAAAGTACTGCCAGAACTGAACGGCAAACTGACTGGTATGGCGTTCCGCGTTCCTACCCCGAACGTATCCGTTGTTGACCTGACCGTTCGTCTGGAAAAAGCTGCTTCTTACGAAGAAATTAAGAAAGCAATCAAAGCTGCTTCTGAAGGCCCGATGAAAGGCGTTCTGGGTTACACCGAAGACGACGTAGTATCTACCGATTTCAACGGTGAAGTTTGCACTTCCGTGTTCGATGCTAAAGCAGGTATCGCACTGAACGACAACTTCGTGAAACTGGTATCCTGGTACGACAACGAAACCGGCTACTCCAACAAAGTTCTGGATCTGATTGCTCACATCTCCAAATAAGTTGAGATGAAACAGTAATCTGTAAGAGCGACTATGGTCGCTCTTTTTTTTGCCTGAAGATACCCGTCATACTTCGAGTTACAGGTGTGTTGGCTACGCTCTCTCACCCGAATCACTTACTACAGTAAGCTCATCGGGGTTCGTTCACTTGCCGCCGTCCTGCAACCCGAATTATTTAGGGTTAAAAAGGATTGCGTAATGATTAATAAAATTTTTGCACTTCCGGTAGTCGAACAAATTGCCCCGGTCCTCTCCCGCCGTCAGCTTGATGAGCTTGAGGTCATTGTTGTCGATCACCCGCAGGTTAAAGCCTCTTTTGCGCTGCAGGGCGCACATCTTCTTTCCTGGAAACCAAACGGTGAAGAAGAAGTCCTGTGGTTAAGTAACAATACGCCGTTTAAAACCGGTGTTGCGCTGCGTGGCGGCGTACCGATTTGCTGGCCGTGGTTTGGCCCTGCCGCTCAGCCAGGCCTACCGTCTCATGGTTTTGCCCGTAACCTGCCATGGACGCTGAAAGCACACAACGAAGACGAGAATGGTGTAGTTCTGACGTTCGAACTGCAAAGCAGTGCTGAAACGCATCAGCTTTGGCCGCACGAGTTCTGCCTGCTGGCCCGTTTCAAAGTGGGCGCCACCTGCGAGATGGAGCTGGAAGCGCACGGCGAGTTTGAAACCACCTCCGCGCTGCATACCTACTTCAACGTTGGTGATATTGCGGCAGTGAAGGTTAGCGGTCTTGGCGATCGTCTGATCGACAAAGTGAATGATGCCAAAGAAGATATGCTGGCTGATGGTATTCAGACCTTCCCGGACCGTACCGATCGTGTGTATCTGAATCCGGAAGCGTGCAGCGTCATTCATGATGATGCGCTGAATCGCAATATCGAGGTGATCCACCACCACCATCTGAATGTTGTTGGTTGGAACCCAGGCCCGGCGCTGTCTGTCAGCATGGGCGACATGCCGGATGACGGTTACAAAACGTTTGTTTGCGTAGAAACGGCTTACGCCACGGCGCCGCAGAAAACCACCGAAGAAAAACCGTCTCGTCTGGCACAGACGATTCGTGTTGCTAAACGCTAACACAGCTCTGCGCACCATGCCGGATGCGGCTCACGCCTTATCCGGCCTACAAACTGCTCGTAGCCGTAGGCTATTCGGCAAATCAGGCCATATCCAGCGCCGTTTTACTTTTTGGCGCCGGATATGCCTTATCTAACTGCTTCAGCTCATCGGCTGAGAGCGTTATCTCCAGTGCCGCAGCATTCTGTTCGACATGCGCCACGTTTGCGGCTTTTGGAATGGCTATCACTCCCGGAAGACGAATAACCCATGCCAGCAAAATCTGCGCGGCGCTGGCATTGTGGGCGCGCGCAATGTCATTTACCACGGGGTTAGAAAGCAAGTCCCCCCGGAGCCGCCCTGCCTGAGCCAACGGACTGTAGGCCATAACCGGCATTTGCTGTTGCTGGCACCATGGCAGTAAATCATATTCAATGCCACGCGATGCTAAATGATAGAGCACCTGATTAGTTGCACAGTGCCGTCCATCCGCAACCTGCCATAACGCCTGCATATCATCGTAATCGAGATTAGAGACGCCCCAGCGGCGGATTTTCCCCTGCGCGATGAGCGTTTCCATCACGTCGACGGTGTCAGCAAATGAAAAGTCTCCCGTCCAGTGCAACAAATAGAGATCCAGATAATCGGTTTTCAGACGACGCAGGCTGGCTTCGCAGGCGGCAATCGCTTTCTGACCCGCGGCATTCCATGGGTAAACCTTCGAGACTAAAAAAGCGCTATCGCGCCGACCTGCCAGCGCCTCGCCAACGACCTCTTCCGCTGCACCATCTGCGTACATTTCGGCTGTATCAATCAATCGCAGGCCAAGATCCAGCCCAGCCCGTAACGCGGCGACTTCATCCCGACGTCGGCCTGAATCCTCGCCCATGTACCATGTCCCCTGCCCAATAGCAGGCAGCGCTACCTGCTCCGTAAACATCACTTGTTTCGCTGTCATCGTGCCCTCCTGTGTTAATGCACCACAGTAAAGCAAAACAACAGACATGTGTCCTGTTATGGTGCACAAATTGCACCATCATAGTTTGGCGTGTCGAGTGTTAACGCGATTAAAGTAAAAAAGGCCCGGGATCTGATGCCGTCCCGGGCCGAAATAACGAATAATTATATCCTTACAGCGGTTATTTCAACCGACCTAAATATTTGCCCTCTTTCATGGCGTTAATTTTTCCGTTTTTATAGACGATGACGGAAATTAAACCCGCACTGTAGGATTGTGCATCAGCATTGTTTTCATCATTTGCCGCAGGGCTGCCATTAATATATGCAATACCATCAGCGCCACGTTTAAAGTCCACGCCCAGTTTATTCACATGCACGGGTGTGGTTTTGCTGGCATGTACCGGGGCATTAGCGTCGCTGACCTGAGTTTTGTGTTCATGCTGTAATTGCTGACGGTATGCTTCGCTAATAGCATAAGCAGGCGCCGCAGATGAAGCCACCAGCGCAGCAATAATAATCAAATTCTTCATGAGTTAAACCTTAGTATTTATCGTGTTTGTGGTGATGACCGGAATGAGTATCATCGGAGCTATACAGATTTTGCGCGTTTTCCAGCGCCTGTTTTTCAGCCGCGGCATTGATTGTCGCCTGACGGTTTTGTTCGGCGATGTAGCAGGCATCGCGGCTAATTCCTTTATTTTCGCATGCACTCATGCGTGAAGCCTCGCTGGTGCATCCAGCCAGAACCCCGCCCATCACAGCTATCATGATTAACTTTTTCATTATTTATACCAGGTTTTTACTCAAGATATCCCCGTGGCGTGTTATAGGCTTTACCACGAGAGTTGCTATCACTACTTTTAAAGTTTAACGAATATCGGCAATAGGATATTTAATGTCAATTTTAATTTTTTCTGACAAATACCTAAAAGATGTAAAATAAAAACAAATGATTAATTTTTATTTTTTCATCTGAAAGTTAACATTCAAAAGAAGCCAAAATAGAAAAAAATAGCTCTCAGTTATCTTTATGCCACTTGAGAATAAATAGCCCATGCTTCGCAATACAATAAAACACAGCATTATCAATAAATTGTAAATCTGGAAGACGCCAGACCCGAACAATAAATCATTAAGGCATGTCGATATGACCTCATGCAAAAAAGAATAGATATCAGGCTAATCAAATGAGAGGTTTATTTTTAGTAACATTGAAAGAGATACCAGGTTAAATAATCGTTGTGGCGAGGCGAAACGCAAAACCCCTATAAAAATGCAATCTCATGTTTTAGATCAATATTCATCCCCTCAAAGCATAAAAAAGCCCGCATCTCTGCAGGCTTGTGTTTGACATGCAGTAGCATCAGAACTTGTAGGTCACACCCACCGAGAAGATGCCAGACCAGGACTTATCGACCATCGGGCTATCCTTCACTTCATCACTCAAACGCACATAGCGGCCAGTGCCGTATACGTTCCAGTTGCCAAGGAAGTTATAGCTCGCGGTCAACTCCAGGTACGGATCCCATCCATCGTCAGCGCTGTAGCTTTTCAGACCACTACGACGTGACTCATGATTGGACACGCCATAGTAATAGTCGTTGTAGTTTTCGCTGCTGTACTGCACACCGATACCCGGTGTCAGAGTCAGCGCGCCGTTAGTGTAACGGTAGAGCCACGCCAGATCCCAGATAAAGCCGTTGCTGTTATCCAGGGTATCACCCGCCAGAGCGGTACGCAGGAAACCATACTGGGTGTTATGTACATACGAGAGGCCAGCCATCAGGCTGCTTTTGCGCTTATCGAGTTGGCGCAAAGCATGGCTGTCGCTGTCACCCGGCTTGAAGTGCGTCGGGTCATAGTACGCCATGATGGAGAGCTTATCTGCCGTATCATTCCACAGATAGTAGCCGCCACCCAGACCGTGGAACCAGACGTTATCGCCTTCATAGGTGACAACCGGAACGGGATAAACATCGCGGTCATACTGTTTGTACGGGCTATTAATCACGCCGACACCTGCACCAACAGTCCACTGGCTTTCCGCCTGTGCGGTGCTAACTGCGGTTGCGGCAAGGACGCCAAGTGCCAGAAGTTTGAGTTTGGTCACAATCCATAATTCCTTATTCAAATGTGTAGCGGTCAAAGTGTAATCGCCAATACGCTTCAGCCCAACTATTTTACGTATTAGTCCAGGAATGTAACCCCCTAATTTCTCAACGAGTGATGACATTTTGCTTGCAGGACAGTGAACTCCGCATGAAATCTGCCCCATTTCTTTACATAAGATGTGCTTTTTTTGCTGATGAGTTATTGATATGCCGTTGAAATTCATTTGCGCACCCATGCAAGTTTTGCAAATGCCATCTACGCTTAATTTTAGAAGGTGTATCACCGAATACGTTGATCTCCTGACCATCAAAATGGCATGAGAGTTGCTTATTTCTTCAGCAGCGACGTCGTTCAGTTTACCTCTTCAGGGGCCTCTACTATTCATATGAACGGCTCTTAACATGTGCTAAAAAACGAAAGGACGGCATACCATGAATATATTCGATCACTATCGCCAGCGTTATGAAGCTGCCAAGGACGAAGAGTTCACGCTGCAGGAGTTTCTTACCACTTGTCGGCAAGATCGCAGTGCTTATGCCAACGCGGCAGAGCGGCTATTAATGGCTATTGGTGAGCCTGTCATGGTTGACACTGCCCACGAACCTCGTCTTTCTCGACTCTTTTCGAATCGGGTAATTGCACGTTATCCCGCTTTCGAAGAGTTTTACGGCATGGAAGACGCCATTGAGCAAATTGTTTCTTATCTGAAACATGCAGCTCAAGGTCTGGAAGAGAAGAAACAGATTCTGTATCTGTTGGGGCCTGTGGGAGGGGGGAAATCATCTCTCGCTGAGCGACTCAAGTCGCTGATGCAGAGAGTACCGATTTATGTCCTGAGCGCCAATGGCGAACGTAGCCCGGTTAACGATCATCCGTTATGCCTGTTTAATCCACAGGAAGACGCGCAGATCCTGGAAAAAGAGTATGGGATCCCGCGTCGCTATCTCGGGACGATCATGTCGCCATGGGCGGCGAAACGCCTGCACGATTTTGGCGGGGACATCACGAAATTCCGCGTCGTCAAAGTCTGGCCGTCTATTCTGGAGCAGATCGCTATCGCCAAAACAGAACCTGGTGATGAAAATAACCAGGATATCTCTGCGCTGGTGGGGAAAGTGGATATTCGTAAACTCGAACACCACGCCCAGAACGATCCTGACGCCTACGGTTACTCGGGTGCGTTGTGCCGTGCTAACCAGGGGATTATGGAGTTCGTAGAGATGTTTAAGGCACCGATTAAAGTGCTGCACCCTCTGCTGACCGCCACCCAGGAAGGAAACTACAACGGGACGGAAGGTATCTCTGCCCTGCCGTTTAACGGAATTATTCTTGCCCACTCGAACGAGTCCGAATGGGTAACGTTCCGCAACAACAAAAACAATGAGGCGTTCCTTGACCGTGTTTACATTGTCAAAGTGCCTTATTGCCTGCGGATCTCCGAAGAAATCAAAATCTACGAGAAATTGCTTAACCACAGTGAGTTGACCCATGCGCCTTGCGCGCCAGGCACGCTGGAAACGCTCTCTCGCTTCACCATTCTTTCTCGCCTGAAAGAACCTGAGAACTCGAGCATTTACTCGAAGATGCGTGTTTACGATGGCGAAAGTCTGAAAGATACCGATCCAAAAGCGAAATCCTATCAGGAGTATCGGGATTACGCCGGGGTTGATGAGGGAATGAACGGTCTGTCTACGCGTTTCGCGTTTAAGATCCTCTCTCGTGTCTTTAACTTTGATCATGCCGAAGTCGCGGCGAACCCGGTGCATCTGTTCTACGTCCTGGAACAGCAAATCGAGCGTGAACAGTTCCCTCAGGAACAGGCGGAACGTTATCTTGAGTTCCTGAAAGGCTATCTGATCCCGAAATATGCTGAATTTATTGGCAAAGAGATTCAGACGGCTTATCTCGAATCCTATTCCGAATACGGACAGAACATTTTCGACCGTTATGTCACCTACGCGGATTTCTGGATTCAGGATCAAGAGTATCGCGACCCGGATACCGGTCAACTGTTCGATCGCGAGTCGCTGAACGCAGAGCTGGAGAAAATTGAGAAGCCGGCAGGTATCAGTAACCCGAAAGATTTCCGTAACGAGATCGTCAACTTTGTTCTGCGCGCCAGAGCGAATAACAGCGGTCGTAATCCAAACTGGACCAGTTACGAAAAACTGCGCACGGTGATTGAGAAGAAAATGTTCTCCAATACCGAGGAGCTGCTGCCGGTTATTTCGTTCAACGCCAAAACCTCGACTGACGAGCAGAAAAAGCACGACGATTTTGTCGACCGTATGATGGAAAAAGGCTACACGCGTAAGCAGGTGCGTTTACTGTGCGAATGGTATTTGCGCGTACGTAAATCGTCTTAACATAAGTGCCCGGTAGCGCATGCGCTTACCGGGCCTACAATACTCATCAGTAGGCCAGATATGCTCTGTGCATCCAGGTTACTGATGTAGCATAAAGTTGGCAAATGCAGTACGGGGGGCTTATGACCTGGTTTATTGACCGGCGTCTTAACGGCAAAAACAAGAGCACGGTAAACCGCCAGCGCTTCTTACGCCGTTATAAATCGCAAATTAAACAGTCGATCTCCGAGGCCATTAACAAGCGTTCGGTGACTGATGTAGATAGCGGCGAATCTGTCTCTATTCCGACCGATGATATTAGCGAACCGATGTTCCATCAGGGGCGCGGTGGCCTGCGCCATCGTGTGCATCCGGGTAACGACCATTTTGTGCAGAATGACCGTATTGAACGTCCACAGGGCGGAGGCGGCGGTTCGGGAAGCGGACAAGGCCAGGCGAGCCAGGATGGCGAGGGTCAGGATGAATTCGTCTTCCAGATTTCTAAAGATGAATATCTCGATCTGCTTTTCGAAGATTTAGCCCTGCCAAACCTCAAGCAAAATCAGCAGCGTCAGCTAACGGAGTACAAAACGCACCGGGCAGGTTTTACCTCTAACGGTGTGCCGGCCAACATCAGCGTGGTGCGCTCCCTGCAAAATTCACTGGCGCGCCGCACGGCAATGACGGCAGGTAAGCGTCGCGAACTGCATGCGCTCGAAGCGGATCTGGAGACCATCGCGAAAAGTGAACCCGCTCAATTGCTGGAAGAAGAACGGTTACGCAAAGAAATTGCCGAACTACGGGCAAAAATCGAACGTGTGCCGTTTATCGACACCTTTGACTTACGCTACAAGAATTATGAAAAACGGCCCGATCCTTCCAGCCAGGCGGTGATGTTCTGTCTGATGGACGTCTCCGGCTCGATGGATCAGTCGACCAAAGATATGGCAAAGCGTTTTTATATTCTGCTGTATCTGTTCTTAAGCCGCACCTATAAGAACGTGGAAGTGGTTTATATTCGCCACCACACCCAGGCGAAAGAGGTAGATGAGCATGAATTCTTCTACTCTCAGGAAACCGGGGGAACCATTGTCTCCAGCGCGCTGAAGTTAATGGATGAAGTGGTGAAAGAGCGCTACGACCCTGCTCAGTGGAATATCTATGCCGCACAGGCGTCGGATGGTGATAACTGGGCGGATGACTCACCGTTGTGTCATGAGATTCTGGCGAAAAAACTGTTACCGGTAGTACGATATTACAGCTATATCGAAATTACCCGCCGCGCGCACCAGACCTTGTGGCGTGAATACGAACATCTGCAATCAACCTTTGAAAACTTTGCGATGCAGCATATCCGCGATCAGGATGACATTTATCCGGTATTCCGCGAACTGTTTCATAAGCAAAGTACAACCAGCAATAATTAAGCGACCACTTTCAGCCGAGGCTTCGGCTTCGGCTGATTACATTACCCTGTATCATGATCGTGACATTTTGCAATGGTTTATCCCGCCGCTTCGTTAGAGCGAATGTGGAGCATGTGGTAAAATCGCATCTCTAACCTATGGGCTGTAATTCATTATGAAGTTGCATCATAAAGCGCTCAGGCTCTTTATCTCAGTCAGCGTTATTGTTTTGACATCTTCTTTTTTGGTTTATGAACTCATTGCCAGCGATAAGGCAATGAATGCCTATATGCGTTATATCAATGAGAAAGCCGACTCCTCTTTTCTCTATGATAAGTACACCAATCAGAGTATTGCAGCCCATCTGATGCGCACCTTTTCATCCCCTAAGGAACCCGCATCTGTCGAACAACAAAAAGCGTTCTGCGATGCTTTCGACAGCGTTAACGGTACACATGGTCTCAATCTCACAGCACATAATTACCTGCCATTACACGGTACGTTGCAGACCACCTCAACGAAATGTAGCGGCCAACTTGAAGACGTATTCCTGTTACCCTCTTTTGACCGGGCGGTGAACGTCAATCGCCTACAAAAAGATTACGGTCAGGGATTAGGGACGCTGGAATATAAATTTCGCTACTACGTCGATCTGAAAAATAACTACGTCTATTTCTATGATCTGATCGACTCACGGAAATTTGCGATACACAACTGGACGTTTTTGCAAAAAGGCACGCTGGGAATCGACCAGAATGATATTGACGGTATTTTTACGGGTCGTACGGTGATCTCCAGTATTTATGAGGATAACCTGACCGAGAAAAAGGTGATGAGCTTTTTAACGCCGGTCTACTCTGCCGGTAAACTAAAAGGCGTGGTGATGGTCGATATTAACAAAGAAAATTTAAAAAATATCTTTTATACCAGCGATCGCCCTCTCGTCTGGCGTTTTCTTAACGTTACACTCTCGGATATTAGCTCAGGTAAAGAGATTATTGTTCACCAAAGTGAGACCAATCTATTCCGCTACGTTCACTACGAGAAGGACATCCCTGGCGGCATACGCGTCACGTTATCGCTTGATTTTATGTACTTTATCGTTTCATCGTGGAAAATATTCGCCTTTTATCTTCTGGCAACGATATTGCTGCTGAATATGGTCAGAACACATTTTCGGTTGTATCACAACGTCACGCGGGAAAATATCAGCGATGCGATGACCGGGCTCTATAACCGTAAAATTTTAACACCGATGCTCGAACAGCGTTTGCAGCAGTTGGTCAACACGGGAACCCTCGTAACCTTTATCGCCATTGATTGCGATAAGCTAAAAGTTATTAATGACACATTGGGGCATAAGGAAGGCGATCGCATTATCACCATTCTGGCTAAAGCCATTCAAACCTCGATTCGCAAAAGCGACTATGCCATCCGTCTCGGCGGGGATGAATTTTGCATTATCCTCATCGATCATCCCAGTGAATTAACGCACCGCATGCTGGAACGGATTCGCTACAACTTACAAATTATTGCGCAAGATATATCAATCAGCTTCTCTGTCGGGATTTATAATATGCAGCCAAACGACACCATTGATGATGCTTACAAAGCATCGGATGCGCAACTCTACCTGAACAAACAGAAAAAACGCACCGATGCGTAATCATTTTTCAGCCAGGATTTTCATTGTTGTACCAGGAGCAAGTCATGACGGAAGTGAACAAAGGTAACGCAACGCATCAGCGTTTAATTTCGCTGTTATCAGAACAAGGCGCGACGTATCGCGTGGTTAGCCATGAAGCCGTCGGCAAATGTGAAGCGGTCTCTGAAATTCGCGGTACTGCACTGGGCCAGGGGGCAAAAGCTCTGGTCTGCAAAGTAAAGGGTAACGGCGTTAATCAGCATGTACTGGCGATTCTCTCTGCCGACCAGCAGGCCGACCTGAGCCTGTTGGCCAGTCATATCGGCGGCTTGAGAGCGTCGCTCGCCAGCCCGGCGGAAGTCGATGAACTGACGGGTTGCGTATTTGGCGCCATCCCACCATTTAGTTTCCATCCGAATCTCAAACTGGTCGCCGATCCGCTGCTGTTTGAACGTTTTAATGAAATTGCGTTCAATGCCGGAATGCTGGAGAAATCCGTGATCATGGATACTGCTGATTACCTGCGAATTGCACAACCGGAATTAATTTCTTTCCGCCGCGTTCAATAACAGCCGAGTTAGCGGTAAAAAACGTCGCATCGTGCATTAGCTCAAAAAATTCATAATTATTAAATAAAGCCTGTTCCGTCACGCGTTTACGCGTACAGTAAGCAGGCTTATTTTTTTCTTTTGGCAAGGAAACTACGATGTTTGATGTCACTCTGCTGATCCTCCTCGGACTGGCAGCTCTGGGCTTTGTCAGTCACAACACCACTGTCGCTGTTTCAATTCTGGTGCTGATCATCGTCCGTGTAACCCCTCTGAATACGTTCTTTCCGTGGATTGAAAAACAGGGCCTGACCGTCGGGATTATTATTCTGACTATCGGCGTAATGGCCCCGATCGCCAGCGGAACGCTACCGCCCTCCACGCTCATTCACTCCTTTGTAAACTGGAAATCATTGGTCGCGATTGCCGTCGGCGTGGTGGTCTCATGGCTCGGCGGGCGCGGCGTCACGTTGATGGGCAGCCAGCCCCAGCTTGTTGCCGGTTTACTGGTCGGTACAGTGCTGGGCGTGGCGCTGTTTCGCGGCGTGCCGGTGGGGCCGCTTATTGCGGCTGGTCTGGTCTCGTTGATTGTTGGGAAGCAGTAGCAAGTCAGCTCAGATAACGGCCTGGAGTCTGCCCCAGGCCTTTTTTGAACATCGTGATAAATGCGGTGGTTGAATCATAACCGAGCATTTGCGCGACCTGTTGCACGTTATGACCATCTATCAGCGCCTGCAGCGCCAGGATCAACTGCAGCTGATGACGCCAGCGGCGAAAGCTCAATCCCGTTTCTTTGACGACCAGCCGGGCAAGGTTGCGCTCACTCATCGCAAATACGCTGGCCCACTGCCCCAGCGTCTGCCATTGGGCAGGCTCTCGCGCCATTGTCGCCACCATTCTGCGGATTTTCGGATGATCGGAAACCGGTAACTGCAGTTGCTCCTGCGGCTGTTGCGGGAGTTCATCAAACAACACCTGCGTCAGTCGCTGAGTTGACGGCTCCAGCCGTTGGTCGTCCGTTTTCGACGCCAGCGCCAGAATAAGCTCCCGACACAAGGGAGATATCTTCAGCGTACAACAACGCTCAGGCATCACGACGGCATGAGGTTCAATAAACAAGAAGCACAATTGTGCCCCCACGGTAACGTGGTTGCTGTGCGGAATTTCACCAGGGATCCACACCGCATATTGGGGAGGCACCATCCACATGGCATTTTCAACCTCGCAGGTAATCGCGCCATGCAAAGCCAGAATCAACTGCCCCTTACGATGCTGATGCAGCGGACTAAAGAGTTCATCTTCCCGGGCCTGAATACAAAATGCTACCGCGGCATCATGGTGAAGATCGGGTTCATACCCATCCAGTCTTAGTCCCAACATAAGAATGTCCGATTTTAGCGATAAACTGTCATTTTAGCTTGATTCACTCATGGAGTAAAAACGCTAAGGTATCGCCTCGCCTGACAATATGAGAAAAAAATGATAAATACGCCTTCCTCCCGCGGTAAAAACGCTGCTTTGCTGATCGCGGGTATCCTGATGATTGCCACCACGCTGCGCGTTACCTTTACCGGCGCCGCCCCACTGTTAGATGCCATTCGCGCCGACTACGGTCTGAGTACTGCCCAGACGGGACTGTTGACTACCCTTCCGCTGCTGGCCTTCGCGCTGGTATCACCTCTGGCCGCAGCCGTTGCGCGCCGCTGGGGCATCGAACGCAGCCTGTTTGCCGCTATGCTGCTGATTTGCGCCGGTATTACGATACGCTCGCTGCCCTCACCGGGATTACTGTTTAGCGGCACCGCCATCATCGGGTGCGGAATCGCCCTGGGAAATGTGCTGTTGCCGGGGCTAATTAAGCGTGATTATGCCCAGCATGTGGCAAAACTGACTGGCGCTTACTCGCTAACCATGGGCGCAGCGGCGGCGTTGGGTTCAGCCATGGTTGTTCCGCTGGCGTTAAATGGATTTGGCTGGCGCGGCGCACTGATGGTACTGATGGTTTTTCCGCTGCTGGCGCTGGTTATCTGGTTACCCCAATGCCGTCAGACAGGAAATGCCAGCCTGAGTAACTCACGCGCATTACATTCCCGTGCTATCTGGCGCTCCAGCCTCGCCTGGCAGGTGACCCTGTTTCTGGGAATCAACTCGCTTATCTATTACGTGATCATCGGCTGGTTACCCGCCATTTTAATCAGCTACGGTTACAGCGAGGCGCAGGCCGGTTCGTTGCACGGTTTACTGCAACTGGCGACCGCCGCGCCAGGGTTATTGATTCCCCTCGTCCTGAACAGATTCAAGGATCAGCGTGCCATCGCCGCCCTGGTTTCGATAATGTGCGCCGTTGGCGCGGCGGGATTCGCCATAATGCCCAACCAGGCTTTGCTATGGACCATTCTGTTTGGCTTTGGCTCAGGTGCGACCATGATCCTCGGCTTGACCTTCATTGGCCTGCGCGCAAGCTCTGCACATCAGGCCGCAGCTCTGTCCGGAATGGCGCAGTCTGTCGGGTACTTACTGGCCGCCTGCGGGCCACCCTTGATGGGGAAAATTCACGACCTCAACGGTAGCTGGCTGATTCCATTAGCGGGTGTCGCCGTGTTAGCGATGCTGATGGCCGTGTTTGGTCTGTGCGCTGGGCGCGATCGGGAGATCGCCAACGCATAATGTTGCGGGCAGGTGAGCTAACCGCCTGCCCGGCATTTTATCCCCGTGCGGCGCGGAGCATCGCCTGGACTAACGGCACGGGTTTTCCCGCCAGCGCGCCACGTTCATGCTGAAAGAGTGTGCCAACAAAAAAAGGATGCGTTACCAGCTCAATGGCGCGGATATCCCCGGCGTCATCCCAACCGGTCACCCGGAGATCGCCGCTCTCAAGCTCGGCGGCAAAAGCGTCCGCCACACCATAGTTGCAGTGATACCCCTCCGAGATAGCATCGCGTCCGTAGGCTTTCGCAATCAGCGTATTGGCCCGTAGCTCAATATCGTCTGTTTTTTCTACCAACGAGCAGGTCAACGGCGCGATCACCATTCGCCCAGAGGTATCCGTTTCTGCATGTGCGGCATCGCTCCAGCCCAGCACGTTACGGGCATACTCCAGTATGGCGTGTTGGAAACCACCACAGGTGCCTAAAAATGGAATGCTGTTTTCGCGTGCATAGCGTATCGCGATCAGCGCCCCTTCCGGGTGTCGATAGGGGCTGCCTGGCACGACCCAGATGGCATCATAGCCAATCAGATCTTCGCTGCTATTGATATCAGAAGTGGTTAGCCAGTCATAATCAGCCACCAACTCCAGCACGGCAGCAGCATCATCAATAGCAAGGGGAATCGCCTGGTGCGCCACAATCTCGGGGTTGTAATCGCCCACCAGCGCAATGCGAAGCGTATCTTTTATCGGGGAAATGTCCATTAAGCTTTCCTTATGTCCAGACAATGAGGGACAACATAAGGAGCCTCAGCCTACCGACTTTTCATCGGTATCACAATCCCTTAAATTGGGAGTCCGGGCTGGCAAAATGCTATAATGGTCACGTTTTGGGATCTTATTTAACCGTAATAAAAATGATGCTAAAAACCAAAGCGGCAGCTTAACGGAGCGGATGAAGAGATGAATATTCAGTGTAAACGCGTGTATGAGCCGGCAGAAACAAGCGATGGTTATCGCGTCCTGGTCGACCGGTTGTGGCCACGCGGGATAAAAAAGACCGACCTTGCTTTCAATGAATGGAATAAAGCGCTGACGCCGTCATCAGATTTACGTAAAGCATTCCACGCAGAACTGATTGATTTTGCGCACTTCTCCCAGCTGTATCGCACCGAACTGGCCCAACAGCAGCAGGAAGGCAAGCGCCTCGCAGAGATTGCCCGGCAGCAAACCTTAACGCTACTGTATGCGGCGAAGAATACTCAGCAAAACCACGCGCTGGTGCTGGCTGAGTGGCTACGTCAATACTAACCGCGGATCACTTCCCCGCTGCCGGATGATCTCTACGCCAGAGTTCCCATTCATCGATCGCTTCCCCTCCGGGGAGTTTGCAGTCAGACCTTACCCCTTGCGGAGTCTGCACCGCGATCAGCGAGCCGCCCTTTTGTTCGCAATACACCGATGCCGGATTCGCCATGCCAATTTTCGGTGGCATTGGCGCTTCTGGTTGTGGGGTACTACATCCTGCCAACACCAGCATGGCGGGCAAAACAACAGACGCCAGTTTCATATCTACTCCTGTTAAAAACCTTATCCTGGCAGGTTACCCTGACTTTCCACCTATCTCCATGTTTTCCTGCTAACTATCCATTTTATGTTTACATTCTGCGCTGGATAGCGTGTTTCATCTTTCACCATGATGTTCTATCATGCGGGCAACGCCAGCCTTGTCATTACTCAGGAGTATTTACACTTCATGTCGGACATGATCCTCGCCAGAGTCTCGCAATCCTTAGCCACGGAGCAGTCTGTTGAGAGTCTGGTCCGGCAACTTCTGGAGATGCTGGAGGTGGTGACAGAGATGGAATCAACCTATTTAACCAAGGTCGATTTAGATGCTCGTCTGCAGCATATTTTGTACGCGCGCAATAGCAAACAAATGCAGATCCCGGAAGGGCTGTCCGTCCCGTGGGATGAGACGCTATGCAAACGTGCCATCGAGGATAACTGTCTGTACAGCGACAACGTGCCCGCACGCTGGCCGGAATGCAGCGCAGCCCGTGCACTGGAAATCACCACGTTTCTGAGCACGCCTGTTCATCTTCCGGATGGAACGTTTTACGGTACGCTCTGCGCCACCAGTCGCCGCCAGCAGGCATTGAGCGAGCGAGGTGAACAAGTGCTGCATCTGTTTGCGGGCCTGATCGCCCAGTCTATTCAAAAAGAGTCGCTGGTCGCGCAGTTACGCGAAGCCAACGCCGCGCTGATTGCTCATTCCTACACCGATGCGCTGACCGGGCTACCGAACCGACGCTCGATTTTTGAAAATGTTGAAACCCTATTTTCGCTTGCCCGACATCTTCAGCAGAAGGTCGTCGTTGCCTATATCGATTTGGATGATTTCAAACTGATTAATGACCGCTTTGGTCATGAGGTTGGCGACCAGTTCCTGATCCAGATCGGACAGCGCCTGCTCCACGAATGCAGCGACAATGATATTCTCGGTCGACTGGGTGGTGACGAATTTTTAGTCGTTAGCCTGTCGCCGGAAAGTGAAAGCGATCGGTGCGGGCACCTGCAAAAGGTGAAAAATCAGCTGCAACAGCGAATTTGTGGCGACTATCACATGGGCAGCGTCCATCTGTTTTATCCTGGAGCCAGTCTGGGCGTGGTGGAAATTGATCCGCATGAGACCGATGTAAACTGTGCGCTCCACATGGCAGACAGCGCCATGTACAAAGATAAAAAGCGGCAGGATAAAACCACTTTTGTCGTACATTAAGCCCTGCTATGCTGGCTCGTCTTTAAATAACTCTGGCAGATAATCCTATGCGACTCGGTATTATTTTCCCCGTCATCATTTTTATTTCCGCTGTCGTTTTCTTATCCTGGTTTTTTGTTGGCGGCTACGCTGCGCCGGGTGCATAACGATGAAAAAAACAACGCTCATTATGATTGGCGTGGCGATCATCGTAGTTCTGGGTACGGAACTAGGCTGGTGGTAACCAATAAAAAGGCCACACTTCAGTGGCCTTTCATCTCTGTATAATGAGTTAGCTTTTGATCTTTCTGTAGATAAACAACACCACGATCGCACCGATAACCGCTACGACGAAACTGCCGAAGTTGAAGCCATCAACTTTACCAAAGCCAAAGAAGGTACTGATCCAGCCGCCAACCACCGCACCAACGACCCCTAAGATAATGGTCATAAAGAATCCGCCGCCATCTTTACCCGGCATAATCCATTTTGCCAAAATCCCCGCGATAAGACCGAAAATTACCCATGAAAGAATGCCCATTATTTTCCTCACTTATGTTTTTAGGTTAACGATTGACTCGTTGTATAAAAGCATAGCATAGCGCTGAAAAATTAAAATTTGTGATCGGTATCACCTGTGATTTTCATCTTTTTCTGATGTTTCATAGAGTTAAACCAACGTCAAGACGGTGATATTTTTGACGCTTCTCGTCAATAGTGACGAATCGACAGTCATTTCTCTCTGCTCCTTGGGCAGTTACCCCTGCCAATACTGGGTTTTTATCTTTGGCATGCTTTATGCTTTGACAGCCCGTCGCTACGACAAATCGTGGCCCGTGATACCGATTCGCGTGGCTCCGTCTACAATTCGCGCTATTTCAGCATTTAACAGGTCTGTTATTGATGAAAAAAATCACCAGTGTATGCCCATACTGTGGGGCCGGGTGCAAGCTCAAGCTTGTTGTTGAAAATAACAAAATCATCCGCGCCGAAGCCGCTGAGGGTGTAACGAACCAAAATCAGTTATGCCTGAAAGGCTACTATGGTTGGGACTTTCTGAACGACACCCGTCTTCTGACTCCCCGTCTGACTCGCCCGATGATCCGTTATGAAAAAGGTGGAAAATTCACTCCCGTTAGCTGGGATGAAGCCATTCGTTACACCGCTAAACGCTTATCTGAAATAAAAAACACCTATGGTCCTCGCGCCATTATGACGACAGGCTCCTCCCGGGGAACAGGGAATGAGACCAACTATGTGATGCAAAAATTCGCCCGTGGGGTGCTCAACACCAACAATGTCGATTGCTGTGCCCGCGTCTGTCACGGCCCTTCCGTTGCCGGTCTACAGGAAACGCTGGGCAATGGCGCAATGAGCAACTCCATCAGCGAGATTGAAAACTCAAAATGCCTGCTCATCTTTGGTTATAACTGCGCGGACTCACACCCTATTGTGGCCCGTCGGGTGATTAAAGCTCGCCAGAACGGCGCGAAAATCATTGTTTGCGACCCCCGCCGTATTGAAACCGCCCGTATCGCCGATCAGCACTTGCAGTTAAAAAATGGTTGTAACATGGCGCTGGTCAACGCCTTTGGTCATGTGCTTATTGAAGAGCAGCTTTACGATCGCGAGTACGTGCATAAGCATGCCGAAGGTCTGGAAACATACTGGGAAACCGTTAAGGACTATGCTCCCGAAGCTGTAGAACATTTAACCGGCGTTCCTGCACAACAGGTTCGTCAGGCGATGCGTACATTTGCGGCTGCGCCATCGGCAACCGTGATGTGGGGAATGGGCGTCACGCAGTTTGGTCAGGCCGTTGACGTTGTCCGTGGGCTGTCGAGCCTGGCCTTACTGACCGGGAATCTGGGACGTCCAAACGTCGGCGTTGGCCCGGTACGCGGGCAAAATAACGTGCAGGGCGCATGTGATATGGGCGTGCTGCCTAACCAGTTTCCGGGGTATCAGGACGTAACCGATTTTGCCGTCAGGGAGAAATTTGCCACCGCCTGGGGTATTGACGTTAATCAGATGGATGACAAAGTTGGAACGCGCATCACCGAAGTTCCGCATCTGGCGATTGAAGGCAAAATCAAAGCCTACTACATCATGGGAGAGGATCCGCTGCAAACCGAGGCTGATTTGGGGCTGGTCCGGGAAGGATTTAACGCGCTCGATTTTGTCGTCGTGCAGGATATCTTCATGACCAAAACGGCAGAGATGGCCGACGTCCTGTTGCCTGCAACATCATGGGGCGAACACGGTGGCGTCTTTACCTGCGCCGATCGTGGCTTCCAGCGTTTCGAGCAAGCGATTGAACCCAGCGGGGATGTAAAACGTGACTGGGAAATTATCAGTCTGTTGGCCAGCGAAATGGGCTACCCGATGCAGTACCAAAATAACCAGCAAATCTGGGATGAGATGCGCGAACTGTGCCCGCTATTCTATGGCGTGACCTATGAGAAAATGGGTGAAATGGGTCATGTTCAGTGGCCTTGTCCGGATCTCGATCACCCAGGCACACCGTATCTTTACGCACACAGCCGGTTCGATACCGCTAATGGCAAAGGCAAACTGTTTGCCGCGCCGTGGCGTGCTCCCGCTGAAGTCCCTGATGAGAACTATCCGTTGGTGTTGTGTACCGTGCGCGAAGTCGGACACTACTCCTGCCGCTCCATGACCGGCAACTGCGCGGCATTACAGGCGCTGGCAGATGAGCCTGGATATGTTCAGATCAACACCGATGATGCAGAAAAACTGGGTATCCGTCATCGTGACCTGGTATGGGTAAGCTCGCGCCGAGGCAAGGTCATCAGCCGTGCGGATGTATCCGAGCGTATTAATGCCGGAACAGTGTATATGACCTATCAATGGTGGATTGGCGCGTGTAACGAGTTAACACAGGATAACCTTGATCCGATCTCGAAAACGCCGGAAACCAAATATTGTGCGGTAAATATTGAGCATATTACCGATCAGGGATGGGCAGAGAAGTATGCGGCGCAAACGTATAGCGAAATGAAATCACGCTTGTGTGAGGCCATTGCGTAAATTATCGTCCTGACCGCCTGAGTCTGGCTTTTCAGACTCAGGCCTTTTCCAACTACTTCGCCAGCTGCGGTTCACTGAAACGAATAGCGGCAGACTCGTGCTGTTTATCCCGCTGCATAAAACTGAGGTTCATCAGAAACAGTCCCGCCATAAACGGCAGTTCGTACAATTCTTCAATCAAATCGCCGTAACTGGCGTTATGCAAAAAGACAGGGGCCAGTAGGCGATGATGCTCCACTGTGTCGGAAATCAAAAATGCGCAGACGGTGATCGCAAGTAGCCACAGCGGTAGTGGTTCATTGCGCAAGCGGCGGGCAATATCCTGGCGTAAGTGCTTCGACAGCAGGACCGGCAGAATAATCATCGCAATTAACACGACTGAGATAGCTCTGAACAGCAGTTTAGGATGCTCCGGGAAGTAATCACGGCCCCAACTGGTGCTTCGGCCCAGCAATACCAGCCACCATACCGCCGCCCAAAGCCAAAATTGCTTCTCACCGGCAGGACGCGATAAAGGCCGGATGTAGCAAAGAGTAAATACTGCACCAAACAATAACCATAGCGCCTGGCCATTTTCAATCCATGTGACGACCGTGCCATTGAGCAGAGGGAGATGCCAGTTCGCGGTGAACGGGATCGCTACGAGGACAAGTCCAAGAATGAATGTGGATAATGTGACTCGGGTATTCAATTTCATATAAGCGCGGAGTTCTGTATTGTAACTGGTGCTCGATCATAACTCCTGTGAATGATCAACTATTAGCAAACAATGCGAATTTCTTAAGGTATTCTTAATAAATCTTTTTCCAGACCGCGATCTATCCGGCTCAAATAAAAAACCGCCCTGCGCCATCAAAACGCAGTGCGGTTTTCAATTTAAAAATCAATCAGTTCAAACGGTAGCAGAAGTCAAAGCACTACCATCCGCAGACTTCATGCTCATTTTCGGTATCATATGAACGGACGGTATTGACCAGGTCTTTGACCACTTCTGCCGCGACATCCGGAACCAATAATGTCATCGGCGCTTCGGTTTCGTAATCGACAGACACACCGTTGCTGTTATTGGTTACGGTGACGGTATAGGTTGCTTTGCCCATGATTTACTCCTTGCCAGTGCGCACGACTTTTCGTTGATTTGCACTCTCCATCAGAACTTCCGGGGCAACGAAAAAATCGATATTAAAGTAAGTGTCGTCGGTCATCACTTCGATGTTATGCCATTTTTCCGGCGGAAAAACGCCAAACTGACCGGCTTCAATAACCATCACCTCTACGGGCTCCGGGCTGTGTTCATCTGCATAGCCGAGATATTTGACCGCCCCCTGCATAACTGACAGTCGAGGATAAACCCCGGCACGGGTGCCTTTATCAAGGTGGCGTTCGAAAATTCCGGCAGGTGCAGTTTCTTTGTTCCAGAACGGAGTTGAGCGTGTATGGATATGATTCTGTGGAATTTGAAGCATTTTTCTTCCCTTTTCCAGTCGACAACCAGCGAGTCTTATTCAACCGCTGCTGTGCACAGAGTACGCCTCAAAATATACATTTAAAATACCATTTATTGGTTATAACCATCAGCTGATATGCGTGGGGAAGAAAAGCTGAAAATTGCAGCCCGCCATATTCAGCGGGCCAATGATTACGACTGAAGTGTCGCCAGACGGGCAGCAAAACCAACGAAAATCAGACCGATAAGTGAGTTACCCACCTTAGCCAACTTCTTCTTGGTACGAATGTACTGGGTCACAAACGCGCCGGAGAAAATAAGGAAACTCAGGTAGAAAAAGCTCACTATCTCGAGCGTAATAGCCAGAATAAAGAATGACAGCCCTGAGTGCGGCGCATTGACATCAATGAACTGCACGAAGAACGAAACATAAAACAGGATAGCTTTGGGATTAGTCAGGCTCAGAATTAAAGCGCGCTTGAAAATGGCACCAAACGGGACTTCTTCAGCCGCGGCGTCGCTCGCCTTCGATTTCAGCGTGGCGTACAGGATCTTCGCACCGAGATACAGCAGATAAAAAGCGCCGAGATAACGAACAATATTAAACAAAACAGGCGTGGTTTTGATCAAAGCGGCAACACCGGCATAGGCCAAAAACATCAACACAGCATCACCGATAAACACACCGCTTGCGGCGAGATAACCGCCCTTCACTCCCCGACCGACACTATTCTTCAACACAAATATCGTGTTTGGCCCCGGAACCAGTACGATAAAAATAGCCCCCACCAGATATGTCCAGTAATTCAGAACTCCATACTCTGCAAACACGTTAACCTCTTCCTGAAAAAACACATGCACTTGCTGCAAGACAATATGCTAACGAATGCGCAGGGGGATGGAAAGAGAAGGTTGTTAATTAAAATACCCGCCGCGAGCGGCGGGTATGTACAGATAAACTTAGTCCGGATTAATGGTGCAGCATCTCATCCACCACCTCTTCACCTTTCAACTGATAAGGATAGTAGGTGGGCCAGTTCTCCATCTCTTCGAGCAAGGCTGCCTGCGAGGTATTTCCCATAAAAATATGGAAGTGGCTTGACTTGCGCGGAGCAATGATATGATCGCTGAACTGAACGTATTTAGGCGCTTTGCTATCAGCAGCTTTACACTCAAACAAATAACGTACACCTTTCTTGCCTGATTTATAGTGCAAAATTTTATATCCGGCATAGTCGTATTTGCATGATGTAACCTGATTACCGGTATGAAATTCCATCACACCATTTTCAATGCCAATGGTATCCACGTTAGTTGCATAGCCTTGACGGTAATAATCTTTAATCTGTTCTGCCGTTTTGCTTTTATCTTTCTCCGCTTTCTTTTTGAATACCGGATCAAGTTCGCCACTGACCAGATACGGATAGACAGATTGCCACATGCCATCCCAGTCGGTCAGCGCTCTGTTCTGTACCTGATTATCATCAAATACGCCTTCTGACGCCTTTTGTTCTGTCTCACTCATTGGAACTCCATGCGAATGGTGACCGTGAGCCAATACCTGACCACTGACCAAAAGCATTCCCAGAGCGATTGCCAGTTTTTTTAAATGAATAGCCAAAATTTCACCCTCAAATCATTTGCGAGTGAAATGTTATAATATAACATTACAATTTAATCAACGCCGTTGTGAATGTTTAGCCACTCTGGTTCGCAATCTTCCACCGACTGTCAAAATGGGCTTGATATTGCGCCACTACGGCAGGCTCCCCACGAATCACCAACATATTTTCGGAGTTCGCGAATTCGGCGGATTTAGCAAAATTGAACGAGCCGGTCTCCAGCGTGTCGCCATCAATAATCATCACCTTGTCATGCTGGATGTGGTAGTGTCCATCCAGTCGCACATTGACCCCGTTGGCGGTGGCATACGCGATAGCATGTTGACTGACCTTGCCCCGGTTACGTTTTTTGTCGATAACCGCCCGGACAACAACGCCTCTTTTTTCCGCATTCACCAACGCCTGAATAATATCTGCAGACTGAAATGAATACGCCATCATGTCGATGCTTCGCTGGGCATGGTTAATCGAATCCAGTACTAAAGCCCGAGCCGAACCTTCCGGCGAAAAGCCTACCTGTATGGAAGCATGCGTCGCAGAAACACCGGCCCCGCACAATAGCGCGGCCATAGCTATTGATTTTACGCTCACGTTAGTTATCTGCCTGCAATGATGAAGATACCGAGGAGAGTAGCGCCCGCGTGCAGATCTGATCAAGCAGCGCCTGCTGATGGCTGATAATCAGCATACCTAATGGTCGACGCTGGCATTCTTCGAGCAGCAGCGCCCAGATATCTCTTTGAATAGAAGGATCGAGCTGGGCGGTAATCTCATCGGCAATAAGAAAACGGGTACGCGGGTCCAGCGCGCGAAGTATGGCGATTCGCGCCAGTTCACCACCAGAAAGCTGTCCAGGGCGACGGGTTAACCATTCCGGTTTGATATGCAGACGGGTAAGGATTTCCGCGCCAGGCAGCCAGGCGTCATGAACCGCATCGCCGGTGCTACGCCGTGGGTTAAAGGTTAATTCCGGATGCTGCGGTACCAACTGCACTGGGCAATATTGATGCATCGGTAGCGGCTGGCCATCGATAAGAATGTCGCCCGAGGTCGGCTTTTGCCAGCCCGCCAGCACGCGTCCCAACGTCGTTTTGCCGGTTCCACTGGGCGCACAAATCCCAATACGTTCACCGGGGGACAAAGAGAAAGACAGGTTTTGCCACAGCACCTTTCCTCCCTGGCGAATCACGACATCATGACAGCACAGCATCGCGCACTCCAAATAATTGATTTCTCTCAGGCAGAGCCCGCCATTGACGTTGCAGATGCTCGCTCATTTCCCCGCGCAACAGCTGTTCACGACTAACGTTATCCGACACCCCTCCCTGATGCAGCGCGACGATGCGATCCGCATGCTGGGCCGCCAGCGTGAGATCGTGCGTCACCCATAAAACACCAGCCCCCTGTTCACATAAACCACGCAACTGCTCAAGCAGTTGATTAGCTAATGGCGCATCAAGCCAGGCGGTAATTTCGTCAGCCAGAATATAGCGAGCCTGACTCAGCGACGCGTGGCAGGCCAGAACACGTTTCGCCATACCGCCCGAAAGCTGACGCGGGAAGGCATCTAATACGCTGGTTTCCAGTTGACTACGCTGGAGCAATTTTTCTATTTTTCCGGCATTCCAGTTTTGGCCGGAGAGCTGACTTGCTCTACGTAAATGCTTTTCAATTGAGAGCAGCGGGTTCAGTGCCTGCACGCCTTGCGGCACATAGCTGAAGGTATTGCCCCGACATTCGCGAATGTCATGACTGCCCAACGTTTTGCCATCAAGAGTTATTGCGCCGTGGAGACGCAAATTTTCCGGTAAAAGATCGAGCAGACATTGCAGGAGCAAACTTTTCCCTTCACCGCTTCCCCCCACTAACGCCACCATCTGACCGGGCGCTACGTCGAAAGAGATATCCTGCAACAGCGGAGACCATTTTCTCGCGCCGAACCAACGATAACGCGCCACGTCCAGCGAGACCTGTCTTAAACTCAACATAGGTCACCTCGCAACCATAAACGATGCACTGCCCTCGCGAGCTGATCGAATAACATCACCAAGCTGAATAGCATCAGCCCCGGAAACAACACTAACCACCAGTCGCCATGGCTGATAAACCGCAGGGCATCCGCCAGCAGCAGGCCCAACGACGGTTCATGCGGCGCCAGCCCAAAGCCAAGGAAACTCAACGCCGCGCTGTGCAGCACCGCATGGGGGAACATCAGCAATGTCCCCGTGAGCCACTGGGGTAACAGCGCCGGTAGATAGTGATGTCGCCAGCAGTAAAAATGACCATGCCCCAGACGCCATGTCAGCGTCAGATAATCGCTGTGGGCAACGCGCTCGGCTTCAGCACGTAGAATCAATGCGAGGCGCGGCCAGTGGGTTAGCGCCACCGCCATGATCACCCCACTTTTCCCACCACCCAGCGTAAAACAAATCAAAATAAGCAGCAGCAGATGCGGCATCGACAGCATGGCATCGGTTATCAGGCGCATAAGCACGTCCAGACGTGGATGCAGGCGCGAAACCGCCGCCATCATTAACGCAATGAAGCCGCTGCACAAGGCCGCGCCAATACCAATTTGCAGACTGGTTAACGCCCCCTGAAAGCAACGCACCCACAGATCGCGACCGAGGTTATCGGTACCGAACCAGTACAGCGCATCAGGGGGCAGATGACGGGCAAGTAAATTCACGCTCAACGGGTTGTCCAGCGTGGCTGCGCCATACACCGCAATGAATAGCAGGCAGCTAAAAGAGAGCACCAGACGAATAAGCGTCGGCGTCGGATTATAGAGCATCGGGTCGCTCCAGAGCACGGTTCAACAGGTGAACAAACCAGGTAGAAAGTGAATTGCCAATGAAAACCAGCACGGTGCTAAACAAGACGATCCCCATCAGTAACGGTAGATCACCCCGCAATCCGGCATCAATGGTCGCCTGCCCAAGCCCAGGATAAGCAAAGACCTTTTCAGCCAGCAGTGCGCCCCCCAAAAGTTCTCCCAGCGAGGCGAACTGCAAGCACAGCGCGGGCGTGATAGCGTGGCGCAGAACCTGATGGCGCAACAGCGACCAACCTTTGTCGCCCTGAGAGCGCGCGAAACGGACAAATTCGCTCTTCATTACGCTGGCGATACTTTCCCGCGTATGCAGCGTAATCTGCCCCAGCCCCAACAAACTTAGCGCACAAACGGGAAGCACCAGATGGCGCAGACGCTCGGTCAGCGTCGCCATCTCGCTGCTGTTGCCCGGCTCCCACGCACAGCAGACCGGGAACACCGGCCAGCGAACGGCAAATAACGCCAGCAGCAACATGCCAATCCAGAAGGTCGGCAACGATGAAAGCAAATAGCTGAGGCGACAAATTGCTTTATCCGGCCAGCGATTCAGGTAGCGGCCTGCGACAAATCCCATTGCCGTCCCCACGATACCGGAGAGCAGCCATGCGCCGCTAAGCAGCGCAAACGAGGTAGCAAAGCGCTCCTTGATTACGCTGGCAACCGGCGCATTAAACAACATCGAGTAGCCGAGATCGCCCTGCAATACCCGTATAAACCAGTTAGCAAAACGCTCCAACAGCGGCTGGTCCAATCCCCAGCGAGCGGCGATACGCGCATATTGTTCCGGCGGCACGTGCAGGAGATCGTTGCCGATATAGGCGCGAATCGGATCGACCGGCGAAAAGCTGAGCAGCACAAAAGTGCCAGCCGCAACCAGCACTAATAACACCATCAGCCGAAGAACATGGCCCACTACAGACTTCATCAACGGCAGGTCCAGGTCCATTCATCCAGATTATTGAGCAGTGACCAGCTCCCGTGAATTTCCGGTGCGCCTTTGCCTAAGTCAATACATGGATTTGCCAGGTAAGTGTGCTGAATATTCAATAACCATGCCCATGCGGCATCGCCCTGCACACCAGCGCCTTGCTTGCCATCCCACTCAACCTGTTGCCAGAAAGGCAGCGCTTTTTGCCAGTCCGGTGCATCAATAGCCTGTTTGAGATGCTCTTCAACCACAGAATTACTGTAGTAACCGGGGTTGTAATACTCTACGCCCGCAGCCTGATTGCTGTAATGATGGAACAGTTCCATGGGATCCAGGCTTCCCCAGCCAAACAGCGTCGGGTTGGCATGCATATGACGCTCAACGGTTTCCCAGCTTCCGGATTGCAATGATACCTGGATACCCACAGGCTCCAGCATCGCACGAACTGCTTCGGCTAAATCCCGGCGGGTACTGTCACCGCTGGCATACCACAACGTCAGACGCGCCTCTTTACCGTCTTTCACCCGTACACCGTCTTTCCCTACTTTCCAGCCGGCTGCTTCCAGGATCGTCAGCGCTTTTTCGCTGTCGCCATCTTTGAACGCGGCTGACTGCCCCTGCCATGGCAGGCCCTGAACCGCGCTATAGGCGGGGATCGCATGACCTTCCATAACCTGATCGGCGAGCTGCTTACGGTCAATGGCGTAATTGATAGCGCGTCTGATCGCGACATCGGCGGTGATATCGTTACCAATCGGATAACCATTGGCGTCTTTCTTACCCGCCGGCACCATCGGGAACACAATGCCCCGGTTTTCCACGCTGTCACGCACCCACAGTTTCAAATTCTGCTGCTGAGGGGCGACCGCCATCGAAGGCGCAATACGTACTAATCCCAGTTGCCCACTGCGTGCTGCGGCATAAGCGTTATCTTCATCAAGGAAAACAAACACCAGCTTACTAAAGTCATTTTTCTTCCCGGCATACCAGGGATTAGCCTCCACGATCAGTTGCTGCCCGGGCTGGAAACTCACCAACCGATAAGGACCGGCACCAATTGGATTTTTGGCGAATGTTTTTTCGTTATAAAGCTTTGCCGGAACAATGCCTAACGATCCCAGCACATTCACAAACGTGCTCTGCGGGCTGCTCAGCGTCACTTCTACCGTGCGGTTATCTTTCAAGCTGGCATGAGCGAAGTTCCCCATGTCAATTTTCCCACCGCTTTTTGCTGCTTTGTTATAGGTGAACACAACATCTTCAGCGGTGAGCGGCGAACCATCAGAAAACTTAAGGTCGGGTTTTAGCGTCAGCGTCCAGGTTTTGCCGTCAGCGCTGGTCACCACCTTCTCCGTCAGCAGGTTCCCCCAGCTCATATCTGCATTTTGTTTTAATAACGGTGCATGCAAAAGCAAATAGCTGCCATGACTCCAGCCCAACATCGGGTCAAACCCTTCCGTTGGCTCCGGCCCAATCGCCAGTTTTAACGTCTGACCTCCGCCCGCATTCTGCGCGGCGAGGAGTGGTGAGGTTAATGCGAGAGTCAATGCACACGTCAGGAGTGCCAGCTTGCCTTTGATCATTATTTTATCCAGATTTGCGTTATGTATATGCCGCTTAACGATGCATTGTCGTTAAGCAGTCTCCTGGGAAAGGGATTATGGCGAAGAGAATTGGCGAAAAAAATGATGCGGCGCAGAAAAGTATGACGATTTTCTAAAATTATCATACTTTTTTCTGATACTCCGTTATGAGTACGATGTGAATCCCAGAAACAGTTTAAAATTTAGCCTTTTATTCAATGGCATATTAATTTCTGTCTAATAATTACCTATACAGACTATTGCCTTCAAGATCATTCTCTTAAGCTAAATTAACGACAACTTATGTATATTTATTCAAGAAAAACACCAGAAGTGACAAGTTATGTAAATTTGTAATGATAATTATTTGTATTATCATTTCCATCAATTATCTTACTGCCTTTGAAATTTAACAAAGGAAGTTTGACTATGCGTTTAAAACCTGTTGCCTCTGTCGTTCTGTCCTGTCTGGGTTTCACCAGCCCCCTGGTTTTTGCTGAAGATGTCATGGTCGTCACCGCCTCCGGTTACGAAAAGAAAATTACCAACGCAGCCGCCAGTGTTTCCGTAATTTCGCAGCAAGAGTTACAAACCAATAAATATAATGATTTAGGTGAAGCCCTGCGTTCAGTAGAGGGCGTGGATGTTGAAAGCAGCACCGGTAAAACCGGTGGTCTGGAGATCAGCATCCGTGGTATGCCTGCGAGCTATACCCTGATACTGATTGACGGTATTCGTCAAAACGGCAGCAGCGATGTAACGCCAAACGGCTTCTCTGCCATGAATACCAGCTTTATGCCACCGCTGGCGGCAATCGATCATATCGAAGTGATCCGCGGCCCAATGTCGACGCTGTATGGCTCCGACGCAATCGGTGGCGTGGTGAATATCATTACTAAAAAAAGTACCGATAAATGGAGCACCTCCATCAATACCGGCGTTAACCTGCAAGAAAGTAATAAATGGGGTAACAGCACAGTCGCCAACTTCTGGTCCAGCGGTCCGTTAATCGCCGGCGTGCTGGATATGCAGGTTCGCGGAAGCACAACGCAGCGCCAGGGCTCAAGCGTCACCTCTTTGAGCGATACCGCCTCTACTCGCGTCCCCTATCCTACTGAATCTGAGAACTATAATATCGGCACGCGCCTGGACTGGAAAACCAATGAGAACAATACGTTGTGGTTAGATCTCGACTCTGCCAGACAGCGCTATGACAATGACGACGGACAGTTGGGCAACCTGACGGGGGGTTATGATAAAACGCTGCGCTATGAGCGTAACAAAGTGACTCTCGGCCACGATACCGCCTTAACGTTCGGCACCTGGAAATCCTCCCTCGGCTGGAATGAGACCGAGAACAAAGGTCGACAACTGGTCTCCTCAGCACTCACGCCGGAGAACGCTGGCCGTGCCGGTGATGCGCGAGAACTGAAGAACACTAACGTCATTCTCGACTCGGTGCTACTGACACCATTAGGTGACTCACACCTGTTAACCCTTGGTGGGGAATACTGGGATGCGCGAATGAAAGACGGTGTCGTACTGGCCAATACCGGCGAGACGTTCCACCAAAAAACGTGGGCAGCCTATGCGGAAGATGAATGGCATATTCTCGACTCACTGGCGTTAACAGCAGGTACACGTTATGAACATAATGATGTCTTTGGCGGTCACCTCAGTCCTCGCGCCTATATGGTTTGGGATGTCTCCGATGAATGGACGCTCAAAGGCGGTGTCACGACAGGTTATAAAGCGCCCTCACTCAGCCAGTTGCATAACGGCATTAGCGGCGTAACTGCGCAAGGAACCGTTAATACGGTCGGTAACCCTGACCTCAAGCCGGAAGAAAGTATCAGCTACGAAACCGGGCTATATTACGAGAACGAGGCCGGACTTAACGCCAACATTACCGGCTTCTATACCGAATATAAAAATAAAATTGTCTCGTATTCTATCGATGATAATACCAACAGCTATACCAACAGCGGTAAGGCAAGGACAGATGGTATTGAATTCGCCAGTACCTTCCCTCTCTGGTCGGATGTACTGAGTTTATCCCTTAACTACACCTACACACAGAGCAAGCAAAAAGATGGTGATAATAAAGGCGCGCCGTTGAGCTACACCCCTAAACATATGGCTAACGCCCGCCTGAACTGGCAGGCTACAGAAGATATGAACGCTTGGTTGAGCGCCCGTTATCGCGGTAAGGCCCCCCGCTTTACCGAAAATTACGCTAACCTCAGCGCGGTACAAAAGGCGGTGTATGACGACAAAGGCGCGAATTTAAAAGCATGGACCGTTCTTGATATGGGAATGTCCTATAAGCTGACCAAAGACCTGACGCTGAATACGGCAGTCAATAACGTACTGGATAAAGACTTCAGCGACGTCAAACTGTATCAGGTAGGTCGCAATAGCACCTATGCAGGTGATTACTATCAGACTGCGCAATCCACCACCGGATACGTAAACCCAGGCCGTAATTATTGGGTTTCCTTAAACTATCAGTTCTAATTTTAAAACGTTTTATTGGCAGGGCTATCTCTGATAGCCCTGTTCAAATGCGTAACTGTTCTTGATATTTTCGAGTAAAAGACATTAACCCCCATATATTTTATCCACTTTAATGCTGATATTGATAAAATGAAAGCTGATATCGCAAGCCACCACTAATGATCCACAAAGTCTAAACAGAAAGTTCATTAATCATTTATCTAACTAAATAATAGATAAACAATCAGCATAATAGTGTCAGGCACAAGCGCTGGTCGGATATGTGCCAGCAACATTAAAGAAGATCATTTGCACTCTATCCCACACTAAAAATGGTCAAAATGAAAAAGTTAATGATTGCAATTATAGCGGCAACAGCTTTATCCGGTTGCGCTCAGCAAAGCTTTAAAATCAACAACAGCATTGCAGAAAACCCCTCTCAGGAAACCAGACAGAATTTTTTTGTTAATGGTATTGGCCAGTCACAAACCATCGATGCAGCTTCTGTATGCGGCGGTGCAGACAAGGTTGTTCGTACCGAAGTTCAGGAGTCTGGTATGGATGTTTTCTTGCGCATCATCACGATTGGCATCTATACCCCTCGTGAAGCCAGAGTGTATTGTTCTAAATGATATTTTAAGCAGGTATTTTTGTAATACCTGCTTAACTTTATTGATGGTTAATAATATTGATCATGCTGCGTGATGGCATTAACGACACAACAAACACCGTAATAAAACATAAGGACAATTAAACAATTAGTACAGAAATATTCCTTCCAGCATCATTAAGTACATTGCCAAAACAATAGCCCCGGCGATACCGCCTAGAAACAGAACTGCTGCAATGGCTAGTTGGTCGCGGTTTGTGTATTTAGGGTTACTACGCACAGCCAACTTTTTCTTATGTACTACCTGCACACCACGACTTGAAGCGCTTCCCTTGGTAAATGTTATATCTGTCATGCTGTTATCCATTTGCTGTATGTGAAAACGCAAATAACCACTACACAGCTAAGGGTATATTCTTTCAATAGCGCGGTCTGAGATTCATCTCACGATAAAGAAAAACACAGGTTTCTACGGCCGATGACGCCCCATCCTCACCTTCATCAACAAGATTCATCCCGTTTTATTCGACAAATACCTTCACTTTGGGTTTTGAAAGCAGAATAAAGATAAACTCAGTAAAAGTGACCGGTTTATAAAAGTAGTATCCTTGCAGAAAAACAATGTGGTTTTTGTTGAGATAATCAAGCTGCGCCTTCGTTTCAACACCTTCTGCAACAATGCTTAAAGACAGCTTACGCGCCAGGTCGAGGACACAATCTAAAATTCGGGTTGAATCGGGAAGGTCATTTACTCGTCCCACAAAACTCTGATCGATCTTGATATAGTCAATGTGCAGATCATGCAAGTAAGAAAGCCCAGAATAGCCTGTACCAAAATCATCTAACGCAATGACAAAACCATTTTCATGTAGCGTATTGAGCCTTTGCACAAGATCATCATCCACATGCAACGGTTCTCGTTCAGTCACCTCGATCACCAAATTTAAATCATTACGGCTGAAACTGTCTCTGTAGCACAGGCACTCCTGCACAAACGTAGGGGAAGTAATATGGGATGCGCTGAAGTTAATTCCGACATGGAAACCGGATGGTAATTTGCTAGCGATGGAGTTCATATTCGCAGAGACCTGCCTCATCAAGCTTTGAGTAAGCGGGACTATCAGACCTGATTTTTCGGCAACCGGAATAAAAGAGGCAGGAGAGATATACCCAGCCCTTGGGTGCTTCCATCTGGCCAGCACCTCAACACCGCGTAACGTTCCATCGCGACCATTTACGATTGGTTGATAAAAAGGCACTATCTCCCCTTTATCTATCGCTCTGCGCAATGTTTCTTCAGGGGTATCATCCTTATTCAAATATTTATCGATGGCATAAGCCACAGCGACCGAGATCAGCAGGATGAAAATCAGAATTCCCAGACCATTAGTAACGAGCCTTTTTAAGCTAAATAATGGAGGTTGATCGAAAATAATGCTGAAGGGATATTTTGCAGAATTCACCTGACCAGACTGCTGTGCGCTGGCAGTGAAATCTGTCACATCCGCCAATAAACCGAGTACTTTATCGCCCACGCGCAATGAATACGTTACTCCTTTTAATGGGACATTCAATGCGCCTCGAATATGCACGCCACTTATTGTGACAATGATGCGACTTGTTTGAGTATGAGTTTGATATAATAGTACAGGTATCTCATTCACCGTATTTTGTGCAGAGGCCAGTAGTAAGTTTGTATCAGGTATCTCGGGGATTTGCTTCAGTAAGATCCTATTACCTGGCAGTGAGGTGCACCAGACCTTCCCTTGCCGGATAATAATCAGCGTTCGTAGATGAGGCCGAAGCGCGGCTTCAGTTCCGAGCTGGTATTGGCTCTCCAGGTCACATTTCTTTTCAGCGATGCGCTTAGCTGTATCCGTTGCCTGGAAAGCTTCATTAAGTATGTTGTCCATATTTTTCGCGGCATATCGTGCTCCCCCAAGAGCATCCATTGATGAGGAATACCAAAGCTGCATATTGAGAATAAAAACGCCGATTACGAACACACATATCGCAGTAAGTATCGGTAACAGAGCTTTGCGCATTCTTATATCCTGTGGCGAAAAATGAACACGTGAAAACAGACGTTGACTGAGTCATGTTTGTCTCTACAGAGCATGGTAGACAGCAACATAAATCGCCATGAAACCAATCACATTTTCTGAATCACATCATAACGCATTGATTAATAGTAAATAACCATTGAGTATGGTCAGTGCAATAGCAGTATTGCCCCACATTTAATTTGCTATCATATGAAGGCATAACCAGGGGGGGAGCAAATGAAAATCTTTATTACTGACAATGACGGAAATCTGATCCCCGTTGAGGGAAAAAGCGTTGTCATCGAATTGAATAACGGCAAAACGATTGAGATCGCCGAGGAATACGGCAGAGACGACATTCCGGAAGGGATCAATCTCTGGGGAGGAAGGGAACCGTCTCCTTCACTTCCCTTTGAGGAAATCAAGGCCAGAACTGAAAGCCTCGGCGTTTACCCAATTGCAGCCAATGCTCTACACGTTTTTCCGTACAAAATTTCGTCGAAAAATTGAAGGCCCGCGTTTAACATAATCGACGACAGATGGCGGAAAACTCATAGTGGCGCCCTTCCTCTTGAATACCGGATAAAAAGCCAGTATAAATACTGTATATCCATACAGATTAGAGGTAAGTAGCAATGTTCGTGGAACTCGTTTATGACAAAAGGAATTTTGATGGACTGCCAGGTGCAAAAGACATCATTCTGGGCGAGTTGAGTAAGAGAGTGCACCGGATCTTCCCGGACGCTGATGTCCGCGTTAAACCGATGATGACACTACCGGCAATCAATACAGATGCCAGCAAGCACGAAAAAGAGCAAATAAGTCGTACCGTGCAGGAAATGTTTGAAGAGGCCGATATGTGGCTGGTCTCAGATTAAACGCCCTAATTCACCGCCGGAGAAGTACCATCTGCGCGGTTGGTAACAATTGTGTATCATTTTAAATAGCACATTATGCTTCCTGCTCCAGGTTGATACTGTTAGAATACTGAATTATGACAGATGTCAAAAATATATTCCCCATAATCAAATAGTTATTGGATTAAAAAACGGACTGCATAAAAATGAACTCATCTATTACCATCGTTACAGCATTTTTCGATATTGGGAGGGGGAATTGGACGAGTGATAAAGGTTTTTCTCCTCATTTAGAAAGAACATCTGATACCTACATTGAGTATTTTAAAAATCTGTCTGAATTAGACAATGACATGGTTATATTTACATCCAACGATCTTAAACCAAAAATAGAAAAAATTAGAAATGGTAAGCGAACCGTTGTAATTTCTTTAGATATTAACAATAAATTCCAACATATTAAAAACAGGATTTCGCAGATTCAGAAAGATGATGAATTTAGAAATAAGCTTGAAACTCGCCAACTGATAAATCCAGAATACTGGTCCTCAAACTACGTACTCGTTTGCAATCTAAAGTCATATTTTGTAAATAAGGCAATAGATTTAAATCTTGTTAATAATAATATGGTTGCATGGGTTGACTTTGGTTACTGCCGTAGTGCAGAAGTAATAAATGGATTATCTCAGTGGAATTATCCATTTGACGTCAACAAAGTTAACTTATTCACAGTAAAAAAAGGTTTGACTGTCAAAACGCTTCATCAGGTTTTCGACCACATGATTAATAATCGTTCTTATATTATTGGCGGTGCAGTTGTTGCAACACAAAATAAATGGAAGGAATTTTATGAATTGGTTTGTCAGTGCCAAATAAAAACGCTTAGAAACAATATTGTTGATGATGATCAGGGTATTTTTATAATGTGTTACCATTATAAACCTCAATTAATCAAACTAAATCATCTCGGTAAGAATCGATGGTTTAATTTGTTTAAACTGTATGGCAGGAATGATGTTGCTTCTTTTTCACGAAGGTTAAAAGTATCACTTATCGGGAAATAAGATCTAATTGTAAACATATGCAATACCGATAAAGTCACGCCTATGTCAGAATTATTTAATAGAAATCAGTCGGTTATTAAACCCTGCTAATTTTTTTTTGATAAGTGTTCGAATCCTCATAATAAAAACGGGAACCAAATGGCTCCCGTTCTCATACAACCCAGAATCTGGATTACATGTTTTCGATGATCGCGTCACCAAACTCTGAACATTTCAGCAGCTTAGCGCCATCCATCAGACGTTCGAAGTCATAGGTTACGGTCTTGGCGTTAATCGCGCCTTCCATACCTTTAACAATTAAGTCAGCCGCTTCGACCCACCCCATGTGGCGCAGCATCATTTCTGCAGACAGAATGATGGAGCCTGGGTTCACTTTGTCCTGACCTGCGTACTTCGGTGCAGTACCATGGGTCGCTTCGAACAGCGCACATTCGTCACCGATGTTAGCGCCCGGCGCGATACCAATACCACCCACCTGTGCCGCCAGCGCATCAGAGATGTAGTCGCCGTTCAGGTTCATACAAGCAATCACATCATATTCAGCAGGACGCAGCAGGATTTGTTGCAGGAACGCATCGGCGATAACGTCTTTAACCACGATTTCTTTGCCGGATTTCGGGTTCTTGATTTTCACCCACGGGCCGCCATCGATCAATTCGCCACCGAATTCTTCACGCGCTAACTGGTAACCCCAGTCTTTGAACGCGCCTTCAGTGAACTTCATGATGTTACCTTTATGTACCAAGGTAACAGAATCACGATCGTTCGCGATGGCGTATTCAATCGCCGCACGAACCAAACGCTTAGTGCCTTCTTCAGAACACGGCTTGATACCAATACCGCAATGTTCCGGGAAGCGAATTTTCTTCACGCCCATTTCTTCACGCAGGAATTTAATCACTTTCTCAGCATCTGCGGAGTCTGCTTTCCATTCGATACCCGCATAGATATCTTCGGAGTTTTCACGGAAGATAACCATGTCGGTCAGTTCAGGGTGTTTAACCGGGCTTGGTGTACCCTGGTAATAACGTACTGGGCGCAGGCAGACATACAGGTCAAGTTCCTGACGCAGGGCAACGTTCAGAGAGCGAATACCGCCGCCAACTGGCGTGGTCAGAGGACCTTTGATGGCAACACGATATTCACGAATCAGATCAAGAGTTTCAGCAGGCAGCCAGACGTCCTGGCCATAAACCTGAGTGGATTTCTCGCCGGTGTAGATTTCCATCCAGGAGATTTTACGCTCGCCTTTATAGGCTTTCTCGACAGCAGCATCGACAACTTTGATCATCGGTGGGGTTACATCAACGCCGATACCGTCGCCTTCAATGAACGGGATAATCGGATTTTCAGGAACGTTGAGTTTGCCGTTTTGCAGGGTGATCTTCTTACCTTCCGCCGGAACAACTACTTTGCTTTCCATTCACCTCTCCTTCGAGCGCTTCTGGTTCTGCTCGTCTGTCATCGCGCTGCATGTGCGTTTGCGTCCTGCTGCACGACTGCGTTAGAGCAATTTTTTGTTAATGTTTTGTAATGAGCATGTCAATACTACCCTAATGTTCGCCGCCATGAAAGACACTCGTTCTTAGGCTATAATGCGGCAATTGATATAATCTGAAAATACCATGCAAAAAACTTCTTTTAGAAATCACCGGGTTGAGCGATTCAGCTCACGACAAGTCACTAAGCAGCGTAAAGAAAACCAGCCAAAACGCGTGGTTTTGTTCAATAAACCCTACGATGTTTTGCCACAATTTACTGACGAAGCGGGACGCAAAACGTTAAAAGATTTTATTCCCGTGCAAGGTGTGTATGCTGCGGGTCGTTTGGATCGGGACAGTGAAGGGCTTTTAGTGCTGACCAATGATGGCGCATTACAGGCGCGGTTAACGCAGCCCGGCAAGCGCACGGGGAAAATTTATTATGTTCAGGTTGAGGGAGAACCTACGCCCGAAGCGCTGGAAGCCTTGCGCACTGGCGTAACGCTTAATGATGGCCCCACGCTGCCCGCAGGCGTTGAAGTGGTAGAAGAACCTGTATGGCTGTGGCCAAGAACCCCGCCCATCCGTGAACGGAAGAATATTCCCACCAGTTGGCTAAAAATCACCTTATATGAAGGCCGCAACCGTCAGGTACGTCGTATGACAGCGCATGTTGGGTTTCCTACGCTACGCCTCATCCGCTATGCCATGGGTAATTACACGCTGGATAATCTCGCTAACGGCCAGTGGCGGGATGCAACTGTATAAGGAATTGGTATGTTCAAACCGCACGTTACGGTCGCCTGCATTGTACATGCAGAAGATAAATTTTTAGTCGTTGAGGAAACCATCAACGGCAAAGCCTTGTGGAATCAACCTGCCGGGCACCTGGAAGCGGACGAAACCCTGGTACAGGCCGCCGCCCGTGAGCTATGGGAAGAGACAGGCATCAACGCACAGCCGCAGCACTTCATTCGGATGCACCAATGGATTGCTCCGGACAGGACGCCTTTTTTACGTTTTTTGTTTTCTATAGATCTTGCCACTATGTGCGCTACTGAACCCCATGACAGCGATATAGATTGCTGTCGCTGGGTCAGCGCAGAAGAGATTCTCTCAGCGCCAAACCTGCGCTCGCCGCTGGTTGCCGAGAGCATTCTCTGTTATCAAAGCGGACAACGCTATCCGCTGGCAATGATCGGCGAATTTAACTGGCCGTTTACAGAGGGTGTCAAGTAAAGGGCTGCGTGCTAGAATATGCCGCCTTGAAGTTCAATGTCGTGAGTATTCCTATGTCTGAAAGCCCAAAAAAAGTGATCGTCGGCATGTCCGGCGGTGTCGATTCCTCCGTTTCTGCCTGGCTGTTGCAACAACAGGGCTATCAGGTAGAAGGCCTGTTCATGAAGAACTGGGAAGAGGACGATGGCGAGGAATATTGCACAGCGGCTGCCGACCTTGCGGATGCGCAGGCGGTCTGTGACAAACTCGGCATTGAACTGCATACCGTTAACTTTGCTGCAGAATACTGGGACAACGTCTTTGAGCTGTTCCTTGAAGAGTACAAAGCGGGCCGTACGCCGAACCCGGATATTCTGTGCAATAAAGAAATCAAATTTAAAGCCTTCCTTGAGTTTGCCGCCGAAGATTTGGGTGCCGATTACATCGCCACCGGTCACTACGTGCGCCGCGCCGATGTCGACGGCAAAAGCCGCCTGCTGCGAGGGCTCGATGGCAATAAAGACCAGAGCTATTTCCTCTACACGCTTGGCCATGAGCAAATCGCGCAAAGCCTGTTCCCCGTTGGTGAACTGGAAAAACCCCAGGTGCGTAAAATTGCCGAAGATCTCGGACTGATTACGGCCAAGAAAAAAGACTCCACGGGTATCTGCTTTATCGGCGAACGTAAGTTCCGCGAGTTTCTTGGTCGCTACCTGCCCGCTCAGCCTGGCAAAATCATCACCGTGGACGGCGAAGAGATTGGTCAGCATCAGGGGCTGATGTACCACACCCTGGGTCAGCGTAAAGGTCTTGGCATTGGCGGTACAAAAGAAGGGACGGAAGATCCATGGTATGTGGTGGATAAAGACGTTGAGAACAACATTCTGGTTGTCGCTCAGGGTCACGAACACCCACGCCTAATGTCTGTTGGCCTGGTGGCGCAACAGCTGCATTGGGTCGATCGCGAACCGTTCACCGGCACAATGCGCTGCACGGTGAAAACCCGCTATCGTCAGACCGACATTCCGTGCACCGTTAAAGCGCTGGATGCTGAGCGTATTGAAGTCATTTTCGACGAACCTGTCGCAGCGGTAACGCCGGGTCAGTCGGCTGTCTTTTACAATGGCGAAGTCTGCCTCGGCGGCGGAATTATCGAACAACGCCTGCCTTTGCCGGTCTAATTATTTACCCATTTGATACAAGGAAGCAGTGAACGTGGCAAAGAATTATTATGACATCACCCTCGCCCTGGCAGGCATATGCCAGTCGGCACGCCTGGTGCAAGAACTGGCGCACCAGGGGCATTGTGATGCCGATGCGTTACACGTTTCACTCAATAGTATCATCGACATGAACCCCAGCTCGACGCTTGGGGTTTTTGGCGGGAGTGAAGCTAACCTGCGACTTGGCCTTGAAACGCTGCTCGGCGTGCTCAACGCCAGCAGTCGTCAGGGGCTGAATGCGGAGCTCACCCGCTACACGTTAAGCCTGATGGTGCTGGAGCGTAAGCTGTCAGCGGCCAAAGGCGCTATGGACACGCTGGGAGACCGTATCAACGGCTTACAGCGCCAATTGGACCATTTTGATTTGCAGTCAGAAACGTTGCTGAGCGCGATGGCTGGCATTTATGTTGACGTCATCAGCCCACTTGGCCCGCGTATTCAGGTCACGGGTTCCCCTGCTATCCTCCAGAGCCCACAGGTTCAGGCCAAAGTACGCGCTTCGCTATTAGCTGGCATTCGTGCAGCCGTGCTCTGGCATCAGGTTGGTGGAGGCCGTCTGCAACTCATGTTTTCTCGTAATCGCCTGACGACTCAGGCAAAACAAATTCTTGCTCATTTAACCCCGGAGTTGTGATCTATGGAATTATCCTCACTGACCGCCGTTTCCCCTGTCGATGGACGCTACGGCGATAAAGTCAGCGCGCTGCGCGGGATTTTCAGCGAATACGGTTTGCTGAAATTCCGTGTACAGGTTGAAGTACGCTGGCTGCAAAAACTGGCCGCGCACGCAGCGATTAAGGAAGTTCCTGCTTTTGCTGCCGACGCAATCGGTTTCCTTGATGCAATCGTTGCTAACTTCAATGAAGAAGATGCCGCGCGCATCAAAACCATTGAGCGTACGACCAACCATGACGTGAAGGCAGTTGAGTATTTCCTGAAAGAAAAAGTGGCGGATATCCCGGAACTGCACGCCGTTTCCGAGTTTATCCACTTCGCGTGTACTTCAGAAGACATCAACAACCTGTCTCACGCGCTGATGCTGAAAACCGCTCGCGACGAAGTGGTTCTGCCGTACTGGCGCAAGCTTATCGACGCAGTGAAAGATCTGTCCGTACAGTATCGCGATATCCCTCTGCTCTCCCGTACTCACGGTCAGCCCGCCACCCCGTCTACGCTGGGCAAAGAAATGGCTAACGTGGCTTACCGAATGGAGCGCCAGTACCGCCAGCTTAATCAGGTCGAGATTCTCGGTAAAATCAACGGTGCAGTTGGCAACTATAACGCCCACATCGCCGCTTACCCGGAAGTAGACTGGCATCAGTTCAGCGAAGAGTTTGTTACGTCGCTGGGCATCCAGTGGAACCCGTACACCACTCAGATTGAACCGCACGACTACATTGCCGAGCTGTTTGATTGCATCGCCCGTTTCAACACTATCCTGATCGACTTTGACCGCGATGTCTGGGGTTACGTGGCGCTGAACCATTTCAAACAGAAAACTATCGCGGGCGAAATCGGTTCCTCCACCATGCCGCACAAGGTTAACCCAATCGATTTCGAAAACTCCGAAGGTAACCTGGGTCTGTCTAACGCGGTTCTGCAACACCTGGCGAGCAAACTGCCGGTTTCCCGCTGGCAGCGCGACCTGACGGACTCAACCGTTCTGCGTAACCTGGGCGTCGGTATTGGCTATGCGCTGATCGCGTATCAGTCCACGCTGAAGGGCGTGAGCAAACTGGAAGTCAATCGCGATCATCTGCTTGATGAACTGGACCATAACTGGGAAGTGCTGGCAGAACCTATTCAGACCGTGATGCGTCGTTATGGCATTGAAAAACCATACGAGAAGCTGAAAGAGCTGACCCGCGGTAAACGCGTTGACGCCGAAGGTATGAAACAGTTTATCGACGGCCTGGCCCTGCCGGAAGACGAGAAAACTCGTCTGAAAGCGATGACACCAGCCAACTATATTGGTCGCGCCATCACCCTGGTTGATGAACTGAAGTAATCTGTTTTGTGCCGGGCGGCGGTTTCGCCCGTTCCGGCCTCCAGTTGATGCCATATTGAAGCCGGATAAGCGTCAGCGTCTTCCGGCTTTTTATCGCCCGCAATAACCGCCCTTCCCCCGGTTTATTAAATGTTTATCCCCACAGCCACATAATCAGCGTTAAACTATTCATACCGTTCATATAGGGAGTAACGATGATGCGCGTACTGGTTGTCGAGGATAATGCTTTATTACGCCACCACCTCAAGGTTCAGTTACAGGATTTAGGACATCAGGTGGATGATGCAGAGGATGCTAAGGAAGCAGACTATTATCTTAATGAACATCTGCCGGATATTGCGATCGTTGATTTAGGGCTCCCTGATGAAGATGGCTTGTCGTTGATCCGCCGTTGGCGCAGCAACGATGTTTCACTCCCGATTCTGGTATTAACCGCCCGTGAAGGCTGGCAGGACAAGGTGGAAGTGCTCAGCGCTGGTGCCGACGATTATGTTACCAAACCGTTTCACATTGAAGAAGTGGCTGCGCGCATGCAGGCGTTGATGCGTCGCAACAGCGGTCTGGCATCGCAGATTATCTCCCTTCCGCCTTTTCAGGTGGACCTCTCTCGCCGCGAGTTATCCGTCAATGATGAGGTTATCAAGCTCACGGCGTTTGAATACACCATTATGGAAACACTTATCCGTAATAACGGCAAAGTGGTCAGTAAAGATTCGCTCATGCTGCAGCTGTATCCGGATGCCGAGCTGCGTGAAAGTCATACTATTGATGTTCTGATGGGACGTCTGCGCAAAAAAATACAGGCGCAATATCCTGACGACGTTATCACCACCGTGCGTGGCCAGGGATATCTTTTTGAACTTCGCTAATGAATAAATTATTGCGTCATTTTTTTCCGTTATCGCTACGGCTACGTTTTTTACTGGCAACCGCTGGCGTGGTATTGGTGCTCTCACTGGCCTACGGCATGGTTGCCCTGGTGGGCTACAGCGTCAGCTTTGATAAGACAACGTTCCGCCTGTTGCGCGGTGAAAGTAATCTGTTCTATACCCTGGCGAAATGGGATAACGGTAAAATTAATGTCGAGTTGCCCGAAAATCTCGATATGCAAAGCCCCACAATGTCGCTGATTTATGATGAAAACGGCAAATTGCTATGGGCACAGCGCAACGTCCCCTGGCTGACCCAGAGTATTCAACCTGACTGGCTTAAAACGAACGGTTTTCATGAAATTGAGGCCAATGTCGACGCCACCAGCACGTTGCTGGGTGCAGATCACTCCGCACAGCAGCAGTTAAAAGAAGTCAGAGAAGACGACGACGATGCTGAAATGACCCACTCGGTAGCGGTGAATGTCTACCCAGCCACCGCCCGAATGCCACAACTGACCATTGTGGTTGTCGATACCATTCCTATTGAGTTAAAGCGCTCGTATATGGTCTGGAGCTGGTTTATTTATGTGCTGGTCGCTAATCTGTTGTTGGTCATCCCACTGTTATGGGTGGCCGCCTGGTGGAGCCTGCGGCCTATTGAATCGCTGGCGCGTGAAGTTCGTGAACTTGAAGAACATCATCGTGAGATGCTGAATCCCGCCACCACGCGAGAACTGACCAGCCTGGTCCGCAACCTCAACCGGCTTTTGAAAAGCGAACGCGAGCGCTATGACAAATACCGCACGACCTTAACCGATCTCACCCACAGCCTGAAGACCCCGCTGGCCGTATTGCAAAGCACGCTTCGCTCAATGCGTAACGAAAAAATGAGCGTAAGCGATGCGGAGCCCATCATGCTTGAGCAAATCAGCCGTATTTCCCAGCAGATTGGCTATTACCTGCATCGCGCCAGCATGCGTGGCAGCAGCGCCCTGCTCAGCCGGGAACTGCATCCGGTCGCACCGTTACTGGATAAACTTACCTCGGCGCTGAATAAGGTATATCAGCGTAAAGGCGTTAACATTAATCTCGACATCTCACCTGAAATTAGTTTTGTAGGCGAGCAGAACGATTTTGTCGAAGTGATGGGTAACGTGCTGGATAACGCCTGTAAATATTGTCTGGAGTTCGTCGAGATTTCGGCACAACTGTCAGAAGACCAACTGCATATTCTGGTTGAAGATGATGGCCCCGGCATTCCACACAGCAAACGTGAAGTGGTGTTTGACCGTGGACAACGTGTCGATACGCTACGTCCAGGACAAGGTGTCGGACTGGCGGTAGCGCGTGAGATCACCGAGCAGTATGAGGGGCAGATTATTGCAGGCGACAGCCTGCTGGGTGGCGCACGCATGGAAGTTATTTTTGGCCGCCAGCAGCCGGGTCAGAAAGACGAGTAATCGCCGCATGTAATAAATATGTACTGACTTCACGCTTGCGGTTAAGTATCCGTTATAATCGGTTGCAGATACCAGCCTGCGGATGCTCATTATGGAATACCAACTCACACTTAACTGGCCCGATTTTCTTGAACGCCACTGGCAAAAACGCCCAGTGGTCTTAAAACGCGGGTTTAACAACTTTATTGATCCACTCTCTCCTGACGAACTGGCTGGACTGGCAATGGAAAGCGAAGTCGACAGCCGACTCGTCAGCCATCAGGACGGTAAATGGCAGGTTAGCCACGGTCCTTTCGAAAGCTATGACCATCTTGGCGAAAACAACTGGTCGCTGCTGGTACAGGCGGTCAATCACTGGCATGAGCCAACCGCGGCGCTGATGCGCCCATTTCGCGAGCTACCGGACTGGCGTATCGACGATCTGATGATCTCCTTCTCCGTACCCGGCGGCGGCGTTGGTCCGCATCTGGATCAGTACGATGTGTTTATTATCCAGGGTACCGGGCGTCGTCGCTGGCGCGTGGGCGAAAAACTGCAGCTGAAGCAGCACTGCCCTCACCCGGACCTGCTGCAGGTTGATCCGTTTGAAGCCATCATCGATGAAGAGCTGGAACCCGGCGATATTCTGTATATTCCGCCGGGATTCCCACATGAAGGCTACGCACTGGAAAATGCGATGAACTATTCGGTGGGCTTTCGTGCGCCAAACACTCGCGAGCTGATCAGCGGATTTGCCGATTACGTTTTGCAGCGTGAACTGGGCAGCACGTATTACAGCGATCCGGATCTGCCGCCACGCGATCATCCGGCTGACGTTCTGCCGCAGGAGATGGACAAGCTGCGCGAAATGATGCTGGGGCTAATTAATCAACCTGAACATTTCCAACAATGGTTTGGTGAGTTTATTTCTCAGTCTCGTCATGAGCTGGATATTGCCCCGCCAGAGCCACCGTATCAGCCTGACGAAATCTACGACGCCCTGAAGCAAGGGGATGTCTTAGTGCGTCTGGGTGGATTGCGTGTATTGCGCATCGGCGACGATATCTACGCCAATGGTGAGAAAATTGACTCGCCGCATCGTCCTGCCCTTGAAGCCCTTGCCAGCCATATCGTACTGACGGCCGAGAATTTTGAGGATGCGCTGGAAGATCCATCCTTCCTTGCTATGCTGGCCGCACTGGTTAACAGCGGGTATTGGTTCTTCGAAGGGTAAAGCATTGTGACTGCGCCGGATGGCGCTTCGCTTATCCGGCCTACGGGATGAGATATTTGTAGGCCGGATAAGCGAAGCGCCATCCGGCATCTACATTTATTTTTGTTTCGCCGCCAGCTCCGCAATACGCACAATTACCCGCACCGCTTTTTCCATCCCTTCCAGGGTTACAAATTCATGTTTGCCATGATAGTTGTAGCCGCCGGTGAACAGATTCGGACACGGTAACCCCATAAACGACAGCTGCGCGCCGTCGGTTCCGCCACGAATAGGCTTCAGAACTGGCTCAATATCGCAATCGCGCATCGCCTTCTGGGCAATATCCAGCACGTGCGGATGCTCAATCACTTTTTCGCGCATATTGTAGTAGCTGTCTTCGATCACCAGTTCGATATAGCAGTCCGGGTGTAACCCTTTGCCAACCTTCTTGGCGATCTCCATGATCTTGCGTTTACGCGCTTCAAACTGCTTGCGGTCAAAATCCCGGATGATGTAGTGCATATCCGCCCGATCAACCGTCCCTTTCATGCTCGCGAGGTGATAAAAGCCTTCATAGCCTTCCGTCGTTTCCGGGCTTTCATCTGCCGGAACCTCAGCGTGAATACGCGCAGCCAGCGACAGCGCATTCACCATCACCCCTTTTGCGGTGCCAGGATGCACATTGTTGCCCACGATCTTGATATTAACCGACGCGGCGTTAAAGTTTTCAAACTCCAGTTCCCCTACGCCACCGCCGTCAACGGTATAGGCCCACTGCGCATCGAATGCCGCTACGTCGAAATGCTTCGCCCCTTTGCCAACCTCTTCGTCCGGCGTAAAGGCCACGCGGATATCACCATGCGGGATCTCTTTTTGGATCAGCACAGCCAGCGCGGTCATGATTTCCGCGATGCCCGCTTTATCATCGGCGCCCAGCAATGTTTTGCCGTCTGTAGTGATGAGCGTTTGACCCAAAAGCTGATGCAGTACCGGGAACATCACCGGCGACAGAACTTCATCGCCAATGCCTAACGCGATATCGCCTCCACGGTAGTTTTCAACGATTTGCGGATTAACGTTTTTACCACTGAAATCCGGTGAGGTATCCACATGGGAAATAAAACCGATAGCGGGAATATTACCAGCAACGTTAGCAGGCAACGTTGCCATCAGCGTTCCCTTTTCGCTGAGTGAAATATTGACCAGCCCCATCTCTTCGAGCTGTTGTTTGAGCAGTTGTAATAACTTCCACTGTCCTTCGGTGCTGGGTACTTGCCGCACGCCCGATTTTGATTGGGTGTCCAGCGACACGTAGTGTAAAAAACGCTCAAGTAGTTTATCCATGCAGTCACCCTCACTTTTTGTGACAACATTATCAATAAGCAACAAAAGACAAATATTGCGTCAGGTCACTTTTATCCCTGCAAGTAAGAATATTTCGCCATGACATCCCCTCTGACTATAGGGCTAAGTCAGTAATTCGCAACAAGGATTGGCGATTACCATGGTTTGCCGTAGAATAACGGCCCTCATTAAGAGTCATCAAGGTGGTTAACCACAAACCCCGCATCGGTCAGCCATCCGTTGCGTTTACATGGGACAGAGTAAAAAATTGAATAAACAACCGCGTTCGCTTTCTCCACTGGTGCAATTAGCGGGAATTCGCAAAAGTTTCGATGGCAAAGAGGTGATTTCCAGCCTGGATTTGACCATCAAAAACGGCGAGTTTCTCACGCTGCTCGGCCCCTCTGGCTGCGGTAAAACAACCGTTCTTCGCCTGATTGCCGGTCTGGAAACGGTTGATTCCGGTCATATCATATTGGACAACCAGGACATCACTCACGTTCCTGCGGAAAATCGCTACGTGAACACCGTCTTCCAAAGCTATGCGTTATTTCCCCACATGACCGTGTTTGAAAATGTGGCCTTCGGTTTACGCATGCAGAAAACACCCGCTGCTGATATTCCTCCTCGCGTTACCGAAGCCCTGCGCATGGTACAACTGGAAGAATTCGCCCAACGAAAGCCGCATCAACTCTCCGGTGGGCAGCAGCAGCGCGTGGCGATTGCCCGTGCGGTGGTCAACAAACCTCGTTTGCTCCTGTTGGATGAATCCCTCTCTGCGCTGGACTACAAATTGCGCAAACAGATGCAGAACGAACTGAAAGCGCTGCAACGTAAGCTTGGTATCACTTTTGTTTTTGTCACGCACGACCAGGAAGAAGCGCTGACCATGTCAGACCGTATCGTGGTGATGCGCGATGGCAAGATTGAACAAGACGGTACGCCGCGCGAAATCTACGAAGAGCCGAAAAATCTGTTCGTCGCCGGGTTCATCGGCGAGATCAATATGTTTAACGCGACGGTCATTGAGCGTCTGGACGATCAGCGCGTTCGTGCTAATGTGGAAGGTCGCGAGTGTAACATTTACGTCAACTTCGCGGTGGTTCCGGGACAAAAACTGCACGTATTATTGCGCCCGGAAGATCTGCGCGTTGATGAGATCAACGACGATAATCATATTGAAGGTCTTATCGGCTACGTGCGTGAACGCAACTACAAAGGCATGACGCTGGAGTCGGTTGTGGAACTGGAAAATGGCAAGATGGTGATGGTCAGTGAATTCTTCAATGAAGACGATCCTGACTTCGACCACTCGCTCGACCAGAAAATGGCGATTAACTGGGTAGAAAGCTGGGAGGTCGTACTGGCTGATGAAGAACACAAGTAAATTCCAGAGTGTGGTGATCGTCACCATTGTCGGTTGGCTTGTGTTATTTGTCTTTCTGCCCAACCTGATGATCATCGGCACCAGCTTTTTGACCCGCGACGACGCTAATTTCGTCAAAATGGTCTTTACGCTGGACAACTATACTCGCCTGCTCGATCCACTCTATTTTGAGGTATTGCTTCACTCCCTCAATATGGCGTTGATTGCCACGCTCGCTTGTCTGGTACTCGGCTATCCGTTTGCCTGGTTTTTGGTAAAGCTGCCGGAAAAAGTGCGCCCGCTGCTGCTATTCCTGTTGATTGTTCCGTTCTGGACCAACTCGCTTATTCGCATTTACGGACTCAAAATTTTCCTCAGCACCAAGGGCTATCTCAACGAATTTCTGTTGTGGCTCGGCATTATTGATACCCCCATTCGCATCATGTTTACCCCAGGCGCGGTGATTATCGGCCTGGTGTATATCCTGCTACCGTTTATGGTAATGCCGCTCTACTCCAGCATTGAGAAGCTCGATAAACCACTGCTGGAAGCCGCACGCGATTTGGGGGCCAGCAAACTTCAGACCTTTACCCGCATCATTATTCCGTTGACGATGCCGGGAATTATCGCCGGATGTCTGCTGGTTATGCTGCCGGCAATGGGGCTGTTTTACGTTTCCGATTTAATGGGCGGGGCGAAAAACCTGCTGATTGGTAACGTGATTAAAGTGCAGTTCCTGAACATTCGCGACTGGCCGTTTGGCGCGGCTACCAGCATAACGCTGACTATCGTGATGGGGCTGATGCTGCTGGTCTACTGGCGCGCCTCCCGCTTGCTGAATAAGAGGGTAGAACTCGAATGATCGGTCGACTGCTTCGCGGCGGTTTTATGACCGCTATCTACGCGTATCTGTATATCCCAATCATTATTTTGATTGTGAACTCCTTTAACAGCTCGCGCTTTGGCATCAACTGGCAAGGATTTACCACCAAGTGGTACGGCCTGCTGATGAACAACGACAGCCTGCTGCAGGCGGCGCAACACTCCCTGACGATGGCAGTGCTCTCCGCAACGTTTGCCACGCTGATCGGTTCACTCACCGCGGTCGCACTTTATCGCTACCGTTTTCGCGGGAAACCCTTTGTCAGCGGCATGCTGTTTGTGGTGATGATGTCGCCGGATATCGTGATGGCGATTTCGCTGCTGGTGCTGTTCATGTTGATTGGCATTCAGCTCGGCTTCTGGTCGCTGCTGTTTTCGCATATTACCTTCTGTCTGCCTTTTGTGGTGGTGACGGTCTATTCACGTCTGAAAGGTTTTGATGTGCGAATGCTGGAAGCGGCAAAAGATTTGGGTGCCAGTGAAGTGACTATCCTGCGCAAGATCATTCTACCGCTGGCAATGCCTGCGGTGGCCGCAGGCTGGTTGCTAAGCTTTACGCTGTCGATGGATGACGTCGTCGTTTCATCCTTCGTCACCGGACCGGGTTATGAAATTTTGCCCTTAAAAATCTACTCAATGGTAAAAGTCGGCGTATCACCCGAGGTGAACGCGCTGGCGACCATTTTGTTGGTTCTGTCGCTGGTTATGGTGATCGCTAGCCAGCTTATTGCACGTGATAAAACCAAGGGCCGCTAAGGCCCTTAATTCAGGGGACGTTAAATGATGAAAAAATGGTCACGCCACCTGCTCGCGGCGGGTGCTCTGGCACTGGGCATGAGCGCCGCTCACGCGAATGACAACAACACGCTCTATTTCTATAACTGGACTGAGTATGTGCCGCCAGGACTGCTGGAGCAGTTCACCAAAGAGACCGGCATTAAGGTTATCTATTCGACCTACGAGTCGAATGAAACCATGTACGCCAAGCTCAAAACCTATAAAGACGGTGCGTACGATCTGGTGGTTCCGTCTACCTATTACGTCGATAAAATGCGTAAAGAAGGCATGATCCAGAAGATCGACAAGTCGACGTTGACCAACTTCCACAACCTCGATCCGGAAATGCTCAACAAGCCGTTTGACCCTAACAATGACTACTCCATTCCGTATATCTGGGGTGCGACGGCCATTGGCATAAACAGCGATGCCATCGACCCGAAAAGCGTAACCAGTTGGGCCGACCTGTGGAAACCGGAGTACAAAGGTAGCCTGTTGTTAACCGACGACGCGCGCGAAGTCTTCCAGATGGCGCTGCGCAAGCTGGGATATTCCGGCAATACCACCGATCCGAAAGAGATTGAAGCCGCCTATAACGAGTTGAAGAAGCTGATGCCTAACGTCGCGGCATTTAACTCTGACAACCCGGCCAACCCGTATATGGAAGGCGAAGTCAATCTGGGAATGGTGTGGAACGGCTCCGCGTATGTTGCGCGCCAGGCGGGTACGCCGCTGGAAGTGGTGTGGCCGAAGGAAGGGGGTATTTTCTGGATGGACAGCCTGTCTATTCCGGCAAATGCGAAAAACAAAGAAGGTGCGCTGAAGCTGATTAACTTCCTGCTGCGCCCGGACGTGGCGAAAGAAGTCGCAGAAACCATCGGTTATCCAACGCCAAACCTGGCGGCACGTAAGCTGTTAAGTCCGGAGGTCGCGAACGATAAAACGCTCTACCCTGATGCAGAAACCATCAACAAAGGGGAATGGCAAAACGACGTCGGTTCCGCCAGCGCTATCTATGAAGAGTATTATCAGAAGCTGAAAGCCGGACGCTAATTGCCGTCCGTGTAGGCCGGATAAGACGCGCCAGCGTCGCCATCCGGCGCATCATCACGGCCCGATGGCGCTGCGCTTATCGGGCCCATGCTCACAATCCTTTCAATAACTTCTCAACAAACTCGGGCACCACCTGGCTTGCCGGACCGTAATGCTTCTCTTCGAACTCGCTTCCCACCTGGCTCGGTTCGAGATTTAACTCTACCGTATGCGCCCCATGCAGTCGTGCTTCATGCACAAAACCCGCGGCCGGATAAACATGGCCCGATGTGCCAATGGCTATAAACACATCCGCCATTGCCAGCGCCATATAAATCTCATCCATTCCCAACGGCATTTCACCAAACCACACGACGTGGGGTCGCAGCGGGGCCGGGAACTGGCAGCAATGGCATTTGTCTTCCGCAGTCACATCGCCGGTCCACTCCAGAATCTGCCCGCTTTGCGAACAGCGAACCTTGAGCAGTTCGCCGTGCATATGGATGACATTCTGGCTGCCCGCACGTTCATGCAGGTTATCAATATTCTGCGTCACCAGTAAAAAACGGTCACCCAGCTCAGCTTCAAGTTTTGCCAGCGCGATATGCGCCGCATTGGGCTGGATTTCGGGTTGCTGCAATTGATGACGACGGGCGTTATAAAACGACTGAACCAATTCCGGGTTACGACTAAACCCTTCCGGGGTCGCAACGTCTTCGACCCGATGTTCTTCCCAAAGTCCATCCGTCGCGCGGAAGGTTCGAATACCTGACTCGGCAGAAATCCCCGCTCCCGTCAGTACCAGCACTCTTGGTTTTTCCATCAATTCAGGCACCACTCTGTCTCTGAAAAAGATTCGTTGACGCAGGCGATCGCGCAAATGGCGTTTATTTTTACGAAAGCGGCTTAACCGATGACTCCGACGCGACAGCATAACAACCTCTTTGTATTAATCGGTAAGATGTAAAAAAGCGGCCCCGCGCATTCCGCCCGCATCACCGTGCCGTGCCTGCTCAATACGCGGCACGCGGGCAACCGGCAGCAGATGGCGTGGCAATCTGTCCGCCAATTGCGTCGTGATAGCGGAAAAATTCGACAAACCACCACCAATCACCACTAAATCAGGATCAACGATGGTCAGGATATTCCCCAAACAGACTGCCAGTAAATCCAGATAACGTTCAACGTGGGCGCGTGCTTGCTCATCACCCTGCTCCCACAGCGCGATAATTTCACGGGCATCCAGCGGTTGATGGTAGTAATGCTGATACAACCACGCAAATCCACCACCGGAGAGATAGCTTTCAATACAGCCCAGTTGACCGCATCCGCAGCGGCGCAGCGGGAAATCAAATCCCATCAGCGTCAGCGCATCGACAGGCAAACGGATATGGCCAAACTCACCGGTGATATAGCTGCGTCCGGTGATAGATTTACCGTTAAGCACCAGTCCGCCGCCGACACCGGTGCCGAGGATTAACCCCATAACCAGTGGATACTGAGTGAACTCGTCGTCCCAGGCTTCAGAGAGGGCAAAACAGTTGGCATCGTTGTCCAGACGAACATCGCGATCAAGGCGGGCGCTGAGATCGGCACGGAGCGGTTTACCACTGGCGGCAGGCACATTGGCCGCGTACAGCGTACCGTCTTCTGTTTCCGGCATGCCAGGAATGCCGATACCCACCGAACCTTTGACGCCGAATCGCTGGTCCGCTTCCGTTACCAGATTGCAGACCGCATCAAGGAAAGCGTCATAGCTGTCACGAGGCGTAGGGACGCGTGTTTCCCATTGCAAACGGCGTTGGTTATCAAATACCCCTAGCGCAATTTTGGTCCCGCCGATGTCAAATCCGTAATACATCACCGCTCCTTCTTATTGTTATTGGCCGCTAAGTACTCTCGCAGGATCAATATTGCTGGCGCGACGCGCCGGATACCAACTCGCCAAAAGACTCAGCACTAATGCTGTCACCAGCACGTAAATCACATCCAGCCAGTGTAATTCCGATGGCAGGAAGTCAATGAAATAGATATCGCCAGACAGGAACTGATGGCCGATAAGCGCTTCGATTCCGTTGATGATCGGCGTCAGCTGCAACGAGACAACCACCCCGATGACCACACCTATCAGACTACCGAACAGACCCGCCAGCAGGCCGTACCAGACAAAAATGGCACGTATCAAGCCATCTTTAGCTCCCAAGGTTCTTAATACCGCAATATCACCGCTTTTGTCTTTTACCGCCATCACTAACGTGGAAACGATATTAAAACAGGCCACGCCTATCACCAGCACCATCGCCAGATACATAATGGCGCGGATCATCTGAATATCGCGATACATATAGCCGTAGGTGCCAATCCAGCTCTTAATATAAACATAGTTGTTGGTCACTTCACCCGCGTCTCGCACCAGTTTATTAGCGTTAAACACGTCGTTAACCTTCAGCGCGATCCCGGAAACGCTGGATCCCATATCCAGGTATTGCTGCGCGTCTCCCATTGGGATCATGGCAAAGCTGTGATCGAGCTGACCGCTCAGTTGCAAAATGCCCGTAACGTGCAAACGCACGCGTTTAGGCTGCTGTAACTTATGGTCCGCACTGGCGTTAGGGATCATAATCGACACCCAGTCGCCTTGCTTCACCTTCAGCGCATCGGCAATCCCCTTACCAATGATGATTTGCTGCTCACCGGCTTTGAAATTATCCCAGGCGTGGTTCTGCACGAACGATGGCAGCGCGCTTAAACGCTGCTCCTGTTTCGGGTCAACGCCTTTCACTTGCACCGCGCGTAGATTCGCCCCACTCTCCACCAGCCCGGTAAAGTTGATATAAGGCGCTGCGGCGGCAATACCAGGCACTTTCTGTACTTTATCGAGCGCTTCCTGCCAGTTGTTCCACGGCTGGTTGACGGCCTCAATTTCACCGTGCGGGACCACGGCCAGAATACGGTTGTTCAGCTCACGCTCAAAGCCGTTCATGGCGCTTAACCCGACGATCAACACCGCCACACCCAACGCAATGCCAACGGTAGAAATCACAGAAATCAGCGAGACCATACCGCCGCGCCGCCGACCACGGCTAAAGCGCAGGCCAATCAATAACGATAAAGGCGACGCCATTACTCTGCTCCCATCAGGCTCAGTTCAGCCGTCAGGCGACCATCGCGCATTTCAAGCTGGCGGCTCATCCGCTTCGCCAACTGCAGATCGTGCGTCACCACCAGAAATGCCGTGCCCTGAGAGCGGTTAAGTTCACCCAGAAGCTCGAAAATGCTGTCCGCATTACGCGCATCCAGGTTACCCGTGGGTTCATCCGCCAGCACCAGACGAGGGTTATTCACCAGCGCACGGGCAATCGCCACGCGCTGACGCTCGCCGCCCGACAGTTCAGACGGCCGATGACTGGCACGATGGTCCAGCCCTACCGCTTTCAGCATATCGCGCGCGCGTGCGGTGATTTCAGCCGGTTTTTTCTTGCCGATCAGCAGCGGCATCGCCACGTTTTCCAGCGCGGTAAAATCCGGCAGCAGATGGTGGAACTGGTAAATAAAGCCCAGCTTCTGATTACGCAGTTCCGCCTTCGCCGCAGACGAGAGTTTACTCATCGGCTGACCGCTAAAAATGACGTCGCCGGACGTCGGCGTATCCAGCCCACCTAACAGATGCAGAAGTGTACTCTTACCGGAGCCGGAGCTGCCGACAATCGCCATCATCTCGCCTTCGCCAACGCAAAAACTGACATCGTGCAGTACATCGGTCTGCACTGTGCCTTCCTGATAGCGTTTGCACAGGTTGTCGCATTGCAACAGGATCTTATTCATAACGTAAAGCCTCAGCGGGTTGAGTGGCGGCAGCGCGCCAGGAAGGATAAAGCGTAGACAGCAGCGCGATGGCCATCGCCACCAGCGCAATGACGATAACCTGCAGCGGCTCGATGGCGACCGGCAGCGCAGCGCCATCCAGAAGTACGCCGATAATGGGCATCAGGTTGTTCAGTTGACTGGCGAGCAATGCGCCCAGCCCTGCGCCCAGCAGCGCGCCGATAATTCCGGCACTGGCCCCCTGGACCATAAACACCATCATTATCTGCCGCGGCGTTAGCCCCTGCGTTTGTAGAATCGCCACTTCCCCTTGCTTCTCCATTACCATCAGACCCAGCGAGGTAATAATATTAAAGGCTGCAACCGCCACGATCAGGCTTAGCAGCAGCCCCATCATGTTTTTCTCCATGCGCACGGCCTGGAATAGTTCCCCTTTACGCTCGCGCCAGTCCTGCCACTTGGTACCTTGCGGCAGCGTTTGCTGGCTCAACGTGTCCACTTTTAACGGCTCGTTCAACCACAAGCGCCAGCCGGTGATATTACCCACCGGGTAGCGCATCAGGCGTGAGGCATCCTGAATGTTGGTCAGCATCTGGTAGCCGTCAACCTCGCTGTTAGCGGCAAAGGTACCGATCACCGTAAACAGACGCTGGCTCGGTAGGCGCCCCATCGGCGTAAACTGACTGGCGGACGGCACCATCACGCGAATTTGATCGCCACGGTTAACGCCCAATTGCCCGGCAAGCTGTTCACCGAGGATGACATTATACTTACCCGGTTGCAGATCTGTTTGCTTCACATTGACCAGATACGGCGTGAGCGGATCTTTTTGCGCCGGGTCGATCCCCAGCATTACGCCAACCGCCACGCTACGCGCACTTTGCAGCACCACATCTCCCGTAGTTATGGGTGCAACGCGGTTGACGCCGTTCAACACCACCGCTTTTTCCGGCAGTTGCTGCGGGTTTAAGGAACCCTGTTGAGACGAGAGAACGGCCTGAGGCATCAGGCCAAGGATATTGTTTTGCAGCTCGCGCTCGAAACCGTTCATCACTGACAACACTGTGACCAGCGCCATTACCCCGAGAGTAATGCCGATGGTGGAGAGCCAGGAAACGAAGCGACCGAAGCGATCTGCTGCACGCCCACGCATATAGCGCAGGCCGATGAATAGAGCGACAGGTTGGTACATGAAATCCGTCTGGTTGCTGTTAGCAAAGTCACGAGTATATAAGCGAAAGCGGAATGGGTAAATGACTGAACCGTAAGTGTTCGTCAGCACTATTCCTAAAAGTATAAACAAATCAATCCGCTGTAGTTGTCCCTCGCCCCTTCAGTGCCGGTCCCTGATCTTTATCCTAAAAAAACAAAATGCAGACAGTTACGCATTACAGCGTACAGCGGGTTGCGCACGATGGCAGGCTATAGCCAACAATATGGGTACGCTGTCTCGATGAATAAAAAAGAACTATGGATTAATCAAATCAAAGGGTTATGCATTTGTCTGGTGGTTATATACCACTCAGTCATTACGTTTTACCCGCACCTCACCACCTTTCAGCATCCGCTTTCAGAGATACTGAGCAAATGCTGGATTTACCTCAATCTGTACCTGGCGCCGTTTCGTATGCCGGTATTTTTCTTTATTTCGGGCTATTTGATTCGCCGCTACATCGATAGCGTTCCCTGGACAACCTGTGTGGATAAACGGATCTGGAGTATTGCCTGGGTGCTGGTGCTATGGGGAATCGTGCAATGGCTGGCGTTAGTCTCGCTCAATAACTGGTTGGCTCCGCAACGCGATCTGAGTCATGCCGCCAACGCCGCGTATGCCGGATCAATCGCTGGCTTTACCCACGGGATGCTGACCGCCAGCACCAGCCTATGGTATCTGTATGCACTGATGGTCTATTTTGTACTGTGTAAGATTTTCAACCGCTGGGCGTTACCGCTGTTGACGCTGTTTGTCGTGCTAAGCGTGGCGATCAACTTTTTCCCCACGCCGTGGTGGGGAATGAACAGCGTGATTCGCAATTTGCCCTGGTACAGCCTCGGCGCCTGGTTTGGCGCAACGCTGATGGTATGGATCAAAGAGGTGCCCCTGCGCCGTCATACGCTCATCGTTATGGTTAGCGTAGTCGCCGCCGTGGTCGCGTGGCTGGCAAATATTTCGCTACTGCTTTCCCTCCTGTCTATTGTACTGATCATGAAGCTGTTTTATCAGTTCGAGCAGCGCTTTGGTATGCGCGCATCCAGCCCGTTAAGCGTGATTGGATCCAATACCATCGCCATCTACACCACTCATCGTATTTTGGTTGAGCTGTTCAGCTTAACGCTAATCCCCAAAATCAATCATGCCGCCTGGCCTGCGTACGGCGAGTTGCTCCTGCTGCTGGTTTATCCCTTCGCCTGCCTGCTGTTGTGCACCCTGTTTGGCTTGCTGGTGCGTAAAATTTCGCAAAAAACCGTTGCCGACTTGCTCTTTTCCCCACCGTCTTTATCGACATCCTCGCGCTAATTTCAACGCGCTTTTTGCCCCCATCAGGGGGCGAATCAATTTGCTTATGAGAAACGATCACGGATAATAAAGAACATTGCTTATCAGATGTATATCTAAACGAGATCCTGACAACCGAATGCCTGAACAACATCGTTACACGCTCCCGGCCGGCGCTTCCGACCAGCGCCAGTTAGGTGAACTGACCGGCGCAGCTTGCGCGACGCTGGTCGCCGAAATCGCTGAACGTCATGCGGGTCCTGTAGTACTGATCGCGCCGGACATGCAAAATGCCCTGCGACTGCATGATGAAATTCGTCAGTTTACCGACCAGATGGTAATGAACCTGGCGGACTGGGAAACGCTGCCCTACGATAGCTTTTCCCCTCATCAGGAGATTATCTCCTCGCGACTTTCCACCCTGTATCAACTCCCCGCCATGCAGCGCGGTGTGCTGATTGTACCGGTGAACACGCTGATGCAGCGCGTCTGTCCGCACAGCTATCTGCACGGCCATGCGCTGGTGATGAAAAAAGGTCAGCGGCTTTCGCGCGACGCCCTGCGCGAACAACTGGACAGCGCGGGCTACCGCCATGTTGATCAGGTGATGGAGCACGGCGAATACGCCACGCGCGGCGCGTTGTTGGATCTGTTCCCAATGGGCAGTGAATTGCCTTATCGTCTGGACTTTTTTGATGACGAAATCGACAGCCTGCGTCTGTTTGATACCGACACCCAGCGCACGCTGGAAGAAGTCGATGCCATTAATTTGCTGCCCGCGCACGAATTCCCGACCGATAAAACGGCAATCGAGCTGTTCCGCAGCCAGTGGCGCGATACCTTTGAAGTTAAACGCGACGCCGAACATATTTACCAGCAGGTCAGCAAAGGCACGTTACCTGCGGGTATTGAATACTGGCAGCCGCTGTTTTTCAGCGAGCCGCTGCCCCCCCTGTTCAGCTATTTCCCCGCCAATACGTTATTGGTCAATACGGGTGATATAGAGACCAGTGCAGAGCGCTTCCAGGCCGATACCCTGTCGCGTTTTGAGAATCGGGGTGTTGATCCGATGCGCCCGCTTCTGCCGCCGCACTCGCTGTGGCTGCGCGTTGATGAGCTGTTCTCCGAACTAAAACGCTGGCCGCGCGTTCAACTGAAAACCGAGACACTGGCGAACAAAGCCGCAAATACTAACCTCGGCTTCCAGAAGTTGCCAGATATCGCGGTTCAGGCGCAGCAAAAAGCACCGTTAGATGCGTTACGTAAATTTCTTGAAGCCTTCACCGGTCCGGTGATTTTCTCGGTTGAAAGTGAAGGTCGTCGCGAAGCGCTCGGCGAACTGCTCGCCCGTATCAAAATCGCGCCGAAGCGCATACTGCGTCTCGACGAAGCCATCGACAATGGCCGCTATCTGATGATTGGCGCAGCCGAACACGGCTTCATTGATAGCAAACGCAACCTGGCGCTGATTTGTGAAAGCGATCTGCTCGGGGAACGCGTGGCGCGCCGCCGCCAGGATTCTCGTCGCACCATCAATCCAGATACGTTAATTCGCAACCTCGCAGAACTGCATCCAGGTCAACCGGTGGTGCACCTGGAGCACGGCGTTGGCCGTTATGCCGGGATGACCACGCTGGAAGCGGGCGGTATCACCGGCGAGTACCTGATGCTCACCTACGCCAACGACGCCAAACTGTACGTGCCTGTGTCATCGTTGCACCTGATCAGCCGCTACGCTGGTGGCGCGGAAGAAAATGCGCCGCTACATAAACTGGGCGGCGATGCCTGGTCTCGTGCCCGCCAGAAAGCCGCTGAGAAGGTGCGCGATGTCGCGGCAGAACTGTTGGATATCTATGCTCAGCGGGCGGCGAAAGAAGGCTTTGCCTTTAAGCATGACCGTGAGCAGTACCAGCTGTTTTGCGACAGCTTCCCGTTTGAAACTACGCCCGATCAGGCGCAGGCGATCAACGCGGTCCTCAGCGATATGTGTCAGCCGCTGGCCATGGATCGTCTGGTGTGCGGCGACGTCGGCTTTGGTAAAACCGAAGTCGCGATGCGTGCCGCCTTCCTCGCCGTAGAGAACCACAAGCAGGTTGCCGTACTGGTTCCGACCACCCTGCTCGCGCAGCAGCACTTCGACAACTTCCGCGACCGCTTTGCCAACTGGCCGGTACGCATCGAGATGCTGTCCCGTTTTCGTAGCGCCAAGGAGCAAGCGCAAATTCTGGAGCAGGTTGCCGAGGGTAAAATCGATATTCTTATCGGCACCCACAAACTGCTGCAAGCGGACGTGAAGCTAAAAGATCTGGGTCTGTTGATTGTCGATGAAGAGCACCGTTTTGGCGTTCGTCATAAAGAGCGCATCAAAGCAATGCGCGCGGATGTCGATATCCTGACGCTGACGGCAACGCCTATTCCGCGTACGCTCAATATGGCGATGAGCGGCATGCGCGATCTGTCGATCATCGCCACGCCTCCTGCCCGTCGTCTGGCGGTGAAAACCTTTGTGCGCGAGTACGACAATCTGGTGGTTCGCGAGGCTATCCTGCGTGAAGTTCTGCGCGGAGGGCAAGTTTATTATCTGTTTAACGACGTCGAAAATATCCAGAAAACCGCTGACCGATTAGCGGAACTGGTGCCGGAAGCGCGTATTGGTATCGGCCACGGTCAAATGCGCGAACGCGAACTGGAACGCGTGATGAATGATTTCCACCATCAGCGTTTTAACGTGCTGGTGTGTACTACCATTATCGAAACCGGGATCGACATTCCGACCGCCAACACCATTATCATCGAACGCGCCGATCATTTTGGTTTAGCGCAATTGCACCAGTTGCGTGGCCGTGTGGGACGCTCGCACCATCAGGCGTACGCCTGGCTGCTGACGCCGCATCCAAAAGCGATGACCACCGACGCGCAAAAGCGTCTGGAAGCCATCGCCTCGCTGGAAGATTTGGGCGCGGGCTTTGCGCTGGCGACCCACGACCTCGAAATTCGCGGCGCCGGGGAACTGCTGGGTGAAGATCAGAGTGGTTCCATGGAAAGCATCGGCTTCTCGCTATATATGGAACTGCTGGAAAATGCTGTCGATGCGCTCAAAGAGGGACGCGAACCGTCGCTGGAAGATCTCACCAGCCAGCAAACCGAAGTTGAACTGCGCATGCCGTCATTGCTGCCGGACGACTATATTCCCGATGTCAACACGCGACTGTCGTTCTACAAGCGTATTGCCAGTGCGAAAGGCGAAAACGAGCTGGAAGAAATTAAGGTCGAGCTGATAGACCGTTTTGGTCTGTTGCCCGATCCGGCCCGTACGTTGCTGGATATTGCCCGCTTACGCCAACAGGCGCAGAAACTTGGCATCAGAAAGCTTGAAGGCAATGAAAAAGGCGGCACGATTGAGTTTGCCGAGAAAAACCACGTCAACCCGGTCTGGCTGATTGGTTTACTGCAAAAACAGCCGCAGCACTTCCGTCTGGACGGTCCAACCCGGCTAAAATTCATGCAGGATCTGGGCGAGCGCAAAACGCGAATCGACTGGGTACGCCAGTTTATGCGCCAGCTTGAAGAAAATGCCGTAGCATAGTGAACAGGCCGGGAGCGCACACAGCTCTCCCGGCCTGAATTTACAAACTCTTTGCACTTCCCTGCACTTCCCGACACAGCAAACGGCCATAATTCCTGTTTACTTTTACATAATAAAAACCACGTAAAAACAATGGATTTATGGTGATGTTAAACAATAAACGACTCTCTCGCTGGTTAGCGTTTTTTACGCTTGCAGCGACCTTTGCGTTAGCACTTCCGGCTCAGGCAAACACCTGGCCGCTGCCGCCGCCGGGAAGCCGCCTGGTGGGACAGAATGCCGTTCACGTTGTCGAAGACAATGGCGGTTCTCTCGAAGCGATTGCGAAAAAATACAACGTCGGCTTTTTAGCGCTGCTACAGGCCAACCCCGGCGTTGATCCTTTCGTACCGCGCCCTGGCAGCGTTTTGACTATCCCATTGCAAACTCTGTTACCGGATGCACCACGCGAAGGCATTGTCATCAATCTCGCCGAGCTGCGTCTTTATTATTACCAGCCCGGGACAAATTCGGTGACCGTATATCCTATTGGCATTGGCCAGTTAGGCGGTGATACGCTGACCCCCACCATGGTAACCACCATTTCCGATAAACGCGCCAACCCCACCTGGACGCCTACGGCAAACATCCGCGCGCGCTATAAGGCAAACGGCATCGATCTTCCTGCCGTTGTCCCTGCCGGGCCAGATAACCCGATGGGCCATCACGCGATTCGCTTAGCCGCATACGGCGGCGTTTATCTGCTGCACGGCACCAATGCTGATTTTGGCATCGGCATGCGCGTCAGTTCTGGCTGTATTCGTCTGCGCGACGGTGATATCGAAACCCTGTTCCGTCAAGTGAAGCCAGGAACCAAAGTCAATATCATTAACACGCCGATCAAAGCCTCTGTCGAACCTAACGGCGTGCGGCTGGTGGAAGTACACCAGCCGCTGTCTGAAAAGATCAATGACGACCCGCAACTGCTGCCGATCGTGTTGAACGCCGCAATGCAGACCTTTAAAAATGCGGCGCAAACGGATCCTGCCGTCATGGAACATGCGATGGAAATTCGCTCAGGCATGCCGGTCGATGTGACCCGTCATCACGACGTGGCTCAGCAACCGATGTAAACGTTACGCATAAAAAAACCCCCGCTGGATTTTATTCCGCGGGGGTTTTTTATTTAACTCGCAGTGGCATTGCGATGGGTTAAATCTTATTTGTAGATAACGGCAGTCCCGTGAAGGGTGTTAGGACCGGTAACGGAAGTAATACGGAACGATTTCGCGCCCATCTCATCCGCTTTCTGCGCCAGTTGATCTTCCAGAGAACCTAAGTTCGTCCCCGCATTTGCAGAGATAGTACCGACTTTCTGTTGACCTGCAGGCGTGGCCTGAACTTCAACAGCGGCAAAGCTTGCAAATGACAGTGAGCTAAGAACAGCAGCAACAAACAGAGTTTTTACGTTTTTCATAATAGTGACCTTTTGCAGATGAATGGGTGTCGTAAGTATTAACTTAACGATCGATAGGTAAATCATAGATGTGATCCAGGTCACACGTCAACATTTTTTTATAATGATCGTTATATAAAACATAAAGACCTTATTTTTCATGCTAATAGCTATAAATTATTTTTATCGCTAATCCGCTGGAGTGTGGGGGGGAATATTTTTATAATGGTTATTCAATAAACCCAACTAAGGTACATCGGCGCCATGACAACTGAAACGACAGGTTGTGCAAAAAAAAGCCGTGGCCGACCAAAAGTGTTCGACAGGGAAGCCGCGCTTGATAAGGCCATGACACTCTTCTGGCAGCACGGATATGAAGCGACATCGCTCGCCGATCTCGTGGAAGCAACCGGTGCCAAAGCGCCCACGCTGTATGCGGAGTTTACCAACAAGGAAGGGTTGTTTCGTGCCGTGCTGGACCGCTATATCACGCGCTTTGCGGCGAAACACGAAGCCCAGCTGTTTTGTGAGGAAAAAAGCCTGGAGTCCGCACTGGAAGACTATTTCACCGCCATAGCGACCTGCTTTACCAGTAAAGATACTCCGGCAGGATGTTTTATGATTAATACGTCCGCTACGCTGGCGGCCTCTTCCCGCGAGATCGCCCACACGGTGAAATCACGCCATGCGATGCAGGAACAGACGCTCACCCAGTTCCTTCGTCAGCGCCAGCAGCGGGACGAAATTCCGGCCCACTGCGACGTGCAAAAGCTGGCCGAATATCTGAACTGCATTTTACAGGGTATGTCGATTAGCGCCCGTGAAGGTGCGTCATTTGAGAAACTGATGCAGATCGCACATACCACCCTGCGGCTGTGGCCCGAACTCATCAAAGCTTAGTCCTTTCCTCTCTCTTCCACGAACAGATGACACTGCCGGGGGCTAAAAGCCCTCGGTTTATTTGTACCAATACCCCTTCATTCCTTATTGTTTTCATCGCATTAGCAGATCTTTTTTAAAAAATGTATTGATAACGACAATTATTATCAGCAATATTCGCATTTGTTTTAACACCTGTTTCCCAATGTAACTATCGGTTTCTCTACCGCAATAACAAAAACAGACCGACTTTTTTAAAAGGAATACAAATGCATAAGCGTCTCTGGGTGCTCAATCCGCTCTTATTATCTTTAACCCTACCGGCCATTGCGGCGGAGGAAGAGAATCTCATCGTCAGCGCTAACCGTAGCCAACGCACCGTGGCAGAAATGGCGCAAACGACCTGGGTTATTGAAGGAAGCGAAATTGAACAGCAAGTTCAGGGTGGCAAAGAGTTCAAGGATGTTCTTGCTCAGTTAATCCCCGGAATTGATGTCAGCAGTCAGGGACGAACCAACTACGGCATGAACATGCGCGGTCGCGCCATAGTCGTATTGATAGACGGCGTCCGTCTGAATTCTTCCCGCACCGACAGCCGGCAACTTGACTCCATTGACCCGTTTAATATTGCGCATATTGAAGTCATCTCAGGCGCCACATCCTTGTATGGCGGAGGGAGTACCGGCGGTTTGATCAACATCGTCACCAAAAAAGGTCAGCCTGAGCGTGAAGTCGAACTCGAACTGGGCAGTAAAAGCGGGTTTAATAACAGTAACGATCATGACGAACGCGTCGCCGCCGCGGTGAGCGGAGGAACCGATCGCGCATCCGGTCGTATGTCCGTCGCGTATCAACGGTTTGGCGGTTGGTATGATGGCAACCACGATGCTCTGCTGCTGGATAACACCCAAACCGGCCTGCAGCATTCCGATCGTCTGGACGTGATGGGCACCGGGACGATTGAGCTGGATGACAACCGTCAATTGCAACTGGTTACCCAGTATTACAAGAGCCAGGGGGATGACGATTACGGGCTGGATCTCGGCGAGAACATGTCCGCCGTGACCGGAAACGGTAAAGCGTATACCAGCAGCGGACTGAACTCCGATCGTATTCCCGGCACCGAGCGCCATCTGATCAGCCTGCAATATTCAGATGCAGATTTCTTTGGTCAGAACCTGGTCAGTCAAATCTATTACCGCGACGAATCCCTTAAGTTCTACCCCTTCCCCACATTGAGCAAAGGCAAGGTCACCAGTTTCTCCGCCTCACAGCAGGATACCGACCAGTTTGGCGCAAAAATCACCCTCAACAGCCAGGTGATGAATGACTGGGAATTGACATGGGGCATCGATGCCGATCATGAAACCTTCGACTCCAATCAGAAATTCTTCGATCTGGCTTACTCTCTGCCCTCCGGCGGCATGGACAACCGTACCGCCTATACTACCGGACGTTATCCTGGTTACAGCATCACCAACTTCGCGCCTTTCCTGCAAAATAGCTATGACATAAACGACATCTTTACCCTCAGCGGCGGCGTGCGCTATCAATGGACCGAAAACAGGGTTGATGATTTCGTTGGCTATGCCCAACAGCAGGGCATCGCGACCGGCGTTGCAAACTCCGCCGATACCATTCCGGGCGGCAAAACCGATTACGATAACTTCCTGTTTAACGCCGGGATCCTCGCCCACCTGACTGAGCGCCAGCAAACCTGGTTTAACTTCTCTCAGGGCGTGGAGCTTCCGGACCCGGGGAAATATTACGGTAACGGCACCTATTCTCTGGTTGGCGATCATTACCAGCTCCAGCGCAGCGTCAACGTGGCGGATTCACGTCTGGAGGGGATTAAAGTTAACTCGTACGAACTGGGATGGCGTTACACGGGCGATAACCTGCGTACGCAACTGGCTGCTTATTACTCCACTTCGGATAAATCGATCGTTATCAACCGCAGTGATATGACCATAAACGTACAACCCGACGATCGCCGGATTTATGGTCTGGAAGGCGCGGTAGATTATTTCATCGCCGATACCGACTGGAGTCTGGGCAGCAACTTCAACGTCATTAAATCCGAAGTGAAACAAAACGGTAAATGGCAGAAATGGGATGTCACTCTGGCTTCGCCATCTAAAGCAACCGCATGGGTCGGCTGGGCGCCTGAACCGTGGTCGTTGCGCGTACAGAGCCAGCAAACATTTGATCTGAGCGACGCCAGTGGCAATAAGCTGGACGGCTATAACACCATGGACTTTATCGGCAGCTACCAGCTCCCGTTAGGTAAACTGACCTTCAGCGTGGAAAACCTGCTGAATGAGGAGTACACCACGCTATGGGGACAACGTGCGCCACTGCTGTACAGCCCAACTTATGGCAGCCCGTCACTGTATGAATACAAGGGCCGGGGACGTACCTTTGGTCTGAACTACGCCTTAACCTTCTGATAAAAAAAGCCCCCCAGCCTGAGCGAATGGGGGGCTAATGTTCAGGATAATGCTATTTTACGCTTTGTTATTCAGTACCAACTGTCCGTTGTTATCCAACGGAATTTGCGCGCCGGGGTCCTTATCCATACGAATTTTCCCCTGCTGATCGCCAATTTTGTACGTCACGTCGTAGCCCAGCATTTTTTCTGATTTGTCATACACCGTTTTACAGCGCTGCTGCGTGGTGGTGTACGTATCGTTTTCCTGCATCGAACCCTGGATCTGGTTACCGGCATAACCGCCGCCTAACGCTCCCGCCACGGTGGCAATATCTTTACCGCGTCCGCCACCAAACTGATGGCCGATAACGCCGCCAGCAACGGCACCCAGTACAGAGCCCGCGATACGGTTTTCATCTTGCACCGGCTTACGGTGCGTGACCGTCACGTTCCGACACTCCTGGCGTGGCGTTTTTACCGACTCTTTAATCGGTGTTGCAGAGACAACTTGTGCATACTGTGGGCCACGCTCGAAAACGTTAAGACTGGCCACCGCTGCAACACCCAGCGCAGCAGCTACGCCAATCCCTATACCCGCCAACATTGATTTATTCACGGGACTTCCTCCTTTTTTGCTATTAGCAACAACTTTGCAACAGAAGGTAAGGAATGCCAATCAGATTACGGATGAAAATAGCGGAAGGCAGGGATAAAGCAGGATGATTCGGAGAACTCTGAAGGAAGGCGTCGGATGCGTGAAATCGTCCGACGCCTCAGGTCAATATTAATGCAGTTTCAGACGCGGGCGAATCACCCGGTTAATACTGCCGACCAGCATCATCAGGCCGGTTTTGAAGTAACCATGCAGCGCAATCTGATGCATACGATACAGTGAGATGTAGACAAAGCGCGCAATACGGCCTTCTACCATCATTGAACCGCGCGTCAGGTTACCCATCAGACTACCGACGGTAGAGAAGTTAGACAGCGAGACCAGAGAACCGTGATCTTTGTACTGATACGCTTTCAACGGTTTGCCGTTCATCTGCGCCAGGATATTGTTCATCGCGCAGGTCGCCATCTGGTGCGCAGCCTGAGCGCGCGGCGGCACAAAACCACCTTCCGGACGCGCGCAGGAAGCGCAATCGCCAATCGCATACACGTCAGGATCGCGTGTGCTTTGCAGCGTCGGCTCAACCACCAGTTGGTTAATGCGGTTCGTTTCCAGACCGCCAATATCCTTCATAAAGTCTGGCGCTTTGATCCCTGCGGCCCACACCATCAGGTCGGCCTCAATGTATTCGCCATCTTTGGTATGCAACCCACCTTCATCAGCGCTGGTAACCATCGTCTGAGTCAGTACGCGTACGCCCAGTTTGGTTAACTCATTGTGCGCGGCACTGGAAATTCGCGGCGGCAATGCAGGCAGGATACGCTCACCGGCTTCAACCAGCGTAACGTTCAGCGCGTCATTGGTCAGCCCTTTATAGCCATAGCTGTGCAGCTGTTTAACCGCATTGTGCAGTTCCGCGGAGAGTTCAACCCCCGTCGCGCCGCCGCCGACAATGGCAATATTCACTTTACCGTTAGCGCCCAGATTCGCGGAATACTTGAGGAACAGATTCAGCATCTCCTGGTGGAAACGACGCGCCTGATGCGGGTTATCCAGGAAAATACAGTTCTCTTTGACGCCCGGCGTGTTGAAATCGTTGGACGTACTGCCCAGCGCCATCACCAGCGTGTCATACGGTACTTTACGCTCAGGAACCAGCAGATCGCCCTTCTCATCGCGCAGCTCAGCGATAGTAATGGTCTTCGCTTCGCGATCGATATCAACCACCGAGCCCAACTGGAACTGGAAGCCATGGTTACGGGCATGCGCCAGATAGCTCAGCGCATCCACACCTTCATCCAGAGAACCGGTCGCCACTTCATGCAGTAACGGTTTCCATAAATGGCTGTGGTTTCTGTCCACCAGCGTAATTTTGGCCTTTTTCTTACGCCCCAGCTTTTTACCCAGCTGCGTCGCCATTTCCAGTCCGCCAGCACCGCCGCCGACAATCACGATCCTTTTCAATGGTGTAGTCAACGTGACCCCCTCAAATTTATTAACCAATTGTTAATTAAAAGTTATTGGCATAGCCTTTAATTAACAACAAGTTACGATAATGAAAATGTCCTTCGAGAGTGAGAATAACACGAACGGTGCATTGGTCATACCAAAATTGATGTGCATCAAGTTTTGATGCTGAAAAGATAGACAACCCGAAGGTTAAGGACAAAAAAAACCAGCCCGAAAGCTGGTTTTTTACACGCTCATCAGGCTTAGCCTAATGTCTTGAACGCCTTAATGCGCTGCAAATGTGGGGAGATATTTTTAAACTTATGCGTCTGCTCTTCGTCCCAGACGATCTCATAAAAGTGATGCAGCTCTTCTGACGAGCGCTGACTGTTCAGAGCTTCATCATGACGAGAGAGGATCACCAGGCAGCGATCGCGGTTCTTTTCACGAAAGTTGGTCACGCATTTTGTCGCAATGTCAGCATACTCTTCAGGTCTGTCGATTTTCCCTTCCATATTCTCATACGGGAACAGGTTAGGATTGAAGACCACCTGACGAATATCACACAGGAAACCAATACGTTCTGCCCAATATCCCCCCAGCCCGACGCCACAAATCAGCGGACGGTCGTCCACATTAAGCTGCAGCATTTTGTCCACTTCTTTCAGCAGATGCTGCATATCATGTTTAGGATGCCGCGTACTGTAGCTAATCAGCCTGACATCCGGGTCGATAAATTGCAGCTGCAACACCTTCTCGTGGTTGCCCGGACTATTAGAGTCAAAACCGTGTAAATAGATAATCATCGCATCCTCGCCAATCGTGCGTTAATGACCTGCTTTCTCTTCCTGCCAGCGCTCATGCAGCTGGTTGAGCTGGGCGCTTACCGTCTTCCAGCGTGTCGAGTCCATCAGTTCCTGACGTGAAAATGAACCTTTATGATACAAACGTGTAACACGTTCTGCATTGATCGGCGACAGATTATCTAAAACACTGACCGCTCCCTTACGATTATTGCAGACCAGGATCATATCGCAACCAGCATCCAGCGATGCCTGCCCACGCTCGGCGTAGCTTCCCATAATCGCCGCACCTTCCATCGACAGATCGTCAGAGAAAATAACGCCGTCGAAGCCCAGCTCCTGACGCAGTACCGTTTTCAACCAGTGAGGCGAACCACTCGCCGGACGCGGATCAACGTCACTGTAGATAACGTGCGCAGGCATAATGGCATCGAGTTTGTTTTGCGTAATTAACGTCTGAAATACGGACATATCTTTCGCACGAATCTCGGCTTCTGCGCGCGGATCGGTTGGCGTTTCTTTGTGCGAATCTGCCGTCACCGCCCCATGCCCGGGGAAATGTTTACCGGTGGTCTTCATGCCAGCGGCATGCATACCGTCAATGAAACGGGTCGCCATCGCCAACGCTTTCAGCGGTTCGGCATGGTAAGAGCGCTCACCAATCGCTGCACTGATATGTCCCACGTCCAGAACCGGGGCAAAGCTAATATCAATATCCATGGCGATCATTTCGCTGGCCATCAGCCACCCGGCGTCCTGAGCCAGTTTGCCGCCCTCTTCCAGACCGTGTAGAGCGGCAAAGGATTGAGCCGCAGGCAAGCGGGTAAAACCTTCGCGAAAACGCTGTACGCGTCCGCCTTCCTGATCAACCGCCACGACCAAATGGTTACGCGACGCGGTACGGATCTGACGCACTAACTCACGCAACTGTTCCGGGTCATGATAATTTCGGGTAAAGAGAATCAACCCACCTACCAGCGGATGCGCCAGAATCTCCCGCTCTTCAGCGTCCAGCTCATACCCTTCGACATCCAACATTACTGGGCCCACACTGCTCTCCTCATCCTTTCACTGTTAGCTGCCGCCAGGTTTCATCGGCCAGCCTGATAAATTGTTGATCGCCGGTTTGTCGCCAGCGATACTCAAACCACCCCGCTTTTAGCATGATGATCCAGGGTCGCCATCGCCTGACCTGTCGCCACAAAACGGTTGGCTCAATACGCGCCCGTCGGGCATAGGCGCTGACCAGCTGTTGGTGCTGGAGTTCATCACTGACCCACACCGCCGCCAGCTCAAGAGCGATATCACCGTCTCCGGCATATTCCCAGTCAATCAGCCGCAACCCTGACGGCGCGCGCACAATGTTGTCACCATGGACATCCATATGCAGCGGTCCCAGCCGAAAAGGTCGGGGCTCACCGCTTTTTCTTAGCCGCTTCAGCGTTCGTAACCAATGTGGTGTACGACGCGCCGGATCCGCGTACTGCCAGTACTGCTCGAGTAACGGCAGCAGACTGATTCGCCAGCCCAGTCGGGGTTGCTGATGCAGATAATACAATAAGCCAGCAAGTTCGTCGGCGTCCGGTAATCTGGATTCTACCTTACCGTGAAAAAAGTCGACTGCCATCCACCCACGCGTATAAAAACGTGGTCGGGGCGCAAGATTTTCCGGTAGGTGTTTTAACGCATGATATTGGCGTAGAAAATGCGATTCCGGCGCGTCGGGGTCGTGATGACAGCGCAGCACTAAACGGTGGGTCCGATATTCGATAATGCAGCTCCCGCCGCTCAAGCCGCGGTGGCTGGCTACGACGGGATAATACTGTGGAAAGTAGCGCGACAGAACTTCATCGCGCGTCAGTCTGTTATTGTTGCTGAACGGCACCTTTACCTGACCAGATTATCTCGCCAGTTTGTACCAGCATTAATTGCATTTGCAGTGCCGGCGAATTGACGTTGCCAGATGCGCTGGAATAGAGCACATACTGCGCACCAACGTTACGGGCAATACCAATCGCTTTGCTACGTGTTCCCAGGCTATCGTTCGGCGACAGACCTAACTGCTGCTTGGCGACAGCCAGTTGCTGGGCGGAAACCAGGGTAAATTTGCCGTTATTCGCCAGCGCGTTACGTAAGGTTTCAGTCGCTTCACCAGCGTTCAACGAACCGTTGGTACGGTTATTCACGCTATCAACCAGCAGAACGCCACCCGCTTTCACGCCATCGGCTTGCAGCATTTTACCCACCATCGGCTGCATTGCGCTGTTCCAGTCGTAGTGACGTTGGCGCGGTGTTGGCTGCGCCGTTTGGTCCTCGTGTTCGATCGGACCCGGCTGCTGCGGTATGCTTGGCACCGTTGGTACTACAGGCACCGGCTGTTGCGGCTGCGCGGGCTGTTCCGGCACCGGCTTCACTTCCTCTACCGGCGCGGGTTCACGTTGAGCCACACAACCAGAGAGAAACATCGCCAGCGCGGCAAGCAATGCGTAGCGATTCATTTTGATCATCAAGATTCACCCCTTACAAATATAGATAAAGTCTAACCTTGTGCGCCCCCAGATAATTGGCGCTGCCGTACAGTGTTACCGACGAATGAGCCGGGATAGTCACGCTGCGTGGCGCTTCCAGAGGGTGCATCTCCAATCCTCTGGCGTCATACCAGTAAAACCGATAATGCACGGTGACGGATTCTTGTCTTTCGTTATAGAGTCGCGAGGATGCTGAGGCCTGAATATCAGACGTGGTTAACACGGGCTGTTCTGCGGTGATGCCCGCCGCCAGAATCGTTGATTCCATCACCAGAGACTGTTCATCACTGACCGGAATTTCAGGGTGTGAGCGACAGCCTGCCAGCAACAGCAAGCCCAGTGAAAGTGCAATGCATCCTCTGGTCATGCTTAAAGACCTTTATGTGCAAGCATTGGACCAAGCGCACGTCCACCCAACAGGTGCATATGAATGTGATACACCTCCTGGCCGCCGTGACGGTTGGTATTCATGATTAAACGGTATCCATCCGCAGCGATGCCTTCCTGCTCCGCGATTTTCGCCGCAACGGTAATCATTCGGCCCAGCGCCTGCTCATGTTCTGCCGTCACATCGTTGACGGTGGGGATCAGGATATTAGGAATGATCAGAATATGCGTAGGTGCCTGAGGGGAAATATCACGAAACGCAGTGACCAGGTCATCCTGGTACACGATATCCGACGGAATTTCACGACGGATAATTTTACTGAATATAGTTTCTTCTGCCACGACATTTTCCTTTTTCATTAACAGCCCAAGCGTTATGCCATGCTACGCCGGGTAACACTGCGAGTATAGAGTATGAGCGAGTTGCTCACGCTCTTTCAACTTTAACCCTCGATTTTTTAAGCAAAAACCCTGGTCAGTGCTGCTCTTATAACCATTTCCCTACGCTATTGCTTAAGCATAGTACTGAAACAATATTTCATTTGTAATGAAGCACCTGTTTACACATTGAATGTTAATGCGTATATTTCGCATTTGTATTTGCATGCGCATTTAATTATTTACAACCAAAGGGTTCATCACCGTTACGGGTGATTCGAACTTAATATTAATAATTATCAAGGGCTTTTCGATGTCTTTCACAACAAACACTGGGAATAATCAGCGTCAGCCAGCACGTGCGCCCTCCTTACTGGCCGCCTGCATCACGTTAGCGCTATTGCCTGCTACCAGCCAGGCGGCCCCGACGGAAGAGACGGTTATCGTTGAGGGTTCCACTTCAACCGCCTCCAGCGAGGAACAGGATTACAGCGTAAAGTCGACGACTGCGGGTACGAAAATGCAGATGACGCAGCGCGATATTCCGCAATCGGTCAGTATTGTTAGCCAGCAGCGGATGGAGGATCAGCAACTGCAAACGCTGGGCGACGTAATGGACAACACGCTGGGGATCAGTAAAAGCCAGGCCGATTCCGATCGCAATAGTTACTACTCCCGCGGATTTGAGATTGATAACTACATGGTCGATGGTATTCCGACCTATTTTGAATCCCGCTGGAATCTCGGCGACGCGCTTTCCGACACGGCCTTATTTGAGCGTGTTGAGGTTGTCCGTGGAGCTAACGGGCTAATGACCGGGACCGGCAACCCTTCCGCCACCATCAATATGATCCGCAAACATGCCACCAGCCGTGAGTTTACCGGTAATGTTTCAGCAGAATACGGTAGCTGGAATAAACAGCGTTATGTTACTGATTTACAAAGTCCTCTGACGCCGGACGGTAACGTACGCGGCCGCATCGTGGCAGGCTACCAGAATAATGACTCATGGCTTGATCGCTACAACAGCGAGAAAATGTTCTTCTCCGGGATTGTCGATGCCGATCTGGGTGACACCACCAGCCTGTCTGCAGGTTACGAATACCAGCAGATTGATATCAACAGCCCAACCTGGGGAGGATTGCCGCGCTGGAATACCGATGGCAGTAAAAACAGCTATGACCGCTCGCGTAGCACTGCCCCGGACTGGGCCTACAACGATAAAGACTTCAACAAAGTGTTTGTCACCCTCAAACAACGTTTTGCCGATACCTGGCAGGCAACCCTGAACGCCACCCACTCCGAGGTTAAGTTTGACAGCAAAATGATGTACATCGATGCGTACGTCAACAAAGCCGATGGCTCGCTGGTGGGTCCATATTCTAATTATGGTCCAGGTTATGACTACGTGGGCGGTACCGGCTGGAACAGCGGCAAACGTAAAGTCGATGCCATCGACCTCTTCGCCGACGGCGGCTACGACCTGTTTGGTCGTCAGCATAATCTGATGCTGGGCGGCAGTTATAGTAAGCAGAATAACCGTTACGAAAGTTCATGGGCGAACGTCTTCCCCAACGAGACAGGCAGCTTCTATACGTTCGATGGTAACCTCCCGGAAACCAACTGGAACCCGCAGTCATTAGCCCAGGATGATACCACGCACATGAAATCGCTCTACGCCGCCACGCGTATTTCACTGGCCGACCCGCTGCATTTGATTGTCGGCGCGCGCTATACCAACTGGCGTATCGACACACTGACCTACAGCATGGAGCAAAACCACACCACGCCATATGCAGGTCTGGTGTATGACATTGACGATAACTGGTCAACCTATGCCAGCTATACTTCTATCTTCCAGCCGCAAAACAAACGCGACAGTTCCGGTCAATATCTCTCACCGATTACGGGCAACAACTATGAGGTTGGCCTGAAGTCAGACTGGATGAACAGCCGGTTAACCACCACCCTCGCAGTATTCCGCATTGAACAGGATAATGTGGGACAATCAACCGGTGTACCTATTGCCGGCAGTAACGGAGACACGGCTTATAAAGCAGTAGATGGTACAGTCAGCAAAGGAGTCGAGTTCGAAATCAACGGCGCGATCACCGATAACTGGCAAATGACGTTCGGCGCAACACGCTATGTTGCTGAAGACAATGACGGTAATGCGGTAAACCCGAACCTGCCGCGTACGACGGTAAAACTGTTTACCCGTTATCGCCTGCCAGCGATGCCAGAACTGACCGTGGGTGGTGGTGTTAACTGGCAGAATCGCGTTTACAGCGATACGGTCACCCCCTACGGCACATTCCGCGCAGAACAGGGAAGCTACGCCCTGGTAGATTTATTCACTCGCTATCAGGTGACGAAAAACTTCTCGGTGCAGGGCAATCTCAACAACCTGTTCGATAAAACCTACGACACTAATATCGACGGCTCTATTGTTTATGGCGAACCACGCAACGTCAGCGTTACCGCCAGCTATCAGTTCTGATATCAAGCATCCACCTGCTCAATAGGTGGATGCCTTTGACGATGAAAAAGAAAAAGCAAAAAGCCTGCTTAGTTTCCTAAGCAGGCTTCTTAAATTTGGCTCCTCTGACTGGACTCGAACCAGTGACATACGGATTAACAGTCCGCCGTTCTACCGACTGAACTACAGAGGAATCGTGTGAACGAGGCGAATATTAGCGATGCCACTCAGCGTTGTCAAAGCTTGAATCGATAAATTCGATCGTTTGCTGAAATATTCCCCATTTCGTCGTTTATTCAGGCGCAACGGGTTGTTTTATACACTTTTCACGTTCGGGACGTGGATATTTCCACAACCAACGGCCTGTCACCATACGCCAGTAAAATAATGCGGCGCGTACGGCCCAGTCGAAGAACATCCCTAACCAGACGCCCACTACCCCCCATCCTAATACAATTCCCAGGGTGTAACCCGCCACTACGCGACAGCCCCACATACCCAACATAGATACCCACATCGCAAAGCGGGCATCGCGTGCGCCTTTAAACCCAGCAGGTAATACCCAGGAGGCCGCCCATATCGGCATAAATGCCGCATTGAGCCAAATCAGAATGACTATGACCTCTTTTACGTCCTGATCATGGGTGTAAAACGAGGCCATAACGCCGGCAAAAGGGGCGGTCAGCCAGGCGATGGCAGTTAAACCGATGGTCGACAGCCAGAATACATGCCGTAACTGGATTTCGGCTTGGGCAATCTGACCATTTCCCAAACGTCTGCCGGTAATAATTGTCGAGGCAGAGCCTAAAGCGTTCCCCGGCAGGTTAATGAGTGCGGCAATAGAAAAGGCAATGAAGTTCCCGGCAATCACACTGGTCCCCATGCCTGAAACAAACATCTGCGTTAACAGCTTGCCGCCGTTAAACAACACTGATTCGATACTGGCCGGAATGCCGATCCCCATCACCTCCCAGATAATGGCGAGGTTGAGTGGTTTAAAATAGCTTTTGAAGGGAATACGCAGCGCTGGGTTAAACCCAATCATCAGAACCCAGATGATGGCAATTGCGCCAATGTAGCGCGAGATTGTCAGCCCCAGTCCAGCACCGACGAACCCCAGCCCTTGCCAGGAAAATACGCCGTAGATCAGGATGCTACTGATAATGATATTCAGAATGTTCATACCACCGTTAATCAACAGCGGTATTTTTGTATTACCCGCACCGCGTAGGGCACCACTACCGATTAACGCAATCGCTGCCGCCGGGTAGCTGAGCACCGTCAGCTCCAGGTAGGTGAGTGCCAGAGCTTTTACATCGGGCGTCGCTTCACCTGCGACAACGTCAATAATTTGTTCACCAAAATAGTGAATGACCGCTGCCAGCACGGTAGCAAAAATCGTCATAATCACCAACGATTGCCGGGCAGCAGCTCTGGCCCGGCGACGATCTCGTTTTCCCAGGCTAAAGGCAACTACCACCGTGGTACCCAGATCGATAGCGGCGAAAAATGCCATGATGACCATGTTGAAACTATCGGCGAGTCCAACACCAGCCATCGCCTCTTTTCCCAACCAGCTCACCAGGAAAGTACTCAGGACACCCATCAATAGCACGCAGGTGTTTTCCAGAAAAATAGGCACGGCAAGCGGAGTGATTTCGCGCCAAAAGAGAACCTTATAACTCTTGCGTTTGGCATACCAGGGCGTGCGGGATGCGACCTGGCGTAAGGCTGCGGAGACGTTCAAAGTGGACCTTAAAGAAGAAAGTTGAAACCTCATTTCAAATGATGAGGGAGAATCAAGAAAGCTGCAAAGTTTTTTCCATTTAAAATGTCTGCAAATGCAACAAACTGTCGAGAGAAGCATCAATTGAGCGTTATTCAGGAAAATGGGGTTTGACAAAAAAAATTTCGCCGCTAAGATTAGCCTCCACAACGATTCCTCTGTAGTTCAGTCGGTAGAACGGCGGACTGTTAATCCGTATGTCACTGGTTCGAGTCCAGTCAGAGGAGCCAGATTTAGAAAACCCTGCTCAGGAAACTGAGCGGGTTTTTTTGCTATTGTGGCGTTGATCATTGTGCATACTAAAGCATCAGGCCAGAATGGTTTCCAGTCGGGCCAGCACTTCATTCACGACAGTGTCGGGGCCACAACAATGCCTTGCTCTTCAAGGAAGACATTAATCCACTTTCATCTGTCTTTTGCGAAAGAAAACCAATGCAGGAACGGTATGAATGAGAAGCATACGAATAATATGATTCGCCATAACAAAGCTCGCATCCGCTTTTAACGCCAGCGCGGCAAATGACATCGACTCCACGCTGCCGGGAACCCAGGAGAGCATCAACACCGGGAAGGGATAATCCAGCAAGCGCGCCGAGATAGATGCCATGATTATCGTCACCCCCAGTCCAATCAGAACAAGCTGTACCGAAGACCAAAGATGACGACTAAATTCAGCCATCGAATAAGTCGTAAAATGATGCCCCAGCAAGATCCCCATCAACACCATGCTAATCTGGTTAAAGAGATCGGGGAAAATTAGCGGTTGTGAGGATAATGGGTGCAATACAGCCGCGCAAACCAGCGAGGTTATCATAAAGGGTGCCGGGAAATGTAAGCGCTCCAGAAACTTCCCCGCAATATATCCTGCTAATACCATTCCGGTCAGCCAGAGCAGATTGTGCCCGGAGAAAAAAACGGCTGGAGTCGCTGCCAGAATATCTGCAGATGCCCCACGGGTGATATACCCGGCCAGAAACGTCAGGGTAATGAGACGCAGAGAATGCGAGATCACAATCTTTTGTGGCGGCGTCTTAATATGGGAGGCTAACGCCAGTACCGCCGCCATCGCTCCTGGCACTGCACCTAAAAGCGCCTCTTCTTTACTCCAGCCTAACCGCCGCACACACCAGAAGTAACTCAAGGTAAATTGTAAAGATAAGCAGAATAATAACAAAGCAAACAAAAGGCTTATCTGCCGATGTTCGCCATATGAAAAATCTCTGAACATAATCCCTATCGAGATTCCGAGAGAAAGCTGGATAACCGTGATACTCCCCGGCATTGAGGATACGGAGAACCCAATACGTTTAAGCATAAGCACGGTAAAAAGGGCACCAAACATCATGCCCAGCGGAACGTTACAGAAAGTGAATCCCTGCCCGACGAGAAAACAGAGGATAATACCTGCCAATACTCTCATCCAGTACCTCTCCAGGCCGGTTGTTCAGATAACAATAATTTTCGCCAGCAACGTCATAAATATATTCAGTGCACCGTATCTTTAACCCAATGCGTATTATCGCTCACCCATTGCGTTAGTATCGCAAGATGTTCCTCAATTTCGCGACTGGACTCACCTTCAACAATAGCACTGACAATCTCACCATTCGTCAGTTTCATCACATCGTAATGACGTCCGACAACACCTGTAGCCCGATAATTGATCACAAAAGGTAACGGACATTTATCCGCAATAGCCTGTAAGGTTCCTTGAGAAGGCGGCACATTCAGTTGTCCAACCCGGATAACAGGTGTTCTTTGCGCTAAATCCCGCGGATACGTTTCGCTCAGACAGGCCTTGAGCCATGTCATACGCGGATCGAGGCCAAACGCCGCACCTAATTCTTCATTAACGAAACATCCGCCTAACCGGCAGGCAAGCTCGCCGAAAATAATATTACCGCCCTGATCCACAAATACCTCAAGATGAAGTAAGGTGTTTTTCTCAATAGGGAAGACTTCTTTCGCAAGGTATTTTGTATAGTCAATCAACTTCTGGTGTAGCGAATTATCATCTTCCATGACCAACCCTAAGGTTTGCCCTGATAGAAAATCAAGACAAGATACCGTGGCCCGAGAGGCGGAAATAAATATGGGTTTCCCCTGCAGATACAACGCGTTGATCTGATAAGCCTCACCTTCGATAAACTTCTCGATTAATAGATTATGGTATTCAGAGGATTTCATCTGCGCCAGATATTTAAATAACTGACCTTCATTTTTTAAAACCACCACCCCCAGAGATCCACGTCCATCATTTGGTTTTATCACGCAGGGATATCCTTGTTGCGCAATAAATGAGGCCATTGCCGTCGCATTTCCCACGCGAGCCATCGCTGGAATCGGCAACTGATATTGCTGCACACGGGATTTCATCAGAAACTTATCGCGAAACAGGATCGCCGCATTCTCACGCCCCTGCGTTAAACCTAAACGATCGCTGATCCTTGCCGCTCTGAGCACATCAATTTCAGCCAGGAAGTAAATACCGCTGGCGTTGTTCGAACGTGCATAATGATAAATATCCAGTTCTACCAGGGGATTATCGTTAAAGTTTTCATAAAACAGAAAAGTAAAATCATTCCCCATATGATGCAAAATCGGCGCTTTTTGACTGGCGCAGGTGGCTATCACTAACGGCGTTGATTGCTGGAGTTCATGCCAGGCGTTTGGCGAGTGTTGTAAAAGAATTTTGGGTGGGCACAGTAAGATGTTCATTATTTTTCACTCTCGATATCAAACGTAATGACAAACACATCCCGAAATCCTTTCCCGGGCAACAACGGTACCACTGGTGCGGTATAATGCAGATAATTAACATCATTGAAAATGATCGCCTCCCCCGCCAGAATTTTGAAGGTTGTTGCGTCATTTCCGCCGTCGTGATGAGGGATTAACGTGGTATCCCCACCGGCGATATTTTCCATTTCGCTGCAATAGACGGCAATGAACTTGAAGCCATCCTGATGAATACCTTCCGGAGCAGGATAGCCCGGTTGTCGATCATGTGTTGTAATTCTTATTTGATGAATACCAACGTTATAGTTATCCTTCGGTAGCAATGGCAGTAATTTGCGGAATACCAGATTCATAATTTCTTCGGCAACATCCTGTTTTATTGCTGGATACTTTCTGCTAATGCCACCTGAATATGTATTAAGTTTTTCAGACTGAAAGAAAACTCCGGCCTCGCACAAACTAAAATATTTTTCACACCCTGCCTTTGCCTGAAGATAACTTCGAAAACGAAATTTTCCATCTTCAGCTTTAAGCCAGGGATCAGGTAGCAACTCATCAAAGCTTTTTTTAACATTAATCGAGGTATTACCCAAACGTATATGATGATAAGCATGCATATATGACATCCTCAGAAAAGAGACAATAATGTATGTTGGTTATTTTTCTCAGCTTATGACACCGGCAAGGGCCAATATCATTACCTGCATCCAGGGCAAAACACGATGACTGCGGATATCAGGCGAGGAACGCACGTTCCCCGCCATCACATTCACTATTACTGACTTTTTTTACGCAACTCGGTCACCGGTACGCCGCCAATCCCCCAGTTATCGGTATCGACTTCGTCAATAACCACAATGGTTGTAGCAGGGTTTTTATTAAGCACATCCACCAGTAGCTGAGTCGCGCCTTCCATCAGCTGTTTCTTTTGTTTATCGGTCACACCTTCTTTAGTGATCTTAATATTTACGTAGGGCATAACAACTCCTGTAAACTAAATGATTGTGGATAATGCGCCGAGGTAGCTAAGCGCAAACAGGTTAAACAGCAGAACATAACCATAATGCATCTGGAAACTGGTTCTGCCGGGAGAAACATTAAGGCTGTTGGCAGCAAAAATTGCGTTTATCGATACCGGAGATAACAGTTGCGTAGCAATAAAAAGGCAAATCCAAATCTGATAATCCACCACGCTGCCGGAAAGATAGTCGGAAAAAATCGACCACGACACACTAAATATAATTAGGGGATGAATACCAAGGATACCAGGCAAGGGCAGAACAAATAAAATAATGGCATAGCACTGAAAAGTTGTAAGACCGCTAACAAACGCTGTAATGCCTTGCGGGATGTTTGCAAATAACATCATACATACCGATGTTAATAGGCTACATGCCAGGAGTAATACCACTTCTCCGGAGATCCCCTGAGCAGATTCAGACAGTTGTTGTGCCCACTGCTTTTTGCGATTCACAAAATGGCTGACGATAAAAAGAACAACTGCCGTGAAGGTGATGCTCTGCAAAGGATTCAACCCCAGCACGCTCAACGATAGAATAAAGCTTCCCCAAAACAAGCCGATAAAAGCAATAATGGAGGTCATATTGCCGCGGTCAGAAACCGTATGGCTATCTTCGACAACCAGTTGGACACGCGATTTCTGGTTTAACAGGATACTGAATAAAAACAGGGGAATGCCGACCAGCATCGCCGGAACATGAGGGATATCCGGCATAGCTGCCCATACCGCCGCCGCACCAATAGTCGTCGGCATTAAAACCATCGTGATACATACCGTACGGGTGACAATCTTCGCCAGGTTAAACTTCGGTTGAACCACTTTTTTCAGGCTATCAAGCAGGAGAGGAATGGCCCCAAGGCTCATTGGCCAGGTTAAAAAAGCGGTCAGCAACGTAATGGACAATGTGACTCGAGACGGTTTTTTCTGAAGTAAATATGCCCCCAGCGCAGCGTTAAAATTTATCGCGTTCATCACCTGCCGGAGTAATGCAATCCCCACTAGCAAGAACATGACGTCTGAATATCGTACAAAAACAGCGAGGAGGTTAAGTTCCCCACTCTTGTTTGCTGCCAGTAGAAAAATCATCGAAGCGATAAAAATGAGGATCCCACTTCTTGCCGATGACTTTTTCCACCAGAATGAAAAAGTTAACAGGATATACATTATTGACGCAACGAGTGCAAAAGCCGACATCACGGGATATTTTTCGGCAAGCACACAGGATGCAAGGAAAACACCCAATGAGATCACAATCATTGAGGATTGCAGATTTTGCCATAGATTACCGTGCGCCTGGATTTGCTCAGCCTGCATTAATGGCAACCTCATGCTGAACATTGCGATGGTGCAATTGTTGATACATATCGGTTACACAGCGCCCGGCATCGACCAGGAACCTCGAATTGACAAGGGGTCGGGGCAATACATAAGTGTAAAAATTAGCCCCTTCCGCTGGATTGCCTAACACCCAAATCGATTCTTGCGTTTCCCCAAGGCAGTTAATCGGATGCTGATTGATATCAATATCCAGCCCGCCTGGATGATAACCATCGTTCATAAAGGGACGAACAATGCCGTTGATAGTCATATTCCTCATCAACGTTGAAACGTCGTGCAACGGCGAAAAGTTAGCAATTTTGGCTTTTATCAACACATCAGCTTTCACTACGCTACTCTCATCTTTAAATTCAGAATGAACCTCGAACTTACCCTCATATTCATTCATCATTAACCGGGAATCCTTTCCTCCTGCCAGACGAACTATGTTGGCATGCATTAATGCCAACAGTTGTTCATTACGCAATTTCGGCGGACCTACGGCAATACGATTAAAGACAGGATTGATCTGCTCAATGAAGTATTGATGCGATTTCGCGTCAAGTCCGCAATTATCGATAGCCCCTCGCAAAATATCTCTTACGTCACGAATAATGTCGGTCGCCGCTTTAACTGGGCCCTTGACGTTGCCTTTGTCAGACTCATGCAAGTCATCGCGTAAAAAATCAATAAACCATTGGCTATATTCTTCCAGGCAGGCATGTTCCTGATGGCGATGAGGATAAAGTATGCTATCGATAATCGCGGCATCATGCTCATCAGCAACGTATGTCGTGGGTTCCTGCCACTTCCCCTCCAGAGTAGATCGATAGACGTAGCACATTTCTTTATGCAGCAACGGAAAAATTTGTTCGATGAAATTTATTTTTGATGTGGCATTATGAATTAAATTCTGGACACGAAATTCATTAATTGCGGCTGAAGTTAAGAATCGTGGTCGGTATTGACCGGCAACACCTTTTTGATTCATGCCGCGACTGCTGAAAGGCAGAGCCTGTCTGGAATAAATAAAAATATCAGGTTCATTGCCACTAGGGTGATAGCGAAGCATCCCATTGTCTGTCACAAACCGTCCACCACGTCCCAGTGTTAATTGAGAAATAACATCATAAGCTGTCAACCCAATGCCCTGGACGATAACCTTAGCTCGGGAGTGAATATTATTTAACCTATCAACCGGATAAGGCGTGGAATAATATTCCAGCAGTTCATTTTGCTTATTACTGCTGGCAATAAATTTTTCGACATAATGATCTTCCAACGTTTTCATATTGTCGCCATGGCCGGTTGTCAAATAGACAAAGTCAGCAACAATCCTCTGATTATCTTCTAAAACGATGGCTGATTGTTTATCTTGCTGAATAAAAAGATTAGTTGCCTGCTGATTTACTTGTGTTACCGTCAGACTGGCTGGCAGATTTTTTAGTATTCTCTCATACGCCCAATTCAAATATTCTCCCAGTAGGCGACGAGGCAAGTAATCATTTGCATCAATAGCTCTACCTGTTTCGCTTTTTATATAGCGATCACCCACTTTGCGATAACCCTGATTGTTAGCCCATTGATGAAAACATGGGCCCGGGCGAAAAGGGCCGGCATTTTTTACGGTCGCATCGCCAAACAATGTTATTTGACAGGCAACAGTATTAACTAATAAATGATCGGGCTGAGACAAACTATGCGCTCCCACACCCATGGCATTTTTATCAATAATAATAATCTGCATGTGTTCATTAATCGCATACTCTGTATGCAGGGCACAAATCCTTTCCAGAATACTTAAACCACGCGGTCCCATACCCAGTATAGCCACTGTCATTTTTTTCATTCTTTGCTCCAACTGTCTGAATATTTAACTTTACTGTATTGTAAATAGCTAATCCCTGCTGCGATAAATAACGAGACTGCACCCAATAATATGGAATAGGTCATTCCATTTTTATTGCTCTGGAAGGCACTGACAATTAATGGACCGACGATCTGCCCAACCCCATAAGTCAGCGTAACGAGGCCAAGAAGGTTAATATTTTTTGGTGCCCTTATTTTTCTTGCCAGCGGCATGACCAAAGAACTTGTCCCCATGAATGTGCCGCCAAAACCAATACAGCTAATGGTTAGTAGCAATGGTGAGTTAATAAATATGGCCATGACTACGCAACTCGCCTGAACAATTAAGTTAACACTTAGGCAGGATAATATATTCCACTTGCGCGCGGCCCATAACCAGCCATAGCATCCAGGAATAACGGCAAGACCGACAATGGACCAGATATGGTCGGCTAAAAAGGTGTTGCCAACCCCCCGGGCCATTAACGGTAAATATGTAGCGACAATGATATAGCCGAATCCGGCCAGACCATACAGTAAGGCTAAATTCCACCACTGGATATCAGGTTCCGCACTTACGACTGCTTTTACCGGGGGGAGCATATGCTTATCTTTCGGCAATAAAATCAGCAGGATAACGAAAAATATCGCTGAAAGTATGGAAGCGCCAATCCACAACAAGCTTGAATCTAACGCGTAAGACACGCCAGCGATGACATATTCATTACCGATAAAAATGCCTATTCCTACGCCTGAAAACAGTGAGGCGATAACAAAAGGATTATGGGTATGCTGGAGCACCAGCATTGAACCAAATATCATCATTCCCGCGCTTGCCACACCCGCAAGGAATCTGATTAACAGAATAATTTCAGGCTGAGTCACTTTTGCCATCAGAAAAATCAGCAGGCCTGTGAGTAACGCTGAAGCCAGTAACAGCATTCTTAACTTATTGACTGCGTTGAAAATACCAAATGAGAAAAGGAGACTGCCGACGAGGTAACCTGCATAGTTTGCGCTGGCAATTAAGGATAATTGCGAAAAGGTAAAAAGCCCTTCATGAAGCATAACGGGAAGCATAGGGGTATATAAAAAACGCCCAATTCCCATTCCTAAGGTCAAGACGATCATACCAAATACAGCAGTACTCAGCTGACGATGGCCAATAGCGCTGTGATCGAGATCCATTTTTTGGCCTCAAAAGACGAATTAAGTTTGATTGTTATCTTACACAAGGAAATGATAATAAAAAGTTAATAAAAATGACGAAAACATTCACTTTAGGTAATGCCTTCTATGAACAGTACCTCGCTTAACTTGTTTAAAACGGTTGCGGAAACGGGTTCCATATCCGCTGCTGCACGTAGTCTGCACTGCGTTTCATCGAATGTCACAACCCGTCTCAAACAGCTGGAAGCCAGCCTTGACGTATCTCTGTTTGTCCGTGAGAAAAATCGTCTCTACATCACCCCAGAAGGCGAGCTTCTTCTTCGCTATGCCAACAAAATTCTGGCCCTGTTACACGAAGCGGAATTGTCCATGCATGGAACAAAAGTGGCGGGACCGTTACGCATCGGCGCAATGGAAACGACCGCAGCGGTACGTCTGCCTTCGATACTGGCGAATTTCCACCGCGAAATGCCTTCCGTTGAGCTAAACCTGAAAACCTCCCCCACGGAGGTACTGGTGCAGCACATCCTGAACAATGAACTGGAAATCGCTTTCGTTGCCGATCATCAGGGACTGCACACGGAAAATTCGCCTCTGCAATTGCACATTTTATGTCAGGAAACGCTGGTACTGGTGACGGCGGCAGAGCACCGGGATGTCATTACCGGCGCGGATCTCAAGGTGTCAAGACCGCTGGTCTTTGTTAAGGGGTGTAACTATCGCTCCCGTCTGGGACAATGGCTGCGGCTGCAGGGCGTCGATTATGCCGATCCCCTGGAGTTCGGCTCTTTTCAGGCGATCCTTGGCTGCGTGAGTGCCGGAATGGGGATTGCCCTGTTGCCAGAGAGCGTAGTCAGACAGTATGAACATAATTTCCCTATCCGAAGCCATACGATTACGCCACAAATAGGTAACGTGAACACTATGATGATATGGCTTAAAAACCGAGAAGTCAGCCGGGTGCTTAATCGCTTTGTCTCATTTATTACCGGGGCTTAATTTTTCGCTACAGACAACGGTGCAATGCAGGCCGCAGAATCAGTGGAAGACTGGCGCATTCAAAAGAGCGCCAGTGGCAAAGTAATTGATATTGAAAACCCCGCTTTATATCTGATAATCAATCACCGTTTCATCCGGCTCCATTGCCTGGCGCTTAATTTCATCCACAGATAATCCAGCGTTACAGAGTTCGATAAATCGCCAGACGTAGTTGCGCTGCAGTTGTCCTCGTTTCAGACCCAACCAGACGGTATTCGCATCAAATAAATGTCGGGTATCCAGACGGGTTAAGCTCCCCTCTTCCTGCTCACCGCTGGATTGCTCAGCCACCAGCCCAATACCCAGTCCCAACGCCACATAGGTTTTAATCACATCTGAATCCTGAGCGCTGAGTATAATATCCGGCACTAACCCTTTACGAGCAAACGCTTCATCAATACGCGAACGTCCTGTAATTCCCTGACGATAAGTAATTAACGGCCAATGGGCGATGGATTCCAGCGTTAAAGGGGATGTTTTGACGAGTGGATGATCGTGAGGAACAAGCAGACTGTGGTACCAACGAAACCAGGGAAAAGCGACTAACAGCGGATCGCTACTCAGACGTTCACTGGCGATCCCAATATCTGCTCCGCCATTTTGCAACAATGCATCGATCTCCTGTGGCGTGCCCTGAATCAGCTCCAAACGCACCTCCGGGAAAAGCTCACGAAATGCTTTAATCACTGCGGGCAGGCTATAGCGCGCCTGGGTATGCGTGGTGGCTATCGTCAGAACACCTGAGGTGTCATTGGTAAACAGATCCGCCAGTCGGCGAACATTACTGGCCTCATTCAGAATACGTTCAGCAATGACCAGCAAGGCTTTACCCGGTTCGGTCATGCCCAGCAGGCGTTTCCCGCGACGAATAAATATTTCGATGCCAAGTTCATCTTCAAGTTCACGAATATGTCGGCTGACGCCCGACTGCGAGGTATACAATATATTCGCGACTTCTGTCAGGTTGTAATCCTGACGGGCCGCCTCGCGGATTATTTTAAGTTGCTGGAAATTCACTTTGCGCTCCGGGCACATCAGACATTACGCTATTGTTAAAGTCTGATGCCCGGCATAACAAATAATAAAAACCTGCATCTTATTCCTTTGGGGAATAAGGTTTAGCTCACCAACTGCAGTTCGCGGTTTTCCAGCGTCGGTCGGCTAACCAGCGACAACAGGATCTCCTTAACTGCCTGCGCTTGTGGCGACAAGCTCCCCATGGCCGACACATTCAACGAGAGCGGCAGATTCATTGATGGGGTGGTAATCCGCGCCATCCAGCCATTTGCTGCATTGCACAATGCGCGGGCTGCGGATTCGGGTAACACGGTAACGCCCATACCGCTGGCAATGGCAGCCGTTAAGGTCGAGATAGACTCGATTTCGCCAATGACTTTGGCCGTTAAGCGACGTAGTGAAAAAGCCTCATCCACCCGCAAACGCACCGCACTGTAATCCCGCGGCAAAAACAGATTCATCTGTGCCACTGCGGCTAAATCAACGCTTTGGCCCGGGCACTCACGTGTCCCCACCAGGAAAAGATCCTCTTTCAGCAACGGCTGACAGCTTATGCCCGCCACGGGCGAACGCTCATAGAGCACCGCCATATCTAATTGTCCGCTGAGAAGTTTGTCATTTAGCACTGCCCCACTGTTTTCATGCAAATAGACCAGTACATCGGGCAGCTCGGCACGTACTGTTTGTAATAGTGGCATAGTGATGGATGAGGCCGCCGTACCCGGTGCCAGGCCGATAGAAACCTGACCACTCAGAGTCTGGCCAACATTATTGACCGCAAGTTGCGCCTGTTCACACTGACGTAAAATCGTCCGGGCGTGGGTATATAGCACTTTCCCCGCTTCCGTGGGCGTAACGCCACGCTTGGTACGAATCAGCAATTGCTGATCCAGTTCGCCTTCCAGCGTGGCGACCTGCTGGCTCAGCGCGGGTTGCGCGATGTGCAACACTTCCGCTGCCTGGGTCAGGCTACCAATATCGACGATTTTTACGAAATATTTCAGTCGTCTGAAGTTCATTTTGCCTCCTGTCGGAATACCAGAACCCGTGCTGGCAGTCATGTGATTCAGGATTGCAAGATACTTGCCAGTTTCGTCGGAAGCGGAGTTTTACCCCTGACGCCGCGTCAGGTAAGGAGCACAGTGAAGAATGACATTTTTTATACGCCTATACAGATGACTGTGGCTGCCCTGGAAAAGGTAGACACGCACCAGAATGGAGCAAAAACATAAAAAGATGGAAAGTTCGCCGCTTTGCTGATTTTGTCAGCAAACAAACGCACAATTGCATTTACCCCTTTGACAACCCTCATCACCCTCGCTACTATGCGCCTCGTTCAAACGATTCCTCTGTAGTTCAGTCGGTAGAACGGCGGACTGTTAATCCGTATGTCACTGGTTCGAGTCCAGTCAGAGGAGCCAAATTTAGAAAAGCCTGCTTTCGAGCAGGCTTTTTGCTTTTCTATTTTTCCATTCGTCTTATTTTTCATGTTGCCCTCTGTGAGGGATATAATCGTTTAATCTTCCCGTCTGTCGCGGTAATCTCATAACTCTCGTTAATATTACAACTGCAATGTGTGTAACCCAATTCAATACTAATAATTAAAAAAACAGTACAGACAGGATAACTATGGATTCCACCCTCACCTCCACGGGTCCCGAACAGGACGCCTCTTCGCTCAACCGTGCCCGACGCGCTGCGCTTGGTAGCTTCGCGGGCGCCGTGGTCGACTGGTATGATTTTCTGCTCTATGGCATTACCGCCGCGTTAGTCTTTAACCGCGAGTTCTTTCCACAGGTCAGTCCGGCGATGGGAACACTTGCCGCCTTCGCTACCTTTGGCGTCGGATTTCTGTTCCGCCCGCTAGGCGGGGTCATCTTCGGCCACTTCGGCGATCGTCTTGGGCGTAAACGTATGCTGATGCTCACCGTCTGGATGATGGGGATTGCCACGGCGCTGATTGGCATTATTCCTTCCTTTGACACCATTGGCTGGTGGGCCCCCGTTCTGCTGGTGACGCTGCGCGCCATTCAGGGCTTCGCCGTAGGTGGTGAATGGGGCGGCGCTGCGTTGCTCTCCGTCGAAAGCGCACCGAAAAATAAAAAAGCCTTCTACAGCAGTGGTGTACAGGTCGGGTACGGCGTCGGGCTACTGCTGTCTACCGGCCTCGTCTCGCTGATTAGCTCTCAAACCACCGATGAGCAGTTCCTCAGTTGGGGCTGGCGTATTCCGTTCCTGTTCAGCATCGTGTTGGTATTAGGCGCGTTGTGGATGCGTAACAGAATGGATGAATCGGCCGAGTTCGAACAACAGCAACAGGCCCCGCAACCGGAGAAAAAGCGGCTACCGGTCATCGAGGCTTTAATCCGCCATCCGGGCGCGTTCTTAAAAATTATCGCCCTGCGCCTGTGTGAACTACTGACGATGTATATCGTCACCGCATTTGCCCTTAACTACTCGACGCAAAACCTGGGCCTGCCGCGCGAGCTGTTTCTGAATATCGGATTGCTGGTCGGCGGGCTGAGCTGCCTGACCATCCCCTGCTTTGCGTGGCTTGCCGACCGCTTTGGTCGTCGTCGCGTCTACATTACCGGGGCACTGGTCGGTACGCTAAGCGCCTTCCCGTTCTTTATGGCGCTGGAAGCGCAGTCCATTTTCTGGATCGTGTTCTTCGCGATTATGCTGGCCAACATCGCGCACGATATGGTGGTGTGTGTGCAGCAGCCTATGTTTACCGGCCTGTTTGGCGCAAGCTATCGCTACAGTGGCGCTGGCGTTGGTTATCAGGTGGCCAGCGTGGTTGGTGGCGGTTTTACCCCCTTTATTGCGGCGGCACTGGTGACATTCTCAGGCGGAGACTGGCACAGCGTAGCCATTTATCTGATGGCGGGGTGTCTTATCTCCGCCACTACTGCGCTGTTGATGCGGGATAAGCAGCACGGTTAACCCCTGGTGCGAAGGCCATCAGGTCTTCGCACAATCTTCCTTAACGTCTGACTTTTGTTTCACATTCCTGTGACATACTATCGGGAGAGCGGTATATCTGTGGAACAAGGAGACAGACATGAAAAATAAGGGCGCCAGCCTGACCCCGGCTCAGGCACTGGATAAACTGGACGCGCTGTACGAACAGTCAGTTACATCACTGCGTAGCGCCATTGGAAAGTATATTGAAACAGGGACGCTCCCTGACGTAATCGCCCGCCATAACGGTCTTTTTGTTTACCCGTCACTTCGTGTCACCTGGGATGGCAGCGCCACTAATCCTCCGAAAACCCGCGCCTATGGCCGCTTTACCCATGCAGGGTGCTACACCACCACCATTACCCGTCCGTCGCTCTTTCGTCCTTATCTTGAAGAACAGCTCACGCTGCTGTATCAGGATTATGATGCGCATATCTCCGTTGAGCCATCGCAGCATGAAATCCCCTATCCCTATGTGATTGACGGTTCTGAACTGACGCTGGATCGCTCGATGAGCGCCGGATTAACGCGCCATTTCCCCACCACTGAATTGTCGCAGATTGGTGACGAAACGGCGGACGGGATTTTTCATCCGGCGGAATTTTCTCCCCTGTCTCACTTCGATGCCCGACGCGTGGATTTTTCACTGGCGCGACTACGTCATTACACGGGAACACCGGTTGAACATTTCCAGCCCTTTGTGCTGTTCACCAACTACACCCGCTATGTCGATGAGTTCGTACGCTGGGGCTGCAGCCAGATCCTCGACCCGGACAGCCCATACATCGCGCTGTCATGCGCAGGCGGGATCTGGATCACCGCCGAAACCGAAGCGCCAGAGGAAGCCATCTCCGACCTTGCCTGGAAGAAACACCAGATGCCCGCCTGGCATTTAATCACCGCTGATGGTCAGGGGATCACGCTGGTGAATATCGGCGTCGGCCCGTCTAACGCCAAAACTATTTGCGATCATCTCGCCGTACTGCGCCCTGACGTCTGGCTGATGATTGGGCACTGTGGCGGCCTGCGCGAAAGTCAGGCAATTGGCGATTATGTTCTGGCCCACGCTTATTTGCGTGATGATCACGTGCTGGATGCCGTACTCCCACCGGATATCCCGATTCCGAGCATCGCTGAAGTGCAACGCGCGCTGTATGACGCGACCAAAGAGGTCAGCGGCATGCCCGGCGAAGAGGTCAAACAGCGCCTGCGTACCGGTACCGTTGTCACCACCGACGATCGCAACTGGGAATTACGTTACTCCGCCTCTGCGCTGCGCTTTAACCTTAGCCGCGCGGTGGCTATCGATATGGAAAGCGCCACCATCGCCGCCCAGGGCTACCGCTTCCGCGTTCCCTACGGCACATTGCTTTGCGTTTCCGACAAACCCTTGCACGGCGAGATCAAACTGCCCGGCCAGGCCAACCGTTTTTATGAAGGCGCCATTTCCGAGCACCTGCAAATAGGTATCCGGGCTATCGATCGTCTTCGCGCCGAAGGCGACCGACTGCACTCCCGTAAATTACGCACGTTCAACGAACCGCCGTTCCGTTAAGGCCTGAAGGTAACTATGCACAACTCAACTCCTCTTTCCGCCCTGCGTAACCTGCTGATAGCGCAGGGGCTGGATGGTATGATTGTCCCGCGCGCCGACGCTCACCAAAGTGAAGATTGTACGCCGCATGATAATAAGCTGGCCTGGCTGACTGGGTTTAGCGGCTCTGCGGGACTCGCGTTGGTCCTGCGCGACCGCGCATTAATGTTTGTCGATGGGCGCTATCAGGTCCAGGTGCGCAATGAAGTCTCGCTGGATGATTTTGAAATTCATCATTTACACGACGAACCGCTGGCCGACTATTTGCAGTCTCACGTGGCAGCGGGTACACGTATCGGCTTTGAGCCGCTGCTGATGGTCAACAGCCAGTTTGAAGCGCTGTCGGCTACCCACTGCGAACTGGTGCCTGTGGAGCAAGATCCCTTCGACCAGATATGGCTAGATCGTCCGGCAGCGCCCTGCGGCATCATTCGCGAAATGCCCCTCGACATCAGCGGTGAGAACAGCGCACAGAAACGAGCGCGGGTGGTAGAACTGCTCGCTCAATACCAGGCCGACGTGCTGGCGATTACGCTGCCGGATAACATTGCCTGGCTGCTCAATGTCCGCGGTTCGGATCTTGCTATGGTTCCGGTGCCGTTCTCATTTGCCCTGCTCCATCGCAGCGGCGAACTGGAATGGTTTGTAGATAGCAATAAAACGCAGCAACTCCCCGCATCGCTGTTAGATACGCTTACGCTGGCCCCGCAAGAGAACTTCCTGGCTCGCTGCCAACAGTTAGCCAATGGCAAGCGCTTCCTGGTCGATAAAGATTACGCTCCGGTGGCGTTGCGTTTTGCCATAGAAGAACATGGCGGCAACGTCCTCTGGGCCCCCGATCCCATCACGTTAATGAAAGCGCATAAAAATGACGTTGAACTGGCAGGCTATCGGGAATGCCATGAACAGGATGGCGCAGCCTGGGTTAACTTCCTCGCATGGCTGGCGCATGAGGTCCCTTTACGCGAAGCGGCAGGCAATCCAATCACCGAACTGGAAGCACAGGCGAAACAGCTGGAGTTTCGCCAGCAGCAGCCGGGATTTATCGAGCAGAGCTTCAGCACGATTTCAGCCTCTGCCAGCAATGCGGCGATGTGTCATTACCACTCCAGCGAAAAAACCAATACCTCAATTACCTCGCAGGCTATGTACCTGAATGATTCCGGTGGTCAGTATCAGAATGGTACGACGGATACGACGCGCACCCTCGCATTTGGCCCACAGGATCCACAGCGACGCTTACACTACACCGCCGTGTTGAAAGGCTTCTTGTCACTTATTTCACTGCAGTTTCCCAGCGGTACTCAGGGCCATCAACTGGATGCCTTTAGTCGACGGGCGTTGTGGGATTTAGGACTGGATTTTGATCATGGTACCGGACACGGCGTGGGCCATCAGTTGCTTATCCATGAACAACCCCATCGCATTGCCAAAAAAGTTAACCCCTGGCCTCTGGTCGCGGGCAATATCATCACCATCGAACCGGGTTATTATCTGGCCGGGCAATATGGGATCCGTATTGAGAATCAGGTGGAGATTATTAACAGCCGTCCGGGCTTCTGCCGCTTCTCAACGCTGACGCTGGTGCCGATTGATTTGAACCTGGTGGAACTGCATCTGCTGAGCGATGCTGAGAAACAGTGGATTGATGATTACCACCAGCAGGTCAGAGAGACGTTATCCCCGCGCGTAAACGCAGAAGCCCGTCCGTGGCTGTTCGCCGCCACTGCGCCCATTCGCGTTCAGGCCAATTAATGCATTAAAAAAGGCAGCCCGCAGGCTGCCTTAGTTCTCCCCAACTTCTTACTGCTTAGCTGTTACGGATGTACTCATCCATTTCAGTTTTCAGGTTATCGGACTTGGTACCGAAGATCGCCTGAACACCGGAACCAGCAACCACCACGCCCGCCGCACCCAGTTTCTTCAGGCCAGCCTGATCCACTTTGGCAACGTCAGCCACGCTAACGCGCAGACGAGTGATGCACGCATCGAGGTTAGTGATGTTTTCTTTACCACCGAAGGCAGCAACCAGAGCCGGAGCCATTTCGCCGGACGCACCCGCTTTGCTGTCTTCAGTAGCATCTTCACGACCTGGCGTTTTCAGGTCCAGCGCTTTGATCAGCACACGGAAGATGGTGTAGTAAACAATCGCATAACCGATACCGACAATCGGGAACAGCCACAGTTTGCTGCTGTTACCGGACAGAACGATAAAGTCGATCAGACCGTGAGAGAACGATGTCCCGTCACGCATACCCAGCAGGATACAGATCGGGAATGCCAGACCAGCCAGAATCGCGTGGATGATGTACAGGATCGGCGCCACGAACATGAAGGAGAACTCGATCGGCTCGGTAATACCGGTCAGGAACGAGGTCAGCGCCGCGGAGATCATGATACCGCCCACTTTCGCGCGGTTTTCTGGTTTAGCAGAATGCCAGATAGCGATAGCGGCAGCCGGCAGACCGTACATTTTGAACAGGAAGCCACCGGACAGTTTGCCCGCGGTCGGGTCACCCGCCATATAGCGAGGGATATCGCCGTGGAATACCTGACCCGCAGCGTTGGTGTATTCACCGATCTGCATCTGGAATGGAACGTTCCAGATATGGTGCAGACCAAACGGCACCAGGCAGCGTTCAATGAAGCCATAGATACCGAACGCCACTACCGGGTTCTGGTATGCAGCCCACTGGGAGAACGTCTGAATAGCAGTACCGATCGGCGGCCAAATGAAGGACAGAACCACACCTGTGAAGATGGCAGCCAGACCAGAAATAATAGGAACGAAGCGCTTACCCGCAAAGAAGCCGAGATACTCAGGCAATTTAATACGGTAGAAACGGTTAAACATGTACGCTGCGATCGCACCGGAGATAATCCCCCCGAGAACACCCGTATCAGCAAGGTGTTTAGCGGCGATCTCTTCAGCAGGTAAATGCAGAACCAGCGGCGCAACAACAGCCATGGTTTTAACCATGATGCCGTAGGCAACAACGGATGCCAGTGCAGATACGCCGTCATTGTTGGTGAAGCCTAACGCCACACCGATGGCAAAGATCAGCGGCATGTTCGCAAAAACAGAACCGCCTGCTTCTGCCATTACGTGCGATACAACGGCTGGCAGCCAGCTGAAGTTAGCGGAACCGACACCCAGCAGGATACCTGCAATCGGGAGTACGGATACCGGCAGCATCAGCGATTTACCGACCTTTTGCAGGTTAGCAAATGCATTCTTAAACATAATTAGGAGTGCTCCTGAGTATTTGTGCTTATACACTTCATCCTTCAAACCGCCCCAGCGTTGGCTACGCTCGTTCATTCCAGTCACTTACTCTCGTAAGCTCCTGTCATTCACTCACTTGCCGCCTTGATGCAGCTTGAATGATTTTGTGTATTCTACGTTCTCACGCATTGGCAAGGGGGGAGAACCTCGCCGTGGACAGAGCATCTAAGTGCTCTTTATTTATTACACAGAGTAAAATAATTCAGTCTGTTTTTGTTTGACGGCTATCACAATTCAGTTGTGAATGGCCGCAAAATTCGCACATTCCGATAAAATGAGTTTCTGAATGTGTCTAACTGGTTATTCACCGCCCATTTTGTGGCGGTGAACTTTACTCGCTTTAGCTATTAATTACGAGCTTTAAAAAAAGTCAGTTAGCGGACTGATTGCAGGCGAGAAGCATCGATGTGAAACAGGCGGGCAAAGTTATCAGTGGTTGCCTGCGCCAGTTCTTCCACGGCAACACCTTTCACTACGGCCATGTACTCTGCGACATCACGCGTCATGGCGGGTTGGTTCTCTTTTCCGCGATGCGGTACCGGCGCAAGGTACGGGGAATCCGTCTCAACTAACAAACGATCCAGAGGAACATAACGGGCAGCATCACGCAGTTGGTCAGCATTACGGAACGTGACGATGCCGGAAAACGAGATATAAAACCCGAGATCCAGCAATTTGCCCGCCGTTTCTCTGTCCTCTGTAAAACAGTGTAGTACGCCACCACAATCCGTCACCTTTTCTTCGCGCAGAATCGATAACGTATCGGCTCGGGCATCACGGGTATGCACGATAACCGGCTTCTGTAACTCGCGGCCAATCTGAATATGGTGGATGAACGATTCCTGCTGGCGAACCTTTGTTTCCGGCGTGTAAAAATAGTCCAGCCCGGTTTCCCCCATCGCTACCACACCGTCTTCGGCGGCAAAACGACGCAGATCTTCAACATCATAGGTTTCATCCTGGTTTAACGGATGCACACCGCAGGAGAAAACCACGTTGTCACGTTGGCCAACCAGTTCACGCATACTGCGGTATCCTGGCAGGGTTGTCGCGACGGCAAGACAAAATTTCACATCGCGTGCGGCCGCTTTCGCCAACACGTCATCCACGTCCTTGTGCAAAGATTGATAATCCAGACCATCAAGATGGCAGTGTGAGTCGACTAAAAACATAATGTCTCTCTCAAAGATGAGGAACAGGCAGTACGGTGCCTGGTTGCAGGTAATGCTCAATACGAAGGATAAGATCGGTTAACACCAGTTCACGGTTTATGCCCGTCACGTTCAGCAACTGCTGACGGCAATGACAAACATCACCGAGTATCGCCTGTATCTGGGCGACGGATAACCGCTCTGCGATAGAAGAGATGAGATCCAGAGCATCAGGATTGGTTAAATGGGAAATCCCATAGGGACGCTTTAAGGCATCCGTAAACAGCGTTGCCAGCCAATGTAAACGAGCGGCAGCCTGATCGTGGTTGAGCGCCGCTAACAGGATATACCAGTCGCCTGAATGCAGGGTGTTCGCCAGCTCGGCGAGGAAATCTGTGCGGTGCGTCCAGCTTTCAGCCTGCAGTAACGTTAATGCCGCCCCTGGCGATCCCGCACTCAGACGTAAGGCGCTCAACAATGCTTCTGGTGACGCCGTCACTTCACGGGTAAGCCAGGAGATAGCGTACGACTCTGCCGGGGGTGCAAGGTGATGTAACCGACAGCGGCTACGCAGGGTGGCCAATAAACGCGCAGGCTCTCGACTGGCGAGGAAAAACCAGGTCTGCGCCGGAGGCTCTTCCAGCGTTTTCAGCAACGCATTGGCGGCGGCATCGGTTAACTGAGCGGCATCCGGGATCCACACAACTTTCGCTCCGCCCAGGCGTGAATGCTCGTACAGCTTTTCACTGACTTCACGTACCGCGTCAACGCCCAGCGTGCTTTTACCTTTTTCCGGCTGTAGCGAATAGTAGTCCGGATGGGTCCCCGCCTGCATTAGCTGACAGCCGCGGCAGTGTCCGCAGCTTTTATGTCCTTCCGGCTGCTGACACATTAAATAGCGACTGAGCGCGTAAATCAGCGCATCGTCGCCCATGCCGGGTAATGCCTGAATCAGTAACGCATGGTGACCACGACCCGCCTGGTAGCTCGCTACCAGCTTCTCAAAATCAGGTCGTAACCATGGGTACCATTTCATGCGCCCTGCTCCTTCACCCACTGGGTAACGGTATTGCGGATATCAGCCATCACAGCCTCCAGCGGCTGCGTCGCATCGATAGTACGAATGCTGGCGTCTTTGGCAGCCAGCTCAAGATAGCGCGCTCGTGTGCGATTAAAGAAATCGAAAGATTCTTGCTCAATACGATCCAACTCGCCGCGCGCACGCGCACGCTTTAATCCGACTTCTGGAGTGACATCCAGATAGAGTGTCAGGTCCGGGCGAAAATCGCCGAGTACCGCATCACGCAGAGTTGCCAGCATGTTTTGATCAATGCCGCGTCCACCGCCCTGATACGCCTGGGTCGACAGGTCGTGACGATCGCCAATGACCCATGCGCCTCTCGCCAGCGCAGGTTTGATAACGGTTTCGACCAACTGTACGCGCGCGGCGTAAAACATCAGGACTTCGGCTTTGTCGGTAATGACCTCGTCACCTACCGACTTAATGTCCAGCACCAGACTTCTTAGTTTCTCAGCGAGCTGCGTTCCACCAGGCTCGCGGGTAAAAACCATGTCACGAATACCGAGTTGCTCAAGTGTCTCTACCACCACATTACGCGCGGTGGTTTTTCCGGCGCCTTCCAGGCCCTCGATGACGATATAGTTACTGCCCATTTTTTTCCTTAAGCACTTTCAGGTAATCCTGTACTGACCGGTTATGGCTGACAAGATTGGTGTTAAATGTGTGACCGCCTTTACCATCTGCCACGAAATAGAGATACGGCGTTTTTGCCGGATGTGCGGCAGCCTGCAACGAGGCCTCTCCCGGCATGGCAATCGGGCCAGGCGGTAGCCCGGTAATGGTGTAGGTGTTATAGGCGGTTGGCGTTTCTAAATCCACACGCGACAATTTGCCATTATACCGTGTCCCCATGCCGTAAATCACCGTCGGATCGGTTTGTAAACGCATGCCAATACGTAAGCGGTTAATAAAGACCGATGCCACTTGGTCACGCTCGCTGGCAACCGCGGTTTCTTTTTCAATAATCGAGGCCATTGTCACCAGTTGGTTTTTATCCTGATAAGGCAGCCCCTCAGCGCGCCCTTCCCAGGCGGTATCTACCGCTTTAACCATCTTTTGATGCGCACGTTTTAGCAGCGCTACGTCGGTCGTATTAGCGGTATACATCCAGGTATCAGGCCAGAACCAGCCTTCCACCCACTGCGGGTTTTCCAGCTTCAACGCCTGAGCGACAGTCTCGTAGTTATCATCACTCAGCGTATGTTTGATATAGGGCGCATCGCGCAGTTGTTTGAGGTAATCACTCAGGCGCATCCCTTCCACCAGACGTAACGGGAACTGCGCCTCTTTACCGCTTTCCAGCAGTAGCAGCATTTCTCGCACCGTCATGTCAGGCGTCAGGCGATAGGTGCCCGCTTTAAAATGCGACAGGTCAGGTTCCACACGCAGCAGCCACTGGAACACGCGCGGACGATTGATAACCTTATCCGCATACAGTTGTTCACCGAGAGCCAGGCGGCCCGTACCCGCTTTCAGCGTAAAAATGGTCTCTTCTTTAATCAATAACTTACTGTCCGCCAGATGGCGAACTTTCCACATTCCCACTCCCGCGGCAATGCCCAGCACAACCAGCAATAACAGGACAACGAGTAACAGTTTTTTCATGACTAATTCGGGTGCTCACAAAGTGGGGCTAAAAAATCAAATAATAAACGTGAAGACAACAACGTGTCGCCACAGGTACGCACGGGAATAACCGGCATTAATGCATTACAGACGACAATTTCATCGGCTTGCATAACCTCGTCCAACCCGGCATACACTTCGACAAGACTGAACGGTGATTGTGCCAGCATACGGATACAGAATTGTCGCATAATGCCGTTCACTCCGGCCTGATCCAACCGGGGAGTGTAAACCACATGGCCTTTACGCCAGAACAAATTAGCCGCACAGCATTCCGTAACCCATCCCTCGCTGTCAAGAACCAGCGCTTCATCGGCATCCGTCTGCTCAAGATGAGAGCGAATCAATACCTGCTCCAGGCGATTCAGATGCTTAAGTCCGGCAAGCAGTGGATTACGGCCCAGACGCACTGGACTCAACGCCAGCGTAATCCCCTCATGGCGCCAACGATCGTAATGATCGGGCCAGGCTGAAACAGAGAGAATACGGGTGGCGTTGTGACAATTTACGCCGCTGTAGCCCCGACCGCCGCTACCGCGGCTAATAATGACTTTCAATACGCCACGCGCGTGTCCTTGCGCCAGCATTTTCATTTCATCTTGCAGTTCTGACCATTGTTCGAAAGAGATCAGCAACTTTTGGCAAGCGTCTTGTAAACGCGCAAGATGCGCTGCAAAGAGGCAAATATCGCCGTCGATAATGCGCGCTGTAGTAAAACAACCATCACCAAATTGGGTCGCTCGATCGCCTGCGGCCAGCAGATTTTGCTCGCAGCCATTAATTAAGAACATGGAGGCTCCTTATATCTGGTCCGCTAGTTTGGCAGGATGAGTAACACAGGACAAGGGCGAAAAACCGAATAAAAAAAGGCCCGACAAGCGGACCTTTTCAGTTTTATTTCGATGCTAACGCATCACCTGACGGGACTTAAATCTTTTTAAAGATCAAAGAACCGTTAGTACCACCGAAGCCGAAGGAGTTACACAGAGCATATTCCAAACCACTCACCTGACGCGCTTCGTGAGGAACGAAATCCAGGTCACAACCTTCATCCGGGTTATCCAGGTTGATGGTTGGCGGAATAGCCTGATCGCGCAGCGCCAGGATAGAGAAAATAGACTCTACCGCGCCCGCCGCGCCTAACAGGTGACCGGTCATGGATTTGGTTGAGCTTACCATCACACGGCTCGCCGCATCGCCAAAGACAGATTTCACTGCCTGAGTTTCAGCTTTATCGCCTGCAGGGGTGGACGTACCATGCGCGTTGACATAGCCGATCTGACCCGCTTCAATAGCCGCGTCGCGCAGTGCGTTGACCATTGCCAGCGCAGCGCCTGCACCGTTTTCCGGTGGTGACGTCATGTGGTAAGCATCGCTGCTCATACCAAAGCCAACGACTTCAGCATAGATTTTTGCGCCGCGCGCTTTCGCATGCTCGTACTCTTCCAGTACCACCATGCCTGCGCCATCGCCCAGCACAAAGCCGTCACGCTCTTTATCCCACGGGCGGCTTGCCGCTTGCGGGTTATCATTACGCGTAGACAGCGCACGTGCTGCGCCAAAGCCACCCACGCCCAGCGGGGTACTGGCTTTTTCAGCACCACCCGCAACCATCGCGTCTGCATCACCGTATGCAATGATACGTGCGGCATGACCGATGTTATGTACGCCTGAAGTACAGGCGGTCGCGATGGAGATGCTTGGCCCTTGCAGGCCGTACATGATGGTCAGATGACCAGCCACCATGTTAACAATCGTCGACGGAACGAAGAACGGGCTGATCTTACGCGGTCCACCGTTTACCAGAGAGGTATGGTTTTCTTCGATCAGACCGAGACCGCCAATACCGGAGCCAATAGCGGCGCCAATACGGTGAGCGTTCTCTTCCGTAATTTCGAGGCCAGAATCCTGCATGGCCTGAACGCCAGCGACAATTCCATATTGAATGAAGGCATCCATCTTGCGCTGTTCTTTGCGCGAGATAATGTCTTCACAGTTAAAATCCTTTACTAAGCCAGCAAATTTCGTTGCATAGGCGCTAGTATCGAAATGGTCGATCAGGCTGATGCCACTCTGACCGGCAAGGAGAGCTTTCCAGGTAGACTCTACGGTATTGCCGACAGGAGACAACATGCCCAGTCCGGTCACAACTACACGACGCTTAGACACGGTTGTCCTCCAGGGAGGGAAAATAATTCAAGTGGGATAAAAAGATAAAACTCAGGCGGTCGAATGACCGCCTGGAGATGTTCACTTACGCCTGGTGGCCGTTGATGTAATCAATGGCAGCCTGAACGGTAGTGATTTTCTCAGCTTCTTCGTCCGGAATCTCAGTATCAAACTCTTCTTCCAGAGCCATTACCAGCTCAACGGTGTCAAGAGAATCTGCGCCCAGGTCTTCAACGAAGGAAGCATTGTTGGTTACTTCTTCCTGCTTAACGCCCAGCTGTTCGCCGATAATTTTCTTAACGCGTTCTTCGATAGTGCTCATACTCTTAAATTTCCTATCAAAACTCGCTTTCGCGATGGTTTTCGTAGTGTATAAAATGTTGAAAAATTTGCAACTAAATCCCGGCAGGTCTTACCACGATTTTACGTTATTTTGAGGCCATTCACCCTAATAACGCAAATATTTTTCAATCGTGGTTAAACCATGTACATCCCGCCGTTGACGTGCAAAGTCTCACCTGTGATGTAACTTGCTTCGTCAGAAGCTAAAAATGCAACCGCACTGGCGATTTCCTGAGCGCCGCCAAGGCGACCCGCAGGAACCTGCGCCAGAATACCCGCACGCTGATCATCAGACAGCGCACGCGTCATGTCCGTTTCAATAAAGCCCGGAGCAACAACGTTTACAGTAATACCACGAGACGCAACTTCGCGCGCCAGTGATTTACTGAAGCCGATCAGACCTGCTTTCGCCGCAGCGTAGTTAGCCTGACCCGCATTTCCCATGGTACCAACCACAGAACCGATAGTGATAATACGCCCATGACGCTTTTTCATCATAGCTCGCATTACCGCTTTTGACAGACGGAAAACAGATGACAGGTTGGTTTCGATGATATCGTTCCACTCGTCATCTTTCATGCGCATTAACAGGTTATCACGAGTAATCCCGGCATTATTGACCAGGATATCGACTTCACCAAATTCTGCGCGAATATTTTCCAGAACAGATTCGATAGATGCCGGATCGGTCACATTCAACATCAGACCTTTACCATTTGCACCTAAGTAATCGCTAATGGCCTGCGCGCCGCTTTCACTGGTTGCAGTACCGATAACTTTCGCGCCACGGGCAACGAGTGTCTCAGCAATTGCGCGGCCAATTCCACGGCTTGCACCGGTTACCAGCGCGATTTTTCCTTCAAAATTCATGGGCTTCCTCTTTTATTGCTCTAGCGCCGCAGACAGCGCCGTCGGCTCATTCAGTGCCGAAGCGGTCAGGGTATCAACAATACGTTTCGTCAAACCGGTGAGAACTTTACCTGGACCCACTTCATACAGGTGCTCTACGCCCTGAGATGCCATAAATTCAACGGTTTTGGTCCACTGAACCGGGCTGTACAATTGACGAACCAGCGCATCGCGAATCGCGTCTGCGGTAGTTTCACACTTCACGTCGACGTTGTTCACAACCGGAACAGTCGGCGCGTTGAAAGTGATTTTTTGCAATTCAACGGCCAGTTTCTCAGCGGCAGGCTTCATCAGCGCGCAGTGAGAAGGCACGCTGACCGGCAACGGCAGCGCGCGCTTAGCGCCAGCAGCTTTACAGGCAGCCCCTGCACGTTCTACCGCTTCTTTATGCCCGGCGATAACCACCTGGCCCGGCGAGTTGAAGTTAACCGGAGAAACGACCTGCCCTTCAGCAGACTCTTCACACGCTTTAGCGATAGAGGCATCGTCCAGACCGATAATTGCAGACATGCCGCCGGTACCTTCCGGTACGGCTTCCTGCATAAATTTGCCGCGCAGTTCAACCAGACGGACGGCATCGGCAAAATCGATAACGCCCGCGCATACCAGCGCAGAGTATTCGCCCAGGCTGTGACCCGCCATCAGCGCAGGTGTTTTACCACCCTGCTGCTGCCATACGCGATACAGCGCGACAGATGCCGTCAGCAGCGCTGGCTGCGTCTGCCAGGTTTTATTCAGCTCTTCTGCCGGACCTTGCTGAGTCAGCGCCCACAGATCATAGCCCAGCGCAGCTGATGCTTCAGCAAAAGTTTCTTCAACAATTGGGTAGCTTGCTGCCATTTCAGACAACATCCCAACGGTCTGGGAACCCTGCCCCGGAAACACAAATGCAAATTGCGTCATGTTAAAATCCTTATACTAGAAACGAACCAGCGCGGAGCCCCAGGTGAATCCCCCCCCGAAGGCTTCAAGCAATACCAACTGCCCGGCTTTGATACGCCCGTCGCGGACGGCTTCGTCCAGGGCGCACGGTACGGAAGCCGCGGACGTATTGCCATGTCTGTCCAGCGTAACGACGACATTATCCATCGACATGCCCAGCTTTTTCGCAGTCGCGCTGATAATGCGCAGGTTTGCCTGATGTGGCACCAGCCAGTCCAGCGCAGAACGGTCGAGATTATTGGCTTCCAGCGTTTCATCAACGATGTGGGCAAGCTCGGTCACCGCGACTTTAAATACTTCGTTACCCGCCATCGTCAGGTGGATCGGGTTATCCGGGTTTACGCGATCGGCGTTAGGCAACGTCAACAACTCACCGTAACGACCATCAGCGTGCAGATGCGTGGAGAGAATACCCGGCTCTTCTGATGCGCTCAGTACTACTGCGCCCGCGCCGTCACCAAAGATAATGATCGTTCCACGATCGGTTGGATCACAGGTACGAGCCAGAACATCAGACCCCACGACCAGCGCATGCTTCACTGCGCCAGACTTAACGTACTGGTCAGCAACGCTCAGGGCATAGGTAAAACCGGCACAAGCAGCCGCAACGTCAAACGCCGGGCAGCCTTTGATTCCCAGCATACTTTGGATCTGGCATGCCGCGCTTGGAAATGCGTGTGTGGATGAAGTGGTGGCAACCACAATCAGACCAATTTCTTCTTTGTCGATGCCTGCCATTTCCAGTGCACGGTTTGCGGCGGTAAAGCCCATCGTCGCAACTGTTTCATTTGGCGCTGCAATGTGGCGTTCACGGATACCTGTACGAGTGACGATCCACTCATCAGATGTCTCGACCATTTTTTCCAAATCGGCGTTAGTACGCACTTGTTCAGGCAGATAGCTGCCGGTACCAATAATCTTCGTATACATGTACGCTCAGTCACTTTTTGGTTATATACCGCCACGAGCAAAACGCTGGTACGCTGGCAGCATTCACAAACGCACTATTATCTGTGCGCCCGTGAGTTTGCGCTTTCGCCACCGTCCAGCAGTTCGAATCCAGCTGGGTATACAGATTCCAGGCGAGCGGCAATTCGCTGAGGAACTTGTCGCTGCACCGCCTGCACTGCCTGTTCAATCGCGACCTCAAATGCTCGCTGATTAGCCGCACCATGACTCTTAATCACCGTGCCGCGCAATCCTAACAGACAGGCGCCATTATACTGGTCGGGGTTGAGGTGACTAAATCGCCTTGTCAGGCTTTTTTGTAACCAACGTTTTAATAAAAGCAGCCACCACGACCGTTTTTTGCTCTCACCCTGAGATTTCAGCAGTGAAAGGAACATTCTGACAACACCTTCCATCGTCTTTAATGTGACATTACCGGTAAAGCCATCACAGACCAGCACATCGGTTTTGCCTGTCAGTAACTCATTGGCTTCAAGATAGCCTATATAGTTAATGGAAGGGATTGTTTTTAGCACTGCAGAAGCATCCCGAATACTGTCGAGACCTTTCGTTTCTTCTTCGCCGATGTTGAGCAACGCAACGCGAGGATTAGCAATCCCAACGACTTCTTCTGCCAGCACGGAACCCATGACGGCAAATTGCACCAACATCGTGCTATCACAATCCACGTTGGCGCCTAAATCCAGCACCACCGTTTTGCCCTTTTGCTGATGCGGTAAAACCGTCACCAGCGCAGGACGCTCAATACCCTCAAGGGGTTTGAGCAACAACTTTGCAAGTCCCATTAGCGCGCCCGTATTACCGGCGCTCACACAGGCTTGCGCTCGACCTTCTTTCACGAGCTCCAGGGCAACACGCATTGAGCTTCCACGACTGGCGCGAATAGCTTGCGAGGGCCGGGCATCACTGGCAATAACTGACTGAGCAGGGACTATCTGCAGACGTGAACGTTGTTCGAAGTCAGCTTTGGCAAGTAATGGCGTGATTGTATCGGGATCCCCGACTAAAAGAAGTGTGAGTTGCGAATTAGAACTCAGTGCCTGCAATGCTGCAGGCACTGTCACGGTAGGGCCAAAATCTCCCCCCATGACATCTAACGCCAGGGTTAGATGTGTCAAGGTATCGTCGCTGCCCGGTTCGGTGTTTCCCCAGTTACCCGGGGAAAGCCTCACTAAGCTTCATCACGCGTGCGCTCTCTGTCTTTCTCACCGAAGCGGGAAATCCATTGAGTCATGCGTGATTACTTAGCGATTACCTTACGGCCACGGTAGAAACCGTCGGCAGTGATGTGGTGACGCAGGTGTTGTTCACCAGAAGTTTTGTCTACAGACAGGCTGGTGACTGCGGTCAGAGCGTCATGAGAACGACGCATGCCACGTTTGGAACGGGTTGGTTTATTCTGTTGTACGGCCATGGACCTTACTCCTCAATTACTTACGCTTTAAGCTGGCTAATACGGCAAATGGGTTTGGTTTTTGCGCTTCATCAGGCAATTCGCCAAAGACCATGTCCGCCTCGGACACTTCACAGTGTTCAGAATCATGCACCGGAACTACCGGCAAGGAGAGGATAATCTCATCTTCAACCATTGCAAGCAGATCGATTTCACCGAATTCGTTAACCTCAATCGGCTCATACGCTTCCGGGAGTGCTTCAGCCTGCTCGTCAGAACGGACAGGACTAAAACAATATGTTGTGTGAACATGAAGCGGGAACGGTTTCCCGCAACGCTGACATTCGAGCGTAACCGACACTTTTGCATCGCCGGTTATAACGGCAAGGCGCTGGTTATCGATAGCGAACGACATGGAGCATTCCACATCACTGTCCACACTGACTACAGAATCGGCGACGCGCTCAACCAGATCAGAAGTATAGATACCTTCATAATCGAGGCGTTTTTGAGCCGTACGAACCGGATCAAGAGTCAGGGGTAATTTTACCTTTTGCATAGGGCGCGCATATTAACTTTGTAACGTCATATAGTCAAAGAAAAAGGCAGCCTGAGGTTGCCTTTTGCCAATAATTCGCACACATTGCGGGTCATCGACCTAAAATCGCTCAAGACAAGCCAATACAGCCAGCTTGTAGGACGAAGTCCGTAGTTTAAAATGGCTCTCATCAATACGCTATATGCGAGGGAAAAAATATGCCTCAACTTATACTTGCCTCGACCTCTCCCTGGCGTCGCGCTTTACTTGAAAAACTAGCAATTCCGTTCGAATGCGCGGCTCCCGAGGTAGATGAAACGCCGTTACCCGGCGAAGCGCCACGCCATTTAGTCTCGCGACTGGCGCAACAAAAAGCGCAATCTCTCGCCCACCGTTATCCAGCGCATCTGATTATTGGCTCCGATCAAATTTGTGTTCTTGATGGCGAAATAACCGGCAAACCCTTAACAGAAGAAAATGCGCGCCAACAATTACTCAAAGCCCGTGGCAATATTGTGACGTTTTACACCGGACTGGCGCTTTATAATTCAGCTACCGGACATTTACAAACTGAGGTCGAGCCGTTCGACGTTCATTTCCGGCATTTAAGCGAAGCGGAAATTGATGATTATCTGCGCAAAGAACGCCCGCTACATTGTGCCGGGAGTTTTAAAAGTGAGGGATTAGGTATTGCTCTCTTCGAACGTCTTGAAGGCCGCGACCCAAATACGTTGATCGGCCTGCCGCTGATCGCATTGTGCCAAATGCTGCGCCGGGAAGAGATGAACCCGCTGAACGCCTAGTTGATTTACCCGATGGCGACGCGATGCGCCTTGTCAGGCCTACGGCGCATAACGCGATTGTAGGCCTGATAAGCAACGCGCATCAGGCTTTGCTGCGTAACACCTCAAGGCAGCGCTTCAACTGCTTATCCATCGGCGCTTCAACACGCATCACTTCGCCCGTCCCCGGATGGGTGAATTTTAACGCCGCGGCATGAAGGAACAGCCTGCTCAGTCCGGTATCCGCGAGTTGCTTATCGAACTCGCGATCGCCATAGCGGTCGTCAAAGGCTATCGGATGCCCGGCATATTGGGTATGCACACGAATCTGGTGCGTACGCCCTGTCACCGGGCTACAGCGCACGAGCGTGGCAAACGCATAGCGCTCCTCCACCTTAAAGCGTGTTTCCGACGGCTTGCCTTCCTGATTCACTCGCACGATACGCTCGCCGCTTTGCAGAATATTCTTCAACAGCGGTGCCTGCACAGTTTTGACATGCGACTGCCACTGGCCTCTCACCAGCGCCAGGTAGTCTTTCTGCATCCCTTTTTCACGCAACTGCTCATGCAACGAACGTAAGGCTGAGCGTTTTTTAGCCACCAGCAGCACACCGGAGGTATCGCGGTCCAGGCGATGCACCAGTTCGAGGAAACGCGCTTCCGGACGTAACGCACGTAAGCCTTCAATTACACCAAAGCTTAATCCGCTTCCGCCGTGTACGGCCGTTCCAGAAGGTTTGTTAAGCACCAGAATATGGTCATCTTCATACAAAATGACATCAGTCAGCGCCGCAACCTTCTGCAGATTTGGGGAAATAGCCTCTTCTTCACGTTCGGCGACACGCACAGGTGGAATACGCACGATGTCCCCATCTTCGAGTTTGTACTCGGGTTTAATGCGCTTTTTATTCACCCGCACTTCGCCTTTACGCAAAATGCGATAAATCATACTTTTCGGCACACCCTTGAGTTGAGTGCGCAAAAAGTTGTCGATGCGTTGCCCTGCTTCGTCGGCAGTAATGGCAACTGTTTTTACGGCTGGAGTCTCTGTTTTCATGGGGGCCGATTTTAAATAGCCATCAAGATTCGCGCCACACATTTTTCTATGCTTATATTAACTGCTATACCCTATTACTTAAGTTTGACATAGCCGATTTGGTGGTTATTAAACCAATCACTACGCGGAAGTGAAAAAACTGTGAGTAACCGGGTGATAAATGGCAAAAGTCATCTTGCTATAACAAGGTTAGCAGTGGAATAATGAGGTTGTTTCCGTGTTGAATCTTGTTAAAACAAGACCTTTTCCGGAATGACCCAATTTTGCCCGACCGATCATCAACGCAGCAATGGCGTAAGACGTATTGATCTTTCAGGCAGTTAGCGGGCTGCGGGTTGCAGTCCTTACCGGTAATAAGGAAGCTTTTCTGGAGAGTAACACCCAGACTGTTCCCCTGATAATTGCGCTGTGTTTCCGTATGAAATACAGGCAACCGACACTCTGCGCCTCTTTGAGCTGACGATAACCGTGAGGTTGGCGACGCGAATAGACACGAGGCCATCGGTTCACACCCGGAAAGGCATTACTCTGCCCGCAGCTTAGTCGTCAATGTAAGAATAATGAGTAAGTTACGATGAAAAGAATGTTAATTAACGCGACTCAGCAGGAAGAGTTGCGTGTCGCCCTTGTAGATGGGCAACGTCTGTACGATCTGGATATCGAAAGTCCTGGACACGAACAGAAAAAAGCCAACATCTATAAAGGTAAAATTACCCGTATTGAACCGAGTCTGGAAGCTGCTTTTGTTGATTACGGCGCTGAACGTCACGGTTTCCTTCCGTTAAAAGAAATTGCCCGCGAATACTTCCCCGCTAACTACAACTCCCATGGTCGTCCCAACATTAAAGATGTGTTGCGTGAAGGTCAGGAAGTCATCGTTCAGATCGATAAAGAAGAACGCGGCAATAAAGGCGCTGCGCTGACCACCTTTATCAGCCTGGCGGGTAGTTATCTGGTTCTGATGCCGAACAACCCGCGCGCGGGCGGCATCTCCCGTCGTATTGAAGGCGACGATCGTACCGAATTAAAAGAAGCGCTGGCAAGCCTGGAACTGCCTGACGGCATGGGGCTTATTGTGCGTACCGCAGGCGTCGGCAAATCCGCCGAAGCGCTGCAGTGGGACCTGAGCTTCCGCCTGAAACACTGGGAAGCCATTCAAAAAGCCGCTGACAGCCGCCCTGCTCCATTCCTGATTCACCAGGAAAGCAACGTCATCGTTCGCGCATTCCGTGACTATTTACGTCAGGATATCGGCGAAATTCTCATCGATAACCCGAAAGTCATGGAGATGGCGCGTCAGCACATCGCCGCGCTGGGCCGTCCTGATTTCAGCAGCAAAATCAAACTGTACACCGGTGAAATCCCGCTGTTCAGCCACTATCAAATTGAATCTCAGATTGAGTCTGCGTTCCAGCGCGAAGTGCGTCTGCCGTCCGGCGGCTCCATCGTCATCGACAGCACTGAAGCCCTTACCGCTATCGATATCAACTCCGCACGTGCTACGCGCGGCGGCGACATCGAAGAAACCGCATTCAACACCAACCTGGAAGCCGCCGACGAAATTGCTCGTCAGCTGCGTCTGCGCGACCTCGGCGGCCTGATTGTTATCGACTTTATCGATATGACGCCGGTTCGCCACCAGCGTGCGGTTGAAAACCGTCTGCGTGAAGCCGTGCGTCAGGACCGAGCGCGTATTCAGATCAGCCATATTTCTCGCTTCGGCCTGCTGGAGATGTCCCGCCAGCGTCTGAGCCCGTCACTGGGTGAGTCCAGCCATCACGTCTGCCCACGCTGCTCCGGCACCGGCACCGTGCGTGATAACGAATCGCTGTCGCTGTCTATTCTGCGTCTGATCGAAGAAGAAGCACTGAAAGAGAATACCCAGGAAGTTCACGCTATCGTTCCTGTGCCGATTGCCTCTTATCTGCTCAACGAAAAGCGTACTGCGGTCAACGCCATCGAGACGCGTCAGAATGGCGTGCGTTGTGTGATCGTGCCAAACGATCAGATGGAAACCCCGCACTATTCCGTGCTGCGCGTCCGCAAAGGCGAAGAAACGCCAACCCTGAGCTACTTGCTGCCGAAATTGCACGAAGAAGCAATGGAGCTGCCGTCAGAACAAGAGTATGTCGAGCGTAAGCAGCCAGAGCAACCAGCACTCGCGACCTTTGCTATGCCAGACGTGCCGCCAGCACCAACCGTGCAAGAGCCCGCTGTTAAAGCCGCCGCGCCTAAAGCTGCTGCCGCCACCACAGCAACAGCCTCTCAGCCAGGTTTGATTAGCCGTTTCTTCAGCGCACTGAAGTCTATCTTCGGCGGTAACGAAGAAGCGAAGCCGGTTGAACAACCCGCACCGAAAGCTGAAGAGAAGACGGAACGTCAGCAGGACCGCCGTAAACCGCGTCAAAATAATCGCCGCGATCGTAACGATCGTCGTGATAACCGCGATAGCCGTGGCGATCGTGATAACCGTAACGAACGTGCAGAAAACGGCGAAAACCGCGATGACAATCGTCGTAACCGTCGTCAGGCCCAGCAGCAAAATGCAGAAGCACGCGATAATCGCCAGCAGTCCAGTGATGTCGCTGACAAAGCGAAATCCGCGGATGAACAGCAGACTCCGCGTCGCGAGCGCAACCGCCGCCGCAACGATGACAAGCGTCAGGCGCAGCAGGAAGTTAAAGAGCTGAACCTGGCTGAACAGCCAGCGCAGGATACCGAGCAGGAAGAGCGCGTACGTCAGCCTCAGACCCGTCGTAAACAGCGTCAGTTGAACCAGAAAGTTCGTTACACGGACAGCGCGGCGGTTGAAGCCGAAGTGGCAACTGCCGCTGTGGCAGCTGAGGTCGTTGTCGCTCAACCCGTTGAGCAGCCCGTACCGGCTCCGCGTACCGAACTGGCGAAAGTTGATCTGCCAGCCGTTGTTGCACCAGAGCAGGAAGACAACAGCGAAGCGCGTGACTCCAACGGTATGCCGCGCCGTTCCCGCCGTTCCCCTCGCCATCTGCGCGTAAGTGGACAGCGTCGTCGTCGTTATCGTGACGAGCGTTATCCGGTTCAGTCGCCAATGCCGCTGACCGTCGCCTGTGCTTCTCCTGAATTAGCGTCCGGTAAAGTATGGATCAGCTACCCTGTTGTTCGTCCGCAGGATCAGCAGGTTGAAGACCAACGCGAGCAGGAAACTCACCAGGAGCAAACTGCCTCTGTCGCGGTAGAGCCTCAGGTTGCTGCGGCTGCTGTTGAGCACATTGTGGACACTCCTGCGCCGGTTGAAGCCGTGCAGCCAGAGGAAATTGTAGCGGAACCTCAGATTGCCGTTGTTGAAACCACGCATCCGGAAGTCATTGCGACCCCGGTTGAAGAACAACCGCAAATTATCGCTGAATCTGACGCGCCTGTAGCGGAAGAAATCGCCGCTGAAGCTGAACCTGCCGCTGAAGTCGCCGTTGAAGAGCCTGCGGAAATCGTTGTCTCCCAGCCGGAAGTGGTTGAAGAAGTTGTGGAAGTAGCGCCGACTGTTGAAGAAGTCGCTGCGCCGCAGGAAGTTGTTGCAGCGCCGGTTGTAGAAGCAGAAGTTGTTAAGCCTGAAGTCGTTAAGGCTGAAGTGGTCGCCACAAGCGTTGAGGCCGAACACCTTCACAGCCATGCGACTGCGCCGATGACCCGCGCTCCCGCGCCGGATTATGTGCCAGAAGCGCCGCGTCATAGCGACTGGCAGCGCCCGGCATTCGCCTTTGAAGGTAAAGGCGCCGCAGGTGGACACAGCGCCACGCATCAGGCCACTGCGCCAGCAACACGCCCGCAGCCGGTTGAATAAGCCATAATCAGCATCAAAGCCGACCTTAGGGTCGGCTTTTTTTATATCGGCTCTATGCGTTTCATCCCGGTTAGCTGCGGCATGACATCCTTCATTAACTCTAAAAACTTGCGCAACCGTGTCGGATAGTAACGCGCCCACGGATAAACCAAATGCACCGGCAACGATGCCGCCCGCCACTCGGGTAGCAGCATAACTAAACGTCCGTTGGCGATATCTTCTTCAACCATCCAGCTTGAAACAATCGTCACTCCCAGCCCGGCCAGCGCGGCATTTCTTGCCACATAAATACTGTCAGTACTTAATCTGGGAGAAATAGTCAGCGTGACAGGTTCATTACGCGCCTGGTGTAGTAACGAAACGCTATGCTGAAAAAATGTGTTCACTGCAATCCACGGCAGCGCGGATAACTGCTCAGGGTGCGAAATTGCGCCATATTGCTCAAGCAATACAGGACTCGCCACCATGCTACGGGGAACTTCAGCCAGTAAAACGGAAACCGTGGCCGGATCGACTTCCGCGCCAACCCGAATCGCGCAATCAATATTATCGCTCAGGAAATCAACGGTTTTGTCGTTAAGCATCCACTCCACCGATAACTGTGGATAGCGCGAAAGAAACTGCAAAAGCGGCTCAAGAAGCTGTTGCTGTCCAAACGCATGCGGCGCCCGTACGCGCAACGTCCCTACTGGTTCATCTTCTGTGACATTAAGTCCATCTTCCAGCGCCAGCCAGGCATCGATGATATTTTTGGCGTGCTGGTAACCACGCTCGCCATCGTCGGTTAGTTTCATCGCATGCGTGGTACGCATAATCAGTTTCACACCCAGCAGGGTTTCCAGAGATTGCAACCGTCGGCTTACGGTCGCTTGCGTTGTCCCCATCTGTTTTGCCGCTGCGGAAAGCGATCCTGCTTCCACGATACGAACAAACGTGCGCATCAGCTCCACCCTATCTATACGTTCAGTTTTTATCATTATCAGTTTCTTCATACGTGTGGCGTATAACTGTTTTACCACTGCGCTCGCTACCGCACCACCCGCAGAAGGATAAAAATAGCCGCACATCCTGTGATTGAGGAATCATTTGTGAACACACACACCGCACTTTCCCGTTGGGTCATTTTCGTTCTGGCATTAGGAGCCGGATTCAGCGTCGCCGCTATCTACTATGCCCAGCCCCTTCTGCCTTTAATGGGTCAGGATCTGGACTTAAGTATTACCGGCATGGGACTGGTTCCGACGCTGACCCAGGCGGGATACGCGCTGGGTATTTTGTTTTTATTGCCATTGGGCGATCGTTATGACCGCCGGACATTAATCCTGCTGAAAAGTATCTCTCTTGCCGTGCTGCTTCTGGCATGCAGCTTTACCGGGCAGTTGCATTCACTGCTAATAGTGAGCCTGTTGATGGGCATGGCGGCAACGATGGCGCAGGACATCGTTCCCGCGGCGGCTATTCTGGCGCCGGAAGGTAAACAGGGAAAAACGGTGGGCACGGTGATGACAGGCCTGCTGTTGGGGATTTTACTCTCGCGTACCGTCAGCGGACTGGGGGGTGAAGCGTTTGGCTGGCGTGAGATGTACCAACTTGCCGCCGCCAGCATTGCCATTATTACCGTCATTATGTGGAAGGTGCTGCCTCGTTTTACGGCCCATTCCACGCTGAGCTACCCATCATTGATGCTCTCTATGGCGCAGCTCTGGCAACGGTATCCCGCATTGCGCCGCGCGGCGCTGGCACAGGGCTTTCTGTCCATAGCCTTTAGCGCTTTCTGGTCCACGCTGGCGGTGATGTTAGCTGAACATTACCAGATGGGTAGCGCTATGGCGGGCGCATTTGGTATCGCGGGAGCCGCCGGTGCGCTTGCGGCACCGCTGGCGGGTCATCTTGCCGACAAAGTGGGCGCAGCAAAAGTGACGCAATTAGGTGCTTTGCTGGTAACCGTCTCTTTCGCACTGATGTTCTTGTTACCCGCCCTGCCAGTACAGGGGCAGTGGCTGCTGATTGCTCTTTCGGCGGTTGGTTTTGATCTCGGATTGCAATCCAGCCTCGTTGCCCACCAGAACCTGGTCTATAGCCTGGAGCCTCAGGCCCGGGGCCGTCTGAATGCACTGCTGTTTACGATGGTGTTCATTGGTATGGCGCTGGGTTCGGTTCTCGGCAGTCAGGTCTATGCGCTGGCAAACTGGGAAGGTGTGGTGACGCTGGCAACCATTAGCGGTGCACTGGCACTGGCGATAAGGCTGACGGGAAATCTGCCGCTTAGCAAAACAACGGTAGCCTAAAAAAATGCCCGCTCCCGGGTGTTAAGGGAGCGGGCAGACAAACATACCCAGTTTCAAGATATGTTCAAAAAGGGTTATTACCGATTAAGCTGGAACAACGACATTCCCTGCATATCGGTAAATGCTTTATAAGACGCCTGAAGTGCGGCCTGCTGCATGACGTAGGAAGAAATCGCCGCATTCCAGTCGACATCCACCAGGTTGCTCATCTGTTGGGTTTGCCCTAGCGCCCGATCCGCGCCCAGTGAATCCAGCGAGCTTAATTCACTAAGCTGGGTACCTAATTCTGCGCGAACGGAAAGCACGTTATTCAGTGAGTTTTTCAGACCACGATTGGTTTTATCGATAGCTGCTGCGGCTTTATCCTTTGCCACATCATCACCCGCAATAGGAATTTTTAGCTCTTCAATCGCGCTATCCAGCATTTTGAACAGGTTCTTTTCCTGAGTGCTACCTGGTGGTTCCGGCACGGCGTTGCTGGTCAGGCTGGCGAAGATTTTATCGCCCGTGTGGCCAATGACCATGGTACGGGAAGCATCAACCTGCTGGGTCACATTTGTTGTACCACCGCTATAGGAACCATCAGCCTGGGCAAACGGCGCGGATTCTGTTTTGTAGCCGCCAAAAATATAGCGACCATTACCATCGGTGCTGTTCGCCAGGTTCATCAACTGATCGCGGATCCCCTGCAAATCAGTGGCCAACGATGCACGGTCATCATCACTTAATGTACCGTTCCCGGCATACACAATTTTCTCCTGCGCAGCCTGAATAGCCGTTGTTACCTGGCTCAGTACGTTCTCTTCCAGAGAGACTTTCTGCGTCGCGAATGTGCGCGCCAGCGTATACTGGCTGTTCTGCGCCTGAGCCTGAGAAAGCACTACGGCCTGTGAGGCGGCAATCGGATCGTCAGACGGGCTGATCACGCGTTTGCCGGTCGACATCTGCTCGCCGAACTTCATCCATTCAGCCTGAGAGTTAGTGATGCCACGCATATTCTGCTGGTACATCATCTGGGTGCTGATACGCATTGTGTCCCTCTCCCTTAGCGAATATTGATCAATGCATCAAACAGCGCATTCGCAGTTTGCAATACCTGTGCATTAGCCAAGTAATACTGCTGATAACGCTGCAAATTACCGTATTCTTCGTCGAGGTTTACCCCGGAAATCGACTGCTGCTGGTTATAAAGCTGTTTGACCACATTGTTTTGCGTGGTACTGCTGGTTTTCAGCGTCGCCGTTTTGTTGCCCACGTCGCTCACCAGGGTGGCATAAGCGTCGTTAAAGGTTTTATTACCTACCGTTTCCTTGGTTTGCAGATCCAGTAGTTTCTGACCGTTACGGTTATCGCTTGCACCTGTATCCGCAGCAGGATCAGTGCTTTTCTCTGACGCCATGGCGATTTTTGACTCGTCTGTCACCATGACTTTCATATCAACGATAGCGTTGCTCACGGGTTTCAGAATAAAGCTGTCGTTATCGTTAGCGCCGGTTGGATTAGCCTTAACCGTTACCTTCAGACCATCAATATCCAGTTTACCGTTCGCATCAGGTTTGGCTTCAAACGTTGTGTTATCGGCCAGACGCGTCACCTGCCATTTCCCGCCGCTAAACACAACTTTATAGTCGGTAGCCTGCACTTTCGAACTGTCATCAACTTCAGCAGTTAATTCTGCTTTACCGCTATTTTTAGTGTTACTCAGTACCGACGGGTCGCCGATAGCAAAGAAATCTTTACCCTTATCGCCGTTAGCATCAAAACCTTCTTTATGCTGGGTATTAAACGCATCGGCAAACGCCAGTGCCAGTTGGCCCAGCGTGTTACGCGTCTGGTCCAGTTCCTGGGAACGGAAGGTGAGCAGACCACCCAGTGAACCGGTATTCAGCAATTTTTCCGGGATTTCAACCGCTCCGGCAACGCCATCCACATACGCAACGGTGGTACGCGAAGGATCGTCACTGGAAGGCACCGCCGCCAGTTGGCGCGCATTGCTGCCCTGCACCAGTGAATAGCCGTTCGCCATGGTTACGTTGTAAGTACCACCGTCCTGAACGCTGACTTCCACGCCGACAATCTGGTTCAGTTCACTGACCAGTTGGTCGCGCTGATCGAGCAAATCATTCGGGGATGCACCCGCCCCGACACCGGTCAGACGAGAAATCTGGTCGTTAAGGCTGGCGATTTGTTTCGAGTAGTTGTTGATCTGATCGACACTGGCTTTGATAGCGGTATTAACCTGCTTATCCTGATCGCGCAGATACTGATCGGTCGTTTTAAACTGATTCACCAAACCATCAGCTTTACCGATCAGCGCCTGGCGTGCTGCCGGATCTTCGGCGTTACTGACCAGCGTTTGCAGGCTGGTAAAAAAGTCTTGCATTGAGGTCGAAATCGAACTGGTTTTGCTGGACAGCAGGTTGTCGATTTTCGACATTTGCTCATAACGCGTCGTCAGACCGCTGCTCTGGTTTTGCGCTGCCCGCAACTGATTGGTGATAAACGAGTCATACTCGCGCTGTACGCCAGAAACATAGACGCCATTGCCTACCCAGCCCCCCGCACCCAGCGTGCTGTTCGCTTGCGCCATAATGGTCGTTTGTCGGGTATATCCGGCGACGTTATAGCTGGAGATGTTATTACTGGCAGTGTTCAACGCGGCCTGCGCTGCGCTGAGTCCACTCATCGCGTTATTAATCAAGCTGGACATGGAGGTTCCTTGTAATCCTTCAATACTCGTTATTATCGGCAGCAGGTCGGTAGACTTGAGCTATTTAAAAGAGATTATCGATGTTGGTGCTGTAGGTTTTGCTCACCTTTTCACTCATCGATTTCAACTGCTGGATCATGCTGGTTAATTTCCGCGCATAGTTAGGATCGGTAGCGTAACCGGCATTTTGCAGGGCCTGCGCGCCCTGCTCAGCGGTTGCTGCTGCGGTCACCGCCGCATAGCGCGGGTTACGGGAAATCAGCCCGACATAATCCGATAGCGCCTCGAGGTAAGAGCTATAGACGCGGAATTTGGCTTTCACCTTTTTCGCTTCGCCGTTTTCATATTCGGTAGTGGTGATTTCGGTCGTTGGTCCCTTCCAGCTTCCCGAAGCTTTCACGCCAAAAATGTTGAAGCTCGGTTCGCCGTTTTCCCGGCGAATTTGCCGCTGGCCCCAACCGGACTCCAGCGCCGCCTGCGCCAGAATCAAATGATGCGGAACGCCGCTTTGCTGACTCGCCAGTTTTGCCGGCAGCGACAGCTGGGCGAGGAAGTCTTTACTGTCGCCCGACAGCGGTTCATCATTGCTTTCCGTCGCCCTGGGGATGGCTTTGCGCACCAGTTGCGTCAGCGCCTGGTTTTGATAGCTGGTCACCGTTTCCAGCGAGAACTTCATCGGCACCTGTGGCGCATCATCAGCAGGTTGCGCTTGCCCTTGCGTCATCTGCTTAACCATCATTTCAGCCAGTCCCAGACCTTTACCTGCGGTCATCTGCTGCGCAATTTGTTGGTCATACATGCTGGTATACAAACGCGTTGAATCGCTGCTAAACATCCCATCTTTCGGCAACGCTTCACGCATGCTTTTCAGCATCATCTGCACGAACATCCCTTCAACCTGGCGGGCCACGGGGCGAATATTCGCCGCCGGATCCTGACCCGCTTTCGCTTTCAGTTCGTTCAGTGCTTGCGCATCCCAGGCGGCGCTGGTCAGCAGTTTGCTGTCACCAATCATCAGATGATTTCCAGTTTGGCGCGTAAGCAACCCGCGCTCTGCATCGATTGCAGAATGGACATCAGATCCATCGGCGTCGCCCCCAGCGCATTCAGCGCGCGCACAACGTTGTTCAGGTTGGCGCTGGAACGCACGCTTTGCAGCGAGCCGCCGCTCTGACGCAGATCGATCTGGGTTTGTGGCGTCACCACGGTCTGCCCGCCGCCAAACGGCGTATCCGGCTGGCTGACGTTTGCCTGGCGGTTTACCGTAATCGACAGGTTACCCTGCGCCACGGCACAGCTATCCAGCGTGACTTCACGGTTCATTACCACAGATCCCGTGCGCGAGTTGATAATCACTTTCGCGTCCTGCGGCGTGACGTTCACCTCCATATTCTGGATATCGGCAAGGAAACGTACCTGCGAGCTGTTGCCACTTGGCACACGCACTTGTATGGTCCTGGCATCCAGCGCCGTTGCGCTACCAAAGCCACGCGAGCGATTAATGGTGTCGGTGATCTGCTGCGCCATAGTGAAATCTTCATTATTGAGCTGCAGATTAATGGTGTTGCCACCGCCGAACTGGCTGGGCAACTCACGCTCGATGGTCGCGCCGTTGGTAATACGTCCGCCATTGAGCTGGTTAACCTGCACGCTACTGCCACCCGCAGCCGCGCCCGCACCGCCAACCAGAATATTTCCCTGCGCCAAGGCATATACCTGGCTATCGACCCCTTTCAGCGGGGTCATCAGCAGCGTGCCGCCGCGCAGGCTTTTGGCGTTACCCATAGAAGAGACCACCACGTCAATGGTTTGCCCCTGGCGTCCAAAGGCTGGGAACTGTGCGGTAACCATCACCGCCGCCACGTTTTTCAGCTGCATATTGGTGCCGGTTGGTACAGTGATCCCCAACTGCGACAGCATGTTATTGAGCGTTTGCGTCGTGAACGGCGTCTGTGTGGTCTGGTCACCAGTACCATCCAGCCCGACCACCAGCCCGTAACCTATCAACGAGTTTTCCCGCACGCCCTGCACGCTGGTCAGGTCACGAATACGGTCGGCATGCGCAAAGGCGGTTGCCAGTACCAGTACCATTCCAACAAGAGATTTAAACACCGGGTACCTCGCTTACATCGGCGACAAGTTAAGGAAGAAACGCTGCAACCAGCCCATATTTTGCGCTTCATTGATGTAGCCGTTGCCGACGTACTCAATACGCGCATCCGCAACCTGAGTTGACGGTACGGAGTTGCTGCCACTGATGGTGCGTGGGTTAACGACCCCGGAGAAGCGAATGAACTCAGTGCCCTGATTAATGGCGATCTGTTTTTCACCCACGACATGTAAATTGCCATTCACCAGTACCTGATCGACCGTCACGGTCAACGTACCGCTGAAGGTATTGCTGGCGTTCGCGCCGCCTTTACCGTTAAAGGTGTTGCCACCAGAGGCTTCTACGTCGGCACGTTCGTTACCAAACAGCCCTTGCAGGTAGCGCGGTACGGTATCAAAACCAAAGTTGGTCTTGCCGTCGCGGCTGGCGTTTGCCGAGGAGCTTTTGCTCGCGCTGACGTTTTCCTGCAATACGATGGTCAGCGTATCGCCAATATTGCGTGGACGGCGGTCTTCGAAAAGTGGCTGATAACCGTAGTTAATCGGCTGCGCCGACTGGAAGATTGAGCCATTCGCCACCGGCGTCGGGCCTGGAACGGGTTGAGCAGACGTCGCGCCCTGAACGAGCGGCGTGGCTGGGATCCAGGCGCACCCTGTCAGTGAAACCACCAGCAGGGCTAAAATGGGGTATGGGTGAAGCGCGTATTTTCGCATTGCGGTCATCTTCAAAATCAGTGTGCCGGTGAGGCTCTCACCTCACCGGGCCCCACTTTAGAGTTGCGTCAGTTTTTGCAGCATCTGATCGGTGGTCGATACCGCTTTACTGTTGATTTCGTAAGCGCGCTGAACCTGGATCATGTTTACCAGCTCTTCCGCCACATTGACGTTAGAGGTTTCAACATACCCCTGGTACAGCAGACCCGCGCCGTTCAGCCCCGGCGTGCTCTCATTCGGCGCGCCGGATGACTGCGTTTCGGTGTACAGATTCTCACCAATACTTTCCAGGCCGGTGTCGTTCATAAAGGTGGTCAGGTTAAGCTGCCCGACCTGAACAGGCGCAGCCTGGCCCTGTTGGGTCACGCTGACAATGCCGTCGCGTCCAATGGTAATGCTGAGCGAGTTAGCCGGGATAGTGATGGCCGGCTGAACCTGAAAACCGCCCGCGGTCACCAACTGGCCGTTTTGATCCACCTGGAAAGAACCGTCACGGGTATAGGCGGACGTGCCATCAGGTAGCATGACCTGGAAAAAGCCCTGGCCTTTAATCGCCACATCTTTACTGTTATTGGTTTGCGACAGGTTACCCTGGCTGTGTAAACGCTCGGTTGCCACCGGACGCACACCGGTACCAATCTGCAAACCGGACGGCAGCGTCGTCTGTTCAGAAGACTGGGCGCCAGGCTGGCGAATCGTCTGATACAACAAATCTTCAAACACTGCACGTTGGCGCTTAAATCCGTTGGTGCTGACGTTTGCCAGGTTGTTGGCAATCACATCCATGTTGGTTTGCTGCGCATCCAGGCCGGTTTTGGCGATCCATAATGAACTGATCATAAAATGTCCTGTGTTAACTCATCGACAGCAGTTGGTTGGCGCGGCCCGCGTTATCATCCACGCTACTGATAATTTTCATCTGCATTTCAAAACGGCGGGCGTTAGCGATCATGTCACTCATCGCGGCAACCGGCTTAACGTTGCTCCCTTCCAGCACGCCCGACATAACGCGGATGCTGGGATCGGCCTGCAATGTCGGGCCTCGGGTAGCCTGCGCGGCCTGGGTCAGACGAAACATACCGTCATCACCACGTTGCACTTCATTCCCCGTCGCCTTTACCAGTTTCAAACGCCCAACGGGCGCAACCGTATTAGCCGGATCGCCTGGGTTAAGCGCAGAGATCGTCCCGTCAGCCGCAATGGTGACTTCGGAACCTTCCGGTACGGCTATCGGCCCGGCTTCCCCGATTACCGGATGCCCCTGAATAGTCAGTTCACCCGTAGGGCTTACCTGAATGGCGCCATTACGGGTATACCCTTCGCTACCGTCTGCGGTCTGGACGGCCAACCAGCCATCCTGTTGCAGCGCCACGTCCAGCGGGCGGGAGGTATAGTCCATCTGGCCCGGCGTCATATCGGCCCCCGGCGTGGAGGCCACCACCAGCGTACGCGTCGGCAAAGATAAACCTTCAACGGGAACCGCACGCAGCGCATTGAGCTGCGCACGAAAACCCGGCGTGGAGGCGTTTGCCAGGTTGCTGGCCGTCACCGCCTGTTGATTCAGCGTCTGACTGGCCGCGCCCATGGCGGTATAAATTGCGTGATCCATTAAGCCATCCCGTCAGGCGCTTAGCGCAGGTTGACCAGCGTGTTGAGGATCTGATCCTGGGTTTTGATGGTCTGCGCGTTCGACTGATAGTTACGCTGGGCGACGATCATATTCACCAGTTCTTTACTCAAGTCCACGTTTGAGGCTTCCAGCGCGCCGTTGGTCAGCTTGCCGAAGTTACCTTCGCCTGCGGTACCCAGCAGCGCCACGCCGGAAGCCTGTGTAGCCGCCCAAACGTTATCGCCCTGAGACGCCAGACCTTCGTTGTTGGCAAAGTTAGCCAGCACGATCTGCCCCAGCACCTGTTGCTGTTCGTTGGAGTAGTTGCCGACCACGGTACCGTCATTGTTAATCTGGTAGCTCACCAGATCGCCCGGCTTGTAGCCGTTCTGATTCGTGGCGACGATATTGTTGGCGCCGGTGTTCTGCTGCATAGAGTTCAGGAAACTCAGAGAGAAAGTGGCTTCAGTTGCGCCATTAATCTGACCGGTTGTAATTGTGATATCCGTTCCTGCTGGCGCCCCAGTTGCCGTGGCGCTCATCCCTAAAAACGCGCCATTGTTATTAAACTTCATAAACCCGGCTGATTTTGCAGCTTCGCCAGTTGAAGCATCCTGAGTGTGAATTTCCCAGGTGTTGCTCTCTGCGTTTTTGACATAAAAAATGTTCATGTCATGGGCGTTACCCTGGCTATCGAAAACGGTAACAGTGCCTTTTTTGTTGTAGGAGTCCGCATCGTTTGGACTAAACGGAGTTTTAGTTGGCACCTTGTCAGTGGAATTCAGGTTGATCTGCATTGACGCGGTAGTCGTGGTTTTCGCTGCCATCAGCGTATTCGGAATAGTGATCGGTGCCGGGTTAGCGCCTTGCTGTATTGTCGGCGGTGTACCGGTAGCCGGGTAACCCGTCAACTGTAACCCCTGCATGTTGACGATATTGCGGTTTTCATCGAGCTTGAATTGACCGTTACGGCTGTAAAATACGGAACCGTTGCTGTCTACCATGCGGAAAAAACCGTTCTGACTGATAGCCACATCCAGTCCGCGTCCGGTATTGGTGGTAGTACCATCGGTAAAGTCCTGGGTAATACCCGCAACTTTAACGCCCAGCCCCACTTTAGAACCGGCGAACATATCGGCAAAAGAAGCCGTACCAGATTTAAAACCGTAGGTAGCGGAGTTGGCGATGTTATTACCAATGACATCGAGGTTGGTCGCTGCAGCGTTCAGACCGCTGACCGCTTGAGAAAAGGCCATGACTTACTCCTGATAAGTGTGAGGGCTTAGATTATTTGCCGTACTTCGTCGAGGGTGGTGGTTCCATAGGTGCCCAGGTCCAGCGTGTTACCGCCGTTACTGCGAATAACCCCCTGCACCAGCGCAAACTGAAGCGGCTGTGCCACCAGTTGCGTTCCGCCATTGCTGGCAGCAATTGAGACGTTATAAGAACCGCTTGGCGCATCCGTGCCATCGGTCATGGTGCCGTCCCAGGTAAAGGTATGAACACCTGCTTTCAAGCCGCCAATATCAATACTGCGGATCACTTTGCCGTCTTTATCGGTAATCGTTGCGGTGACTTTATCCGCCGGCTGCTGCAGCTCAACGCCAAACGGCGTCGTGGTCGTTTTCGCGCCCTCTTCCGTACCTTTGCCGGTCAGGATGGTGGTGCCAGGGATCATGACACCATGGCCAATCAGCGTACTGGCCTGCAGCGACTGACTGTTATCGATCTGTCCGGAAATAGACCCCAGCGTGGTGTTCAGTTTCTCAATCCCACTCACCGTACTGATTTGCGCCAGTTGGGTGGTCAGTTCGTTGTTTTGCAGCGGATTGGTTGGGTCCTGGTTTTTTAACTGTGCGACCAGCAGCGTCAGAAAACTGCTTTGCAGGTCAGCAGCATTGCTGCCCGTCAGGGAGCTATTCCCGGTAGCGGCTTTAACGCCTGCATTGCTCGGGTCATTCATGGTTACAGCAACAGACATGTGCGTCTCCTCTACTGGCCTAACGTAAGCGTTTTGAGCATCAAGCTTTTCACGGTGTTGAGCACTTCGACGTTTGCCTGGTAGCTACGCGAGGCTGACATGGTGTTGACCATCTCGCCGACGACGTCCACATTCGGCATTTTTACGTAGCCGTTCGCATCGGCCAGTGGATTACCCGGCTCATAAACCAGCTTATCCGGCGCCTGGCTTTCAATCACGTCAGCCACTTTTACGCCGCCTGTAGCCGCACCTGGCGCGGCATCGACCTGAAAAACAACCTGCTTGGCGCGATACGGTTGACCATCGGGTCCAGTGACGCTATCCGCATTCGCCATGTTGCTGGCCGCCACGTTCAGGCGCTTGGACTGCGCCGTCAGCGCAGAGCCTGCGATATCAAAAATATTTAACAGCGCCACGAATTAGTTCCCTCCTTGCAGCACGTTCATCATGCCTTTGATTTGTCCACCCAACGCGGTCAACCCCATTTGATATTTGAGGCTATTGTCTGCAAATTGCGTACGCTCCCGGTCCATATCCACCGTATTGCCATCCAGAGACGGCTGGTCAGGAATGCGATAGAGCAATTCCGTAGCGGGAGCAGAAGCGGTTTGGGCCGGAATATGTTGTGCAGAGGTCAGCGTCAACGAGACACCGCCGGTTTGTTCCCGTCCACGCACCATGACTTTTTTCAATTCACTGGCGAAATCCAGGTCGCGCGCCTGATACCCCGGCGTGTCGGCATTGGCAATGTTGGCCGCCAATACTTCCTGACGTTGGGCGCGCAAATTCAGCGCTTCCTGTTGAAAACGTAAGGCGGCGTCGAGCTTATCGAGCATATCTCCTCCGCAAATGACAAAATTCAGCCGACAGCTTAAATCCCATTACGCGCGCGTTATCGCCGGAATAAACGCAAAATGCGTCGCTATTTGTTGCGTTGATGACTGCGTTGCACAGGTAAAATCCTGCCACTACCTGAAAAAGCGCGAGGTTTTGATGCAAACGTTTAAACGTGGAATAGTTGTGGCAGCACTGCTGTTCAGCCCTATGACGCTGGCGCAAGACCTGAATTCACAGCTGACGGCATGGTTTTCCCAACGTCTGGCCGGATTCAGCGATGAGGTGGTCGTCTCTATCCGTACGTCGCCTAATCTACTGCCCAGTTGCGAGCAACCCGCATTAAGCGTGTCCGGCAGCGCGAAACTGTGGGGCAATGTGAACGTGCTGGCCCGCTGCGCTAACGAGAAACGTTATCTGCAGGTGAATGTGCAGGCCACGGGAAACTACGTGGTTGCCGCCGCGCCTGTCGCCCGGGGCAGCGCGTTAACCTCGACCAGCGTGACGTTAAAGCGTGGTCGGCTGGACCAACTGCCGCCGCGCGCCGTGTTAGATTTGAATCAGGTGCAGGATGCGGTGAGTCTGCGGGATCTGGTTCCGGGTCAGCCGATACAGCTTTCGATGTTGCGCCAGGCCTGGCGGATCAAAGCCGGTCAACGCGTACTGGTTATCGCCAACGGCGATGGTTTTCGGGTGAATGCCGAAGGTAAAGCGCTGAACAATGCCGCCGTCGCACAGAATGCGCGAGTGCGGATGATTTCAGGCCAGGTGGTGAGCGGCATCGTCGATTCTGATGGGAATATTCTTATTAACCTATAATAGGTTAAAGATTTTTTAGCGTGTGCCGATAGATAAACAACCAATGATTACAGCGGGCCGCTATAGCGTAACCCCTCGATGAGGATAAACAAAATGAGCATTGATCGTACCTCACCATTGAAGCCAGTCAGTACCGTTCAGCCACGTGAAACCAGCGATGCGCCGGTACAAAAAGCGCGGAAGGAAAAAACCACCGCGACAAACAGCACCAGCGTTATGCTGAGCGACGCCCAGGCCAAACTGATGCAGCCCGGCACCAATGACATCAATATGGAACGCGTCGAAGCATTGAAAACCGCGATCCGTAACGGTGAGTTGAAAATGGATACCGGAAAAATTGCCGACTCGCTCATTCGAGAGGCACAGAGCTACCTACAGAGTAAATAAAGTATGACTCGCTTGTCAGAAATACTTGATCAGATGACAACCGTCCTCAATGACCTGAAAACGGTAATGGATGCTGAGCAGCAGCAGCTTTCCGCAGGATATATCAACGGCAGCCAGCTACAGCGTATTACAGAAGAAAAAAGCTCTTTGCTGGCAACCCTTGATTATCTGGAGCAGCAGCGCCGTCTGGAGCATGACGCCACGCGCAGCGCCAACGATGAGATAGCTGAACGCTGGCAGACGATCACCCAAAAAACGCAGCATTTGCGTGACCTCAACCAGCACAACGGTTGGCTGCTGGAAGGGCAGATTGAGCGTAATCAACAAGCGATTCAAGTGCTGAAACCACACCAGGAACCGGCGCTGTATGGCGCAAACGGTCAAACCTCTGCTGCGCACCGCGGCGGGAAAAAATTCTCTATTTAATGCTAGCCTGATCGTTCGCAGCTTTCAGGCCAGCGCGTTCTGCAGGCCGGATACGGCGTAACGCCGCCATCCGGCAATGTCTGTTACGCCGTCCGGCGCACAAACTCTTTCACTTTAAAGCCCAGCACAGCAAGTGCGGCGAAGTAAGCTGCGATCCCAGCCACCACAACGGCCATCAGACGCAGTAAACGCCATAACATCGTTCCCTGCGACCAGTCCGGCATGATATAGAGCATCCCGAACAGCACCGCTGACATCACCACCACGGAAATCACCAGACGCGCCAGGAACCAGGCCCAGCCCGGTTGCGGGGTAAAGATTTTCTGTTTACGCAGTTGCCAGTAAAGCAGCGAAGCGTTCAGACATGCCGCCAGACCAATCGACAGCGACAGCCCGGCATGCTTCAGCGGCCCGATAAACGCCAGGTTCATCACCTGAGTCATAATCAGCGTCACAATAGCAATTTTCACCGGCGTTTTAATATCCTGGCGCGAGTAAAAGCCAGGGGCCAGAACTTTCACCACGATCAAACCAATCAAACCGACCGAGTATGCCACCAGCGCGCGCTGGGTCATGGCGGCATCAAAGGCGGTAAATTTCCCGTACTGGAACAGAGACACCGTCAGCGGTTTAGCCAGAATACCCAACGCCACGGCGCTGGGTAATGCCAGCAGAAAACACAGACGCAACCCCCAGTCCATCAGACGGCAGTACTCATCATGATTCCCGCTGGAAAAGCTTTTGGACAAAGATGGCAGCAGAATGGTCCCCAGCGCCACGCCAAGGACGCCGGACGGAAACTCCATCAGACGATCGGCATAGTACATCCAGGAAACCGAACCGGAGGCCAGAAACGAGGCGAAAATCGTATTGATGATCAGTGAAATCTGGCTGACGGAAACCCCGAGGATTGCCGGCCCCATTTGCTTGACGACACGCATCGCCCCCGCATCGCGAAAGTTCACGCGGGGCAGCACCAGCATGCCAATTTTCTTCAGATGTGGCAGTTGATACACCAGTTGCAGCACGCCACCAACGGTCACGGCCCACGCCAGCGCCAGCACCGGAGGATTAAAATAAGGCGCAGCAAACAGCGCAAAACCGATCATGCTGATATTCAAAAAGGTCGGCGCAAACGCCGGAATAGAAAAGCGGTTCCAGGTGTTAAGGATCGCGCCGACCAGCGAGGCCAGTGAAATCAGCAGGATATAAGGAAAGGTGATCCGCAGCAGTTGGGTAGTCAACGCAAATTTGTCGGCGGTGTCGGCAAACCCAGGCGCAGTGACTAAAATCACCCACGGCGCAGCCAGCATCCCGGCAACCGTCACCACGGCCAGCGCCAGCGTCAGCAGCCCTGAAACGTAAGCGACAAACACGCGGGTAGCATCTTCACCCTGCTTACTTTTGTACTCAGCCAGAATAGGCACAAACGCCTGAGAAAATGCGCCTTCAGCAAAAATTCGGCGCAGCAGGTTTGGAAGTTTGAAGGCCACAAAAAAGGCATCGGTCGCCATCCCTGCGCCAAAGATTCTGGCGACAATCGCATCACGCGCAAAACCCAGCACACGTGAAAACATCGTCATCGAGCTGACGGCTGCCAGCGACTTTAATAAATTCATCTATGTTGTATTCCAGACCCTGAGGCAAAACCCCGTATAACCAACATCGCCATCCGGCAATGTCACTGTTGCCTGATGGCGACGCCGCAGCGTCTTATCAGGCCTACAAGCCAGCCTATGGTTGAAAAGAGGTGTTATTTTGAGTTGGCATATAGTACCTGGATTACAATGAATTACTACCGCCAGTTGTTACAGAGGATTATTCAGCCATCGCCTCCCGCCATAGCTTTTCGACAACACGCTGGGCCAGTAGCGCCTGCTCGCCTGCCGTCTGGGGAACCGTCTGATTTTGCACACACTCAATGAAATGCCGGGCACATCCGGCAAAACCTCGCTGTTCTAAGGTCGTTTGCCAGCCTGCTATCGGCTTGTGTACGACACCTTGCCCGCGTTCTTCCCGCCATTCCCGCATATCCGTGACGTCAATCAAGCCCCCATCGGTCACCGCCTGAACGCTCTCCCGCTGGCTACCGGCCCGGCGATGCATACTGGTTGTTATCTGTAGCTGATCGACAGAAAAATGGTGCTCAGCATAAAGCATCGCGCCAGAGTCATTAGTCTGCAGAGTACCGCTATTTAACTGCGCGTTCCCGCCCGCCAGCCACAGTGCGGTATCGACCACGTGCAGATAGTCGTCCAGCAGGGTGAAACGCAGGTCATGTGGTCCAACGCTGTCCGAACGATGCTTATCCATACGCACAGACGCTGCGTTGCCCAGATGCGCTTTGAGATCCTGATACAGTGGCGCAAATCGGCGGTTAAAGCCGACCATCAACGTCAGTTTTTTCCGCGCGGCCAGCTCGACCAGTTGTTCAGCCTCACGCAGGTTTTCCGCCAGCGGTTTATCCACACACACATGGACCCCAGCATTCAGTAGTTCACTGACTACCGCAAAGTGCGTCGCGGTGCTGGAATGGACAAAAACCGCGTCACAGGTTTTTGCCAGATTCACCAGTGAGTCAACGTAGGGTATGCGCCAGGTCTCACAGACACGCAGCGCTTTTTCCCGCGAAGGTGAAAACGCGCCTTGCAGCGTCCAGTCAGCGGAACTGCCCAGTATGGGCAGCCACGCTTTTTGTGCAATACCACCCAGACCGACAACGCCGATACGTAATTTATTCACATTAGTCTCCCAGGTGCTCCAGTAATGAATCCAGCCGCTGCTTAAGTTCCGCAACTTCTGTTTCCAGGGCTTCAACGCGCGCCTGCAGATCGCCAGACGCGACCGGGAGTTCATCTGTCGCAGCGATGGGCTCATCAACATCACCGCAAAACAGGTGCATATAGCGACTTTCACGTTTACCCGGCTCACGCGCCAGACGGATCACATAAGGGCCATCTTCACGGGTCGCCAGTTTTTCCAGCGTCGACTCCACTTCAGCCATATCGCTGAATTCGTACATTCGCGATGCACGGCTTCGCAGTTCGCCCGGCGTTTGCGCGCCGCGCAGCAACAGAGTAGTGACCAGCGCCACCTCGCCGGCACTGAGTTTCAGATTGCCAAATTCAGAGTTGCAGAAACGCTGCTCATATTTGGTGACACGATTACCAAAGCCGCTCACCGTTCGCAGAAAATGCCGCTTCACCAGGTTATCAAGCTGATCCTGCACTTCCGATTCCGACAGATTCATCACCGGTTCACGATTCGTTTTTTGATTGCAGGCGGTTACGACGCCATTGACCGAAAGCGGATACTGTTCCGGCGTGGTGACCTGTTTTTCTAATAAACAGCCAATCACGCGTGCTTCGGTGGCGGTTAATTCGTATTTCATCGTCTTCTCCATTACTCAGGCTAACCTGAAACTTAGCGACCAGGGGTCCATTCTGATGTGGTCAACGCCGTCAGCACGTGATCGCGCCACTGCCCGTCAATCAGCAGGTAATCTTTGGCATACCCTTCTTTTTCAAAACCCAGTCGGGCCAGCAAGTCACCACTACGTTTATTGTGTGGCATATAGTTCGCCATAATGCGGTGAATATGCTGCGTGCGCTGCATATAACGAATGGCCGAGGTTAAGGCTTCGTACATCAGCCCCTGCCCCTGCCACTTTTGCGCAATGGAATAACCGAGATAACAGGCGTGGAAAGATCCCCGCACCACGTTAGAGAAGTTCGCGACGCCGATAATCTCTTTTTCTTCCGGATCGAGCAGCGCAAAATAATACGCGGTGCCTTGTTTATGAAACTCAGAGATCATACTCAGACGCGCCTGCCAGCCGGAGGGATAACAGTGGCTTTCATCGCGAATAGGTTCCCAGGGTTTTAAGAAATGACGATTTTCTGCGTAATAATCTGCCAGACGCCAGGCATCACGCTCGTGCACCAAACGCACGACCAGGCGGTCCGTGGTTAAGCGCACTTTTGGCACGTTACTGCGATAGCCAAACATTCTATACCTACTCCTTCCCGTAACGTCTTCAATACGCTATTCGCGATACTATACCTGTGCAAATATGCCCTTTGAAAAGAGCAAATTGCCATTTTTTGAATTATTCACACATTTTGATGAAAACTCTCTATCAAGACGGACTTTTGATAAAAAAATATTGTCCCGCCAAGGGTGGGAAAAGCGATGACGACACCGCAGAATAGGAGGTGCTTATCTTTTAAACTCTAATCAGAGTGACGAGTTTTTCCCGGGAGGGGAAATGTCGCAAGTCTCGCAGGCAAGGAACCTGGGTAAATACTTCCTTCTCATCGATAATATGCTGGTCGTGCTGGGCTTCTTCGTCGTTTTCCCGCTGATCTCAATTCGCTTCGTCGACCAAATGGGCTGGGCTGCCGTTATGGTCGGGATCGCGTTAGGATTGCGTCAATTTATTCAGCAGGGGCTGGGTATTTTTGGCGGCGCTATTGCTGACCGTTTCGGCGCAAAACCGATGATCGTCACCGGTATGCTGATGCGCGCCGCCGGGTTCGCCACCATGGGGATTGCCCACGAGCCATGGCTGCTGTGGTTTTCCTGTTTTCTCTCCGGATTAGGCGGCACGCTGTTCGACCCTCCCCGTTCGGCGCTGGTGGTCAAACTGATCCGCCCGGAAAAGCGCGGGCGTTTTTTCTCTATCCTGATGATGCAGGATAGCGCAGGCGCCGTGGTTGGTGCGTTACTCGGCAGTTGGCTGTTACAGTATGATTTCCGCCTGGTCTGCGCGACAGGAGCCATTTTGTTTGTTCTGTGCGCGGCGTTTAACGCCTGGCTGCTCCCGGCGTGGAAGCTATCGACGGTAAAAATTCCGGTGCGCGAAGGGATGAGCCACGTGATGCATGACAAACGTTTTGTCACCTATGTGTTGACGCTGGCAGGTTATTACATGCTGGCGGTACAGGTCATGTTAATGCTGCCAATTATGGTGAACGACATCGCAGGCTCACCTGCCGCCGTAAAATGGATGTATGCCATCGAAGCATGCCTCTCGTTAACGCTGCTCTACCCGATTGCCCGCTGGAGTGAAAAACGTTTTCGCCTTGAACATCGCCTGATGGCCGGTCTGCTGGTGATGTCTCTGAGCATGATGCCTATCGGTCTGGTCGGGAATTTGCAGCAGCTATTCACGCTGATCTGCACCTTCTATATTGGCTCGATCATCGCCGAACCGGCGCGTGAAACGCTGAGCGCCTCGCTGGCCCATGCGCGGGCTCGAGGAAGTTACATGGGTTTCAGCCGACTGGGACTCGCCATCGGCGGCGCCATCGGTTATGTCGGCGGCGGCTGGTTGTTTGATATGGGTAAAGCCCTGGCGCAGCCTGAATTGCCGTGGATGATGCTCGGTATTATCGGCTTCATCACCTTCCTGGCTTTGGGTTGGCAATTCAGCCACAAACGCCCAACGCGCGGCATGCTGGAACCCGACGCCTGATAGCTAATTCGGTGCACGGGCACTTTTCAGTTTTTTCTGCTGGTGCCCGGAGCGCTGGTACTCGATGATGCTTTGTGTCACGATTACGCCACAAGCATCATGTTGAGGAACCCCATGAAAAAGCTTTTTTTTGCCGCTGCACTCATTGTTGGCGGCCTGTTGGTTGGTTGTAATCAACTCACGCAATATACGGTTAGCGAGCAAGAGATTAATCAGGCGCTGGCGAAGCATAACAACTTTTCTAAAGATATCGGTTTACCCGGCGTCGCTGAGGCACACATCGTACTGAGCAACCTCGCCAGTCAGATAGGGCGTGAAGAGCCTAACAAAGTGACTTTGACGGGTGATGCTAACCTGGACATGAATTCCCTGTTTGGCAGTCAGAAAGCCACCATGAAGCTGAAGCTCAAGGCCTTACCGGTCTTCAATAAAGAGAAAGGCGCAATTTATTTGCAAGAGATGGAGGTCGTGGACGCGACCGTGACACCAGAAAAAATGCAGTCGGTACTGCAAACGCTGATGCCATATTTAAACCAGTCGCTGCGTAATTACTTTAACCAACAGCCTGCCTACGTTCTGCAGGAAGACAGCAGCCAGGGTGAAGCGCTGGCGAAAAAACTGGCGAAAGGTATAGAAGTGAAACCGGGCGAAATCATCATCCCGTTCACCGACTAATAAACCCGAGGGCGCTGATGCGCCCTTTTTTTTCGTGCAAACGAAAACGTTTCCGCTTATCCTTTGTTTCCGGCAAAAAAGACAATCCTCAGCCGGAGCATATTGATGACTGCACCATCCCAGGTTTTAAAGATCCGCCGCCCAGACGACTGGCATCTTCACTTTCGCGATGGCGACATGTTAAAAACTGTCGTGCCCTATACCAGTGAAATTTACGGCCGCGCCATTGTCATGCCGAACCTGGCACCGCCCGTCACCACGGTTGATGCGGCTATCGCTTATCGCCAACGCATTCTTGATGCGGTACCTGCCGGACACGACTTCACGCCTTTAATGACCTGCTACTTAACGGATACGCTGGATCCCAATGAGCTGGAGCGTGGTTTCAACGAAGGCGTGTTCACCGCCGCGAAACTCTACCCGGCCAATGCCACCACCAACTCGACGCATGGCGTAACTTCTATTGATGCCATCATGCCGGTGCTGGAACGGATGGAAAAATTGGGTATGCCACTGTTGGTGCATGGTGAAGTGACGCATGCGGATATCGATATTTTCGATCGCGAAGCACGTTTTATTGAGTCGGTTATGGAACCGTTGCGTCAGCGTTTGACCGCGCTGAAAGTGGTGTTTGAACACATCACCACTAAAGATGCTGCCGAATATGTGCGCGACGGTAACGAGCTTCTCGCCGCCACCATTACGCCACAACATCTCATGTTTAACCGCAACCACATGCTGGTAGGCGGCATTCGCCCGCACCTGTATTGTCTGCCGATCCTTAAACGTAACGACCACCAACAGGCGCTGCGTGAACTGGTCGCCAGCGGATTTAGCCGTGCGTTCCTTGGTACCGACTCAGCGCCGCATGCGCGTCATCGCAAAGAATCCAGTTGCGGCTGCGCCGGGTGTTTCAACGCCCCGACAGCGCTGGGCAGCTATGCCACCGTATTTGAAGAGATGAATGCGCTAAGCCATTTTGAAGCCTTCTGCTCACTCAATGGCCCGCAGTTCTATGGCCTGCCGGTAAATGAGACCTTTATTGAGCTTGAGCGCGTGGAGCACCAGGTCCCGGAGAGCATTGCGCTGGCAGATGATACGCTGGTACCTTTCCTGGGTGGCGAAACGGTACGTTGGTCAGTAAAAAACTAAAAAAAGTGTAGCCAACTGATTTGAATGACTGTATAAATAAACAGTATATTCAACAGGGGGCTACTATGCGTATTGAAGTCACTATTGCCAAAACTTCACCTTTACCTGCCGGTGCGATTGACGCATTGGCAGGTGAACTCTCCCGCCGTATCCATCATCATTTTCCGGATAACGAAGGTAACGTTACCGTCCGTTATGCCGGGGCTAACAATTTGTCGGTAATTGGCGCGACCAAAGAGGACAAAGAACGCATCAGCGAGATCCTGCAGGAGACCTGGGAAAGCGCGGATGACTGGTTTATCAACGAATAAATAATGATATGCAGTGATGTTTGTTTGCCGGGTCGCCCCGGCTTTTTTATACGCGCAGTTTTTAAAACAAATGCAGATTCAACCTTGCAGGGATTTAATTTAATATTAATTTCCTGGTTATCTTTTAACCAGAACAACAAAATAATTGTGCAACTTGCTAAAAAAAAATGAATGACATGTTGTTTTATTAGTCAGATAACGCCGAAAACTAAAAATTTATGCACCGCCCTCTTTAAATTTTCAATGAATACCCTTATTTATTGATATACTGAAGTTGCTTCAGAAAAAAAATGCATTGAACCTCGAAAACCGTTGTCTAGTAACACGAATTAGGGGGCATGATGGAAAAGAATAATGAAGTCATTCAGACTCATCCGCTTGTAGGATGGGACATCAGCACCGTTGATAGCTACGATGCGCTGATGCTGCGTTTGCACTACCAGACCCCGAATCGACCGGACCCGGATGGGACTGAAGTTGGTCAAACGCTCTGGTTAACCACTGATGTTGCCAGGCAATTTATTTCGATATTAGAAGCAGGAATCGCCAAAATTGAATCCGGCGATTACCAGGTAAATGAGTATCAGCGCCATTAAATCTGATACATCCAACCATCAAAAGGCACCTTAACGGTGCCTTTCTTATTTCCAGGTTGAATATTCCGGGTCAGTTATTTACCCTGCTACTATCGCGATTGCAGAGAGAAGCGGATGAAATACGACTTAATCATTATTGGCAGCGGTTCCGTGGGTGCCGCAGCCGGATACTATGCCACTCGCGCCGGTCTGAACGTTCTGATGATCGATGCGCATATGCCACCGCATCAACAGGGTAGCCACCACGGCGACACACGATTAATTCGTCATGCATATGGCGAAGGTGAAAAATACGTTCCGCTGGTGCTGCGCGCGCAGACATTGTGGGATGAACTTTCCACCCAAAATGAAGAGCCGATTTTTGTTCGCTCCGGTGTGATCAACCTCGGTCCGGCTGATTCAACTTTCTTAGCTACCGCTGCGCAAAGCGCAAAGCAATGGCAACTCAACGTCGAGCATCTTGATGCCGCCGCCATCATGGCTCGCTGGCCCGAGATTCGCGTACCTGAAAATTATATTGGTCTGTTTGAAGCTGAGTCGGGCTTTTTGCGTAGTGAGTTAGCGATTAAAACCTGGATCCGTCTGGCTGAAGAAGCTGGCTGCGCGCAGCTGTTTAAATGCCCGGTCACGGCTATTCATCACACTGAAGATGGCCTCACGGTGGAAACCGCCGACGGTGACTACCACGCGAAAAAAGCCCTGGTCAGCGCCGGGACATGGGTGCAGGCATTAGTACCGGAACTGCCGATTCAGCCGGTGCGCAAAGTGTTCGCATGGTATCAGGCCGATGGGCGCTACAGCGTTAAAAATAACTTCCCGGCCTTTACCGGCGAGTTGCCAAATGGCGATCAGTACTACGGTTTTCCGGCTGAAAACGACGAACTAAAAATTGGTAAGCACAACGGCGGACAGGCTATTCACGCTGCCGAAGAGCGCAAACCGTTCGCCGCGGTGGCCAGCGATGGCTCCGAAGCCTTCCCATTCCTGCGTACAGTTCTGCCAGGCATTGGCTGTTGCCTGCATGGTGCATCCTGCACTTACGATAATTCACCCGATGAAGACTTTATCATTGATACGCTACCTGAGCATGACAATACCCTGATCATCACCGGGCTGAGCGGACATGGTTTTAAGTTTGCCTCCGTGCTCGGGGAAATCGCAGCGGATTTTGCGCAGGACAAACCGCCAGCCTTTGACCTGAAGCCATTCAGGTTGAGTCGCTTTAAGCAATAACGCATTAATGGCCTCATGGTGAGGCCATTTTTAATGACAGGAATAACATTGATGCGGCGCATCTTTCATTATCTGGTTAATAATATTCGTGAGCATCTTATGCTCTACATTATTTTATGGTCGCTGCTGGCAATTATGGATGTGATATATATTATGTTTTTCTGATTGCATCTCGCTGACAATAATTGACAAAAATTGATAATTGCTTAATTTTTATTGCAATAAACTGAACAAGAAAAATTGCATCTACACCTTGTGATAACAGCATCATCCTGCACATTCCGTCTAATCATTTGATGATTATGTTTATATTCAATCAATTTTATTGACCTAAAAATAAATATCGTCACCATTGTTATTTATTAGTTGCATTCATGTCTTTTACACGCCATTTTTATTCACTCCTGAAATATATCACGGTGTTTTTATGCAATTCACTAATAGTCCACAGCGCTATGGCGTGGTGTCAGTCGCTTTACACTGGCTGGTTGCGATTGCTGTATATGGCATGTTTGCGTTGGGTTTATGGATGGTCACGCTCAGCTATTACGATGGCTGGTATCACCAGGCCCCTGAACTGCATAAAAGCATCGGCATCCTGCTCATGATGGGATTGGTCATTCGCGTTATCTGGCGGTTGTTCTCCCCTCCTCCTGCTGCGCTGACAAGTTATTCCCGCTTAACCCGCATCGCAGCGGCAATGGGTCACCTTGCACTCTACGCCCTGCTCTTTTCGATTGTTATCAGCGGTTATCTGATCTCGACCGCAGATGGCAAAGCGATAAGCGTATTTGGTTGGTTCGATATTCCCGCCACTCTTGCCAACGCAGGTGCTCAGGCCGACCTTGCCGGCAGCTTGCACCTGTGGCTTGCATGGACCGTGGTGGTTTTATCGCTTCTTCATGGGCTTATGGCCCTGAAACATCACTTTATCGATCACGACGATACCCTGAATCGCATGTTGGGAAAATCGTCATCTGACTATGGAGCTTAAAATGAAAAAAAACCTGCTGGGATTGACACTCGCCTCTCTGTTATTCACGACCGGCTCAGCCGTAGCGGCAGATTATAAAATTGACAAAGAGGGACAGCATGCCTTTGTTAATTTCCGTATTCAGCACCTGGGTTACAGCTGGCTGTATGGCACGTTTAAAGATTTCGACGGTACATTCACCTTTGATGAAAAAAATCCTGCTGCCGATAAGGTCAACGTCACCATCAACACCAACAGTGTTGACACCAACCACGCCGAACGTGACAAACACCTGCGCAGCGCAGACTTCCTCAACGTGGCAAAGTTCCCGCAGGCGACCTTTAGCTCCACCAGCGTGAAGAAAGAGGGGAACGACCTCGATATCACCGGTAATCTGACCCTGAACGGCGTCACTAAACCGGTTACGCTGGACGCGAAATTGATTGGTCAGGGTGGCGACCCATGGGGTGGCACGCGCGCTGGTTTTGAAGCGCAAGGCAAGATTAAGCTGAAGGACTTTAACATCACCACCGATCTCGGCCCTGCTTCGCAGGAAGTCGATTTAATCATCTCAGTGGAAGGCGTGCAGCAGAAGTAACGTATGCGTGTTGCCGGATGAGGTGAAAGCCATCATCCGGCAAAATTTTATTGCGCGGGATCCGGAATACCCAGTTTGGTATTCAGACGACCGCGGGATTTATTAAAGATTTTGTTGCCATTTTCACGCCCGGCACGACGACGTCGTTGCTCTTCTTCCGGTAACTCACTCTCTTCGCTGCACAGCTCACTGCAGCAGCCTTTATACTTCTTCGCGCAAGCGGGGCACTGAATAAATAGCAGATGGCAGCCATCATTTTTACAATTAGTGTGGCTGTCGCATGCGGTTCCGCACTGATGACAATGCGCGATAACATCTTCAGAGATCCTTTCGCCCATGCGCTCATCAAAAACGAAATTTTTGCCGATGAAACGTACCGGAAGCCCCTGTTCACGCGCCTTGCGGGCATATTCAATAATACCCCCCTCAATGTGCCAGACTTTGCTAAATCCGTTGTGCTTCATCCAGGCGCTGGCCTTCTCACAGCGGATCCCGCCCGTGCAGTACATAACGATCTTTTTATCTTTATGCTCCTGCATCATTTCAACCGCTTTCGGCAACTGGTCACGGAACGTGTCTGCCGGGATCTCCAGCGCATTCTCGAAGTGCCCCACTTCATATTCATAGTGGTTGCGCATATCAATGAATACCGCGTCAGGATCGTCCAACATGGCGTTCACTTCTGCCGCTTTCAGGTAATCACCCACATCGCTGGCGTTAAAGTCAGGATCATCAATCCCATCCGCCACAATGCGTTCGCGAACTTTCATGCGTAGCACCCAGAATGATTTTCCGTCATCGTCCAGGGCGATATTAAGGCGTAATCCATCCAGGGCAGGATCGAACGCATACAGCTGTTGGCGGAATGCATCCACGTTGCTTTGCGGCACGCTGATTTGCGCGTTAATGCCTTCGTGGGCAAGATATATACGCCCGAACACATTCAACGCAGTGAACAGTTGGTACAGTGCATCACGCGTATGTTGCGGGTCAGCGATGGTGAAATATTTATAAAACGAGATCGTCGTGCGCGGCTCAGTCTCGGCCAGCATTTTGGCTTTGAGCGCGTCGTTTGAAATGCGGTTGTGTAACACTGGCATGGTGTACGTATCCTGCAAATAGGGAGTAAATGAAAATCGGCGGCATAATAAAGCAAACATCGCCAATTTACATCCACACATTTTACGCTACATTTCATACTCCACTATAAAAACGCAACAACAATTGCCGATTTAATCACCGTTCTCCCGTCACAAATTTTTGATACGCGCGAAAAAATGCGACAATACAGGGAATTGGTCGTTTGAAGACAGGATAGACATGACGAATTTACCCAAGTTTACGGCTGCGCTTCTGCATCCACGTTATTGGTTAACCTGGCTGGGTATTGGCATCCTTTGGTTAATCGTGCAGTTACCCTACCCGGTACTTTACAAGTTGGGCTGTGCGTTAGGTCGTCTGGCGTTACGTTTGATGAAACGTCGGGCAAAAATCGTTTCACGTAATCTGGAGCTGTGCTTCCCACAGATGAGTGAGCAGGAACGCCAGCAGATGGTCTTCAGGAACTTCGAGTCCGTCGGTATGGGCGTGATAGAAACCGGGATGGCCTGGTTTTGGTCCGATAAGCGCATTTCACGCTGGACAGAAGTGATCGGGATGGAACATATCCGTGACGTTCAGGCGCAAAAGCGAGGGATCCTGTTAGTCGGTCTGCACTTTCTGACCCTGGAACTGGGTGCGCGTCAGTTTGGTTTGCAGGAGCCTGGTATCGGTGTGTATCGTCCCAATGACAACCCGCTGCTCGACTGGTTACAGACCTGGGGCCGCATGCGCTCTAATAAATCAATGCTTGATCGTAAGGACCTGAAAGGAATGATTAAAGCGTTGAAAAAAGGCGAAGTGGTTTGGTACGCGCCGGATCATGACTACGGTCCTCGCGCCAGCGTGTTTGTGCCGCTGTTTGCCGTTGAACAGGCTGCCACAACCTCCGGGACCTGGATGCTTTCACGCATGTCGAATGCCTGCCTGGTGCCGTTTGTTCCTCGCCGCAAGCCCGACGGTAAAGGGTATCAATTGATTATGCTACCGCCAGAGTGTTCACCGCCATTAGACGACGCGGAAACCACGGCGGCCTGGATGAATAAGATCGTTGAGCAATGCATCATGATGGCCCCAGAACAATATATGTGGCTACATCGTCGCTTCAAGACACGTCCTGCAGGCGCCCCTTCCCTGTACTAAAACGTGGTTGCAGTCCAGTGGGCTGCAACCGCCACCCTACCCGCTTTAGGTTTAACTGCTATCCACATTGCAGCAACTATCAACCGGGCGCATAATTAGTCTGCTTACTTATATTCAATCGATAGCGCATACAGCGCATCACACTGCGGATCGTTATGTCACCCTCAGATGCCCCCATAAACTGGAAACGCAACCTCACCGTTGCCTGGTTGGGTTGTTTTTTAACCGGCGCAGCATTTAGCCTGGTCATGCCCTTTTTGCCCCTGTACGTTGAGAGTCTCGGCGTCACGGGCCATAGCGCCCTGAACATGTGGTCAGGTCTGGTGTTCAGCATCACCTTTTTGTTTTCAGCCATCGCCTCCCCTTTCTGGGGTGGCCTTGCCGACCGCAAAGGGCGAAAAATCATGCTGCTGCGTTCCGCGTTGGGTATGGCTATTGTGATGCTGCTGATGGGCCTGGCGCAAAATATATGGCAGTTCCTGGTTCTGCGCGCGCTGTTAGGTCTGCTCGGGGGTTTCATACCCAACGCCAATGCGCTGATCGCTACCCAGGTTCCACGCAATAAAAGCGGCTGGGCGCTGGGAACGCTCTCAACCGGCGGCGTCAGCGGCGCACTGCTGGGACCGCTGGCAGGTGGACTACTCGCTGACCAGTATGGATTGCGTCCCGTATTCTTCATTACCGCCAGCGTACTGCTGGTCTGTTTTATCCTGACGCTATTTTTTATCCGCGAGCGTTTTCAGCCGGTAAGCAAGAAAGAGATGCTGCACATACGTGAAGTCGTGGCCTCGTTAAAAAACCCCAAACTGGTGCTGAGCCTGTTTGTCACCACCTTAATCATTCAGGTGGCGACCGGTTCTATTGCGCCAATCCTGACGTTATACGTGCGGGAGTTGGCCGGAAACGTCAGTAATATCGCGTTCATTAGTGGGATGATTGCCTCCGTACCCGGCGTAGCGGCGTTAATCAGTGCCCCAAGGCTTGGCAAACTCGGTGACCGAATTGGCCCGGAGAAGATCCTGATCGTCGCACTGATTATTTCCGTGCTACTGCTGATTCCGATGTCATTTGTACAAACGCCCTGGCAATTGGGCGTACTGCGTTTTTTATTGGGTGCTGCCGATGGTGCTCTGCTCCCGGCGGTGCAAACGCTGCTGGTCTATAACTCAACCAATCAAATAGCCGGGCGTATTTTCAGTTACAACCAGTCATTTCGCGATATCGGCAACGTAACAGGACCATTAATGGGGGCGGCAATATCCGCCAACTACGGCTTTCGCGCCGTCTTCTGCGTGACCGCGGGGGTAGTACTGTTTAACGCGATCTACTCGTGGAATAGCCTGCGCCGTCGCCGGAGCGCTGAGCTCGCTGGATGATCTGTATATATGCCTGAACCCGAAGAGTAAACTTTGCGTTTTCAGGCAGTATTACTTTTAATTATAATAGTAACACACCTTATTCCGGCCAGAGTTTTTGGCCTCATACAGCGCAGCATCGGCATAAGAAACAACTTTATCCGCTGATTCATCAGTAACTTTGCTACAATATACACCGATGCTGATCGTCATCTTTTCTTTCAGATCATAGGCGTTGGGTATTGTCGTTCCATGCTCAACATTTCTTCTGATTCGTTCTGCAACGACAATAGCTTCATCTTTGTCCTTGCATTTAAGAAGAATCGCAAACTCCTCGCCGCCTATGCGTGCAAAGATATCCGTATCTCTAATTGAGTTGTTGATTATATCAACAATACTTATTATTACCCGATCGCCTTCCTGATGACCATAGGTATCATTAATGCGTTTAAATTTGTCGATATCCAGAACCATTACGCAAACAGTTCCTTTCGCTAGCGATGCCTTTAACGTTCTATAGAACAGTTTTCGGTTGTATATTTTGGTCATGGCATCTTTGATAGCTGAATCCGTTTCTTTTTTTAGAATAATAAAAGTGTTATACATTAATATTGATATTATACAAAGAGTACTGATCACCTCAATCCCTCTGCTGATATACCAAATATACATACTATATTCATCTAAACTTAATAGCAGCACATTGGTTAATATTCCTGAGCAACACAGTAAACCGATACTTTTCCATAAGATGTTATGCGTTTTAGTTTTAATGACCAAATATAAAAGAACCAGTCCCCAGGCAACAATCAGCGAATAAATATAACCAATATGCCAGTGTACGGTTACGTTATCGGGTTTTAAGCTCGTAATCTCAAGGGTCATGCCCGGATTATAACTGGCCAGGCTATGTGCCAGGACAGCGATAGCCAGCATGATTAAAAATGCTACCGCTATATAGCATGGTTCTCTTTCTTTGGTTTCAATGATTGTCGAAGATGCTTTATAAGATTTTAAGGATACAAATAATAAGGCGATAAAACTAAGCTGGCGAAAATAGTAGAATATAGCGATATCGTTAGTTCTTTTTTCTATCGAAGTGTGATCATTGATTAAATCCTGAACGATATAGATGGTTTCCACAAAGAAAATATTATTGCTAAGAAATGCCATGCCTAAGATCATGAGGCATGTTAGGTCTTTTCTGCACAAATACTGAAACAACATAAAAAGAAAAATAATTGCATATAAAAAGAACAAGCCTACTATGATAATCAAGTATATGGTTTGCGGAACACTCTGTATGGTTAATTTAAACTGCGTAAGACATAACCCACCAAGAATATAGCTGATTAAGCAAGTTATATAGAACGCCATCAACTTCCTGTTATTTGAATTACTGTTTTCCATAACATCCTTAGGAGTATTCTTGAGTTGGCATTTTATATAATAAAGCATAAGTATTTGCAATCTATATGACCGCACAACTTCAGTGATATTTATTCATTTCTTATTCAATGATTTTTTATCCATTTATAACACATGGTATTAATAATTTATTATTATGTATCTTTCTTTTAAACGCCTCGCGCCATTAATACATCTTGTACATAGCGGATACGTAATCATTACTTTGCCTACCTTTAAGTTTAATACCTCTCAATGATTACCTCTGTGACATTTTCACATTAATAATTATTATTCCTTTCATTTTAATAAGGTTAGGAATCATTTCATTAGCACAACAGGCATTACCGCAATCAAAAATCAGAATAAATACGTATTAAATCTGAAGATTCATTTATATAACAGTATTGTTTATTTATTTGATTTTTATTACTCCACGACCAACCACACACATTACCTTTTTTTCTCAAATTCGCGGTCGTCCATTACGCCAACTTCAGTATCTCGCATTGTAAATTTTTCTATCACCCATCGAAAAGCTACCATTCGTTTAGGTTTGCCCTGCAGTCAACGGGTTTGACGCTCCGCGGATCGAGGTCTATAGATTGAATCATCACCGTTTATTGTTCACCTTAGGAGAAGATTATGGCAAAGAATGACATGTATTTTTATGCCACGCTGGAAGAGGCTATCGATGCTGCTCGTGAAGTTTTTCTGGCAGATAACCCTGGTCTGGAGGCTGACGACGCCAGTGTTCAGCAGCTAAGCGTACAAAAATACGTGCTACAGGATGGCGACATTATGTGGCAAGCAGAATTCTTCGCCGATGAGGATGATGTCGATGGTGAATGTCTGCCAATGCTAAGCGGTGAAGCGGCGCAAAGCGTTTTTGATGGTGATTATGACGAGATTGAAATTCGTCAGGAGTGGCAGGAAGAAAACACGCTTCACGAATGGGATGAAGGTGAATTTCAGCTGGAGCCTCCCCTTGATACCGAAGAGGGTCAGACCGCAGCCGATGAATGGGATGAGCGATAATTATTCGTAAGGTCCATGGTGAATGTCGAGCGGTAACAGCAGCGTATCAAACACCAGCGAAAATGGCAGGTCGAGGATGGTGACGTAGCGCCATGCGGAATCCCGGACATCCCATTGTACGCCCGGATAGTATTGGTTGCCGTGCCCTTGCCCTGGGATGGTCCGGCTAATAATGCTGCCGCATCCGCTCAGGAACAAGACCATTATCGCCACTGCCACTATTCGCATCTGGTACCTCATGACTCTTTTATTGAGTATAAAAAAATACCGGCACCAGGCCGGTATTTTCACGTTACAGAACGCTTATTCTTTCCTGAGCGCTAACGGATTCAGGGTCAGGCCCTGATAGTAGTTCACCCAAGAAGAATATTTATCAGGTGAGTTCCAGACACGATAATGCAAACGCGCCATGGTCACCGGATCGCTCAACAGCACAAGACGTCGATCGCGATTCAGTTTTTCCGGCGTTTCGTTCAGCGCCTGCTCCACATGACGGTCGCGTGCAATCTCAAGTACGTTACTGGCGCGGTGGCGCGCAGTCGCCATTGCCGTAGCCAGCGCGTTAAACGATGGGTTAAACACCGCATGCATAAAACCGTCGTCCAGCGTACGATTGCGGTTCATCACCAGATAGGTATCTGTATCCACCAGCACCTTCGGCGGAGAGTACTCTTCTGGGATCAGGAACAGCTTCCAGCGTTTGGTTCGTAATCCAACCGTAGAACGACTGGAAATCACGGAAACAAACGGCGAGAGGATCAGCGAGAAGACAATTGGCGCCAGCCAGAACAAGAAACGCAGATCCAGCCAGGCCATACCCACAGCCCACACCAGCCCCAGCAGTAGCTGAGAACCGTGACGCATAAACGCTTCCCCCCACGGGGTGGAATCGTCATCACGTTGCGGCGAATTCCACACCACTTCCCAACCGAGGAATGCGCTCACCACGAAAACGGTATGGAACAGCATACGCACTGGCGCCAGCAGCACGGAGAACAGAACCTCCAGCAGCAGCGACAGCGTGACGCGAATAAATCCGCCGTACTCTTTTGTCCCTTTACACCAGATAAGCAAAATACTCAGCAGCTTCGGCAGGAACAGCAGCACCATGGTGGAGGCAAACAGCGCGATCGCCAGTTCAGGACGCCACTGAGGCCAGACCGGGAACAGCTGCCGCGGTTGCAGGAAGTACTGCGGCTCCGTCAACGCATGGACGACCTGCAAGGCGGTAGACAACGCGAGGAACATGAACCACAACGGCGCTGACAAATAGGACATAACGCCGGTCAGGAACACCGCGCGGTGAACCGGGTGCATCCCCTTAACCAGGAACAGACGGAAGTTCATCAGGTTACCGTGGCACCAGCGACGGTCACGCTTGAGCTCATCCAACAGGTTTGGCGGCAGCTCTTCATAAGAACCAGGCAGATCGTAAGCGATCCACACGCCCCATCCCGCACGACGCATTAATGCCGCTTCCACGAAGTCATGGGAAAGGATCGAGCCGGCAAATGAGCCTTCGCCCGGTAATGGTGCAAGCGCACAGTGCTCAATAAACGGCTTCACACGAATGATGGCGTTATGGCCCCAGTAGTGCGACTCACCTAACTGCCAGAAGTGAAGCCCGGCGGTAAACAACGGGCCATAAACACGGGTCGCAAACTGCTGACAGCGTGCATACAGCGTATCCATACCGGAAGCCTTCGGTGAAGACTGGATAATCCCGGCGTTCGGATTCGCTTCCATCAAACGTACCAGACCGCTCAGACAGTCACCGCTCATCACGGAGTCAGCGTCGAGCACCACCATATAGCTGTACTGATTCCCCCAGCGGCGGCAGAAGTCATCAATGTTGCCGCTTTTACGCTTCACACGACGACGACGGCGACGGTAGAAAATCTGCCCTTCGCCCTGCACTTCGGCAATCAGTTCCATCCACGCTTTTTGTTCCGCTACGCAGATATCGGGGTTATAGCTGTCGCTCAGGATGTAAACATCAAAATGCTCAGCGTTGCCCGTTGCTTTAACTGACTCCCACGTGGCGCGCAGCCCCGCGAATACGCGGTCAACGTCCTCGTTACAGATAGGCATAATCAGTGCGGTGCGGTGTTCCGGATTCAGCGGTTCGTCGCCTACCGTTGAGGCGGAGATACTGTACTTATCTCGCCCAATCAGCAGTTGCAGGAAGCCCATCAGCGCGGTCCAGAACCCTGCAGAGACCCAACAGAAGAGCACGGCAAACAAAATCAGAATGCCGGTCTGTAGCATGTAGGGCAGCAGTTGCATAAAGGAGACCCACAGATCCTGCCCCATCATGTCGACCGGATTAATGAATGCCCACCCCTGATACGGAAGGATCGTCTTCATATACCAGGTTGCTACGACCGTTTGCGCCAGCGTTAAGATCAACAGCGTATAGCGGCGGATTGTGCCCACGGTACGCCATTTTTGCTCGCTCTCTTGTTCTTCTTTCGTCAAACGCGAAAGATAACGCGGAGTCACATCACGTCCACGCAGACGATCCCAAAAACGGCCAACCGGATTGGTGCGCCAGGGATCGGGGAACATCGAAGTACGCGTTGCTTTTGGCATCGCCTGGAGCTGGTCGCGCCCTTCATCGTCCTTAACCAACTGCTCTTTCGCCAGAGAATCTGGCCATGCTTGCTCAAGGCGAGCTTTCACAGAACCCTGCGGTGAATCATCTTCGCGCGAGTAAGTACGATGCTCGGCATCCAGCGCCTGATGAACGGCGCGGATGTCAGTTTTCGGCAGTGCCGCTTTTTCGATATCCGAAAGCGGCATTGCGTCAATATACTCAGTTGTCTTATTCATTGGCAGGTAACTGGTAGCTCCAGGTTTCACTCAACGTCTGATCGGCATTGACCAGAGCTGCTCGCATTTCAGTGGTTTTCTTCACGTCTTTCACCTTCACGCGCAGCATCAAACGCCAACCTTTAGTGACCGGGTTGTAACGCACGGTGTTTTCAACGATCTCGCCGTTGTCACCAATACTGGTTTGTGCGGTAACCGGGGTATCCTGCGGCAGCTTTTTCATGTCTGCACCGGTAAAATCCACCACAAATGCGATAGTACCGTCTGGCTGACGAATCAGATTGGATTGTTTAACATCGCCCGTAGAACGACGAGTCTGCTGTACCCAGGCATTTTCCGGCGCATGAAGCTTGTCTTCATCACGCGTGAACGTCAGGGAGTACTTGAAGTTCATCTCTTTGCCCGCTTCAGGCAGTTGATCCGGCGTCCAGTACGCGACGATGTTATCGTTGGTTTCATCGTTAGTCGGAATTTCGACTAACTCAATCTTACCTTTGCCCCAGTCACCTTTTGGCGTGATCCAGGCACTCGGACGCAGGTCGTAACGATCGTCAATATCTTCAAAACGTGAGAACTGACGGCCACGCTGCAACAGACCAAAACCTTGCGGATTTTCCATGGCAAAGCTGCTCACCGCGAGATGTTTCGGGTTGTTCAGCGGACGCCAAATCCACTCGCCGTTGCCAGCGTGGATAGACAAACCGTTAGAGTCATGCAGTTCCGGACGATAATTAGTTGCCGGAGAAGGCTGATTTGGGCCAAACAGGAACATACTGGTTAACGGTGCCACGCCCAGCTTGCCCACTTTGTCGCGCAGGTAAACTTTGGACTGAACATCAACGACCGTGTCGCGCCCCGGAATAATGACAAAGCGATACGCTCCGGTTGCCCGCGGAGAGTCCAGCAAGGCATAAATGGTTAGACGTTTATCAGTCGGTTTCGGACGTTCGATCCAAAACTCACGGAAGCGGGGAAATTCTTCACCAGAAGGCAGAGCGGTATCGATCGCGAGACCGCGCGCAGACAGACCGTAGACCTGGCCTGCGCCGAGAACGCGGAAATAGCTGGCACCGAGCATGCTGACGATTTCATCGTTTTTATCTTTGCTGTTGATCGGATACAGCACTTTGAACCCGGCGAAACCGAGATCTTTTACCGTGTCTTTATCATGCTGAACATCGCCAAAATTAAAGTAATCCGGGCTATATTTGATTCTTTTCACCGCAGTGGCGGTAACTTCGTTGATTTTGACCGGCGTGTCGAAGTACATACCCTGGTGGTAGAACTCGAGCTTAAATGGGGTCTTGAGATTGCTCCAGTAGGCTTTATCGCGATTAAACTGGATCTGCTGATAATCCGCATATTTCATGTCGCGGAAAACGGAGGGCAAGTTACTTTTTGGCGCCTCATAGCCTTTACCGGCTAAGGATTGAGCTTGTTTTGCAACATCATCAATGCTGAACGCCCAGCTCGATGATGTGTACAGCGTTAACATAACTGCTGCACCCAACCAACGCATTTTCATCATTTGTAGTTTATGTTTCATAATTAGTAAGCACTTCCCCCTTTGTGTGCTTATATTGATCCGATCCATTTTAATGGATAATCGGGTATTCCGACAACTGAATCCCTGTATTGTTCGCGCGCTGGCTCATGCTTTAAGCAGCTTCGTCTGCTGTTTTCACTTTGCGTGCTTATCCTGGAGACAGGTTGTTGGACTTCGTGTAGGGTTGCCCTCGAATGTAACCATTATTCGTCTTAGGGATAAGACGAAAAGTCTGAGAATACGTAACTGTCTATGAGCTCTGTATCACCACCACGTGAATATTTTCTTGACTCCATCCGTGCCTGGCTAATGTTGTTAGGGATCCCATTCCATATTTCTTTGATCTACTCCACCCATACCTGGCACGTGAACAGCGCAGAGCCGTCGTGGTGGTTGACCCTTTTTAACGATTTTATCCATGCATTTCGCATGCAGGTCTTCTTTGTTATTTCGGGTTACTTTTCGTACATGTTATTTTTGCGCTATCCGCTAAAGCGGTGGTGGAAGGTGCGAGTAGAACGCGTGGGAATCCCCATGCTGACGGCGATTCCATTGCTGACGTTGCCGCAATTTATCATGCTGCAATACGTGAAGGGCAAAGCAGACAGCTGGCATACTCTCAGCGGGTACGAAAAGTACAACACGCTGGCCTGGGAACTTATTTCCCATCTGTGGTTTTTACTGGTTCTGGTGGTGTTAACGACCGTGAGCATATGGGTATTTACCCAGATGAAAAACAAGACGATGCGTAGCGAAAGCACCAACGCGTCCCCGGTATCAATGACCCAATTAACGCTGATTTTTATTTTATTGGGTGTCGGTTATGCGGCCGTCAGAAGGACGATTTTCATCCTCTACCCTTCAATTCTCAGCGATGGCATGTTTAATTTTATTGTTATGCAGACGCTGTTTTATGTGCCTTTCTTTATGCTCGGCGCACTGGCATTTATCAATCCTAATCTGAAAGCGCTGTTCACCACGCCATCGCGCGGCTGCACAATAGGCGCCGCATTGGCATTTGTCGCCTACCTGCTCAATCAACGCTATGGCAGTGGCGACGCCTGGATGTATGAAACCGAATATGTCATCACCATGGTCATGGGACTGTGGATGGTGAACGTCGTCTTTTCACTTGGCCACCGTTTGCTGAATTTCCAGTCGGCCCGCGTAACCTATTTTGTCAACGCGTCGCTGTTTATCTATTTAGTGCACCACCCTTTGACGCTGTTTTTTGGCGCGTATATCACACCGCATATCTCATCGAATCTGCTGGGCTTTTTCTGCGGTCTGCTGTTTGTGGTGGGGATTGCGGTGATACTGTACGAAATCCATTTACGCATACCGGTGCTGAAGTTTCTCTTCTCGGGTAAACCACTCGTTAAGCAGGATAAAAATAAAGCGGTGCCCGGTTAATTTTTCTCTCATTGTGTGGTTCAGAGCAGCCACTCAATGGGTAACACGGATGCAAGCTTCACCAGAACCCGTTTCCAGAATCCTGTGGCGGGTTCTTTTTTTAGTACCTGTTCGCTGCCGGAAACGCGATCCACCCAATTAATTCTGCCCCAGCGGTCGAGGCGTAGTTGCCAGGCCATGTCACGCTGGCTCTGCATAAAACGTTTATGGATCACTTCTGCCAGCACTTCACTCTCAATCACAAACCCCATTTCCGTATTAAGCAGCGTTGAACGGGGATCAAAATTAAGCGAGCCGATAAATACTTTTCGACCGTCAATACTGAAGGTTTTTGCATGCAGGCTGGAGCCTGAATTACCGGTTAATCCGCGATCGTGGACCACCGAAACGCGTTCGCGGGTAGGCTTAAGTTCGTATAATTCTACGCCATAGCGCAGCAGTTTTTTTCGCCATCGCGCATAGCCCGCATGAACGATAGCCACATCATTCGCCGCCAAAGAATTGGTTAAAATAGCAATCTTGACGCCTTTCCTTACCATTCTCAAAAGCTGCGCCACCCCAGCGCGAGTTGGCACAAAGTAGGCGGAAATAATATCAATTCGTTCGCCAGGCGACCCCATCACATCAAACAAACGCTGCGGTAATAACGAATGGCGCGGCGCTTTCCCTTCACCTTTGACAGGATCATCACTCAGCAAACGCGTTTTCGCCCAAATCAGCGGCAGCGACTGTTGATCGAGACTGGCCATAAACTGGCTGGTTTCCAGCTTATGCAGATAACGACGAGTAATATCATCGTTATACCAGGATTCAGGCAGCTCGATACGCTGCGAAGAATCTGACTCCGACATCTCCAGTACGTTTTGTAACGTTGAAACAGAACGGCAGTGCCAGTAACGCTCAAAATCATCCGCAACATCTTTGACAACTGGCCCAATAGCCATGACGTCCAGATCGGAAAACAGCGGTTGTTCACCCGCACCAAAATAGGCATCACCAATATTACGCCCGCCCACGATAGTCACCACGCCGTCAGCGGTATAACTTTTATTGTGCATACGCCGATTAAGCCGGGCAAAATCGGTCAAATAGCCCAGGGCGCGCAGGATGCGAAAGGAAAAGGGATTAAACAGGCGAACTTCTATATTAGGATGGCTATCCAGCAGCCGCAGCGTGTCATCAAGACCCGGCGTGTTGTTGTCATCCAACAGCAAGCGGACCTTCACTCCACGTTTCGCCGCCGCCAACAGAACTGAAAACAGCAATAGCCCGGACATGTCGTTCTCCCAGATGTAGTACTGCACATCCAGTGTACGTTCCGCCATTTCTGTTAGCCGATAACGAGCAGCAAAGGCATCCAGGCTGTCATCCAACGTAAGAATGCCACAGTCTCCAGGGTGGTTAGCGCAAAGTGGCGTGATAGCCCGCTCAAGTCGTGTCATATCAGTCCGTTATTGTCACCTTGCTGGGCAAGTAGTCTCTTGTAGAGTTGAGCGTTTTCTTCGTCAAAACAAACAAAGTATATTTGATCAGGTAGCGTACGACGGGTAATAAATTTCAACACCGTGTTTACCGCGATTTCCGCCGCAGCTGCGCGGGGATACCCGTAGGCCCCGGTACTGATCGCCGGAAAAGCAATGGATTGATACCCATTGGCCAGGGCCAGTTGCAGCGTATTCAGATAGGCTTCTTCGAGACGTTCAGCCTCATGATGTCCACCACCCTGCCAGACAGGTCCTACGGTATGAATAACCGCTTTTGCAGGAAGCGCCCCCGCCAGCGTGATAACCGCATGCCCGGTCGGGCATTCTCCTTGTTGCTGTATAACCTGTTTGCAGGCCTCCAACAATGCAGGTCCGGCAGCGCGGTGGATCGCGCCATCAACACCACCGCCTCCCAGTAGCGTTGAATTCGCCGCGTTGACAATCACATCAACAGCGATCGTCGTAATATCGCCATGTAACACATGCACGCGTGATTGCATAAACTCCCCCTGACAAAACACGATTCATTAAGTGTACAGCAGGGTTTTCCTTGAAATCTCAATTTTTAACCGCAAGCTTGCATGTCTAAGCCAGAATGGTTCATTTATATTCAATGTTAAGAATTGCCATGTTTTTCTGTTCATTGAGGTAATGCATTTTCACAGTGGCAATTTGCTGCACATTCTGAGGGGCTGTGGTGACCTGTTGATGATTGTAGAGAGTATTACGGGTAGAGCCATTACGCATACATGACAATTCGATCTGTTGTTGTCGGGTACTAACGTCGCAGGGCGCTTCAACTATTGCACCGCGAAAATGAATAATCCCGCCGGACGAGATTTGCTGTGCCATTGCGGGGAGAATAAAAAAAGATAACGTACAAAAACTGGCGCTGAAAATACGTTTAAAAAATGTACACATAAGGGTTCCTCAATGATTAGTCATCCTTGAGGGATCTGAATGATCCTTCACCGCTGCGAGCTACGATCAAATAAAACGTTGTACGTTTCTATATTCATAGAACAGCACCGCATTCCCAGCCACACCCTTAATGCAAATAAAGCAAAAATTATGGCTGACTGGTTGAATCAGGCCATTGTTGTGACAGATGCAGAGACTGCCCATCCGAAACGGTAACGATAATTTTGACCGAGTCCCCAGGTGAAATATTAAAGCTCAGTTTGGTTAGTTCAATCGGCCGATTAGCGGGGACCGAAAGACTTGTTTTCTGCTGCGACTGGCTTTGCCCCCCTTCCCCCTTACGAACGGCAAGGACTTGTACCTCACATACGCAGGGTTGAGTTAACGTCACCTGTGGAATAATGGTGTACATATCGCCTTGCTGGGTCGTATTGAATGTTATTTGATTTGCCAGCGCGGCAATGAGTAATAACGTATGCATCATATTCTCCCGAAAAAAAACAGGGCTCACGCCCTGTTTATTATCAGTCAGAAAACTGAATTAGTGTTGGTTAGCGGTGGCGTTGTTGCCAAAGCCAACTTGTCGAATCAGCACATTGGAGTCAGAAGCGGTCTGATTAACCAACGCACCGTTACGGCCACCGAACTGGGTCACGCTAATATCAGCATTTTTTGCATTCCACTGATCGATAGTGGCGCTGTTCTGGAAGCCGGTCTGTTTCAGGTTAATGGTACTGTCATCAGCACCTTGACCTACAACAGCCCCGTTTCCACGCCCGTGTTGGGTGATGGTGACATCTGATTTACGCGCATCGCTTTGCAGAGCATTCGCTACGTTGCCTGTCCCATATTGGTAGATGCTCATTGAGGAATCAGGGCCATAGTTATTACCGCCGCCATGATGACTGCCGCCCCATTGCGGAACAACACCAGCCAGAGCACTGCCAGAAACTACGATTGCTGCGAATGCTGCCACTTTTAAAAGTTTCATGGTAAACCCCCATCGGATTGATTTAAAAGTCGTTAATGGATTAGCGTTGAGTTACGCGAATTGCCATATGCGACTGTCTCTGCACCACAACTGCTGTTTTTTGTGTACCATACTGGGTAATATTCGCTTTATTACCAGAGCCTTTCTGGATAATTACCGCTGTATTACCGTAAGAACCTTGTTTAATACTTGCATCATTGGAACTACCCACTTGATCGATATATGCAAAGTTATATGATCCCGTCTGGTCTGTTTTCGCCCGGTTACCAGAACCTTCTTGCGAAATGACCGACAATAGCTTCGAGCCGCCCTGACGAGTATTTGCACTGTTCGCAGTGCCGACCTGACCAATAATGGCTGCCTGATTAAATGAAGACTTACTTAATTCATTTACCGCAAAGTTATATTCTGAATTAGCTAAATCATAACTTGCTGCGGATGCAATCCCAGGCACACCCAGTATTGTAAACATCATAAATAACAACTTGTTTTTCATGTTGTCACCCTGGACCTGGTCGTACATGAAGTTAAATTAGTTACCACTCAAATTGTTGTTAACATGACTTACATTTGTTAACGCCACGTTACGATGAAGAGTATGTCCGCTGAAACATTTTAAATAACTCACCCGCCAGTGGTATTTTTATATTTGGATTCACCCCAAAGTATTAATTAACAACAGACAATACCGTTACCGCCTTGAACTTAATTTCTTTTAAAAGCATAAGAGTGAATTTCTATGCAGTGACAGAAAAAGCGCATTTCCCTCCATTTACGGGCCTCGCAGCATAGTGCTGCGATAGGCATCGGTACAAGTCGTGACAAGCGTCATTTTTTTCTATCTAAAATTGTCCAGCTTAAAGTGAGACAAGAGAAGATGAATTCATTAGAAATGAAAAATCGGAAAAAGATAATAATTATCTTTTACAATCAACAAGATATTATAATTTGTATGATTTTTTAAATCTATGCAATAACGCTAGAATGTACAACTTTACTATCAAATCTAAACTCAATTAAAACCCAAAAATCACATTTTAATATATAAATTTACATTTTGTAACACGTTTAACACTTGCTTTAAGATTTGTAATAGCTAGATTGAAAACAGTTGAAGTCCATTTGTTTTGTTATTATCACCCCGTTGGGTCGATATTTTATTTCTACACAGCAGTGCAACATCTGTCAGTACTTCTGGTGCCTCTATTTTAGTAGAGACAGCTGTCAGGTGTGCGACTAAAAAAGTGGAGTTTCATCATGTTTAATGAAGTCCATAGTATTCATGGTCATACATTATTGTTGATCACTAAACCTTCTCTGCAAGCAACTGCGTTATTACAGCATTTAAAGCAATCACTGGCATTGACCGGAAAACTACATAATATTCAACGTTCTCTGGATGATATTTCCTCCAGCTGCATTGTTTTAATGGATATGATGGAGGCAGATAAAAAACTGATCCATTACTGGCAAGATAATTTGAGCAGAAAAAACAACAATATAAAGACTTTATTGTTGAATACCCCAGATGATTATCCCTATCGGGATATTGAAAACTGGCCGCATATCAATGGTGTATTTTACGCAACCGAAGATGAACAACGTGTAGTCAGCGGCTTGCAAGGTGTGTTGCGCGGCGAATGCTACTTTTCGCAAAAGCTCGCCAGCTACCTGATCACGCATTCCGGTAACTATCGTTACAACAGCACGGAGTCGGCATTACTGACTCACCGTGAAAAAGAGATCCTTAATAAACTGCGTATCGGCGCCTCAAATATTGAAATCGCGCGCTCACTGTTTATCAGTGAAAATACGGTGAAAACACATCTTTATAATCTTTTCAAAAAGATAGCTGTCAAAAATCGTACGCAGGCGGTTTCGTGGGCCAATGATAACCTCAGGCGATAAAGCCATGAAACGCTATCTGACCTGGATTGTGGCAGCAAATTTGTTCCTTGCTGCCGGGACTCTACACGCAGCTGTAGAAGTGGAGGTTCCCGGACTATTGACTGACCACACGGTCTCTTCCATTGGCCATGATTTTTATCGGGCCTTTAGTGACAAGTGGGAAAGCGAGTACACAGGAAACTTAACCATTAATGAAAGGCCCAGTGCACGTTGGGGAAGTTGGATAACGATAACGGTCAATCAGGACGTTATCTTCCAGACCTTTTTATTCCCGACGAAAAGAGACTTCGACAAAATAGTGGTCTTCGCATTGGCAGAAACTGAGGAAGCATTAAATCGCCGGCAAATAGATCAAACACTATTAAGCACAAGCGATTTAGCGCGTGATGAATTCTAAAATATGATTTTGTCCGGAGGCTTTCATGCGTGTCAAACATGCAGTGGTTTTGCTCATGCTAATTTCACCATTAAGTTGGGCCGGAAACATGACGTTCCAGTTCCGCAACCCAAACTTTGGTGGCAATCCAAACAACGGTTCTTTTTTATTAAATAGCGCCCAGGCGCAGAACTCGTATAAAGATCCGAGTGGTGATGATTTCGGGATTGAAGTCCCATCAGCACTGGATAATTTTACTCAAGCTATTCAGTCGCAAATACTCGGTGGCTTACTGACTAATATCAATACCGGTAAACCGGGGAGGATGGTAACCAATGATTTTATCATTGATATCGCCAACCGGGATGGGCAACTGCAATTGAATGTCACGGACAGGAAAACAGGGAAAACGTCGACTATTGAAGTTTCGGGTTTGCAAAATCAGTCAACCGATTTCTAAATTATAGCCACGAAAGGAAAAAATCATGCAGCGCTTACTTATCATGGTGGCAGTAATTTTACTCAGCGGATGCTTAACCGCCCCGCCTCAAGAGGCCGCTAAGCCGACGTTAATGCCCCGAGCCCAAAGCTATAAAGATTTGACGCATCTGCCTATGCCTACAGGTAAGATATTTGTGTCGGTATACAACATTCAGGATGAGACTGGCCAGTTTAAACCTTACCCGGCAAGTAACTTCTCTACCGCCGTCCCGCAAAGCGCCACGGCGATGCTCGTCACCGCATTGAAGGATTCTCGTTGGTTCGTCCCACTGGAACGTCAGGGGTTACAGAACTTGCTTAACGAACGAAAAATCATTCGTGCGGCTCAGGAAAACGGTACGGTTGCCATTAATAACCGGATCCCGCTCCAGTCTCTGACCGCTGCAAACGTCATGGTGGAAGGGTCGATTATTGGTTATGAAAGCAACGTTAAATCCGGTGGTGTTGGCGCACGCTATTTCGGTATTGGCGCCGATACGCAATATCAGCTCGACCAGATAGCGGTAAACCTACGCGTGGTTAACGTCAGTACCGGTGAGATCCTCTCATCGGTGAATACCAGCAAAACCATTTTGTCTTATGAAGTGCAGGCTGGGGTATTCCGCTTCATTGACTACCAGCGTCTGTTGGAGGGTGAAATTGGCTATACCTCTAACGAACCGGTTATGCTTTGTCTGATGTCAGCAATTGAAACCGGCGTTATCTTCCTGATTAATGACGGGATAGACCGCGGATTGTGGGATTTGCAGGATAAGAAACAAGTTGATAATGACATCCTGGTTAAATACCGCCATATGTCGGTACCGCCAGAATCCTGATGGGTCGTTACGGCATAAAAAGCGTGAGGGGATCCTCACGCTTTTTATTTATTGGTCAGCGTCGGAGATATTCTATTTTCACGGCGTGACGCCAGCCACAATCCGCTATTTTTCATTGCATAGCCAAATACCAGGCCCAGCGCCAAAGACGGCACGACCAGTCGCCAGTCCCCCTGCCCTGCAAACGTTGCACAAGCACCAATAAACGTGCCCGGCACGAATGAAAGCAACCATTGCTTTGCCTGAATGCACATCAAAAACGCGACAATTCCCGTCATGACATAGCCGACAATATCCATATGCGGGGCAAGCGCACTGCCGTTAATAATCACCAACGCCCACACCACACCGCTTAGCAGCGTACACGCCGAGATCCACAACCCTTTCAGCCCACCTTGCGGACAGGCAAAGTAGGCCGTACAGCCCAGAAAACCAGCCCAGCTGAGTAAACCGAGAGAAACGGCCACCCATCCCCAGATCCCGGAGAGAATGCCCGTTGTGATTGCAATTGAGAGAAGTATGTTCATGCCGCGCATCTTAGCAGAAAAACGGCATTGGAATGAGATCGCGCACACAATTTATGCAAGTTGATAGATTGCGTTGCAGTTCAATGTGACTTAAACCACACTTACTCGTCTGTATCTTCCTGTAATTCGTCCCACATCGCACCAATCGCATCGCGCGTCAGAGGCGCTATAGTACGCCAGAATGGCGTATTCGCATGCGCTTCAACTTTGCCCAGAAACTTATCGCACCAGGGTAACAGGTAGTCCACAAACAAGGTTTCGAGCGCTTCGCTTTCATCTTCCGCAGACTGGTCTTCAAGCCATGACGCCGCCAGCAACAGCGTGCCAATATGATCTGCCGGCGTATCTGCCAGCGGCATTCCCCGGGCAGAAAGGAATGCACGCACATCCGATTCTTTAGCCCCTTCTACCCAGGCGCTACGATAAGGCGGCACCGCACAATCGTCTCCCACAAACAACGCGTTGTAATCCGCAGCCAACTGAGGCATATCGCAGCTCTTCTGCAGACGAGCCAGCAGTTCGTCCTGTTCCAGCGGCCAGTTGGCGGAAAGTTTACCTTCGCTAATCAGGGTAAACAGCGGAACCAGTAAAGGGTCCTGCGGTTGGCGGTAAAACAGCGAGCCCAATACACGACACAGGATAGAAAACTCGTTCATTGATATATTCCAGTTAGTAACAATTACAGTTCAGCAAATTCCGCGATCGGCTCCATGCCTCGCGATTCCAGAAACGTCAGCAGGCGTTTAGGCGTAACGTTTAAAATTCGGTCTTCCGGGAAATTCACGTCATCCAGAATTTTACGGCATTCACCAAATTCTCCCAGCGTGAAAGCGGTGTGCGAATCCGACCCTAATGCGACCCAGCCGCCGGCATCACGTACAGCCGCAGCAACCGCGCGGCAATTGTCCTCACTGCCCTTACGCGAATGCAAAAACGAAGAGTTGTTGATTTCCAACGCAACCTGGTATTTTGCCGCCGCCTGGGCAATCGCAGTGATATCGACGGGATATTTGGGGTTACCCGGATGGCTGATGATATGTACGTTGCCACTGGCCATGGTGGCTATCATCGCCTGCGTATTTGTGTCTTTATCGTGCGGCGCGAAAACCGGCTCATGAAAGCCAGCGATAATCAGATCCAAGGAAGTAAACATCGGACCTGAGCAGTCAATTTCACCTTCGATATTTTTAATATTCGCTTCAATTCCGCGCAGGATCCCTACGCCGTCCACGACACGAGGCCAAATGCGCATATTAATAAAGTGCCAGTGGTGAGGCGCATCCGCCATGTCCGGTCCATGATCGGTAATGGCAAACAACTTGATGCCTTTGCGACGGGCTTCAGCGATGTAATCACTTAAGGTGCTATAGGCGTGGGTGCTGGCGACGGTATGCATATGCAGGTCAACGGGATACATAACTCTCTCCTGTAGTCATTTTCCGTCAAGGATAGCAGGTATCGCCGCCATTTATTAGCTGAAACCCAGCATCCGCCGGGTTGGCATTAGTATCCCCGTACGCGATCGACCTGACCCGTAACGGCTTTACCACTTTCCAGACTCAAAATCGTACGGGAGATATAATCCACCGCTTCCGCCGGACGGGTGACGGCGGCGATGTGCGGCGTCATCGCCACTCGCGGATGTTTCCATAGCGGGCTGGTTTGCGGTAGCGGTTCACGGCTATAGACATCCAGCATGGCGCCTTTCACCTTGCCGCTTTCCAGCGATGCCAGAAGATCATCTTCATTGAGATGAACGCCGCGCGCCAGGTTCAGCACATAAGCGCCATCCTGTAATTGGCTGAGTAAACCTGCGTTAATGATGCCCACGGTTTCTGCCGTATTGGGTAGAAGGTTGATAAGCACGCGAGTTTGACTCAAAAACGCGCCCAGCTCTTCGGTACCGGCAAAGCTTTCCACGCCAGGCCAGGATTTACGCGTACGACTCCAGCAGCGCAGCGGGAAGCCCCATGACTGTAAACTCTCGGCAACTTTCGCACCTAAAACCCCGGCCCCCATGATCCCGATGGTAAACTCATCGCGCGTATACTCTGGCAAAGGTTGCCATTTCGCCTGGTTTTTTAATGCCTGGTAATCATCAAAACGACGGAACCAGTGCAGCACCTGACTGACCGCATATTCCTGCATTTGCAGGCCCATACCCGTATCTTCCAGGCGGAAAAGCGGGATCGAGGTATCCAACATTTCCGGGTGAGCCTTTAGTTTACTGAGAATGGAATCGACGCCCGCACCCAGCGCAAAGACGGCTTTTAATTTTCGCCCCGCGAGCATTTCAACCGGCGGATGCCAAACCAGCGCATAGTCAGCATGCGCATTATCACCCGCTTTCCACTCACGAACGTTCGCGCCAGGTATTGCTTTTGCCAGCGCATTAATCCACCAGGTTGAATCGAATGTTGGGTGATAAAAAATTATATCCATTTTGTCTCCTGAGCATTGCTATGCGGAACTTTCTCGCACTTATTATCATCATTTTCCGAGGGAACATCAGAGTAGCAAATTTTCGGATGCTGGCAAAAAAAACAATTCCCGCTTATTTAAGCTGCAGATTGTTTGAAGTTTGTGTAAATGCACGTTTTTTTCAAAAAGTTGATTGACGTCGGGGCGGTATTTCCCTAAATTAGCGCCCGTTCCAGCAGCACTGGAACAACAATATGGTGAGGTGTCCGAGTGGCTGAAGGAGCACGCCTGGAAAGTGTGTATACGGCAACGTATCCGGGGTTCGAATCCCCGCCTCACCGCCATATTTTAAGAAGAGCTCGTACGCAAGTACGGGCTTTTTTTTCGCATATTGCACGCCAGCGGGGGGATGAGAAACCCGACCGGGGTTCGACTGCTGGCGCAGCCAGGGTTAAAAGAAACGGCCCCTCTTGCCAGTGGTGAGAGGGGCCGTTCGTTATGACCGGCTGTCGATTATGCGCCTACAGGCACATTATGCGCGGTGTTTTGCAGCACCGGTCCGGTATATTTCTCGATCTGCAACTGTGACATCTGCCCACAGTTCCCCTGCGCCAGGCTGGAGGAACCGACGTCAAAGGTCAGACAGTTAACGTTACCGTTCTTACACAGCGAACCAGGCTGTGACGGATCGGCCGGGTCAAACCACGCCCCTTCGCTGATCCGCACTACACCTTCACGGACGTTATCGGTGATCACGGCCCCAACCAGGATCTGCCCGCGATCGTTAAAGGCACGAACCAGATCGCCCGCATTAATACCGCGCGCGTTTGCATCCTTCGGATGGATCCAGATAGCCTCACGGTCGGCTACTGCATACTTCTTACGCAGCGGCGTGTTGTCGAGCTGAGAGTGTAGACGGTTAATCGGATGACCGGTATTCAGCGACAGCGGGTATTTCGCGGCTTCCGGCCCGCGATACCACTCGTGAGGCGGCATCCAGGTCGGGATCGCTTTACAGTCCTCGTAACCCATTTTGGCAATGGCGTCAGAATAGATTTCGATTTTACCGGACGGCGTACCCAGAGGGTTAAGCAGCGGATTCTCACGGAAATCAGCAAATCGTACCCACTGTTTATTCTCTTCCGGAATCGGGAAGCGAATGTAGTTGTTGGACGCCCAGAACATATCAAACGGCGGCAGCGCCACGCGTGCATTACGCGCCTGGGCTTTCATGTCGTCATACATGCCTTTTAACCATAACATCTCATCTTTACCTTCGGTAAAGGCGTCGTGTACGCCGAGGATCTCGGCAATACCGGCAAAGACGTCAAAGTCATTTTTCGCTTCATGCTGCGGCGGCACACACTGGCGTAGCGGGAAGACGTAGAGCTGCGAGTAATCGCCGCCCATGTCCAGATCGTTACGTTCATAGGTCGTGGTGACCGGCAGAACGATGTCGGCATGTTTCGCCGTTGCCGTCCAGTAAGGTTCGTTGACGACCACGGTCTCCGGGTTCTGCCAGGCTTTAACCAGGTTATTGGTATCCTGATGCTGGTGGAAGGTATTCCCCCCCGCCACGTAGACCATTTTAATATCCGGGTAGGTCACTTTCGTGCCGTTATAGTCAATGGTCTTACCAGGGTTTGCCAGCGCATCGGCAATACGCGCCACCGGGAACGGTGTAATGTCTTTTGCCGCCGGAGAGGTTGGGCTGCCCGCCGAGATCCCGGCGAGAATGCCGCCGCGAGCAGTCGGGCTACCGCCGGAAGAGTAGTGATAGCTAAAGCCGAAGCCGCCGCCTGGCAGACCAATCTGCCCCAGCATCGACGCCAGCGTCACCATCATCCAGTGCGCCTGTTCGCCGTGATGCTGGCGCTGAATACCCCAGCCGCCCATGATCATGGTGCGGTGTTTTGCCATATCGCGCGCCAGCTGTTTGATCACCTCGGCGTCAACACCGCTGACGTCCGCCGCCCAATTGGCGTCTTTCACGATACCGTCATCCTGACCGGTCAGGTATGCCTCAAACTTATCGAAGCCGACGGTGTAGGTTTTCAGGAAATCAGCGTTGTGCAGTTTTTCCACCAACAGCGTATGCGCAATCCCCGCCATCAGCGCACAGTCGGTATAGCTGTGGGGGCCAATCCACTCGGCACCCAGCATACGGGCGCTGTCGCTGTGCACCGGATCGATACAGATCATCCGGGTGCCTTTTTTCTTCAGCGCTTCAAAACCAGTCTGGCTGACGTGATCCGGCAGGTTCCAGCTGTTTTTAAGCGTGATCATAGGGTTACAGCCAATCATCACCACCAGCTCGGTGTTTTCAATGACGTTTGGCCATGCGGTCTGCTGTTCGTAAACCTCAACAGAGCCAACCACGTGCGGCATAATCACCTGTGCGGCACCGGTCGAGTAGTCGCCGGAATAGCCAACAAAACCGCCTGCCAGGTTCATCATGCGTTGCAGTAACGTGCGCGGGTTGTGGAACATCCCCACGCTTTTCCAGCCATAAGAACCCGCATAGATTGAGGACGGTCCGTGCTCTTTCTGCAGACGGCTGATTTCACCGGCCACCAGATGCAACGCCTTATCCCAGCTAACGCGCACCCACTCATCGCGGCCGCGCAGCTCAGGTTTACAGTCTTTCGCGCCGCCTTCCAGCCAGCTTTTACGCACCATCGGGTACTTAATGCGGTTTTCGGCATACACCTGATAGGGTGCCATAGTAATCAGTTCGTTCGGATACGGATCGTCTTTCACCGGACGAACGTCAACCATTTTGCCATCGCGGATAATCGCTTCAAACGCGCCCCAGTGGGCACCGGTCAGAATGCCGCTCTCCGCCTGGCGCAGCGCGACAAACTGTGGCAATGCCTGACTAATCGCTTCGGCCAGCGCCGAGCGTGGCCACATTCCCGCCAGCAGCGGTGCCGCCATTAAAGCTCCGGCACCGGCCAGAAAACGGCGACGAGTCAGATTCATACCTGCTTCCTGGCTCTGCTCCGCCATGTCATGGTCATTATTCTTTTTCATCATGGCTCCTTATTTTTTGTCCTGATCGGCTGCTGCGGGCATGTCGCTCGCGTGTTTTTGTACGTACTGGGTCAGAAGACGAACCTGTTCCTGCGTCAGCGACGTACGACCGGACATGCCTTTAACCACCCCAATCCACTGGTTGGCATTAAAGCGATTCAACTCGGTAAGACCGTGGCAACCGGTACAGTTGTTAGCCATGAGATCGGAAGCGTAGCTCCAGATTTTTTGTTGATCGCCAATCAGACTTTTCGCCGGCAGCCAGACCTGCAGATCGACTTCATGCCAGACCTGTTTGGTCTCTTCATCAGTTACCGTGCTGTTCACTTTCAGCGCCTTACGCGCTTCTTCGCCCAACAGGGCGCTCATGATGCGTTTACCGCGCGCGGCGTAGAACGCCTCGGTGACGCCATCCTGCTGCCAGCCTTTGACGTCAGCCAGTACCATATCACCGTCACGTTTCACGACCTGCACTTCGGTGGACGCCATCAGGTTACCGTCGTTATGATCGGCGGTTTTCTCACTGAGCCAGAACGGCTGGGTTTGAATGGTGTACAGCGTGGTCGCCGTTGCCGGCGTTTTCGCTGCCGCATTCGCCAGTTCGCTCGCCCCGGCTGCTGCCAGGCCGCTCATGTTCGGCAGAATGTGCGCGACGCCTTTATGACAATCGATACAGGTTTGGCCCTCTTTGATCGCCACCGGGTGCTGCTTACGGGCTTCAGGGGTTTGCGCCAGAATATCCATCGCTTTGTAGTCGTGGCAGGAACGACAGGTTGCCGAGTCGTTCTTCTTCAACCCATCCCACACGCTCTGGGCCATCGCGAGCTTATGCGCCTCGTATTTTTCTGGGGTATCGATTTTGCCGGTCATTTCACCCCAAACATCTTTCAGGGCGCCAATTTTGGTCAGCATGTAATCGATCGGCTGGTGGGGAACGTGGCAATCGGCACACTCGGCGCGAATACCTTTATCGTTCTGGAAATGCACACTGCCCTGATATTCCGCCAGAGGTTGTTGCATGGTATGACACGACACGCAGAATTCGGTATCGCTGGTTTTATGCATGATAGTTGCCGTACCCGCCAGCAGCACGACACCAATAATGATCCCAACCAGCAGGGCGATAAATATAATTTTTCGCCTACCTGAGCGTTCCAGTGAAAGTTTTCTCATCTTATTATTTAACCCTTTTCCTAAAATAAAGACGCAATAGTCCTTGCCATATGACAATCGCTATATAAAAATATTTATAGCGATTACCGTCATCTTCTAATCCAACAATGCTTATGGAAGTTTGGTTCTGCGGGCTAATCATCAGAGGTTGATTAGCCGATAATTTCAGCGTGGTATCACATTGCAAATCAAACAAACCTTTGCGCAAATGTTGATATATTTTGATTATTTCAGTGTAGCGATTTGTTCTTTTTTCGCGCGGTCGATACTACGAGTAATGATCTCTCGTTGGCTATCGTCCGGCGGTAACAGCTTCAGCATCAGTTGCCATGCCGCTATCGCTTTATCATATTGTTGATGCTCAAAGGCATTAAACGCCGCAAGACTGAGCACCCGTACATCGTTATGGTTATTTTTGAGCAACGTATCAAGCAACTGCTGGGCTTCACGGCTATCATTCGGATCCGTAGAGTGCAGCAATGCTTCGGTATATCCCAGCTGCGCGTCCGCATTTCCCGGCGCCAACTGTCGCGCTTTATCAAACGCCTGTAACGCAGCCGCGGGGTTGTTCAGCACCAGTTGCAGCCTGCCGAGCATCGTCCAGCTTAGCTGGTCTGCCGGATATTGCTGCAAACGGGTACGTAGCCCCAGCGCCAGGCGAAACAGCTCTTCTTCCGACAGCGGTTTCCCCTGAGGATCCATCACGCGCTGCATCAGTTGCGGCGTTTGCTGCACGACCTGCTGCCACTCCATCACGCGGGGAACATAACTCGTTCGGACGAATACCCCTACGCATAAAGAGGTTAGTATAATAACCCCGAGAATATACACCCAATAGCTACTATTTTTGTTATCCGTTTTCGGCGATTCAGGCAAATCTTCCAATAAATTCAAGCGTAAATCGTCAACCAACTGCTGTTGCTGAGCCGCATTTACCGGAGAAATGTCTTCATCAAGTTCCTGAAGACGCGCACGAAAAATCATATGATTCATCGTATTACGATCAACGCGCTGTCTGCCTGACCAGGGAATGAACAGCAGTGCCGCCGTCCCCAGCAGTAAAATCACCATGATGAGAAAAGCGACGATCATTTCAGGGTCCTTTTGTTTTCATCGAGAAGCGCTTGCAAACGCGCCTGCTCATGCGGACTGAGTTCCGTTTCCTGCGCGGCCCGCGGGCGACGGCTTAAACGGAAAATGACCAGCGCGCCGCCCAGTACGAAACAGGCGGGCAGCAGCCAGAGGATCAGCGTAGCCAGCGTTACCGGCGGTTCATAGGTAACGAAGTTCCCGTAGCGCGCCACCATATAATCGGTAATTTGCTGGTTACTTTGCCCCTGCGCCATCAGTTGCCAGACTTTTTTACGCATATCGGCGGCAATCATCGAATTGGAGTCGGCAATGCTGTTGTTTTGGCATTTCGGGCAGCGCAGCTGCGCGGTCAGTTGGCGGAACTGCTGCTCCTGAGCCTCATTTTTAAACGGATAAGTGTCAATCGCCGCCAGCGCCTGAAACGATAGCAGCGCCGTCAGCAACGTCATTAGCAAAAATCTCACGCGCTGCCCTCCCGACTGTATTTATTCCACAATGGCAGGATTTCCTGCTGCCATACCTGTTCGTTCAGATCGCCCGCATGGCGGTAGCGAATAATGCCTTTGCCGTCGATAAGGAAGGTTTCCGGCGCACCGTAGACACCGAGATCCAACCCCAGCATACCGTCACCATCAAACACGCCCAGCGCGTACGGATTACCCAGCTCTTGCAGCCAGTCCACAGCTTTCTGGCGATCGTCTTTGTAGTTGATGCCCACGATGCGAATGCCCTGCGCCGCGAGGGAACGCAGGTATTGGTGCTCCGCGCGGCAGGTTGGACACCAGGTCGCCCAGACGTTAAGCAGGACAGGTTTGCCGTTGATAATGCCGGCTCGATCCAGCATCACGTCGGGTTTCTCCAGCGACGCCAAGCGGAATTCTGGCAACGGTTTGCCTACCAACGCCGACTCTAGCGCCGTCGGATCATCGCCATTACTATTGCGCAGCAGTTGCCACATTAGCGCCGCGACCAGAATCAAGAAGATAACCAGCGGCAGGTAGAGGGCTTTACGGTTCATTGTGCGTTCTCCGGCAGCGATTTACGTAAGCGATAGCGCGGGTCCAGAATGCACAATACGCCGCCAAGCGCCATTAACATTCCGCCAAACCAGATCCAGCGAACAAACGGTTTGTAGTACAGGCGCACCGCCCAACTGCCGTCATCCAGTTCTTCACCCAGCGCGGCATACAGATCGCGCACCAGCCCGCCATCGATGGCGGCCTCGGTCATCTCCATCCGGCTGCTGCTGTAGACGCGTTTTTCTGCCTGCAGCGTGCTGACGTGCCGCCCGTCCTGCGAGACGTCAATCACCGCTTCGCCGCCAAAGTAGTTCGGCCCGGTAATGTCCTGCACGTCGCGGAAGACAAAGTGATATTGATGGATATCGGCGCTATCACCCGGCTTCATGCGCACATCGCGCTCAATGCTATAGTTCTGGCTAAAGGCGATGCCAATCACCGTCACCACCAGCCCGACATGTCCAGCCACCATGCCCCAGTGGCTGCGTCCCAGGCGAGTTAGCCCGCGCCAGAAGGTGTGGCGATCGGTCGCGCGTTCCACTACCTCCATCACCGTCAGAACCAACGCCCATAGCGACATCAGCAGACCAAGCACGGTCATCGCCTTAATACGGTCCTGCATCAGCCACGGCAGCACCACGGCCAGCACAATAGATACCAGCGCCGCAATCAGCAGCCGCTTACGCAGCTTATGGAACTCATCGCGCCGCCAGCGCACCAGTGGCCCAATGCCCAGCAGTAGCGAGAAGGGAATCATCAGCACGATAAACAGCGAATTAAAGAATGGTTCACCGATGGAGATACTACCCAGCCCCAGCAATTTATGAATCAGCGGCAGTAATGTGCCCAACAGCACCACCAGCATCGCAGCAATCAGCAGAACGTTATTACCCAGCAGCAGCGACTCACGCGACCACAGCTCATGACGTACCCGAGAGCGCACCTTCCCGCCTTTAATGGCAAACAGCAGCAACGAACCGCCGATGGTGATCACCAGCAGCGCCAAAATAAACAGGCCGCGCGTCGGATCAGAGGCGAATGAGTGTACAGAGATGAGTACCCCGGAACGCACCAGGAAAGTGCCGAGCAGGCAGAGCGAGAAGGCGAGGATTGCCAGCAGCACGGTCCAGGATTTGAAGCTACCCCGCTTCTCCGTTACCGACAGTGAGTGAATCAGCGCCGTTCCGGCCAGCCACGGCATCAGCGAGGCGTTTTCTACCGGATCCCAGAACCACCAACCGCCCCAGCCCAGCTCGTAGTATGCCCAGGCAGAACCCAACACGATGCCCACCGTCAGGAAGCTCCACGCCGCCAGCGTCCACGGACGCGACCAGCGCGCCCAGGCGCTGTCCAGACGCCCGGTCATCAGCGAGGCGATGGCAAAAGCAAAGGCGACGGAAAAGCCCACGTACCCCATGTACAGCATTGGCGGATGAAAAATCAGTCCAATATCCTGCAGCATCGGGTTCAGATCGCGGCCTTCGATCGGAAAGTCCGGCAATGTGCGTACAAACGGGTTTGAGGTCAGCAGGATGAACACCAGGAAGCAGAAGGAGATCATCCCCATCACCGCCAGCACGCGGGATGATGCTTCTAAGGGAATGTTGCGGCTCAGCGCCGCCACTGCAAAGGTCCAGCCGCTCATCAGTAGCACCCACAGCAGCAGCGAGCCTTCGTGCGCTCCCCAGGTGGCCGCCACGCGATACCACACCGGCAGCAACGTATTCGAGTTGCTGGCGACATACTGAACGGTGAAATCATTCACCACAAAAGCATAAACCAGTATCAGGAATGACCCGAGGATCGCCGCAAACATGGCGAACGACAGCGGCTTAGCCAGCGCCATCATCCGCGAATCCTGACGCATCGCCCCCCAGGTCGGATACAGCCCCAGCAGGCAGGATATGCCCAACGCCAAACACAGCAGAAAATGCCCAATTTCAGGGATCATTGCGCGGCTCCTTGTTGATTCCCGGCAGGGTGATGATTTTCGTCCATCGCCTCTTTAATTTCCGGAGGGGTATAGTTTTCATCGTGTTTCGCCAACACCTCTTTGGCGCGGATATGGGTACCGTCTTGCAGCGTTCCCTGTGCCACTACCCCCTGTCCTTCTCTGAATAGCGCTGGCAGAATCCCCGTATAGCTCACCTCTACCACGCCGCGCGCATCGTAGAGCTTAAAGGTCACGTCCAGCGTTTTATCGTCACGCTTCACGCTGCCGGGCATCACCATGCCGCCAATACGCAGGCGCTGTCCCGGCTCCGGCTTCTGGCCATTTTCCCGCTTGCCGTAAATGATTTCCCCCGGCGTATAGAACAAATCGATATTGGCGCTGAGCGCATACATCACCAGTCCGACCGTCAGCGCCAGCCCTGCCAACACGCTACAGGCAAGCCAGAGTCGTACCTTACGCCGCGGATTCACAACGCCTCTCCTTTTTTACGCGCCGCCAGCATCCGACGCTCGCGCGCCATCTGACGCTGAACGTCAGCCAGCAGCGCCCTGCGCTGCCAGCAGGCATGCCAGACCACAACCAGCAGCGAGAGCACCGTCACGGCAACCGCCAGCCAGACATAAAAGGCGTAGCCGCCCATCTGCCAGAAATCACTCCAGGAGTGGAAAGCGCTCGTCATGAATTAACCTCGCTCTTGCGCCCGGAAACCAGCTGTGCCACCCATGGGCGGCGACGTTCCTGCAGCAGAATCAAATTACGCATACGCATTAATGTCAGAGTAATAAATAGGAACAAGAAGCCGAAAATCGTCAAACGCAACGGCATACGCATAGAGGGGTCGATGGTTTTCTGCATATTGGTCGACCCCTGATGCAGGGTGTTCCACCATTCAACGGAAAAATGAATAATCGGCAAATTAACCACCCCGACCAGAACAAGGATCCCGGCGGCGCGCCCGGCCAGACGGCGGTCGTCAAAGGCGTGATACAAGCCAATCACGCCGACATATAAGAACAGCAGCACCAGCTCGGAGGTCAGACGTGCATCCCACACCCACCAGGTGCCCCACATTGGTTTGCCCCAGGCCGAACCGGTGACCAGCGCGATGAAGGTATAGACAGCGCCAGGAAGCGCCATCGCCATCACCGCGTTGTCTGCCATTTTCATTTGCCAAATCAGACCCACAAAGGCGGTCACCGCCATCGAGCCATAAATCCCCATCGACCAGATAGCCGCGGGCACATGCAGATACATGATGCGATAACTTTCGCCCTGCTGATAATCCGCTGGGGCGTAGACAAAGCCCCAGACGCAGCCCACCACCAAAAACAGCGTGCTCAGGATAGCCATTGCCGGAATAAACCGCCCGCAGACCTTATACAACCGCTCTGGAATGGCGAGTTGGTGTAACGCTTTCCACATTTTTCTTTGCCTCATATTCCCGCAGATGACGGGAGTTATTGCACGCTGATTCGTAACGCTGCCGCGGTGGCGAACGGACTTAAGGTAGCGCTTCCGGCGAGGAAGGCCCCGAGAATCGCCAGATATCCGTCAACCGGCAGCAGCATTTGCGCCGCGCCCACCGCCGCGGTCGCAAAAATTAATAAAGGGATCATCAGCGGCAGCACCAGCAGGCTGAGCAATACGCCGCCGCGCCGTAACCCGACGGTCAGCCCCACGCCGATGGCACCAATAAAGCTGAGCGTAGGCGTACCCAGCAGCAGCGTCAGAGCCAACACCTTCCACTCGGTAATTGAGAGGCCAAACAGCGTGGCGATGAGCGGCGAGATGATTAACAACGGTAGCCCGGAAACCACCCAGTGCGCGGCGACTTTCGCCAACACCACCAGCGAAAGCGGGACTGGCATTAGCATCATCTGCTGCAACGAACCGTCCAGCCAGTCATCACGAAACAGTCGATCCATTGCCAGCAGTGAGGAGAGTAGCGCCGCCACCCAGACGATGCCGGGGGCAATTTGCCGCAGCAACTGCGGCTCAGGGCCAATACTTAGAGGAAACAGCGTGACGATAATCAGGAAGAACCACAGCGGGTTGATAATTTCGGCACAGTTACGAAAGGCCAGACGCAGGTCGCGCCAGAATATCTGCGCGATCATGCCACTGCCGCCTCATACTCATTGAGCGTAATCGTGCGCAACGGGACGCAGAGAGGCCGTAAAGGTTGATGGGTTGTCAGAATAACTGCGCCGCCCTGGACGACATGCTGTTCCAGTCGTGAGGTCAGTTTTTGCACACCGGTTACGTCCAGCGCAGTAAAGGGTTCATCTAAAATCCAGAACGTTGTGCGGCTAAGCCACAGCCTGGCCAGCGCCACGCGCCGCTGCTGCCCGGCAGAAAGCTGTGCCACAGCAACATCTTCAAAACCGACCAGCCCGACCTGCTCCAGCGCCTGCCAGCGCATCTCAAGCGATGCCTCCGGGTGATAAAAACGCAAATTCTCCTCCGCCGTCAGCCCACCTTTAACGCCAACCTGATGGCCAAGCCACAACAGTTGACGATGCCAGTCGTCACGCATCCGATGCAGCGGTTTACCCTGCCACAAAATCTGCCCTTCGCTCGGCGTTGATAACCCGGTTAGTAGCTGTAATAAAGAGGTTTTTCCTGCCCCATTTGGGCCCGATATTTGGACAACTTCGCCGGGCTGAATAGAACAGGATAAGCGGCAAAAAAGTTGACGTTCATCCCGCAGGCACGCAATATTTTTTAATTCAAGCATTAGAAGGCGGGTCCAGTTCGGGAGCGCAGAATATTCAAGGATCTACAGTATAGCGAAAGTATGCGTTTCAGTTTGCCAAATATGTTAAAAAATATAAAACGCTTATGATCTGGAACATTATCGTAATATTTATCGCATCACGCATGTTTCATTATTATTAATAAAACTCGCCGATAAAGTGATTCCCGCCATTTTTTCGCCAGCCATCAACCACGCCAAATCATCCTCGCCCTACAAGTGTTCAATTAACATACATAAATGCGGCATATGACGTTTTAATATTAAAGCTTAGGAAGGTCAGTTCTGATATTAATCTTTTCTCTCCTTGGTTATATGCTACGTTAATACACCTTTAAAAAACAGGGATAATAAAATGAGTGTTGTTTATGTTGTTGTTTTAACCTATATAAAACCGTTGAATGACGTCGATAGCCTGCTTCCTGCCCACGTGGAATGGCTGCAAAAAGGCTATGCGGAAGGTTTATTCCTGGCGTCAGGCCGCAAAATCCCGCGTTCCGGAGGGGTGATATTGGCGAAATGTGATGATGCTGAGAAATTACAACACTATCTGAGCCTGGATCCCTTCCAGCAAGCTGGCGTCGCGCAAGTTGAGTTGATCCCATTTGAAGCGACCATGACGACCGCCGCCTTAAAAGATATTCTGTAATATCGCTAAAAACAAAGCCCGGTTTCCCGGGCCTTGAAGACGGCGTACTCATCAGTTGTAAGCGTTGAGCGTCCGCTGACAAAGCGCCGAGCGAACGCAATCATCTTTATTGAAACGAACGATCCCAATCATTTCATCTTCTTCAAAACGGGCCAGCGCATCGCTTAGCCCAGAGCGAACGTGGGCGGGGAGATCGCACTGGGTTACATCCCCATTCACAATCACCGTCACATTCTCCCCGAGGCGAGTCAAAAACATCTTCATTTGTGCAGCAGTGACATTCTGCGCCTCGTCAAGAATGACCACGGCATTTTCAAATGTTCGTCCACGCATATAGGCGAACGGCGCGATTTCCACCTTACCAATCTCAGGTCGCAGGCAATATTGCATGAAAGAGGCTCCCAGACGTTTCACCAGCACGTCATACACCGGGCGGAAATAGGGAGCGAACTTCTCGGAAACATCTCCAGGTAAGAAGCCGAGATCTTCATCAGCTTGCAGAACCGGACGGGTTACAATAATCCTGTCCACGTCTTTGTGGATCAGAGCCTCTGCTGCTTTTGCCGCGCTGATCCAGGTTTTACCACACCCGGCTTCACCGGTGGCGAAGATCAGCTGTTTACTCTCGATAGCATTCAGGTAGTGCGCCTGAGCCTCATTTCGCGCCGTGATTGGCGTGGCATCGCGACTATCACGCGCCATTCCGATCGCTTCTACGCCGCCCATCTGCACAAGCGAGGTGACCGATTCATCTTCACGTTGCTTATGGCTACGCGAGTCCCGCCTCAGCACCCGTTTTGCTTCGCGACGAGCTTTGATCACTGCTTTTTGTCTTCCCATGGATAGCACCTTGAGTTGTAGGTATACATCACGCGCGCCGTTGGCGGCACGATTATGCGCACGAACATCTGAGGGTTGGCTTCCTTGTAAGCCATTGCTTGCTTTTGGATAAGACGCCACCCACGGCTACGCGCACCGTACAGGGCGTCAGGTACAAGGATAAAAAGAGAAAGGGGGAGAGATTTAGCGGTGACGACGTGGCTACCGGAAGAGAAACGTCCGCGTAAAGTACTGCTGCTACTGTGAAAAACGTGTCCAGTACAGGACTTTTCCATTCGCGATCTCCATAGTGAACAACTATCACCGCCGGGAACTACCGCTGTCACTTATAAGTACATCATAATCTTTCGCTAATGCAACAATATTTTCACTTGTTATTAACTTCATTTTGACTTGTCGTCACTGACAGTCTCTTGCAGAGAGATGACAGAATTATTTCATTCACCGACCGATCATAAAAAATAATTCGTTCATTCATGAAGATGTCAGTAAAAGCCCCGCCGCGCTGCGGGGCATAGGTATCACGCTTCGAGCAGAGTCTGTCCGAGATAATGATCTGCGGTTTTGACACCCGGTAATGCAAAGAAGTAACCGCCGCCAATCGGTTTGACATACTCCTCAAGCGCTTCACCGTTCAGGCGTTTCTGCACCGTCAGAAAACCTTTTTCCAGATCGTGCTGATAGCAGACGAACAACAGTCCCATATCAAGTTGTCCGGAATTGGTCACGCCGAGCGAATAACTGTAACCGCGGCGCATCATCAGGCTGGACTCGGTCTCTTTTGTCCGCGGGTTTGCCAGACGGATATGGCTGTCGAGCGCAATCACCTCACCTTCTGGATCGCTGGCATAGTCAGGTACATCGTGCTCATGCTGCATACCCAGCGGCGCACCGGTGTGTTTATCGCGACCAAAAATCGTTTGCTGTTCTTTCAGCGGCGTGCGATCCCAAAACTCCACGCGGAACTGAATGAGCCGCACGGCCTGATAGCTGCCGCCTTGCGCCCACGCAGGTTCGCCCTGCCCGTCCGTAACCCACACCACATTTTGCATCAGCTTCGCATCAGTCGCGTCCGGGTTCGCTGTACCGTCCTTAAAGCCAAGCAAGTTGACCGGGGTCTCTTTGCCTTTACTGCGCGCGGCGTGATCGGAAATAAATCCTTCACGTTTCCAGCGAACGCTGAGCAGATCGGGCGTATGTTTGATGATATCGCGCAGCGCGTGGATGACGGTGTCCTGTGTGTTGGCACAAATCTGCAACAGCAGATCGCCATGGCACAGCGCAGCATCCAGCGAGTCATTCGGGAAGCGCGTCATTTTTTGCAGCTTTTTCGGCATCTGCGGTTTCAGGCCATAACGCTCATCAAACAGCGAGGATCCGACCGACAATGTCATCGTCAGATTGTCTGGAGCGATGTATGCGCCAAGGATACCGGAATCCATCGGCGGTAGCCGCGGATTCGGCGTATCCGGCGCGGGTCCTCCGCGAGTCAGAAACGCAAAACGACGGGTTAGTAGCCGCAACAGACGTTCAAGATCGGCCTTATCGCTGGCGAGAACATCGAACGCCACCAGCATCATAGATGCCTGTTGCGGCGTCAGGATCCCCGCCTGATGTTGACCATAAAACGGCTGCACTTCACTGCGAGCATCAGGAGACAACGTTCCCGGCGCGCTTTGCGGTTTTTGCGCATGGGCAACCGGGCATCCACCTGCCAACGCCAGCGCGCCACCCAAGGCGCCCATTCCTTTCAACAAACGTCGGCGTGACGGTTCGCTCACGCCGTTTTCATTTTCTTGCTGCATAGTGCTTAATCCAGACCCAGAACACCGCGTAATTGTGACAAGTCTTCCGCCAGCGTCGTGATTGGCCCTTTCAGCGCATTGCGATCGGCATCGGTCAGTTTGTCATAGGTTTCAAAACCGTCTTTGGTACGATACTTGCTCAGGATGGTATCGACTTTTTTGAAGTTCGCATCCACCTTCGCCAGCAGTTCAGCATTGGATTTTTGTAACTGAGGACGCAGGAGATCGACAATTTTCTGCGCACCATCGACGTTAGCCTGGAAATCCCATAGATCGGTATGGCTGTAGCGATCTTCTTCCCCACTGATTTTGCTGGCTGCGACTTCTTCGATCAGCCCAGCCGCGCCACCCACCACTTTAGACGGTGGGAAGGCAAGCTCGCTAATACGCGTTTGCAGGTCAAGGACATCGCGGTTTAACTGGTCGGCATACTTGTCCATCCCCTTGGTGGAATTGTCACCAAACAGCGCTTTTTCCAGACGGTGGAAGCCGGTGAATTTCGGATCGGCGGCTTTTTGTTCGTAATCATCTTCCCGTGCATCAATGCTGCCATCGAGATCGGAGAACAGTTCGGCAATCGGTTCAATACGCTCGTAGTGCTGACGCGTTGGCGCATACAGGGATTTCGCTTTTTCCACATCACCAGCTTTAATTGCATCGGTGAAGGCTTTGGTGCCCGCCACCAGTTGCGCGGTTTCAGCCGTCACGTAGGCTTTGTACTCGGTTATCGCGCCGCCCAGACTCAACAGAGCATCACTCTGCGCGGCATCCGCTGTAGCGCTTCCTTTTACGATCAGTTTGCCTTTCGGGTTGGTCAACAGACCACAGGTCATATCATATTCGCCAGGCTGCAGGTTGGCCGTCATTTTCTGGCTAAAACCCGGCGCAATGTTTTCACGCTCTTCAACGACCATAACGCCTTTGAGGATCTCCCACTCCAGCGCTTTCTGGCTGTGGTTCTGGATGATGAACTGCGTTTTCCCGGCGTTAACCGTGATCGTCATCGGCTCACACTGTTTATCGTTAACTGTGACTTTCACCTGCGGAATATCGGCGGCTTGTGCAGAAAAAACGGATGCAAACAGCGCGGCAATACCTAACTGCAGCGCACTACGGCGAAAATGAAGCGTCATAACCTATTCCTTTAAATAAGTATGTTGTAACTAAAAAGTATTCTGCATCGCGTTTTTTTAAGGTGCGGTACGCGATGCCGTAGTGCCTGAACGCGGCGGTAATGCAAATATAATTAATGCTGGAATCAGGTAGATAAACCAGACAGCCACTTCACTCACGCTTGGCGCCTCCTGATAGCCGAAGATTCCTTCCATCAACGTACCAAACAGTGAGTGCGTCGAAAGCACACTGCTGATATCAAACGCCACATCCTGAAAATGATTCCATAACCCGGCTTCATGGAAGGCGCGGATAGCTCCAGCGGCAAGTCCGGCAGCCACCAGCAAAATGAACAGACTGGTCCACTTGAAGAATGCCCCGAGATTGAGACGAATACCGCCGAGGTAAATCAGGTAACCCAGTACCACCGCGGTGGCCAGCCCCAGCATCGCGCCCAGCGGCGGCCAGATGCCGACATCCTGCTGAAACGCCGCCAGCAGGAAGAACACCGATTCCAGCCCCTCGCGGGCGACGGCAAAAAAGACCATCATCACCAGCGCCCAGCCGTGATGGTTGCCGCGCTGCAACGCGTTATCAACTGCCTGTTCAAGCTGGACTTTAACGTTGCGTGAAACTTTACGCATCCAGAACACCATCCAGGTGAGGATCACTACGGCAATGACCGCCACGATGCCTTCAAACAGCTCCTGCTCTTTTTGCGGAAATTCACCAGTGGTTTCATTGATGAAAATCCCTAACGCCAGGCATAACGCCGCCGCCAGCAGAACACCAATCCACATCACACCAATCCAACGACCACGCTGAGTCCGTTTCAGGTAGCTGGCAATCAGGCTGACAATCAGCGCGGCCTCTAACCCTTCGCGCAACATAATTAGAAATGGAACAAACATGCGAAGAACCCTTAAACGTTATTCTCAGTCAATTGATGCAAAGAAAAGTAAATTACAGTGATAGTGATTATCATTACAGAAAAGAAAAACTCAAGCAGAATGTTTTGAGAATGATGACTGAATGTAAAAGGTTAGGCAGGTAATGGTTATAGCGAGCTTGCAAAGTAGGTAATAAAAGCCCCCACATGCGCAATGTCATTAAGTTAACGCCTCTGTATCAGAAAGCATCAATCTGTATTCGCGAAGGTAATGAATATGCTATTTCAGAGAAAGGATTCCGTTCACCTCATGTACATCATTTCTCTGAAACACCGATTCCTGTGAACGTGTAAAGGGCGTTCTCCGCCACGCCCTTTACAATCCCGGCTCCCGGCGGGAAAATCGATGAGGCGTTGACGGCTGACCGGGTCTGTCCGCAGGGATGCGGACAGAGGGGGCTGCCTGCAGGGACGCAGGCTCGGCCCCGACCCGACAGGCAGACGGCATAAGACGAATGAATCGCGCAGCGACGATTTTCCCGCCGGGAGCCTGGGATGCAAGGGAGGCGGCGGTGAGCCTCCCTTGCACGTTCACAGGTCTAGCGATATCAGAGAAGCAATGCACATAAGGTGAACGGAAACTAATTCAGGGTAAAACGTTCTCCATACATGCTTAACCGAACGGTATTGCGCACACAGCGGGCCTGAGGACAAAGGTAGATTAATTATTCTGCCTGTAAACGCGACGGCGGCGCGGAGTGATAATGCGCGTCAGCCTCGGCAAAACGTTGCTGCATAGCGGCTGAAGGCGCTTTACCCAACAGGCTAAAGACGACAATACCGATGCTGCCGAAAATAAAGCCTGGGATGATTTCATACAGACCCAGCCATGCAAACTGCTTCCAGACGATTACCGTCACTGCGCCGATGATCATCCCTGCCAGCGCGCCGTTACGGGTCATGCGCGACCACATTACCGAGAACAGAACCACCGGACCAAACGCCGCGCCAAAGCCTGCCCAGGCGTAGCTTACCAGACCCAGCACCCGGTTCTCCGGGTTCGCCGCCAGTGCGATGGACACCAACGCCACAACCAGCACCATGATACGACCAATCCACACCAGCTCTTTCTGGCTGGCATTTTTACGCAGGAACGCTTTGTACAAATCTTCGGTGATTGCGCTGGAGCACACCAGCAGCTGGCAGCTCAGGGTCGACATCACCGCCGCGAGGATCGCAGACAGCAGAATACCGGCAATCCACGGGTTGAACAGGATTTGCGCCAGTTCAATAAACACACGCTCGGCGTTCTGATTAACGGCACCCGCCAGCGACGGGTTGTTATTAAAGTAAGCGATACCGAAGAAACCCACGGCAACGGCACCCGCCAGGCACAGAATCATCCAGGCCATACTGATGCGACGTGCATGCACAATGCTATGGTGAGAATCTGCCGCCATAAAGCGCGCCAGAATATGCGGCTGGCCAAAGTAGCCCAGGCCCCAGCCCATCAGCGAAATGATGGCAACAAAATTCAGCCCTTTGAACATGTCTACGTTCTCAATGCTCTTTTGTTTAATCACTTCCAGAGAATCGTCGAATCCACCCACGCCGATAATGACCATGACCGGCGTCAGGATCAGGGCGAAGATCATCAGGCTGGCCTGAACGGTATCGGTCCAGCTTACCGCCAGGAAACCGCCGATAAAGGTGTAAATGATCGTCGCGGCCGCTCCCGCCCACAGCGCTGTTTCATAGCTCATGCCAAAGGTGCTTTCAAACAGACGCGCCCCTGCCACAATTCCTGAAGCACAATAGATGGTGAAAAACAGCAGAATAACCAGCGCGGAGATAATCCGCAGAATGCGGCTTTTATCTTCAAAGCGACCGGTGAAGTAATCCGGTAACGTCAGCGCATTGTTATTGTACTCGGTGTGTACGCGTAAACGTCCGGCCACCAGCTTCCAGTTGATCCATGCGCCCAAAATAAGGCCGATAGCGATCCAGCTTTCTGAAATTCCCGACAGGAAAATCGCGCCTGGCAGCCCCATCAGCAACCAGCCGCTCATATCGGATGCGCCAGCGGATAACGCGGTAACGAATGGACCCAAACTGCGTCCACCAAGAATGTAATCGTCAAAGTTTTTGGTCGAACGCCATGCAATAAACCCTATCAATATCATGCCGAAAATATAGACACAGAATGTCACTAACATCGGTGTGCTAATAGCCATCAAAACTCTCCAAAATTATGTATCAGCAATGCCGTGGCTTGCCGTTTTATTACCCTGCCGGAACGTGGCAAAGATATCTATGTTTACCAGGGCGACCGTATCCTGCCGGAAGCGATGGTCATTCACAATCGATTTAACACACCATTTACATCAAAATTAATCCAGAGTAGATAGCATTTTTCTGTAGGTTGCACTCTCTCACATTTTTTTCGGTTGCACCTTTGAAAAGTGTTAACTACCGCAGAGAAAAAGATTCCGTAATTTTTATTCCCCCTGTCACGAAACCCAACTTTATTAACATTTCATTCATTTTCAAGCTTGCAAACCACGTCACATTTAACACGGTTGCACAAAGTTGCAACATAGAGGATATTTCTCGGTAACTATCAGACCCGTATTTCAGTACAACAGGAGTAAACGGCATGGGAACCACCACGATGGGGGTTAAGCTGGATGACGCCACTCGCGAGCGTATTAAAACAGCCGCATCACGAATCGATCGCACACCGCATTGGCTGATCAAACAAGCCATCTTTAATTATCTCGAAAGACTGGAAAATGACGATGCGCTTCCTGAACTGCCGGCCCTGCTGGCGGGCGCTGCGAATGAGGGCGAGGAGTCAACCGCGCCGCAGAATGAAGCGCATCAGCCTTTCCTGGAGTTTGCCGAACAAATTCTGCCGCAGTCCGTTTCCCGCGCGGCAATCACCGCCGCATACCGCCGCGCTGAAACCGACGCCGTGCCGATGCTGATGGAGCAGGCACGTCTGCCGCAACCCATTGCCGAGCAGGCGCATAAGCTGGCGTACGAACTGGCGGACAAACTGCGTAACCAGAAGACCGCCAGCGGCCGCGCTGGGATGGTACAAGGTTTATTGCAGGAGTTCTCCCTTTCTTCGCAGGAAGGCGTGGCGCTGATGTGTCTGGCCGAAGCCCTGCTGCGTATTCCCGATAAGGCAACCCGCGATGCGTTGATCCGCGACAAAATCAGCAACGGTAATTGGCAGTCGCACATCGGGCGTAGCCCGTCCCTGTTCGTTAACGCGGCGACCTGGGGATTGTTGTTTACCGGTCGTCTGGTTTCTACGCATAACGAAGCCAGCCTCTCCCGCTCGCTCAACCGTATTATCGGCAAGAGCGGCGAACCTTTAGTACGCAAAGGCGTCGACATGGCGATGCGCTTAATGGGCGAGCAGTTCGTCACTGGAGAAACCATCGCCGAAGCGCTGGCTAACGCACGTAAACTGGAAGAAAAGGGCTTCCGCTACTCTTACGACATGCTGGGCGAAGCCGCGCTTACCGCCGCAGATGCCCAGGCTTATCTGGTTTCTTACCAGCAGGCGATCCACGCCATTGGTAAAGCGTCTAACGGACGCGGCATTTATGAAGGGCCCGGCATATCGATCAAGCTGTCGGCGCTGCACCCGCGCTATAGCCGCGCGCAATATGACCGCGTAATGGATGAACTCTATCCACGCCTGAAATCGTTGACACTGCTGGCCCGTCAGTACGACATCGGTATTAATATCGACGCCGAAGAGGCTGACCGACTGGAGATCTCCCTCGATCTGCTGGAAAAACTGTGCTTCGAACCCGAACTGGCGGGCTGGAACGGTATCGGCTTTGTTATTCAGGCCTACCAGAAGCGCTGCCCGTTTGTTATCGACTATCTGATCGATCTCGCCACCCGCAGTCGCCGCCGTCTGATGATCCGTCTGGTTAAGGGCGCCTACTGGGATAGCGAAATCAAGCGTGCGCAAATGGACGGCCTGGAAGGCTATCCGGTCTATACCCGTAAGGTGTATACCGACGTTTCCTATCTGGCCTGTGCGAAAAAATTGCTGGCGGTACCGAATCTGATCTACCCGCAGTTCGCCACCCATAACGCCCACACGCTGGCGGCGATTTATCAGTTAGCGGGGCAAAACTATTATCCTGGTCAGTACGAGTTCCAGTGCCTGCACGGCATGGGCGAACCACTATACGAACAGGTAACCGGCAAAGTCGCGGATGGCAAACTGAACCGTCCATGCCGTATTTATGCGCCAGTAGGTACGCACGAAACGCTGCTGGCGTACCTGGTGCGTCGTCTGCTGGAAAACGGCGCTAACACGTCGTTCGTCAACCGTATTGCTGACACCACTTTGCCGCTGGACGAACTGGTTGCCGATCCGGTAGAAGCCGTGGAAAAACTGGCGCAACAGGAAGGCCAGGCAGGTTTGCCGCATCCGAAGATTCCCCTGCCGCGCGACCTGTACGGCAAAGGCCGGGAAAACTCAGGCGGGCTGGATTTGGCTAACGAACATCGTCTGGCCTCGCTGTCCTCTGCCCTGCTCAATAGCGCGCTGCAAAAATGGCACGCCAAACCGATGCTGGAGCAGCCGGTTGCTGACGGTGAAATGACCCCGGTGGTTAACCCGGCCGAGCCAAAAGACATTGTCGGCTACGTGCGGGAAGCGACTCACAGCGAAGTGGAACAGGCGTTACAAAACGCCGTCAATAATGCGCCAATCTGGTTTGCGACGCCGCCACAAGAGCGCGCCGCTATTTTGCATCGCGCTGCCATTCTGATGGAAGGCCAGATGCAGCAATTGATTGGCATTCTGGTGCGCGAAGCGGGTAAAACCTTCAGCAACGCCATTGCAGAAGTGCGCGAAGCGGTAGATTTCCTGCACTATTATGCAGGCCAGGTGCGCGATGATTTCGATAATGAAACCCATCGTCCGTTAGGCCCGGTGGTGTGTATCAGCCCGTGGAACTTCCCGCTGGCCATTTTCAGCGGACAGATTGCTGCCGCGCTGGCCGCAGGCAACAGCGTACTGGCAAAACCAGCGGAACAAACCCCGCTGATTGCCGCCCAGGGTATCGCGATTTTACTCGAAGCGGGCGTACCGCCGGGCGTGGTACAACTGTTGCCGGGCCAGGGCGAAACCGTCGGGGCGCAGCTCACTTCCGATGAGCGCGTACGCGGCGTGATGTTTACTGGCTCGACGGAAGTCGCCACGCTGTTGCAACGCAATATTGCGACCCGCCTTGATGCTCAGGGCCGACCAATTCCGCTTATCGCCGAAACCGGTGGTATGAACGCGATGATCGTCGACTCCTCAGCGCTGACGGAACAGGTTGTAGTGGACGTGCTGGCCTCTGCGTTTGACAGTGCCGGACAGCGCTGCTCCGCGCTGCGCGTCCTGTGTCTGCAGGATGATATTGCCGACCACACGCTGAAAATGCTGCGCGGGGCGATGGCGGAATGCCGCATGGGTAACCCGGGTCGCCTGACTACCGATATTGGGCCGGTTATCGATGAAGAAGCCAAAGCCAATATTGAGCGCCATATTCAGGCCATGCGCGCCAAAGGACGTCCGGTGTTCCAGGCCGTGCGCGAAAATAGCGACGATGCGCGGGAATGGCAAACCGGTACCTTTATCGCCCCGACGCTTATTGAGCTGGAAAGCTTCGATGAATTACAAAAAGAGGTGTTCGGTCCGGTACTGCACGTCGTGCGTTACACCCGTAACAATCTGGGCAGCCTGATTGAACAAATTAATGCCTCCGGCTACGGCCTGACGCTGGGCGTCCACACTCGTATCGATGAAACCATCGCTCAGGTCACGGGATCTGCACATGTGGGGAACCTGTACGTTAACCGTAATATGGTTGGCGCCGTCGTCGGGGTGCAGCCATTCGGTGGCGAAGGCTTGTCAGGAACCGGACCAAAAGCAGGTGGACCGCTGTACCTGTACCGCCTGCTGGCTAACCGTCCGGAGAATGCGCTGGGTATTACGCTTGCCCGTCAGGATGCAGACTATCCGGTAGACGCGCAGCTTAAAGCGGCACTCGTTCAACCGTTGGAAGCGCTCACCGAATGGGCCGCCGATCGCCCGTCGCTGCGTACGCTTTGCCAACAGTTTGGCGAACTGGCGCAGGCCGGAACGCAACGTCTGTTGCCAGGGCCAACCGGCGAGCGCAATACCTGGACGCTGTTACCACGCGAGCGCGTACTGTGTATCGCCGATGACGAGCAGGATGCGCTGGTGCAGGTTGCCGCCGTGACTTCGGTGGGAAGCTTGATCCTGTGGCCGGATGATGCGTTCCATCGCGAGCTGGCTAAACGTCTGCCTGGCGCGGTCTCCGGACGCATCCAATTTGCCAAAGCGGATAGCATCACCACGCAACCGTTCGATGCCGTTATTTTCCATGGCGATTCCGATCAGCTTCGCGCGTTGTGTGAAGCGGTGGCGGCCCGTGAAGGTGCGATTGTGTCGGTTCAGGGATTTGCCCGCGGCGAAAGCAATATTCTGCTTGAGAGGCTGTATATTGAACGTTCCCTGAGCGTCAATACTGCCGCTGCCGGAGGGAACGCCAGCCTGATGACAATCGGCTAAGGTTGTGCTTAATTAAGGCTCCGGTAACGGGGCCTTTTTTATAAAGCCAGAGGGAAACATGAAACGAATTTTACTGACATGTGCAGCGCTGCTGCTGAGCGGACAGGCGCTGGCAGATGACTGTACCAACGCGAATAATCAAGCTGAAATGAACACCTGTGCGGCAGAGCAGTTTAAAGCAGCCGACGCCAAACTTAATGAAACGTATCAAAATGCGCTGAAGCGCGCCGCCCCAACCCAGCGCGATTTACTGAAAAAAGCGCAAACTTCGTGGATAACCTTGCGCGATGCAGACTGTGCGTTAATCAGCTCTGGCACCGAAGGTGGTAGCGCCCAGGCGATGATTTCCAGCCAGTGTTTAACGGATAAGACCAACGAGCGCGAAGCGTTTCTCGCCTCGCTTTTACAGTGTGAAGAAGGCGATTTAAGCTGTCCGCTACCGCCTGCCAGCTAACGCACGCGGATCCCTTCAATAATCATCCGCTGTACGCTCTCAACGGTCTGATTAAAAAAGGCTTCATCACGCAGCGTTGCGCCGGTTACCGCCTCTACCTGGGGGGCAAAGTCTGCATAATGCTGTGTTGAAGCCCAAATCATGAAAATCAGATGGTGCGGATCGACAGGAGCCAGTTTCCCACTGCTTACCCATCCGGCAATCAACGCCGATTTCTCATCAATCAGCGTTTTAAGATCGCCCGTTAATTCAGCCATCAACAATGGCGCACCCGCCAGCATCTCCATGCAGAACAACCGGGAAGCCTGCGGGTAATCGCGCGACACTTCCAGCTTAAGGCGAATGTATTCTTTAATGGCTACCAGCGGCGCAAAGTCTTCGCGAAACGCCTTCAGCGGTGCCAGCCAGATATCAAGGATTTGCCGTAAAACGGCAATATAGAGCACCTCTTTTGACGGGTAATAATAGAGCAAATTGGTTTTTGACACGCCCGCCTGCTCTGCCACCTGTTCCAGACGCGTACCGTGGATCCCATATTGGGAGAAGATATTTAATGCCGCGGTTAAAATAGCCTGACGTTTTGCACTGACGGCTTGCGAGCGTTTACCGTTTTTTTTCTCTGCGCGTTGGACCATGCGCCCTCTCCTTCTTGTGAGGGCGTCAGCATACCAAATCACGCGGTGAATGGTTAAATTAAAGCGATTCCGGAGGCACCGCCTGCGGCTGTGCTTTTTTCTTTTTGAACTTCAGTTCGCTGACAAGTACGCCAACAATAATGAATGCCGCGCCCAACAAAGCCAGGAGCGGTAAGCGTTCACCCGCCAGACGACCAAAGATCCCCGCCCACACCGGCTCACCGGTATAGATGACCGTCGCCCGCGTCGGCGAAACGCTGCGCTGCGCCCAGTTCATGGTGACCTGAATAATCGCGCTAAAAATGCCTAATCCCAGCGCGACCACCAGCAATCCTGTCGACATCGGCGGCACAGACTCTCCTGCCGGGGCCATGGCAATAAACGCCACCACAGAAGCGGTTGCCAGTTGCACCACAGTTACTCGACGCACATCCACTTTTCCCGCCCATGCGCTAATCAGAATAATTTCTGCCGCAATCGCCACCGCGCCCGCGAGCGTGATCCACTCACCTTCGCCCAGCGCCAGTAAATCTCCCCCCGGACCGGCAAGAAAAATCAACCCGATAAAGGCCAGTACAATCCCGACACACGGCATCAGGCCTGGTATCCGCCCCAGACACAGCCATTGCAACAGCGGCACCAGCGGTACGTACATCGCGGTAATAAACGCCGATTTACTGCTGGGAATAAACTGCAAGCCCCAGGTTTGCAGGCTATAGCCCAGCGCTATCGCAATGCCGATCGCCACGCCAGCTTTAACCTCCAGCCAGGTCAGCTTGTGCAGCGTTCGCCACGACAGAAGCGCCACGGCCAACGCGGCTGTAGCAAAGCGCACACCGACAAAGTAAAAGGGTCCGCTCAGGGTAACGGCATATTGCACCGCCAAAAACGTTCCACCCCAGAACATGGTGATCACAATGAGGATCGCCTCCTGAGGTTTAACAGAAAAGGAATAACGAGAAAGTAAAGACATGAGACACCCGATCAACAGAATGTCATTAGTCTGCGTTGCGTTTTGTTACAGTTCAACCTTGGAGATGAAAAAAAACCGCCGGAAGATCCCGGCGGCGGTGGCTTCGTGGCGGCTAAGATGAAACAAGAGACCGTCACGACATAACTAGCAGGCAATACAATAATTACGATTTATTATTGCCGTGGCTATTTTTGCCCCCTTTCTTGCCTGCTTCTGAAGCGCGTTGCGGGTCATTCTTGAAGTTTCCCCCGCTGTGCTGGCCACCTTTTCGACCTGCTTCTGATGCTCTTTCGCGGTCTTCCGCAAAGTTACCGGAACCGCCTCGATGGTTTGCCATTACTGACCTCCGTCATTGATTAGACATCATATTGCATAGGTACTGAGGAGTGATACCTCAACGCAGCGTTTGGGCGATGCCCTTGTTTTCGCTACGTGGAATTAAGCTTAGTGAAGACCGGCCTGTTGACCAGCAAACTGTAATATCCTGCAACAGGATCCGCTGCATAACCAAAATAATAACATCAAGAAATCAATAAGCCTTTCTTATGACTACTGAATTTCTCCCGGTTAAATATGTATCATTTTGCAACAAAAGAGGATGTTATAAAAATTGTTATAAATCAAAGAAGTGATTGTGAAATTTGCACTCCTGACAGTACGTCATATCTTTATAGGTAGGTAGCGAATCGCTACGGACACGGTTAACTCGAGGAGTAGTGTAAAATGGCAAAAGTTCTGGTGCTTTATTATTCCATGTACGGACACATTGAAACTATGGCCCATGCAGTTGCAGAAGGCGCGAATAAGGTAGACGGCGCGGAAGTCATCATTAAGCGTGTACCGGAAACCATGCAGCCTGAGATTTTCCTCAAGGCGGGCGGTAAAACACAAAATGCACCAGTCGCCACCCCGCAAGAACTGGCTGATTACGACGCCATTATTTTTGGTACCCCCACACGCTTTGGCAATATGTCCGGCCAGATGCGTACCTTCCTTGATCAGACTGGCGGGCTGTGGGCTTCCGGCGCGCTGTACGGCAAACTCGCCAGCGTATTCAGCTCAACGGGGACCGGCGGCGGTCAGGAACAAACCATTACCTCAACCTGGACGACGCTTGCCCATCATGGGATGGTGATTGTGCCTATCGGCTACGCAGCGCAAGAGCTGTTTGATGTTTCACAGGTTCGCGGCGGTACGCCTTACGGTGCAACTACCATTGCCGGAGGCGACGGCTCCCGTCAGCCAAGTCAGGAAGAGTTATCTATCGCCCGCTATCAGGGTGAATATGTCGCAGGTCTGGCAGTAAAACTCAACGGCTAATCTTCAACAGGAGGATTCGAATGCCAACTCAAGAAGCGAAAGCCCATCACGTCGGTGAATGGGCAAGTCTGCGCAATACATCGCCGGAAATAGCCGAAGCCATTTTTGAAGTCGCGCATTATGACGAGAAACTGGCGGAAAAAATTTGGGAAGAAGGTAGCGATGAGGTGCTCATCAAAGCCTTTGAGAAAACAGACAAAGATTCGCTCTTTTGGGGTGAACAGACTATCGAACGCAAAAACGTCTAGCGCTCTGACTCCCCCGCTCGCACGGGGGAGTTTCTCTTTTACTTCGCCGCCTCATTCAATACGCTATCGAACTTATCGATCGGGCAAAAGCCGTTCGCATCTACCGGACACCCTTTCAGCTCCAGCGTCACGCGCTGCGCCGGGGATTTCAGCGTCAGGACATCCGCATTACGCAACTGCTGCGAGCTTTGATAGACATATTCGATTTTCATCAGATCACGATTCGCCTTGCTGTCATGCCAGCGCTGGAAGACTATCTTCCCGCCGATCGGCGTACGCTCGTTCTGATCGTGAAGCTGGTACGGTTTGAAATCCAGCGCCGTGAGCAGCGAAGCAATGTTTGAGTCATGCCCCACCAGCACGGTTATTTTCGGTGCTTTCGCGCGTTCAGTGACCAGCGCATTATCAATATATTTTACCAGCGGTTTGGCGACGTTTTGCGCCACTTCCGGGGAGGTAAACAGGCTGTCCTGATAGCCATTTTTCAGCTTCGACAGCACCTTCCACTGCTGATCGGATTTAATCTCCCCCCAGGCAACCTGGTCCATCGGGAACCCTTCGTAATATTGCAGCGTGAAAGCATCGACCAGCGAGTTCCCCACCTTTAATGGCCCTGACACCCCTGGCTCCTGCTGGTATTTGGCGCTGAACGTATCTTTGGCGTCGGTCAGGGAACACTGCTGTTTTTCTTTACAGGACGGCGAGTCTTTGTAGTCGGTCATTTGCTCAAGCAATTGATAGCTGTCGCTGAGCTGCATTTTGCTGCGCTCTTTTTCCATCGCCTGGACGGCCTGCTGGCTGAAGGCGGCAGAATCATCGGTGATCACCGGGTTAAAGGTGGGATCCATGGTGCCCATTTTTTCCTGATGATGAACTGGAACATCGCACCCCGGGAACGCGCCGGTGACAAAGAACTGCGCCGTAGCAACCGTACGCTGCAGGCTATTCGCATAGGTATAGACCGTGTCTGGAGCCGGACATTCGCCCGTTTTTACCATCCCTTGCTCTGCCAGCCACTCACGCATGTAGTGACCCATATAGATTTCCAGCACGCCGCCTTTGGTGGTGAGTTGCCCGCCAGGAACATCCCATTCCGGCCATTGTTTAGGCGTGGACTGCTCAAGAACGCTGCCGTTATTGGCTAAAGGTGCACGTAAGTTATGCCGACTCATCATCAATACTTGCTGAAGCTGGTAGCCTTCCGGCGCGGTCTGCGCGTGCGCGGCGCCTGACAGTAATACAGCCCCTGCCACGGCTGCGGCGATTAACGATTTATTCATCCCTACGACCTCTTGTTGTTATCAATCACAACAGAGTGTGACAGAAACAAGAGATTTTTCCGGGAACGCTTTCGCAAAACAGGGCATCTACCGTGTTGTTTTAATACCGAACTCGCTATTGAGTTTGCGGATCCCAAGTGGGGTAAAGGTGACATGGCGGCTACCGGTCTGCGTTTTAATCCACTTTTGTTCGGTAAACCAGCGTAGAAGCGTTGCGCCAAGCACACCGCCAGGGTGGTATCGTCGCTCACTCCAGTCCAGACAACCGCAGGCTAATTTCCGCCGTGATGAGCCGGCAAAGAGGACAATCCCCATTTCCGTCAGCTTTTCCTGCCCGAGCTCAGTCAGCGTTTCACCATCCGACGTTAACCACTGGCGGGAAACGAACGTATCAAACAGTCTCACCGCCACTTCTCCGGCGAGATGGTCGTAGCAGGTACGGGCATGCCGCAAGCTTAGGGGCGTGGTGATTTTTCGAGGCGTAGATGTCGCCCACGCCACCCCCATTAGTCGTTCCAGCAGCTCAGCAATCTCCGCGCCTGCGAGGCGAAAATAACGATGCCTGCCCTGAGCGAGCGCTACCACAAAATGTTGTTCGCACAAACGCGCCAGGTGAGCGCTGGCAGTCGAAGCGGACACATCCGCTACGGCGCTGAGTTCGGTGGCGGCCCAGGCGCGGCCATCCATCAGCGCACACAGCATACGTGAGCGCGATTTATCGGCCATGGCTGCCGCCGTGAGCGCCATGCGCGATTCAAGTTCGCCCTCTTCTTCCTTTAACATCACGGATGCCATAGTGACCTCGTTGGCCCTGAATATCTGCATTAACGATGCCATGAAAGCGCGCTAAAGTCACCGAAGGGTCACGCCGCACGTAACATCATCTCTACACCCAGTCCGAGCAGACACAACAGAAAACAGCGTTTAAACACCAGCGGAGAAATAACCCGACGTACGCGGGTCCCCAGCCACTGACCAATCAGCGCAGGAACAATGGCCAAAGCCGATAAGCTCAGCGACTGTGCAGGCAGCGCATTGTGCCACCACAGTCCAAGCGCCAGTGCCAGCGTTGAAAATGTGAAAGAGATCCCCAGCGCCTGCACCAGTTCATCTTTCTCAAAACCCAGGGATTGGATCCAGGGCACCGCAGGCATCACAAATACGCCAGTTCCGCCGGTCAGCAAGCCGGTTACGAATCCAATAACGAGGGAGTATGGTTTTTCACGGTGCGGCGTCACCGCGATCGTCTTACCCGCCAACGTCCAGATGGCGTAAGCCACCAGCGCTACGCCGAGCGCAAACTGGGTACGGGCCGTGTCGCCGCCGGTAATCCAGGCGCTGGCAAGCAGGGTCGCTACCACTACCGTCAACAGCATAGGCCACAGCCGTTTAAGTAATCTGCGTGTATTACCGCGGCCGCCAAACTGGAACAAATTACTTATAAGCGAGGGTAAGAGCAGCATTGCCGCCGCGGCAACCGGCGAAATAAGCGATCCGAGGATGCCCATCGCCACGGTGGGTAACCCCATACCGGTGACCCCTTTCACCATGCCTGCGAGGACAAATGTGGCGGCAATCATCATTACCAGAGAAGGTCCAAACGCTAAAGAACTCGCCATACTGCACTTTCCTGCAAAGAGAAGGTGACCCATTCTGAACACCAATCACCCTGCTTGCTTCGCCAGACAACGAAATATGTCCTCCCGTTTTAGCGACGGCTCCATAAAAAATGCCGGGTTTCCCCGGCACGAATATCAGAACGTTTTCGCCCACCACAGCCGAAGCTTCATGCCCCAGTAGCTGGTCCAGCCGCTGGTTGTAGACACCACCCGGCCTTGCGACATCACCACCAGCGTAGGCGTGACGCTGATTTGCCAACTGCGGGAAATTGCCCCGTTTGCATCATTGATGACCGGAAAGTCCACGCCTTTACGCGATAGCCAGCGAGATACTTCGGCTTCATTACCGGAGCGTAGCGCAATGGTCATCACGTTTTCCCCTTGCGAACGTAGCCTGGCGACTTCCGGCGTCGTGAAACGACACACGCCGCACCAGCTTGCCCAGAAATAGAGCAATACCGGCTCGTTTTGACTCAGCGCCGCCAGCGTGACGGTTTCACCATCCAGCGTTTGTAAAGGTGCGCTGTCAAAAGAGGCAGGGAGCTGCGGTGCACGCCAGGCATCCATCAGCAGCATCACACCGGCCAACAACGCCAGTAAGATTACCCCTTCGCGCAGCCAGCGGCGCAGCTTACTGACCATTGGCTGCCGCCAGTTTTTCTTTTACGACTTCCTCAAGCGTTTCCCACGGTACCGCGCCGGGAATGAGTTCATCGCCAATAATCGTTGCAGGAGTACCTTGCACCCCGACCAGGCGCGCCAGTTGCAGATTCGTGCTCAGCGTTTCAGCACTTTGCGCGTCCAGCGTCACCGGAGTGGCACCCGCTTTTTCCTGGGCCTGTTTGATACTCACGTCGGTATGATAGCCCTTCTTCTGCATCAGCTTTTCATGCAGCGCCAGAAACTGCTGCGGATGCTGATGCCAGGTGGTCAGCACGGTCCGCGCCGCCAGTTCCGAACTTTCCCCTTTAAACGGCAGGGGTTTAATGACCACCGCCACGTCAGGATATTTCTGCACAATTTTCTCCAGCATTGGATCGAGCTGTTTGCAGTATGGACAGTTGTAATCGGTAAAGTTTATCAGCGTCAGTTTCGCCTGCTTTGCACCAATACGCGGACTGTTGGGGTCGTTAAACAGGGCTTCCTGGATAAGCGCTTCGATTTGCTTTTCCTGTTCCGGGGTAAATGGCGCAGGCTCTTTCGCCACGCTGACGGCAGAAAACAGGGTTAACAGCAGAACAATCATCATCTTCATGGGGTAACTCCTTTGGCATCATTCAACGTTTGCAGCACCGCATCGCGGGTTAACAACGTTGGCAACGCCTGACCTTCCGGCAGACCGGGTCCATAAATTTGGTTATACGGCACAGCAACCTGGCCGCGTTTTTTCAGAAATTCGGTGATGGCTTCAGAAGGGAGCGTCCAGTCGCCGCGCAGCGCCACCACATCCGGCTGTTGCAACGCGGCCTGGACGTCATCTTTATGCAAGGCGTTGTATTTATTTACCTTACAGGTAATGCACCAGTCCGCCGTGACGTCGATAAACACTCGCTTGTGTTGCGCCAACGCCTCTTCAATTGCCTGCTCGCTAAGCGGTTGCCAGTTGACGCTCTCTTTAGCGCTACTTTGCCCTGCCAGCCCTAAATGCGGGATCAGCAGTGTCGCGAGCCAGATAGCAGAACCCAGCATCATCACGCCGAGAAGGCGCCGCAGGATATTCATCCAGCGCCCTGGCCGCGGCAGGCGCAGCGCCAGACCCGGACGCAGGGCCACCAGCAGCCACGGCAGGCTCATCCCCAGACCCAGCGCGATAAACAGTCCCCACAACGTCGGCAATGAGGCCGTCAGTGCCACCGCCACCGCCGTGCCCAGAAACGGGGCGCTGCACGGCGTGGCGAGCAGGGTCGCAAATGCGCCTTGCCAGAAATGACCCGACAGGCCGTTGCCGCCGTGAGTCGCCAGCGTGGTAGTCATTGCTGAAGGCAGGCGGAATTCAAACCACCCGAACAGGCTGGCGCTGAACGTAAGCATCACCAGTACCATGACACCGATGAACCACGGATTCTGGAACTGGATCCCCCAGCCAAGCGCCTGATTGGTTAACCGCAGCACCGTCATCAATAGCGCTAGAGCCATAAAGGACACCAATATTCCGGCTACCGATGCGAGGAATTGACGGCGAATCTGGCGACGGCTTTTTTCCTCAACCAGTAAAATCGACCCCAGCTTCATGCCCAGCACCGGTAACACGCAGGGCATCAGGTTGAGGATCAACCCGCCCAATAGCGCCATTAACGCTACTTGCCACAGAGGAAGCGAAGCGTTATCGATGGCTGGCGCTTCGCCAATAGCAAGACGGCTTTCCTGCGCAACCCCGTTATCAGCCAGCACCAGCGTGACCGACTTACCGCGCAGATCCGGCGCGCCTTCCCCCCAGCCATCATGCACAGGTACCGTGGCGCGTAGCGTTTCCCCGTCAACCTGGATTTGCGGCATACCAAAATCCGCATCTTCTACGGCATCCAGATACAGCCCTGGCGCAGTCCAGCCTCCGGCGCGCTGCGCCTCAACGACCAGCTCTCCAGCACGCGCTCCGGCATGAAGAGAATCCGTCAGGCCGCTGGCGAGCGGGATCTGCCCCATCGCCTGAGCGTAGTCATGCGCAAAAGTCGGATCCTGAGCGGTGGGCGTCACGGAAAAAGGAAAATCCGTCAACAGGCAAACGTTGCTACAGGTGGATAGCGTCAAAACGCCGCTAAGCGTGGCGGGCGATCTGCCGCGCACCACCATCGGGAACGTCACCCGATCGTGATACCCCTGGGTGGTGATATTGGCGACCTCAAAGCGTGCAGGCGTTGGCCAGAACCAGTCGACCGTGGGCATTTCGCCCTTCCAGGCAATAGACGGCGCGATGCCCCCTTCCCCCGGCGAACGCCAGTAGGTTTTCCAGCCATCTTCCAGTTTAACGTCCAGCAGCAGGCGGGTTTCACCGGCTGCGGACGTATCGGCACGTAATCGCACGCTGGCGTGATCGTTGTCGGGTGAACGTAGCCAGCTGGGTTCAGCCGCCCAGGATACGGGCAGCCAGAGTAATAACAGACAGAGCAGCGCCTGCCTGAAAACAGTCATCATAGTTTTTCTCCGTGAATAATTATCTAACAGTCAGCAACGGCTGTTCTGTCATTCACGGAAAACGCAAAATCGGAGATGTACTCTGAGAGTGGGCGGCGAGATGGCTCGCGGTGGGAAAAAAGGTAAACGAAACGCGCGCACTGGTGCCAGCAGCGACAGCAGCAGACACAGTGTTAGAATAATGCCTTCAAATAGTACCGGCGGCGCTGCCAGTAACGACTTCGCACTCAGTTCACATGGCGTAACCGGGGTAGCCTCATCAGGTTGCGCTTGTTCGCTTGTGACAACGTTTGTGGTAACGGTGTTCATCTGCAACGCGTGCAGGCCCGCCATGCGTTGCGCGGTGCAAACCATCACCACAACACATGCCAGACAGAGGAACCACCATCCCATCCGTTGACGTTTCGCCATGCTACCCTCACTGATTGATGCGGGTTATCTTAACCACTCGCCAGGTTTTAGCAACCTTTGCGCTGTAAAGTTATGTCCTGCTGTTTGAAGGTTATACACGCCTTCGCGCAATAAATACGCTATATTTGAAATCACTATTCACCATATTCTCAGCATTATTTATTACAATATAACATTGCGAATTCAATAACTCTTAAAAGGTTGCGCTAGTTATTATTCATGTCTTACGAAAGATTCCACATAATATTTCACGCCGGTTTAAAAAAGACACTTCTAACGCACTGCCATGTATTGATGCGTAAATGAAAGTAAGGGTCAGTACATTTGCAATGTGAGTATCGTATTATAGCGAAACGCAATGGACACCCGTTCATTTCAAGAACAACTTGTTTAATAAATGTTATTTAGAGTATATGGAAATGAAAAAATATTTATTACCCCTGATTGGATTACTTTTCACAGTTAGCACCCAGGCAGCAACATTTACCGACGGCAAACAATTTATCTCACTGGAAAAGCCCGTCGCCACAGCACCCGCGGCGCTGAAGTTTTTCTCGTTTTACTGCCCCTCATGCTATCAATACGATGAAGTGTTTAAAGTGACTGATAACGTGAAAAAAGTTCTGCCTGCTGATGTCAAACTCACCGAGTATCACGTCGACTTTTTAGGCCCTTTAGGGCAAGACATGACGCATGCCTGGTCCGTCGCTATTCTCCTGAACGTGCAGGATAAAGTGAAACCATTGCTTTTTGATGCCGTGCAGAAAAAACAAACGATTAAGACAGCGGACGATATTCGTAACGTATTTATCAACGCCGGCGTTAGCGCCAGCGATTATGATGCCGCGTGGAATAGCTTTGCCGTGAAATCACTCACCGCCAAACAACAGGAAATGGCTAAAGCTGTAGATTTAAAAGGTGTGCCTGCCATTTTTATTAACGGTAAATATATGATCAACCCGAAGGGGCTGAAATCAGATGACCTTAATTCTTTTGTACAGAACTATGCAGACACGGTCCGCTTCCTGATAACCAAATCCTGATATTTCGCTAATCCGACTAGTCGCACCACATAACAGACGCCACAACCTTGCAACGCGCTGTTGGTGGTGCGACACCCGCATCATTTATACCGATATCCTTTCTTCCCGGTTGGCATTCGCCGTTATCAGGATTACCCTAAACTTAGCGGTGATACCTTTTGTCAGGGTTCACCTTCTGCAAGTGTTGATTTACACGAGAGAACGCTATGGAATTAAAGGATTATTACGCCATTATGGGCGTGAAACCGACAGACGATCTCAAGACAATCAAGACCGCCTATCGTCGACTCGCCCGTAAATACCATCCTGATGTCAGCAAAGAACCTGACGCAGAGGCCCGGTTCAAAGAGGTTGCTGAAGCCTGGGAAGTACTGAGTGATGAACAGCGACGCGCCGAGTACGACCAGTTGTGGCAGCACCGCAACGACCCACAGTTCAACCGTCAATTCCAGCAAGGAGAGAATCAAAACTATAGCGCCGAAGATTTCGACGATATTTTCTCCTCCATTTTCGGTCAGCATGCACACCACACGCGACAGCGCCATGCCAGTCGCGGACACGATATTGAAATTGAAGTTGCCGTATTCCTTGAAGAAACGCTCACTGAGCACAGCCGCACTATCAGTTACAACCTGCCGGTTTACAATGCCTTTGGCATGGTTGAACGGGAAATTCCCAAAACGCTGAACGTGAAAATCCCGGCAGGCGTGGGCAACGGTCAGCGTATCCGTTTGAAAGGCCAGGGTACTCCTGGTGAAAACGGAGGACCGAACGGTGATTTGTGGTTGGTGATTCATATCGCACCGCACCCACTGTTCGATATCGTCAATCAGGATCTGGAAGTGGTCGTTCCCGTAGCACCGTGGGAAGCCGCTTTGGGCGCGAAAGTGACCGTACCGACGCTGAAAGAAAGCATCCTGCTGACTATTCCTGCGGGCAGTCAGGCCGGGCAGCGGTTACGCATTAAGGGCAAAGGTCTGGTGAGTAAAAAACATACCGGCGATTTGTACGCGGTGATCAAAATAGTGATGCCGCCGAAACCTGACGACACCAGCGCCGCTCTGTGGCAACAACTGGCAGATGCACAAAAGACCTTTGATCCGCGCAAAGAGTGGGGGAAAGCATAATGGCTAACGTCACCGTCACCTTTACCATTACCGAATTTTGTCTGTACGCCGGTGTATCAGAAGAGGAACTGCATGAGATTGTCGGCTTAGGGGTGATTGAACCCCATGAAGACGAAACCTTTGACGATCATGCCCTGACCGTAATGCGACGCGCAATGCGCCTGCGCCAGGAGCTGGAGCTTGACTGGCCCGGAATCGCCGTTGCGCTGACGTTGTTAGAAGAGAACGCGCAGTTGCGTCAGGAAAACCGCGTGTTGCGCCAGCGCCTGTCTCGCTTTATCGCGAATTCATGATAAGACCCGGTTGACCGGGACTGTTTGAAATTGCTATCTCTACAGGTCACAAACCACATCGGATATTAGACATCGACCCAGAATGCATGGCGATTCCTGATTGCCCCAGGAACCGCCATCTGTTACTGCTGTTTCGTTTCTTGCAGATCCTTACGCAATTTATTCACGTCGTCTGCCGTTACTGCTGGCGCGTTGTTACCCCAACTGCTGCGCACAAAGGTCAGCAGTGAGGCTACCTGTTTATCATCCAGACGCCAGGCAAAATCTGGCATGGTTAGCCCGGTAGGCTCATCCTGCGTGACCGCCATTTGACCTCCCCGCAGCACTACGCTGATTAACGAGGACGGATCGTCACTCAGCACCGCTGAGTTATGCGCCAGAGCCGGGAAGGTTTTCGCATATCCCTGACCATCAATACGGTGACAGGCCGAACAGTTATCCATATATTCCTTCGCACCGGGTTTACTCATGTCGCCCTTAATCAGCGCCAGTGACGTTTCAGTATCAACTTTTGGCGCCACGGCCTGCGGATCGGAAGATTTCAGCGACTTCAGATAAACGGCCACCGCTGCAAGATCGTCATCGCTCAGATACTGAGTACTGTGCGCCACCACGTCAGTCATGGAACCAAATGCCGCGCTGTTATCAGTACGACCTGTCTTCAGGAATTCAGTAATTTCCTGCGCCGACCAGCGTCCCAGCCCGCTTTTCACGTTTCCGGTGAGATCCGGTGCATGCCACCCCTCCAGCGTACCACCGGTCAGATAATCAGCACCATTTTGATCCAGTGCTTTTTCCTGAAAACCGATCCCGCGCGGCGTATGACAGGTTCCGCAGTGCGCCAGACCCTGCACCAGATAAGCGCCACGATTCCACTGCGCGCTCTGAGCGCCATCCGGCGTAAAGACCGCATCATCATGAAATATCCCATTCCAGATAGATAACGGCCAGCGCATACTTAGCGGCCAGGGAATATCGCTATCTCGATTTTGCTGTTTTACAGCGGGCACCTGCTGCATAAAAAAGTCATACAGGATATGCATGTCCCGATCGGTAATTTTGGCATAGGAAGTATACGGCATAGCGGGATAGAGATTGCGCCCATCCTTCGCCACCCCCTCCCGTACCGCTTTGACAAAATCTTCGTAACGATAGTTACCGATCCCGGTCTCTTTATCCGGCGTAATATTGGTTGAGTAGACCGCTCCAATTGGCGTACTCATTTTAAGGCCACCAGCGTAAGCCTTGCCGCCCGCAGCGGTATGACAAGCGACACAATCGCCCGCCGCTGCGAGCTGTTGTCCTTGGCTGAAACTCTGGCTGGTGGTTCCGGCCTGAACGGCGGAGGCCAGTAAAGCCAGCGGCAGCACCGGAAGCAACGCTTTCCATTGAATCGTCATGTTAATCCCTCCCTTATGCCTGAACCAACGGGCCTGGGTTTGCCAGATACTGTGTACGAATCGCATGCGCGGCAAACAGCGCCGTCGCACCGACGATCCCCGTCGGGTTATAGGCCAGGTTTTGCGGGAAGCAACAGGCCCCCAGAACAAAGACGTTGGGTACATCCCAGCTCTGCATGTATTTGTTAACCACGCTCGTATTAGGGTTATCGCCCATGACTGCGCCACCGGTGGTATGGGTCGACTGATAGGGACGCACGTCATAATGCGCATCCATCTTTTTGAAGCCCATTTCATAATGTGGAGGGTTGATTTTCTTAACGATCTCTTCCGCTTTCGTACCAATAAAATGCGTCATTTTCAGCTCATTCGGCTGCCAGTCGAAGGTCATACGCAACAGCGGCTGCCCATGCAGATCTTTATAGGTTGGATCGAGATCCAAATAGCACTGTTTGTAGGGCATCACTGAACCGGATGACCCTACGTTCATCGTGTGCAGGTAGCTCTCTTTAATAGCTTTCTTCCAGCCGCTACCCCACTTCGGCGCATCTTTTGGCGTGGACATCTGCTGGATTGGGCGTCCACCGGTGATGGTGGCGGAAATTGTCGCGCCACCGACAAATCCCAGTTTGCTGTGATCAAAGTTCTCCGCATTAAAATCATCAATAAACATTCCGGTAGTCCCGGTCGCGGCAAACGGATTAAAATCATGATCCTGGTTAAAAAATAAAGAGATACCGCCATTCATCTGGTAGGCGTAATTGCGTCCAACCACGCCTTGTCCAGTCACCGGATCATAAGGCTTACCGATTTTCGACAGCAGCAGTAGCCGCACGTTGTGCAACTGGAAAGCGCTCAACACAACCAGGCTGGCCGGTTGTTCCACCTCTTGTCCGTTGGCGTCAATGTAGGTTACTCCTGTCGCCTTCTTCCCCGTCGAGTCGGTGTTAACCCGCAATACATGAGATTCAGTGCGCAGCTCAACATTCTTATATTGCTTCAAGGCAGGCAACACGCAGGATTGCGGTGAGGCTTTAGAGTAGTTAAAGCAGCCGAAACGCTCGCAAAATCCACAGTAGTTACACACGCCAAGCTGGACGCCATAAGGGTTGGTAAACGGTTCGCTACAGTTAGCAGCCGGAACCGGAAACGGATGGTATCCCAGCTCTTTAGCCGCCTTGCTGAACAGTATTCCGGAGTATTGTTGTTTTAGCGCTTTCGTCGGATAGGGGTGCTGCCGTTCGGCCTCGAAGGGGTTACCGCCTTCCACAATCTGACCTTGCACATTACCCGCCTGTCCGGCGGTACCGCAGATCTTCTCGTACTTGTCGAAGAATGGCTCCATCTCCTGATACGTAAACGGATAGTCCTGAACCGTCATATCTGCCGGAATAAAATCCGCGCCATATTTTTCGATGACCGTACTGCGCATCTTGAGATCGGCTTCCAGCGGGCGCCAGAGCATCCCGTTCCAGTGCACGCCAGCGCCGCCAACACCGTCTCCCGGCAGGAAGGAGCCAAATCGACGATACGGCAAAGCGGTATCAGACTGGGTATGGCGCACGGTTACCGTCTCTTTCGACGCATTCTGGAATAGTTTCAGCCGTATACCGTAGGTCAATTCATCTGCGATACGCGGATAGGCAAAATCAGGATATGTGTCGCGCGCTTCACCGCGTTCAAGCGCTAGAATCTTCAGCCCGCTGTCCGCGAGTTCCATCGCCATTAGCGAACCGGTCCAGCCAAAGCCCACGATAACCACATCTACAGGTTCTTTTTTAATTGTCATGGTTATACACTCCTCTTCCCTGAAATGCTTACCGGCCCCAGTGGATAAGGCTTACCAGGGTTATCCATCACCTGCTGATAGTCAGCACGCGCCCCCGGGAATCCGATCAGTTTCCACGATGCCATTGTCTGATTGCCTCCGTGCAGCGGATCGGCCAGGTATCCCTCTTTGGTGTTTTCCAGCATCTGAGTAAAGAAGATTTTCCCCGGCACGTTTTCAAAAGTCAGCGTTCCGCTTTCCAGTTGGCGCAGAACCTCTTCCTGCTGGGGATGGGTCAGTTCGACAAAGTTTTTCTGCTGCTTCTCCAGGCACCACTGATTCACGGCCTTTATACCGCGGCGCCAGGTTTCGCGCGGAACCAGATGAGACTGATAGCCAAGCTCAGGAACGGCATCAGCAAAGGGCCCATGCATATACCACAGATGCCCGTAGCCATAAGGCAACTCCATCTGTTTATCAATAAATACCGGCACGCCCTCGCTCACCGCCCCGGGGCCGTATTCATCTGCAGGGATCAGTCGATCGACCACCGCCAGTACAAACATCCACTCATCGTTATTAAAAAAACGCGGAACATACTGGGCTGATACGCCTTCAGAAGATGCGGATGATGCGGAGGTGCTCAGGGTAACCAGACTGCCACCCATAGCAGTCAGAGGGATAATTGCTAACGTTTGCTGTAAAAAACGCCGCCTCGAGGGAACGCCCTCATTTCCGTTATTGCTCATAAAACATTCCTGTATTTGCTTTATTAATAAGTCAAATCAATCAATAATTACCTGACTAATAGTTTCTATGTTTGTCAGTTAAAGTAAAAATAATCGCCTTGTTTTGTTAACGCAAGGATGGGAAATGTTGTTTTTATGAGAAAAACAGAGCGTTACTGGTAACAAAATGGAGATGATATAATTTAATCTGTTGATCTGAAGAGGGAAATTCATTCATCAAATCAATTTAACCCTGCAGAAAGGATGCTAAAGATTATCCAGATAAATTGATATAGATCAGTTCAGAAGAATAGATAGAGATAGCAATGCAAGGTGCATCCAAGATTGTCCGGAAAATAACCGCTTCTACGACCACTCATGAGATGTTGATGTAATATGCACTCAGAATTGACGCGTAAAAAAAGGGGTTACCTTTCGGTAACCCCTTTTTCATGTTTGGCGGAAGCGTAGTCCGCCAAATTAACGTCCAAAGACGCCAGAAATAGTTCATTTTTATCATTAATAAACAATATGTTGTCAAAAACAATTGTTCGAGGACGTCTTGCGACATCCGAAAAAATCTGACATTTTATGCAGTACCTTATGCATGGCGGGTTGTATGACAGGATTTAACATATGCCAAAGAAAGCCAAAGAACTCACCGGACTGGCTGTTGCCAAGCTAAAAACTGAAGGCTCTTATGCGGTTGGTGGCGTTGACGGTTTGTATCTCCGGGTCCGGGGTCAGTCACGTTCGTGGATACTTTGCGTTGCTATGGGGGTAAGAGTAAATGCTCTAGGAAGAACCGTTCCGAGACGTTTAAACATGGGTCTAGGCCCCTACCCTGAAGTTTCATTAGCAGAAGCGCGTGATAAAGCTCGTGAGCTGCGTAAACAAATCCGTAATGGCATTGACCCTCTTGCAGAAAAGCACGCCCATAAAGCGCATCAGGAACGTCTGGCCCACAAGAACAAATCCTTTGCTAGCTGTGCTGAAGACGTTATCGCAATTAAGACCAAAGAGCTAAAGAACCAGAAACACATTGCCCAATGGCGGTCCACGCTGGAAACGTATGCTTATCCTGTTATTGGTCAAAAACCCATCGCTGAGATTACAAAGACTGACCTATTAGCGATACTTGAACCAATCTGGTTAACAAAAAACGAAACTGCCAGCCGTCTGCGTGGTCGCATTGAAGCGATCATTGATTACGCAAAAGCGAAAGAATACTTTGAGGGCGATAACCCTGCTTCATGGAAAGGTATGCTTAAGCCCCTCCTGCCAATGCCAAGCAAGGTTCAGACCCAAAAGCATCATGCTGCATTACCCTACAACGAGATCGGTTCGTTCATGACCGAACTACGTAAACGAGCAGGCATTTCAGCGCGAGCACTTGAGTTTTCAATACTGACAGTTTCGCGCTCTGGTGAAGTCCGTGGCGCTGAATGGTCAGAAATAGATCTGAAGAACAAAACTTGGACCATCCCTGCCAGCAGAATGAAAGCCAGCAAAGAACACCGGGTTCCGCTGTCTGATGCAGCCATTATCCTGTTAAAGGATTTACCGCGCTTTAAGGACAATAATCTCGTATTCCCTGCCCCAAGAGGTGGACAACTATCTGATATGTCATTGCTGGCTGTATTGAAACGAATGGGACATAGTGGTTTAACACAGCATGGCTTCCGTTCAACTTTTCGTGATTGGGCTGGTGAAACCACAGACCATCAACGTGAGGTAATTGAACATGCGCTGGCTCACCAGTTGGCAGATAAGGCTGAAGCAGCATACCAACGCGGGACGCTATGGCCTAAGCGTGTAGCTTTGATGGATGAGTGGTCAAAGTACTGCTTTGTTACTTTCTAACTATTCTGTTTGAAAACACCATAAACAAAACCCCGCACAATATGCGGGAATGACACGAAACAGGACGTCTGTGGACATGGTTTGAGTCAGGTTTGTGGTCAGAAGACGCGATAGAGCTTCAGATGATATATAAGGAAAGCAACGTCGTCCGTGCTGCTTATACACACAAGGCAAAACACCTCGAACAGCGCCGCCTGATGCTCCAGTGGTGTGCTGATTTCCTTGATGTAAACCATATCAGTGTGGTCAGGCTATTTGAGTTTGCTCACATCATATCAAGGCATGAAAGCCAAGGATGGCTTTGCCTTATACAGTAGACATACATAATACAAGGATTTAATCTAGACAAGTCAGTCATAGTAAAGAAATGGAGTTTGTAGTGATCATTGAATATGCAGTGGAAAAAGAAACAAAACAGATCATGCATATTGATGATGTTCCTAATGGAGCTAAGTGTAATTGCATATGTAAGTCATGTAATGATGAATTAATTGCTCGCAATGGTGGAAAATTAAAAAAACATCATTTCGCCCATAGAAATCTTATTGAAAATCGTGCTTGCCGAATGACACAGTTGCATTTAGCAATGCAACATTATTTTCTTAGCTTAGATGTATTAACAATACATCAAATGACTTTTACGTATAAGAATCACACGCTAAAAACACCACTAATAAAAACCCAAATACTAGCCGCAGCCTTAGAACACAGAATCGGAAACTATGTGTCAGATGTCTGCCTTAACACAGATACTGGATTATACATCGTCGAGATCTGCGTAACACACAAATGCGAGCCTGAAAAGGTACGTTACTATAAAAATAACAAAATAAATTCAGTAGAGTTAGTGTTTGAATACTCTGAAGATATCGAGATAGAAGAATGGCATCAACGTATTAAAAACAATCAAGTGCCCAATGAATGGTTTTATTACTCTGAATGTATTAAAGCGATTGAATGTCATGAGTCAGCTGTCGAAAAAGAAATAAATGAAAGACGTTCAAGAAGATTAAAAAATACACTAAATTCAATCAACAAAACACTGGAAAATAAAACCATATTCCTACCAAGTATTCATGAGAGTATAACTTATGAAGAATCTAATGAAGTTTTTACTGAAAGCTTCTGCCTTTACAAAAAGAAGAATCGTGCCGTTGATGAAATATCGGTTATACAAAAAAAAGATGATTGTGTTATCCTACGTGGAGACACCTTGCATAAAGGTAAAGAATTTCATATATGGATAATATATTTACTAAATGAATTTGATTTGAATCTGATGGATGATTTTGATGGAAGTGTGATTATAAGATTCTATCCTATAGATAGTAACAAACCTCAATGGCGCTGGTTGAAATATCCATCACTTGAAAAAGAAAAATCACGACTACGATCTCAGTTCATTAAAAATTGTAAAGAAAACATACACACAAAATCCCTAACAATTCATATGAGCAATAGATTGAAAAATCGCTCATATGAGTATTTAGACATGACCGATGAACTATTCAATAGAGACTACAGTACATGGAATAAATGGCTTATAAACAATAACCTATTTACTCCGAGCATGCAGAGGAAGTGGCCCAAATTACCTATAATGCTTAAAGAAATGAAAGAATCACCCAGCCTGTGGATGTTCCAGAGATGGTCAGTTTTAATAATTAGCATTATGCTTAACATAATAGATAATATACCAAATGGAAGTGGCATTACTGTTTATAACATATTTGATGAAATGAGTGACATCCTACCTCTCGATCCTGAATTTATATCTTTAGAAGCAGAGGCAATCGCCAATAAGGAAACCATTCAATTACCTCATCGCCATCTTATTTTTAGAAGAAATATAATCCATGAGACTCTGAAACCTTTGATTGATAGAGGTATATTAATAACTACTGGAGATATTATCATTAAGAAAACACCACTACGGAAATTATTTTTACAGCCCGTAGAGTAATATAAAACATTGAGAGAAAGCTTTAAAATTCATTAGCGACGTAGTATATTGCACACAATATCGTCAGGGAGAACATCTAATGTCAGTAAGTACTACCATGTCAAATATCAACAGACTACAAAAAGACATTGCTAATTTACAAAAACAACTATCCGACGAGCAACGTAAAGAAGCTCAACTTTCAGGAAAAATAAATCAAATAGAACGTAGTATCACTAAATCGACATCATTAAGCACCTTGAACTCAAAAATGTCAGAAATCAATCGTTATAATAACGACGTTTCAAAGTGTAGTTCTAAAAAAGCAGATATCAATAAAAAAATAGCAACCAAAACTGGAGACTTACATCGTTATCAAGTCCAACTCCTTAAAGAACAAGATAATGAGCAGAAAAAAAGGATTGCAGCTCAAAAGAAAATTGAAAAAGAGCAGTTAGATCATCAGAAAAAAATCACAAGGGAGTTGGAATCACAAAAAAGAGCAATATCTTCAAGCCATAATTTTAATCGTCAAATTATCAACAAACCTGATGAGACAGAAGATATTCTAGAGAGTTATGATGTTTTTATCTCTCATGCAACAGAAGATAAAGATAGTTTTGTCCGTCCCCTTGCTGAGTTGTTAAAAGCAAAAGGGATAAATGTATGGTATGACGAATTCTCTTTAGGTTGGGGTAAAAGTCTACGTAAGACAATCGATTATGGATTAGCAAACTCTCGGTTTGGAGTTGTTGTTTTATCTAAATCCTTTATCAAAAAGGACTGGACAGAGTATGAATTAAATGGTTTGACTGCCAGAGAGATGAACGGTGAAGACCAAATAATACTACCTATCTGGCACGAAGTATCTAAGTCTGATATCTTAAAATTCAGCCCTACACTAGTAGATAAAATGGCATTAAATACATCGATAAATACCATTGATGAAATAGCTGAACAACTTGAGTCATTACTTAAATGAAATAAATATTTAAACAAGAGGGCCTAACGGCCCTTTCGTTTTCCCTTAAAGGAAACTCCCCCTTGGAGAGAATGTATATTCCCACATATGGGGCAACCAAATCAGCCCCAGTGGAAGTAAACTGTTCGTAATGCCGCCAGTCACCTAATTACATGTATATAATCTTCTATCTGGCTCTCTACAGTTACTTCCACCATTATTACATTCATTTCCTCGATATCTTGATACTTCTATTTGTTTTAAACGATTAGGGTCGTTTGGACAAGAACAACCTCCGGTATCTTTATTTGGAACATAACACTTTCCTTCAACAATAATAAACATCCTATTTACACTTCCGCCCCCTTCTTTCCACACACCATTAGTGCAAGATAATATAGAACCATCAACTGCCCGCCCTTGTAAACCATTAGGAGAACATCCATTTCCAGCATAGGCCACTCCATTTAGTTGAAGATATTCTCCAACTGTTGTTCTACCACCTGACACAACCCCACCAGCACCATAAACTTGTCCAACAGCATCAATATTTCCAGTAGAGTGAACATATCCACCATAAACACCTGCCGCTGTTTGAATATTTTTACCTGCGTAGGCAGTTATGGTATTCGTGTCCGTCATATACCAACCGCCTCCATATTTCTGGAAGTAAATCCCTCCATCCCCCATAGTTCTGAACCAGTTCTGCGTGTAGGTCTCCCCTCTGGACGTTATGGTTGTTCCTGATACGCTATTATTAGAATTTAAATTGCCATTGACTTGACCATTGCCAGCTACGTTCAAATCAGAGTTTAATGTTGCCACACCGCCAACATCTAATTTTGTACCTATCGCCGCTGCCCCGCCAGTTCGTAATACCTCCGTAGTTATGGTTCCCGCTGCCGCTATATTTCTGGCATTATTTATGTCCTGATTACCCATGTTTAAATTACCGGTCATAGGTAATGTGCCATCACGACGCAAATACACTGAATACATAGAAGAATCGTATCCAACACGATACGCCAGCAGACCCGCTGCAGTGATATTATTAAAAGCTGATGATGTTTCTGTCCATGCGCCATGTAGACCTGATACTAAAGTAGCTGATTGCGTCATTCCACTATCAATGCCAGCGACCTGCATAGACTTTCCTAACAAATCATAACGATATTTTCCGCCTTCCAGCCAAGGCGATGTTGTTGTAATCAGACCATTGATAACAAAGTTAGGAGCTATTCCTGAACGTTTTAACACTATCTTGTAAGAAGACTTTTGCATGTTGATACCTGTATAACTCACAGGCAGCAATCCTTCATTCACCAAAGTCTGATATGTAATTTCACAACTATTACCAGAACATACCCTTGGCCCCGGATCACTGGACTGACTGCTACTTGATGAAAGAGTTGATAGTTTGTCATAGTGGATACTTATATAGCGATTTACCGCCTCTCCTATCTGTTTTATCTGATTACCAACAGTATCAGCCATCATGTTTTCCTGATTAGTTTTCATGTCCTGAAATTTTACGAACGCCATCACTGTTCCAATACCCAAAACTAATGTCAACTCCAATAAAGAAAACCCCTTTTGATTTATTTCTTTCATTTTTATCATCCTCTTTGACCCTATAATCGATTAATTAACAAAAATAAAAAATTGGTCAATGGACGTTGTGTTATTTATGATAAAAACAGATTATTAAAACCCAATAGTATTTATTATGGGTATGAAATGACATCAGTCATTTTTAATTGACTTTTTGCTATGCCATTCTGTTAAAGGCCCATAAACTCAACAAGCCAATATTTATACTCCAAGTTATAACGTTTGCACTCATTAAGATTAATGCGGTATTATCCAGTTCACCAAATTGCACATTCATATCCTTATTATTTAATAATAGCACAGTTGTTATTCTTGTCTGCCAATCATATCTGCAAGGAATCTTTTTCCAAGTATCTGAAGCTTTATCTTATCTTCAGCGCTCACGCTTTGAAAATATAACATTAGTCCAAGCACAAACTCCTTATCCACATCTTCTATTTTACTTCCAGCCGCTTTAGCTACTTCGGCCCCAAGGATGATCTTCAATCGAGTCTCAACACTCTTCGATAAAGATTTTTCTTTACTCTTAAGACGATTTAAACGCATCTGCGCCGAAGCTATTTTTTGCTTAATTGTTTTTTCTGTTCGTTGTTTTCTACTGTTATCAGTATCACTCATAATTACTTATCCTTTTAGTTCTTAAAAATATTGAATACAATTAAAAAAGGTAAAGGTCAAATCATAGGCATAAGGTTGAGCAGCACCAGATGATTGTTCCAGACAATCACCTGCTGAACAGGTTTGCCCTGTTAATAATGGGATTCATCCCGAAAAATGGTGATTTGGTTTTAAAAACATGATGTCAGTAAGCTCATAATAAAATTATGCAACACAAACGAGTGCAATCGCTAACTTAAAATATCTAATACTCTCCGCGTTACTTATTTTATCAAATCAATGAAGACAATTTAATCTGTTATCTTTTTATTCTGATTTCTGTTCTTAACCTGTGAATTGTGCAACACATAAAAGCATCTGTTATTTTCACGATTTTATCTCAATTCCACTTTCCCGCCTTACGGCGGGAGAGAAAAGAACTCCATTTGCCCTTACGGGCGCTCTTTGAAAAAACATTTAATATAAATACGCTACCTAAGCCGTTCATCCGATTCTAGCCCTGTTAATTTCACAACCTGTAAAACTAGCGTTATTATTAATAATATAGAAAAACTTAAAACATTGTCGTTATTTTTAGCTCCTTCAGGAGATATAAAAATAAAGCAATGCCCACCTATACACTCACTTCGTGAGCGTGTGGGGTCTACCGACGGTTGCCTGCCGCAGGCTAACACCGTTTCCTTCGGAAACAAGGTCAACGTCAACACCAGAGTTTTTCTTACGAAAAACTAAAACCAGCATAGTCACATTGGAGATTTATATTTTGGTTTGATATTTAAATTTATATTGAGGTTCTTTTTATTGTATGGCTATTTTTCATCTTGATTTTAAAATTGTGAAACGTTCAGAGGGCAAATCATCCGTTGCTAAAGCTGCCTATCATGCTCGTTGCAGAATCACAGATGAAAGAACGGGTGATACCTATGATTATAGCCGACGTACAGATTTATACGGGCATTTCATATTAGCTCCTGCTAATGCTCCTGCACACATCATAAAAGACTCTGCAGCATTGTGGAATGAAGTTGAAAGAGTCGAGCGTCAAAATAACGGACAAACAGCCCGTTATTTCGATGTTGCTATTCCTGCCGGGTTAAACAATGACGACAAGAAAAAACTTGTTCTTGAGTATTGCCAGAAAAATTTCGTTGATAAAGGCATGATTGCCGACATCGCTTTTCATGATCTTGATAGCGACAACCCACATGCTCACGTTATGTTGACATTAAAAACTATAGGCCCGGAAGGTTTTGGTAAAAAGGAAAGGAGCTGGAACGACAGAAAAATGTCTGTTTTATGGCGTGAATCATGGTCAGCTATGGCTAACAGCTACCTCGCTGCCGCTGGTTCATCAGAACGTATTGACCATCGCTCTCTCCAAGCCCAGCACGAAGAAGCATTAGAGAAAGCAGCAGTTGCTCTGTATAATGAAGAAAAAGCTCTATGGCTTGCAAAAGCCGCTGAAACAAACCGTCCTCCAATGAAACGCATCCCCAGTGCCAAATGGCGTAGTAAGGCGGCTCAGGAACAAAGAGCCACAGAACAAGCTGTTCGTGACGCTGCCAAGCAGGAAGCAGTTGAAGTCTACAAAACATTCAGCGAACTTGATCTTGAAATCGTCATTGATGTCAGAAGCTTTACGATTACACATCTTGCTGAACCAGAAGAAATCGTATTACCAAAAACGCACTCCGGCTCTTCTACTCATGAAACACAAAGGCCTGTATTGGTAGCACCAGTTCCTCATAATCGTGTGCGTGGTGTTAAATCTTACCGTGATAAATCCAAAGTCAGTAAGGTCATTGCTGGTAAGAAACCATCGGCAAGTATTTCTGATTCTGGAATAAATACTATTCTGAAAACATCCTCCTCTCAAAACCCAAACAGGGCATCCAGAAGCGCCCCTGAACGTGGCAAGAGGAAACAGGCTACTACACGTCAAGATAATATCTTTAAACGCTTCACAACTCTTGTCATAGATTTTTTCAAGCAGAAGTTTGTATGGGCTAAAGCAAACAAATTCCAAATTGATCTTATCAGTGAAGAACATGATAAACGTATTGCTGAAAACTACGTCTTTGACGAGGTATTAGGCCGTCATATCTCTCGCACTGAATATGAGAAAAAAGCCAAGTTTAACCAAGATGACTATAAACCAACACCGGATGAGATCAGCCGTTTCCCAAGCAGCCCTAAGAACGAACAGCCGGAAAGCGATCATCGCATGGATCTCATACCACATGCCAGCAAAGATAAAGCCCCACGTATGAGGCCACGGGGATATAGAAAATAAAAGGCCAAATTTAGATAAGATAATGTCAATGAATTCCAATAAGAAATTTCAAAGCCGATTTCCATCGGCTTTATTAAGTAATGTAAATATATTTTACCAATCTTCTCTTTCTTTTTTCTCAAGAGCATCCCGATAACGCTGTTGCTCAACAATGCTTAGATTGGGATCAGATAGAACACTCCGCCCCTTTACAGCAATATCGTAGTCAACTTGAGATTGTGTTTCATACTCTTTGGTTGGTTTAGAATAATCAGGTTGCGATGCAGATGACGGCGCAGAATAACCAGAATATGTTTTACTCCCAAAGCAACCGATATAAGCCAACAGACAGGCAAACAAGAAGAAAAATGTCCATGCGGTGTTGTATCCGTTAAGCGTATATCCACTTCCATACACATCTGAAAACACGGCATGAAATCTGGTGGCATAGACAATCAGGAATGATGAAAGGATAATAGTCCGACTTTTACCAACAGTTAAATTCTTACGCACGAATTTAACTGTTGATACCAGAGTAACCATAAAAAGAGCGATAGCAACACATACCAGCCATATAGGAAACAGCCCGTATTTTTGCGTAATATTCTGCGAAACCGTCACCAATGACAGCACCAAGAAAGCGTTAAGTAGAAACAGTCTGACCGCCATCGATACCTTCACGCTCTTTTGTGTCTTTTTGAGAAAAAGCACCGGTGTAAGTGATGGTATGTTTAACAGAAGCCCCAAGAAAACCACTATTATTAACTGAATCATATATTCCTTCTATTTATGAGTGTGTTGAAGCTCCAGCCTATTTGCACTCCACTTCAGGTGCATGTTTATCCCAGAACCAGTAAGCATGCACCATGAAGTGTATATGTGTATAGCAGCTATCTAACTACGGTATCAAGAATAAGCTCATTGGTTTCAGGATCGTAAACGTTAACTTCATCCTTAATCACAGTCGTATGAATGGTATTGTCACTACCATCGACCTTAGAGATATGAAGATAAGATTTAACAAAGAAGCCAGCATTACCTCCTTGTCTACCTATGGCAGCAAGCTTAGCAGATACTTCGCGAGCTTTGTCATCCGGTACGCCAACTACACACCCACGTAAAGAATCATCTGTAGTGAAGCGGATTCCACGTCGTTCGATTGTTAAACCGCCGTTCATATTACATGAGGGCGCTTCATAGCTATAACCCTTCTTCGTCATGTCATAGCTATCACGTGTAGAAAACCAACTAGTAGAAGTTTCTATAGATTTTTCACCACTTTCTGTTTTGAGAGCATTTTTGTCTGCCAGTTGCTGACTCAAATTAAAAGTTGAGTAAGACAATATGTTTTTCAGATTTTTATATTGCTCAATTTTTTCTTTTATTTTAGGAAGTTCTTCTTTTTTAATATCTTCTTTGGCAAAGACATCAGTCGTATTGTTCCACTTAGAGCTAAAGAATCCCATCAATTCATCATCGCTGAACTTACGTGGTGCTTGCGCAAAGTAAATGTAATATATATCATTCTGTGAGATGACTTTATATTCAGAATCAGGAATATTCCTCAACATATCATCATCTGCATTAAGTTTCTCTTCATACTTATCACGCCACTCCTTTTGAGATACCGTAGGTTCACTTTTACTACGTGTTAGTCCTTCAAGAGAAAGTTTAATGTCAGTAACAAATTTATCGTTTTCTTTTTTTATATTGTAAGTGAAATTATCTGAAAATGAAATCCCATAGATTTTATCAGATGTGAACTCTATTTTAGCACTACATGATAAATCGTCTTTACCTGTGCCAGTTAGCCTTGCGTTACTTACTTTAACTTTATCGGTAGTTCCGAATCCTTTTGAAAAATCATCCGAACTATATTTATAGCTAACATCAATCCTTGACGCTCTTCTATTGTCAGAAAGTTGTTCTACAGAGTTATATCTATCAATAAACGGGGAATAGTTTAATGGATTACTATTTAAGAATTCAATACTCCCCTCTCTGAAGCTATTTTCTATCTGTGTAATAACATCTGGTCTTTTGCAAATACCATCTGCTTCTTCACTTGTAAGCTCAGAAATATTTTTATTTTCAACAGCTTTTTCACAACCAGTCAGAACAATAGAAAATCCTAGAACCATTACTAATGACTTACGCATAATTATTCCTTTAAATGATACAGCAAATACCTTCAAGTATTTTCTTGATATAAATAATGTCTCGCTTTGACATTAGAAACCGCTAGCTTTCCAACCATTATTAGTTTTAACTAATATCGCAGTAGCTTTCTCAGATTTGTCGATGCCTTTGACCCCAGATCTGGCAAACGCGTCCTTATCAACCCAGTTTGGGATATCTGACAATTTCCATGTATATGATACCCGTGTTACTTTTTGACCACCTGCGTCGCTGGGTTCAGTCCACTCTTTTATTTCATCCACTGTTCTAGTACCTACGCAAGCCCCATGCTCCTTATCCCAAAATTTCGCTTTAGCACCTTTATCTGTTGCTGATAAGGCTGCAACACGGGTAAACGCTTGTTGTTCGAATTCAATATCGATTAAGCCCGATTTTTTAAGTCCTTCCAAGATAGGACTCACATCATTTCCTCGAACATTAACTCTGACGAAAACTCCGGGTTCGCTGAAGCTTTCATAAGCATTACTGTTATTTTCTTTTGTATTAAAAGAATAACAAACAGGCTCCTTACTAATTTTGTTATTTATCGTTTTCTCAAAATCTCCCTTATCTCCACAACCGACAAGCAAAATAGCCCCGACGGCCACTAACGATATTTTATGCATTTTATTAACCCTAAATTAATGATTGATAGTGCCATTTCTCAGAACAACCAGACGAACTGGCATATCGGCATTGTTGACGGTAGCGAAGCCACGAACTTCGAAGTTGTTGACTGTTCCAGTGACACTGACTTTCTGACCTTTTTTGTAAGTCAGAACCGTATCATCAAGGCCAGAATAGTAATCAATCCAGACCATACCACCACAATAGCTTGTATCGGCTGTTTTGAATAGCAGGTAATAGTTAGGGGTTGACATGGGCATTCCCGTCATCATATCGCTGGTACTTCTGCCCTTCGTAACCTCGAGAACAGTGGCATTGATGATAGAGATCCTTTTGCCAGTCCATTTCTTTTCTGCTGCCATTGCATTTTCTTCATAGTCTTTGCAGACAGCACCAAGACCAGTAATGGACGTTGCTGGACCACTATCCTGACCGGAAGCTGAAACCCCCAGCGCTTTATCAACGGTGCTGTCCAATGATGACAGTGAAGAGTTAATTGCCCCGTTAACGCTATTCACACCATCGTTGAGCTGTTGGCATCCAGTAAGAAATGCCAGAGAGACCACCAGTGGTAAGAAGTTATGTCCTTTCATTTATTCCTCAAAGATTTAGTCTGATTTGTCTCGCCCGATCTAAGTATTCTTGCCCGCAGATCAGGAATCATCTTCTAATCAATTGATAGGATTGAATTATTTTTGTTGTTCGTCATATCGTTTAAATCGATCGATACAAAACAAACGATAGTTTAAAGCTATCAAATAATGATTATCGATCGATATGAACAATTAAAACATCGATCGATAATCAGATTTCAATCGATTAAAACTATCAATAGTGATTTATCGATCTTTTGTATCAATTAATTGGGAGTGATGGGAAATATTCGATAGCCACAGTTGTCCTGCTTTAGCTAAATGATCAAGGGATAAGGAATGAAGCAGCACACATGATTTGTTCTGATACTTTTATAGGTGGAACAAAACCTGTCTACAGCGATCTGAAGCAGAGGAAAATGTCACAGACTTGACCTAAGCCGACATGGCATAGCTTATACCCCTGCTGCTCGGTGATACCGCACGAGTTTTATCACTTACCGATTTCTGGTTTTACTTAAAAAGTAATATCTTTCATGAAGTTAATATCATAACAGCAGCAGTGGGATGTTCAGGTCAGAGCATTAATGATTTTACGGTTTCTTCACTGATCTGACTGAGTTCAGAAATCAACCTTCTGTAACTACTTAACATTCGCTCCCTGTCCAAATCGCCTTCGCCCTCTGACAGGAAGAAATAACCGTAATCTTTAATATTGATGCTTTCGCCGTTTTCCAGAATAAGCTTTATTCCATTTTTACTTTCTTCTATATCGTTTACGATACACGTCATCAAAGGGATGTTTTCATTTGATTTAAAGATACTTATTGTTTTTATTTTTTTCATTACACGCCTTCCTTATTTTGTCTGTTATGTAATTAAATATCATTTATCACTGAGTAAAATCAAATTTAACTCACCATGCGCAGCATGGATTACTTCTTGGTTATCATTCTGTTTGAAAAAAAATATTTATCTTATGAGCTAATGCTCATGTGCTACCGCACGGCTACGCCCTGACACTGATATGAAATGAGATTTAATGTTCAAAGTATTATACTAATATCGAAAACCGATCATGTGCCTGCACATAATATCTTATTCTCGACATATGGCATTTGCTCTTAAACACATTGGAAAACTATATTTTCAGAAGCAGCACTTCGTGATTGTTCAAAACAATCACATTGCTGGAACAGGGTTCATCCCTGTTGATGATGGATTTATCCATGAAGAATTGCGGCGATAGCCGCTATGAGGTAAATGGGAAACAATTTCAACTTTAATAAGATATCAGCAGCGCTTAGTGATTGTTTCAAACAATCACTTTGCTGAGATATAAATTGAAGAGAAGAAACCAATGAAATAAAAAGTAGAACTGTACCCCAAAATACCTCTGCATAGTTGTTCTCAGCTTCGCTAATTGAATAATGAAGAAGAAAAATGCTCTCAGGCCAGCTATAGCTTAAAACCAAGTACCGACATCCGGGAGTTAAAGTCCCGAATCCCGGTACTTAAGTTGATAACTATTCTCAAATAAAAATGATATAGTGTTATTTATATATATATGTTGTAGCACTACAAGTTTCAAAATTAAAATCATTAAGTGTTAGTTATTTTAAAAAACATAAACTTTAAGTATTGACTTGCACGCAAAATATAGTATTCACTTAAATATATAACTAAAAAATAAAGGAGTAAATACCATGATAGAAAATAAGATACAAACTGAAGTAAAGAAATCAAGAAGAGGTCTCCCACGTCATACTAAAAACCCATTTCTTAATGATACAAGTCTACATACAAAAACTGGCGTTAGACGTATTACTACAGGAAAAGATCGACTAGCATTAGTTAATGAAAATACTGGAGAGCAAGTTGGTAATGGCGGTTTCTATCAGGCTATAGAGGTTGATAAGACACAGTTCGTGAAACTTTATGTTGACGGAGTATCTGCTATTGAAGGACTGTCTTCATCGGGTAAAAAAGTTTTCAAGATCCTTTATCTTGCTATCAGAGATAATAAGGATACTGACACTATCTTGATGTCATACGATATTGTTGATCAAGATGTCGTAAAAATATCCAGAACAACATATTTCAAAGGCATGAAAGAACTTGCTGACAAGAAGTTTATTGCAGAGACCATGATACAGAACTATTACTTTATTAACCCCGATTACATGTTTAATGGTGATCGTTTAACATTTATGAAAACATATTACCTTTCAAAGATTGATTCTAGCAAATCTAATAAATATAAAATCAAAAAATAAAGTGTTATCCACATAAAACAATAAATATAACTTGATAACAAAACCAACACGCCGGAAACCGTTATTAGAGAAATTGGATTGCAATTGATCGCAGAAGGTCGAGTGTACAATCTATCGAAATGTTTTAAGAGAACTCATACTTGTAAAACACAAAGTTAAATAATGATTTTTTTGTTTAAATATGCTATAGAAGAGAGTTGGTCAATTTTATAACCTTTCAACTATAGGATATACTATGACAGCTATTGCACTTTTGAATAGTGAGAAAGAACCCCATATTATCGCTGATACTTTGCTAAACACAGATGGACCAGATCTCTCTCAAAAAAAAACAGTTTGGCTTCCTGCATTAGGTGAAACATGCAGTGAATGGACTACTGATAACAAAAGATGGCATATCACCAGATTGGGAAGAAAAACATTTATATTACCTAATAGATCAGGACTATTAGCTTTTTCAGGCGAATGTCGTGACGCATTTAACTTTTGGTGTGATTTATCAGCAGATTTTCTCAATCGTTCTAATTATGAACCAACTAGTAACATAACCAGAGATAATATTGACAAACTCCTATTAAATAATCCTAGAAGTCATTCTTTTTCACTATTAGGTATCGTAAGAGATAATGATGGAAATCTTTCCCCATTAACTCATAATAAATGCAAAGAGATAATAACAGATAATTTTGGCAAGTGTTATGTTTCAGGAACTGGAGCATCTTTATTGGAAGTCATTATTAGGCGACAGGATGAGTTTATCAACTCTTTGGGTGGATGGTCGGATAGTATTGTAATATCAGCAACGGAAGATCTAGCGGAACACATTTCATCGCAAATGCTTTATAGTGAGTCTGACATATGTAACGGTGAAAGCGCAGATACTTCAATAGCTAAATATTGTGGTGGATTTTATGAATGGTATTTCATAAATAATGATGGTGTGAAGCCATTGAAATCAAGGATTGATTTACATATTATTTTAAAGGCAGATAGTATGGTTATTACCAGATTATATTACTCAGAGCAATGCCAAAAGAAGCCAGATAATGCTTCATCTACTTTTTCAGGGAAATACCCATTACGCATAATATGTTTCTCATCATCATTTATAGAAATATCATACGCGTCACTATTAACTAAAAAACTTGCATTAACTTTTAATCATGCATGGGGAACACAAATTGATTCAACATTTGATGGTTATGAAAATAATCCTAATTTTGTTTCAAGATTGTCAGGTATCATTGATGGTAATACGGCTGACATCATGTTTGGTTCACCCATTGAAGCTAATAGAATTAGATTGATTGTCAATGATGGAAAAAATGTATCTATTAGAGCATTTATAAACAAACACTATTCCAGAATTCATTTTATTAATGATAAAATCACTATAGAATTTAGCCAAGAAATAAATGATTATATTTTAGGAAAAGCTGATTGCTCAGGAAGTAATTTATAAGCGCCATTAAGTCCTGCTAAAATTTCACCTCAAATGAAGTTTTAGCAGTGTCAGAATTTAATGATCATATAGTGGTATCAATAGTATCTTTGATAACAAACTGAATATATACTATTTTAGCTTCGAAGTTAATCTGTCCCATAAAGATATTTTTTTACCAGTAGATGATGAGTTAACCCATGACGGATTCATCAGATCACTTGATAGTAAATATTTATGGTCATCCTCATCAACAACTACAGCATTTAACTTATCAGCTATCTGCAACATCTTACAATAAAGCGCCTCGTCTGGATGCTTAGTCGAAATCCTTCCATCATTCCAATCAAGCCAAGGTTCATCGTGTTCACTTTGACCACTCCAAATAGCATAAAAATCACCGTTCTTATGATCTATTGATAGTTCGTCATCACTATCAACAAGCTGAAGCCATTCTTCACTACTTATTGGATCATTTGCGCTATCGAACCAATGTTCTGTTCTTACTATGTGAAGTTCCCAGCCCATAGATACCTCCGTTGCTTGATGAAGATACATTATTATGACTTTCTATTATCAGTCAATGAGATCCGCCGGTGATACTCGATCACGCCCCATTTTCTCATGCAACTGTTGTAATCTCTTAGCCCTCAATTTCTGAGCCTTTTTCTCACCAATCTCCTGATAGTATTCTTCCCGGCGCTCCGCGACAACTTGGCGGAACTTCTTCAAAAGCTGCTCCAATGTTTTGATGTCGGTAGTAGCCGCTTCAGCTTGGATTTTTTTATACATATATATTACGTGAAATTCATCAATCATATTGGTTCTCTCCAGTTCATTATAGGATTATTTCCCTCTGCACGAGGGAATATTGCCATTTTTCAATACTGATTCACCGTCATTTTTAACTTCCAATAAATACGCTCATCAGCATCATCCGGTTTTATGTTTTTCAGTACAAGTTCAATAATATGCTCTTTATGCCAGTATAAAATCGTTTCCTTTAACTCATCCATATTGATCTCAGATACATCTTTGCCTCTTCCGCTTTTAACATAGTCTTCAACTTCACAGGCAATCAAAACATCATAAAGTATCTCTGATAACACCTCCCCAGTTAAAATATTCATGGCTGTTTCAGACTGTTTTTCAGAGATGCTATAGATCGTTTCGCAATATCCCTGTAATACATTTGAAATAATGTTTATTGTCACTTTATTGCTTTCATTTAAAATAATCTCTTTCATACTGATTACTTTTATTAAGTTAAATATTAGATAAATATCGAGAAGGTATTAATACTATTTATTAGATACTATTTTTATGATTACAGAACCATATTCCAGATCCATCTCATCATACAGTGTCTCATTTACATAACGATTTAAATCATCTAACAAGGTCTTATCATTCATGATTTCTTCGACAGAGCTACCTCTCAATGCGATAAATATATCCAAGCTCTCTTGGATAAGATTCATTACTTTAGGTGTTTTTTCACATAACATACTTACGATTACTGACATATCATTCTTCATCTGTTTTTCCCTTCTGTTTATAGTTGGCCCTTTGCGGGGCAAGATTAGTTCTTACTTTCTAAAGTTATCTGAATACCCTACCAGCAGGGCTGCTACTTGTTCAAAGTTGACCTGATTAATATCACCGCAGTTTCCTTCTTGTGTGGTGAATCTTTTAAAGTTGTTCTGAATATGGTCAATCACATAAATAATAAATGGACTCATAAAAACCGGATCATCTAGATAGTCATTGGCATCTCCATCGCCATTCACTTCCATGAACATATTCCAACTTGCGGAAAACGATCTACAAGCCAGATCATAAAACAGTTCTGTTGATTTATTTTCAATAATATTTTCTTTAGCCATGTTTATATCCTCATTATTAAATGCTTACTTTATTCATTTCGTTTTACATTAGCCCCTTGCGGGGCCGAATAGATGACGCTATCGATTATGTATATAAAATATAGTGACTCATCACATGATGTATCTGCCTCAGATTGACAAGCACTTCATCAAAATATACGTTTTTAATCGATGCTTTATATTTATGTTTTTTCAAGAACTCATTAAAATCTTTCTTGCCGTTCTCTATTATTGATTTTAAAACACCGTCCATATAACCATCGTCTTCAAGGTTATGATAGAATCTTTCCCCCATATACTCATTCATACACCGCAAATAGTAGTCATATTCTTCGCCACTTTTTAGAACAAAGTATTTTGTATCATCATTGCTAACATGTATTTCTATCTTTTGTACTTTCATTTTTGCTTCCTCTTTTATGTTATTTATTATTTCTGCGTGAATCGGAAATGGTATTTTCAATCCATGCTTCAATCTCACTTTCCACAAAGGCTACAGATCTTGCCCCTATGATTACCTTATCCGGGAATCGGCCTTCCTTGATAAGCTCATACATTGTCGTTCGACTAAATCCGACTCTTCTCAGAACTTCTGGAACACGGATTAATCTTTTACCTGCGATTTCATTTCTCATTTGCCTTTTCCTCTGTTGTTTCGACAAGAGCTATAATAGGAAAAATTGAGATCACATGATGCAGATATTGGAAAACAAGATTTTTTTAGAAATTGGCGGGGGATGATTTTCGGGGAAATTGAAAATTTGTGGATTTCGCTGGTTTTGAAAAAAGAGGCGCTTGCTTAGCAGCAGCCCCTCACTGGTTTTGAAGCAATGGACTACCGCTTTCACTCCTCTTTTTCATTCATTCTCATAACATCAGCAACTTTTGTATTGATCATGTCATCGTTTTTACTTAAGTAGACGTTAAAGGCCTTTTCGAACTCACGGTTAAGCACTTTATCGGCAAACGGTTTATCAGTATCTTTGATATTGGAACCACCTCTGATCGACTCTGATGAATCTGGATGTAGAAGACGAGCCAACATCTCATACGAAATTTTGACGTTTTCTCTCTTTGCCCAGAACAGCAAGTCCAACATAGGGATGGTCTGGAAGTTAATCAATTTTTTGATTGTTGAAATCCCGAACCTTGAAGCTCTAGCTTGAGGTTCAGGGAGATCATGAGTCCTACGCCATTCAGGAAGCATACGCTTCATATGCTCTATCACTTCTTCATCTGTGAGCGCTCTGAGGTTAAGTTCAAGATACAGCGGTGTATAAGAATTAAGCTTTTCAATATCGGTCAACCGCCACTGCCCTACATTTGCTGATTTAGGCGAAAGAGCACCACCATCGTTAGGTCCCACACGGGTAAGTATCTTTATATCACTCAACCTATGTGCATATTTCGCCACATCAAATACAGTCATGTGCCTGATATGCCTTTTAGCATCTGCAAGCGGGTTTTCAACAGCTTGTCTTAATGGGTAATCTTTACCGTAAACTGGAGCTGGTTTATCACGCTTGCTTGCCAGCAATGGTTGCCCAGATAAAATCTTGGTTTCGTTATCCAGATGGATTTGACGGTACATCCAGTCGCTTTCATCAATCTCAACAGCAAAATTGTGCTCAGCCATTTCTAACCGGGCAATCACTTCCCTCTTCAGATCGTTGACAGTGATCTCCTGCAACACATCATAGTTACTCAGCTTGAACCATGATTTTGCAGCCTTCATGACTTCACTAGCTTTCATTTTCAATTACCAGTTAACTTTTTTAGCTGTTTTAACCGACAGAACAATTAGTTGTCCAGTTAAGCGTCACGAATACACGTTTGTGACCTAAGGATGTTGCTTGGTTAATCTGTATAGGAAGAGAAACAGGTAGGGGCCTTTCTCAGGCAAGAGCGGAGTGTTTAAAATATTTGTTGCGGGTAAATACCAGATTTTAGATACAAAAAAGCCCGTTTACACGGGCTTTTAATGCAATACTTTATGCAGTACAAAATCAAAACCAACCATTAAGCTATTGATTTTGTTAAGAAATTGGCGGAAGCGTAGAGATTCGAACTCTAGAACCCTTTCGGGTCGCCGGTTTTCAAGACCGGTGCCTTCAACCGCTCGGCCACGCTTCCAATGAGGCGCACTATAAACATCCCGAACGGACCTGTAAAGCACCAATGTGTTCGTTTGCCTGAAAAACAGCCAAAATAGTGTTAATCGACTGAAATAAAAACAGATTGACCATTTATTCAGCACAAATAGCGGCTGCCACGCTTAATGCTTTTTGATGTACATATCTTTGGTGTAGTAATTTCCGCGGTTATCCGGTGCAAATCCCCCCACCCACGGCTTCACCAGATGCGTGCGAACATAGTGATAAATCGGAATCGCAGGTACATCCTCACCTAACAGAGCTTCGGCCTGCTGGTAGTATTTACCTCGCTCTTCCAATGAACTTGCTTTCGCTGCCTTATGCATCGCTTCATCAAAGGCAGGGTTACTGTAACCAGTGGTGTTCTCACTGTCGCCGGTACGGAAAATATTGAGGAAACTTGAGGCATCGTCATAGTCGGCTATCCACGCATAGCGCACAACGTCAAAATTACCGGTGTGCATGGTATCCAGCATGGTTTTCCATTCCTGATTTTGCAGCTTCGCCTCAACACCAAGATTTTTCTTCCACATCGACGATGCGGCAATCGCAATACGCTGGTGCGTTTCGAAGGTGTTGTAGAGCAGATTTAAGCTCAATGGATGTTCTGGACCATATCCGGCCTCCGTGAGCAATTTTTTAGCTTCAGCAAGGCGTTTGTCGAGTGGCCACGACGCATACTCTGGTGCATGCAGTTGTACCCCACCAATTTCGGGCTGGCTGATAACCCACGCCGCACGTTGCCCTTGCCCCATCACCTTTTGCGCAATGATGTCTTTATCCAACGCCATATTCAGCGCCCGACGCACGCGTGGGTCATTAAAGGGCGCTCTGGTTGTATTGAACTGATAGTAATAGGTTGAAAGCTGAGGCGAGACATGGAGTTCATTGCCCATGGTCTTTTTCAACTGCGCAAACTGATTGACCGGTACGCTGTACACAATGTCAATTTCACCCGCCTTATAGCGGTTAACGTCAGCAGACTCTGAACTAATGGGCAAGTAAGTGACTTTATTAATGACCGTGTGCCGATCGTCCCAGTAATGCGGGTTACGCTCGGCAACAATGCGCTCATTGACCACCCACTGCGATAATTTATACGCCCCGCTGCTGACAAAGTGCTCTGGGCGAGTCCACTTATCGCCAAAGCGGCCAATCAGCACTTTATCTAAAGGGACCAGCGACGGGTGCGCCAGCATCGCCAGAAATGCCGCCGTCGGTTGCGTCAGGGTAATTTCCAGCGTGGTATCATCCAGGGCTTTAACCCCCAGCGTGGCGGGATCTTTGTTACCCAACGCAATATCGACCGCATTCATCACGTGCATATTGCCCAGATACGAGGCATAAGGTGAAGCCGTTTGCGGCGAAACCAGACGCTGCCAGCTCCAGACGACATCCTGTGCGGTGATAGCAGATCCATCCGACCAGGTTATGCCTGGACGTAAATGAAAGGTCCAGACGGTGTTACCTTTATTCTCCCAGGATGCGGCAAGACGGGGTTCAACAGACCCATCCGGCTTAACTGCCACCAGGCCGTCGAACATATCGCTGATTAAATTAAACTCCACGTTGCTTTCGACTTTATGCGGATCCAGCGACGCCGGCTCGCTGCCGTTGTTTCTCACCAGTTCCTGTTTTTCTGCAAGTACTGTTCCTGCGGGAACATTTGCTGCCCTTGCCGCGCCGTTTACCGACATCAAACAGACAGCCAACAGCGTAAATGTAAATCTCTTCGTTTTATCTTGAGTCATTCCCTTTACCTTATTGCTCTGTTTATGATGACACCGCTGTCACTGTCAGAGAGAACCGGGAATAACGCAATATTTTTCAGTTACCTGGCAGATATCTAACAGGCATTTTTACACATACAGTGCTAACATCTGATTCGGGAGCTTTTGCTGAAATAATATGCTTGAGCCTGGCGGGTTAAAATGCGTAAAGATGGGTAAAACCGCTGTGTCATTCCCCTTGATTTCATTATCCTTCATCATTAATTACATCTGTCATAAGAGAGTGACTCATGGATCGTATTATTAGTTCTTCGCGCGATCGTACATCGCTACTCAGCACACATAAGGTGCTGCGCAACACCTATTTCCTGCTCAGCCTGACGCTGGCGTTTTCGGCGATCACTGCGACCGCCAGCACGGTGCTGATGCTGCCCTCTCCGGGACTTATCCTGACGCTGGTGGGTATGTATGGTCTGATGTTCCTGACCTATAAAACGGCGGATAAACCCGTTGGTATTCTGTCAGCTTTCGCTTTTACCGGCTTCCTGGGCTACATTCTGGGGCCAATTCTGAATACCTACCTGTCTGCGGGCATGGGTGATGTTATCGGCATGGCGCTGGGCGGAACGGCGCTGGTCTTCTTCAGCTGCTCTGCGTATGTGCTGACCACGCGTAAAGATATGTCCTTCCTCGGCGGTATGCTGATGGCAGGTATCGTGGTGGTGCTGATTGGTATGGTTGCAAATATCTTCCTGCAACTGCCAGCGTTGCATCTGGCGATCAGCGCGGTGTTTATTCTGATTTCTTCAGGCGCAATCCTGTTTGAAACCAGTAATATCATCCGTGGCGGTGAGACCAACTACATCCGCGCAACTGTTAGCCTGTACGTTTCGCTGTACAACATCTTCGTCAGCCTGCTGAGCATTCTGGGCTTCGCCAGCCGCGATTAAGCAGCATCACTGATACGAAAAAAGAGAATGCCATTGGCATTCTCTTTTTTTTATACCTTATTCACCCCGGCAGATATAGGTAGGATAACGCCGGTCCTGAATCAGCCACACGGCAGGTGAAAGTTCGGAGATGGTGAGATAGTAGCGAGCGGTCGGCCAGGCGAAGCTTCCCCACTGGGCATCGGGAGTATTATCATTGTGGCGACGCCAGGTTTTGGTGTAACTCAATACAATGACGTTGTCATCGTCCCGCCGCTCCCACGTAAAGTCCACATCCCTGTCAATGATTAAATTTTGCCCCCCCGCTCTTGCCGCACCTTTATAGGTGGTCAATCCTGTACCGTACCGATGAAAATAGAACTGGGCAATCGTATTGACCTTCACTTCACTAGCTTTCCCCTCATTGCGGGTAAAGTTAAATTCAGTGCTGCAGGCCAGTACATCTGTTTTGCCGACCGCGCCGCAATAGTAAAATAGCGCCAGCGCGCCGCCGACCACAGCACCGCCCAATCCAAAAAGAAGCCTTATTTTCATTTTTCGGCCCCGCTTTTATAGCGAATGGTTTTACACAAGCTGGTTTCACTGACCGGACAAGCGCCAATGAATACTTCATCAGCAGCGGCAAGCGAAAAACGGGCACTGAAATAATAAATATCGTACTCCTCGCGCTCGCAAGCCACATTATTGGCCTCCAGTCGCTCGGCTAATTTCGAGAGCACTAACGGTCGTCCATGATCGTTGATAATCCAGATACTGCAGCGCGCGATTTTTTCCTCGACCGGCTTTAATTTCGCCGGCACGGTTATCTCCTGCGGGCGGCTAAGGTAAATGCCCGCCCCCAACGCTGCGACGATCACTATCGCTATAATCAACCACCTTTTCAGGTAAGTGCGCCGGGGCTGTACGTCTGGTTGCGTAGAAGGGGATTGCGGCTCAGCGGCTTGAATGTTCTCACCAGGCTGAAAAATTACATCGGCATCAAAACGGAATCCATAGCGCGGGACTGTGACGATAAATTCGTGCCCCTCTCCCAAAGACTGGAAGCTTTTACGCAGTTCGCTTACCGCTTTATTAAGATTATTTCCGGATGGCGTAAAGCCAAACTCTTCCCATACGCGAGCGATCAATTCCTCCCGGCTCAGGTCGCGTCCTCGGTGTTTAATAAATTCCTGTAAAAGACGAACGGCTGGCGCCGAAAGTGTTAATACAGACTCAGGTTGTCCAACAAGGCTTATTGCATGTGCTTCAGGATCAAATAACAACGAATTATTGCATATAAAAAACATCTTTTATTCTCGGCTGTAACCGCATGCTTTTTATTCCCTGGTACATCGACATGAAAACCGCCTCCTGACTTGCTTGTTTTTTCATCAGAAGGAATTTTCTTCCCATCCCTGGTCGCGGTATTTTCGCTTAACTATACAACCTTAAAGCCAGAAAAGCAGGATAAAAAACTGTATATAACGAGTTAACTAATACAAATTTTCACAAACCGCTGTTCTGGTTAAAGTTTCCCTGCCCTGAAGCGATACGAAAGCAGACGGTGTCCTGGTGTTAACGCGCCGCCTTTAAACTCAGAGCAGGCAGACTGATTGTGAAACAGAAAAAAAGAGTCAGCATGACAACCGCCTTTTATGTCGCCGCGCTGTCATTGCCATTTTTCTCAGAAATGACAATGGCCAATATGAGCGTGTATCCCATGGAACTGAACGTAGACAGATCCGGTGCGGCGCAAATTAAGGTGGCTTCAAAAACGGATGATATTCAGTTCATTCGAGTGAGGCAAAAGAAAATTCTTAATCCCGGAACAGCCGAGGAAAAAGAAATTGACGTGGCGTCGTGGAAAGAAGGTGGCGTGGTGGTTACGCCCGAAAAATTTGCTCTCGCGGCAGGCGCGATGCGCGTAGTTCGTTTGGTATCGCTTATGCCTCCGAAAAAAGAGACCACCTGGCGCGTCTATTTTGAAGGGGTAAAACAACCTGACAGCATTATTCCCGGCAAGGCAGAAAGTCCTGCGGCGATGGCAACATTGGGCGTCAATGTGATTTGGGGCGCACTGGTCCATATTGCGCCAGAAGAAAACGTAATTTCACTGTCGATCGACCCTCGCAGGGGGACGTTAAAAAACAGCGGCACGCTGCGTGTGCCGCTCAGAGAGATTGGTATTTGTGATGCAAATTCATCGTGTAAATGGATAAAAGAAGACGCGACGATTTATCCGGACACTGAACGGAAATTAAAAACGCTCACACAGAAACAAGGCCAAAAATATAAATTCCGCTACTTCAACTGGGTGAATAAAACCGCTGAAGAAGCTGACTTACCCGTCGTGCAATAACACGGCATCACAGTAAAAACCCACGTAGTTCGTTTAAAGAGCCAAGGTGCTCATTTGTAAATATGGAGATATCAATGCGTAAGTATATTAAACCTCTGATGATTGTTGCCGCGATGGCCTCGTCCTTTAGCGCACTGGCGATTCAAAAAGACATTACCGTTAACGCCAGCGTTGACTCACAGTTGGATATGACCCAGGCCGACAACACGCCGCTGCCAGCCAGCATCGACATGCAGTATCTGCCTGGTCGTGGTCTGGAAAGCTACCGCCTGAACACCAAGGTGTGGTCTAACTCCGCCACCAGCAACGTCAAAGTGCGCCTCGTTAGTGCGGCAAAGCTCACCAATACGGATGGTGACCAGATTGTACCGATGACGGTGATTCTGGGTGATAAAACACTGTCTACCACCGATGCCGAGTTTACCGGAACTGAACTGTTCCCAGGCAACATTGAAAACGGTTCAGCGGTACTGCCACTGACCATTTCTCAGACCACCAAAGGCATTCTGAAAACCGGTCAGTACAGCGGCGTTGTCAGCCTGATGCTGACGCAGGCGACGACCACGGAAGGCGGTGCGTAACACCACAGTACCTAAGGAATAACGTCAGAGGGTGCCCACCCTCTGACGTCAGGATGATGTCGAGGCTCGTTCATGGCGTTTCACAGAAATACTCTCCTCTTAGTTGCTTTGTTACCCGCATCCATCCAACTCGCCTGCGCAGAGATGGCCGTCCCGGCAGGTTTCGAAGATCTAGCGAAAACGCAGCGCCTGTGGACAGAAGTAAACCTCTATGGCGAGTCGCTTGGCCTTTTTGAAACGGATATCACGCTTGAAACGGTAAGTTTTGTCGCGCCCGATACCGTCGTTGCAGCCATCAAACGGCAGTTTAATGACGATCCTGCCCTCGTTGCCACCGTGTCTGCCGCCCTGGCCGTTCCACTGGCCCGTAACGGCAACCTGGCATGCAGCAGCAATGGCTCCGCAACGGGATGCGATTACCTTGATACCCAGCGTGCGGCCATTATCTATGATGAGAATAACGCCCGTATTAATCTGTTTTTCGACAAGAAATTTCTGCCTAAACAAACCACTGACAGCCAATGGTATCAGCCCACGCAGGACACCGAGAATGCGTTGATCCATCAACAGAATATAAATTTTGTTGCCGACAGGGATTACCAATCAGCCACCGTTCAGGGCAATGGCGCGCTGGCACTCACCCAGGACGGCTACTTTAACCTCGACTGGACCTGGATGGGGCAACGCTCGAAACACCAGCAGCAACAGGAGATAACCGTCAACAATGCCTGGTTTCGTCAGGATATCTGGCGGCAATACTATGTCCAGTTGGGCGAGATGGACACTCGCGATCTGTTCAGCAATGCCGGCGGGAATATCAATCTCAGCCAACTGCCGCTGGGCAAAATTCGCGGCTTGCGCACAGGCTCGACAAGGGCATGGATCAATCCGGTTCAGCAGTCCAAGGGTACGCCTATCACCGTATTGCTTTCTCACGATGCGCGTATTGACGCCCGCCGGGGTAATCAACTGCTGGCCAGTTTTTATCTGAATGCCGGGGCGCAAACCCTGGACGCCCGTTCGTTCCCGGACGGGAGCTATACCGTGACGTTGTCTGTCTATGAGAATAACCGGCTGACGCGCACCGAGCAGGTACCGTTTACCCGCACAGGCATAACCCCTTTCGACCGCGTCGAGTGGTTCCTGCAGGGGGGCGAAACTGACAATAACGATCAAAACGATGAACGCAGCGCGGTCGCGCAGGCGGGCATCCGCCTGCCTGTCACTCCGACGCTGGCGCTGACCAGCGGCGCAACGATAAAGAAAAACCAGCGTTTTCTGGAAAATGCGCTCGACTGGAGCCGTGGTTTCAACACCGGCCCGATCGATGGCGTGCTAAGTACCCGCTTTAGCTACCTATACGGCAGCGAAGGTCAACGCGGCAATATTCAGCAAATCAGCTATAACGACGGTTTTTCACTGAGCCTCTATCGCAACGCGTTATCAGCAGAACACTGCAATACCCGAAGCGCAGGTTTTGACGCCGTAAATGGCTGTTACCGAAGCCTGTCGGTGATGTTTTCCGTCCCTGTCGGCACCTGGTACGCGAGCCTGGGATATTCGGATAACCGCAACGAAGGTCGTTACGTTGCTCGTCGGGACCTCCCGGACAGTGACGATCGCCATGATGCGGGTTTGCCGTGGGAGTCGGTTTATATGACCCGCTCACGCACGCGGGCCTGGCAGGGCGGCTTGAGTACGGCTTTCAGCGCGAGCGGCCTGAACATCAACAGCAGCATTAACCTTTTTATGCGTAACGATGACTCCCGCGAAGGTAGGGATAAAGGCGGCTACCTGAGCGTGAGCCTGTCAATGGCTCATAACCGTCAGGGCGATGCGACGAGTTATACCTCTCTGGGCGCAACGTGGCAGCACCAGCAGCAAGAAAAAAACCAGCTGAGCTACAACGTGGCGCACAACTGGTATGCCGATGCACGTGGTGAAAATGAGTATGGACTGAGCGCGTCAGGCATTAACAGCGATTCGCTCAATGCCTCTGCCTATACGCGCCAGGGCGGGCGCTATGGCAACGGCAGTCTGACCGTCAGCGATGCCTGGAATCGTCAGGATGGGCGTCATACCCTGAGCAGCAGCGGCAATTACAGCTCAACGCTCGCGCTGTCGCGATCTGGCCTGTGGCTGGGACGCTGGAGCGACGGACGTCCTGCTTCAGCCATCGCGGTTAACGTGGCCACGCCGGAAGATTCCCAGGATCCGAGCGTCGCGGTCTCGCTGGATAACGGCGGCAGCGCAGACATCCCAGGCAATAGCCGCGCCCTCTTCGCCGTGCCGGGCTATCAGCAGACGACGTTGACGATTAACGAATCGCTGGATGTCTCCCATGGTGCCAGCAGTGAAATCACACAAGGTTCCGGCAGCAGAACATTGTTTATGGTGCCAGGCAAACTGCTGCGTCGGCACGTGCAAACCACCGCAAGCTATACATGGCTCGGCCAGTTAACTGACGAACAACATTCGCCGTTTATTGGCGGCGTGCCACTGAATGTAAACGGCTGGAGCGACCTTGGCAACGGCGGGTTTAGCGCCCAAAGCGACGCTTTGCTGCATAACCTCTACCTGGTGCGTCAGCAGCAGTTTTATCAGTGCGCGCTAAACGTGAAAAGTATGCGCGACGTCGTGCGCTACGTCGGGTCGATCCCTTGTCGGGAATTAACTTTCTCCGCCCTGCCGGATACGGTCCAGCAACAGGCCCAACTGATGCTCGCCGGACGTAGCGTGCCGACTGGCCCGACTGCCATGAATGCAGGCAACCTCACTAAAGGGAAATGATGTGAACAAAAGCCTTATTATTTTACTTTTCCTGCTCCTGTGGGCTGGCCAGGTGCTGGCGGGCGCCCCTGCGGGAAGAAACTCCAGCGTCGGTATAAGCTACGATCGCGTGGCACCGCCTGCACGTTTTGATATCTGGGTTCATGAACCGAGTGGCTATGATGCCGTCGATCCGCAAAAGTGGGGACGCAATACCCTGACCTGCTTATCCCGTACCGACACCACCAATGGCGCCTGCATGACCGCCCCGGTGTGGTTCTCGGCGAACCCGGCTGCGCCTTATGCCATCAATTTACGTTTTACCCACGCCCTCACCGGCAAAACGGTAGATATCAAGGTGTATGGCGAACACCATATGTTTATCAACAATAAAGTCTTTACCTTTGCCAGTTTTGTCACAGGCGGAACAGGAGATATCACGGCCTGGAACAGAGAGCCTTACTTCGATTTCTTTATCGTGAAAAGCGAACTGGATAAGCTCGCCCTGCCAGGGATCTGGACCGCCACGCTGAAGCAGAACCTGCGTGAGTGGGGGAGCGCCGACTGTGGCGGGAACTTCAATGACGTAAATGTCGGATGTCCTGGCTATCTCAGCATCGCCAACTGGCAGGCAAATATTCGCATTGAAGTGGTCGATCCGAGTAATCAGCAAATATATCTGCCGGCATTTCCACACTCAACGCCTATCGTTAACCTTAACCTGACTAACTTCCCAGGGCGGCCGGGCGGCAGTGAAATCAAGGGGGAAAACACGCTTGATATGTGCTTGTACGACGGAAAAAACAGTACCAGCACCCGCACTTATCTTCGGTTTGAGGACGACGAGCTCACCACTTCAGGCCGTGCCGAAGGCGCGTTTTCCATCCGGCGACGCGGCGGAAGCCAAACCGATGCGCGGGATCGTCTCGACTATCAGGTCTTTGTCACCAATCCCATCACTGGCGCAACCGAAACCGTCGCTAACGGTAAAACCGTGGTCTGGCAAGGCACAAACGATCCGCAGTATCTGCGTCAGGTCGTGCTGCCCGGCGGGCGCGAGAGCGTATTGTGCGTACCAGCCCCTATTATCCTGAAAACGCCTGCCTTTACCGCCAGCAGTAAAAATGCCGGGGATTACACCGGTACGCTACGCATTATCTACACGCCCAGTACGTTATAAAGAGGCCGCCGTGAATTACGTCATTCTTGATAATAATCGTTTTTATGCCGAAGGGTTACGCTATGCCCTTCTGCGCCGTAACGCTCCGACTCAGGTGAAGTGCGGCACGGTAAAGTGGCGTCGTTCGATGCTGGCCTGCGACACCCTCGTTGTGCGTTGCCGCTTTTCCGTCGCGAGGACGCATCTGGCGCTGGTCGACATTCTGCTGCAACTGGAGGCCCGGCGCTGGGAGGGAACCGTTTATCTGGTGTGCAATGAAAAAGGCTGGGCACTGGCAACGCATTTGCGAAAGCGTTTTACCACGCTGACCTTGTATATCATTGATGACAGACTTGCCGTCGTGGATGCGCCGTATATGTTTGCGAAAGAGCCCCGGCGGGTACGCAGCCTGAATTGTTGTCTGACAGGCATGGAGTTCAATGTTCTCGACAGGCTGGTTAACGGGCAATCGGTGAAACATGTTGCGCATATGACGCAGATTAGCGAAAAACAGGTATCGACGTATAAATGTAACGCGCTGAAGAAGCTTAATGCCAACAATCTGCTGCAGCTGCTTCTGTAGGTCGAGGTTTCTCACGCCGCCCCTTATTTGCTAGACTAGGGGCGGTTTTTACTTTATCGACAGAGCACTATGTTCATTTTTGCAGGCCAGGAAATTGAGACCGATAGCGAAGGCTATCTGAAAGATACTACGCTGTGGAGCGAACCGCTGGCGGAGAAAATCGCCGAAAACGAAGGTATCAACCTCTCCCCCGAACACTGGGAAGTGGTGCGTTTCGTACGCGAGTTTTATCTGGAGTTTAATACTTCCCCCGCTATCCGCATGCTGGTAAAAGCGATGGCCAACAAGTTTGGCGAAGAGAAAGGCAACAGCCGTTATCTTTACCGTCTGTTCCCAAAAGGTCCGGCCAAGCAGGCGACTAAAATTGCCGGCCTGCCGAAACCGGTCAAATGTATTTAATAGCGGATACTAAATCCCTTTAGCTCGTCGCCAGGGCGGTGTGGTTCACTGAGAACCCGTTCTACCCTGGCGCTGCTCGGCCCTCCGGCTTTTAACCACTTCATTAGCTGTTCCACCCGGTCGCTTTCGCCACAGGCGACAACCTCTACGCTGCCGTCATCCATATTCTTCGCATATCCGGTCAATCCCAATCGTTGCGCTTCATGCTGCGTGGTGTAGCGAAATCCTACCCCCTGAACCCGACCATAGACCCAGGCGATTATGCAGACATTCGACATTGCGGTTCTCCTAATCAACATAAATGAAGGAACAGTTACAAGGCATCAGCGCACCTGTTTCGGCAGGCATCCGTAATGCTGGCGGAATCTTGCGGTAAATCGTGAACCTGACAGATAGCCACAGCGTAACGCAATTTCGCCAATCGGCAGCGTGGTCGATTGTAGTTGAGAGAGCGCACAGGACATGCGCACCTCTTCGACTATCTGCCGGTAACTCTGCGATTCTATCTGCAATCGTCGGCGTAACGTTGAGGTACCGATGGACAAGTGACCGGCAATCTCCTGAGCAGTCCATAGCTTAGCAGGGGATAACATAATAAGTTGTCGCACCTGTTCAGTAAGATTAAACCGTCGCTCGATAAGCAGCGGCCCCGCCACACCATCGTGCAGTAGTGCCAGCAATAATCCCATCGCCTGATGCTCCTGCAATTTTGCAGGTAAGTCCTGGCGTACAGCATCCAGCAGGCTTTCCCACATAAATGCCAGTCCGTTACTCATGGGCGTGCATAGCGACGTCAATTTTGCCGGAGGGAAATCCTTGACCCAGTTATTTTTAAACGTGGTAATGATGCTCGTCGACAGCAACAGCAAATCCGAGCGAAATGCTCCCTGCTCCGGCTGATTAATAATCTCCAGAGGCGTATTCGCCGGAATGATAATCAGCTCACCCGGCCCTGCAACCAAACGATTGTCATCCTGAATAATGACCTTACTTCCCTGCGTAATATGGCAAATAGCAGCAGAAAACAGTTTAACCCGGTGCAGGCGGTGCAGATGGCCGGAACGCACCTCAGCGGTGGTAAGGTTGTTATGGCGAAAATGGACATCCTGCACCAGTGTATCCTCTTTATTTTCTTGCGTAAGTGGCGGTTAATTCAGCTTTGGCAATCACGTGGCTGTTCAGCATAAAACCGACCAGCGCACCGCTGGCGTTACTGTCAATTGGCAACGCGTCGGTATTTAACGCCCACACGGTAAACTGATAGCGATGAGGTTTATCGCCCGGAGGTGGACAAGCGCCGCCGAATCCAGCATAACCGAAATCATTGCGTCCCTGAACTGCTCCAGCGGGTAACTTGTCCATGCTGGCTCCGCCAGGAAGCGTGTGGACCTGAGCCGGAATATTTACGATGGTCCAGTGCCACCAGCCGCTTCCCGTTGGCGCATCTGGATCAAACAGCGTAATGGCAAAACTTTTGACATCAGTTGGCGGATTTTGCCAGCTCAACTGCGGGGAAATATTGTCGCCACTGCAGCCAAATCCCTTAAATACCTGTTTTTGCGATAATTGCAGGTTAGCGGGTATGTCGGTGCTGGTGAGGCTAAACGTCGAGGCGGCAGAGGCATCAAAACTCAACGCAACAATAGCGGCGGTAGCCAGAGAGTAGACAGCTTTCATTACATTTCCTTTTTCTGATTAAGAAATAGCAATGTAAACGGTGGGTATAAAAGAAACTGTGCCTCTGTGATAGCGTTTTGTGCCGAAACGCCCAGCGCCATACGCTGATGATTGACCGCATCATCTGTGCTACTCTACGCGCCATTTTATTTTAATAGTTTCAGGTTGGTACTTTACTCCAGCCCGCGTCACTGTTTGTGAGAGGTTGCTCCGCATGACTGAATCTACAATTCCACATTATCCTCGTTTAGTGTTAGCCAAAGGGCGCGATAAATCATTACTGCGCCGCCATCCGTGGGTATTTTCCGGTGCTGTCGCACGTATGGAAGGTAAAGCCAACCTCGGTGAAACCATCGATATTGTTGATCATCAGGGTAAATGGTTAGCACGCGGCGCGTACTCGCCTGCGTCGCAGATCCGCGCACGCGTCTGGACATTCGACAAGTCTGAATCCATCGATATTGATTTCTTCACCCGTCGTCTGCAACAGGCGCAAACTTGGCGCGACTGGCTGGCGAAAAAGGACGGGCTGGACAGCTACCGTCTGATCGCAGGAGAATCCGATGGACTGCCGGGCATCACCATTGACCGCTTCGGCAACTTTCTGGTATTGCAACTGCTCAGCGCCGGGGCGGAATATCAACGCGCCGCGCTGATTAGCGCCCTGCAAATTGTTTTCCCGGACTGCGCTATTTATGACCGTAGCGACGTGGCCGTGCGTAAAAAAGAAGGTATGGAGCTGACCCAAGGGCCAGTAACGGGCGAAATGCCGCCAGCCCTGCTGCCTATCGAAGAGCACGGGATGAAGCTGCTGGTTGATATTCAACACGGTCACAAAACCGGTTATTACCTCGATCAACGCGACAGCCGCCTGGCCACGCGTCGTTATGTAGAAAATCAACGGGTTCTGAACTGTTTCTCTTATACCGGCGGCTTTGCGGTCTCGGCATTAATGGGCGGATGCCGTCAGGTGGTCAGCGTCGATACTTCTCAGGAAGCGCTCGATATTGCCCGCCAGAACGTGGAACTGAACAAGCTGGATCTGAGCAAAGCCGAATTCGTGCGTGATGATGTATTCAAACTGCTGCGCGCCTACCGCGATCGCGGTGAGAAATTTGATGTCATCGTGATGGATCCGCCGAAGTTCGTCGAAAACAAAAGCCAGTTGATGGGCGCTTGCCGCGGCTATAAGGACATCAATATGCTGGCTATTCAGTTGCTCAATCCCGGCGGCGTCTTGCTGACATTCTCCTGCTCCGGACTGATGACTACCGATTTATTTCAGAAAATCATCGCTGACGCCGCAATAGATGCTGGTCGTGATGTACAATTTATAGAGCAGTTCCGTCAGGCCGCCGATCACCCGGTGATCGCTACCTACCCGGAAGGGCTGTATCTGAAAGGGTTTGCCTGTCGCATCATGTAACTTGAAAAGTGGAATATTACCCTTACATAGAGGGTATCTATTTCCCGGGAGGTGACTATGATTGCCAGCAAATTCGGTATCGGCCAGCAGGTCCGCCATTCCCTGTTAGGTTACCTCGGAGTGGTCGTGGATATCGACCCGGAATATTCGCTTGATGAACCGTCAGCCGATGAGTTGGCGGTTAACGACGAACTTCGCGCTGCTCCCTGGTATCACGTGGTGATGGAAGACGATAATGGTCTGCCGGTGCATACGTATCTGGCCGAAGCACAGCTGAGTAGCGAGCTACAGGAAGAACATCCGGAGCAACCGTCGATGGATGAACTGGCGCGAACAATCCGTAAACAGCTTCAGGCTCCGCGCCTGCGTAATTGATGCTAACACAGGCCCGATGGCAATTCGCTTATCGGGTTTATGCTACTAATCCGGCCAGCCACGCGGGCCGGATTATCGACGTGCCTTAAGGCAACAACACAACCTTACTTCGCCAGTCCCAGCCGCGGGATCTCAATCGCCGGGCAGCGATCCATGACCACCGTCAGCCCCGCGTCACGTGCCAGTACAGCTGCCTGCTCGTTAATCACCCCAAGCTGCATCCATAAGGTCTTCGCTCCGATGGCGATAGCCTCCTGAGCAACGCCCCACGCCGCTTCAGAATTACGAAAGACATCCACCATATCCACTTTCTCCGGCACATCCGCCAGCGTCGCGTACCCCTGCTGCCCCAACAGCGTTTTCCCAGCGACTTTTGGCGAAACAGGAATAACGTGATAGCCCTGATCGAGTAAATACTTCATTACCCGATAGCTTGGACGATCGGGTTTATCGCTTGCACCAACCAGTGCAATCGTACGGGTAGATGTCAAAATGCCAGCAATATCGGTCTCTTTCATCGTCTTCCTCCAGGCTGTTTAACAAAGTGTACGACAAACCTGGCCTTGCAACCATTCATCCCATACTGGCGCATGAGAGCTAAACTCAAAAATATGTCTATATGTTAGTAAACATGATCAACGAAAAATTTAGATACATCTGATGCAGATATTTTCTGGACAGGAGATACCTATGAAAGCCGGCATTGTGACAGCCTTGATTGCTCTGTGTTTGCCGGTAACCGTTTTTGCTACCTCTTTGCGTCTGTCGAGTGAAATTGACCTTCTGGTGCTGGACGGAAAAAAAGTCTCCAGCTCATTACTGCGTGGCGCCGACAGTATTGAGCTGGAAAATGGTCGGCACCAGCTTGTATTTCGCGTAGAAAAAACCCTTCGCCTGTCCAGCCACGAAGAACGCCTGTATATTTCTCCTCCGCTAGTTATCAGCTTTGATACTCAGCTCGTCAGCCAGGTTAATTTTCATCTTCCACGTCTGAACAATGAGCGGGACGCATCACATTTCGATGATGCACCTCGTGTGGAACTGCTGGATGGTGACGCCATGCCCATCCCCGTTAAGCTGGATATTCTGTCCATCACCTCCACGGCGAAAAGCGTGGATTATGAAATGGAAACAGAACGCTATAACAAAGCGGCTAAACATGCGTCATTGCCACAATTCGCCACCATGATGGCCGACGACAGCTCGCTGCTTTCTGGGGTGTCTGAACTGGATCGGGTGCCGCCTCAGTCGCAAACGCTGACCGAACAACGATTAAAATTTTGGTTTGAGCAGGCCGACGCCCAAACACGAACTAACTTTCTGCAATGGGCCCAGAAACAGCCTTCTTCATGACATTTATGTTCCCAGACGCATTTTTTTTGTCTTTCTCTTGCAGCGTCAAGTGCTTCCAGTACTCTGTAACAAGGTTAACTTGGGAGCTGTACTATGGAATTAACGACTCGCACATTGCCAGCGCGTAAACATATTGCGCTGGTGGCACACGATCACTGTAAAAAGATGCTGATGAGCTGGGTGGAACGCCACCAGCCGTTACTGGAAAAACACGTTCTGTATGCCACGGGAACAACAGGAAACTTAATTCAACGCGCGACAGGAATGGACGTCAACGCGATGCTGAGTGGTCCTATGGGGGGCGACCAACAGGTGGGCGCGCTGATTTCAGAAGGGAAAATTGATGTGCTGATCTTCTTCTGGGATCCGCTCAACGCCGTTCCCCACGACCCTGATGTCAAAGCTCTGTTGCGCCTTGCCACCGTCTGGAACATTCCGGTCGCCACCAACGTGTCGACGGCAGATTTTATTATCCAGTCGCCAAACTTCAACGATGCGACGGACATACTGATCCCGGATTACGCCCGTTATCTGGCAGAACGCCTCAAATAATGCCCAGGCAGGCGGCAACTACCGCCTGCGTTTCAGGGTTTCCTCGTCACCGGGACATCCAGTTGTTTAAGCTCATCAACAAAACACGATGGTGTTTCTTTATTGAACAGCAACCACACCCGATGGCGTGCGCGTGTTAGTGCCACATACAGCAACCTTCGCTCTTCGGCATCCGGAAAATCTTCAACCGCCGGGAGCAGCGCCTCTTCCATAATCGACTCGCGGGCTGGCGCAGGAAAGCCGTCATTACCCTCATGAAGACCGACGACAATAACATAGTCCGCTTGCTGACCTTTACTGGCATGGATAGTCATAAAATCCAGCTGTAGCTTAGGCCAGCGGGTAGCTGCTTTCTCCAGGCTGGTCGGTTTCAGATGATGGTATCGCGCCAGGACCAGAATTCTCTCTTCCGTTTTCACAAAACCCGACAGTTTATCCAACAGCAGATCCAACTGGTTTTCATCAAGCAATGTGACGGCTTTTTTATCCCCTGTCATCAGGCTGTTGAGCGGTTTCGTAAGCTGATGGGGATTCTGCTGGATAAACTGATTTGCGACCTCGCCAATACGGCTATTGAAACGGTAAGTCGTATCGAGATTACAGCGATCGCCCTCGCCAAAGTTTTGCTGGAACGCGGTGGTCAGAGAAAGTTGCGCCCCGCTAAATCGGTAAATGGCCTGCCAGTCATCGCCTACGGCAAACAGCGTTGTCTGCGAGTTTTGCTTGCGTAACGCGGCCAACAAGGCGGCACGCTGAGGAGAAATATCCTGAAATTCGTCGACCAGAATATGCTTCCAGGGACTGATAAATCGCCCTTTTTCCAGAATAACTATGGCCTGATGGATCAACCCGGAAAAATCGACGGCATTCTCTTCCTTCAGGGCGCTCTTCCAGGCTTTGAGCAGGGGCGCCATGAGCTTTATGCGTTTACTGAACAGGTCGCGGATCTCCTCCGGAGCATTGGCAATCATCTCCGCCTGCGCTCCGCCATGCATACGCATCAGGCTAACCCAGCGATCGAGCCGGGAAACCAAACGCCGCTGTAATTTTTCGTCGTCCCAGAAGTTACCTTCGGGTACAGACCACTGCATCTCTTCTTCTAACCATTGTCGCCAGCCTTTGGCCTGCGCTTTTTTCTCGCTGCACTGCTGACGCCAGGTAGTTATGAAGAGTTTGCTGCGCGCAGCGGCGTCATTTTCCAGCTTGCTCACCGTCGGGACTTTTTTGCTGCCCTGCGAAATGATATGCAGCGCCAGTGAATGAAACGTCCGCGCGGTGACCTCGTCCGTATGCAGACGTTCACGGATGCGGTCGTCCATCTCCTGAGCCGCTTTACGACCGAACGCCAGCAACAGAATTTGTTCAGCCGCCGCCTCGCCTCGCGCTAACAACCAACCCGCTCGAGCGACAAGAACCGATGTTTTTCCGCTTCCCGCCCCTGCAAGCACCAATAATGCTTGCTCACCATTCACCACCGCGCGCGCCTGGGCAGGGTTCAGCGGCGAAGATTCAATGTGCTGGAAAAACTCGGCATGCTCCGCCAGCATCGCATCGGTATATGCCTGATTGTGCTGTAAACGACAGGCCTCAATATCCTGCAACCATGCCTGGCATTGGCGTAACGCCTCACGACAATTTTCAAATTCTTCCAGCCGATTCACCGGGAGCGGCAATGCGGCAAAGGCACGGAGGATCTGCTGTTGCAATCCTGAGGTTTGGCTACGGGTCAGCCATTTATTTTCACTGGTGCGCGCTGCAATCGCATCCAATTGTTGCTGCAACACTCCTGCAGCCACCTCACTCATTTCTTGGCTCCACTGCTGCCAGAGCGTATTTAAATGGTGATGGAAGCGTTGCGTTTCCGCCCATTCTGTACCGTGAAGCCGTACCACCTTATCATCCGGAAGCACGAACTCCAGCTCCCCCCATACCAGACCGCGTTTGCAATGAATAGCCAGTAATTGGTTGAAGGGAATAAGATACTCGTGACGATCGCCGGAAACTTTAATCCCGGCATTGAGAATAACGGCCCGATCGTAAGGGTGTTGCGCCAGACGTTTTCCAAGAGAAGTAGCTTTCAGTTCCATAAGACTCAAGCGGATCCACACGAAGAGGTTTGCATATCAGTGTAACCGCCAGAGAAAACGTGCTCCAGCCCAAAAAAACGTTACAATTGCCGAATTCACAGAAAACCAGAGTTAATCGAGGGTTTATGCGTACTGTTCTGAATATTTTAAATTTTGTGTTAGGTGGGTTCGCCACCACCTTGGCCTGGCTATTGGCTACGCTGGTCAGTATTGTGCTTATTTTTACATTACCCTTGACCCGTTCATGCTGGGAAATAACCCGACTCTCGCTGTTTCCCTATGGCAACGAAGCGATTCATGTCGATGAACTTAATCCGGCAGGGAAAAACGTGCTTCTTAATACCGGTGGCACATTGCTCAATATTTTCTGGCTGATTTTCTTCGGTTGGTGGCTGTGCCTGATGCACATTGTCTCCGGCATTGCCCAGTGCATTACGATTATTGGTATTCCGGTGGGCATTGCGAACTTTAAAATTGCCGCTATTGCGCTCTGGCCGGTGGGGCGTCGGGTGGTTTCTGTCGAAGTTGCCCGCGCTGCGCGTGAAGCCAATGCGCGCCGTCGCTTTGAATAATCAGGACTGATGGCCTTTATGTTAAGTCCGCTGCTTAAACGCTATACCTGGAACAGCACCTGGCTGTACTACGTGCGCATTTTTATCGCGCTTTGTGGCACCACAGCGCTACCCTGGTGGCTGGGCGATGTTAAGCTGACCATTCCGCTCACACTGGGCATGGTCGCTGCCGCGCTGACCGATCTGGACGATCGTCTTGCAGGCCGCCTGCGCAATTTGATCATTACGCTGATCTGCTTTTTTATTGCCTCGGCCTCTGTAGAACTGCTCTTCCCATGGCCATGGCTGTTTGCCATTGGGTTAACGCTTTCCACCAGCGGCTTCATTCTGCTGGGGGGGTTAGGCCAGCGCTATGCAACCATCGCCTTTGGTGCATTGTTGATTGCCATCTATACCATGCTGGGAACATCGCTTTACGATCAGTGGTATCAGCAGCCGATCTTGTTACTCGCTGGTGCTATCTGGTACAACCTCCTGACGCTGACCGGGCATCTGCTGTTCCCCATCCGCCCACTGCAGGACAATCTGGCGCGTAGCTACGAACAGTTAGCGCACTACCTGGAACTGAAATCACGCCTTTTTGATCCCGACATTGAAGATGAAAGCCAGGCGCCGTTGTATGATTTGGCCCTCGCTAATGGGCAGTTGATGGCGACGCTAAACCAGACCAAGGTATCGTTACTGACTCGCCTGCGCGGCGACCGCGGGCAGCGCGGAACGCGTCGCACGCTACATTACTATTTTGTAGCGCAGGATATTCACGAGCGCGCCAGCTCTTCACATATTCAGTATCAAACGCTGCGCGAACACTTCCGCCACAGCGACGTGATGTTCCGCTTTCAGCGCCTGATGTCGATGCAAGGGCAAGCGTGTGCGCAACTGTCTCGTTGTATTTTATTACGCACGCCTTACCAGCACGATCCTCACTTTGAGCGCGTCTTCACGCATATAGATGCCGCACTCGATCGTATGCATGCCAGTGGTGAGCCTACCGACCTGCTCAACACGCTGGGATTTTTGCTGTCGAACCTGCGGGCTATTGATGCCCAATTGGCTACCATTGAGTCCGAACAGGCTCAGGTACTCTCGCGTAATGAGTCTGAAAATCAGCTTGCCGATGACAGTCCGCATGGGTTCAGCGATATCTGGTTACGTCTGAGCCGTAATTTTACGCCTGAGTCAGCCCTGTTTCGCCATGCGGTTCGCATGTCGCTGGTGCTTTGTGTCGGCTATGCCATCATCCAGATTACCGGGATGAACCACGGGTACTGGATCCTGCTGACCAGTCTGTTTGTCTGTCAGCCAAACTACAACGCCACCCGACACCGCCTGGCGCTAAGGATTATCGGCACATTAGTAGGGATCGCCATTGGTTTACCGATCCTGTGGTTCGTTCCCTCTCTGGAAGGTCAGTTGATACTGTTGGTGATCACTGGCGTACTATTTTTTGCCTTTCGCAACGTTCAGTATGCGCACGCCACGATGTTTATCACGCTGCTGGTACTGCTGTGCTTTAATCTGCTCGGTGAAGGTTTCGAAGTTGCGCTGCCGCGCGTCATCGATACGCTGATAGGGTGTGCCATCGCGTGGGCTGCCGTCAGTTTTATCTGGCCAGACTGGCGTTTTCGTAACCTGCCACGAGTCATTGAGCGGGCCACTGACGCAAACTGTCGTTACCTCGATGCTATTCTCGAACAATATCATCAGGGTCGTGATAATCGTATGGCATACCGTATCGCCCGTCGTGACGCACACAATCGTGATGCAGAGCTTGCCTCTGTGGTGTCGAACATGTCGAGTGAACCGGATGTCACGGCCCAAACGCGAGAAACAGCGTTTCGCTTACTGTGCCTCAATCATACGTTTACCAGCTACATTTCCGCCCTTGGTGCACATCGCGAACAGTTAACCAACCCGGACGTTCTGGCATTACTGGATGATGCCGTCTGCTACGTTGATGACGCGCTTCACTATCAACCCGCAGACGAACAACGCGTCTACCAGGCGCTGGAGGGACTGAAGCATCGAATTCAGCATCTTGAGCCACGTCCGGACAGTAAAGAACCACTTGTTATACAGCAAGTTGGGCTATTGATCGCCCTGCTCCCGGAAATCCGGCGATTACAACAGCAAATTGCCGTATTGCCTTCTAATACCCCGGTTCCGGCGTAAGAGAACTGACCCACTCCACCAGCTCCTGGCGACGGACCGCCGGGAGCGCTGCTTCATGTACGCCGCCGACCGCGCCTTCAAGGGCATAAAGTATTTTTACCGTCAGGGCTGGATTATTTTGCCGCAGTTTCAGCCAGCACATTTGGGCGCCCAACGTTCGCAATGTTCCCTCATCTTTAATTCCTGCTTCATTTAGCAGGGTCTCCAGATGAAACGTCATATTTGGTAGTTCCCGCAGACGATGTTGAGCAAAGCGACTCTGTTTTTCCTTAACTGCAGCATCTAATGAATAGCGCGATAGCGACACCAACTGCTGCTGGTTTTGCCACAGCGCATCATTCACCTGATAGTAGTTGAGTACCACCGGACGCCCGCGCTTTATAAATGTCAGCCAGACAGGCGAATTTTTTGCACAGTACTGTACGCTCTGCTCGCAGGCCCGAAGATATAACTCACCGCTGGCGACCATAGCAAAGACCGTATCCCCAACCGTCAGACTGTAGCTGCCAAACAATGAGCGATAATGAATGGTTCCCAGAGATGCCAGATATTCTTGTGATTTATAGATCTTTGCATAAGAAAGTTCTTTCATAAAAATCCTTTTAAATCATAACGTAAGCAAATGATTTTCAGTAACAGATCCGTTAATGACGAAAATAGGCAACTTATTCGTATGGGGCAAGATGAATTTTATTTTTGCCGTAATTACGACTAAAAATTGCGAACCTGTTTCCGAAAATAAGGTTGATCTTTGTTGATAGCAGGGTTACTGTATATCCATACAGTAACTCACAGGGCTGGATTGATTATGTACACTTCAGGCTATGCAAATCGTTCTTCGTCGTTCTCTTCCACATCAAGCAACATTGCGCGCGTTTCATCAGAGAACGCAACCGCTGGGCTTATCAGTGAAGTGGTCTATCGCGAGGACCAGCCCATGATGACGCAACTACTGCTGCTTCCTCTGCTGCAACAGTTAGGGCAGCAATCACGCTGGCAGCTGTGGCTGACGCCTCAGCAAAAATTAAGCCGGGAGTGGGTGCAGTCAGCCGGCCTGCCATTGACAAAAGTGATGCAGATTAACCAACTCTCCCCTTGCAATACGCTGGAATCAATGATCCGTGCGTTGCGCACAGGTAATTACAGCGTCGTTATCGGCTGGCTGGCAGAAGAATTAACGGAAGAGGAACATGCCGAACTGGTAAAAGCGGCTGATGAAGGAAATGCTATGGGATTTATCATGCGTCCTGTTCGCGCACAGTCACTTGCGGGGAGACAGCATTCCGGGCTAAAAATTCACTCGAATTTGTATCATTGAGTAAAATTAGGATTTATCCTGGAATTTTTTTTCATGCTTCAATTTGCCGTTGAGCTTTAACGCGTTTTTCGTCCGAACGCCTGTCTCAAGCGGTTTTCAGGAAATCTTCAGTGCGTTTATTAATCCATAAATGTTAAATATTATGTATACAAGCCTTTTTTTTTCATATGCCTGACGGACTTCACACTTGTAAGTTTTCAACTACGTTGTAGACTTTACATCGCCAGGGGTGCTCGGCGTAAGCCGCAGATATCGGTAGAGTAACTATTGAACTGGTCCCCGGGTGAAGGATTTAACCGTGTTATCTCTCTTCGGAGATATTCATGGCGAATTTTGGATGATAACGAGGCGCAAAAAATGAAAAAGACAGCTATCGCAATTGCAGTGGCACTGGCTGGTTTCGCTACCGTGGCGCAGGCCGCTCCGAAAGATAACACCTGGTACGCTGGTGCTAAACTGGGCTGGTCTCAGTACCATGATATTGGCAACAACCAGATCAACAACGCCGGTCCTACCCACGAAAACCAACTGGGTGCTGGTGCGTTCGGTGGTTACCAGGTTAACCCGTACGTAGGTTTCGAAATGGGTTACGACTGGTTAGGCCGTATGCCGTACAAAGGCTACACTGACCAGACTCACAACAACGGCGCTTTCAAAGCTCAGGGCGTTCAGCTGACCGCTAAACTGGGTTACCCAATCACTGACGATCTGGACGTTTATACCCGTCTGGGTGGTATGGTTTGGCGTGCAGACGCTAAAAACAACACCGGCTTCAAAGACCATGACACTGGCGTATCCCCAGTATTCGCTGGTGGCGTAGAGTATGCAATTACTCCTGAAATCGCTACCCGTCTGGAATACCAGTGGACCAACAACATCGGTGACGCGAACACCGTTGGCGGTCGTCCGGATAACGGTCTGTTGAGCGTTGGTGTTTCTTACCGTTTCGGCCAGCAGGAAGAAGCAGCTCCAGTAGTTGTTGCTCCGGCTCCGGCTCCAGAAGTACAGACCAAGCACTTCACTCTGAAGTCTGACGTTCTGTTCAACTTCAACAAAGCAACTCTGAAACCAGAAGGCCAGCAGGCTCTGGACCAGATGTACAGCCAGCTGAGCAACCTGGATCCGAAAGACGGTTCCGTAGTGGTTCTGGGCTTCACTGACCGCATCGGTTCTGACGCTTACAACCAGGGTCTGTCTGAGAAACGTGCTCAGTCCGTTGTTGATTACCTGATCTCTAAAGGTATTCCTTCTGACAAAATCTCTGCACGTGGCATGGGCGAATCTAACCCGGTTACTGGCAACACCTGTGACAACGTGAAAGCTCGCGCTGCACTGATCGACTGCCTGGCTCCGGATCGTCGTGTCGAGATCGAAGTTAAAGGTATCAAAGACGTTGTAACTCAGCCTCAGGCTTAAGTTATCGTCTTATAAAAAACCCCGCATCGCGGGGTTTTTTTTCATCAGTATTTTAATCAAAGCACATCACTACGCCACACATTAAACCACCCTGCCACTACTCTTTTCCCAGCAGTGCTTGTAAATCCTGTTTTAATGTCGACATTTTATTCGCGTACTTCTCTTTGTGCTCCGCATCTTCAATCAATTGCACAATGGTTTCAGAAAGCGTTTTACCACGCCTCTGCGCAAGGCCTGCTAAGCGTTGCCAAACCATAAATTCCAGATCGATAGATTTCTTTCGCGTATGCTGATGCTCAGCATTAAAGTGCCGCTTGCGCCTCGCCCGTATGGTCTGTTTCATACGATTTAGTAGCGCAGGGTTCATATGTTCTTCAATCCAGGTATTGACCCGAACCGGTTCATTTTCGAGGGTTAGCAATAAATCAACGGCTTCTTTGGCAGCGCTGGCCTCTACGTAACGGGTTATTAATTCCCCCTCACGATGCTTCTTCACCAGGTACTTCCACTTCCAGCCGCTTTCAAGATTTTCAAGTTGTTGATATTTCATTGCGATCTCAATGTTACCGTGTAACTCTTATCAGAATATCAGCTTTTTGAGCAACTGAAGAAAAGAATATCCAGCCTGTGAACTGCCGCGCGTCATCACATCCGTTTCGCAGTGCTTTCCAGGTGTGTAGTGATGAGGGTTACGGTATAATCTCGTTTTTAACAACAGACTAAAAAACATCAACTTTGACCATTACGAAACTTGCATGGCGTGATCTGGTTCCTGATACCGACAGTTATCAGGAAGTATTTGCACAGCCGCACGTCACTGACGACACCGATACCTTACTTAGTGATACTCAGCCACGTTTACAATTCGCGCTAGAGCAGCTTCTGCAGCACTGGACGACGTCCTCGTTCATGCTGGTAAAAGCGCCGGAAGAGCTTGAATACCTTAATCTTATTGCAACTGCCGCACGTACACTGCACACGGATGCAGAACGCCTGACTGGAGGTCATTATGATATCTCTGGTCACACTATCCGGTATCGTACAGCGGAAAAAGCAGAAGACAATTTTGCGACGTTAACTCAGGTGGTCAACGCTGACTGGGTTGAAGCCGAACAACTGTTTGGCTGTCTGCGTCAATTCAATGGCGATATTACCCTGCAGCCAGGTCTGGTACATCAGGCAAATGGCGGGGTGTTGGTTATTTCATTACGCACCCTGCTGGCCCAACCGCTGCTGTGGATGCGCCTGAAAGCCATTGTCAGCCACGAGCGTTTTGACTGGGTAGCTTTTGATGAGTCTCGCCCATTGCCCGTTTCCGTTCCGCCTATGCCGCTTAAACTGAAAGTGATTTTAGTCGGTGAACGTGAATCACTGGCAGATTTTCAGGACATGGAGCCGGAACTGGCTGAGCAGGCCATCTACAGCGAGTTTGAAGACAACCTGCAGATAGTCGATGCCGAAACCATGACACAGTGGTGTCAGTGGGTAACACATACCGCCACGCGCAACAATTTGCCCTACCCCGCCCCTGATGCCTGGCAGGTTCTGATCCGCGAAGCGGTGCGCTATACCGGCGAACAGGATACGTTGCCGCTTAACCCCTTGTGGATCATCCGACAGTTCAAAGAAGTGGCCCCGCTATGCGAGAGCGAAACCTGCACAGCGGAGCAGTTCAGCCTGATGCTAGCTCAGCGCGAATGGCGGGAAGGATTCCTGGCCGAACGTATGCAGGATGAGATCCTGCAAGAGCAAATCCTTATCGAAACGGAAGGCGAGCGAATTGGTCAGATCAACGCCCTGTCGGTCATAGAGTTTCCTGGGCATCCTCGCGCGTTTGGGGAACCATCACGTATCAGCTGCGTGGTGCATATTGGCGATGGCGAATTCACAGATATTGAGCGCAAAGCCGAGTTGGGAGGAAATATTCATGCCAAGGGCATGATGATTATGCAGGCATTCCTGATGTCTGAACTTCAGCTGGAACAGCAAATTCCTTTCTCTGCCTCGCTGACCTTTGAGCAATCATACAGCGAAGTAGACGGTGACAGCGCGTCGATGGCGGAATTGTGCGCATTGATTAGCGCCCTCGCCGACGTCCCTGTGAATCAAAGCATCGCCATTACTGGTTCTGTCGATCAATTTGGTCGGGCGCAACCTGTCGGCGGTCTGAACGAGAAAATTGAAGGTTTCTTCGCCATCTGCCAGCAGCGTGAGCTAACAGGCACGCAGGGCGTTATCATTCCATCCGCTAACGTCAGACACCTGAGCCTGCAACCGGCGCTGCTACAGGCCATAGAAGAAGAAAAATTCACTATCTGGGCGGTGGACGACGTGACTGATGCGTTGCCGCTGTTATTAAATCTGGTGTGGGATGGCGAAGGCCAGACAACGCTGATGCAAACCATCCAGGAGCGCATTGCGACAGCTACGCAGCAGGAAGGTCGTCACCGTTTTCCATGGCCGCTACGTTGGCTGAACTGGATTATTCCGAACTGATCGGACTTGTTCAGCGTACACGTGTTAGCTATCCTGCGTGCTTCAATAAAATAAGGCTTACAGAGAACATGGTAGATAAACGCGAATCCTATACAAAAGAAGACCTTCTTGCCTCTGGTCGCGGTGAGCTGTTTGGCGCAAAAGGCCCACAACTGCCTGCACCAAGCATGCTGATGATGGACCGTGTCATCAAGATGACCGAAACCGGTGGTAACTTTGACAAAGGTTATGTTGAAGCTGAACTGGATATCAACCCGGACCTGTGGTTCTTCGGATGCCACTTCATCGGCGATCCGGTAATGCCAGGCTGCCTGGGTCTGGATGCCATGTGGCAGTTGGTTGGATTCTATCTCGGCTGGCTGGGCGGCGAAGGTAAAGGCCGCGCGCTGGGCGTAGGCGAAGTGAAATTCACCGGTCAGGTTCTGCCGACCGCGAAGAAAGTCACTTACCGCATTCACTTCAAACGCATCGTTAACCGTCGCCTGATCATGGGCCTGGCTGATGGTGAAGTGCTGGTTGATGGTCGTCTGATCTACACCGCAAACGATCTGAAAGTGGGCCTTTTCCAGGACACTTCCGCGTTCTAATCGCAAAGTTCAGGCGTTGCGTCGTTGTTGGATGACAGCGTAAGCGCCTTATCCGTTCTGCAAAAAGGCGAAACCTCCGCTCTGCGGAGGTTTCTTTTATCTAAAGAGACAGAATCAGGCCATTAAAACCCTATCCCCCATGGCTTCTCGCCAGCCTCCCAGCCAGTATGATCTCTGATTCAGCGTCTGATAGGGACACATTTCTTTTGAGCGTCCGGCAATGCCGGCCTGATATCCACGTTGATGTGCCCGTTCCAGGCGATCTCGTTTTTGTCTCTTCATGCCTCGTTTCCCTCATCTTTAGTTCTGGTGGAAAAGAAAACAGTGATTACTAAGTGTGCAATCACACTAAACGAATACCCCTAAACATCAGGCTCGTCAATGCGCAAAATTCACGCCAGTGTCATATTTGTGAGCTACCCGCTAAATCATTTGTACAAAAATAATCAGTCAGAACAGTTATCTTCATGCAAAAAAACCGCCCCGGGCAATGAACCAGGGGCGGTATAATTTACAATTATTTAAGCTTAAGGAATGCGTTTCAGCTCTTGAGCAATTGACGTCGCTTCCTGGCTCCAGGCGTTGGCCAGAACTTTCACCATTTCATCGTAGCCGTCCTTGGTCTGCACAGCTTCGATGTGGAATGGGCGTTTAATCAACTGTCCCTGGTGATTCAGTAGCCATTCGCCGCTCACGATAACCTTCCCATCGTACCTGCCGTGGAAGCCGGTTACAGTGACGTTCAGCGTGTCCTGCGTGCTTCCCAGCGGCTGCGAAGCGACAACCCAGCCAGGTAATTGCATACTGAGGTTGGTCACCAGCGTATTGCGCAATTGCTGATCTAAAGGACTGGCCCAGAGATTATTATTCGCTATCACATATTGCACATCGCTGGTCTGGTAAACCACCCCATTACCCGCCAGATAGTCCGGCACCGCAATCTGCTCAACCCACAGCAGACGGTTACCCTGGTTGGCGGAACTCTGGACGCCCCCTTGCGCGATAGGAAGCTGGTAATAGCTTTTATTTTCTCCGCTGGAGCTGCATGACGTCAGCCAGACCGCCATCATCACCACTAGCCACTTTTTCATTGTTTCGCCCTCTTCGGCTCTGGATCTTTTTTGTCCTTCGCTTCAAATACCAGCGCATTGCTCTTATCGTTCAACGTTTTCAGTACTGGTTGCAGTTCGCGCAGTACCTGATCAAGACGCTGCATATCTGCCACCATCTTGTTGTAGGCTGCCGATCCCGGCTGGAAGCCCTGCATACTACGATTAAGTTCCCGAAGCGTAGTTTGCATATCTGCCGGAAGATCCTGCATTGACTGACTGGACGTAATCTTATTCATGTTATCCAGCGTGGTTTGCAGATGCTTCATCGTACGCTGGCTTTCTGACAACGTATTGGTCGCCTGCTCAATCATCGGGTTCAACGGCAGATTATTAATCTTATCCAGCGCTTCCATCAGACGTTGCTGGATCTGCGCCAAACCGCCACTCACCGTCGGGATAATCTGATAACCATTAAATTCGCGCACACCGGTAATCGGCGGTTCTTTCGGGTAGAAGTCGAGATCGACATACAGCGCGCCGGTCACCAGGTTCCCGGTTTTCAGCGATGCGCGTAATCCGCGTTTGAGCAGTTGCTCCAGATGAGCGCCAACATCCGTGTCTTCTCCCAGTTGCGCCTTCAGCCGTTCTGGTTCGATACGTACCAGTACCGGAATGCGGTAATCATTGTTGAACACCTGACGCATATTCGGTGAGAAGAAAGGGACTTTGCTTACTGTTCCCAAACGAATACCGCGGAACTCCAGCGGAGCGCCTGGCTGCAAACCACGAATCGAATCCTTAAAGAACATCAGGTAATCAATATGATCCGTATACAGGGAATCCTGAATACTTTTTTGATCGTCATAAAGATTAAACGCGGACTGTTGTGCGACCGGTTCGCCCTGTTCTAAGCCTTCTGGCACATCAAAACTTACGCCACCGCCAAACAGCGTGGAGAGCGATCCCATTTCTACGCGCATACCTGCAGAAGTAAGATCCACGGCGATCCCGCTGTCTTTCCAGAAACGCACATTGCTGGTCACCAGACGATCGTTAGGCGCATTGATGAAAAGCTGGTAGCTGATAGTCCGTTTTTGCGCATCAAAGGTACTGGTCTCAACCGAACCTACGCGATAACCACGGAACAATACCGGATCGCCAGGGCTTAACTGTCCGGCTTTTTTGCTGTCCAGTATCACGCGGATCCCTTTCGCGTCTGGCGGTGCCAGCGGCGGCGCATCCAGCAACTGGTAATTTTCCAGCTTGCTGCCTTTATTGCCAGGCTGCAGTTCAATATAAGCCCCGGACAATAGCGTGCCCAGGCCGCTGATACCTTCACGACCAACCTGCGGCTTAACAACCCAAAAAACAGAGTCTTTATGCAGCAGCTTTTCCATTCCGGAGTTAAGACGAGCTTTAATCTCCACATGGGTTAAATCATCCGTCAGGGTCGCACTTTCAACGATGCCGACATCGACGCTGCGGCTTTTAATCGTCGTTTTGCCCCCTTCAATCCCTTCGGCATTGGTTGTAATCAGCGTGACTTGTGGCCCCTGATGGCTGTAATGATAAAACAGGACCCACGCGCCAATGAGCGCAGTAACGATTGGGAATATCCACACGGGCGACCAGTTTTTCACCTTCTGCACTTTGGCTTCCCCACTTTTAGATTCCATGCTGTCAGGACTCCTCATGATCTGGTTCTGGTTCACGGTCCCACGACAGACGCGGATCAAATGTCATCGCAGAAAACATTGTCATAATGACGACTAAAGCAAACATCAAAGCACCCATTGCAGGATAAATGTTCATTAACCCTCCCATACGCACCAGCGCAGAGAGTACCGCAATCACAAAAACGTCGATCATTGACCAGCGACCGACAAATTCCACCACTTCATAAATCAAGTGCATACGTTCACTGTCACGTTTGCCGTGCCCTTTGGCATCCCAACATAGCCAGGCAATGGCAATCATTTTCAACGTCGGCACCATAATACTGGCGATAAAGATAACAGCCGCCACCGGATAAGAACCCTCGCTCCAGATCAAAACCACGCCTTCAAGAATCGTTGACGGCAATTTGGAGCCGAGCAAATCGGTGATCATGATCGGCAGGATGTTGGCAGGAAGATAAAGCATGATTGACGTGAACAATAACGCCAGCGTCCATTGCAAACTGTTTTTACGACGCACATAGCCTTTCGTCTCGCAGCGTGGGCACACCCGTTCGTCAGCAGGAAGAATCGCGGTGCAGCAGGAACAAGAACGCAGCCCCTGCCGGATGCCGGGCACGCCTGGCTTTAATTCCTGCTTAATGACAGGCATTGGCGCAATGTCATCCCACAGCCAACGGCGGTCAACGCACTGGAACGCCCGTAGCTGTAGAACACAAAATAAGCACCATGGGATGAAACTGCTGCCCACGCCGATATCACCATAAGCCATCAGCTTAACGAAACTGACCAACACACCGGCGAGGAAGATTTCCGCCATCCCCCAGCTTTTCAACTGGAACAGCACGCGCGCCAGCCGGGCCTTTAGCCAGCCGGGCATTTCGGCCCGGTTCACCAGCAGCAGAATAGTCAGTAAACAAAACGCGGGAACCAGCTGAACGAATAATAAAAAGAACGTGCCGAGGCTGGCGTAATCTTCAGAGAAGAGCACGCTGGGGATTTCCAGCAACGTCACTTCGCTGCTTACCCCTGCGACGTTCATATTCACAAAAGGAAAGAGGTTTGATAGAAGCAGCATGAACAGCGCTGCTAAAACATAGGCAGTAGGACGCTGCCTTGGCGCGTCCCACTCAACCGTTAACGTAGTGCCACATCGTGGACATGCCGCTTTCTGACCATGCTCAAGGCGCGGTAACGCCACCAGCATGTCACACTGCGAGCACAAAATATGCTTCGCGGCATGGTGATGTTCGCACATATGTGCTCCTTTAAATTATGCGCCATTCTTCAAAGATTCAAGATACTCCCAGCGCTCAAAGGCTTGCTCAAGTTCTTGTTCCGCTTCGTTCAGATTAGCTAAAACCTGTTGTGTTTGCTCGTGCGGCTGACTGAAAAAAGCGGCGTCAGCAACCTGAGCTTGTAATGTTTCCAGCTTAGCTTCCAGTTCTTCCAACTGTGCGGGGAGTTGCTCCAGTTCGCGCTGCAGTTTATAGCTTAGTTTGCTCGTGCCACGTTTGACAATTTCTGCTTTAGGAGCAACAGCTTCCTCTGTTTTTTTCACAACGGGCTGTTTAAACGCCACATGCTGCGATTGCTGGCTGCGCGCGTCATGGTAACCGCCGACATAACGACCAATTTTACCCCCGCCTTCGAAAATCCAGCATTCCGTAACGGTATTATCCACAAACTGACGGTCGTGGCTCACCAGCAGTACGGTGCCCTGATAGCTGTCAATCAGCTCTTCAAGCAGTTCCAGCGTTTCGACGTCAAGATCGTTCGTTGGTTCATCGAGAATTAAAAGATTACTGGGTTTCAGGAACAAACGCGCCAACAACAGGCGGTTTCGTTCCCCGCCGGAGAGCGCGCGTACCGGCGTCATCGCCCGTTTCGGATGGAACAGGAAGTCCTGCAGGTAGCCCAGCACATGGCGGGGTTTACCGTTAACCATCACCTCTTGCTTACCTTCGGCCAGATTGTCCATTACGGTTTTATCCGGATCCAGTTCAGCGCGGTGCTGATCGAAATAAGCCACTTCCAGCTTGGTCCCAACATGAATGCGTCCACTGTCTGCCTGCAGTTGGCCTAACATCAGTTTGAGCAGCGTCGTCTTGCCGCAACCGTTAGGGCCAATTAACGCAATTTTGTCGCTACGCTGCACCTGCGCGGAGAAATCTTTTACCAGTTGCTTACCATCGACCTGATAATCCACATTCTCCATTTCGAAGACAATCTTGCCTGAACGGCTCGCCTCTTCGACCTGCATCTTCGCCGTGCCCATCACTTCGCGACGTTCCCCGCGCTCGCGACGCATCGCTTTCAGGGCGCGCACACGGCCTTCGTTACGGGTACGACGCGCTTTGATACCCTGGCGGATCCAAACTTCTTCCTGCGCCAGCTTGCGATCAAACTCGGCGTTTTGTAACTCTTCTACCCGCAGCGCTTCTTCTTTTTCCAGTAGATACTGATCGTAGTTCCCCGGATACGTCACCAGCTTGCCGCGGTCAAGATCGACAATACGCGTCGCCATATTGCGAATAAATGAACGGTCGTGGGAAATGAAAATGATTGTCCCGTTGAAGGATTTCAGGAATCCTTCCAGCCAGTCGATAGTTTCAATGTCCAGGTGGTTCGTCGGTTCATCCAGCAGCAGTACGCGCGGATTACTCACTAACGCGCGGCCCAGCGCCGCTTTACGCAGCCAACCACCAGACAGCGACGAAAGCGCGGCGTTAGGATCCAGCCCCAGCTGCGCCAACACTTCATTAATGCGACTTTCGAGCTGCCACAGATTGTGGTGATCGAGCATTTCCTGAACCCGCGCCATCTCATTCAGATTTCTGTCGCTGGGATCGGTCATTACCAGGCGCGAAATATCGTGATAACGCTTCAGGTATTCAGCCTGTTCCTCAATACCTTCGGCAACGAAGTCATACACGCTGCCCTCGACGTTACGCGGCGGATCCTGTTGCAGACGTGCGACAACCAAATCCTGCTCATAAATAATACGCCCGTCGTCAAGACCCTGTTCACGGTTCAGGATCTTCATCAGCGTCGATTTGCCCGCGCCGTTACGGCCTACCAGACAGACGCGTTCGTTATCCTCGATATGCAGTTCCGCATTATCAAGAAGTGGCGCATCGCTGAACGACAGCCATGCACCATGCATACTGATCAATGACATTTACTTATCCTTTCAGGCTGCGGTAATCAGCCAGCAATTGTGGATCTGACGGTTACGGGCAAAGTCCTGGGAAAGCGTTTTTTGGGTAATTTCTTGTGCTTTCAATCCCAGTTCAGCCAGACCCTCGAGATCCATACGGAATCCACGTTTGTTATTGGAGAACATGATCGTCCCGTCTTTACGTAACAGACGTTTCAGATCTTTCATCAGCGCCAGATGATCGCGCTGCACATCAAACGAGTCTTCCATGCGTTTAGAGTTAGAGAACGTTGGCGGATCGATGAAAATCAGATCGAACTGTTCATTGGCATCGCGCAGCCAGCCCAGACAATCGGCCTGAATTAGACGGTGAGCACGACCGCTCAGGCCGTTCAGACGCAGGTTGCGTTCCGCCCATTCCAGGTAGGTACGCGACATATCAACCGTCGTGGTGCTACGCGCGCCGCCCAGTCCGGCATGAACGCTGGCGCTACCGGTGTAGGAGAACAGGTTAAGGAAATCCTTACCTTTACTCATCTGACCCAGCATGCGACGCGCAATGCGGTGATCGAGGAACAAACCGGTATCAAGATAGTCAGTCAGATTCACCCACAGACGTGCGTTGTACTCGCTTACCTCAATGAATTCACCCTTCTCATTCATTTTCTGATACTGGTTTTTCCCTTTTTGACGTTCACGGGTTTTCAGCACCAGTTTATTTGGCGCGATTTCCAGTACCGAGAGCGTAGCGGCAATAATATCGAACAGACGTTGACGCGCTTTCTGCGCATCGACCGTTTTCGGCGGTGCGTATTCCTGCACCACGACCCAGTCACCGTAACGGTCCACTGCTACGTTGTATTCCGGCAGGTCGGCATCGTACAGGCGGTAGCATTCAATACCTTCCTGACGCGCCCATTTTTCCAGCTTCTTAATATTCTTACGCAGGCGGTTGGCATAATCTTCTGCGACCGTGGCAGGCTTACTGTCGGCGGTGGTTTCTGCAACGTGATAGTTCTTCTGCACGCAATCCAGCGGACCATTTTTGGCTTTAAATTGCTTATCAGCACGTAACTGCAGGCTGCTGAGCAAATCCGGCGAGGCGCTAAACAGGGACAGATTCCAGCCGCCAAACTGGTTTTTCATTGTGCGTCCCAGCAGGCTGTGCAGGGCAATCAGCGCCGGTTCGCTATCCAGACGTTCACCGTATGGCGGGTTGCTGATAACCGTCCCGTACGGTCCTTTCGGTAACGGGTTGCTCAGTTTAGCGACATCTTTAACGTCAAACGTCATCAGATCGGCAATTCCGGCGCGACGGGCGTTACTGCGCGCTTTTTCAATTACGCGAGCATCGCTATCAGACCCATAGAAGTGCGAGGTGTAGTCAGCGAGCCCTTTACGCGCACGCACCTGCGCTTCGGCTTTAACCTCTTGCCACACAGCATCATCGTGCTGCGCCCAACCGCTAAAGCCCCAATAACCACGGTGCAAACCAGGCGCACGATCGGTTGCCCACATCGCCGCTTCAATCAACAGCGTACCGGAGCCACACATCGGATCGAGTAGCGGCGTGCCCGGTTGCCAGCCTGAACGCATCACAATGGCGGCAGCCAGCGTTTCTTTAATCGGCGCCTGACCTGCGCGATCGCGATAGCCACGCTGATGCAGGCCATCACCGCTCAGATCGAGCGCAATACTGGCGGTATCTTTATTCAGCCACACGTTAATACGCAGATCCGGAGATTCACGATCCACATTCGGACGCGGCAGATTTTTACGGGTAAAGGCGTCGACAATCGCATCCTTTACCTTCAGCGCCCCGTACTGGCTATTACGAATGGTTTCGTTCAGGCCGCTAAAATGCACCGCAAAGGTAGCGCCCGGATTAAATATCTCTGTCCAGTCGATTGCCTGAACACCGAGGTACAGATCAAGATCGCTGTAGACCTTGCACTCTCCCATCGGCAGGATAATGCGCGAGGCCAGGCGGCTCCACATCAGGCTCTGGTAAACAAGCCGCGTGTCGCCCTTAAAATGGACCCCACCCTGAACGACCTGACACTCCAGCGCGCCAAGGTTTTCCAGTTCAGTTTTTAACAGCTCTTCCAGCCCGCGGGCCGTACTGGCAAACAGAGAATTCATAATGTCACTTTTACTCCGAGAAAATTGCTGCGCATTATAGCTAATATGGGCGGTATGTCATAAAGTTGAAGGCTTATTTTCGCTCGAGGGGCTGTACAGTGGTCACGTTAACCCGACTTTTTATTCATCCGGTTAAATCAATGCGCGGTATTGGGCTTACCCACGCTCTGGCAGACGTTAGTGGTCTCGCCTTTGATCGCATTTTTATGATTACCGAACCCGACGGGACGTTCATTACCGCCCGACAGTTCCCACAGATGGTGCGTTTTACCCCTTCTCCTTTCCACGATGGATTGCATCTTACGGCACCAGACGGCAGCAGCGCGCTTGTGCAATTTGCCGACTTCGCCCTGCAGGATGCACCGACGGAAGTGTGGGGCAACCATTTTACCGCGCGGATTGCCCCAGCGGCTATCAACCAGTGGCTGAGCGGTTTTTTCTCCCGTGACGTGCAGCTTCGCTGGGTGGGTCCGCAGCTAACGCGCCGGGTGAAGCGCCGCGATGATGTTCCTTTATCCTTTGCTGACGGTTATCCGTACCTTTTGACCAACGAAGCGTCATTGCGCGATCTACAGCAGCGCTGCCCGGCAAGCGTAAAAATGGAACAATTCCGCCCAAATCTGGTGGTCTCGGGGGCTGGGGCCTGGGAAGAAGATACCTGGAAAGTGATCCGCATTGGCGAGGTTATTTTTGATGTGGCAAAACCTTGTAGCCGCTGCATCTTTACCACCGTCAGCCCTGAGAAAGGCCTGAAACATCCGTCCGGTGAACCGCTGGCCACGCTGCAAAGCTTTCGCACTGCGACGGATAACGGCGATGTCGATTTTGGTCAGAATCTCATTGCGCGTAACAGCGGCGTGATTCGCGTCGGCGACGAGGTTGAAATTCTGTCCACCGGTCCGGCCAGAGTATATGGCGCGGCAGAAACCGACGATACAGCCCCGTTGCAACAACCCGACGCCACGGTGCTTATCGAGTGGCAGGGACAGACCTTTCGCGGAAATAATCAACAGGTATTGCTTGAACAGCTGGAAAACCAGGGTATCCGGGTCCCCTACTCATGTCGGGCGGGAATTTGCGGATGCTGTCGAATTCGGCTGGTAGAAGGCGAAGTGAGCCCGCTGAAAAAATCAGCGATGGGAGATGACGGGACGATTCTGTGCTGTAGTTGTGTGCCGAAAACGGCAATCAGGCTGGAAAGTTAAACCGCCTGCTCAAGGCTGAAACTGTCAACCATTGTCTGCGGTTTCAGTCTGTCATTCATGATTTTAATGGCGTCGCCAAGTTGCATGGTGCGCCCGGCAATCATCACGCCCGGTTGTGCCAGCAGACAAAGCGCAGCGTTTTCACCCGGTTCAACCACTAACAGGTTTACCTGCTCATCGGTATCGCTTAAATCGACACAGGCAGCGTCCCCTACCACTGGCGTCCAGTTAATGCCGTGGGCGACAAAGTGCCAGCTTTTTGGCATCTGCGGCTTAAGATAACGAATAGCCACCAGCGCATTGAGCACCAGTTCCGCTTTTTGTTCTTTCGCTAAATCCAGGTAGCGGCATTTTTCTTCAAAGGAAAAATAAAGCGCGGCGTCATCAACGCAAAATCCGGAAGGAGAAAAGGCATCAGGAGTGAGCATTTTACGAGCAAAACGCGAACGGAATAACATACCATTGGCTAAATCGAGCATCATACGATCGTGCTCTTCATCATAATACCAGCGCCAGTTATCGTCGGGTTTAATTCGCATCAGTTTCTCTCCTTTCCTTAATCATAGCCATGACGACAGTATCCTTTTGCCGCTTCGTTTATTGCCCTAATAATAAAAGCTCAGAATGTTTAAATAAGCAACAGTAAAGGAATATAAAACAACCAGGGCTAGAAATAAAGCCCTGGTTTGTGATTAAGGTAGCATTCAGATATTGCTGACGATTTCTTTAATCAATGGTGGACCTTTAAAAATAAAGCCCGAATAAATCTGTACCAGGGTAGCGCCAGCGGCTATTTTCTCACGCGCGGCGATGACCGAGTCGATACCGCCAACGCCAATAATCGGCAACTGACCATTTAATTCCTGAGACAACTGGCGAATAATTTCTGTACTTTTTAATTGTAACGGACGACCACTCAAGCCACCCATTTGATCGCAATTTTTCATTCCCTGTACGAGAGAACGATCGAGAGTGGTGTTAGTTGCAATTACGCCATCAATATTATGCCGAACTAAACTGTCAGCAACCTGGATCAGTTCTTCGACGGAAAGATCCGGCGCGATCTTTACGGCCACCGGAACATATTTATGGTGGATCGCTTGCAGATCGTTTTGCTTATTTTTAATTGCCACCAGCAGATCGTCCAGCGCTTCGCCGTATTGCAGCGTGCGTAATCCCGGCGTATTCGGTGAAGAGATATTAATCGCGATATAACCAGCGTAAGCATAGACTTTTTCCATACAAATCAGATAGTCATCTTTGCCGTTTTCTACCGGAGTATCTTTATTCTTACCAATATTAATGCCGAGAATGCCGTCAAAATGTGATTTCTTAACGTTCTCCACCAGGTTATCAACACCCAGGTTATTGAATCCCATGCGGTTGATCAAACCTTCCGCATCCACCAGACGGAACAGACGTGGTTTATCGTTCCCGGGCTGGGGACGTGGCGTCACGGTACCAATCTCAATTGAACCGAATCCCATCGCACCGAGCGCATCGATGCACTCCCCGTCTTTATCCAGTCCGGCAGCAAGCCCGAGCGGATTTTTAAACGTCAGCCCCATACAGGTAACCGGTTTTGCGGGTACTTTCTGGCGGACAAGCGCTTCGAGCGGCGTGCCGGTAATGCGACGTAACTGCTGGAATGTCAATTCATGAGCGCGCTCAGGATCGAGCTGGAAAAGGGCTTTACGAACGAAGGGGTAGTACATGAACTCTCCTGGATTCCCGGTGTGCAAACCGGGGGCGTATTATGTGCGATCGCGAGCAAAAAGGGAATTGACCTGCGGCAATAAATAGCAATCGTTTTCCTGCTTCTGTCGTTTTATTCATTTTTCAACTTTTCTATGCCGTATAAATCATTTCGATAAACAAAATCTCTCTGCCAGACTGCACAAATTGTTATCAATGTTAAATAAAAGCGAACAATTGGTTATAAGGGGAGATTGAAATTATGCGCGTCATTACTCTGGCGGGAAGCCCACGCTTCCCCTCTCGCTCCAGCGCGTTACTGGAATATGCCCGAGAAAAACTGAACGGTCAGGATGTCGAAGTCTGTCACTGGAATCTGCACAACTTTGCCCCAGAAGACCTGATTTATGCGCGCTTCGACAGCCCTGCGCTGAAAACCTTTGTCGAACAACTGCACGACGCCGACGGATTGATTGTGGCAACACCAGTCTACAAAGCAGCTTACTCCGGCGCGTTGAAAACGTTACTCGACCTGCTCCCTGAACGCGCACTGGAAGGCAAAGTGGTTTTGCCGCTGGCAACAGGCGGTACCGTTGCGCATTTACTGGCCGTTGATTATGCGCTTAAGCCGGTGCTGAGCGCGTTAAAAGCCCAGGAAATCCTGCACGGTGTTTTTGCTGATGATTCACAGGTGATTGATTATCAGCATAAACCGCAGTTTACGCCCAACCTGCAACTGCGTCTGGACAATGCGCTCGACACCTTCTGGCTGGCGTTGCATCGTCGCGACGTCCAACTCCCTCAATTGAATGCTCTGCGAGGTGCCGCCCATGCTTAATCTGCTCAAGCGTCACACGCCGTGGCTGGCGTTGACCGGATTGCTGTCACTTTCAACGCTCGCCCATGCCGTAGAGTCTGCACCAGACGCGCTGCGCATAGGCTACCAGAAAGGAAGCGTCAGCATGGTGCTGGCTAAAAGCCATCAGCTACTGGAGAAACGCTACCCGCAGACCAAAATCTCGTGGATTGAGTTCCCGGCAGGGCCGCAAATGCTGGAAGCACTCAATATTGGCAGTATCGATCTCGGCAGTACCGGTGACATTCCGCCGATATTCGCCCAGGCCGCCGGAGCCGATCTGGTTTACGTTGGCGTCGAGCCGCCCAAACCGAAAGCCGAAGTGATTCTGGTGCCCAAAAACAGCCCGATCCAAAGCGTGGCACAGCTTAAAGGGCATAAAGTCGCCTTCCAGAAAGGTTCCAGTGCCCACAATTTACTGCTGCGAGCCTTACAACAGGCTGGGCTGAAATTTACCGATATTCAACCGACATATCTGACCCCCGCAGACGCCAGAGCAGCCTTCCAGCAAGGTAACGTTGATGCATGGGCTATCTGGGATCCCTACTATTCCGCCGCGTTGTTGCAGGGTGATGTGCGCGTGCTGAAAGACGGCTCAGATCTCAAACAAACCGGCTCCTTTTATCTCGCCGCGCGTCCTTATGCCGAGAAAAATGGGGCATTTGTGCTTGGCGTGCTGGATACCTTTAGCCAGGCCGATGCGTTAACCCTCAGCCAGCGCCAGCAAAGTATTACCCTGCTGGCCAAAACCATGGGGCTGCCAGAGCCAGTGATTGCGTCTTATCTGGATCACCGACCACCAACGACCATCTCGCCCGTCAGCGCCTCTGTTGCCGCCCTGCAACAACAAACCGCCGATCTGTTTTATGACAACCGGTTGCTGCCGAAAAAAATCGATATTCGCCAGCGTATCTGGCAACCCACTCAGCAGACAGGAGCAAAATTATGAGTCTGAACATGTTCTGGTTTTTACCAACCCATGGTGATGGTCACTATCTGGGGACGGAAGAAGGCTCGCGTCCGGTCGATCACGGTTATCTGCAGCAAATCGCACAGGCCGCCGATCGTCTGGGATTTACCGGCGTTTTGATCCCAACCGGTCGCTCCTGTGAAGATGCCTGGCTGGTAGCCGCCTCGATGATCCCCGTTACCCAGCGGCTCAAGTTTTTGGTCGCGCTACGTCCAAGCGTAACCTCGCCAACGGTTGCCGCACGCCAGGCGGCAACGCTCGACAGGCTCTCTAACGGTCGGGCGCTGTTTAACCTGGTGACCGGCAGCGATCCACAGGAGCTGGCTGGCGACGGCGTGTTTCTTGATCATACCGAGCGCTATGAAGCTTCTGCTGAATTCACCCAGATCTGGCGTCGGCTGTTACAGGGGGAAACGGTGGATTTCAACGGCAAACATATGCACGTCCGCGGCGCGAAGCTGTTTTTTCCTCCCGTACAACAGCCCTGGCCGCCGCTTTATTTCGGCGGTTCTTCCGATGTCGCGCAAGACCTTGCTGCCGAGCAGGTTGATCTCTATCTGACCTGGGGCGAGCCGCCTGAACAGGTGAAAGAGAAGATTGAGCAAGTGCGGGCCAAAGCGGCAGCGCTTGGACGCAAGATCCGCTTTGGTATTCGTTTACATGTAATCGTGCGCGAGACGACGGATGAGGCGTGGCAGGCAGCGGAACGTCTGATTTCTCATCTGGATGACGACACGATTGCCAAAGCCCAGGCCGCCTTCTCAAGAACGGATTCGGTTGGCCAGCAGCGGATGGCCGCGCTGCATAACGGTAAACGCGACAAACTGGAGATTAGCCCGAACCTGTGGGCTGGCGTTGGGCTGGTGCGTGGCGGCGCCGGGACCGCGCTGGTCGGTGACGGTCCTACCGTCGCGGCGCGTATCAACGAGTATGCCGCGCTGGGTATCGACAGCTTTGTGCTGTCGGGGTATCCGCATCTGGAAGAGGCGTACAAAGTTGGCGAGTTACTGTTCCCGCATCTGGATGTATCGATACCTGAAATTCCACAGCCACAGCGCCTGCACCAACAAGGCGAAGCGGTAGCTAACGAATTTATTCCCCGTAAGGTCGCGCAAAGCTGAGGAGCACGCTGATGACAACACCGAAAAACAGGTGGTTATTGCGCCTCGCCCCCTGGTTTTTGCCGGTAGGCCTGGTGGCGTTCTGGCAGATAGCTTCGTCAATGGGCTGGCTATCCACCCGCATCCTGCCCTCCCCGGAGGGGGTTGTCGAAGCCTTCTGGACGCTCTCCGCCAGCGGCGAGCTTTGGCAGCATCTGGCGATCAGTTCCTGGCGGGCGCTGATCGGATTCTCGATCGGTGGCTCGTTAGGTTTGACGCTGGGACTCATCAGCGGTCTTTCACGCTGGGGGGAACGCCTGCTGGATACGTCGGTGCAGATGCTGCGTAATGTCCCCCATCTGGCGCTGATCCCGCTGGTGATTTTGTGGTTCGGCATTGATGAATCCGCCAAAATTTTTCTCGTCGCCTTGGGCACACTGTTCCCGATTTACATCAACACCTGGCACGGGATCCGCAATATCGATCGCGGCCTGGTGGAGATGGCGCGCAGCTATGGGTTGTCCGGCTTTTCACTGTTTATCCATGTGATCCTCCCCGGCGCCCTGCCCTCGATTATGGTTGGCGTACGTTTTGCTCTCGGACTGATGTGGCTGACGCTGATCGTTGCGGAGACCATTTCAGCCAATGCCGGCATTGGTTATCTGGCGATGAATGCCCGTGAATTTTTGCAAACCGACGTGGTGGTAGTGGCCATCATTCTCTATGCCTTGCTCGGCAAACTTGCCGATGTCAGCGCCCAACTGCTGGAGCGGATCTGGCTGCGCTGGAACCCGGCTTACCATGTGAAGGAGGCTACTGTATGAATACCGCTCGCTTGAATCAGGGCACGCCGCTTTTGCTGAGCGCCGTGACCAAACAATACGCCGCCAATACGGTGCTGAATCAATTAGATCTGCATATTCCGGCAGGGCAATTTGTTGCCGTAGTGGGCCGCAGCGGCGGTGGCAAAAGCACCTTACTGCGGCTGCTGGCTGGGCTGGAATCGCCCACTTCAGGCGCATTACTTGCCGGAACCACCCCGCTGGCAGAGATTCAGGATGATACGCGCATGATGTTTCAGGATGCGCGTCTGCTGCCATGGAAAACGGTTATCGATAATGTTGGTCTGGGGCTGAAAGGTCAATGGCGCGATGCGGCCCGTAATGCGCTTGCCGCCGTTGGCCTGGAAAACCGGGCAGAGGAATGGCCTGCCGCCCTGTCTGGCGGACAAAAACAGCGCGTGGCCCTCGCTCGGGCATTAATTCACCGCCCTGGCCTGCTGTTACTGGATGAACCGCTCGGCGCGCTGGATGCGTTAACCCGTCTTGAGATGCAGGATCTGATCGTCTCGCTGTGGCAGGACCACGGCTTTACCGTGCTGCTGGTGACGCACGATGTCAGTGAGGCCGTCGCGATGGCTGACCGCGTGCTGTTGATCGAAGATGGCAAAATCGGGCTGGATCTGACGGTGGATATTCAGCGCCCCCGTCGTTTGGGATCGGTGCGGCTAGCCGAGCTGGAAGCGGAAGTGTTGAACCGGGTTATGAAACGCGGCGAAAATGAAGTTCAGCTACGTAAGCAGGGTTAAAAACGCCGGATGGCGCTACCGCTTATCCGGCCTACGCGTGAATGGTAGGCCGGATCCATCCGGCAATATTATCAGGCTAACGCTTTGTCAATCTTCTCGAACAGATCGCCGGAGAGATTCTCGAGGCCTTTCAACTGTTCCAGCGCCGCACGCATCTTCGCCTGACGTTTGACATCATAACGTTTTAAACGAATCAACGGCTCAATCAGACGTGACGCCACCTGCGGGTTGCGGCTATTCAGCTCAGTCAGCATATCGACCAAGAACTGATAGCCGCTGCCATCTTCCGCATGGAAAGCCGCCGGGTTGCTGCCCGCAAAAGCGCCAATCAGCGAACGGATGCGGTTCGGGTTACTCATACTGAAGGAACGATGCTTCAGCAGACCGCGTACCGTTTCCAGCACGTTTCTCGCCGGGCTGGTGGATTGCAGGATAAACCATTTATCCATCACCAGACCGTCATGATGCCACTTATCGTCATACTCCTGCATCAATACGTCACGGCATGGCAGTTGCGCCGCCACAGCAGCGGACAGCGCCGCCAGGGCGTCAGTCATATTGTTCGCTTCACGGTACTGTTTGCTGACCAGCGTGTCAGCCAGATGGGTTTCGCCAAAGGCCAGGAAGCGCAGGCAGGCATTGCGCAGCGTACGCTTACCAATATCTGCATGCTCAACGCGGTACTCGTCAAGATGATTAGCGTTATAGATAGCGAGGAATTCATCCGCCAGCTCGGCCGCCAGCGTGCGAGTCAATGCTTCGCGAACTTCCGTTATCGCCACGGGATCAATGATGTCGAACAGTTCGGCAATTTCATTCACCGAAGGCAACGTCAGGATCTCTGCCGCCAGCGCCGGATCGATTTTCTCATCCAGCAAAATTGCGCGGAATGCATCGGCCACATGTACCGGCAGCGACAACGGCTGGCCCTGCTGATGACGGGCAACATTGAGCTTAATATAGGTCGCCAGCAGACTTTGCGCCGCATCCCAACGAGAGAAATCGTTACGCGCATGACGCATCAGGAAGGTCAGTTGCTGATCGCTCCATTTGTATTCCAGTTTTACCGGTGCGGAGAATTCGCACAGCAGTGCCGGAACCGGCTGGAAGTAGACGTTATCAAAGACAAACGTCTGTTCTGGCTGGGTAACGTTGAGCACGGCATTCACCGGATGCCCGCCTTTTTGTAGCGGGATCACTTTCCCTTCGTTGTCATACAACTCGAGGGCGAAAGGAATATGCAGCGGCTGTTTTTCAGCCTGATCCGGCGTGGCAGGCGTGCGCTGGCTGATAGTCAGCGTGTATTGCTCAGTTGACGGATTGTAGTCATCACGCACGGTCAGAATCGGCGTACCGGACTGACTGTACCAGCGACGGAAATGCGAGAGATCGACATTGGACGCATCTTCCATCGCCTGCACGAAATCATCACAGGTCGCAGCGCTGCCGTCATGACGTTCAAAGTACAGCTGCATCCCTTTCTGGAAGTTAGCCTCACCCAGCAGGGTGTGGATCATACGAATAACTTCAGCGCCCTTTTCGTACACGGTCAGGGTATAGAAGTTATTCATTTCGATGACCATATCCGGGCGGATCGGGTGCGCCATCGGGCTGGCGTCTTCGGCAAACTGCAGGCCGCGCATAGTACGTACATTGCTGATACGGTTTACCGCGCGTGAGCCGAGATCGGAACTGAACTCCTGATCGCGGAATACGGTTAAACCTTCTTTCAGGCTCAACTGGAACCAGTCGCGACAGGTCACACGGTTGCCGGTCCAGTTATGGAAATATTCGTGACCAATAACGCGTTCAATATCGAGATAGTCTTTGTCGGTGGCCGTATCGGTCCGGGCCAGCACATATTTGGAGTTAAAGATGTTCAGACCTTTATTCTCCATCGCGCCCATATTGAAGAAGTCGACGGCGACAATCATATAGATGTCGAGGTCATACTCGAGGCCGAAACGCTCTTCATCCCATTTCATGGAGTTTTTCAGCGAGGTCATCGCCCACGGCGCACGGTCCAGATTGCCGCGATCGACATACAGTTCCAGCGCCACTTCACGTCCTGAGCGGGTGGTAAAGGTGTCACGCAGGACGTCGAAATCACCGGCTACCAGCGCAAACAGATAGCACGGTTTCGGGAACGGATCCTGCCACTGCACCCAGTGACGACCGTTTTCCAGTTCACCCTGCGCCACGCGGTTGCCGTTAGAGAGCAGGAACGGATATTGGGTTTTATCGGCGATAATTTTGGTGGTAAAACGCGCCAGAACATCAGGTCTGTCGAGATACCAGGTAATATGGCGGAACCCTTCTGCTTCACACTGGGTGCACAGCGCATCGCCAGACTTATACAGTCCTTCCAGCGCGGTATTGGCCGCCGGGCTAATTTCGTTCACGATACGCAGCGTAAAACGTTCCGGCAACTGACTGATGACCAGAGCGCCCTCTTCTTCTTTATACTCTGTCCACGGCTCGTCGTTCACGTGGATTGACACCAGGGTCAGATCTTCGCCATTCAGGCGCAGGGGCGCATCGGATGCACCATGACGGACAGCCTGGCTCACTGCGGTGACCACGGTTTTTTCAGCATCCAGGTCAAAGGTCAAGTCAATATCGGTAATCTGGTAATCCGGCGCACGATAGTCGTGACGGTATTTGGCTTGTGGCTGTTGTGTCATAAAAAAACCTTTAGCATCTTTGGTAGAGTCTCGGCTTCAGTCTATTCCTGTTGCGTAAATCGCGCTACGCAGAATGTTCATCTTTTCAGGCACAAACACCCTTTTTGCTACATTTTCATAATATGAACTCATAATTTTTAATATCGATAAAGATCGTCCAGGAGCGCGTGAAACAAGGGATGAGCGATATCACGACAAAACAGGATTAGCGAACTTAAACGAACTTCATAAACCACTTTTGCCCCATCCATGCCCCACGGATGAATTTAGCCGAAACCAGACGCCATCAGTGTTTCAGTGCGTTTTTGCCATAAATCTATTTCAAAAAATCCCCAAAAACTTAACTGTTCATAGCTGGTATCTTGACAGACAAAACTTCTGGTGTATTAATACTGTATATTAATACAGTATTAATGGGATAAGTTATGTTCGTTGAACTAGTTTACGATAAAAGAAATGTGGAAGGTTTAGCTGGTGCCAGAGAGATCATCTTGGCTGAACTGACAAAGCGGGTGCACCAGATTTTCCCTGATGCCGAAGTGAAGGTGAAACCGATGCAGACGAACGGCTTGAATAGCGATGCCAGCAAAAGCGATCGGGAAAAGCTGAACCGCATGCTGGAGGAGATGTTTGAAGAGTCCGATATGTGGATGAATGATTTCTTAAATCTCTAACCGGATAGCCTAACAACAGAGGGAATAACCAGATTAATTCCATGTTTTCTATGAGTTAATATCTGTATTAATATAGCTGTGCATATTAGTTCTAAAGGCCACATTGATGTAACTCTGTAGCTCAACACATAATTCGTTTCTGCCGAAACGTGTAACGGCTGTTATTAAATTCATGGATTTATCATTGATATTCAGTAAATTGTCTCCTTGATTCATCATCCTCAAGGTACTCAAAAGAAAGAAGGCGAATTTTGGTAAGTTTATAAAACCACTCGCAATCTTTTCGTTGAATAATTTCGCCAGGTTTGAAACATATCCCGGATGTCATCCGGATAATCGCATATTTACCATTACTAAACCTGACCCGGTGAATGCAGAAAGGTTGACCAGCCTGCCCGTGACAGCTATTCGACAGAATATGTCCTTCAATAAAAACAGATTTTTTAGATTTCATTATCATACCCTCGACAACTGCAAAACAGGAGAAATATTGTCATTTCCCGACATCACTTACGTTAAAAGGCAGAAGCTGATCAGCCGCCGATACACCAGCATTCTGAAGGTCTGAACAACAGTCCGCAGGCAGGGCACTCAAGAACTGCATCTTTTCTTAGTTTACCTGCTTTCTGATCAGCTTTGTGTGCGCACACCGGGCAGGCAACATGAACCGGTCTTTCTTTAAAATACCTGAGCCCTTTTGTATAAGACATAAATAATTCTCTGAGGAATACAGTAATTATTATACGCTTTAATATAAAAATAACTGGCATAAGTTATGTTAAGTTGTGTCTGAATCAGGATATCAAATATTGAAAATTGAATGTCTGATTTATGATACACTACCCTTCCGTGAGAGATTTATGATGAAATCAGAAGACACCCTTGACTGGTATCCGGCACAACTACCGCCAGTGAAAATTATTCTTGGCGAAGCCGTGCTGGCTGTGGGTAAACAGGGCCGACCGATTAATACCCGCACCTTGCTGGAATACCTTCAGTTCATGCAGGGCAAACAAAAAAGGCGGGATGACAAAATCGCCATGCAAACTGCGATTGATGTTCTCAGGGATAATCAGCGCATTAACGGCAGACGTTAATGCGCCTCCGGACTCAGTGTCAGTTCTGAATGATCTCAACCATATGGTTTTGTCCATCATCCTTCAGCGGTATTCTGTCATCAGGGAGGAGAACACCGTCCAGTGTCACGCGATGTTCTGCATCGCCGCGTGAGACACTAATTTGATAATGGCTTTCGCCATATTGATAGCTCATAGAAAAAGATGTCCACCCATCCGGCAACCTGGCATGAACCGTAAAGTCAGCACCGGAACGTTTTATCCCCAGTAATTCCTCGGTAAGTAAACGCCAGGCCCAGCCTGCAGAACCAGTATACCAGCTCCATCCTGCACGTCCGATATGGGGAGCGACACTGTAGACATCAGCACTCATGACATAAGGTTCAGCTTTATAAATCCCGGCCGAGTCTGTATTCAGAGTATGATTTATCGGGTTGAGCATTGACCAGAGTTGCCAAGCGCGTTCGGCATTCCCCATTCGGGCAAATGCCATCACAGCCCAGATAGCGCCATGTGTATACTGTCCTCCGTTTTCCCTCACACCAGGCAGGTAACCCTGTATGTAACCAGGATTTGGACCGTGCCCATCGAAAGGAGGTGTTAATAGTTTTATCAGTCCCCCCTCGTTATCCACAAGGTGCTTATCCAGCGCCTGCATGGCCATTGCGCACCGTCCCGGGCTTGCGGCCCCGGACAATACAGACCAACTCTGCGCAATCGCATCAATCCGGCAGTCCTGTGAAGCCTTCGACCCCAGGGGAGTACCATCGTCAAAATATCCACGCCGGTACCATTCACCATCCCAGGCGTGGGCTTCGAGATTGCTTTGCAGGCGCATAGCCTGTGAACGGCACATTGAGGCGACGCTTTCATCCAGCCTGCGATCAGCCAGCGCCGCAAACCGCTGCAAAATGTCGAACAGGAAGAAGCCCAGCCAGACGCTTTCACCTTTGCCTTCGATCCCCACCCGGTTCATGCCGTCATTCCAGTCACCAGCCCCCATCAGCGGCAGACCATGCTCCCCGAACTGTTGTCCATACTTAATGGCTTTGACGCAGTGTAACCAGAGTGTCTCTTCGGTACCGCTGATCACCGGCGTATCATAGGCAGACTCTTCACCAGGCTGAAGCGGACGTCCCTCCAGATAAGGAATACGTGTTTCCAGTACATCCATATCCCCCGTCGTTTCAACATAGTGGCAAACGGCAAGCGGAAGCCACAGATAATCATCGGAACAGCGAGTGCGCACTCCATTGCCGTGTGGCGGGTGCCACCAGTGCTGTACATCACCCTCAATAAATTGCCGTGATGCACACAGGATTATCTGTTCTCGCATCCGGTTCGGATCAGCATGGCTCAGCGCCAGCGTATCCTGCAGTTGATCGCGAAAACCAAATGCGCCGCCGGACTGGTAGTAACCGCTGCGAGCCATCAGGCGACAGGCTACCGTCTGGTACAATAGCCAGCCATTCACCAGTAAATTTACCGATGTGTCGGGAGTGTTAACCACAATTTTATCGAGCACATTGTGCCAGTGGTTGTGAACCCGGTTCAGCTCCTCGCGGACCGTCTCCTCATTCATATAACGGGCAAGCGTCTCCTGAGCTCGAATATGATCCTCCTCTGCGCCAAGGATAAAAATAAACGTCCTCTGATCCCCATCAATTAATGTTACCGCCGATTGTACTGCCCCGCAGGGATCCAGACCGGCGCCCGTTTTACCTGAAAGCCTGCGTAGCTTCATGACCGACGGGGCGTGCAGAGAACCATTACGACCGATAAACTCCCGGCGGTCCCCGGTCAACGAACAGTCATTACCGCTGACGGCAAAAAAGGCAGTACGACCGCTACCGTTATCGCCATAAAAGTTGTTCGCCAGCACTCCGCAGCCGCCAGGTGGTCTGGCCGCATGTGTCACAATGTGAGGGGCTGAGCGAGTTCGTGTTCCTCCGAGCGTCCACTCCACATAGCCGGTGACGGAAAGTTTGCGTGTCCGACCCGAAGAGTTACTGAGCGTCAGGAGCGCCAGTTTAACCGGCGCCTCTTCGGCAACCAGGACCGTCAGCTCGCTGTCTATACCATTCTCTCGATGGGCAAACACGCTGTAACCAAAACCATGGCGGGTCAGGTAATCACCATGTCCGCGAACAGGTAAAGTCGTCGGTGACCAACACTCACCACTCTCTTCATCGCGCAGATAAAACGCCTCGCCGCTGCGATCGCTCACCGGATCGTTCTCCCACGGTGTCAACCGGTATTCATGTGCATTCTCATACCAGGAGTAGGCCTGTCCCGCCTCTGAAATCACAGTGCCAAAACGGGCATTTGCCAGTACGTTTGACCAGGGTGCCGGTGTCTGCGCATCTTCCCGCAGAACAATCTGATATTCCCGACCATCCTGAGAAAATCCACCGTACCCATTGAAATGGCATAACTGACTGATATCGGGACTCCAGTCCGTATGTTGATTACGCTCGCGTACAGCCCGTGGAATGAGTGTTCTGGCCTGAGGTTTAAGGGTATGAGTACGCTGATTAAGCTGCTCATTGATATTACCTGTGCGGTCATCAAGATAAAGACAGGCCACGCTCATCAAAAGCAACTTATCCTCAGCAGAGAGATGCTCGCCATTACGAACAAAAATACCGCCCGTTTTGTCCAGCAGACTGGCTTCAGACCCGGCATAAATTAAGTCCATAATCTGATTTTGTAAGCCCTGCAGGTAGCCGCCGGGACTGTTATTCAGGATAACCAAATCAACATCCAGTCCTTTCTGTCTCCAGTAACGGTGTGCCTGAATCAGTGTGGTCACTGAAGCAATACTTTCCTCGCTGGTAATACTGATCAGCACTATCGGCAGATCACCTGAAATTGCCCAGCCCCACAGACCGGACTGACCACGCCGGTTGCGGCTGATCGCCTGGCCTTCGGCGCGCAGCTCCTGGACAGGGTAAAGTACCGCGCTGGCAAGACGATTAAACAAAGTGGCATCATCTTCACTGGCGTTCATCTGGCGTAACACCACCAGACTGTGAGACCAGGCCAGTTCAAATACGCGATCAGCGATAGGGTAATCGCGGTATTTTTCCAGCAATGCCAGGCTATGCTGGCGGGTCTCGCTGATGCCATAAATGATATCAATCGTGACCGGCTGCCCCGGCTGCAGAGTGATGGCGTGGCGTATTGCCAGGATCGGATCCAGCACTGACCCCGACGTGTTGCTGAGCGCCCCGCCTGCCTTTATTGCCTGGGCATCCGCAGGGTTTCTGCCACGACCAAGAAATTTTGCCCTGTCTGTTTCAAACGAAACGTTATGACGGTTATCGCCATGCACCACCATCATGTGAAACAGGCAGGGACTCGCTTCACCCGGAGAACGCGGGCGCCGGTGGCAAAGAATAGCGTCACGCTCAGGATCCAGTTCCGTCTGAATAAACAAATTGCTAAATGCCGGGTGCGCCAGATCGCTGGCTTCAGGCGCCAGTACTACTTCGGCATAGGTTGTCAGTTCCAGAGAGCGAGGCTGGCGACCACGATGAATCAGTGTGAGTCGTCGCAACTCAATATCATCCTCCGGGGAGATCACAACCTGAGTTTTGACGCTGAGCCCATCGAAAGAGCGTCTGAATTCAGCACTCGCATCGGTGAATATCACTTCCTCGTCATGCCCGCTGGTGTGGGCTGTCGGTTGCCAGGTATTGCTCGATACATTCCCCGTCTGTATATCGCGGATATAGCAGAATGCTCCCCAGTTATCGCGGGTGGTATCACTGCGCCAGCGCGTGAGCGCAATATTATTCCAGCGACTATAGCCGCCGCCGCCCGTGGTCAACATCAGATGATAATGGTTGTTGGACAGCAGTTGAATATCCGGGGCCGGCGTGTCCACGCCATAGAAAATACGGGGTTCATAGCGAACGGGTTTGACCCTGCCCTCATGAGATTCAAAATGACGGCGCGGACTGTACAGATCGACTGCATCCGGCACGCGTTCCTGTAACAGCAGGCTCGCTGAGCGGAAGACCGTACTGGACATGAAGCGTTCAGTCATCGGGGCGTCAAGTAGCACATGAGCCAGCGCCTGAAACGCCATCCCTTGGTGATGCGCCATCCAGGACTGAACCACCGCATAGAGCTGACCGGTTGCGAGGCGTGAGGGAGTATAGTCCAGCGCTTCATAAAAACCGTATTCACCAAGTGCGCCATTTTTTTGCAGCCTTATCAGGTTCTCACAAGCTTTCTGTGGGGAAACCATCAACGCCAGCAGTGTGGCGTAAGGGGCGACAACCATGTCATCAGCAAGCCCCCTGCGCAGGCCGAGACCCGGCACACCAAATGCCTGATATTGATAATTATGCTGAACATCAAAAGCATGATAACCAGACTCTGAAACGCCCCACGGTACTCCGCGTTCTTTCCCCCAATGAATCTGGCGCATAACCGCCGACTGACTCATTTCATCGAGCAGGCTGCCAGGCCAGGTGGGCATTACCAGATTCGGCATCAGGTATTCAAACATTGACCCGCTCCATGACATCAGGGCTGTTTCATTGTCAATGGTGGTGAACAGTCGCCCCAGCGCGTACCAGCTTTTAAGAGGTAGCTGATTAGTGGCAATGGCAAGAAAGCTGGTCAGGCGGATTTCAGACGGCAGAAGATCGTAGTGGCTCTTGTCAGGCATATTCGTGTCACAGTTATAGCCAACACTGAGCAGACTGGTTGGTTCGCTGTACAGAAAGGCGAAATCCATCCGGGCATGCTCATCCAGCCGTTGTTCAAGTTCAGTGATAATATTGAGTCGCATCCGGGCCTGCTCCGTCGCTGACGCCGGGGGGGTTCCTGCACCAGTAAATGTTGCGCGGGCAAGCTCACACAAAGTCGGCAGCGTCTGTTCGTTCCAGGATGCGGGTAACCAACCAAGCAGCAGCGACCACTCATGGCAAAGCTGAACCAGTTGATGCTCCAGATGTCCTGCCCAACGCATCTGAATAGGAGATCCCTGATGGCATAGCGTGTTCAGGTGATTGCACTGGGTGCGCATATTTTTCAGCTCGCTGAAAAATGTCTGCGGAGAGAGCGACACCGCGCTCAGGCAGTGTTTTCGCAGCAACCGCAAGCTGTCAGGCGGGTTCTGACCCCACTGTTTTTCCAGAATATCCAGCGTATCGTTCAGTCCCGCCAGTATCTGTTGGCGGTTTAAAACTGGCTGATGACGCATGGCGGACAGCCCTGCACGCAGTGTCAACAAATGCCCTGCCATGTTGCCGCTGTCGACGCTTGAGATATAGCGTGGGCTGAGGGGGGCCAGCGTACGAGTGTCATACCAGTTGTAGAGATGGCCCCGGTAGTGCTCCATTTTATCCATTGTGTCGAGCGTGAGCGACACGCGCCGTAGCACTTCCCCGCCGGGCAGGTAGCCAAAGTCCCATGCCGTCAGGTTAGCCATGAGGGAAAGGCCAATATTGGTAGGAGAAGTTCGATGGGCCACCGTCGGCTGCGGTATTTCCTGGTAGTTATCAGGCGGAAGCCAGTTCTCTTTTTCTGTGGCAAAGGTTTCAAAAAACGCCCAGATTTCACGACTTGTCTGGCGCAACAGCTGTTTTTGTTCCGGATTGGGCGAAAACACCTTACGCGCAGGCTGGCGACTCAGCCAGCTCATCAGCAGCGGTGCCACACACCATAACAAACCGATCGGCAACGCAATCCCCAGCAGTTGTGGAGCAAATTGTCCGGTCAGTATTATCAGCATCACACCACATGCAACATTCAGCCACATCGCCTGATAAAAACGCGCGACAGTGGGTCCGGCCTGATTGCTGTCCTGGCTGTGGCTGACCCACTGGCTGAGGTGACGCCTGCTGATCCCCAATCGCCATAACGTCACGGCGATCGCTTTTAGCGAATATCCGGCTTCGTGCGGCAGTATCGCAAAATTAAGGCCGATACCTGACAAACGCTTCAGCGCGCCCGCCCCTACCAGTAACAGATGCGGCTTCAGGCGGCGACGCAGAGGTTTATGCAGTAGGTCATGGGTGATGCAGAGGATGGTTGGCAACAGCCATATCAGCGACAGTACGCCCAGCCAGTAAATCGGATTAGGTACCCCTAGCAGGGTGAAGAACAGCAATACCAGTAATGAAGGGGCGACCAGACTGCGACGCAGATTATCGAGTAATTTCCAGTAAGAAAGCGCGGTCAGCGGATTCCTAGTCCGGGTTCCATCGGCTCTTCTGACACGTGGTTTCAGCCAGTTAAGCAGTTGCCAGTCACCCCGGATCCAGCGTGAACGGCGTGCAACATCCGACAGATAATTATTCGGGTACTGTTCATAGAGTAACACCTCACTCAGCAGACCCGAACGTGCATAGCATCCTTCGAGTAGATCATGGCTGAGAACCAAGTTTTCCGGGCAGGTGTTGGCAGTGGCTTGCATAAAAATGTCAACATCGTAAATCCCTTTGCCCACGAACGATCCTTCCCCAAAAAGATCCTGATAGATATCCGAAGACATCATTGAATAGGGATTATTGCCCGGTATGCTGCTGCGCATGGCGGCGTAACGTCCCTGACCGTTGCGTGGTATCTCCTCCGCAAGGCCGGGTTGTAAAATGCCAAATCCTTTGACAACCCTCTGGCGTACCGGATCATACTCTGGCATATTCAGCGGATGCGCCATCGTCGCGACCAGTTTGTGCGCCGTATCGCGCGGCAGCACCGTATCACTGTCCAGGGTAATGACGTATTTAATGTGGCCCGGTAAAAGATTAGCAGGCATGTCTGCAACGCTGACGAATTGTGTCCCCGGATGGCGCAACCAACTATTCAGTAACGCCAGTTTTCCCCGCTTGCGTTCATAGCCCATCCACGTTCCTTCCGCGGGGTTCCATTCAGGCTGGCGGTGTAGCAGATAAAAACGTGGGCGGCTGGAGGGATAGCGGCGATTCAGCGCCTGCGTATCGGCGATCGCCTGTCTGAGCAGCATCTGGCTTTCCGGCGAGGGTTCATTTGCAGAATCAGCGAAATCAGTGAGCAGCGCAAACCTGAGATTTTCGTTTTCATTCCCCAGCCAGCAGACTTCAAGACTGGTGAGGAGCTGGCTGAAACTTTCGTGGCTGGTCAGCATGCAGGGGATGACTAACAGAGTGGCGCTGTCAGGGGGAATGCCGGTTGAGAAATCCATCCGCGGCAATGGGCGAGGAACGCGAAAACGGGTGGTTGCGTCACTGAGTAAATCGCTCATTAACTGAGTTACAGCGATAATCAGAGGGAATATCACCGCGATCAACAGCCAGTCTACGCCCTGCATGGCTGTTTCGTGCAAAATCGTTGCGGTCGTTGCGATTGTCAACAACGCCAGGCTTCCAAGCCATGACAGCAGGGTTATTCTGTTGAAACTGTGCCGCAAGCGCATGAGCCTTGAGGTGTCTGCTAACAGATGAATGTCCAGCGCCTGCCGACCTTCGCCTGCGAGATAATAACCAACATGATGTTCCAGTGTATCGGGAGCACTGTTCCCTGAAAGCGTCAGCACCCTGTCAGCAACTTCAGGCTCGCTGAGACCACTGTCCCTGGCCAGGACCTCAACAACGTGCCGGTAATGATCCCGAGTATTGAAGTGCATCCGAGGATAGATACCGGCAGGATCATTGCGTAATGCCCGTTCGACGACACTTATCGTTTCGGCGAAATCAGCCCAATCCGTTTCACTCAGTAATCGCAGACCCGCGATGCTGTTACTGACAGATAGCTGGCTGGCGGCAAGCTGTTGATTGAAATTATGTATGAGAACGTCGGTGGTGATCCCCTGTTCCCGAAGGCACTGATCAACCCAGGTCAGAGGTAACGACAACGCATTGCCATGCCCCTGCAGGCGCCGCACCAACTCTGCGACAAACGCACTGGTTAACGTAGGTCGGGAGCGTGCCATATCGGCAACCACCATGATTAAATCGCCAGGGGCATTCTCTGCACATCCGAAAATCTTTGTTATCCACATATCAGCCAGCGTTCTGTCCTGCTGCGCTTTGATCACTTCGATACTGATACGACGAAGATTTTCAATCAGCGCCAGGCGCAGCATTCCCGGTAACGCCCAGACTTCACCTAATGTCAGCGGGGTCACCTGTTGATAGGCAGTGAGATAGCTAGTCAGGCTGGCGACATCCCAGCGCCCGTCACCGTGAGCAATGGCCTCTGATGCAATATTGTAAATTCGTGGGCAATTCAGCGGCGACATCAGCGACGGGAGACCTTTACCAAAGCTTTTCGGCAAGTGCTGGCGGACCGTGCGGATTTGTTCCTCAATAAGATAATAATTGTCCAGCAACCACTCCCCGGCAGGCATGATGCTGGTCTTTTTACCCGCGTTAAACTCATAACAGCTTTGGGTGATGATGGCCTCATTCTCGCCGAGTCTTTTTAGAAGATAATAAGGATGTTTATCCGGCGATAATTTATGGGTCCGGGCGAGCTTCTGACCGTAGCGTTCCATCTGGGCGGTCGAAAAGAGTTCTGACTGCAGAGTGCTTTCACTTGCAGGATCGTTCGCCGAAAACGTTACGCTTTCGGTAGCATTCATCGGAATATGGGAGCGGTTAAACCACGCCCTGGGGTTCATTTTCATAGCATTGCTCTGATGCAGAGTTAGCATGCAGGAGCAGTTGCAAAATCAGTTCAGAAACGTTCTCTCAGGATGGGCGTAAGGCATCAGGGATTTAACAGCTGCCGAGATTTGACTTAAGTATAGAATATGAGTTTTGTCTGCGTTTTTTGGCCGAGCTAGCGTCGGGAGATAAACAGAGCCTTACATCCAGGGCAAAGCATGGCCTGATTGCGCCGGATTTTTGACAGAAGTTGAGCCGATTTTAAGCCACAAACAGGGCAGACGGCAGTGGCGGTAGACGCATTGGTGAAGAGTTTCATTGCGTAATTGATAATAGACATAACCATTAACCTTTCAATGAACGAGCTTCACCGTATCACATGTGGTTAAGTTTTAATCTATTTATTTTGAGGCACTGAAATTCAGGAGAAGTAGATATTTGCAACCACAGGCACCCTGAAGGGATGTTGAGGCCTTTGCCAGTTTAATTTCTCTTGCAGATTCTCTGGATGGCTAAAATATAATTTGCTTATTATTAATTACCGTGCCTTAATGAATCCCATCAGTTCAATGTACAGACGAACGTTAAACATTTTCCGTGTAGTCCTCATTACCAGGTGTTATCGCTGATATCCCCTCCTTTTGAGTCCATACGTTTAATACTATACGTTTACTATCAATACAATCATGTGTGGCAGGAGTTGGTATGACCATAAGAATTAAAGGTTTGGTAAAATGGTTTAACGAAGACAAAGGGTTTGGCTTCATCTCTCCTCTTGATGGTAGTAAAGACATCTCTGTTCATTTTTCTGCGCTTAACGGCGACAACTTTAAGACCTTATTTGAAGGACAGAAAGTTGAATTCGCCATTCACAGTGGTGACAAAGGTCCTGCTGCTGCAAACGTAATACTTTGCGATAAATAAATCTTTGTGGAGCTGCGATAACGATGAAGAATTATTCCTGAGTAGACAGTTCCATAACTTAAATCAGATAAAAGTCGTTTATTCTTAATATCAGGTCAGCATGTTTTTTCGCAATTATGAGTGTGCTGACCGATGTGATGAAGTGCAGGGTTGCTGCATAAAAGTCTGAAAGCAGAAGCTAACTGCTTGTTAAATAATAAAGTGCGTAAGAGGCGAGGCTGCCTCCGAAAGCATCACGTCTTTGCTTTTACCTTATGGCATCTGACTGTTTACATCCACGAGAGAACAGGGTAGTGGAATATGATAAAAGTCCTTGTTTTCTTTAATGCTGAATCCTGTAAAGTCATGACTGTTCTGGAAGATATATCCTCTATCAGGCAGGAATATCCGAACGGTGAAGAAACGCATTTTCGGATTATGTCTGCAGGCTTTCCTTCCTTAACTGGCGTTCATGGTATTGTTTACGTAGCTTCTGACAGGGAGTTAACGTCACAGGAGATACTTGATGCGGCAAGGAAATATTTATAGCTTTTTTTATGCTCTCTGCTTCACGTTTGATTGCATTCTTACCATATTTATCAGAAGCGAACAAAAAATGAGTTAAAAATATTTACGGCCTGCTAACAGCAGGCTTTTTTTCATATTCAACATTTTAATACCTACACTGACATGAGAGAAATATTCTTTGTTATCTGATTAAATGCCGATATTTCTCTCACCCTCCTCATGCTATCTTGCCTTTTATGATGAATCCTCCTGAGCGGCAGGGCTAATTAACCTGATGACTCCTATGCTGGAATGTTCATCATGCACGACTGAAGCAGCGAGTCATGGGAGGTTACCCAAAGACTTACCGGGAGGCACCCGGCATCATATATAAGCCCCTGCATATTGCTGCAGGGGATTTAATGCTTCTGATCACTAAAAGTGATTATCGAACAATTGTTATTTATTTCCGCTTTTAGCACATAGCAATCCTAAAAACAGTAGCCACCGTCATGGGGTGTCGGGGGGCGGAGGTTCAAACCCTCTCGCGCCGACCAAAACTCCTTTAAGAACCAGACTTTACGGCTGTTTTTTTATGCCTGTTTTCTGTACGGGGAAACTCAGGGGGATTATTGGGGTGAAACTATCGACAGATTACCAGCCAACTAGGTTCTATCGGGTTGTAATATCCTCTTGAATAGCAAGCACGATAATTGCCAGGAACCTTTTCCCTTTACAGTTGTCTGACAATTGAATTCATCTGACATTAAGAAGCTCTATGATTACTAGTCTCTTATTGGTATTTGCCGCGATTACCACTCTGTGCATCATGTTGTTCGCTGCGGTAAAAGTAGGGATTGGTTTGTCTAACAATCCAGACAGAAATGATAATTAGCCTCAACCACGTAACCCCACTTCATACTTCACTTAGCAATAATGTGCTCACATGGCCGGGCAATCATCAAACTCTGCATTCCTAGCATCATTGATGATGTAAGTAATCACCCAGAATATAGCGGGTGCAGAACCGTATCCGTCATCATCTACTGGCAGCGCCTCCTTTCGCCCGCTCTCCAGATTAATCAGGTGGGGTTGAGGGTGAGTCCGATATCGCTTCCCCGTCGATTGCACATATCAGCAGTGAGTCATCGCAGGCAGTAAGTGATGCCTCTACCACAAGCAGCGCCCCCTGGAGTATCCCTTCCCTGAAATGTGAACGTGATACCCGCATGAAGTAAGTCGTTGCTGGTTGATAAGCTGCTGATCGAGTGAGATCCTCGTTTCAACGTAATCACTGGCAGTTGAAGGGAACCCCATAGCTAAAATCCTCCGTTTGGGGTGAACAGTAGAAATCTGGTAATCATTCAATACCCGCACTATCGAACGTTCGCCAGTTTACCAGCCGCTTTGTGCTCGTTCTGTCTGCCCGTATCCCGATTAGCGGGGCATGGACAGGCCACAAAAAAAGGCCCCTGCACATGCAGAGGCCTTTCTCTATGCAAATTAACGAAAATGGCGCGTATACGCGCCATCGGTAGTGAACCAGCATTTCCAGTATCGCTAGCGTGGTAAAGCGACTCATTATGCCTCCTCCGGCCATCCTGGCTGGTAAGCAATTATGGCGCTCATATCTGTCAGCTGTGTCACATCTTCTTTCATCTGTCGCTGCCGCTCGTGAACTCTGAAGCCGTGCATTACCATTGCCTGCACCATCGCTGCCTCCAGCTGTTGCAGGAACGCAAAATTAACGGGAACATCGTGGTTATCCGCATCCGTCCAGAAAAATCCCTCCGGTAACTGTCCTGCACTGCCAGCCATAACCACGGGCGCAAGACGCTCATGCGATGCTTTGCCTCCATCCCACCGCTGTCCACCAAATTCAAAAATAATGTTGGCGTTTTCCTGAACGTCCCGCCAGTTGCTGATTTCAGTCAGTTTCTGATTTCGTAAATCCTCCACCATCTTGTCAGTCACAATATAAGGGGCTACAGTTCCATACTTTCCTGATTCAAGCTCGCTGTAGATACGGCGTCCATGCTCCTCAGTATCATTCTGACATGCAGTGAACGGCAGAAACTCATCAAACTCTGCAAATTTAACCCTGCAGTTAATTGCTGTATGTTCTTTATCCGCCCACTCAGGAGCCTGAATGTCCTCAATATTCATACAATCTCCTGCTATGAAATTCGCTGAAAAAGACCAGCATAATATTGAAAATCATTCCCAGATATACCATTCGATGAAGTGGTTACAATCCCACACGAACGCCATGTACCCGGCAACCTATATCCTTGGTTAATACCCCAGATACAAAATGATGCTTTACGATCGCTGTCAGTTAGAATTCCACACGCCAGTAAGCTACTCCCTGCAAAATTTACACCGGGATTCAAAGGACTTCTGGGTGGTTCCAAAAATGCCAGCGCAAACGTACCTACAGCATGAAGAGCACCCGCTGGTGCACCTGCTGGTCCCTGCGGCCCTTGCGGTCCCGTAGCACCTGTTGCTCCTTTTGCGCCTGCCGGTCCTTGTGGTCCAGTAGCTCCTGTTGCACCCTTAGCGCCTGCAGGCCCCTGTGGTCCTTGCGGTCCAGTTAACCCGGTATCCCCTTTATCTCCCTTATCTCCTTTTGCGCCTGCCGGTCCCTGCGGACCTGCAGGGCCAGTTGCTCCAGTAGCCCCTCTGGCACCAGTTAACCCGGTATCTCCTTTGTCACCCTTTTCACCTTTTGCACCTGCCGGTCCCTGCGGACCTGCAGGGCCTGTTGGTCCTGTAGCCCCCGTTAGCCCAGTGTCTCCCTTGTCACCCTTTTCGCCTTTTGCACCTGCCGGTCCCTGCGGACCAGCAGGGCCAATTGGTCCTGTTGCCCCCGTTAACCCGGTGTCTCCCTTGTCACCCTTTTCACCTTTTGCACCTGCTGGCCCCTGCGGACCTGGCGGACCACTGAGGTCTTCACTTTCCTGTATCTCTTTAATGGTATCAGCGGCGGCTTTTGAGGCTGCACTTCTGGCCTGTTCAGCAAGAAGCTGTGCTTCATCCCTTGCCTGTCCACTTTCTTTCTCACTGGCAGCAGCATCCTGTGCGCTGTTCCGGGCATTCAGGGCATTTTCCTTAGCTTCATCGCGCAGCGTCAGGGCCTCATCTCTGGCCTGTTCTGCGCGGGTGGCGCTCTCAGCGGCTTCATTTTTATGGTTCTCAGCCGTTTTGGCTGACTGCAGGGCTGACGCTCCACTTGAAGATGCCGATTCTGCACTGGCTGATGCCGCAGTCTCTGATTTAGCGGCCTTGTCGCTGGATCCCCTGGCATGCTGTTCACTTAGTGCTGCAGCTGCTGCGCTGTTATTACCCTGTTCTGCAGCCTGTGTAGCCGTGAGGGCGCTTTCACGCGCTGAGGTTTCAGATACAGCTGCATTGCCTGCATGCTCACCCGCTGTTTGTGCTGAAGAGGCGGCACTTTCGGCACTTCCAGCTGCAGACTGTGCCGAAGTACCTGCCTCCTGCTGCGCTTTCTGTGCCGTATCAGCGGAAGTTTTTGCCACTCCGGCCTGTTCCGTCGCGGTCTGTGCAGACTTTGCCGCACTGTCCGCATCTGCACCGCTGGCCAGAACGTCCTGTGCTGTCTGCCGGGCAGAGTCTGTGGCAGATTGGGCAGACACATCAGCAGCATCGGCAGAGAGCGCCGCCAGGCGCTGTGACTCTGCCGCAGCCGTTGCAGACAACGCTGTCGCGTCTTTACTCTGCTCTGCTGACTGTGCGGCCTGTTCGGCGCGTTCCCGATCCTTCTCTACCTCCTGGTACAGCGCTGCTGTGCGGTTTACCATTTCCTCAAAGCGTTTCATCACCTCCGGACGAAGATCCGCATCCTTCGGCGCATCGAGAAACGCATTCAGGGTATCCGGCGCATCGGTCGGGGCCACGTAAATGTCGCCGGCCACTGAGGGAGGAAAACCTTCCCGCAGCAGTGACACACTGTAATAACCCGGTTCAGCCTCAATGCTGTAGTGGCCATTCGCATCCGTAACCGAGGATGAGGTCACCTCAACCACAACGGTCGGGCTGGTTTTCCTGGCGCTCAGCTGAATAGTGCAGTCCTGTACGGGTTTTCCCGCGCCATCTTTGAGAATGCCTGATATGAGTACCGGCATAGTACCTCCATAAAAAAACCGCCCGAAGGCGGTTTCTGTCATTAACTTATTGTTATCCCGGCTGATGACTTTTTCGTCACAATAACCAGCAGGTCACTGATTCGGGAAAATGGATAGCCGCTGCTGTTACCGCGTGTGCTGACGCTGAAACTCAGCGTCATTCGTCCGCTCCCGGCAGGCATATCCAGTGTTCGCGTAAAAACGGCCGGTACACCTCTGCTTGTCTGGTTGTATATCTCCACCCCGTTTTTCCTGACAGTCAGCGTACAGTCATCCCATACGTCATTACTGGTCTGGCTGTCATACGCTGCCCCCTGAAAGGTAATCGCAGGAATGGAAACCTGTCGGTCAAAAGACTGGTCATCTTCAATCACGACTGTCAGTGTCCCGTTGGCGTACCGTTTTTCACCATTATTGGTTATGAAGTAAGGAAACTCCCTGCCCGCTGCCTTAACAATATCCCCAAGAATACGCTCGGCCCGGAGCGTACCCTTTATGGTGCAATTTTCCTCAATCGTCACATTGTTGAGAGCACCAGAGTTCGCACTGATATGGCCGCTGATATCCGCATTACGGGCGGTCAGTTTGCCGTCAGGCGTCAGCGTAAAGGTCGGCGGGTTCCCGCCACTGGTGATAGTGGGAGCCGTCAGATATTTGAGGAACACCTCGTTCATAAATATCTGATTACCCTGAGCCACAAACATCGGGGTCTCATTGCCGTTTGCCGGGTCGATAAACGCGATACGATTTGCTGCCACCAGGAACTGGCTTACCTTCCCTTCTTCCGTGTCTTCCATGCTCAGGCCCAGACCAGCCACATAGTGCTTCCCGTCTTTGGTCTGCTCTATCTTCACACCCCACATGGCATTCCATTTGCCGTTCGCGTCCTGCCATTCTTCCGAAAACTGATCCAGCCTGCTGGCGTTGTCTTCCGTCAGTTCCACCTTCTCCAGCAGTTCTTTCCCCAGGTGGCTTTCGGTGATTTCCCCTTTGAAGAAATCCAGGTAGCCCGCCGCATCGTTGCTGGCCTGCCCTTTAGCCTCCACGAACGCCGATTTCCCGACCTGGTTCACGGCCCGAATATAGAAGTAATAATCCCTGCCGGGTTTGATACTGCTGCTGGCCGCAATCCAGTACAGCGAGGTGCCGAGATAACGCGCATCGGTTTCCACCTGGCGGATATCGGCAATCTGCGTATCTGTAAACCAGAATTCATACTGCACCGTGGGGTCATATACCGCCTGGCGCGGGGTGGCGGTTATCTGGAAATAGCCGGGAGTCAGCTCAACATAAGAAGGTACTGCGGGCGCGGCGATGCTGAAATCCGTGCTGGCAGGTTCACCCTGCTGGCCCTGGGTATTCACCGCCCGCACCGTCAGGGTGTAGCGCCCCGGCGTCAGGTTGCGGAAGGTGTGCTCCGTTTCGGTCAGGGTCAGGCTGCTGGCCAGGCGGTCGCTGTTATCTTCCGCTTTCACCGTCAGGCGCAGGGAAAAGTTCACCCCCTTCACCACACGCGGCGTATCCCATCGTGCCCGCGCCTGATACTGCCCATCCTCCGCCAGAATCTCTGTGGTCAGGTGCTGCACGGCAGGCGGAGTGTTCGTGATACCTGTGTCCGGCAACGGATCAAACGTCGCCCCGTTGTCCACGATGCTCTCTTTCTCCGGGACATGCTGTACGGCGGTAATGGCATACGTGCCGTCATCGTTTTCCCGTATGGCCACGCAGCGAAACAGCCGCTGGCGCAGGTCCGGCAGTTTCAGCCCCCACACACTGTACTCCGCCACGCCATCGGGTAACTGGCTGACGGTCACGCGGTCCGGGGCGGGGTGTGCGGTGACCGCGACGGTAACAGGCTGGCCATTGCTGCCCACCAGGTTCAGCACCACATTGCCGCCTGCCGGTATCTCCACCTCACGGTCCAGCGTGATCGTGCGCGTAAGGCTGTCGACCGACAGGATGCGTCCGCCCACGGTCACGCCAGCATAATCACTGTCGCAGACCTCAATGATATCGCCGGGAACATGTCGCAGCCCCTCAGCCCCTACGGAAAAATCCACCGTCTGCGTTTCCAGCAATTCGGTGGTGATGGCCCACAGTCCTGCGCGGTGCGCCTGCCCACGGCTGGTACAGGCGAACGCATCCATCTTCAGAATGTTGCGACCGTAGCGACGGATGGCAGCGTCGTTTTCCACCAGTTCGGTGGATGTTTCCCAGCCGTTGTTCGGGTCGGTGTAACGGACCTCGGCGGCATTGTGGCGCTCTTTCAGTGCGCTGAAGCTGTAGATGAACGGCGCACCATCAGCGGGCATCACCACATTACTCTGCGTATAGGTCCAGACTTTATCGGCGGGCCGGTCCTGCACAAACGTCAGGGTGCTGCCGTTCCAGACCGGCATGCAGCGCATCAGGGAACAGAAATCCCCCAGCACGTCCCACGCTTTACGCTGATCCGTCAGATACGCATTGCAGGAGATACGTGGCTCGGTCCCGCCAAAACCGTCAGGAACAGGCTGATCGCAGTACTGTGCAATGGCATACAGCGCCCACTTGTCCACATCGGCAACACCAATGCGGCTTCCCATGCCGTAGCGCGGGTGAGTCAGCATATCCAGCACACACCAGGCTGGATTATCTGTCCAGGCAGGTTTAAACGTCCCGTCCCAGAGTCCCGTATAAGTCTGCTTTAACGGATCGTAATTTGACGGCACCGGCACAATACGCCCGCGCAGGAGATAGTTTCGCGTGACCTGCTGGCTGCCAAACTGCTCCGCGTCCACTTTTACGCCGATAACAGCGGTATTCGGGTAACGTTGTTTCACATCGATGATTTCGGTATAGCCCGACCACACCGTTTTGTTCTGCAGCAGGTCTGTCGTGCTGTCATCAGTGAGGCGCAGCATGCGGACTTCAAACGGTCGGGGCGGTAAATCATCAATCACCACAGATGCCAGAAACTGCGTGGTCGTTTTCCCCGTAATGGTGATATCCCGCTCCACCTGCCACTGGCCATCTCGGCGAAACTGGATCAGCATCTGTACGCTGGTCGGGTTGCGGTCGCCTTTGGTACTGGTACTGACCAGCGACTGCACACCAAAGGTAAAGCGCAGACGGTCCAGCGTTTTAGTGGTAATGGTGCGGGTCACCGGCTCTGACTTCTTCACCTCCACACCCAGCAGGGTTTCAGCACCGGAGTCTTCGAACCCCTCCATCGCAGTCTGCTCATCCTCCCCCACGCGGTAAACCACGGTGACACCATGAACCATCGCGTTACCGTCGCTGCCGAGGACCTGCGTTTTGTTAATTCTGACACTCTTCAGCCCGTCCACAGGACCTTCAATCGGCCCCTCGCAGATGGCATCAACTACCGTCAGCATCTGACTAGATTTCAGGTCGTCAGGAGCCTCATGCGGTGTTTTACTGCTGCCACCACCCTTACCCATAATCTGTTCCCTCTGAAACGACAGAACCGCCCGGAGGCGGTTCTATGTAAATACAAATATGCTGCAGTAAGTCAGCGACCGATGATCACCACCTGCCCCCCGCCACCTTCATCCCGTGTGCTGATTTCCTGGGAGATCGTGCGGGATCCGACCAGCATTTCACCGTATAACACCGGCAGGGCATTACCCTGCGCCATCATGTTGTCCAGCGACGAAAAATAGGTGTTCTGTTTGCCGTTATCGGTCTGCCGCGACGAGGGGATTTTTGCCTGCGGCGTCAGCATCTGCGCCACACCACCCAGCATCATGGCCGCTCCCATAGAAAACAGGACTGAAGATGCTGAAATAGCACCGGCAGATAACGCTGCTCCCCAGGCTGCCAGTGAAGCCCCTGCTGTAAAAAAGGACGCGGCTATTGCTACTGCTCCCAGCACCACCTGGAACAGACCACCGGATTTAGCCCCAGCCATGCGTGGGACAATATGAATAATGGCACCGTCTGGCAGCGGCTCGTGCAGACGGGCTGACAGGCTGGTTTCATTCACATCCAGGCCTGCAATGCGTATCTGATACCAGCCATCATTCATTTTCTGCCGGAACCCCGGAACCTGCATGGCCAGCGCGTAAATGGCCTCGGCCCCCGTTTTTATACTGAGGCTGAAGCGGCGGCCAAATCGTTGTAAATCCCCGTGAAGGCAGACTCGTGCCATGCCCGGTGTCGCCATATGGAGTGTGTGCGGCGTTGCCATTTGTCGGTATACCTCTCGCGTTTACTGAGCTGGTCAGGAATATGGTGCAACAGATCGCCGTCGCCGCAGTAAATCGCAGCATGGTTGGCAACCGATGAACCAAAACAACAAATCAGAATGTCTCCGGGCTGGGCCTCTGTGGCATTCACCCGGTAAAAACCGGTCGCCTCCAGATTATCCAGATACAGATTATCCCCCTGCTTCCACCAGTCCTCCTTCCGCGCAAAATCCGGCATCTCAATACCGGCCAGATGGTACGCATCACGGAACAGGGTGTAACAGTCAGCCACGCCATGCTCAAAAGCCCGCCCTGTGAGGAACGGCACGCAGCGAAATTTGTATATCCGGTCATCGCAGACCAGCCACCACGGCAGGCCACTTTGCACCTGCAGGCGGCGATCAACATCGCTGAGAAACGGCAGGCCATCGGGATGGCTGTGTACCAGAGCCACCACATCTCCCACCGCCTGCGCCTGAAGGTAATCTGCCGGATCCATGCGGAAATACATTGTCGGTTCAGCGGAAAGATTCTGGCAGGGAAAATACCGCTCCCCGGCAGGCGTCTTCACCACCCAGCCGCACGATTCAGCCGGTGCACACGCAGCGGCATGCGCCAGGATAGTTTTTTTCATGGGTGTATCCATCAGGAAAGACGGTTAATCGAGAGGAAGCAGCCGATGCGCGGCAGGTTATCACGCAGCTCGCAGCCAGTACGACATTTGCTGCAGGCATCTTTTGCCGGGTCTGCCGTGGGTTTGTCAAATTCATCCGCCACAGGCGGCCCGGCATACCCACACTCCTCAGAACGGTAGGTCCAGTTGCAGACATCAGCCAGCATGATCCGCGCCGGAAACACGCTGCCGTCCGTTTCGGTCGGCGTGGCCAGCACAAAGGTCGCCGTGGTGGCTTTCAGCTCTGACAGTTGTTCAATCACCCAGCGGCTGACTACTTCCTGTTCCGGATCGGCCTCCGGGTTGCCGCCTGTAAAGTTCACCGCATCGAGAAAACGGGCGTACACAACATGCCTTACCACCGTGGCCCCGACGAGGCTCTGCATATCTGCCGCAAGTCCCGTAACCATGCCAAACAGGTTCGACACCGCCAGCGTCGGGCGGGCGGTAGTCCCTTTCCCTACCAGGTCGAACCCGGTTCCCTGTATCGGATATACGTCATACTTCCGGCCCTGCCAGGTGACCGGCTCGCCCTTCTCGTTCAGTTCATTTGAAAAATAGTAACGCTGGCCACCAAAGTCCGTCAGGTCGATTTCCCACAAATCAATGCGGGCCGACTGTTCGGTTTTCGTGGTTTCGTTGAGGGTGCTCTGAGGAATATCTTGCATAAGGATCCTTAAGCAATGACCTGCTCAAATTTACAGCTGAAATCGGAATACGTGACGTTGTCCGTAACAAACCACTCCCGGCAGACAACTTTTAGCGTGCGGTTGTATTTTGGCGGTCGCCACAGAAAGGCTTTATATCCTCCGTGCTCGGCCAGAAACGCTTCAAGTGCGGTGCGGGAATTGTCCGACGTTATACGGAAAACAGGCTGGAAGTTAATTAACTGATGGTTGAGTCCGGTCGGGCGACGTTGCTCATAGCCATCCCCAAATTTTATGGTTGTCACCGAAGGGGAAACAGAAGACTGCATCCCCTCCCTGGGTGCCCAATGAAAGGTTTTCACTTATCCTCCCGCCAGCATGCCACCATCACGTCCCTGAGTTCTCAGGATACTCATGACACGCGTATCGATCATTTTGACCAGCATCTGCGATGCCTTCGGCCCTATCTCCCCGTTTTGCCCGTCATTCTGAATGGCAATGTGATACACAGGTGAATAAGCAATCCCCCCATTCATACCACCACCAGAGGAACCCGGGTCACCCAGCGCCCTGACACCCAGCGTACCGTCAGTCGTTTTTGCCAGAGGCATAATGGCTTCCGGACCTGCTTCACCAAACACGCCTGCCCCCTTTGCAAAAGCAAACAGGGTCGGGCTGTCATAGATGCCATTACTGTAGGCACTTAATGAAGGTGAGTCATAAACACCGCCCTTCTCATTAAAACTAAAACTGCTGCCAAAACTGCTGATGGCCGTGCCGGTACTCGCAGTGGCTGCGCCGCCAAAAAGACTGCCGCCGATGCCCATAATGGATTTCAGGATGGTGTTGGTAATCAGCGCCTGCGTTGCCATATCGACAAGGTTTTTAATCACCGACTGAGTCAGGGAGGAAAATAACCCAATCATCCCGTCCCGGAGTGATTGGGTGTTTACCAGCATGCCGGTCAGCATGTTAGTGGAACGCTCCTGGGTGGTCTCTAACATGCCAATAGCGAGGCTGTTCAGGTTTCCCTGCGACTTATAAAGCTCCACCGCCGTCTGGTACTGCGCATCCGCAGAATCCTTGTCAGCCTTTTGCTTCAGCAGTTCGTACTGCTCTTTGTTGATCGCATCGTTCTGGTAAAAAGCCTGCAGCAGTGACTGACGCTCGGCCAGTTGATTGCGCAGTTCTGCCAGCGGATCAACCGTCCCGGCGATATCAATCAGAGGGGCAGACACTGCCGCTGCCTGTGCCTGTAACAGTTCGCGGGCCGTACTTTGTGCCAGCGTGATTCTGGCCGTCTGGTATTCCTTTTCATCCAGAAGACGGGCATTCAGGAGCGACTTCAGCTCCTGGCTCGCTTCGCGCTCTTTCGTCAGAGAGGCTCTGGCTGGCGCATACTGTTCTGCCAGTTCGAGGCGCTGTTTCTGATAGTTTTCAGCATTCAGCAGCAGCGTCTTCTGAATATCAGCCTCGCTGGCTCCGTCAGCGCGGGCGGCTTCAAGGAGTTTTCTGGCGCTTTCCTGCTCCTGCAGGTTGATACGTCCGAGACTTGAGGTATGCGCCGCTTCGATTTCACGCCGCAGTTGATCATACTGGTTAACCTTTGCCTTTTGCCCCTTACCGCTGTCACCGTCTTGACCTGTCCAGGGTGTGGAAGGAGTATCCTGTCCACTTTCTGATGTTGTACTGGTTGTTATCGTCTTGATATCACTGGCCAGCTGACTGGCATAATCAGCGATCCCCGTCTGAACAAGGAAACTGGCCTTACCCACGTTTTCCAGATTATCGCGGGTTTTATTTATACCTTGATCCATCGACTCGAGAGCCGCTTCGGTACGCTGGCGCGCTTCCTGCATATCTTTCTTATTACCAAGAAAATCACCAATCCATCCCTGTTTATTGGACTGTTCGATCTGCTTGTTCACATAATTCAGGTAGTTCTGTAGTTTTCCTCGCTCATCTAACTGGTCATTTAGTTGGTCGGTAAGATCCAGTTGTTTTACAGCCAGTTGTTTCTCAGATAACTTCATCAGAGCAGCTGTGGTTTCAACAACAGCATCTTTGAGATCAATCGCTGACTGACGGGCATCCTGCGCCTGATTATGGAAATAGAGCAACGCCGAACCGGCCAGCATCGCCGCCCCCACCGGACCGCCAACCAGTGCCAGCGCCCCTCTGACCATACCTACTGCTGCAGAGGCCGCTCGGGCTGAAACGGAAAGCTGTTTATTGGCAGCATTCAGCTGGCTCTTTGCCTGGGTGGAGAGCAGTGTCTGCTCGGTTTCCTGCCGGATTAAGCGGTTAAACTCGCTCTGGTAACTCACGTTAAGGCCAAATTGTCTGGCACTTTTCTCCATTTCCCGATAACGCCCGAATTCTGCGTTATTCTGTGCCAGCGTGGCGGCGGTACTTTCCAGCGTTTTTCGCGCCATATCGGCCTGCGCCATCGCGCTGGCCCTGACTGCCTGCTGCTGCTCAACCCAGGCACCGATGTTCCCCCTGATACCTGCCGTCAGTTTTGTCGCCAGAACAGGAATCAGCGTATACAGCGCAACGCTGGCTACTGTATTGAAATTATCCGTCAGGCCATTAATGGCATCGGTAACGGTCTGAACACCACTGCGCAGCGGTCCGTTTCCGCTCTGTCCCACCTTAATAATCAGACCTTCAAAAGCCGAAGTCAGGCTGAGAAGATCGCCGTTCAGGTTATTTACCCTGATTTCTGCCTGCTCATGCGCGGTCTGCGTACCTGTCAGGGCGGCGGTCAGCGACTCCACCTTCTCGCGGTTCTGCACCAGGATGGAAGCCGCGCTGAGGTTTTCCACCCCGAACAGCTTTACGGCCTGCCTGGTTGACAGGTTTTTTCCCGCCAGATTCTCCAGCGCCTGACTCAGCCCGACAACAGAAGGCTTCAGGGTCTTATCGGTTCCCTTCTCCAGATTCAGGATCACGTTGCGCAGCGCGGTCCCGGCCTCGCCGCCTTTAACCTCGCGCTCTGCCAGTACCTGTATGGCAGCATTGAGGGTTTCAAAACCTACGCCAGCCTGTGCCGCTGCCACCCCGCCATTTTTAATCGCGGCAGCAGTATCGGCTATCTCCGATGAGCCAAATTTCGCGCCAGCAGCCAGCACGTTGATATACCGGTCGGCTTCACTGGCTCCCGCCCCAAACTGGTTTAATGACAGGGCCAGCGTTCGGGTGGCATCCGGAAGCGTGGTACCCGCGGTCTGGGCCAGCGTTAACGCGCTTTTGGTCGCCGCAGTCAGCCCCGCAGAGGTGCTCAGCAGTTCAGGCTTTGCCGAAGCCATCAACTTAATGGCCTCAGCGGCCTGTGATGCGCTGTATTCCGTTGTGCGGCCCATTTCCTGCGCCGCCTGATCGTACAGTTTCATCTGCGCACTGGTGGCGCCGGTGATAGCCTGCAAATCCGACAACGACTGGCTGTACTGCCGCGTGGTGCTGATAATGGTGCCCAGCGATAACCCCGCCCCGGCAAAAGCTGCCAGCCTGCCAGCCAGCCCTGATACCGAAGCAGAAACACGCTTATAGGCATCCTCCGTCTTTTTCGCATCAGCCCGGGCATTGCGGTTAAACTGGCGTGACTGACTCTCAGCGCTGCCGTAGGCGCTCATCAGCTGCGATTTAAAGTTCGCTGCATTCAGATGCAGCCCAACGGCAAGAGAGGCAACGTCACCCATTACATTAATACCTTCATGACTGCCGCACACTGCGCATCCAGACTCGGATTCACGGCGTCGGTGGTGGATTTTACAGGGGGCGGGTTATTGTCAGAACCTTCTGGCGAAGGCTTTTTGAAAATGCCCTGTTTGAGGAAGAAAGCACGCCAGTGAAAAAGCGTGTCAGCCGGAAGCGCCGCAATTTTTGACGGGTCAGGCTCGCCCCAGCGGTCGGCCAGCCAGAAAATCAGCTCCAGCCAGGGCGAGTCACTCAGTTTTTTTCGGCGGTATCCAGCTTACCGATGCCGTGCTTTTTCACTTTGTCGATGGCATCCAGAAGCGCAACGTTATCGTGTGCCGCCAGCAGCTCCTTCGCCGTGGGTTTGTCTTTGGCTTTAATCGGTGAGCCGTCAGGCTGAACCAGGCTGTCGATAACAATCTGTACGCTCAGTTCAGACGCCATGCGGGCATTGCCAGAGGTCTGCGCCTCGATGAGCGCATCTTCATGATCAATAAGCTCAGCCGCCGTCAGTCGGCGCAGGTAAACCTTTGTACCGAAGATTTCGGTTTTAATTGGAGAGGGTTTTGCGCTGAGCAGGGCTTTTTTCAGTTCGGAGAGGCTAAATTCAGACATGGTGTATCCTGTTTTTCAGACGAAAAAAAACCGCCCGGAGGCGGTGTGTAACGGGAAACGGATTACGCTCCGGCATCTGGCGCCGGGGCGGCGATCCCCCATTTAATATTGTTTTGCTTACCCTGCACCGTAATCTGGATAACTTCACTGGCAGGGGCGGTGATTTCGTTCATCTGCCAGCCTGAAAGCGCAAGGATCATTGAGGCCGTTCGTTTGTTCGGCAGCTCAATATAAAACTGAACGGTCTTACGCTGTTCCGCTGCATTGAGGAATGCGGTGAAATCTTCGTTTTCCGGGTCGTCAATGAAGCCCAGCGATTTCTCCGGCCCTTCCGGCAGGTCTGACACCGACTGCTTACTCTTGTCCAGCAGGGTGGTACAGTCGACAAATCCTCCCGTCTGACCTGTCGCGCCCAGCGCCTTGCAGTTAATCAGCGGTTTCAACGCCGCTACAGCGGCTCCTACCTCCCCAAACTTCACCACCGTCCCGGCAGGAAGCATTGCGTACTCAGGGGATGATTTTGGCGTGTTATTTTCATCAGCCATAATGATTCTCTCTTAAATAGTGGGCAGCGGTTGCTACCTGTTCTGAATGCCATTGCGGATTTCTACGGTCAGAATGCGCAGAACCTTCTGGACGTTGTAATCCAGTGCCGGACGGATGAACGGATCGGCAACCTGTTTAACCGTCCCGAACTCCTGGGCCAGCGCTTTCATGTAATGCTTTTTGCTGGGGCCAACCCGAAGGGTGACCACCGTATTTCCGCGACCTTTCCGGGTGGAAGAGCGAATTTTGATGGAATCACGCATATGCTCTGCAGAGGACGCATCGTCGAAGCCGGCATGTTGTTTCATGTCTTCTTCCACCACTTTCAGCGCCTCACGCCCTGCATCACGTAACACCTTCGTGCCGACCTTTTCACCGAGCGCAGTAAGCTGCCGCTCCAGCTCGTCCAGCCCTTTTACGTCCATAGTGATCATGGTGAGGCGTCCCGGTAGTGAAAGGTAAAATCCCGCACGAGCCGGTACTGAATATTGCCGCTGGTCAGTACCGTTTTACTCTGCTGTATTCCACCCCGGACCACATTCTGCACGGGAAAACCCTCCAGCTGGCCATGCACGATAGCGGTCCATTCCGCGCTGATTTTCTTATCCAGCTGTAACAGGCGGGTGTAGTCATTAAGCAGTTGAATCGCTATCTGGAAGCGGCCCGCAATCAGACCTGTGCGCAACAGTCCGGCGTACAGCTCCGGATCGGAAATACACTGGTAAGTAATCCCCTCCTGCAGCTCATCAGGCAGGAGCAGAGGATAAACATCCAGCCCGGTCAGGCGTTCAAGTGCTGTCTTTAATGCCAGCTCGATCATGACGTGCGTCTGCCTCCCCTGTGATGATGATGCGGTCCGCAAGACGTTCGACGTTACGAACGATATAAACCCGTTCAGACGTCGTTATTTTCCAGTCGATATCAATATTCAGGTTCGGATGAGTGGTAAAAAGACACGTTTCAACAACCTGCTGTTGATCCAGTGTGCGGACCTTTCTGCCCGATACCAGCTCGCGCTTCGCCCAGGCTTTCCCGGTCGCGACCAGTTGTTCCGGCAGATGTTCACCCAGCGGCCCCCGGCCGGATTGCATATACCCAATCGAAAGACGGCAGGTCATTTCTTCCGGCTTCAGGCTCATACCGTGTTCTCCTGCAACGGGAAAAGAAGGTGCCGGACCGCAGCCGTCTCCAGCCACTGACCAGTGAAACCATTCAGATACGCATCCCCGACCAGATACTGCATGGCCAGCTGGATATCTTCATCCGCCACAAAACCGCGTACCCCTTCCGGCAGCGCCTGCAGTTCGTCATCGCTTCCCACCAGTTTGCAGTAGTAGTCACGCTCAATACTCTTCTGCGCTGCCGCCACCATTTTAGTGAGCATGTCGTCATGCTCCGTGAAATCCGGCTCCAGACGGAGCTGGGTTTTCACATCATCCAATGTCAGTATCATGGTCATCGGCTCCCTTGCGGGGACTCAGCGCCTTTTCCGCATCTTCTGGCCATACCGCAATATGGCGTTCTACCAGTTTCTCTGCGTACTCAGCATCAAAACAGGCCGTATCACCGCGTGAATAACGATGATAGGGCCCCAGGAAAAAAACCGCTTTCCGCGCCACTTCTGCTCCCGTCAGGCCCGTGGCCCCGTTAGTTTCACTTCCGGTCAGATCAACACCTGTATCACCTGAACCCGCTGCAGTATTCTGACCGCCATCCCCGTCCACTGTATTTTCCGGCGTCAGTTCATCCGGCTTTTTCACATCACCGGCTGCAGCCGCCGCTGCCGCTGCTTTTGCCGCTTTCGTCGTCATCGTTTTGCTCCTGAAAAGAAAAAACCCGCTGCTGCGGGCCTGGGGAATTACGTGCTTTTACGCTGTGCGACCGTGGTCGCACAGCGTGCAGGACCGGTTAAAACAGCACTTTTGTCCCGAGAACAAGACCTTCCGGATGACGGAAGCCGATATCGTGCTCCGTCACCACGCGGATCAACGACTGGTTACGGGAGAACGCGGAAACCAGATTGCCATCCCCGTCCTGGTAGGAGGCTTCCTGCGAGAACGACACCTTCATGTTGCCGTCTTCACCGATAACCACATCATTAAAGTCAGCGAAGTAAATTTCCGACTCTTTGCCTGCGTCACCGAGGTTTGCCGGGATAGCGCTGGTACGCTGAATCTGAAATCCCTTCAGGATCCCCTGGGCCATTTCCGGGTAGACCTTGTTACCATTACCGTCGCGCAGACCGAACAGTTTCATGTAGGTACGGTTCGACATACCCCAGCCGCAGCTAATCATGTTGCTGTTGCCGTCCATAGCCATCAGGATGATGCTGTCGAGATAGGTATCAATCGTCTGCAGATTAACCTCTGCAGCAGCTTCCCACGGCAGCAGGCGGTTCCACTCAGTTGCCCGCGCTTTCATACCGACAGGCGTATCACCAGTACCGTCATCGCGCATAAAGGCTTTATCTTCACGAACAGAAATCGCGGTCAGAATATCCTGCAGAACCAGCTGCTCTACGTTGTAGCCAGCACGACCAATCAGCTGGTTGGAGATTGGCACCATCGCAATCATGGTTTTCGCAGTGAGTTTCACATCATCAAAGCGGGCTTCTGATACTTTCGCATCCTTGCCTTCCCCGGTGTAGCTCGCCGTCGCACCACCGGCCAGACGCGGCAGCGCCATATTGCCGTTCGGCAGCGGAATGGAGCGCGCGCCCAGCTTACGAACGATAGTGCGATCGCGCAGCAGTTCGATCACCTCACTGTGAAGGTTTTGCGGAATAAGAACGCCACCTGACGCGGCGGCAGTGTTGATGGCCATCGAGACAGACTGGTCATTCAGTTCTTCAGCTGCAAATTTTGCAGCGTCCTGGACGTTACCCTGTGCTGCCGCAATCGACATCACCAGACGGGTCATGCCTGCGCCGGTATATTGCTTTGGCTCAGCCTTAATGCTGATACCTGGAGCCTGCTGTGTGCCTTTAACCGGTTTGGCGACAAGCGCTGCCGCACGTTCAGCCGCTTCCAGACGTTCAATCTTGGCGCTGATATCCGTGAACTGTTGCTGCAGGCTGTCAAATTCGGTTAACTGCTCCGCTGTCAGCGTACCGCCACCAGTTTCTACTGCCGCCAGTACCTGAACCTTCTGATTAATACCCGCACGTTCACGACGCAACTCTTCAATATGATCCATGTTTTTTCTCTCTTTTTGGCATAAAAAAAGCAGCCAACAGGCTGCTTTCTGGTAATGACGCGTTAGCGCCGGGTTACATTCTTGTTTGCAGGTCCATCGCGGCTGCCTGCAACTTTATGGCAGTGGTTCTTTGAGGTTGTTTGTACTTTGCCGCAATGGCATTAATTGCGGACTGAGGATCCGAAACTTCATCGGCAAGACCAGCAGAAATGGCATCAGCGCCGAAATAGATTCCGGCCTGCGTGTTAATCACCGTCTGAGGGGCAAGATTCCGGTATTCCGCTACAGAGGTAATAAACGTCTCGTACATATCGTCAATCATCCTCTGGAACATTCCCCGAGCGTCTTCACTCAGTGGCTCATGTTGTGTACCGTTATTTTTGTTATCTCCCCGAAAAATCGTGGTGAATGTTAACCCCATTTGCTCTTCCATCCTGGAAGTATCCAGGTGTTCCATGATCACTCCAATCGAGCCGACTCCACTGGTCTGGCTGACTACAATTTTGCTGCAGGCCGAAGCGATAAAGTAAGCCGCAGAATAGGCGCTGTAGTTCACAATTGCAGTAATAGGCTTAGTTTGACGTGACTGGAAAATATAATCGGCCAGTTCCTTGCATCCAACCGCCGCACCACCACCAGAATTTATATCCAGCACAATTTCACTGATAGAAGGGTCATTTAATGCAGCATGCACCTGGCTACGTATGCGCTCATAGCTGGTAAGTTCAGAACACATTGCAGTAATTTGCCCACGACGCGGAACCAGAATGCCGTGAACAGGAATAACTGCCATTCCACCAGCTGGTTGAACCAAATCTGGCGCCTGATTGTTATCAGGATCCTGCGTCATGTGAATTCCAGCCTCTTCTGATATTCCCTGAATACGGGGAACCAGCACAGCTTTTACAGAATCCATTGTCTGTCGTGTCACGTAATGTGGTACACCAAAGACCATAGCCGCCAGATGCGGCAGATTAATTAAATTTTTTGTCATGATGTTTACCAGGTCAGCCCGCACTGCGGGTGATATTCAGTTTCTGGACAGAATAGAGTTGATCTCTGCCAGTTGTTTTGCTGTTGGCGTGTTATCGCCAGGTAAGATTTGTTTACTGTCGACCATATTCAGAGGCGTCAGGTATTTGTCCCCTCCGGCGATGGGTGGAAGGTTCTCCATGCGGCGAATGTCGTTAACCGATAACCACCCCCACTGGCGGCCTAATGCATAAGATTCATAACGTGACTTCTGATCCCCGCGCAGCAGGCCAGAAACATTGAATTCAATGTACAGATCACTGCGCTCGCTGGGTAAAAGCAGATCGCGCATTAATGCGCCTTCATGACGCTTCAGCCAGGCCAACAGCGTATACATCACAAACTGCAGCCCCTGGTGCTCAATGTTGTTATTCGTGGCTTTCTCCAGCATCTGCACCATATGAGGCGGGATTTTATAGAGACGGCACACTTCTTCCACGCCCCATTGTCGGGACTGCAATAATTGAGCTTTCTCGTTATCCTGAGATAACTGTTTATAACTCATCCCCTCCTGGAGGAGTGCAACAGAGAAAGCATTCCTGACACCAGAATAACGATCCGTCCATTTTGCCAGCAGTCTGTCTATTGCATCCTGGTTTTTTATTGTCGCGGCTTCTTTTGGACGCTCAATAACACCACTCATCGTCGTACCTCGACGAAAAACCTGAGCAGCATGTTCTTCCACAGCCAGGTTTAACCCAAGTACATCCGCATTTGTCTGGATTGGAGAACTGCCGATATAACCGTCGAGCGAAAATACTTTCACATGATGCATCATGCGCATTGGCAACGTTTCGCCAATTTCGGGGAGTTCATAATAGGGCATCCCGTCTGGCCCTTTCAGGACGATGACTTTTTTGGGATTAACCGGGATTAGTTCCCTCGGGAAACCTTTCCCGTCCCTGTCGATAATCGAGTAACAATTGCCCTCCAGCCCTAACAAGCCCTGTTGTTGCTCAAAATACTCGAAAGAGGTGTCCTTTTTATTAGGCTGGGAATGTACAAGATCATAAACTGGGTGGTCAGTAGCTCGCTTACGGGCTCCGTTAGCACCTCGTCTGTAAAGCTCACACGGCAGTTGCGCTACAGATTCAGCCAGAAGAGTTACACATGCCCGAACAGCTGATAATGCCATCGCAGTTTCAGGAGTTATGATTATCCCAGCCTTACTCTGACTCGAACTCACTCCTCCCAGCATGGTTTCCCAGAATCCACTTCCTGATCGCGATTTACCCCGAAACATCTGGGGGATAAACATTACTCACCCCCTGGTTTGTGAAATCCTGTAGATAAGGATCTCGCAATTAAAAACGACCACAGCAGACAAATCAAACCGCCAGTAATAAATCCGACGGAGGGTGAAATAAGCCAGGCACCGGTCGACAATAAGCCGACTCCAACGAGGCCGAGAATAAAACTCAGGACTGTGATTAACATGTAATATCTTCCTCATCATAAGCCGATTTACTTACTGTACTGTTCAGCATGGCCCGTCCGATCCCCATAAGTAATCCTACAGCGCCATCAATTTTATTTTGCTTCCCCTCCTTGCCGGGGCGGACAATATCATCGCTTCCAGGCAAATAACGCCCAATAACATTCTGGATGCACCAGTTCATGATAGGGTTGCCGTCATGATGAAAACGTCCTGATGCCAGCGCGGCCTCAATTTCACGCATAGGGTCACTCATGTTGGTGAAGTTTTGCCTGATCTCAACTGGCTCCAGCCCCTCCTCTTCAAGCATGTGTCGTAATGATGTTGCACCGTAAGGATCAATAGGACACTGAACGATTTTTACACGCTGACGTAATTGAAGGATTGACTCAAAAATAAGCCGATAGTCCACTTCCGCACCTTCTGTCGGTATCAGAACCTCTTGTTTAACAAATGACTGATAGCGGTCAGAAGTGGTTTTCAATGTGGGATCTGGTGAGTAAACCGTATCTTCAGGCACCCAGAACATCGGACTGACACAGTAGAAATGCGTAATACCATCCACTTCCCGTCTGAATACTGGTACGACCGCATTCAGGTCAACCTTGGACGCAAGATCTATCCCCAACCAGCAATCTTCATCGGCGAAATCAGACAACTTGAGACTATTGTCCGCTGCAGCCATCCATTTTTGCAGATCATAGAAAACCGTCTTGGCACTTACCCACCGGTTAAAATGCTTGGTAAGAATTTTGTTCGTCTGGCTGGGGTTAGATATTCCAAGCAATTGCTTTGCGCGCAGGAAGTGTTCTTTTACGGAAATGCCAAAGTTTGGATTTGCTTTGATTAATGCTTCAGGTTTTGTCCAGTCGTCATCATCATCAAGACCGTAAATAATACCGAAAATCGTTTCGTTTTCTTCTCCCACCCGATTCCGGCGTAGAATTTCCACCAACTGCGCACGTTTCTCATAACACGGAGAAGTAATGTCATAACCCGCAGTTGTAATGATCAGAGTGATAGGTTGTTCCCTTGCCCCCATTCCTGTTGTCATAGTCGTATAAAGAGCATCTGTTTGGTGCTCGTGATATTCATCAATAATTGCACATGAAGGGGAATCGCCGTCACCAGGATCGCCGATGACTGGCGCAAAAACAGAGCCATCCGGACGGGTCATTTTCTTTGCCCAGGGTTTGACTGAGTATTTTTGTCGCAATGCAGGGAGTTTTTTTACCATTTGCAGAGCGGGAGAGAAGACTTTCCAGGCCTGTTTTTCTGTAGTGGCGCCACAGTACACTTCTGCACCATGTTCCCCATCAGCGCAAAACATATAATTACCAACGGCAGCTGCAATTGCGGACTTCCCATTTTTCCTGGGAACCTCAATATATATTTCAGAAAAACGGCGGAATCCGGACTTCTTATTAACCCAACCAAATGGCACACCAAGAGCAAACTTTTGCCAGGGCTCAAACTCTATGCGTAGTTTCTTCCTGGCCCATTCACCGGCCGTATGAGGCATCTTCTGAGCAAAGCGCAAAAATCGCTCGGCCTTGTTTTTATCAAACCGGTAAGGCCAGTCAGGATCCTTCGCACGTTCCAAATCATCAAGGTGTCGTTGACAGGCAAGCACAGTTAACTGACAAGCAAGGATCTTCCCGCCAACAACATCTCTTGCATACTGGTTCGCTGCATTGACGTTCGGATATGTAGCCATCAGTCAAACTCATCAAATTCATTCCCGTCATCGTCAGGAGCATTTCTGCCACTGGTCATTCTGATACGGCTGAGCGGATCTAACCCCAGAAGTGAGCCCAGACGGGCAATCTGGGAAACTGAATCATTTCGGACGTTAACTGCAGGATGTTTTTTTAATCCTCCCATTTCACTTTCAGTTGTCAGCCCTGAAGCCAGTAATTTTTCAGCTTCAAGCATGAGATGGAAGGCATTGCAGTAGGCTAAAAGTAAGGGTGCATCTTCAAGTTCAAATACGCCTCTTTCGATCAGGATTTTGCTCTGGGTCTTCCACATTCTTATAGCAGCCTCCCCCATTAACTCTGCAGGAGGTGCAATTCGGGTTAATTTACTTTTTTGCCCGGCGGGTAAGATGGGTTTTCTCCCCCCTCCAGACGATCGAATTCCACCAGCCATAACTCCTCTTTTAATAGGTGAAACCTACCGGAAAAAAGATCCTTATTTATGACGTGCAAAAATGGCCTTCAGGCGGCAGTCCTGAAGCGCGAAAGGGGTCAGGGATTTGATCCCCCCTCCCCCTTGAAGATGACAGCAAGAAAGCATGCAAAAGCAGATACTGGTCATCCATCAGGATGTTCAGCATAGTGTCTTCAGTTAATCTCAATAAATAAACGATGGAGTCTAAGAAATGGATAAAACCAGAAAATATGATAGAGCCTTACAACTTGAGATCCTCAACGCTCTTATAGATTGTGCTCCTAACTCTTTAAACAAGGCACAGGAGCGAGACCTCATTGAGAAGTTTGATAACTATGATCACTTTGTGGCGTGCATGCTATACCTTGAAATGCATGGTCTTGTTTCTACACCCTTCGTACGCAGCGAAACCATGGCTGGCGTTGATTTTATTTTCAACGCCCCGTACTGCAACATTACAGAGAAAGGAATTGATTTTCTTCTTGATGATGGCGGCTTAAGTGCGATCCTTAAGGTTCAAACCGTTCGGTTACACAATGACACGATTGTTGCCCTTGAGGATATAATCCGTGTCGCAAATATATCTGAAGATCAGAAGAAGGGATTGATTTCAAAACTCCGAGAGCTTCCGGGAGACGCCATAAAACATTTGACCCTACAGTTACTGACTCAGGGGGTTCTGAATCTGCCGAACGCACTTCGACTAATTCAAACAACCCTCCAGTAGGGCTAAACTCGTCAGAGGGGCGAATTAACTCAAATTTGCCCCATCCCAGTGTTTTACTTAAAAACACCCAAAATTCCTTCCGGGTATCTGCATGAATGTAGAAACTGTTCTTATGCATTACAGCAGTGAATATTATCATCGAATACGCTCTCTTGCTGTCTTCGCTCTGTGGCATTCCCAACACAACGACTCAAGATTGGAATCGTCATCAGTACCGCCATGAGCTTTTGGGATTATGTGGTCAACGCTGGTCGCTTTCTTCGCTATCTTCTGCCGGCGATGGTTCTGACACAGGAATTGATCACGCTGTAGGATACGCTCCCGTATGATTTCCCAGGACCGCCCATAACCACGTTCTTGTCTGCTCTTACCTACCTGATAGTTACGCCAGCCATCGCCAGCATGCTGCTGTCGGTGTTGGTCACAATATCCGCTGACATCGTTGGTGATTGCCGCACACCCTTTGTGTCGGCATGGGCGTTTAGCGCGCGCTGGCATCGGCATAGTCCTGTTTGTTGGATACAAATTATGTTGTACTCGGAGAGAAAAACGGAAATGGCATCTAGCGGAGAATATTCATAAATAGCGAGAATATGCACGGTCGCCGCCCCGTAACAACCAGGATTACCAGAAAGGCCAAAAAAAATGAGAATGATTATCAAAACATTCTCATGCGGTCAATGGAATAACAGATTCTTAATCTCTCAACGAAAATAAGGATTTGTTAAGCTCCATGCTTTATGTTCGATGTAACACACTGTTTGAGGCAAGAATAATGATTAGATTCTCAAAAATTCAGATTCGCTTACACTGGCTAACTCTTATGTTAATAGCGATAACCTATGCGGCTATGGAGCTGCGCGGATGGTTTCCCAAAGGCAGCAACACCTACCTTCTCATGAAAGAAACACATTACAATGCCGGGGTATTTGTCTGGTTTTTAATGATAATACGGTTAATTATTAAACATAAGTATCATGACCCAGCTATCACCCCGCCCCCGCCTGCATGGCAGATGGTGGCTGCTAAAATAATGCATATCCTGCTCTACATTTCTTTTTTGGCTCTACCATTATTAGGTATTGCAATTATGGCTTACGGTGGAAAGGACTGGAGTTTCTTAGGTTTTAACGTTGTATCGTTCGTTACTCCTGACGAGGAAACAAAATCACTTATCAAAGATATTCACGAAACACTGGCAAACATCGGATATTTTTTAATCGCAGCGCATGCTGGTGCAGCGTTATTTCATCACTACGTCCAGAAAGATAACACTCTTTTGAGGATGATCCCTGATTGTAACGATAAGAAATAAATACAAATTTTAATGTTTAACATTACAGCAAGCGCTCAGTGAATGCCTGCTGTAATGGCTGCTCAGTCAAGTTGAAGCACACTGTGTTCTTCTGAATCAGAGAATGCAACCAAACGGGGATAGTGTTACCGTCATCAGCATCAAATGCTGAAATGGTTGCGTGAAAAATCAAAAATGCTCCAAATCCCGCGCAACTGCAGCCCCTCGGTGGTCAGAATCACCAGGAGGACCCGACCAGAAAATCTATGATTAGAAGCGAAGGCTTTGACAACGTTCTTAATTTTATGACAGAAATAAAAAAGCATTACCTTGAAAGGTAATGCTTTTTCACTCGAATTGAGTCTTATAACTATTAAATTAATGTAATTTTAATATCATAGCTTTCAAGCCCAGTCATTTTTTCACGGGCAGTAAACTGGATGTCGGAAACTTCTTTTCCTGTCTTTTTTTTGAGTTCAATAATTTTTTTCGTAATGAATTCAGAAATATCCGCTTCAGTTTTTCTTTTTAAATCTTCAACGTTCATTGTTTACCTCTCTTGATCTCTAACATATCCACGCCAGGCATGTTACATTCCCCATGGAGCACTTTTAAAAGCGCTGACATGCTTAAAAGATAGAATGGAAAGACCCAATAATCAAGAGGTTGCAGTACAATCCTCATACAATAATAGCTCACAAACCACACAAACCGCTGAGCTGAAATCTGGGTCGATAACGAAACCATCAGATATCATTTCAAAAGCTTCGATGCTGCTTCGAGAATCTCTTCGGAACTGACATCACGATCGGAGGCTACATAAACTATTTTATGGTCTCCTGTCAGAGATGGAAATCCCGCAGACATCACGGGTAGATGAGCTTTTTCCCCATTAGGAAACTCACGCATTATCGTTGTAATACCCTTCATTACGGATACAACTACTGCTGGTTCGGAGTTAAAAAAAACAATTACTTTTTTCATAATTATACCGTGATGGTTCTTACATAAATGAACGGTTAAGCATACAAAAAAGGCTCCATAAGGAGCCTGAAATTTATTTTCTAAAATCTAACGAAGACTGACTAGAGCGAATGTATAGTGCAACATTATCAAATGTTATCATTGTTGATTTGCAAAAAATACATTTTGCTCCGAAAGGATTTTTTTCAGTAACATCAAAGCTTGACGTTCTGTACTGAGATCCGTGACAACACGGGCATCTGAAGTGAATATTGTTAGTGATAACAGTACCCTTATACAGCCACGACATTAACTGCTGAGGGGCCTTTAGGTCCCTGTTCAACACTAAATTCTACTTCCTGATTCTCATTCAGTGTCTTGAAATCATTGCTCTGGATAGCAGAGAAGTGTACAAACACATCTTTACTGCCATCTTTAGGGGTGATAAACCCAAAACCTTTTTCAGGATTGAACCATTTAACTAAACCAGTCATTTTATTAGACATAATAATTACCTTAATTGAGTGAGCCCTTGGGCAGAATGGTCCGAAAAAAATTATCAGAGAGAAAAGCTAACAAGGAAATCTCAACAGGAACAAGAAATAAAATTATTACAGCGACTGCTTCAGATAAATTCGTAACAAACCAGAGATTCATTAACGCATGATTAACCAAACATAGCAAGGTTTAGTTTTGTAAGGAAATCACCCATGATTTTGAACATAAAAATTATTTTAAATGGCTAAAATTGAAAATTATGCCATGCTGCTTAAGACCTTTATCTATCACCCTAAGTTGTCAGGGATTTTTGACTCACGGACGAGTCGTATTTCATTCATTGGACAATTCAAATGTAGTACCTATAAAAAGTACTAACCTCTTAATTTTTCGCTTTATTCAGCATCTTTCTATGCGGTCCACTATTAGTATTCCTTATGGCCCCATAAATGCTTTCACAAGTCAATCCGGCATTGAAGCGGTCGTCAGCAATCTCAGCATAATATTTAGCTTCTGCTGTAATACTTCCGAACATGTCGGCAAGCATTGTGGCGTCGGCTCCGGCTGTTTTGCTTCTGGCGGAAGCGGCAATATTTGCGGTGTGCTTTGCGGCGTCCAGGTGGATGGCAAGTTTGGTTGCTTCGTTGCGCAACTGGCTAACAGTAACAGACAGACTAGCAGCAGTAGCAGCTGCTTTAGCGGCTTGTGCTTGTGCATCTTTAACGGCCTCATCACGGGCAATAATTCGCCCCTGTTCAATAATACGGGCGACAATTTGGACATTAGCTTCCTGAGAGGATTCAGCGCTGTCGCGTTCCGCCCATTTCTTCTGCCAGCCACGGTCGCTCCAGACGCTTCCGGCAAGAAACGCACCGGCCACCAGCAGCAGCACAGCAAATATTTTATTCACTGGTCTATCCCCCAGCATGTCAGCGCACTTTCTTGATCCCGTCGCTCTACCTGACCGTAACAGCCATTTTTCTGACCTTTTGTCAGGCGACAATCGCGGCCGCCGTCTTTAATCCACCAGCGGATCGCTTCACAGGCGCCTTCACGGTCGCCAGTATTTATTCGCTTATAGAACGTAGACGGGAAACATTTTCCGGGGCCGATGTTATATGGGCAGAAAGATGCGATCCCGGCTTTCTGTGGTTCGGTCAGGGGTACCTTGATATTTTGCTCAACCCACGCCAGCGCCTTGTCGCGTTCTATGGCGTTCACCTGGGCGCATTTCTCAGAAGACAGCTTCATACCCTGAACTACTGGCTTACCGTCAACCATCGTGGCGCCACGGCAAATGGTCCACACTCCGCCGCCGTCGCGATATGCCGTCAGGCTGTTACCCTCTTTCTCATCCAGAAACTGATCGAGAATAACGGGTGCGGAAGCCCCCGCAAGAATCAGACCAACGACCGCTGCGCTCAGTTTATTCTTCAGCTTTGGTGGCATTGCCATTAAGCCGGTCCTCCCTTTCCTTTTTCCTGTAATACCAGTTCACTGCACAGGTGATAACAGTGCATGCAATACCGACAATAATTGCCCAGTCGCTCAGGCTTAACCCTGCAATTCTGTCGGCCAACATCCAGGACACCTCTTTTGCTGTTTTAGCTGTTTCGGCATATGCCTTCGCTGATACACCGCAGCCGGTCAGCGTGGTTCCTGTTCCATATGAAAGTCTGCTGTAAATGGTGCTCATTCTGGTCATAGCCCTACCTCCGATTTTTCGGATGGCGTTGTGTGTAATTAAAGGGTCAGGCTTCACGGGCTGGATTTATCAACAAAGCACGTAGTGAGTGATACCCGTGAGCCTGAAATGAAAAAGGCTGCCAGTTGGCAGCCTCGAAGTGAGTTAAGTTGTTTACATTGGCGGAGAGAGAGGACCTTCTAACACCTCTGCTTCACCGTTATGGCAAATGTCATCCCCCCTTGTCAGATGCCAGACACCTGTGATTGTTTTACCCGATTCCAGATCATCAACAGTGTCATTCGTGTAGTACGCTACCTGTACAACACCGACATGCTGAATCCAGTAATACCCTTCTTTCATACATTCCTCCGCGATACTCAGCAGATAGTATAGAGCGGAACAGATAATGCAGCGTTGCCAGAAGCCACAACTCAATGTTTGCTGTCCATGGTGCTCATTCTGGTCATAGCCCTACCTCCGATTTCTTCAGATGGCGCTGTGTGTGATGAAAGGATCAGGCTTCACGGGCTGGATTTATCAACAAAGCACGTAGCGGATGTTTCGCGTAAGTCTGCAACTAGTGAAAATGTCTGAAATATCAGAGTGTTCATTAAAACAACTCGATAAGTGTGGTAAAATCTGGATATATACCTTTAATTCACTTTGTACCATTGATTACTAAACCCTGCCCCTTTTGCGGGAAATTGATTACCTTACATGCCCTGATGTGCCCACATTGCCAAACCGTAAACCCGTTTGTGAAGGCAGTTAAAAGAGAGAGATTTAAAAACGTTTGCCTCACCGCTATAGTGATCACCTTGGCAGGAGTTGTTATCTGGTTCTCTTTTTGAACATAAATTTATGTCGTTTGCACAAAATCCGACCTGCTTACCTTTCATGCAAAACAAAGTCGGCTGGGACGAACAGGAGGGGAGAGTAAAAAATCCGTTCAAATAACCAGTTCAAAAACAACATTGTTCCTGAGAGGAGAGTTCTCATCAGCAGGTTCTTTGCGAAACTGTTTTCTTAGTGCTATTCCCGCAAACACTGTCTTCTCGGTGCCTCATCACAATCAATCTATACTCGTTATCTTACTAATGGCTATATCAATTCAGTCACCGATATTTTTTATCAGCCCACATCTTTTCATAAAAATAAGATTTTCTGGGCAAATTAAGGTAAAGTTGAAGTCCATCCATCAAGGAAAAGCCTATGTCAGAACGTAAAGATTCTAAATCACGCCGTAACTATCTTGTCAAATGCACCTGCCCAAACTGTACCCAGCAATCTGAACACAGTTTTTCAAGAGTACAAAAAGGTTCCCTTTTAATCTGTCCTCATTGCAATAAAGTATTCCAGACGAATCAAAAAGAAGCAGCCTGAATCTGTTTGAGATACTGTTTCTCGCACAGAATCACTTCATCTGTATTTTAAGATTAATTAAGCTACAGATAATAAAAAACCCGCTGGCTGCGGGTTTAGTATTTTCCTATTAAATGAATAGTAATTATGGTGATATCTGGGAAAACCATCCCCTTGCGTACTTTATCGTGTAAAGCAAGCAGTCAGTCTCTACCGTTATACTTTTCGTGCAGTGAACCTACACTCAACGACAATGGTCAGCATACTTTCTCATTCGAGATTGAGATGAAATATGCTTACCGTTACCTTTAATGCCGGATCAGTAACATTTTAACTCTACTGATCCAACAATACTTCCATTACTTCTGTCAATATGTCTACTCAGGTCTAAACCGTCTTCGTTATCGCATATTAGTTTAAGTTCAGAAAAAATCAGGCAGCAACAACGTTTTCGGCTGAAGGCCCTTTTGCACCTGCAGTAATACTGAACTCAACTTTTTGACCTTCATTCAGCGTTTTAAAACCACCACTTTGAATGGCAGAGAAGTGAACAAACACATCTTTGCTACCATTATCAGGAGTAATAAAGCCAAAACCTTTAGACTCATTAAACCATTTTACTAAACCAGTCATTTTATTAGACACTGATAATTCCTTAAATTCTATGTAGCCTTACGGCGAAAAGGTTTTCGCACACAATCTAATTAGTAACGATAAGAAGGCTCAAAAGGAAGGATTATCAGTGATAACGCTTGAGATGAGAACTGCTTTACTAAACCGCTTTAATGGGTCTGTGTACCAAACCAACCACTCATTAATCACACAAGTCACAAACAATAGCAAGATATTTTTTCATTAAAAAATATTCGCTAAATCTGAGAAATGGTTACTATGGCAACAGAATCAGTATTTTTGGTCCGCGACAGTAACCCGATAGTCATTATCTGTATAGGCAACAAAACGAATACTTCAATCTTATCATGTACCTATAAATAAACTTAAGTTATCATAGTTAAATTCCAGAAAAGTTTTTTTACTCTGTTTTTTCTTGTCCTGGTGAATTAGTCGCAACAAAGAGAATCATATCACCTGACCAGTTAACTCAAATACAATGGCAGTATTTACAAATACTATGCCCCTTTCGTTTCATAACTGTGTATTATCAGAGTAAGGAAATTAAGAGTTTCGAAGGAGACAAAATGCAACGACAAGAAATGACATCATCAAAAATTAAATTTATTGGTTACTATCCATTGGAAAAAATTCTGGAGATAGGGTTTGTAAATTCTTCAACTTTCCAATATGTCGGTGTTCCAGAAAGCGTCTATAACTCTTTTCTAACAGTACAATCTAAAAGTCGTTTCTTTGATGGAGTTGTTAAAGGTAAATTCTTGTGTCGAAAAACCGGGTGATTCAAGAAAATTACGCCGTACAGATTTTTGCTGTTGATAACGTAAAACTACGCTCTGTTCCTTCCTGTTTTTGTCACCCACCAGAACAGGAAGTTGGTACCCAATAAAACACCACGCCCGTCTTCGTTACCTCTGGTTAAAATGAATCTTTGCAATACAGGAATTCAGACGGCTTTCGAATTTTCAGAAAACAGAAGCGCCACCACCTCTGGCAGGGCTTCCGTGACTAAAATGCTTCAGATACAACTTCACATGATTAGAAGCATACACGACAACTTCGGACAAAATCAAGTCCTGCGTCGCGAAAATGCTAGATATCACACACATTGTCACACAAACTGGTTATATCCTGAAAAGTTGAATCAGCTTTATGCTCTTGCCTGTGGCAGATGTCCACCAGCGATTCCATGAACGGTTTCCAGTTACGGGTCCATGTTCTTACATGCAGATCCGGCAGACGTCTGAGAATCGCTTTGTGAGCAGCCGTAGACGGTACCGCAGGGAATCCATTTCCGCTGCAGCGTTCGCAGGTTTTAAACACCGGCACACCACGTTCTTTTGTTGCGATGCGGTCGAGTACCTCACCTTTACCTCCGCAACGACACCTGGCACTTATCGCCCCCTTCCCTTCACAGGCATCGCAGACCGCTGGCACAATCTCCGTTACCTCTGTCCATTTCTCCCAGTCTGAGGGACGAACAGCGCGGGATCGGCTGGCCCAGTACGGCGCTTTACCCCACGGGTACGAAACCTTACGTGTGACCTGTTCGCGGGTTGTTCTTCCGCTACCGCGGCAACAGTGACATATCACACTGGTCGCCGCCGAACGGGAATATTCAGCAAAGGCAAATTGTGCCAATATTTGCATGCACCATCCGAACTGTCCACCAGCTGCTTTGCGAACATTCTTTGGTGCGGCGTCCATCGCATATCGCGCCAGTGCCTGAACTGCGAGCTGTTCATCCGCTTTGCTGATACCGGCCTTTCCGAAGAAAGCAGCCAGACCGAAGCGCGCACGGCTGCTGGTGGTACCAATCGCCGCCATTACATCTGTTCCTGTAAGGCGGTCCGGAGATGTTCCTTTCACGTCGTCGGTGATGTGCATTCCCTGAGGGCTAAAATGTTTGATTGATGCTTCCAGTTTCATGCGGCCACCTGCTGTTTTTTATAGAAAACCAGCTCACGAACCTGATCGCCATTCATGAGCATATTGTTGAAATCATCGTGATCCGGCCAGTACACGCTCACGCGCTGCAGGTCATTTTTAGCCACCAGATTTGCGTGAGCGCATTCGTAGGCAGCAGCCAAACCCGTAGCGCTGTTCTCGTCACGGTCAGCAAAAATAATCAGATGCTTAACGCCTGCCGGGACCCGGAATTTCTTCATAAAATTGGCGGTCATGGTCGCCCAGGTATTCACTTTGTAAATCTGGTAAGCAGACAACGCAGTTTCGATCCCTTCAGCAATGCCAAGTGTGCTGGCGACCGGGAACATACGGACAGCAACCGAACGAGCGTGATCAAGATAGTTATCTTCCTGCAGCGATTTCTGCCGCTTGGCGCTGGCCCCGATGTCAGCCTTTTTTGCGCCATCCAATAATGTCTGATGGAGGTAACACAGCTCCCCTTTATCGTCTGTTGCCAGTGAATAAATAGACTGGTACACCCGTCCGTTATGCCGTTGCTTGGGGTTAAGCCGCACGGCCTCAGCCGGAAGTTGATAAATACCGCGTGAGTTAAGGTATTCAGCGGCGCATGTACCGCGCAGAGGTGACATTTTTGAGAAATTATTGAGCACCTTTCTCCGAAGTTTGGAAGCGTCGCTAGCCTCGGGAACTTTGTCACGTCTGAACGTATTGCCGATCAGAGCATCGATTTCGCGGCAAACCTCGTTGAATGGTTTCCCCTGGGTTTTGGTAACCAAGTCCATTCCCGTACCGCAGCCGCAGGTGCAGATCCATGTTCCTGCGCCGTCGCGGTCATCGATGCGAAATTTGCCAACCGAATCACACAGCGGGCATTTCCCTTTAAAGTGGTTTTTACCGGTGATTGGCGGCAGTCCGTAATGCTCAAAAATCATAGCCCACTGGCCTTTTGCTGCTTCTACCGTTTTCATGCTCGTTTTCCTAACTGCTGTCTGATCTCACTGACGTGGTTAAGCGCCTGCTGAACTCTTGCCGCGTTCGGCTGCTCTTCTGCCTGCTTTTGCAGGCGCTGCTCTTTTTCACGTTGCTTAGCAAAGGCGATCCGCTTGTGCATAATGAAGTTCGAGACTGTTGGTGTGATTTCCATCGGGTAATCGCTCAGGCCGTTAGGCCATTCGCCAAACCGTTCGCGGAAGGTGTGAGAACACCAGGCATCGCTGACAGGCTTTTTCCCCAGCGATACGCGCTGGCGCTGATAGAATTTGATCTGACTCCACCAGTCCTGTTTTTCTGCCTTCGTCGGCTGGCGCGGCTCGCTACGCAGTTTTTTGAGTTTGCGCTCGGTGTCGGTATCAATGTCCTCACCGGACAGCGGCTTGTGGCCACATTTAGGGCAGACATAGACGCCAGCAGGCTTCATGAAGTGGCATTGTGAGCATTCGTGAGGCAGCTTCTCTGCTCGTTCCTCAGCTGCGCGGCGCGCACCCTCCTCCATCCCGTCTGATTTACCCGGAAGATCGTCGTATTCGATAGAGTCCGGATAGCCCAGGCGGTGCACGGTGCCGCTGTGATCGAAGATGAGGCAGGACTCTTTACCCGGTGCGGTGCGCAAGCCACGCCCTAGCGCCTGCAGCCAGCGAATTTCGCTCTTAGTTGGCCTGGCGTAGATAATGCAGCGAACATCGCTGTCGAACCCGGCAACTAGCACCCCTATACTGACGATGATTTTTGTGGCGCCAGTTTCGAAGCGGTGAATGATGGTTTGGCGTTCTTCCGCAGGCGTATCTGCAGTCATAATCTCTGCATTTACGCCTGCCTGGTTAAACTGAATAGTCAGAAAATTAGCGTGGTCTACGTTGACGCAGAACGCGATTGTCGGCAGGTCACGGCCATTCTCCAGCCAGTTTTGGACGATATCGCCCACCAGCGTTGAACCGCACATGATCTCCGCCAGTTGCGCCTCGTTGTAGTCGGTACCGTACTGCAGGGACGGAGAGGTTTTAACCCCTTTCAGATCCGGCTTTGTGGGCGCGTAAAATTCGTATTTACTCAGGTCGCCGCGCTGAATCAGCTCGCCGATGGTGGTTGGCTTAATCAGTCGGTCATAGTATTTGCCCAGGAACGGAGAAAACGGTGTCCCCGACAGGCCGATCACTTTCACGCCTTTTTCGCGCAGGCGTTCGATATCCTGCAGGATGCGTTTTTTTCGCAGGTGCGCTTCGTCGATAATCAGCAGATCGATATTGTCAGGGAACACGCGACGAATAAGCGTATCAGCGCTGGCAATTTGTATTTTGAGGGAAGGATCGTAGTTTGGGTGATCCGCCCAGACATAGCCGATTTCATCACTCGGCAACCCATACTCCACAAAACGGTTTGCAGTTTGGGTAATGAGGATCTGGTAAGGCGCGCAAAACATTACTCGCATACCACGACTGACGAACCCGGCAACGATGAAGGCGGCTAGGCCTGTTTTACCGCTGCCCGTCGGCGAGTACACCATGAAGGTTTCTGTATCCTTCCAGTTACGGCGCAGCTGGTTAAGTGCTCGTTCCTGTGCAAAATTCGGTGTGATCATCAGCTGCATTGTGCGGCCCCCGTGGTGATGAGATAATAATTCTGTGATGTGGTTTTCATGGATTCCCCCTCACATGGCTGGTGGCTTCCCCAAAGGCTGCCAGCCTCTCTTCTGATTCAGCTCCCCTGAAAAATCACTCTTCCAGAAAGAACTCTTTTTGTTTCTCAGCGCCTGAGCGCTTTGTACTGCCTTGCTGATACAGACGTTTTTTTAATTGCGCCCTTAAGACAGTGATCTACTAAACCAATGGATCTCTCCTGTTGGAAAAGACCCTATTCCTACCCCTACACCCAATCCCCCCTTACCCCCCTTTCCCTCTTCCCCATAAAACGTACTACTTACCTAGTACATACAGGGAGTTGAGTTAGTGGGTTGCCAACCTGAACAGGCACCTTTAATCCTGTTTTTGTCCGGGTACCTTTAAACCCGCAACAGTCAGGAACGCGTTGGCGTTCCTGCCAGGGGTGGTTCGGCGGTATACCCCTGTAAAGCCCTGCCGTGATTTCTCACAAACAGGCGAAGCCGCATATTTGCTTCATGCCTTGCCCGGTTCTCCTTGCGGTAGGAAGCGGGTTCAGACTCGAACGTATCCTGATACACAGCGGCATAACGCTGAATGGCTTTTTGCCGTGCTGCTGGCGTCAGGCTCAGTAACTGCTGCTTGATCCAATCGGCATCGGCCTGGCTAAAAGCCACGGGCATATCAACCGGTTGATAATCAAGAGCCATATCACTGCTCTTTTTCTGGCTTTGGGAATAGCTCCGGCAAGTCAGGTCTGATTTGATATGCAGCTACTTGGCCACTGGCCGCAGCCACAATTTTCAATACATGCTCGGCCTTAACTTTTTTCCCATGACGCCATTTCCAGACCGTTGCTTGCGATACACCACACTGCTTTGCAAGCGCGCCCTGGCTTCCGGCACATCTGATTGCTATATCGATAGGCTCTGAAATCATAAACCCCCCTTAGTAATTAAATATTACTTTAGCGATTAGAGTAATTACTTGCAAGGATGCCAATTACTTTTTGACTTGATTCTTCATTTGGTCTAAATTTTTAACAACTTTTGGAGTAATCATTATGTCGAATAACACTTTTGCAGATAGGCTAACGGAAGCCATGAGAGCGGCGGGAATGACTCAAGCATCCCTGGCTAAATTAGTTGGGATGTCGCAATCAAGTATTTGGAAGTTAACGTCAGGCAATGCCTCTGGCTCGCGCAGAACAGTAGAGCTAGCAAAAGCTCTGAATGTTCGACCCGAATGGCTTGCTTCAGGTGAAATGCCAGTAAGCGATCAATCTTCTGAGCTGCTGCCCATGAAGGTAGTGGAGTCTGTTAGCACTGGCGCTTACAGGGTTGAGTTGCTGGATATACAGGCGAGTGCAGGCCCCGGCACATTTTTGTCTTCTGAGTTTATCGAAACCATTCGCGCCATTGAGTTCACAGAGGAGCATGCCAGAAGCATGTTTGGTAACCGGCCTGCTTCCGCAATAAAAGTGATTACAGTTAGGGGCGACAGCATGGAGGGAACCATTGATCCAGGTGACTTTATCTTTGTTGACACAACGGTTAATTACTTTGACGGCGACGGAATTTACGTGTTTGTGTTCGGTAAAACCATTCATATAAAACGGCTGCAGATGCAGAAGAACAGCTTGGTTGTCCTATCAGATAACAAGCTGTATAGCTCTTGGCAAATTGATGCCACTGATGAAGATCAGTTCCACGTTTTAGCGAAAGTATTAGTTAAGCAATCTGCCGCGATCAAGCGTTTTGCCTAACCCCTCCAACTTATCGAATCAGACCGCTTAGGCGGTCTTTTTTTTTGCTTATCAAACAACAAATTACTTTAGAAATTAAAATTAAAATCACTTTAGTGGTTGACCTTTTCCGTATAACGATCCATCCTTATTACAACTTAAGTAATTAAACGACATTCTTAATTGCTTAACTCACTTAATGTAGGAGGGAGCATGGAAACCAATAAAACAGTTCAATTAGACCGACTTGAAACAAGCGATATGCTCATGAACTGGTCTCACGATCTACGCTGTTGCTCTGCTTCTTTATGGCTATTACTTGAAACGATGGTTAGCCAGGAAGAAGAACGTGAGCATGCTCTTATAACTCTGGTCGTTAAAACACTGGAAGAAGTTAACGACAAAATTGTAGATTTCGATACAAATAAACTTTGAAATTAATTTATCAATAAACTCCTTTAATGGTGCGAACAAACTCACCTTGAGAAATATTTTATGAAAAATAATAATGTTATTCAGTTACCAATAGTTAATCGTACATATCGCAAATCAGTCGTTCTCTATATTAATGACGTAGCAAAAACCGCAGAAACAGCAAATAAGTACGCTCAGGAATTGCGCGCAGAATTTATTGAATTGCTCATGCCAGCAATCACACGCACTGATGTGAAGGTGGCTGGGCGATTCACATCGTTACTTAATGAACTTTGCTTCATGACCACAATGACAATGAAGAACACTTCAAAAATGGGGGGCAATAATGACGTTTCTGAAAGATAAAGAAGCACACAAGACAGCAAAGATCTTTGCCTCTTATGGAAATAGTTATCTGCATATTGCAAACCTTTTTCTGCGCAAGGCTTACGGGCGGTAATTATGAACATATTGATTGAGAACCGTCGCCGCCGACTTGTACAGGTAAAACTGGCATCACTAAAAAGAAGGACTGGTAATTATTTTCAGATAGTTGACATGAATGATGGAACAAAACTCCCTGTCGAACTGGATAGCGACATTTTAACAAAATCATTAATAAAGTTTTTCGAAACAATGATTCATGAAAATCATAAACGAGCCGAAGCTGAAATATTAATTTCAAATCATTATTCAAATTGCACCGGAATTAACAAGCTAACACCGCTTGGCGTGGATTTTATGAATGCTGTTATTGCAACGCTGGCTGAAGAGTTAACGAATAAACAGGAGACTCAGAATGCAAGTTAACCAGCAAATGATGACTTATCAGGGAATGCAGATTCCCCGCCCCGTGTTGAACGTGGATCTACATGTGCTTCCTGATTTCACAGGGCGCGTTGTTCTTTACATCGAAAAAGGTCGTGTGACATGCGACCGCCGGCTGTTCGACGACGAGCACATTTGCTCACTGGACACTTTTATTGAAATGGTTCGCGAAGCGGGGCTACGCCTTGAGGAGATATCAAATGACTGTTAGCAAAAATGAAAACGTTAAACAACTTGTCGCCAGGCTAAAAGAAATACACCAGCAATCCAACGTCACAATTCCAGCCTGGATGCTTGACGAAAACCGCTATGGCAAAGGAGATCTAACTTTAAACGAGCAGCATGAGTGGGCAGAAACCATCTGCCAGTCCATGCGCAGTACTGTCGCCCTTCTCTACCTGATTGAATGCGAAAAGCGCTGGGGCCTTCGTGACGGTGAATACCAATTTAAAACTGGTGAGTTTGTTTTTGGCTTAACGCGGGAGCTTATCGAAAACCTGTTAATTGAGCATGTAGAAGGGACACTGATAGAGCACAAGCCTAAAGAACGGTATCTAGCTGTATTCCAGTTCTACTATGCCAACGATCAGCGCCTGAAAGAAGACGGTCATTCGTGGTTTGCAGAGTTTATCGACGACATGTTTGCAGATCTAGCTGTCCGGCTACGTGCTGGAGAAAAGCTGCCAGTGAAACAAGTTTTGCATTAAGGGGTAACGAGGATGGCAATGAAAACTGAATTAGCACCAGTAGCGGCTCGTGACTTACAAATCGTCGAGTATCGCGGTCAGCGCGTTGTGACCACTGAGCAGCTGGCGAGCGGGTATGGTACTGATATTGTCAACATCAAGATGAACTATTCACGCAACGCTTCCCGCTTTGCTCAAGGAAAACACTTCTTCAAAGTCACAGGGGAAGAGCTGGCAAATTTGCGAGTGACTTTTAGTTACCTGCAAATTTCCAACAAAACCCGCTCTCTTATGTTGTGGACAGAGCGCGGTGCGGCCAACCACGCAAAAATGCTGGAAACCGATCAGGCATGGGGTTACCACGAAGACCTAGTGGAGTTTTACTTCACACAGCGCGACGCCATTTCCGCGTCAGTAAGTCAAGCAGCGCTTGGCCGTAAAGAACTGGCGCTGATGGTAATCGAGGCCGAGGAACACGCCGAAGCAGTTGCACTGGAAAACAAAACCCTCAACGCCACAGTTGAGAGTCTGGAGAAACATTTCACTAAAGGTATGACCATCCCGGCGTTCTGCAAAGCGCTGAACGGCGTCAACATCAACAAAATGATGTGGTGGGCGTTCGGGCGGGACTGGGTGTTCAACGAACAACGCGACCCTGAAAAGGATCCGCGCTGGCGTGTAGCTTCCTATGCCCGCGATAAGTATCTGACTGAAGACCAGACGCAGATCACCCCACACGGTAAAGATGCTTTCACGAAGTTTACTCCGGTATTGCTGGAGAAAGGCTGCCACCGCCTTTACCAGTTATACATGAAAGGCGATCTGCCAATGAAAAAAACCTGGAATGGCGAGTACAGCCACGATAAAGCGATTTATACGCCGGAGGGTTGCGGGCATGAATAAGCAATTCTGGTATCCCGCGGGATCATTACAAGAAGCACATCAGCAAGCTCTGACATGGGTGTCTGATGCCTACATGTTCCACTTAGTCAGCATGCATCATCACCCGGTGTACCGCCATCAGTACGGGGATATTTCACTAGGCCAGCCAGCGCTTAATGCCTTTATCGATTCGTATCTGGAAGACAAGGGGTGGGATATGGAAAGACGCCGGGCGCATTACATCAACATGCTCGATCTTATTAGATATATGGGTCGAAAAAACTCAGATTTCATTGACTGGGGAACAGTGCCGACACTAACTCCTCGAGGGGTGCGCTGGATGAATGCCTGTTTCTCAAGGCTGGGAGAAATGGTTAACAGTAGTGATGGCTGGGATAGGAGTGTCAGTAAATTCAGAGTGGGTGACTAATGAAAAAGACAATAATCGACACTGACAACTTGAACACAATCAGCGATTGCCTGCAGCAACTGATTAATGCTGAAGAGGCACAGATCAGTATTGAAGAACAACTGGCGAGATCGAACAGTAGCAGCGACTGGAGTACATGGCGCAAAAAGGCAGAGAACGCGCTGCGGCTGATCAAAAGTAAGCGCCGCATCATCACAGCCCGTCTGGCGATCCTGCGTCATGAGGAAAAAGAACGCAACCTGCAGCTACACCAGCAGCACAATGATTTTCTGGTTCAGGCTCTGCGCGAAATTGTAACGCCCTCCTCTTTTGCGCGGTGCGTACGTCTGGCTAAAGAGAAAGTGGAGGAGATCCATGCAGACCAGTGCTGATGTCGTTCTTTTGCTACCGAATGACTGGGTTAGCGAGAGGGTTTTGATTGCAGTTACCGGGCTTAAACCCGGGACCATCACCCGTGCCAGAAAAGAATCCTGGATGCTGGGTCGCGAATATCTGCACGTCTCACCAGACGGTAATCCCAAACCTTCGAGCGAATGTATGTACAACAGGAAAGCGATCGACCTTTGGATCGAGGCACAGAAAAAAAACCAACCTGGTGCGCAGAAAGCATGAAAAGCAGTACACTCATCCATGCTCCTGGACGTCAGGAGGGATTAATGGCTAATGCATCATACCCGACAGGCGTCGAAAACCACGGCGGTTCACTCCGCATATGGTTTCTGTATAAAGGCAAACGTGTCAGGGAAAACCTCGGTGTCCCTGACACAGCCAAAAATCGCAAGATAGCAGGTGAGCTTCGTTCATCGGTCTGTTTTGCAATAAGGATGGGGAATTTTAACTATGCGGAAAAATTCCCAAACTCGCCGAACCTTGCCCGGTTCGGTCAGGATAGAAAGGAAATTACTGTGCTGGAACTTACCGAAAAATGGTCTGAGCTGAAACGAATGGAGATCAGCACAAACACCATGAGTCGGTATGAATCCATCATAAAAAACATGCTTCCGCGCATTGGCGAAAACAAGTTGGTTTCAGCGGTTACCACTGAGGATTTGCTGTACGTAAGGAAGGAGTTGCTGACAGGTTTTCATGTGATGAAGAAGGATCACCGGACGCAGGTAAAGGGCCGGAAGTCTTCCACCGTGAACAATTACATGATGCTGATGGCCGAGATCTTCCAGTTTGGCACTGATAACGGCTATGCAAAAGAAAACCCGTTTAGCGGAATTAACCGCCTCAAGAAAGCAAAGGGTGAGCCAGACCCACTCACGACAGACGAGTTCATCAGGTTTATCCAGGCATGCAGCCACCAGCAGATGAGAAATCTCTGGTCACTGGCAGTCTATACCGGAATGAGGCATGGGGAGCTGTGCGGTCTGGCCTGGGAAGATATCGATTTGCATGCCGGGACCATCACTGTGAAGCGCAACCTTACCCAGACGGATGAGTTCACCCTGCCAAAAACAGACGCAGGCACTGACAGGGTCATATATCTCATTCAACCAGCTATTGATGCCCTGAGGAATCAGGCCCAGCTTACGCGCCTTGGCCGGCAATATGAGGTTGAAGTGAAATTACGGGGATATGGCCAGTCAGTCATACATCCATGCACTTTCGTTTTCAGCCCTCAATGCGTAAAACGTGGGCCACGAAGAGGATATCACTACGCGGTTAATTCCATAAATAAAATTTGGGGTCCGATAATCAAGCGCGCCGGAATACGGTACCGCAACGCCTACCAGTCTCGACATACCTATGCGTGCTGGTCATTGTCTGCGGGAGCGAACCCAAACTTTATAGCAACTCAGATGGGGCATGCAGATGCACAGATGGTTTACAAGGTATATGGAAAGTGGATGTCAGAGAAGAGCGCCGAACAGGTATCTCTGCTCAACCAGGCACTTTCACGTTTTGCCCCATCACTGCCCCAAAGCATGATAGTAGCGCAGTAGAAAACCTTAAATTCAAATGGTTAGCAGCCCTATTGCTACATGTTCATAACACGCGGCACGAATTGCCCTCGACCAGAAAGACAGCTTATGGTGTGATCGGGGTTCAATAAATCGCTAAACAGGGTATACTCCAGCGGTTTTCTTAGTTGTTTATTGTACTAAACGCTCCCGTGAGAGGATGCTACTGCGCACCTATGACACAATTCGCTTCTCCTGTTCTGCACTCGCTGCTGGATACAGACGCTTATAAGTTGCATATGCAGCAAGCCGTTTTTCACCACTACTATGATGTACAGGTAGCGGCTGAATTTCGTTGCCGTGGCGATGACCTGCTCGGTATTTACGCCGATGCTATTCGTGAGCAGGTGAATGCTATGCAGCACCTGCGACTGCAGGAGGACGAGTACCAGTGGCTCTCCGGCCTGCCTTTCTTTAAAGCTGATTACCTCGCCTGGTTACGCGATTTCCGCTATAACCCGGAACAGGTTTGCGTCACCAACGATAACGGCAAGCTGAACATCCGCTTAACCGGTCCATGGCGTGAAGTGATCATGTGGGAAGTCCCGCTGCTGGCGGTTATCAGCGAACTGGTGCACCGTTACCGTTCGCCTGAATCAGGCGTCCCACAGGCACTCAATGAGCTGGAAAGCAAACTAGTCGAATTCTCTGCTTTAACGAAAGATGTCGATATGTCCCGCTTCCATCTGATGGATTTCGGTACGCGCCGTCGTTTTTCACGCGAAGTACAGCAGGCTATTGTTAAACGCTTGCAGCAAGAATCCTGGTTTGTCGGCACCAGCAACTACGATCTCGCCCGTCGTCTGTCATTAACCCCGATGGGTACGCAGGCGCATGAGTGGTTCCAGGCTCATCAGCAAATCAGCCCAGAGCTTGCCACCAGCCAGCGCGTTGCCCTTGCCGCCTGGTTAAATGAATATCCTGACCAACTCGGGATTGCCCTGACCGACTGCATCACCATGGACGCGTTTTTACGCGACTTTGGTGTCGAGTTTGCGACCCGTTACCAAGGCTTACGTCACGACTCAGGCGATCCGGTAGAATGGGGTGAAAAAGCCATTGCCCATTATGAAAAACTGGGGATTGATCCGCTGAGCAAAACGCTGGTGTTCTCAGATAACCTTGATCTGAAAAAAGCGATTGAGCTCTACCGCCACTTCTCTTCTCGCGTGCAGTTGAGTTTTGGTATCGGGACACGGCTAACATGTGATATTCCGCAGGTTAAGCCGCTCAATATTGTTATCAAGCTGGTGGAATGTAACGGTAAACCGGTGGCGAAGTTATCTGACAGCCCCGGTAAAACTATCTGCCACGATAAAGCGTTTGTTCGTGCGCTACGCAAAGCTTTCGATTTACCGCATATTAAAAAAGCCAGTTAGTCCTCACAGGGAGCCACATCGGCTCCCTTTTCGCGTTTATTTCCGAAATCTTTCACTCCAGCTACGAATTCTGCTTGTCTGATTGCAGATGCCAGGTAACATAGGTATACCCCCCATTACGGGTGGACATGTGTTTATATATCCGACTATTAACAGAGAGAATATTATGAGCGTTGTGCCTGTAGCCGACGTACTCCAGGGCCGCGTAGCCGTTGACAGCGAAGTCACCGTGCGCGGATGGGTGCGTACCCGCCGAGATTCAAAAGCTGGCATCTCCTTCCTCGCCGTTTATGACGGTTCCTGCTTTGATCCTGTACAGGCCGTCATCAATAATTCTCTGCCCAATTACAATCAGGACGTATTGCGCCTGACAACGGGCTGTTCAGTTATCGTAACGGGTAAAGTCGTTGCGTCGCCTGGACAGGGACAGAGCTTTGAAATTCAGGCCACTGAGGTTGAAGTCACGGGCTGGGTTGACGATCCTGACACCTACCCAATGGCGGCCAAACGTCACAGCATTGAGTATCTGCGTGAAGTCGCGCATATGCGTCCGCGTACCAACATGATTGGTGCGGTAGCGCGTGTACGTCATACGCTGGCGCAAGCGCTGCATCGTTTTTTCCACGAGCAGGGTTTCTTTTGGGTATCCACGCCGCTGATCACGGCTTCCGATACGGAAGGTGCAGGTGAAATGTTCCGCGTTTCTACGCTGGATCTGGAAAACCTGCCGCGTAACGATCAGGGAAAAGTCGATTTCGATAAAGACTTCTTCGGTAAAGAAGCCTTCCTGACCGTTTCCGGTCAGTTGAACGGCGAAACCTACGCCTGCGCCCTGTCCAAAATTTATACCTTTGGCCCGACGTTCCGTGCGGAAAACTCTAACACCAGCCGTCACCTGGCGGAATTCTGGATGCTGGAGCCAGAAGTGGCTTTCGCCAACCTGGACGACGTGGCAGGCCTGGCTGAAGCCATGCTGAAGTATGCTTTCAAGGCCGTACTGGCAGAGCGCGCGGATGATATGAAATTCTTCGCTGAACGCGTCGACAAAGACGCGATTTCACGCCTGGAACGTTTCATTGACGCCGACTTCGCGCAGGTGGACTACACCGACGCGGTTAGCATTCTCGAAAAATGCGGCAAACAGTTCGAAAACCCGGTTTACTGGGGTGTGGATCTCTCTTCCGAGCACGAACGTTATCTTGCTGAAGAGCACTTTAAAGCGCCGGTCGTGGTTAAAAACTACCCGAAAGATATCAAAGCGTTTTATATGCGCCTTAACGAAGACGGTAAAACCGTTGCGGCAATGGACGTACTGGCCCCGGGAATCGGTGAAATCATCGGTGGTTCTCAGCGTGAAGAGCGTCTGGACGTGCTGGATGCCCGTATGCTGGAGATGGGGCTGAACAAAGAAGATTACTGGTGGTATCGCGACCTGCGCCGCTACGGTACCGTTCCGCATTCCGGATTCGGCTTAGGCTTCGAGCGTCTGATTGCCTACGTTACTGGCGTGCAGAACGTCCGTGATGTTATTCCGTTCCCGCGTACTCCACGTAACGCCAGCTTCTAAACCTGAATTTTAATCCAAAGGCCAGCATTTCATTGCTGGCCTTTTTTGTAACCGCTTCGCGGTATAGAGATCCCTATCACACGTTAAATACAACCCTTCACCTCCCCCCTTCCTGTTACGTAATATTTCACCGCAACACATTTGCACAAAAAATAATCAGTAATTTTATTGTGGATTAGCATTTTCTGATTAAATAGTACATTTTTTAACCTCTCAAATAGCAATCCAGATGTCCATAAATTGCCTTCGGCAAAATCAGTCCTTTTAGTCATGACAGAGAAAAAGCGGTCTTAGCAAAATTAAACATAAGAAAATCATATAAATAGAAATAGCAGCGGCGATTTTTAGCGCGGAGACATCTGAAGTTTGAAGTTGTTCACAAAGTTGCATAAAAATAACATTTTGTTACACATTTTTTCTTTTTGAAACCAAATCTTTATATTTGTAGCACTTTGAGAGTAGCGAAACGGTAGTTTGAATGGAAAGATGCCTGTCAGACACATAAAGACACCAAACTCTCATCAATAGTTCCGTAAATTTTAATTGACGGAATTTATTGGCGGCAGTGGCAGGTGTCATATAAAAACCGATGAGGGTAATAAATAATGATGAAGCGCAATATTCTGGCAGTGGTTATCCCTGCTCTGCTGGTAGCCGGGGCAGCTAACGCTGCAGAAGTTTATAACAAAGATGGCAACAAAGTAGACGTCTACGGTAAAGCCGTGGGTCTGCACTATTTTTCCAAGCACAACGGTGAAAATGCCTACGCTGCTAACGGCGATCAGACATACGCCCGTCTTGGTTTCAAAGGGGAAACTCAGATTAACGACCAACTGACCGGTTACGGCCAGTGGGAATACAACTTTGCCGGTAATAACTCCGAAGGCGGTAGTGACGCTCAGGACGGCAACAAAACTCGTCTGGCATTTGCCGGTCTGAAATTCGGCGATGCGGGCTCCTTCGACTACGGTCGTAACTACGGCGTCGTATACGATGCACTGGGTTACACCGATATGCTGCCAGAATTCGGTGGTGATACCGCTGCTTCTGACCAGTTCTTCTCCCAGCGTAACGGCGGTCTCGCAACCTACCGTAACTCTAACTTCTTCGGCATGGTTGAAGGCCTGAACTTCGCCGTTCAGTACCTGGGCAAAAACGAGCGTGATGACGTTCGTCGCTCTAACGGCGATGGCGTTGGCGGTTCTATCAGCTACGAATTCGACGGCTTCGGTATCGTAGGTGCTTATGGTGCGGCTGACCGTACCGATGCCCAGCAGAACCCGGCTCTGCGCGGTCATGGCGACAAAGCTGAGCAGTGGGCGACCGGCGTTAAGTACGATGCGAACAACATCTACCTGGCGGCGAACTACAGCGAAACCCGTAACGCTACCCGTATCGCTAACGGTTATGCTAACAAAACTGAAGACGTGCTGTTGGTTGCTCAGTACCAGTTCGACTTCGGCCTGCGTCCGTCCCTCGCCTATACCAAATCTAAAGGTAAGGATATTGAAGGTATCGGTGACGTAGATCTGGTGAACTACTTCGAAGTGGGTGCGACTTACTACTTCAACAAAAACATGTCCACCTATGTTGATTACATCATCAACCAGATCGATTCTGACAACAAACTGGGCGTAGGCTCTGACGACACCGTTGCAGTGGGTATCGTTTACCAGTTCTAATAGCAGACCTCTTTGTTAAATGCCTTAAAAACAGGACTTCGGTCCTGTTTTTTTATCTCTGCTAGCGGATTCTTGCGTCTTAAAAAAACACCTCAGCTTTTCGTCAGTAACGGTTGGCATTTTGTAAATCTACCGTTAACCTGATAGCGGACTTCTCTTCTGTAATCACTATGGAACCTCGTCATGTTTGAGAACATTACCGCCGCTCCTGCCGACCCCATTTTGGGTCTGGCTGATTTGTTTCGTGCCGATGACCGCCCAGGAAAAATAAACCTCGGGATCGGTGTATATAAAGATGAGACAGGCAAAACGCCGGTACTGACCAGCGTTAAAAAAGCCGAGCAATATATACTGGAAAATGAAACCACCAAAAACTATCTTGGCATTGACGGTATTCCAGAGTTTGGTCGCTGCACTCAGGAATTACTGTTTGGTAAAGAGAGTTCGCTTATCAACGACAAACGCGCACGTACAGCCCAGACCCCTGGCGGCACTGGCGCACTGCGTGTAGCAGCTGATTTCCTGGCAAAAAACACCTCGGCTAAACGCGTTTGGGTGAGCAACCCAAGCTGGCCGAACCATAAGAGCGTCTTTAACTCTGCCGGTCTGGAAGTTCGTGAATACAATTATTACGATGCGGCAAACCATTCATTAGACTTTGATGCATTGCTGGCAAGCCTCAGCGAAGCGCAGGCAGGCGATGTGGTGTTATTCCACGGCTGCTGCCATAACCCAACCGGTATCGATCCTACGCTGGAGCAGTGGCAAACGCTGGCTCAGCTTTCCGTCGAAAAAGGTTGGTTGCCGCTGTTTGACTTCGCCTACCAGGGTTTTGCCCGTGGTCTGGAAGAAGATGCGGAAGGTCTGCGCGCATTCGCCGCGCTGCACAAAGAGCTGATCGTCGCCAGTTCCTACTCCAAGAACTTTGGTCTGTACAATGAGCGCGTAGGTGCCTGTACGCTTGTTGCAGCCGATGCTGAAACCGTTGACCGCGCGTTTAGCCAGATGAAATCAGCCATTCGCGCTAACTATTCCAACCCGCCAGCCCACGGCGCATCCGTAGTCGCTACGATTCTGAGCAACGACGCGCTGCGCGCCATCTGGGAACAAGAGCTGACTGATATGCGCCAACGCATTCAGCGCATGCGTTTACTGTTCGTGAATACGCTGCAGGAGAAAGGGGCAAGCCGCGACTTCAGCTTTATCATCAAACAGAACGGCATGTTCTCATTCAGCGGCCTGACCAAAGAGCAGGTTCTGCGCCTGCGTGAAGAGTTTGGTGTCTACGCCGTCGCCTCCGGACGTGTAAACGTAGCCGGAATGACGCCAGATAACATGGCGCCGCTGTGCGAAGCGATTGTCGCAGTACTGTAATCGATAGCGCGCAAAAAAGGCCGCAATAGCGGCCTTTTTTATTCTTCAACGGTTTTACCAGACAGGCATTTCATCCTGCAGGAACGGGTTATGCAACCGTTCGTTACCCAGTGTAGAAAGTGGACCGTGACCCGGAATAAACGTCACGTCATCGCCCAATGGCAACAGTTTACGTTTAATCGAATCGATCAGCTGACTGTGATCTCCGCGAGGGAAATCACTGCGCCCTACGCCACCTTTGAAAATCACGTCACCCGAAATCAGTAACTTTGATTGCTCATCAAAGAAGACCACATGTCCCGGCGTGTGACCCGGACAATGGAGCACCTGTAATGTGACATTACCCACGCTTATCCGGTCGCCTTCATTCAACCAGCGATCGGGCGTCAGCGGCTCACAATCTCCCAGGCCAAACATCCGGCTCTGAGCAGGCAGCCCCTCTAGCCAGAACTCATCTTCTTTTTCCGGGCCAATAACCGGTACACCATAATGCTGTGCCAGTTCAGCCGCCGCCCCTACGTGGTCAAGATGACCATGGGTAAGCAGGATCTGCATAAGCGTCAGACCGCTGGCATCCACTTCCTGTTTGATTTTCTCGGCATCGCCGCCGGGATCGACCAGCGCGGCCAGACGTGTCTGCTCACACCAGATTAACGAGCAGTTCTGGGCAAATGCAGTGACCGGAATAATACGATAGTTCATACAGCTCCTGTTTCATTAAGCTTACGGATCACCAGTGCCGTGCAGGTCCGGTGTCAATATGCACAAAGTTACTGCTGGGGTAGTATCCTACACCACCTGCGCGCATAGATAACGCAGCTTTGCGAATATTACTTAATGCGATGCCTTCAATATGGAAATCCATAGCCTGGCCTTTCGTGTGGTAGCTTTTCTTAGCGACACCACGGCTGCGCGCACGGAGTTCATTATTGGTATCGATTGAGCGATAGCCTGAGATCAGCTGTACGGGTTTACGCGTGCCCAGCAGGCCCTGCAGACGGAAGAGTTGGTCAAACAATCCCGGGTCAATGGATTTCACTTTATTGGCCCGAAAATCACGGAAAAAGTGGTTAAGTTTTGCTAATTCGTCCTGAATATAGCCCCTGCCATCAAAAAACTCTGCTTTTATTGACTCACCGGTATGCAGGTTATTCAAAGTCAATATACGCGGACGTGGGGTGGAGAGTGTGGCAAACGCAGGCGTAGGCAGGATGGCAGCGCCGAGGGCAATGCCACCAAGCGCCAGCAGTTTGCGGCGATTAGCGTCAAATTTGTCCATGGTATTAAGGTCTACAAGGTCAATGTTATCGTATGTATGCTCTAGCGCACGCGGGAAACCTTATCTGGCTAAGTAGTCCACGTCAAGGCTCCCAACCCCAGGAAATACGGGGCTTGCAGCCATTTAGCCCCATTTCCAACATAACTTACGACAATCATTTTCCTCGAACTGCTTCATTTATCTGATTAATTGTTCGGCTTTTGACACAATTTGTGCGCTGGATCGCGCTGTCAGATCGTAATTGTAAATATCTGTACGATACTGCGTCCGCCCATCCGCCCCCACAAACGCGGTCAGGTAGTAAAGATTGACTGGAATATTTTGACGAATATTCACGTACCGCGTATCCCCTTGCTTCAGGGCGTCCGAGATGCGCGAATCATTCCAGCCCGCATCCTGTAGCAGCATATTCGCCAGCTCAGATGCCTTATTCACACGCACGCAGCCTGAGCTAAGCGCCCGCGTATCTTTCTGGAACAGGTTGTGGTTTGGCGTATCGTGCAGATAAATAGCATCTGAACTCGGCATATTAAATTTATAACGGCCGAGCGAGTTACGCGCGCCCGGCGCCTGTTGGAAGCGGAACGGCAGATTCGATGCGGTGATGGTCGCCCAGTCAACCTGCCACGGATCTATCGTCTCTTTGCTATTCCAGCCGCGTATTACGGTATAGCCATGACGCTCAAGGTATCCAGGGTCATTCCACACCTTAGGCAGAATATCTTTACGTGCCAGCGTCGGCGGTACGTTCCACGGTGGGTTAACGACCACATTATTCAGCGCACTGCTCATCATCGGCGTTTTGCGATCGGGACGCCCGACAATAACGCGTGAGGCCAGCACCTGATTGCCGTTCTGATAATAAACCAGCGAGTAGGCAGGAATATTCACCATGATACCGGTAGATAAATCACTCGGAAGCAGGCGCAAACGCTGAATATTCAACGCCAGCACACCCGCACGCTGCGCGGGCGTTACGTTCAGCCAGTCACGCGTCGCGGGTCCAATTGCGCCATCGGCCCCCAGCCCCTGCCACGTTTGGAAACGCTTCACCGCCGCGACCAGATCACTGCTGTAAGCGCTACGCCCTTCTTTAGCAGCCGTACTGACGACTGATTCGAGCATCCCGGTACGGCGTAAGATTTCACGCAACGCGGGGATATCGTTACTCCACTCGCCAGGACGCAGCGTCGCGGTACTGGTTAACTGCGGCCAGGGACGCGTATCGCTCACCAGTTTTAGCAACGATTCATGCATAGCTGCATACTGCGGATGCTGAGGCGCCAGGCCGGTAATAAACGAAGTCAGTTGGCCATTGTCCAGCGCCACCTGCCATTGGTTGATCACGGAAATCGGCGGAGTTGCCAGCGCATAGGGCTTATTACTGTAGAGCCAGCGATTACCTTTGACAGGAATATTCGCGATAAAGTGCAGATATCCCATCAGGGCATCAGACAGCACGATGTCTCGCGCCTGACCGGTTACCGCCGGGTCAGTCAGCAATGCGACCCAGGTGGTGAATTGCGGCTGAAATCCGGCAATCGCTACCTCGGCTAACTGTTGCTGAAACGCTTTTACCGCCTCTCGATTTTCCCACATCGGTTTCATTTCGCGAGCGGCATACAGCAATTCCAGCTGGCTCATATAAACCGGCGTGAAGCCTGCGGGAAGTTGAGATTGTAATTCGGCGCGAGCGTTATCGACAGACACGCCCTCCGGCAGCGGTTGAATACCCGCCATGATAGCAGTAGCGGAAGACTGAACCTGCGGTTGCGATAACGCTGTTGGCTGTTCACTGACGGACGCTGAGCTATCGCCAGGGATCATTTCAGGCTCATCGGCCTGCGCATTGAACAGTGGAGCGAATGTTACGGCCAGGCACAAACTGATTGCCGACAGCCGACGACCACACATTTTATTAAGCAACATCCCTTGCCCCCTGTTTTCTTTATCATACTTTGAGTAGCCAGGCCGTATGCATTCCCCTTATATTTTGCTGGGGTCGGACCTGTAAAACGCCAATACACGCTGAAGTATGACGAGCAAGCCTGCCACGAGTTAGGCTTACCTTTAGTATATAAACATCAAATAGTTTTTGCCTAACCTAATGTAAAGAAGTCTAAAGAAATTACACCAGGCATTATGTGCTTTTCAGAAAAGAAGAAGGCGGCTATTTAGCCGCCTTCTTACTTAGCTTGCCTGCGAGGAAGCGTCTTCAGTTCCTGGCAGTGGCTCAGGTAACTGCGGGGCAAATCCGCGCAGACCCACCACGTGAACGTGCTCGGTGTTCTGGAAGACTTTACGCACCAGTTTGTAGGTGGTGCCTTTCTCCGGGCTGATGTTTTCCGGCGCAGCGATAATCAGCTGCATCTGCAAACGCTCGCACAGTTCAAACAGGGTCGCGATAGAGCGGGCATCAAGTCGCGCAGCTTCATCAAGGAACAGCAGACGACAAGGCGAGATATCTTTCCCGCGCAGTCTGCGACCTTCATCTTCCCAGCTTTGTACAACCATCACCAGGATCGACATCCCGGTCCCGATCGCCTCACCGGTTGACAGTGCGCCAGATTCAGCACGCAGCCAGCCGTCTGAACCACGGTTAACCTCAACTTCCATTTCCAGATAGTTACGGTAGTCCAGCAGCTCTTCACCAATGGTTTGCGGCGTGCGTTGTCCCATATCAATCTGCGGATTCAGTCGCTGATACAGCTTCGCCAGCGCTTCAGAGAAGGTCAGACGGTTGCTGTTAAACAGATCCTGATGCTGTTCATGCTGCTCGGACAGGACATCCAGCAAGGTGGCGTGGGTTTCACGCACGTTGACGTTCAGACGAACGCTATTTACCTGGCCAAACGATACGCTTTGCAGACCCTGGTTCAGCATACGAATACGGTTTTGTTCGCGCTGAATCGTCTTACGAATGATGTTCGCCACGCTGCGGGAGCTGATCGCCAGCTTCTGTTCACGCGAGGTTAATTCTTCCGTCAGACGGCTCAGTTCGATCTCCATCTGTTCAATCGCTTCCACCGGATCGTCGGTACGAATAATATCCTGACGAATACGTTCACGCAGATGCTGATAAACCGCGACAAAGAACTGAATTTTACGCTCCGGGCGCCTCGGATCTTCAGACATGCGCAACACATCACGCAGGTGTTCGTTATCCGCCACCGCCAGACGCAGCGCGCCCAACGCCTTATCCGACATCGAACGCAGTTCATCACCAGAAAGATACGCCAGCTCGCGACGGTGCAGACGGCGTTCAACGCCATTGTCTTTCACCATGCGCATCACCGCACACCAACCGGCTTTCGCGGTGACAACCTGTTCGCGCATCTCAAAATAATCGCGTTCCAGTTTACGCAGTTTGCGGGTCAGGTTGTCCATCTCCGCTTCGCAGAAGGTCAGCGCTTTTTCCAGTTGGTTACGGCGCGCACGGTTGTTGCTGAGCTGCGCATGCAGTTCATCACGACGGATACGGGCACGCTCTTCCGCACCGCTGTCAGCACGAACGCCGATATCCTGCAGTTCACGTTGTAAATCGTTGAGCAGTTCTTTTTTAGTGTCATAGGAGCTTTTCAGCGACGCCATGACCTGATTGTACTGGCTTAACTGCGCGGCGTGGCTGCGCAGCGCTTCACGAGCGCGGGTACGTTCAGCTTCCGCCTGTTCCAGACGCTGGCGCAGTTTTTCGTTCAGATCGCTGTTGCCGCTCAGCATTTCGGCTGAATCGGAATAGCTAAAGTGCGCCCGGCGTTGTACGACCTCAGTTAGCGCAAACGCCTGCTGACGCGCGTCACGCTGCATCTGCTGGGAATAGGCGTAATCTTCCTTCAGTTGTTCAAACTGCTCAGGGTCATTTTGCAGAACCGAAACCATCGGTTCCAGTTTGGCTAATTGATTGCCGTGCTGCTGCACAAAACGCGCCGCTTCCTGGGCTTCATCCAGACGCTCGCGAATTTCGTCCACGCGATCGGCCAGCGTGTCATCGGCCAGCAGATTCAAACGCGGCAGCAGGCGGTTCAGCGCAGAGACCCCCTCTTTCGCCTGTTCAAACTGCATACGGCTTTGCTGGTTATCATTTTCATGATTGGTCAGCGCACGCTCCAGCTCAACGCGGCGGCTGTTCAACTGACGAATTTCTGCTTCCGGATCGGCTTCAAACGCCACCGACAAATGGCTGCCGATAAAGCGGCTGAACGCCTGATGCAGACGCTGGGTTTTCTGGACGTCAAAAGAGAGCGTGGCGAAACGTTCAGACAGTCCTTCACGCTCGGCATGCAGGGTTTCGATACGGCTTTCGCGCGCCGCACGACCAAAAATGGGTACCGTCGGGAAGCGGGAATAACGCCACTGGCGCTCGGCGGTTTTCACCACCACCGCTTTTTCCAGCTCATCCACGCTGAAAACGCTGTCATCAAACGACTGCGGATCCCCTTCGATAAAATAGAGATCTTCCGGGCAATCCGTCAGTCCTTCAAGCTGTTCGGTGATCAGCGACAGATCCGGCACCACGATAGCATGGCGTGAAGGACCGTACAGCGCGGAGAAGTACGGCGCATCTTCAAGGCTAACGTCGTCATAAATTTCTGACAGCAGCACGCCGCCGAAGCGTTCCGCCAGCGCGTTCAGACGTTGATCTTCCGCCCCGCCCGGCTGACTTAAACGTTCAATTTCTTCATCAACCGCGTTTTTGCGTGCGCCAACTTCATCACGCTCAACAATAGCTTCACGCTCGCGCTCCAGCAATTGCTGCAGATACTCGGTTACGTCCTGGCTGGAGGTAAACTCTTCGCCGCACTGTTCGCTAAGTTGATTCAGGCTATTTTGCGCGGCCAGCCAGACCGGCGCGCGCTTCATCAAATGCTGAATACGCGACTGTAGCTGTTCCTGTTCCTGACGCAGCGTCATTCGCTGTTCGCTGGCAGACGATACGCTGTCCGACAAGGCGGCGATGCGCGCTTCCAACTCCTGATGCAGCGCTTCCAGCTCATCGATATCGAACTGTTTACCCTGGCGTTTGCAGAATTCAGCCAGCAGTCGCTCGGCGTCCTGCTGTTCGCGCAGACGCTGTTCCAGCTCGCTGAGTCGCATACGCAACGGCTGCACCTGTTCCGCCAGGTGACGCTGCTCAACACCTTCCCGCAGCAGTTCACGCGCCACGTTCCAGGCCTCACCACGCGCCAGTGGGCCGTTGATAGCCGCCACCAACTGATAAGCCTGTTCAAACTGGCTGTGCGCGGTTTGCGCCACGCTCATTTTTTGTTCCAGCGTCAACAGTTTTTCTGTGGCTTCCAGCTCTTTAGCCTGGAAGGTTTCCAGCCATTCAGCAGCGCTGTCGGCTGTCAGATCCGGTAAGTGGCACAGCTCTTTGGCCCGGCTTAACGCCTGAATCGCCTGAGTATACTGGATAGCTCGCGTTTGCTGGACGTCCAGCGCCTGCTGGTAATCGGCAAGCTGACTTTTCAGCTCATCCACTTCCAGCTCAGCAGCTTCCGCGCGGGCTTCGTTTTCATCCTGGCGGTCAACGGCTTCCGCAACGACCTCATTTTGTTCTTCGAGACGGACCTGTAATTCTTCGAGATCCGCTTCATAGCGTTCAATTTTTTCCTGCTGACGCAGCGCGGTTTGCACCAGGTTGAGGTGATCGCTCGCGGCCTGGTAATCAGCTTCCAGATCGCCCTCTGCGCCGTTGTGCTCGCCCAGTTCGCGCGCCATGTCCACGTGCTTATACTGCTCAGCAGCCAACTGCTTGCGCGAGGTATGCAGCTCACGACGATATTCCAGCGCTTTATCCAGATGAATACGGCGCTCGTTGGCATGGCGCATATAATCCGCTGCCACGTAGTTGGTCGCTTCGCTGATCAAATGCTTAAACAGATCGCGGTCAGACTGGGTTACGCGAATCGCTTCCAACGTCATGCGGTTTTCACGCAGCGCGGCTTCCATATCCTGGAACGCTTTGCGCACGCCACCGTTTTCTGGCAGCAGGTAATCACGCAGTGAGCGAGTAATAGCGCTGGAGATACCGCCATACAGCGAGGCTTCAATCAGACGATAGAATTTACTACGATCGGACGCAGAGCGCAGACGACGGGCAATGATGCCCAGATCGAACATCAGCGAGTGATAATCCGTTATCGAATTGAACTGCTTAAACTGCACGCCTTCCATCTCATCAAGCTTCTCTTTCAGCTCAGGGAGAGACAGGACGCGCGCCTGGCGTTCGTTCAGCGTTTCCGTAACCAACTGAGTGGGCTGCACCGACATCGGCAGCCCCTGAATGGCAAACGGCTTGATATCCACTTTACGATCGCGACCGGCAACCTGTTGCAGACGAACGCCGACAACCACGCGCTGATGGCGGGAGTTGAGGACGTCGAGCATTGAGTAACAGACACCCGCTTTCAGCTTACCGTGCAGACCTTTGTCACGTGAACCGCTGGTCGCACCGGCTTCGGTGGTATTACGGAAATGCAGCAGGGTTAAATCCGGGATGAGCGCCGTAACAAATGCCGCCATGGTCGTGGATTTACCCGCACCGTTACCACCGGACAACGTAGTGACCAGTTCATCCAGGTCGAACGTACGGGCAAAAAAACCATTCCAGTTAATCAGCGTTAGTGAGCGAAATTTACCGCGTTCAATCATTATTCTTCTTCTCCACTGTCCGGCTGATTCTCTTCGGGCTCATCGTTGAGCTGCAGGCGGTTCTCGACCGGCATCGCTTCGCCATCACGAATTAAGCGACGCTGAGCTTCACGCGGATCGTCACCGCTGCGCACGTCCGCGCCAAAGCGGAAGACCGATTCCGTAATACGGAATTTGCTGCTGTCGTGGCCCAGAAACCACACCATGCCTAAGCGACGCAGACGGTTTAGCGAAGAACGTACCTTTTCCTGTAGCTTCTGACGGTCAACGTCCGAACCGGTTGAACGATTGTTCACCAGCTTCAGCAGTTTCGCTTCATCCGCCAGCGTCAACAGCTCGTCGTACAACTCTTGCTGGGTAAAAATCCCTTCATTCGCCAGGCGTTCCGGGCTGAGATAGAGATAGCAAAGAATTTTACCGACCATCATATCCAGTTCGGACAGAACCGAACGCGGAATGAGCGTCGTTGAACGCGGGCGAAGATAGAAGAACCCTTCCGGCGCGCGGATCAGTTCCACGTTATAGCGGCTGTAAAATTCTTCAAAATATTCCTGAAAATCCATCAGGAAGGCATGATTATCCAGTTCATCCAGGCCGATATGTCGGCCCGAACGTAATGCGCTATCCAGCGCCGGAAATAACGGATTCGCCAGCGCCTGCGCCAGCTTTACCGGCATCACTTGTTCAATATTTGTCAATGACATGCGCCTGTACCTTGGCTCCGTAATCATTAATCGGCTGCCATTTGGCTGGCAGTCCGGTGAAATCTGCTTGCGCTACGCCAAGACGTACCGCCTGATCGATAACAATACGCGCGACGTCGAAGTGACGCGCACGTGGATATTGCGCCAGATACTCGCGCACTACCAAACCGAGATCCAGTGGCGTTTGTCTGGATTTGTAGATAGCCAACTGCTCTTCGATAATCGCCGCCAGTTGCTCACGGATCTCGTTAAATTCTTCATATTCCAGATCTGTCGGAAGCTCACCGGTGACCTCTTCGTCACGCAGGACCATCTCTTCATCACGCATATCCAGCAGACGGTCGGCGTTGGCATAAGTCAGCGCCCACGGATCGTCAAAATAAGTCTGCACGGACTGGCGCAAACGCTGGGCAAAGACGCGGTTTTTATCCATATCAATCGCGGTACGGATAAACTTATGCACATGACGATCGTAACCGATCCACAAATCAATCGACTGCTGACCCCAACTGATAATGCGGTCGAGTTTGCTTTGTAAGTCAAACACCAGTCGGTCGACAAAATGCAAATCGTCATGCGTCATCGTGGCATCCTGGATGCGTAACAGGTTTGCCTGTAGCTTATCGCCCGCCGCTTCCAACGTATCCTGCAGTTCGCGCAGCGTCCCGGAAGTTTCAGAAAGCAGCAGTTCACAGCTGGAAATCGCCGCCCGCCAGTCTTTGTTCAACAATTGCGCGATATCGTCTTTCACCTGCTGCTGCTGTTCATCCATGATGCGCTGGGTGAGATCGATACTGTCAAAAATCTCCGCCACCGAATATTTCAGGGGCGCATAAACATTGCGATGCCAGTGGAACTCATCGCCACCTTCCGCTGCCGCATCCGCCGCGCGCTTCAATTCACCAGCCACAATCGACAACTGCATAGAAAGACGCAGCGTAGAGAATTCGCGTTGACGAATGTAGTAATCCGTGATGCCAATTCCAAGCGGCGTTAAACGATATATGGCATTGCCTTCCGCCTGCTCGCTGGTAAAGCGGTTCAGCAGACGTTGACGCACCATATCGTTGATCGCGTTGTTAGCGCGTACGCCTATGGTTTCGCTGGTTTGCTCAAACGCATCACTCACATGGCGGAACGCATCCACCAGCTCACCTTCACTCATCTCACCGTCAAGTCGCTCACCGTTCAGAGTGGCGACCGCCAGCAGGAACGAAAGTCTGTCTACCGGCAGAGAGATGGAGAAGTCATTTTTTCTGGCCCAGGCAACCAGTTCGGGGACTGTCTGGGAAAATTCACTCATAGGTTATCCTTGCATCTGCGGCTCGGGCCGGACTTTTAATCGCGGTGACATGAATATAGCGCCCAAGGCTGATATACGGTTCCTGGCGGCAATAGCGCGTTTCTAACTCAAGTAACATTTCGTAGTCGTCATGCTGCTTATGTTTATCCCGCAGATAATCATGAAACACACGGACGCCCGTTTTACTCGTTATCTGCCAACCGATCTCTTCCAGCCACTGGTAAACCTGCCCCGGATCGCGTGGGTAGTCCGGTGAAAGCGTGCGCTTTTTACGTTTCGGCATCCCCACCTGCACATAGTCAAAGTTCCCTGCGACCATGTTATGCATCAACAGACCGTTAGCATTGTAGAACATTAACGACAGCGCGCCGCCGGGGCGCAATACTGACCACAGCGTCTGCAATACGCTGACGGGATCCGTCACCCATTCCAGCACAGCATGAAACAATATCAGATCAACCGGGGTTTCCAAATGCGCAGTAACGTCCTGAGCGGCGCATTGTATAAAATGCATGTTTCCGCTCACACCTTTTGCCTCTGCCGCCTGTTGCGCACGGGCGATCATTTCGCCTGACAGATCGCATAATGTCACGAAGTGCCCACGTTGCGCCATCTTGATGGCCGTTTGCCCTTCACCACCGCCGGCATCCAGAATGCGCAATTTTTGCTCGCCGAATGTCGCCAATAATCGATCCAAATCCTGCCAAAGAATAGCTTGTCTTAATTGACCTTTGGTGGTGCCGTAAATGTTACGGGAAAACTTCTCTGCAATGTCATCAAAATTGCGATCCCGCATCGGGCTCTCCACATACTGGCTTTAGGGTGACTAAGTAAAACCGCTATTTTGTCACACCCACGCCGAGAATGAACCTTCCTGGTGTAATATCCCTGCAGATCCCCTGCTGTATGGTTAAAAAAGGAACCAAAAAGGATGCTTTTTACGCTGAAGAAAGTGATTGGCGGCATGATGCTGCCGCTTCCGCTGATGCTAACGATGATGGGTATTGGCCTGGCGCTGGTCTGGTTTAGCCGCTTTCAAAAAACAGGGAAAGTGTGTATCAGCCTGAGTTGGCTGGCTCTATTACTCCTGAGTTTGCAACCCGTCGCCGACAGTCTGCTGAAACCCATTGAGGACAGTTATCCCACCTGGCAGGATACGCAAAAAGTGGAATACATTGTGGTGCTGGGCGGAGGATATACCTGGAATCCACAGTGGGCGCCGAGTTCAAACCTGATTAACAACAGCCTTCCACGCCTGAATGAAGGTATTCGCCTATGGCGCGCTAATCCGGGATCAAAGCTTATCTTTACCGGCGCGGCCGCAAAAACGAATAACGTCAGTACCGCAGAAGCTGGCGCCCGCGTAGCGCAGTCGCTGGGAGTGCCGCCTGGTGACATCATTACACTGGATCAACCCAAAGATACTGAAGAAGAAGCAGCGGCAGTAAAGCAGGCCATCGGCAACGCGCCGTTTCTGCTGGTGACCTCCGCGTCGCACTTGCCGCGCGCCATGATTTTCTTCCAGCAGGCCGGGCTACATCCGCTGCCAGCCCCTGCCAATCAGTTAGCGATTGACTCCCCGCTTAATCCATGGGAACGGGCTATTCCCTCACCCGTCTGGTTAATGCACAGCGATCGTGTCGGATACGAAACGCTGGGGCGCATCTGGCAGTGGCTGAAGGGAGCGGAACATTGACAGAATGTTGCCTCTTATCAGGCCTACAGATTCAGCGCAGAATTCCAGGCCGGATAGTCAGGCGAGCCACGGCAGTAGGGATTTTGTCGCCAGATCAAAGTTGGCACGATTAAAGCGTCCGGTATTGACCAGTTGCGTAACCTCATCCCATAACACATACAACCAGCGCCGCCAGATGAATGACTCCGCCACTGGCGCGCGTTGCAGATATTGCCAAAGCAGGCTCTCCGCCAGCGCATTGTCCATTAAGCGGAACAATTCATATTCTCTTGGCGCCCACAACATCAAGCCCGGTCCCACCATTGCCAGGAGCTGATCGCTACGAGCGTCTTTGAGCATGCTGCGTAAACTGAAATTGCCGTGGATCAGCACGCAGTTATCATTAAATCCGGCAAATAGGTCGGGTAAACATTCACGGGTGCGGAACAGAATCCGCTTGTCCTGCATCGTCAGTCCGGTATTGTTGAACTGATTCAACGTGCTCCACAATACCTCGACACGCTGGCGATACCAGGACGGCCAGATGTTCTCTTGCGTGTTATCCACCGCACCCACGCAGCCGCGGCTATCCTGCCGATGCCATGACAGCAAACCTTCTACGATTTGATCTTTTAAATGTTCCCAGCGCTCGGGCGTTCGGGCAGGCGCTTCCACCGGCACGCCGCGTAAACGCTCAAGCAGGAGCACATCAGGACCGGGATGCTCCTCATGCGTTAAGACGCCATAAATGACCGGCATACGTACCGTGCCACTGCGCGCCAGCATGGAGGTTTTCCATGCCAGCTGCTGCGCCATACCCGGCGTGGTGAAACTTCTCGCCATCAGCGGCATCGGATTGCCCTGACTGTCGTACAGTGACCACAGGGCGGTATCCACTTTTTCATTCACGCATTCAATACGACTGAGTTTTTCACCCAGCAGATGGCTGAGTTCGGCACGCAACTGTTCCATTTCAGATTGCCCTCATAAAAGCTACTGCTTTCATAATGAGCGTCACGCAGACAGATGTCACCCGGATGAGATCAATTGATGAAAAGAAAAGCACAAGGAAAACGTAACGATACGACACTCCTCCCAAAAATACGCGGCATTATGGGTGGAGTGCCATGAGAAAAACTAACGCATTTCAGCGCGAACGCGCTCAAGATCCTCGGCAGTGTCTACGCCGGTACCCGGTACTTCTTTAGCGACGTCCACGTGAATTTTTTCGCCGTACCACAGCACACGCAGTTGCTCCAGCATTTCAATATGCTCAAGTGGGCTGGGCTGCCAGTTAACATAGCGGCGAATAAAACCGGCGCGATAACCGTAAATACCGAGGTGACGCAGGAAGGTATCGCCTACCGTTTCCAGGCTTTTGGCAAAACGGTCACGATCCCAGGGAATGGTTGCACGTGAAAAATAGAGAGCATACCCTTCGCTGTCCAGAACGACTTTCACCGCATTGGGATTAAATGCTTCTTCCGCACTATGAATGGGGGCCGCAAGGGTCGCCATACCAACCTGGCGTTGCGCCAGATTTTCGGCCACCTGACGAATAATGATCGCCGGGATCATCGGTTCATCACCCTGAACGTTCACAATAACGGTATCGTCGCTAAAGCCACATTTCTCGACGACTTCCGCCAGACGCTCGGTGCCAGACTGGTGATCGGCACGGGTCATGCAGACTTCCCCTCCCACCGCTTCTACCGCACGAGCGACATCTTCATGATCGGTGGCAACGATAATGCGTTCAGCGCCAGATTCACGCGCACGCTCCAGTACATGCACGATCATCGGCTTGCCGTTGATATCCAGCAGTGGCTTGCCCGGCAAACGTGTGGACGCATAACGCGCAGGAATAATGACCACAAAACTCATGATTTACTCTCATCCGCAGTCAGAACGCGGGCTTCGGTTTCCAGTAAAACGGGAATGCCATCACGCAGTGGGAAAGCAAGGTTATCCAGTTTACAAATTAGTTCCTGTTTTTCCTGGTTAAACCAGAGTTTGCCATTGCATACCGGGCAGGCAATGATTTCAAGCAGACGATGATCCATAGTTCCTCCAGATGGACCGGATTGTGAATCCGTAAATATTAACATAATCGCTTAACGGGCTGGGGCTATTTCCCAACCATGCCGTGCGCCAGCAAATAAACCTTCAGGGCAGTGCCCCAGCGTCACGCGCGTTGCCTGCTGCCAGCGGGCAAAATCATCAATCGCCTGGAACAACCCTTTTTGCAGAGTAACGCCAGGTTTGACCCCATCCTGTAACCATAGCGAGATCACCTCCAACACACCTGTTTTACGGTGCATTTTGGCATCCATCCGCCCCACTAACTGCCCATGATGCAGCAACGGCAGGACAAAATAACCGTACTGACGTTTCGCTGCTGGCGTATAACATTCCAGCCGATAGCTAAAATCGAATAGCTGCTCTGCCCGTTTGCGATCCCAGACCACCGGATCAAACGGCGATAAAACCGTGCTATGCGTTGCCGTTAATTTACCCGCCAGCGCCTGCTCAAGCAGCGGTTGAAAATCGCTATGCAACCACAGGGTTCCCAGCCCTTCAACGTCGACCGGGGTAATTTGTTGCTGCTCCTTGCGCACATCACACCAGTTTTTTAACCCCGGGCGCTTCAGGCGATAGTAGTCTGCCAACCACTGTTCGCGAAAAATTCCCAGACTACGGGCGCTGTTATCCAGCATGATAATTTCAGCTTCCTCTTGTGAAAGCCTGTCACGTTCATCATCCCAGTGCGGCATGACGCGATGGGTTAAATCATAGACTCGCTGGAAATTACGCCGCTCCACCACCATCACTTTCCCGGCAGTAAACAGTCCTTCAAGGTGTCGCTTATGCGGCTTCCATTCCCACCAGCCGTTAGCCCCCTTACGGGGATGTTCAAAATCGACTGAGCGTACCGGCCCATTATGGTGGATATGCTGGAGCAACTGCTCAATCTCATGGGCATGTTCTGTCATCCACGCCGCTTTATATTTCCAGCCCATTTTCTCCGGCGCCAGCATGCGGTGGCGTATCAGCATAAAGTCACTACGCGGCATAAAGCAGGCCTCATGCGCCCAGTACTCCATCAGCTCACCCTGCCGTAGCGAGTCATCCAGCCATTGCGGGGAATAATCACCCAATCGACTGAACAGCACCAGGTAAGGACTGCGCGCCACAATATTAATGGTATCGATTTGCAGTAAAGACATGCGCGAGATGGTGGCAAGAATATCTGCAGGATTTGCCCGGCGGCGTGTTTTTTTCAGCAGCCCTTGGGCAGCAAGGTGAAGATGACGAGCATCCGTCAGAGAAAGGCGCGGCAACGACATTTATGACCTCATAAATGATTCGCTGCCGCAGCTTGAATCCGTTAGCGAGTCAGCGAAATTAAGCTATTCAGCAACACTTCAGGCCGTTCGCCTGACAAATGTGCGTCCACAGGCAAATACCACCAGTTATCATCAGCAAATGCGCGGCATTTAACCGCATCTTTTTCCGTCATCACCAGCGTTTGCCCTGCGTCTGAAAACGCACTGACGTCACTGTAGGTCAGAGATTGATGATCTGCCAGCGCAATACATTTTTGTGGTTTGGCTCCGCACGCTTCAAGCGTGGCAAAAAAACGTGGCGGATGACCAATACCCGCCATGGCGACAATATGGGTTAGTTGCGCCACATCACGGCGTTCACCCGTGCGTAAATTAACGGCCAGCCCGGGTTCAAGTCGCATGGGAATCTCCCCCGGCTGTGGACTGCCACCGTTAACGATTGTCGCATCCACCGATTTAAGCCGACCTGCGCGTTCCCGCATGGGACCGGCCGGAAGCCACCAGCCATTGCCAAACCGACGTTCGCCGTCAATCACCACGATTTCAACATCTCGCGCCAGACGATAATGCTGTAGACCATCGTCCGTCACAATAATCTGCACATCTTGATGCGCCAAAATCGCTTTGACCGCATCTGCTCTGTTCGGAGAAACCGCTACCGGCACGCCGGTGCGCTGGTAGATGAGCACAGGTTCATCGCCCGCTTCAGCAGTTGTGGTATCAGCGGTCAGTAACAGCGGGTAAGCCGCGGCTTTTCCACCATAACCACGAGAAACCACGCCCACGCGGATACCACGTTGCTGTAGTCGTTCAACCAGCCAAATCACCACCGGCGTTTTACCGTTCCCGCCTGCGGTAAGGTTTCCCACTACGACAACGGGTACTGGCGCGCGCCATGCGCGCTTGAGCCCAAGCTTGTAGCATAAGCGGATCCCGCCACTCACCAGGCCATACAGCCAGGAGAGTGGAAGCAATAAGCGCCACAGCGGCGATTCACCAGACCAGATACGTGCGATCATTGACCGAATTGCATTTTGTGTAATTGCGCATACACACCGCGTTGCTCAATCAGCTCGCTATGGGTTCCGCGCTCAACAATAATACCGTCTTCCACTACGATGATTTCGTCCGCCTGTTCAATGGTAGAAAGACGGTGTGCGATGACCAGAGAAGTACGGTTTTTCTGCAGCTCATCCAGTGCCGCCTGAATCGCGCGTTCGGATTCAGTATCGAGAGCCGACGTAGCTTCATCAAGGATTAGGATCGGACTGTCACGCAGTAAGGCACGGGCGATAGCGATACGTTGACGCTGTCCGCCGGAAAGCAATACGCCGTTTTCGCCAATCACCGTATCCAGACCATTATCCATCTTATTGATGAAATCCATGGCATAGGCCATCTGCGCTGCTTTTTCAATCTGCTCACGGCTGTACAAATCGGTACGCGCGTAGGCGATGTTATTCGCGACCGTATCGTTAAACAGGTGCACATTCTGCGAAACCAAAGCGACCTGATCGCGCAGGGATGCCAGGGTATATTCGCGCAGATCGTGTCCGTCCATCAGAATCTGCCCTTCATCGATATCGTAGAAGCGCGTAATCAGGCTGGCGATGGTGGATTTACCTGAACCCGAACGCCCCACGAGAGCGACAGTTTTGCCCGCCGGAATATTCAGGTTGATGTTACGCAGCGCAGGGACTTCACGTCCTGGATAAGTAAAGGTCACATTGCGGAATTCCAGATCGCCGGTAGCGCGTTCGATAACGCGTTTACCTTCATCTTTCTCCTGTTCGCTATCCAGAATCGTAAATAAGGTCTGGCATGCCGCCATACCACGCTGGAACTGCGCGTTGACGTTAGTCAGCGATTTCAACGGACGCATCAGCGCGATCATTGACGAGAAGACAACGGTAATGGTCCCTGCCGTCAGGTTTTCCATGACGCTTGGGAAACTGGCTGCATATAACACGAAGGCCAGAGCCAGAGACGCAATCAACTGGATGATAGGGTCGGAGATAGAAGAGGCGGAAACCATCTTCATACCTTGTAAACGCATCTTGTTGCTGACTTTATCAAAGCGTTTGGTTTCGACTTCCTGACCACCAAAAATCAGAACTTCTTTGTGGCCTTTCAGCATCTGCTCCGCACTGGTTGTAACCTGCCCCATGGTGTTTTGCATGTTTTTACTGATGCTACGAAAGCGCTTAGAAACCACACGAATCGCTACTGACACAATTGGCGCCAGTACTATCAGGATCAATGACAGCTGCCAGCTGTAATAGAACATCATGATGAACAAGCCAATAATTGAGGCCCCTTCACGTACCACGGTGATCAGCGCGCCGGAAGACGATGACGCTACCTGCTCTGAATCATAGGTAATACGTGACAGCAACGTACCTGTAGACTGTTTATCAAAAAAGGAGACTGGCATGCCCATCATGTGACCAAACAGGCGGCGGCGCATGGTCATAACCACTTTGCCTGACACCCATGAGATACAATAGCTGGAGACATAGCTGGTTAAGCCACGAACTATCATCAGCCCAATAACCACCAGCGGCATCCACAGCAGCACCGAGCGGTCAGTTTTACCAAAACCATCATCCAGTAATGGCTTAAGGAGCGATAACATGAAGGTATCGCTGGCCGCGTTAAGGACTAACGCTATACCCGCCACGATCAGACCCGATTTAAAAGGCGCTATGGTTGGCCATAGTCGGCGAAACGTCTGCCACGTAGAGAGATCTTTATCGTTATGCATTCAAAAAACCAGCATTTGTTAGAATAGCCGCATATTCTACCCGTTATCCTCCGACACGCCAAACCACTGATGATACCAACGGGGTAAAATCTGATCTCGCATGCTGTGTATTTGCCAGGTATGTGGGTAAAAATCCAGCGTAATCTGCCCCTGATGTGGCGTATCCAGCCAGTGATAATCTTGTTGCCGATAGCGCCGCTTCACCTTCCAGGAAGGCAGTCGCCAGGCATTGTAACGGGATGCCGAGGCCAACGCAGCCTGTCCGCCGACACGCTGAATCAGCGCCAGTGATGAAGAGGTATTGCTGCCATGGTGTGGCACCTGCATAACAGTTGACTGCAGATGAGACCAGTAGTGACTTAGCATTTTTTGTTCAGCGGGAGACTCAATATCACCGGTCAGCAGAATACTCTGGTATCCGTCATCGACTTTAACCACGCAGGATTGGTTATTCCCCTGCGCTGTATTTCCACGCAGGGGCCAGTGTGCACTGAACGTTAATCCTTGCCATTGCCAGCGTTCCCCGCGAAAACACGGGAGATGACCTTTCCAGCCCAGTGGGCTTCTTATCCATAATAATGGCCAGGCTTGTTGCAGCGAGCGCAACCCACCCCGGTGGTCCATATGCTCGTGGCTTAAAATTATCCCTTCTGGCTCGAGGTTGTGCCAACGTAACCAGGGAATGATCAATTGCTGCGCGCTATCGCCCTCAGGCCATGCCAGACCCGTATCATATAGAATCGCTTTCCCATTGCGGGCGATCACCATCGCCAGTCCCTGCCCGACATCCAGCATATGCACTTGCCATGCATCCGTGCGTGGTGCTCGCCAGAGCGGTTCACTCAGCAAAAATAGCGCTGTGAAACAAAGCATCGGTAGAGTACGCCAGGTATTCAGTCGCCATGCGATGAGCATTAGCCCAGGTGCCAATGCAAGCCATTGCCAGCGGGCATCTATATTGATCCAGCCTTGAGGCAGAGCATTAAGTCCCCAAAATAACAGCGCCAGAGAGCGATCGGCTAAATACCACAGTCCTGATTCCAGCCCTCCCAGACCCGTTAAATGCACGAGCATGCCGGCTAATATCAGCGGTACGGAAATAAACGTGACCAGCGGTACAGCAAATAAATTAGCCACAAATGAAGTCAGGCTAATGCCATGAAACATCGAAATTTGCACTGGCAGAAGCAGAATCGTCATACCCAGTTGCAGATGAGCGAGGGCCAACAGTATGCGTCCAGTGCGAGAGAGCGACCAGGCAGGCAAAGGTATCCACTGATACCAGAATATCAGCGCCGCGACGGCAAAAGCAGACAACCACAGACTTTGTGACAAAATAGCGAGAGGATCCACCACCACGATGGCTGCGAGACAACAGACCCAGACCGACCATCCGCTCCACTGCCTGCCGCTTAGCTTCAGCGCTCCCCAGACCATCAGCGCGACAATCGTGCGCAATGCAGGAGGCTGAAGCCCCGTTAACCAGGCATAGAATGTTGCGCAGATAATCCCGCCAACCAGCGGAGCCTGCCAGTAAATCCATTTGGTTGGCATAAAAAACAGTCCACCGCGAATCAGTCCTCCCGCCAAAAGTGCGGCAAACGCAATATGCAGCCCAGAGATAGCCATCAAATGCGCCGTGCCGGTATCACGCATAATGGCTTTTACCTCTTGTGATACAGATAAGCGCTCCCCCATTCCCAGCCCCAGTATGACCTGCTGCCAGGGATAGTTGACGAGCTGGGTTTTTAGTGAAGAGAGATACTTCGAACGCAAGCTACATTGTGGCGCGATGACCGAAGCCTGCAAGAACCGTCCCGTCAGCGGCTGATGCTGTGCTAATGCGTGACGTTGGCTGTCAAATCCGCCCTCATTTAATTGGCCGTGTACGGCGCGAACTTTCAGCGTCATCGCCCATGTCTGCCCCGCGCAAACGTCGCCGGGCAGGTACTGCCCATACAGCACGATTCCCTGCGCAGGAAAGATTCGCCGCCCCTCCAGGTGCGTGATCTGACCATAGTGCGTGGTCATATTGTCAGTTCCGGTTATGCGCACGATTGCCTGCTGGTTTTTAGCAGGAAGCGTATTACCCGCCCAAAGCGCATCTTTCGCCGCCATTATTCCCCAAAGAAAAAACAGCAGGGTTAATCCGGCGAAACGCATATGTTTGTAAGGAAAAAGACAGAGCAGACATGCCAGAAAAAATACAACGCCGATGCTCAACATTTCGGGAAGCGCGGGTAATAGCATCAGAGGGAGAATGCCGCACAATGCACACGTACTCACCGTTGTTATTTTCATCAATACCTCCCTGTTGCGGGAAGTATGCAGTAATACTCAACGGTTGTCTGGCGACAATTTACTGTTATACGGCATGCGTTCCGCTGATATTTAGCGGCGGATGTAACGTGCGAATTAACTGGGATGAGGATTCCAGTATGGACCTGCAGAAATGAAAAAAGCACCCATACAGGTGCTTTTCTCGGCGTTAAGTCTCGCTAAAAACTTAACCGTAAATATTGGCGCGATCGCGCAGTTCTTTACCTGGTTTAAAGTGCGGAACGTATTTCCCTTCCAGATCCACTTTATCGCCGGTCTTCGGATTACGTCCGGTGCGTGGTGCGCGGTAATGCAAAGAGAAGCTGCCGAAACCGCGGATTTCAATACGCTCGCCCTGCGCAAGAGTCGAGGCCATATGTTCCAGCATCTCTTTTACTGCATCTTCAACCGCTTTCGCGGGAATATGAGGTTGCTGGGTTGCAAGTCTTTCAATCAATTCTGACTTGGTCATGATTCCTCCGGTTCCTTAAAGGCATAATTAGCTGCTGCATTGATTAAGGGCGGCCGTAGCCGCCCTTTGTCATTGATTACAGGACGAATCCTGTAATCTGTCAAGCTACTCGTCACCCTTTGTGCTGTTAACAGCACAAAGGATTTAGAGTACTCGATATTACTCGCCTTTAGCTGCTTTGAAAGCTTCAGCCATTGCGTTGTTAGAGAAGTTTGCATCTTCCTGTTTGTTAACAGTTGCGATTGCATCTTTCTCATCAGCTTCGTCTTTAGCACGAACAGACAGGCTGATTGCACGGTTCTTACGATCAACGCCGGTGAATTTAGCTTCAACGTCGTCGCCTACGCTCAGAACCAGAGTTGCATCTTCAACGCGGTCACGGGAAGCTTCAGAAGCGCGCAGGTAACCTTCAACGCCGTCAGCCAGTTCTACGGTTGCGCCTTTAGCGTCAACTGCAGTGACTTTACCGTTTACGATTGCGCCTTTCTTGTTCAGTGCAACCCAGTTGTTGAACGGATCTTCTGCGAGCTGTTTAACGCCCAGAGAGATACGCTCACGCTCTGCGTCAACCTGCAGAACAACTGCTGCGATTTCGTCGCCTTTTTTGTATTCACGTACTGCTTCTTCGCCTGCAACGTTCCAGGAGATGTCAGACAGGTGAACCAGGCCGTCGATGCCGCCGTCCAGGCCGATGAAGATACCGAAGTCAGTGATAGACTTGATTTTACCTTCAACACGGTCGCCCTTGTTGTGGGTTTCCGCGAACTGCTGCCATGGGTTGTTTTTGCACTGCTTCAGACCCAGGGAGATACGACGACGTTCTTCGTCGATATCCAGAACCATAACTTCCACTACATCGCCAACGTTAACAACTTTGGACGGGTGGATGTTTTTGTTGGTCCAATCCATTTCGGAAACGTGAACCAGGCCTTCAACGCCTTCTTCGATTTCAACGAAGCAGCCGTAGTCGGTCAGGTTGGTCACGCGACCAGTCAGTTTGGTACCTTCCGGATAACGCTTAGCGATAGCTACCCATGGATCTTCGCCCAGCTGTTTCAGGCCCAGAGATACACGAGTACGCTCGCGGTCGAACTTCAGCACTTTAACAGTGATTTCGTCGCCAACGTTTACGATTTCGCTCGGATGCTTAACGCGTTTCCATGCCATGTCGGTGATGTGCAGCAGGCCGTCAACGCCACCCAGATCAACGAATGCACCGTAGTCAGTGAGGTTCTTAACGATACCTTTAACTTCCATGCCTTCCTGCAGGTTTTCCAGCAGCTGATCGCGTTCTGCGCTGTTTTCGGATTCGATAACGGCACGACGGGAAACAACAACGTTGTTACGCTTCTGATCCAGCTTGATGACTTTGAACTCAAGCTCTTTGCCTTCCAGGTGCAGCGTGTCGCGGACCGGACGAACGTCTACCAGGGAACCCGGCAGGAACGCGCGAATACCATTCAGCTCAACAGTGAAGCCACCCTTGACTTTGCCATTGATAACACCAGTAACGGTTGCAGCTTCTTCGTAAGCTTTTTCCAGCGTGATCCAAGCTTCGTGACGTTTAGCTTTCTCACGGGACAGCAGGGTTTCACCGAAGCCGTCTTCTACTGCATCCAGAGCAACGTCAACTTCGTCACCAACCTGGATTTCCAGCTCGCCCTGGGCGTTTTTGAACTGCTCTGCCGGAATGGCGGACTCAGATTTCAGACCGGCGTCAACCAGTACTACGTCTTTGTCGATAGCAACAACAACACCACGAACGATGGAACCCGGGCGGGTTTCGATTTCTTTTAAGGATTCTTCAAACAGTTGAGCAAAAGATTCAGTCATGTTTAATCTTCAGGTTTCATATTTAACGTCCACCTGGCTCCATGCCGGATGGGGTTGTTTAACATACCCGCTGTCAGTCCATTGCAACGGGGGTACTGCAAATTCGGTCGCACTTAAGCGAGTGCCAGTTTTTGGCGCGCGTATTGTAACGCTTTTTCAATCACTTGCTCAATGCTTAATCGGGTTGAATCCAAAACTAAAGCATCAGCAGCGGGAACCAGCGGCGCTACAGCACGGTTACGATCGCGGTAATCGCGTTCTTCGATCTCGGCCAAAAGGCGTTCAAAGTTAACACTAAAGCCCTTCTCCTGCAACTGTAGCATACGTCTATGCGCACGTTCGTGCGAGGAGGCGTCCAGAAAAATTTTCACCGGCGCATCCGGGAACACGACGGTCCCCATATCGCGTCCGTCGGCAATCAGGCCAGGCGCTTCGCGAAACGCGCGTTGACGACGTAACAGCGCTTCGCGCACGCGGGGAAAAGCAGCCACCTGGGATGCGGCATTCGCCACTTCCTGAGTGCGGATTTCGCCGCTAACATCTTCACCTTCCAGAATGACTTCCAGGTTGCCGTCCGTTGAGATAAAACGCACATCCAGATGTGAGGCAAGCGGTACCAGAGCATCTTCAGAGGTGACATCAACATGGTGATGTAACGCTGCGAGCGCCAGTACGCGATAGATCGCGCCTGAATCTAACAGATGCCATTGCAATGCTTCCGCCATTGCCTTGCACAAGGTGCCTTTACCTGCACCGCTTGGGCCATCAATGGTAATAACCGGGGCAATTGCCGTCATCTTTTTCTCCTTAAACGGGCATACGTTAACGTGAACGCCGCGCATTATACGCGCCAACGACAACGATCGTTATCTTTGTGTGAAAAATGCAGAATCATTGAAGCTGAGTGTAGAAGAAATAGACAATCGGAGATGGCAGAATGTGCCGCACCTGATAGTGCGGCAATAAAATCATGCAGGTGTACTAATACGCGCCAGCTGTTCGAAATAATCCGGGAAAGTTTTGGCGGTACATTTGGGATCAAGAATGGTCACCGGGGTGTCAGACAGCGCCACCAGCGAGAAACACATCGCCATACGATGATCGTTATAGGTTGCGATATCCGCAAACTGCAGCGTCGCTGGTGGTGTAATGCGGATGAAGTCATGCCCCTCTTCCACTTCCGCGCCCACTTTGCGTAATTCCGTCGCCATCGCAAACAGACGGTCGGTCTCTTTGACGCGCCAGTTGTAGATGTTGCGTAAGGTCGTGGTGCCTTTAGCAAACAGCGCAGCCGTGGCAATAGTCATCGCCGCATCGGGAATATGGTTCATATCCATATCCACAGCGTTCAGTTCGCCGTGAGTACAGGCAATAAAGTCATCGCCCCATGTAATGGTCGCGCCCATTTTTTCCAGTACATCCGCGAAGCGAATATCGCCCTGCATACTGTTGCGACCAATCCCAGTGACTTTTACCGTGCCGCCTTTAATGGCGCCCGCCGCGAGGAAGTATGAAGCAGAGGAAGCATCGCCCTCAACCAGATAGGCACCCGGTGACTGATACTGCTGCTGCCCCTGCACAACAAAGCGCTGGTAGTTCTGATTCTCAATTTCAACACCAAACGTCTTCATCAGATTCAGTGTGATATCAATATAAGGTTTGGATACCAGCTCGCCTTTAATGGCGATCGTGGTATCCTGCGGCGCCAGCGGTGCAGTCATTAACAGCGCAGTGAGGAACTGGCTGGACACGCTGCCGTCCACCTCAACCTGCCCTCCGGTGAAGCCACCACGCAGACGCAAGGGCGGATAGTTTTCCTGCTCCAGATACTCAATGTTGGCTCCCCCCTGGCGCAGCGCGTCAACCAGATGGCCAATCGGGCGCTCCTTCATGCGCGGTTCACCCGTCAACACGATGTCATTACTGCCGAGGCACAGCGCAGCAGCCAGAGGACGCATTGCGGTTCCGGCATTGCCAAGAAACAATTCCACTGCCCCTTCGGCATGTAATGCGCCACCGTTGCCGATAATCTCGCAGCGGGTGCGATCGGCGGAAAGGGTATAACTAATCCCTAACGCATTCAGTGCATTGAGCATATGACGGACATCGTCGCTGTCCAGCAGGTTGGTCAGAACAGTGGTGCCATTTGCTAATGCGGCCAGCAGCAAAGCGCGGTTAGAAACACTTTTGGATCCAGGCAGATTGATGGTGCCATCCACCCGCGCAATGGGTTGTAACGTCAGGGATTCCATGAAACTCAACTCTCAAAACAGATATAAAAACCCCACAGACGGGCTGTGGGGATGAAAAGTACAGCTGATTAACCGCGGCGGCGTTCGAAATCGACCATGAAATCGGTCAGTGCTTTTACGCCTTCAAGCGGCATCGCATTATAGATGGACGCACGCATACCGCCGACCACGCGATGCCCTTTCAGCGCATGCAGACCCGCAGCGAAAGACTCCTCCAGGAAGAGTTTATCCAGGGCACTATCAGCCAGCTGGAACGGGACGTTCATACGCGAACGGTTCGACTTCGCGACATCGTTGCGATAGAAGTCGCTGTTGTCGATCACGCCATACAACAGCTCTGCTTTTTGCTGGTTAATTTTATCCATCGCATTAACACCGCCCTGCTCTTTCAGCCACTTAAAGACCAGGCCAGACAGATACCAGGCAAAGGTTGGCGGCGTGTTGAACATGGAGTCGTTGTCGTTCAGCACGGTGTAGTCGAGGATTGACGGGCATGATACATGCGCTTTACCCAGCAGATCTTCACGTACGATGACAATCGTCAGTCCCGCAGGACCAATGTTTTTCTGCGCCCCGGCATAGATTACGCCATAGCGGCTAACATCAAGCGGCGCAGAGAGAATAGTAGAAGAGAGATCCGCCGTGACGACTACGTTGCTGGCAAAATTCGGCGTTTCATCAATCGCGATGCCATCGATGGTTTCGTTCGGGCAATAGTGCAGATACGCCGCGTTGTCAGAAAGCTGCCATTCGCTCATTGGCTTAACAGCACGCAGACCGTCAACGGTGACTTTGGCATCGATAACGTTTGGCGTGCAGTACTTTTTCGCTTCTTTAATTGCACTGGCGGCCCAGTAGCCGGCATCAACGTAATCCGCTGTCGTTTTATCACCGAGAATATTTAACGGGATACCGGCGAATTGCCCACGGCCACCGCCATGACAGAACAACACTTTATAGTTGGAGGGGATGCTGAGGAGATCGCGAAAATCCTGCTCTGCTTCCTCTGCAACCTGGATAAACTCTTTGCCGCGGTGGCTAATTTCCATTACCGACGTGCCAAGACCGTTCCAGTCGCGAAGATCCTGTTGAGCCAGTTTAAGTACTTCCGCCGGTAGCATTGCCGGACCTGAACTAAAATTGAAGACCTGAGCCATTTCCCCTCACCACGTTGTGTTGTTATCCAATCAACATCCTGTCATTGACGATAATCCTGTGACAGACATTGGGTATAAGTTATTCCTGTGGATATCGGTTTTATCATTCAGTGACACGCGCCGCAATGGGTAAAACTGAGCGGGGTAAAAATGAGTCATCGGTCACACAACAGAATCTATCGGATTGACGGGTAAAAACCGAGATTTTCGCTGTCAGGTGACCCGTTTTGCCCGACTGGCCTTCGACCATTCTGGATTTGCGCAGCGCGGACATAATTGATGATCCCCCGCGCTCATTTGCACCACTTCACTACACCGTACGCATGCATAGTCGCCTGTTTCAGGTACCACCTTAAATCGCTGCGTACAATGTTTAGGCAGAATGCTAAGACCCGGTTTTACGTCTTCATCGGCAAAGAAGTAAACGCTGATCTGCCCATTCGTCTCAAGAATAGCGAGTTTTACCTGCCCCAGTTGCTCTACGCCGTTCAAACGCAGCTCCATAAAGAATTCGAATTCCGTCATATTGGCGCGATTAAGCTTTGACCATGACAATTCACCATCTTCAATGATGACCACTGGCTTACCTTCCAGTAGATCTTCCAGCTTTTCGCTGTGTGACATCAGCCACATGACAATACGATAAAGCAACGCCAGGGTAATAAAGACCACCAGCACCGGAATCATCGGCACATCGTCATAAAACGCCACATCCCCCGCCGCTGAGCCCAGCGTAAGAATAATCAGCACTTCGAAAAGCGACATCTGCCGTACGCCACGCCGTCCTGTTAGCTTTAAAAACAGAAAAACCAATATAAAGGTATAGAGACTGCGCAGCGCAACCTCGCCAAGAAATTCCATTGGCACCTTATCCAGTGCCATACGCTGTAAATCGAATGCTTTCATTTTGTGCTCTTAACATTGATGACTGTGTGAAAGCATAGCCAATAGTTTTATTTACGCCTGGGCTCCGGCGGCGATAGCGCCGTTCATTGAAAACCCGTATCATTGCGCGCTTTCCGTACGACAAAAGTGATTTTCATGACGCAAACATTTATTCCCGGCAAAGATGCCGCTCTGGAAGACTCCATCGCTCGCTTCCAGCAAAAATTACTCGACCTTGGTTTTCAGATTGAAGAAGCCTCATGGTTGAACCCCGTGCCTAACGTTTGGTCTGTACATATTCGCGACAAAGAATGCGCGCTGTGCTTTACCAACGGTAAAGGCGCGACGAAAAAAGCGGCGCTGGCCTCCGCGCTGGGCGAATATTTTGAGCGTCTGTCTACGAACTACTTCTTTGCAGATTTCTGGCTGGGCGAAACCATCGCCAACGGCCCGTTCGTGCATTATCCGAACGAAAAATGGTTCCCGCTGACGGAAGACGACGACGTGCCGGAAGGTCTACTGGATGCGCGTCTGCGCGCGTTTTACGATCCAGAAAACGAATTGACCGGAAGCATGCTTATCGACCTGCAATCCGGTAATGAAGATCGTGGCGTCTGCGGCCTGCCGTTTACCCGTCAGTCTGATAACCAGACCGTCTATATTCCGATGAATATTATCGGCAACCTGTACGTTTCTAACGGTATGTCTGCGGGTAACACGCCCAATGAAGCGCGCGTTCAGGGCCTGTCTGAAGTCTTTGAACGTTATGTGAAGAACCGCATTATCGCGGAAAGCATCAGCCTGCCGGAAATCCCGGCCGAGGTGATGGCGCGTTACCCGGCGGTAGTGGAGTCCATCGCCAAACTGGAAGCGGAAGGTTTCCCGATTTTCGCCTACGATGGTTCGCTGGGCGGCAAATACCCGGTGATTTGCGTTGTCCTGTTCAACCCGGCCAACGGTACCTGCTTTGCGTCCTTCGGCGCGCACCCGGATTTCGGCGTTGCGCTGGAGCGTACCGTTACCGAACTGCTGCAGGGTCGTGGTCTGAAAGATCTTGATGTCTTCACCCCGCCGACCTTCGATGATGAAGAAGTGGCTGAACACACTAACCTTGAAACCCACTTCATTGATTCCAGCGGTCTGATCTCCTGGGATCTGTTCAAGCAGGATGCTGATTATCCGTTCGTTGACTGGAATTTCTCCGGCACTACGGAAGAAGAGTTCGCCACCCTGATGGCCATCTTCAACGCTGACGATAAAGAAGTGTATATCGCCGACTACGAACACCTGAGCGTTTACGCTTGCCGCATTATCGTTCCGGGCATGTCTGACATCTATCCGGCGGAAGATCTGTGGTTAGCCAACAACGCAATGGGTGCTCATCTGCGCGAAACGATCCTCTCTCTGCCTGGCAGTGAGTGGGATAAAGAAGACTATCTCAATCTGATCGAACAACTGGATGAAGAAGGTTTTGACGACTTCACCCGCGTTCGCGAACTGCTTGGTCTGGCGACCGGGGCGGATAACGGTTGGTACACCCTGCGCATTGGCGAGCTTAAAGTAATGCTGGCGCTGGCCGGTGGTGACCTGGAGCAAGCACTGGTATGGACAGAGTGGACGATGGAATTCAACGCCTCCGTCTTTAGCGCTGAACGTGCAAACTACTACCGTTGCCTGCAAACGCTGCTGCTATTGTCTCAGGAAGAGGATCGTCAGCCGCTGCAATATCTGAACGCGTTTGTCCGCATGTACGGCGCCGATGCGGTTGAAGCGGCAAGTGCGGCATTGAGTGGTGAGGCCGCATTTTATGGTCTTCAGCCAGTGGACAGCGATCTGCACGCGTTCCCGGCGCATCAGTCTCTGCTGAAAGCCTATGAAAAACTGCAGCGCGCGAAAGCAGCGCACTGGTCAAAATAGTGACAAACGGCCTGCGTGAAGTAGGCTAAATGTATTGTCTGGGCTATATTACGGGGCGCTTTATGCGCCCTGTTTTTTATTTTGGTCAAAACAAAAAATAAATGTAAAAACAAGGTTAAATATTAGTAGTTGATATTAAAAAAATTAGCTTATTAATGTGGCTTTTTATCTCAATTACTCCATATTAATTAACCGCCCAACAGGAGGCTGAAAGAAAAAATTCAACTCACTTTATAATTTTTAAAATTTATTTTTATTTGGATAATCAACAAGTTACTCCGTAATCGCATAAAAACCATGCGTCTTGCGGGCCTATAAGCCAGGCGAGATATGATCTATATCAAATTCTCATCTATAATGCTTTGTTAGTATCTCGTCGCCGACTTAATAAAGAGAGAGTTAGTGTGAAAGCTGACAACCCTTTTGATCTTTTACTCCCTGCTGCAATGGCCAAAGTTGCCGAAGAAGCAGGCGTCTATAAAGCAACGAAACATCCGCTTAAGACGTTCTATCTGGCAATTACTGCCGGTGTATTCATTTCAATTGCCTTTGTTTTCTATATCACTGCCACTACCGGTACCGGTACTATGCCTTTCGGCATGGCAAAATTAGTCGGTGGTATCTGCTTTTCCCTGGGGCTGATTCTTTGTGTTATCTGCGGTGCAGACCTCTTCACCTCAACCGTACTGATTGTTGTTGCTAAAGCCAGTGGTCGTATTACCTGGGGACAGTTGGCTAAAAACTGGCTTAACGTTTATGTCGGCAACCTGATTGGCGCCCTGATCTTCGTGTTACTCATGTGGCTTTCCGGCGAGTATATGACCGCCAACGGCGCGTGGGGACTCAATGTCCTGCAAACAGCCGACCACAAAGTGCATCATACTTTTGTTGAGGCGGTAAGCCTCGGCATCCTGGCTAACCTGATGGTGTGTCTGGCCGTATGGATGAGCTACTCAGGTCGCAGCCTGATGGACAAAGCGTTTATCATGGTATTACCGGTCGCAATGTTTGTTGCCAGCGGTTTTGAGCACAGTATCGCAAACATGTTTATGATCCCTATGGGTATTGTAATACGCGATTTCGCCACCCCGGAATTCTGGACCGCTGTCGGTTCTTCTCCGGAGAATTTTTCTCACCTGACCGTGATGAATTTCATCACCGATAACCTGATTCCGGTTACGATCGGTAACATTATCGGCGGCGGTTTGTTGGTCGGGTTGACATACTGGGTCATTTACCTGCGTGGTAACGATCATCATTAATCTGTTGATGCCCATTACACGTAGTAAATAAAAAATCCACTTAAGAAGGTAGGTGTTACATGTCCGAGCTTAATGAAAAGTTAGCCACAGCCTGGGAAGGTTTTACCAAAGGTGACTGGCAGAATGAAGTAAACGTACGTGACTTCATTCAGAAAAACTACACTCCGTATGAGGGTGACGAGTCCTTCCTGGCTGGCGCTACAGACGCGACCACCAAGCTGTGGGACAGCGTAATGGAAGGCGTTAAACAGGAAAACCGCACTCACGCGCCTGTTGACTTTGACACCTCCGTTGCTTCTACCATCACTTCTCACGACGCTGGCTACATCAACAAAGCGCTTGAGAAAATTGTTGGTCTGCAGACTGAAGCTCCGCTGAAACGTGCGATCATTCCGTTCGGCGGCATCAAAATGGTTGAAGGTTCCTGCAAAGCGTACAATCGCGAACTGGACCCGATGCTGAAAAAAATCTTCACCGAATACCGCAAAACCCACAACCAGGGCGTATTCGATGTTTATACCAAAGACATTCTGAACTGCCGTAAATCCGGTGTTCTGACTGGTCTGCCAGATGCGTATGGCCGTGGCCGTATCATCGGTGACTACCGTCGCGTTGCGCTGTACGGTATCGACTACCTGATGAAAGACAAATACGCTCAGTTCGTCTCTCTGCAGTCCGATCTGGAAAACGGCGTAAACCTGGAAGCGACTATCCGTCTGCGTGAAGAAATCGCTGAACAGCACCGCGCGCTGGGTCAGATCAAAGAAATGGCGGCTAAATATGGCTGCGATATCTCTGGTCCGGCTACCAACGCTCAGGAAGCTATCCAGTGGACTTACTTCGGCTACCTGGCCGCAGTTAAATCTCAGAACGGCGCAGCAATGTCCTTCGGTCGCGTATCCACCTTCCTGGATGCCTACATCGAACGTGATATCAAAGCAGGCAAAATCACCGAACAAGACGCTCAGGAAATGATTGACCACCTGGTCATGAAACTGCGTATGGTTCGCTTCCTGCGTACTCCGGAATATGATGAACTGTTCTCCGGTGACCCGATTTGGGCAACTGAATCTATCGGTGGTATGGGCGTTGACGGCCGTACTCTGGTTACCAAAAACAGCTTCCGCTTCCTGAACACCCTGTACACCATGGGTCCTTCTCCGGAGCCGAACATCACCGTTCTGTGGTCTGAAAAACTGCCTCTGAACTTCAAGAAATTCGCCGCTAAAGTGTCCATCGACACCTCTTCTCTGCAGTACGAGAACGATGACCTGATGCGTCCGGACTTCAACAACGACGATTACGCTATCGCTTGCTGCGTAAGCCCGATGGTTGTTGGTAAACAAATGCAGTTCTTCGGTGCGCGTGCAAACCTGGCGAAAACCATGCTGTACGCAATCAACGGCGGCGTTGATGAAAAACTGAAAATGCAGGTTGGTCCTAAATCTGAACCGATCAAAGGCGACGTTCTGAACTTCGACGAAGTGATGGACCGCATGGATCACTTCATGGACTGGCTGGCTAAACAGTATGTCACCGCGCTGAACGTTATCCACTACATGCACGACAAGTACAGCTACGAAGCCTCTCTGATGGCGCTGCACGACCGTGACGTTATCCGCACCATGGCGTGTGGTATCGCAGGTCTGTCCGTTGCTGCTGACTCCCTGTCTGCAATCAAATATGCGAAAGTTAAACCGATTCGTGACGAAGACGGCCTGGCTGTTGACTTCGAAATCGAAGGCGAATACCCGCAGTTTGGTAACAACGACTCTCGCGTAGATGACATGGCGGTTGACCTGGTAGAACGTTTCATGAAGAAAATTCAGAAACTGACTACTTACCGTAACGCTATCCCGACTCAGTCTGTTCTGACCATCACCTCTAACGTGGTTTATGGTAAGAAAACCGGTAACACCCCAGACGGTCGTCGTGCTGGCGCGCCGTTCGGACCTGGTGCTAACCCAATGCACGGTCGTGACCAGAAAGGTGCTGTTGCCTCTCTGACTTCCGTTGCTAAACTGCCGTTTGCTTACGCTAAAGATGGTATCTCTTATACCTTCTCTATCGTTCCGAACGCACTGGGTAAAGACGACGAAGTTCGTAAGACCAACCTGGCTGGTCTGATGGATGGTTACTTCCACCACGAAGCATCCATCGAAGGTGGTCAGCACCTGAACGTGAACGTCATGAACCGTGAAATGCTGCTGGATGCGATGGAACATCCGGAAAAATATCCGCAGCTGACCATCCGCGTTTCTGGCTACGCAGTACGTTTTAACTCCCTGACTAAAGAACAGCAGCAGGACGTTATTACTCGTACCTTCACTCAGACCATGTAATTGGTTTTGACTGAAATCGTACTTTAAAAAGCGTACAATAAAGGCTCCACGTAAGTGGGGCCTTTTTAATAGCCTGCTTTGTCAGCTATCTATACTTATGGATAGCAGCCAAAACAGACTCGACACAGTTAATAACTGTGCACTAACACAGGCCCCGGATGGGCCACATCTGGAGAAACACCGCAATGTCAGTTATTGGTCGCATTCACTCCTTTGAATCCTGTGGCACTGTTGATGGCCCGGGCATCCGTTTTATTACCTTCTTCCAGGGCTGCCTGATGCGCTGCCTGTATTGCCATAACCGTGACACATGGGATACGCACGGCGGCAAAGAAGTCACCGTCGACGAATTAATGAAAGAGGTGGTGACCTATCGCCACTTTATGAACGCATCCGGTGGCGGCGTAACGGCGTCTGGCGGAGAAGCTATCCTGCAAGCTGAATTCGTACGTGACTGGTTTCGCGCCTGTAAAAAAGAAGGCATTCATACCTGCCTGGACACCAACGGTTTTGTTCGCCGCTACGATCCGGTAATTGATGAACTTCTGGAAGTCACCGACCTGGTGATGCTCGATCTCAAACAGATGAACGACGAAATCCACCAGAATCTGGTGGGTGTGTCTAACCATCGCACGCTGGAATTCGCTCGTTACCTGTCGAACAAAGACATCAAAGTGTGGATCCGTTACGTGGTAGTGCCGGGCTGGTCTGACGATGACGACTCCGCGCACCGTCTGGGCGAGTTTACCCGCGATATGGGCAACGTTGAAAAAATCGAGCTGCTGCCTTACCACGAGCTGGGCAAACACAAATGGGTGGCGATGGGTGAAGAGTACAAACTCGATGGCGTGAAGCCGCCGAAGAAAGAAACCATGGAACGCGTAAAAGGCATCCTGGAGCAGTACGGTCATAAAGTGATGTATTAAGCCTTGCGGTGGGTAACAAACCTGTTACCCACCTAATACCTTCTTAAGGTCCTCTTCTCGCCAAAAGCGGGAAAATCAATCCCAGTCCAACCAGTACACCTGTTCGCATCCTGTTAAAACAGGTCAAATATGCGCGATAGAATTGGGCGTGTGACCCGTCTTGCGCAGCAGCATCAGTAAATAAATAAACGATACGCTGGCAATCATGATAAACAGCAGGCTATCTGAATAATTCTGCATCAGCATTGCGGTAAACGAAGGACCCAGCAGACTGCCAACGGTATAGCTTAATAGCAAAGCCTGATTCATGGCGACCAGTTGATGATGTTCCACTTTTTCACAGGCCCAGGCCATCGCGACCGGATAGAGAGTAAAACCTGCCGCACCCAACATAAATAATGCGGGGACCATCGCCGCCTGATTCAGCATCGCAATACTCGCGACGATCACCACAAACACCTGGACGCGTAAAACCAGCAGGCGCCCCAGTTTATCCGCCAGGCGGCCAATCGGCCATTGCCCCAGAATACCGGCGCTAACCAGAACCGCCATCCAGAAACCAATACTGGCATTGCTCACTCCCTGATGGTTGAGATACAGCGGCATCAAACCATACAACGAACCCAGAACAATCCCGGAAATAATACAGCCATTCACACCCAGACGCGCCTGTCGCAGTTTCAGCATCGATACAATAGGGTTGGAGTGCTGTTCATTACCCTGCTGATTAGCAATCCGCGTAAAGAGTAGCGGTAAAACGCCAGCCAGAATAGTTCCTGTCACCCACGGCAGGACGTTCATCAATTCTGTTGAAACTTTACTGACCAGCAACTGCCCTAAAAACGTCCCCACGTAATAGATCATCATATAGGCGGCAAGCAAACGCCCGCGATTACGCGAAGTTCCGCTGCACATCAGCGCACTTTCTACTACCACCCAAATCATGGCGCAGCCAACGCCGGCAATAAAGCGCCAGCTCATCCAGCTCCAAAATCCAACCATAATCCCCAGCCCGACACAGCCCGCGGCAAAAATAAACGAGGCGATGTAATAGCTGCGATTAAATCCAAGGTGTTTTATTAAATACCCGGTTAGCAACGTCCCTACCAGATTGCCGGTAAAGTAGGACGAGCTCACCATACCGACCTGCCAGGTTGGCAGATTTTCATGGGCGAGCCAAAGCGGGACGAGCGTGTTTAACACGGCGATCGCCAGGGTCAACAGAAGCAGCCCGCACAGCAGTAGCATGACGGGACGGGTATAGGTAGACATGAATAAAAACCGTGAGGAAGCTCAAATTTCATGCGCATCATGCCACTGCTAAAAACATTGTCAATCGGCGCAATCAGAGGGCTGGGGCGCTTTATGGACGATCGATTCGTATTACTGATTCTTAATATGAATGGATAAATAACAGAAAAACACATCTGCTTGTTTTTATTGATCTAAAACAAAAATGTCACCTTCCGTTCAGTCGAAAAATTTCATGGACTCCCCTTACTTTTATTTCTTACTAAACTCTATGCGGGATGCTGAGCTGCATTGTCTTCAAAATAGAACAGTGAGTTCTTATTTATGGATCTAATCCGAATATCGTTCTTTCTGTAGACTTAAACTCATCAAATTTTCCCCACTGATGCTGAACAGGAGAAATATCATGACTAAACCTTACGTAAGACTTGATAAAGATAATGCGGCAGTATTGCTGGTCGACCATCAGGCTGGCTTGCTCTCTTTGGTTCGGGATATCGATCCCGATAAATTCAAGAATAACGTGCTTGCCCTGGGTGACCTGGCAAAATACTTCAAGCTCCCGACTATTCTGACCACCAGTTTTGAAACAGGACCTAACGGACCGCTGGTACCTGAGCTGAAAGCGCAATTCCCCGATGCGCCTTATATTGCGCGCCCGGGAAACATTAACGCGTGGGATAACGAAGATTTTGTGAAAGCCGTAAAAGCGACCGGTAAAAAACAGCTGATTATCGCTGGTGTCGTGACGGAAGTTTGCGTCGCCTTCCCAGCACTCTCCGCGATAGAAGAAGGATTTGACGTCTTTGTCGTCACTGATGCTTCGGGTACATTTAACGAAATCACCCGCCATTCAGCATGGGATCGGATGTCGCAGGCTGGCGCGCAACTGATGACGTGGTTCGGCGTCGCGTGTGAGCTACACCGTGACTGGCGTAACGATATCGAAGGTCTGGCGACGTTGTTCTCTAATCACATTCCAGATTATCGCAATCTAATGACCAGCTACGACACGTTAACCAAACAGAAGTAAAAACCTAGCGTGACATAATGCCGGATGACGCGCAGCCTGAAGGCCTACGGATCGTGTAGGCCGGATAGGTGCGAGCCGCCATCCGGCCTGGTATGGATTAGCTTGCAACCGCCATGCCGACAGTCATATGCAGGCCATAGAACACGCCACGACCAATCAGCTCACCGACTATCAGCAGAATAAATGCGACGGAAAGCAGTGGTATTGCGGGTTGATAACCTTTTACTTGCGGAACAATCCAGCAGCACAGCGCTAACGCTAGTGCCACGATCCGCCAGGCCATCAGCGAGCCATAATCCGGAACCAGCGCAGACGCCTGTTGAATCGAACTGTGGATCGTCGCCAGTTCAGCACCCTGCATTACAGCCATAATGGCGCTCACAACCAGAGCAAGCACTGAAATGGCTGGCAGCAGACGCATCGCCCAACCGTCAACACCTGCAATTCTCAATAGCAGATATCCCAGCAGCGGACCGCCCATAAACAGCGTCAGGAAGAAACCCAGCGGCGTCCAGACGCTATACCAGGTCGGCACGGTATCAATGGTGTTATACACACGCACCATCATCCAGACAAAAACGACGCCCAGTACCATGGTGACAACTAACCACAGATTGCGTAATGCGGGCGGCATTTTTTTCAACATCGCCAGCAGCCAACCGATGCCGCCAATGGCAAAGAACACTGAACCGCTGGCGATTTCATTACTCAGCGCAGAAGCGCCTACGCGATTTAGCGAGTTAAAGGCACGCATCGGCGAGCCCAGGTGGAGCATAGAAGCAATAAAGCCAATGCCCATCAGTACCCACAGCCCGAACATGCAGGCGATTACCCGCTGCTGCGATTCAGGACGTAAGTCCCCTTTCATTAACGCCAACGCTAGGACGATAAAGCCACCAACCACACACTGTCCGAAGACCGTGAAGATCATCAGCGGCCATTCATGCCATCCACTTCCCATCTTACACCTCCTTCGGATTGGCCAGATAACCCGTGGTATCCCCGGTCGGGCGGCTATTGGCATTAGGTTTGATGACAATACTCGGCTTGGTAAAGTGCGCGCCCGGCAGTGGTGCAACAGCGGCCAGAGTGCCGTGTTTTTTGCGCAATTCGTCAATCGGACCGAAATCCAGCGCACGCAGTGGGCAGGACTCGACGCAGATAGGTTTCTTACCTTCAGCAACGCGCTCATGGCAGCCATCGCATTTGGTCATATGTCCTTTCTCCGCATTGTACTGAGGCGCACCGTAAGGACAGGCCATATGGCAATACCGACAGCCAATGCACACATCTTCATCCACCACGACAAAGCCGTCGTCACGTTTGTGCATCGCGCCGCTCGGACATACCTTGGTGCAGGCCGGGTCTTCACAGTGGTTACAGGCAATGGAGAGGTAATAGGCAAAGACGTTTTGATGCCAGACGCCATTGTCTTCTTGCCAGTCGCCTCCCGCATACTCATAAATGCGGCGGAAACTGACATCCGGGGTTAAATTTTTGAAGTCTTTGCAGGCCAGTTCGCAGGTTTTGCAACCGGTGCAACGGCTGGAATCAATAAAAAATCCATACTGGGTTGTCATCGGTTACTCCTTACACCTTTTCAACCTGAACCAGGTTCGTATGTGACGGATTCCCCTTCGCGAGAGGAGAAGGACGTTGAGTCGTCAGGACGTTAATACAGCCGCCCTGATCCACGCGCTTCGTGTCCGGGTCGTACCAGGCCCCTTCGCCCAATGCCACCACGCCGGGCATCATACGCGGCGTCACTTTCGCTTCGATATGCACCTCGCCACGATCGTTAAAGATGCGTACCTTGTCACCGTTATTAATGCCACGTCGCTGCGCATCCAACGGGTTGATCCACATTTCCTGGCGGCAGGATGCCTTCAGGACATCTACGTTGCCATAGGTCGAGTGGACGCGGGATTTGTAGTGGAAGCCGGTCAGTTGCAGCGGGAATTTCTCCACCAACGGATCGCTTAAGCTTTCAAAGCCAGGGGTATAAATCGGCAATGGATCGATCACATCACCTTCCGGCAGTTCCCAGGTTGCCGCGATCCCGGCAAGCTGCTGCGAATAAATTTCGATCTTACCCGACGGCGTGGTGAGCGGATTGGCTTTGGGATCCTCACGGAATGCTTTGTACGCAACGTGATGCCCTTCAGGATCTCGCTGCTTAAAGATGCCTTGTTTGCGGAACTCTTCAAACGTGGTCAGTTCAGGAATGGCCTTGCGCGACTGCTCATACAGATGACGCATCCACTCTTCCTGAGTACGACCTTCGGTAAACTGCTGCTCGACGCCCAGGCGTTTCGCCAGCTCGCTGGTCATCTGGTAGATAGTCTTGCATTCGAAACGTGGTTTGATCGCCTGATCGGTGAAAATCACGTAGGACATGTTTCCGCAGGACGCATCCAGCGCGAAGTCCATCTGCTCGGAAGCGGTGCAGTCCGGCAGTAAAATATCCGCATATTTCGCCGAGGAGGTCATATGGCAGTCGATGACAACGATCATCTCGCACTTCTTCTCATCCTGCAGGATTTCGTGCGTGCGGTTGATATCAGAGTGCTGGTTAATCAGGCAGTTACCAGCATAGTTCCAGATCATTTTAATCGGAACATCAAGCTTATCTTTGCCGCGAACGCCGTCACGCAGCGCCGTCATCTCCGGGCCACGATCAATAGCGTCCGTCCACATAAACATTGAGATGCTGGTTTCAACAGGGTTTTCCAGCGTGGGCATACGCTCAAACGGCAGACTGTATGAGCCCTCACGCGCACCGCTGTTGCCGCCGTTGATACCAACGTTACCGGTCAGAATGGCCAGCATAGAGATAGCGCGGGTCGCTATTTCACCGTTAGCATGACGCTGCGGCCCCCACCCCTGGCTGATGTATGCCGGTTTAGCGCTGCCAATTTCACGCGCCAGTTTGATGATACGGTCAGCGGGAATACCAGTAATCTGCGCCGCCCATTCCGGGGTCTTGGCAATACCGTCTGTCCCCTGTCCAAGAATATACGCCTTATAGTGGCCATTCTTCGGCGCGTCGGCCGGCAAGGTGTTCTCGTCGTAACCCACGCAGTATTTGTCGAGGAACGCCTGGTCCACCATGTTTTCGGTGATCAGGACGTACGCCAGACCATTAACCAACGCCGCATCTGTACCAGGACGGATCGGGATCCATTCATCTTCACGCCCCGCGCCGGTATCGGTATAGCGGGGATCGATAATAATCATCCGGGCATTGGATTTCTGGCGCGCCTGTTCCAGGTAATAGGTTACCCCGCCCCCGCTCATACGGGTTTCGCCAGGGTTATTACCGAACAGCACCACCAGCTTGCTGTTTTCGATGTCGGACGGACTGTTACCGTCGGCCCAGCCGCCGTAGGTGTAGTTCAACCCGGCAGCGATTTGTGCCGAAGAGTAGTCCCCGTAGTGATTCAGATAACCACCACAGCAGTTCATCAGACGTGCCACCAGGGTTTTACCCGGCGGCCAGGAGCGCGTCAGGGTGCCACCCAACGTGCCAGTGCCATAGTTCAGATAGATAGATTCGTTACCATAGTCTTTAATCAGACGCTGCATGTTGCTGGCAATAATCTCGTACGCCTCATCCCAACTGATGCGCTCAAATTTACCTTCGCCGCGCTTACCGACGCGTCTCATCGGGTATTTCAGGCGATCGGGATTATAAACGCGACGACGCATGGAGCGACCGCGCAGACAAGCACGCACCTGGTGCAGACCGTCATAGTTGTCATCGCCGGTGTTGTCGGTTTCGACATATTTTATTTCACCGTCTACCACATGCATCCGCAGTGGACAGCGGCTACCGCAGTTCACCGTACATGCGCTCCAGATGACTTTCTCGTTGCGCTGCGTGGGATTAATGGCTTCAGCGGCATTTGCAATACGGGTAAATGGCAGGGTAAACGCGCTACTGGCCACCGCCAGTCCGCCTATCGCCGTCGTTTTTACCAAACCACGGCGACTAACCTCAGTTGCCAGCACGGCATCGGGGATCTCAGTTTTCATAGGGGCTCACTCTGCTGCTCACAATAAACCAAAAATAAATACTCGTTGTATATATTTTTATATATCGATAGTATTAAGATACAGACTGGTAGATACTGACTTTCATTTGAAGGCAGTATTACTCCTATGTGGGTAGTGGTTATTGTCCGACGTCAAATGGGCATAAAAAAAGCGCCCGGAGGCGCTTTTTCGCTTAGAAAGGTAGCTTAGCCAATGAATTCCAGGCCATTCATGTACGGACGTAATACTTCCGGAACCTGAATGCGGCCATCCGCCTGCTGATAGTTTTCCATTACCGCCACCAGCGTACGTCCAACTGCCAGACCGGAACCGTTCAGCGTATGCACCAGACGGGTCTTTTTGTCGGATTTGCTGCGGCAACGCGCTTGCATGCGACGAGCCTGGAAATCCCACACGTTGGAGCAGGAAGAGATTTCGCGGTAGGTATTCTGCGCCGGGATCCACACTTCCAGATCGTAGGTTTTGCATGCGCCGAAGCCCATGTCGCCGGTGCACAGAATGATCTTACGGTACGGCAGACCCAGAAGCTGAAGAACCTTCTCGGCGTGGCCGGTCATCTCTTCCAGCGCGTCCATTGAGTCTTCCGGACGAACAATCTGCACCATCTCAACTTTATCGAACTGGTGCATACGGATCAGACCGCGGGTATCACGACCGTAAGAGCCTGCTTCAGAACGGAAGCACGGCGTATGCGCGGTCATTTTGATCGGCAGCGCATCTTCGTCAATGATCTCGTCACGCACCAGGTTAGTCAGCGGAACTTCTGCCGTTGGGATCAGCGCGTAGTTACTGCTGTCTGCTTCTTCGTCCAGCGGACGGGTATGGAACAGATCGCCAGCGAATTTCGGCAGTTGCCCGGTACCGTACAGCGTGTCATGGTTAACCAGATACGGAACATAGTTTTCGCTGTAACCATGCTGTTCGGTATGCAGATCCAGCATGAACTGAGACAGCGCACGATGCATACGTGCGATCTGCCCTTTCATGACCACGAAACGAGAGCCGGTCAGCTTCACCGCAGCGGCGAAATCAAGACCCGTGTGCATTTCACCCAGGGTAACGTGATCGCGGACTTCGAAATCAAACTCACGCGGTGTACCCCAACGGCTGACTTCGACGTTGTCATTTTCATCTTTACCCACCGGAACTTCATCCGCTGGCAGGTTTGGAATGGTCAGCGCAATGTCGCGGATCTCGGCCTGTAAGGTCTCAAGTTCAGCTTTCGCGGCATCCAGCTCTTCGCCCAGTTTGTTCACTTCCAGACGTAAAGACTCGATATCTTCCCCGCGCGCTTTTGCCTGGCCAATGGATTTCGATCGAGAGTTACGCTCTGCCTGCAGGTTTTCAGTTTGTACCTGCAGAACTTTACGACGCTCTTCAAGAGCGCGCAGCTTATCTACATCCAGCTTAAAGCCCCGGCTTGCCAGTTTTTCTGCGACTGCGTCTGGCTCATTACGCAGCAGATTGGGATCGAGCATGCTTATCCTGTGCTTATCGAATTAAAATGGGAAAAGTGACCACAGCCTGCGGTCACAGGGATACAGAGACAACATTACCGCAACGATAACACTAACGGTAGCGTTTTATAGGGCTATTTTGATCCTGTCCGGCGAGCCAGGCGAGCTTTTCGCCAATCTTGCCTTCAAGACCTCTGTTTGTGGGGCGATAATAGCGCGTTTGTGCCATTTCCTGGGGGAAGTACTCTTCTCCGGCGGCATAGGCATTTGGCTCATCATGAGCGTAACGATATTCCTGACCGTAGCCCATCTCTTTCATCAGCTTAGTCGGCGCATTGCGCAGGTGAACGGGAACGTCGTAATCCGGACGTTCACGGGCATCGGCCAGTGCGGCCTTGAAGGCGGTGTAAACCGCGTTACTCTTCGGCGCACAGGCCAGATAAACAATCGCCTGAGCGATTGCCCGCTCGCCTTCCGCGGGTCCCACGCGGGTGAAACAATCCCATGCGGAAATCGCCACCTGCATAGCGCGAGGGTCGGCATTGCCCACATCTTCAGAGGCAATCGCCAGACAGCGACGGGCAACGTACAGCGGATCGCCACCCGCGGTAATGATCCGCGCATACCAGTAGAGCGCCGCATCCGGGGCGCTACCGCGTACCGACTTGTGTAAGGCGGAGATGAGATCGTAAAAACGATCGCCTTTATTATCAAAGCGCGCGCTGCGTTCACCGGCAATTTCGGTAAGCAATTCCGCTTTTAATACGCGCTTGCCGGAATCATCAACTTCGGCCATATCGGCCATCATTTCCAGCGTATTCAGCGCCCGCCGCGCATCACCATTAACCAGTTCGGCAATCGCCCGACGCGTCTCTTGTGGCAGAACAATATCCTGCCCACCGTAACCCCGCGCTTTATCAGACATCGCCTGATCCAGCACCTGTTCAATATCGTCGGTGGTTAACGATTTCAGTAAATAAACGCGCGCCCGCGACAGCAGTGCCGAATTCAGTTCAAACGAGGGGTTTTCGGTGGTAGCGCCAATAAACGTAATCGTACCGTCTTCAATATGCGGTAAAAACGCATCCTGCTGACTTTTATTAAAACGATGGACTTCGTCCACAAACAGTATGGTGCGTCGACCCGCGTTACGGTTCTGACGCGCACGCTCAATCGCTTCACGAATTTCTTTCACGCCAGAGGTGACAGCCGAAATTCGTTCAACATCGGCGTTAGCGTAACGGGCAATGACTTCGGCAAGGGTGGTCTTACCCGTTCCCGGCGGTCCCCATAAAATCATGGAGTGCAGGTGCCCGGCCTCTATGGCGCGCGGCAAGGGCTTACCCGCAGCCAGCAGATGCTGCTGGCCGATATACTGCGCTAAATTTTCTGGCCGCATACGCGCGGCCAGTGGCTGAAAGGTATTATCAGAAAAGTCGAGCGACAGATTGCTCACTCACACGCCTCTATTTACGTTGATCGTCAACCGTTACACCTTGCGGTGGGGTAAAGGTGAATTTTGAGGGTTCAATCGCACCATTCTGCTGCGATTTCAGCTGATAGCTGCTGCGCTGATCGTCTTGCTCAACGGCGCTAAATTGATGGATTGTCCCGTCACGCCCAACATTGATCGTAAACTGTTTCAGGTTACCGCTGCTGGTCTTCGGCGTCAGCACAAAATCATCGCCGTTTTGCTTAATGTTGTACTGCTGCCAGTCGCTGGCTTGGTTACGCGCAATCAGCATGAACGGCGTGTTGCCCGTGGCGTCTTTCAGCCAGGTCGCGGTAGCTTGTTCAACAAACGGGTTAAAGAACCACAGCGTTTTACCATCGGAAACCAGAATGCTCTCGTCAGGCTGCGTCATGTGCCAGTTAAACAGATTTGGACGTTTAACCCATAAATCACCCTGACCTTCCTGCACTGCCGCGCCACTACCGTCCGTAACCTTCTGCGTAAAGCTGGCATGGAAGCTACTGACTTTATCCAGGCGGCTTTTCAGGTCGCTGGCAGCGTCAGCCCAGACGCTGCTAACTACAAAGCTCGACAGTAATGCACAGGTGATTGCGATTCTTTTCATCGTTATTCCTCAAAATACGTCACTCCCAACGGGGAGATCCCTCTGCTATCCATTTCAGGCCAAAAATAAGCATGAGGAAAGTAGAAAATACTGAATTACTTAACTTTGCAATCAATCGAAGGGCGGCGGAGCCAACACTTCACGATTACCATTATGCCCTTGCTCGCTGACAATTCCCTGCGCTTCCATCTGTTCGATGATGCGCGCCGCACGGTTGTAGCCGATCCGGAACTGACGTTGAACACCGGAGATGGAAGCTTTGCGTTTCTGGGTAACAAAGTTCACCGCCTGATCGAACAACGGATCTAACTCTTCGCCACCATCAAAGCCACCAGCGCCACCTTCGCTTTCGCTGTCTGAGGTAATACCATCAACATATTGCGGACGCCCGCGCGCTTTCCAGTCCTGAACCACCGCGTGAACTTCTTCATCACGAACAAAGGCGCCGTGTACACGCACAGGAATCGTCGAGTTCGGTGCCGAATAGAGCATGTCGCCCATACCCAACAGCGATTCCGCGCCGCCCTGGTCAAGGATAGTACGCGAGTCAATTTTGCTGGACACGGTAAAGGCAATACGCGTCGGGATGTTCGCTTTAATCAGACCGGTAATGACGTCAACGGATGGTCGCTGGGTTGCCAGCACCAGGTGGATCCCCGCCGCACGCGCTTTTTGCGCCAGACGTGCAATCAGTTCTTCCACTTTCTTACCTACGGTCATCATCAGATCGGCGAATTCGTCCACCAGCACAACGATATACGGCAGTTTTTCCAGAACCGGATGCTGAACGTCCATGCTGTCCCCCGGCTTCCAGTACGGGTCTGGAATCGGACGTCCCATACGGGCAGCTTCAGCAATTTTCTCGTTATAACCTGCAAGGTTACGTACGCCAAGCGCTGACATCAGCTTGTAACGACGTTCCATTTCATTGACGCTCCAGCGCAGCGCGTTGGCAGCATCTTTCATGTCGGTCACAACTTCAGTCAGCAGATGCGGGATGCCTTCATAAACCGACAGCTCCAGCATTTTCGGGTCAATCATGATAAAGCGAACGTCTTCAGGCTGGGCCTTGTACAGCATGCTGAGGATCATGGCGTTCACCCCAACCGACTTACCGGAACCGGTAGTCCCTGCCACCAGCAGGTGCGGCATTTTCGCCAGATCGGCAACAACCGGTTCGCCCGCAATATCTTTACCCAATACCACAGTCAACGGAGACGAGTTATCACGGAATTTCGCGTTATCTAACACTTCGCGCAGATAAACGGTTTGCCGTTTTTTGTTCGGTAATTCCAGACCGACATATGGTTTGCCAGGAATGACCTCGACCACACGAACGGCAGCGGTCGACAACGAACGCGCCAGATCTCGCGACAGGTTGGAAATGCGCGCGGCTTTAACGCCTGGCGCCAGATTGAGTTCAAAGCGGGTGATAACCGGGCCAGGAGAGTAGTTCACTACATCGGCTTTAATACGGAAGTCCGCCAGACGCGCTTCCACCAGACGAGCCATTTGTTCCAGTGCAAAAGTATCAATCGGCTCAACTTCACTCGGCGGCGGCGTCAGCAGATCTAACGATGGCAGCGGCGTACTCGGACGCTGAACCGGACGACTGTCGCCGTTACGCATCAACAGTGGATGGATCAGGCTATCCTGCGGCGGTGTAACAGGCTGTGCCGGCTGCTGGTAATGTTGCTGCGGCGCAACAGGCTGTGCCGGCTGCTGGTAATGCTGCTGCGGTGCAACAGGCTGTGCCGGCTGCTGGTAATGCTGCTGCGGTGCAACAGGCTGTGCCGGCTGCTGGTACTGCTGCTGCGGTGCGGCAGGCTGTACCGGCTGCTGATAATGCTGCTGCGGTGCAACTGGCTGTGCCGGCTGCTGGTACTGCGGCGCAGGCTCCGGCATCACGCCAGGCGTAAACAGCGGCTCATGCGGACCGTCATCCACCAGCGTTTTTATTGGCGAAAATTCAAAGTCATCAAGCGAGAACGGATTCGCCCCGGCAGGCTGTTCGCCGGAATAGCGCTGCTGCTGGGAAGAGGCAAACTGGCGAGCCAGTTCCGCTTCTGCGGCCGTATCTTCGTCATCAGTCTGACGGGTATCGTCCTGATAGTCGTCGCCATAGCGGTGCTGCTGAGACTGAGCAAACTGACGTGCCAGCTCATCCTGCTGCATTGCATCAATCTCATCGTCACTGTACGCATCGGTATCAAGCTGCTCTTCGCGAGCTTTCTCTTCAGCCATACGCTGTGACGGCAGTTTTATGCCATACGATGCCAATTCCCGACGAGTAGGCACGCGCACACGATTCGGACGCGGTAACTGCGGGCCAATTCCTTCCTTCACCTGCGGACGCGGCGCACCGCTACCCGCCAGGCTAAAGACAGGCGCTGCGGCAGCGGCACCTGCCCCCAAAGCGGCACTTTTCACGCCGGCAGCCAGCGGCGCAACGGCGGCAACAGACTCAACGGGCGGAATGGAGGCAGTCGTCGGCATAGATGGCATCGACGGCTTAACACGCTCAGGTTCCTGAGCGGGTTCTGGAATAGGCTGATACCAGGCGGCCAACTGCTCACGCTCGCGCGCTCGTTTCTCTTCGACTTCTTCAAAATAGTAGAGCGGCGGACGAGAGGGTTTCGTCTCCTCAACAACTGGCTCAGGTTCCACCACGGAAGGTTGTTCAACCACAGGTTGCTGGAACGTGGAAGGTTGTTGGAAGCCAGGCTGCTGCTGATAGACAGGTTGCGGCTCAGGCTCCGGCTGATAAACAGGTTCCGGCTGCCAGTTTTGCTGCGCGGTGAATTCCTGCGGCTGCGGCGCGACGGGTTGCGCATAAACAGGCTCAGGCGTCTGCGGCGCGTAATATTCCGGCTGTGGATTCTCCTGTGCAACCGGCTGTTGCCACGGCTCATACGGCTGCTGCACCGCAGGCTGAGCGTACTGGGCTGGCTGCGGATAACCTTCAGGCGCAGGCGCAATCACCGCATCACCGGTTTGCGGGCCAGGCGCGGATTGCCAGGCAACGGCTGGCGTCGATTGTTCCATTACGGTGCTGGTCACTGGCGACGTTTGCAACAGCGGATCAACCGGCGCGCTCCAGGCCTGAGATGCCGTTGTGGCTGCTGCTGCGGCAGCTACTGGCTCTGTCACCGAATGGCCGTTCAGCAGTGGATCGAGCTCGTCGTATTCAGGCAATGTTGCCCGATTACCGGAAAATAGCACATCGTTCGGATCGGCGACCACGCCACGTGCGCTGTATTCAATGTCATCTTCATCATCCATGCGTTTGCCGGAGAACAGCGCAGCATCAGTATGACGACCCAGCGGATTGGTAAATTTCTCAGCCAGACGTTTACGGCGCGCTAACGCACCGCGCAGAATTCGAGCCCGACGCGATTCGTTTGGTTTGCCATCAGCGGCGTCGACAAACTCTTCTTCATCTTCATATTCTTCGTCATCGACCCAGGTATCGTCGCGGCGAGTACGGTTGCTGGCAAATGTCAGGATATTGAGTAACCAGCCGCCCAGTTTTTCCGCAATGCTCACCCATGACCAGCCGGTAAACAGCGTTAATCCCGCAGCCCAGATGCACAAAAGCGTAAGGGTACCGCCACTACTATGCAGTAATGGCTGCAGCGTAGTGCTGAGCAGGCTGCCAATCACCCCGCCAGAGGCGAAATACCAGATGTCATCGGCGTTAATTGCGGCCAGCCCGCAAGAAGTGAGGATCAGCGCCAGAACGCCAATAATGCGCAGTGAAACGGCAAAATAATCGACGTATTCGTCGCTGGCCTGGTGTCGCCAGGCAAACCAGCAGCCGCCGACAATAATGACCGGAATGGTGTAGGCCATGACGCCAAAAATAAAGAACAGCGTATCCGCCAACCATGCACCGGGAATGCCTCCCAGGTTATGGATCGGTTCATGCCATGCAGTTTGCGACCAACTGGGATCCGAAGGGTTAAAGCTGAGTAAGGCAGCCATCAACCAGACGGCCAAAAGGGCAATAAGGATCAGTAGCGCTTCCAGAAGTCGGCGCCCGCTGCTTAACTTCGTCAATGTGACGTCTTTGTCTTCAGTGTATTCCTGGCTCAAAAACGGCTCTCCAGGTTTCAGGCTTTTCCTGCCCGATGCTAAAACGGACAACAGCACCGGGTTGCCCCGGCACTGTTGCTGTATGGATTAACAGGAGTGTAATCAAACTGCGTCGATTTTGCACCTGTTCCGTGTTAGCGCGTCTTAATTACCAGACGATTGCTCTGTTTGACTTCTTCCATTACTACATAAGTACGTGTGTCATTTACGCCAGGCAGACGCAGCAGGGTTTCCCCCAGCAGCTTACGGTATGCTGACATATCCGGTACGCGTGTTTTCAGCAAATAGTCGAAATCACCGGAAACCAAATGACACTCTTGAATTTCTTCAAGTTTTTGTACTGCAGAGTTAAATTGTTCAAACACATCCGGGGCGCCACGATTCAGAGTTATCTCAACAAAAACCAGAAGTGATGCATCCAGATAATGTGGGTTTAACAGCGCTGTATAGCCCTGAATGAAACCCTGTCTTTCCAACCGACGCACACGCTCAAGGCAAGGCGTTGGTGAAAGTCCCACACGTTTAGAAAGCTCGACGTTAGAAATACGCCCATCCTTTTGCAGCTCATTAAGAATGTTACGATCGATACGGTCGAGATCTTTGCCAGGGCGCTTCTTACTATCTACCATTATTATTGTCTCTCTGTATTCCTTCCCTACTCCTGCCTGACTCTACTAACATCACTGTTCAGAGTCGCTCCCCATCAAAATAAACCGCAACCCAGAGGGATTTACGGCTCGCAATGTCTGGGTTTATGGTGAGAAGACCGTTGCCTGTCGGCGGCTATCGACATCACGAATGGCATCTGTCCACACCATGCGTAGATTTCGCTAACACGGTAAACATGGTATCTACATGCATGATTATGCAGCACATACATGACACAGTTTTTTTCTTCCTTGAATGTTTTCGCAAAACAGCAGGGGATTGTCAAAGCAAAACATCGATTTTTAGTACAACATGCCAGTTATTCAGTCGCGGTGATGGAAATTCGTCATTTTATCACCTTATAACTGACCGATTTTAAGTAGAAATCGTTATAGTGTTACGACTAAATCTGCCGTTCATCGGTTTCCGCTATTACACATATTGTTAACAAAATCGCCATACTCTTTTTTTACGCCTGTAAATTCCCTACAATCCTGCTCATTGCCTGCCAACAACTATGGGGATCTCATGGGCGCAACCAAACACAGTAAACTTCTTATTCTGGGCTCAGGCCCTGCGGGGTATACCGCTGCGGTCTACGCTGCACGCGCTAACCTGCAACCGGTACTGATTACCGGTATGGAAAAAGGTGGTCAGCTGACCACAACAACAGAAGTGGAAAACTGGCCTGGCGATCCGCACGATCTTACCGGCCCGCTGCTGATGGAACGTATGCACGAGCATGCGACCAAATTTGAGACAGAAATCATTTTTGATCACATTAGCAAAGTTGATTTGCAAAACCGCCCTTTCCGTCTGACCGGCGACAGTGGTGAATACACCTGTGACGCATTGATCATCGCCACCGGCGCGTCAGCCCGTTACCTGGGCTTGCCTTCAGAGGAAGCATTTAAGGGCCGCGGCGTTTCCGCTTGTGCCACCTGCGACGGTTTCTTCTACCGTAACCAAAAAGTTGCGGTGATCGGCGGCGGTAATACCGCTGTTGAAGAAGCGTTGTATCTGGCGAATATCGCGTCTGAGGTACATTTGATTCACCGTCGCGACAGCTTCCGTGCTGAGAAAATTCTTATCAAGCGTTTGATGGATAAAGTTGAAAACGGCAACATCGTGCTGCACACGCACCGTACGCTGGAAGAAGTGACTGGCGATCAAATGGGCGTAACCGGACTGCGCCTGCGCGATACGCAAAATACTGACAACGTTGAATCACTTGACGTTGCGGGATTGTTTGTCGCCATCGGCCACAGCCCGAATACCGCCATTTTCGACGGTCAGCTCGAACTGGAAAACGGCTACATTAAAGTTCAGTCCGGTATTCACGGCAATGCGACGCAAACCAGCATTCCAGGCGTCTTCGCAGCCGGTGACGTGATGGACCATATTTATCGCCAGGCAATCACTTCTGCGGGCACGGGTTGTATGGCTGCGCTTGACGCAGAACGTTATCTCGACGGTCTGGCAGACGCTTGCAAATAAGTTTTACAAATCAGTAACAAAAGTAAAAAAGGCGACTATAAGTCGCCTTTATTTTTGCCTCGTTGTAACATTGTCCTGCCCAAAAATTCCAATAACTCACCTGCTAAGCGTGCAATGAATAAAACCCGTCAAAAAGAGCTGACCCGCTGGTTAAAACAGCAAAGTGTAATTTCCCAACGATGGCTGAATATTTCACGCCTGCTGGGGTTCGTGAGCGGCTTGTTAATTGTCGCTCAGGCGTGGCTTATGGCCCGAATTCTGGACCATATGATCATGGGCAATATCCCCCGAGAGGCGCTTCTGCTCCCTTTCATCGTGCTGATTTTGGTTTTCATCCTGCGCGCATGGGTCGTCTGGTTACGCGAACGCGTCGGGTTTCACGCCGGGCAACATATTCGCTTTGAGATTCGTCGCCAGGTTCTCGATCGCCTGCAGCAGGCGGGTCCGGCCTGGATACAGGGTAAACCAGCCGGGAGTTGGGCGACCCTGATCCTCGAGCAGATTGACGATATGCATGATTACTATGCACGTTATCTGCCGCAAATGGCGCTGGCCGTATGCGTTCCCCTGTTGATTGTGGCGGCCGTGTTTCCGTCAAACTGGGTAGCCGCGCTTATTCTGCTCGGAACCGCCCCGCTGATCCCGCTGTTTATGGCGATGGTCGGTATGGGCGCAGCCGACGCTAACCGCCGCAACTTTCAGGCGCTTGCCCGACTCAGTGGTCATTTCCTCGATCGCCTGCGGGGTATGGAAACGCTGAGAATATTTGGTCGCGGTGAAGCCGAAACCGAAAGTATTCGCGCCGCATCGCAGGATTTCCGCCAGCGCACCATGGAAGTCCTGCGCCTGGCATTCCTGTCATCTGGCGTCCTTGAATTCTTTACGTCGCTGTCTATTGCGCTGGTCGCAGTTTACTTCGGTTTTTCCTACCTCGGAGAGCTCGACTTCGGTCACTACGGCATGGGCGTGACGCTGGCGTCCGGTTTCCTGGCGCTCATTCTGGCACCGGAGTTTTTCCAACCCCTGCGCGATCTCGGGACGTTTTATCACGCCAAAGCGCAAGCCGTTGGAGCAGCAGACAGTCTGAAAACCTTTATGGAAACCCCGCTGGCGCACCCTGAGCGTGGTGAGATTGAGCTGGCGACGAAAGATGCCGTTTCAATTGAAGCGCAAGACCTGATCATCACCTCGCCGGAAGGCAAAGTGCTCGCGGGGCCGCTCAACTTTTCCCTGGCAGCTGGTCAACGTGCGGTGTTGGTGGGTCGTAGCGGCTCCGGAAAAAGTTCGCTGCTGAATGTTCTGTCCGGTTTTCTTTCTTATCAGGGATCGCTGCGGATTAACGGTTTTGAACTACGCGACCTGTCACCTGACTCCTGGCGCAAACAGCTGTCCTGGGTTGGGCAAAACCCGCAGCTTCCTGCCGCCACGTTACGCGATAACGTACTGCTGGCACGGCCAGATGCCAGTGAAGAACAGCTTCAGGCCGCTCTCGACAGCGCCTGGGTGAGCGAGTTTTTACCGCTGCTGCCGCAGGGCGTAGATACGCCAGTCGGCGATCAGGCGGCCCGACTTTCTGTTGGTCAAGCGCAGCGCGTGGCCGTGGCGCGCGCCTTACTTAATCCGTGTCAGTTACTTCTGCTGGACGAACCCGCAGCCAGCCTTGATGCTCATAGTGAACAACGCGTGATGCAGGCATTGAACGCAGCATCGCGCCGCCAGACCACGCTGATGGTGACACACCAGTTGGAAGATCTTGCCGACTGGGACGCTATCTGGGTCATGCAGGACGGTCAGATCGTTGAACAAGGTAGCTGGGCTGAACTTAGCGCTGCCAACGGTGCTTTTGCAACACTACTGGCTCATCGTCAGGAGGATATCTAAATGCGCGCTTTGCTACCCTATCTGACGCTGTATAAACGTCATAAATGGATGTTAACGCTGGGCATCGTTCTGGCGATCGTTACGCTGCTGGCAAGTATTGGCTTGCTGACGCTCTCAGGTTGGTTCCTGTCTGCTTCTGCGGTGGTCGGCGTCACCGGAATTTACAGTTTTAACTATATGCTCCCCGCAGCGGGCGTCCGTGGTGCGGCAATCACCCGAACCGCAGGCCGTTATTTCGAGCGTCTGGTCAGCCACGACGCCACGTTCCGCGTGCTGCAACACCTGCGTATTTATACCTTTAGCAAGCTGCTACCGCTCTCCCCTGCCGGCCTGTCCCGCTATGGACAAGGTGAATTACTTAACCGCGTCGTGGCTGATGTCGACACGCTTGATCACCTTTATTTACGCGTTCTGTCTCCGTTGGTGGGCGCGTTTGTTGTCATCATGGTAGTCACGCTGGGACTGAGCGTTCTCGATTTCACGCTGGCTGTCACCCTCGGCGGTATTATGCTGCTGACCTTATTCATTCTGCCTCCACTCTTTTATCAGGCAGGCAAAAGTACCGGGCAAAGCCTGACGCATCTGCGTGGGCAATATCGTCAGCAGTTAACCTCCTGGCTGCAGGGCCAGGCTGAATTGACCATCTTCGGCGCCAGTGAACGCTACCGCGCTCAAATGGAAGCTACCGAATTGCAGTGGCATGAAGCGCAGCGACGTCAGTCCGAATTAACGGCACTGTCGCAGGCGGTCATGCTGTTAATCGGCGCGCTGGCGGTGATTATGATGTTATGGATGGCCTCAGGCGGCGTGGGCGGAAATACCCAGCCAGGCGCGCTAATTGCGCTGTTTGTCTTCTGTGCGCTGGCTGCGTTTGAGGCATTAGCGCCCGTCACCGGCGCGTTTCAGCATCTCGGCCAGGTTATTGCCTCTGCATTACGCATCACCGAACTGACTGAACAGCAGCCAGAAGTCACCTTCCCGGATACCGAATCTCCGGTTTCTGAGCCGCTCACCCTTACCCTACGTGAGGTTTCCTTCAGCTATCCGGGGCAGGCGCAAAAAGCCCTCGATACTCTTTCACTGGAGGCCAAACCCGGTGAGCACATTGCTATTTTGGGTCGTACCGGCTGCGGAAAATCAACGTTGCTGCAATTGTTGACCCGCGCATGGGATCCGCGAAGTGGCGAAATCCTGATTAACGATCGACCGCTTTCAGCGTTGAATGAAGCCACACTGCGCCAAATCATCAGCGTCGTGCCACAGCGCGTACATCTGTTTAGCGCTACGCTTCGCGACAACCTGCTGCTGGCAGCACCGCACGCCAGCGATGAAGCGTTATCCGCGATCCTGTGCCGCGTCGGTCTGGATAAACTGCTTGAAGGCGATGGACTCAATGCCTGGTTGGGTGAAGGTGGTCGCCAGCTTTCAGGCGGCGAGCTCCGTCGTCTGGCTATCGCCCGCGCCTTGTTGCACGATGCTCCACTGATGCTGCTGGATGAGCCTACCGAAGGGCTTGATGCCACAACAGAAAGCCAAATGCTTGAATTAATTGGCGATGTGATGCGGGATAAAACCGTGCTGATGGTCACCCATCGTCTGCGCGGATTGTCGCGTTTTGATCAAATAATAGTGATGGACAACGGACAAATTATTGAGCAAGGTAATCACGCAGATCTGTTAGCCAGGCAGGGGCGTTATTACCAGTTTAAGCAACGTCTGTAAGCTATTATTGAACGATCAAACTCGCGTAGTGGAGTTTCGCTGTCATGCGCCTGGTGCAACTGTCCCGCCATTCTATAGCCTTCCCATCACCGGAAGGCGCTCTACGCGAGCCTAACGGTCTACTGGCGCTGGGTGGCGATCTCAGCCCAGCCCGCCTGTTGATGGCCTACCAGCGCGGTATTTTCCCGTGGTTTTCACCCGGCGATCCTATTCTGTGGTGGTCACCCGATCCGCGCGCCATTCTTTGGCCTGAAAACTTTCACCTCAGTCGCAGCATGAAACGCTTTCATAAAAATTCGCCTTATCGCGTGACGCTCAACTACGCGTTCGGTCAGGTGATTGAGGGCTGTGCGAACGATCGTGAAGAAGGTACCTGGATCACACACGATGTCGTGGACGCTTACCATCGTCTGCACGAACTGGGGCATGCGCATTCAATTGAAGTATGGCGACAAAATGAATTGGTAGGCGGCATGTACGGCGTGGCGCAAGGTACGCTGTTTTGTGGCGAATCCATGTTCAGCCGTCAGGAAAATGCGTCCAAGACCGCACTGCTTGTTTTTTGCGCTGAATTTATCCGTCAGGGCGGAAAATTAATCGACTGTCAGGTATTAAATAGCCACACAGCATCGCTGGGCGCCATCGAAACTCCGCGGCGGGAGTACCTTGAGCAGCTGAGCAGACTGCGTCAGCAGCGGCTACCGAGCCATTTCTGGATACCAAGGACGTTATTTTCGCCTCAAGGGTGAATGTTTTCGGCACATTTTTTGTCGGGGTGTTATAATTGTGCCGCAGAGTTGGTTTAGCCCATTACCCCGCCGCCGTTAAGGAACAGTTCGCGCCAGGCAACGCCTATCGTTTATCTCCTCGTTCCCTTACACGTTGCGCTTTAAGTGCGGCTTTGCCGTGGGTGGTTAGAGTAATGCGCCAAACCCGATTTGCTGTGTTTTAAACGCACAAATCTTTACTTATTAAAAGAACTTCGGCATTATCTTGCCGGTTCAAATTACGGTAGTGATACCCCAGAGGATTAGATGGCCAAAGAAGACAATATTGAAATGCAGGGTACCGTTCTCGATACGTTACCTAATACCATGTTCCGCGTAGAGTTAGAAAACGGTCACGTGGTTACTGCACACATCTCCGGTAAAATGCGCAAAAACTATATCCGCATCCTGACGGGCGACAAAGTGACTGTTGAGCTGACCCCGTACGACCTGAGCAAAGGCCGCATTGTCTTCCGTAGTCGCTGATTGTTTTTAACGCCCGAATGGCGTCCAGATAATAAAAGGTCGGTTTAACCGGCCTTTTTTATAGGCTGAGGCCAGGTATTTAATCCTCAATCATCCGCGCATATTCTTCTGTTAAGAAATCTACCAATGCGCGTACTGAGGGCAATAATCCCCGACGAGACGGAAAGACTGCGTGAATAATCTCCCGCTTAGGCTCCCAACCGTCAAGCAATGCCACCAGTTCACCCGCCGCTAATTGTTCTTTCACCATCAGTTGCGGAAGTTGTACAACCCCCACACCGGCAACCGCAGCTTCACGTAACGCCAGCATATCGGTGGTGATCATCCGCGGCGTGAAATGCACCTCCGCCCGTGCGCCCTGTGGGCCAAATAACTCCCAGCGATGCACATGTTTACCCGATGCCAGACTCAGGCCCGGCCAACGGGTCAATTCCGCCGGGGAGTTGACCGCGCCCATCTGTTCAATTAACCGCGGGCTGGCATATAACCGGTGTCCCCTGTCTGCAAGTACCCGCATCACCAGGTCGCTATCCTCAAATGGACGAGGTCTAACGCGAATCGCCACATCCAGGCCTTCGCCTACCACATCAACGCGGCGGTTCGTCGCCTCAAGCTGCACGGAAACATCGGGATAACGCGCCATAAATCGGGCGAGCATTGGCCCAATATGCACGTGCAACAAGGTGACCGGACAAGTCAGCTTCACAACGCCACGCGGCTCAACCTGTAAAGCCGCAATGGCATCCTGCGCCGCCTGTGCTTCCACCAGCATCGCCTTACAGTGTTCGTAAAATGTTTGCCCAACTTCAGTCACGTTAAACTGCCGGGTGGTTCGCTGAATAAGTCGAACCCCCAACCTCTCTTCAAGTTGCGCGATACGTCGGCTCAGTTTTGATTTCGGTTCATCAAGCGCGCGTCCCGCGGCTGCGAATCCGCCTTCCTCTACAACATGTACAAACCATGCAAAATCATTGAGATCCGGCTTTGTCATCTTATTGTCCTATTTATGAGACAGTGAAGACCATTTTAGCTACTACTCAGTTCGCTGTCATGAATATAAGCTTATTCACATCAAGATAACGCCACTGAGGAGACACAAATGAAACAAGTAACAGGCGTCTACACCGCACCTCGCCCACACTGGGTTGGCGATGGATTTCCGGTTCGCTCAATGTTCTCTTACCAGTCTCATGCAGAGCAGTTAAGTCCGTTTCTGCTGCTGGATTACGCCGGTCCGCATACGTTTACTCCGGGTAACGAAAAGCGTGGCGTCGGCGAACACCCTCACCGTGGTTTTGAAACGGTGACCATCGTTTACAGCGGCGAAGTTGAACACCGTGATTCAACCGGTCGTGGCGGCATTATCGGTCCCGGCGACGTGCAGTGGATGACGGCAGGTGCAGGGATATTACACGAAGAGTTCCATTCACCGGAATTTACCCGTCGGGGCGGCGAACTGGAAATGGTGCAGCTGTGGGTCAACCTGCCGGCCAAAGACAAAATGGCCGTACCGGGTTACCAGGGCATCACCAGCGATGTTATCCCCACGGTTGCTCTACCTGATGACGCAGGAAGCGTTCGCGTTATTGCGGGTAGCTACGAGGATATAAAAGGGCCAGCCCATACCTTCTCGCCACTGAACGTCTGGGATATGCGCCTGCAACGTAATCATCAACTTACGTTGTCCCAGCCGGAAGGATGGAGCACCGCCCTGGTGGTATTGAAAGGCAATATCACCGTCAACGGCGCCACGCCAGCCAGCGAAGCGCAACTGGTGGTACTAAGCCAGCAAGGGAAAACGCTGCATATTGAAGCCACCAGCGATGCCATCGTGCTGCTGCTGTCTGGCGAACCGTTAAACGAACCGATTGTGGGTTACGGTCCGTTTGTCATGAACACGAAACAAGAAATCGCTGAAGCCGTACGCGATTTTAACTCCGGCCGTTTTGGCCAAATCTGAATCGAAGGAGAAGAATATGTCCAGTCCTGCAAACTTTAATGGTTCACGTCCGGTCATCGATGTGAATGATTCCGTCATGTTGCTTATCGATCATCAGAGCGGGCTTTTCCAGACCGTCGGCGATATGCCAATGCCTGAACTGCGTGCACGTGCCGCGGCGCTGGCTAAAATGGCGACCCTGGCGAAGATGCCGGTAATTACCACGGCATCCGTACCGCAGGGACCTAACGGTCCGTTGATCCCGGAGATCCACGCCAATGCGCCGCATGCCCAATACGTGGCGCGTAAAGGTGAAATCAACGCCTGGGATAACGAAGACTTCGTGAACGCGGTAAAAGCAACGGGTCGTAAAACGCTGATTATCGCCGGTACCATCACCAGCGTCTGCATGGCTTTCCCGGCCATCAGCGCAGTGGCGGAAGGTTACAAGGTCTTCGCGGTGATTGACGCATCCGGTACTTACAGCAAGATGGCGCAGGAAATCACCCTGGCACGTGTGGTTCAGGCTGGCGTCGTGCCGATGGATACCGCTGCCGTCGCGTCTGAAATTCAGGGGACATGGAACCGTGAAGACGCCGCTGAATGGGCAGAAGTGTATACCAAAGTCTTCCCGGCGTATCAGTTGCTGATAGAGAGCTACAGCAAAGCCCAGGAAGTTGTGACCAACGGCGAAAAACTGGACTCTCAGCGTTAATTATATCCTCCGCGCTGGTTCGGGCGGAGGAATATGTACACTGTGTGACCAAACAACAGTGAACACGTAAATTCTGCTTGACCGTTTTAGCGCAACTCCCTATAGTAGCGCCCCGTTGCCCCCCAAGCGGTCAGGCAGCAATACAATATGGTGAGGTGTCCGAGTGGCTGAAGGAGCACGCCTGGAAAGTGTGTATACGGCAACGTATCCGGGGTTCGAATCCCCGCCTCACCGCCATATTTTAAGAAGAGCTCGTACGCAAGTGCGGGCTTTTTTTTCGCATATTTTACAGCCTGGCGGGGATGAGAAGCCCGGACCGGGTTCGACTACTGGCGCAGCCAGTTGGACAGACTGAGAGCGCAGCGAACAGGCTGCCCGCAGGGCGAGCGAAGCGAGTCAATCCCCGCCTCACCGCCATATTTAAAGAAGAGCTCGTACGCAAGTACGGGCTTTTTTTCGCATATTGCCTTTGCTGGATGCGGTGCAAGCACCTTATCCGGTCTACAAATGACGAACAGCCTGTAGGCCTGATAAGCGAAGCGCCATCAGGCATATCCGTTATTGTCTGCGGAGCAGCGTTAACACTTCGTAATGCGCGGTGTGTGGGAACATATCGAAAAGCTGGACGCGTTCAATGCGGTACCCTGGCAACTGGTGAATATCCTTCGCCATGGTTTGCGCATTGCAGCTTGAATAGACAATAAAACGTGGCGCCATGTGGGAAAGGAAATCGCACAGCGGTTTGCCAATCCCGCGACGCGGTGGATTCACCAGCACCAGATCGGGTACTTCGTCCTGGGCGGTAGCAAACTGAGTCGAATCCAGCGCCTGAAAATGCAGATTCTGCAACCCAAGCTCCTGCGCCGATTGTTTCGCACAGTTAATCGCCTCTGGCGCGATTTCAATACCTGTCAGTTTCATCTGCGGCGTGGCGCAATGCAGACCAAAGCCCCCTACGCCGCAAAACAGATCCCACATATGAGTAACCGGAAGCTGACGCACCCAGTCGCGCGCGGTGGCATATAAATGCCCCGCCACCACTGGGTTGGTCTGGAAAAAGCTCTGCGGGCGTATCCACAACGGCACATTGTTAAAGCGTTCCGCCAGCGCCTGCTGCTCTGTCAGGAAGATTTCTGTCTCCCCTTCCATAATCGCCATATGCACCGGTTGAATATTAACAGTGATCACTTTTAACTGTGGCAATTGTGCCTGCAACCACGGTAGCGCTGCACGCAACTGCGCCAGTTTGGCGTCTGAACGCAGGACAAAGCGCAGCATCATACCGCCATCAAATCGGCTTTCCGTTAACAGCAGATATTTCAGCTCCCCGCGTTTACGCGCCACGTTATAGGGCGTTAACCCCGCCCGGGCGATAAACGGTTTGAGCGCGGCAAATACGGGCGCAAAAGAGGCGGGATAGAGCGGACAATCACACAAATCTTCCGGCGTACCGTCACGATGCAGCATCCCAAGCAGTGGTTTTTCCACGCTGCCGCTGACCACCATTTTGGCTTTGTTGCGAAAAGCGCGTTCCGGGCCGCTGACCGGCGCGCACCATTCTCCGACCGAATAATCAGCCAGCAGATTCTGCAGATCGGCTGTTTTTGAGAGGAGTTGATCGGCGACAGGCTGTGTTATCCACTGACAGGAGCGGCAGCGCTCAGCGTCATATAGTGCGCACTGCATACAAAAACCTATAAATTAACAGGGGGCCAATATTATACACGTTATTGCAAACGGAAGAACCGCCGACTGGACGCGGGAACAAACAGTAGCAGCAACACCAGCATATCCGGCAATTTTTGCATCACCAGCGTACGCAGGATTTCACGTCTGGACTCTCCCGCAATGCTGAACAGTTCCGGATAACCATAGCCCAACGAGGCCGCCCACAGATAAACGCTGGCGATAATCTGGGTCAACAGATAGACCCAACGCGCCCAGTTACGTCCTTTTACCAGCGAAAATGCACAGTAGATTTCGATAAACAGCAGCGCCAGGCTGCCCAGAAACACCAGCGTCAAATTCCAGGTCTGCACGCTGCGATGAATAAATTCGCTGGTGCCACGCAACCCTAGCGTATTAAAAATCATCAACAGATCGAGACAGCGGATCATGATAATAGCCAGCGCCGCCACCTGCACCAACGCAGGGACGTTTAAGCGAGCATGTGATGTGGATGATTTCTTAAAAAATCCCAACGCGTCGTCTTCCATGAAAACGGCGCAGCCACCACAGCTGCGCCGTATAGACAGGTTGGCAGATTTTAGTTTTTTCAGCCGCGTCTTGCACGTTGGATATCGCGAATCCGTTGTTTTTCTGTTCGCGCCATCAGATACCACGCGATAAATCCGATAATTCCGACCACGCCAAGAATCAGCGTCGCCAGCGCGTTGATCTCCGGGTTAACCCCCATACGTACGCTGGAGAACACCAGCATCGGTAACGTTGTGGCGCCAGGACCAGAGACAAAGCTGGCGATAACTAAATCATCAAGCGACAACGTAAAGGCCAATAACCAGCCGGAGATCACCGCTGGCATAATCATCGGCAGCGTGATAACGAAAAAGACCTTCAGCGGCGTGGCGCCAAGATCCATCGCCGCTTCCTCAATGGAGTGATCCAGTTCGCGCAGCCGTGAGGAAATCACCACCGCCACGTACGCCGTACAAAAGGTGACGTGTGCCAGCCAGATGGTCAACATACCGCGATCCGCAGGCCAGCCAATGGCGTGCGCCAGCGCCACAAACAGCAGCAGCAGCGATAAACCGGTAATAACATCCGGCATAACCAGCGGTGCGGTGATCATAAAAGCAAACCCATTCGATCCGCGAAAATGACCAAAACGCACCATTACCACGGCGGCTATAGTGCCGAGGATTACCGCCATCGTCGCCGCACCCGCGGCAATCGTTAAGCTCATGCCGACGGCGCTTATCATCGCGGTATCGTGGAAAAGCTCACCATACCAACGCGTTGACCACCCCGCCCAGACCGTTACCAGCTTCGAGCTGTTAAACGAATAGATAACCAGCATCAGCATCGGGGCATACAGGAAGGTAAAGCCCAGTACCAGAATAAAGATACGCCACGGCGAGCGAACGACAGGTAAGTTATTCATCCGTGTTCCCCCACGCTTTTTTGCTGATATTTATGGAACCACATGATTGGCACAATCAGTAACAGCAGCATAATAATGGCAACGGCAGACGCCACCGGCCAGTCGCGGTTATTGAAAAATTCCTGCCACAGCACGCGACCAATCATGATGCTATCCGGGCCGCCCAGCAGTTCCGGGATCACAAACTCACCCACCGCCGGGATAAATACCAACATCGATCCGGCGATAATCCCGCCTTTGGTCAATGGCACAATCACGCTAAAGAACGTTTTCAACGGTCGGGCACCCAAATCCAGCGCCGCTTCTACCAGCGAATAATCAATACGCGTCAGCGCGGTGTAAATCGGCAGCACCATAAAGGGTAAATAGGCGTAAACAATACCGATATAGACTGCCAGATTAGTGTGCAGAATCGTCAATGGTTGATCGATAACGCCCAGCCACATCAGAAAGTTATTCAGTACACCGTTATTTTTCAGGATCCCCATCCAGGCGTACACGCGAATCAAAAACGACGTCCATGACGGCAGGATCACCAGCAGCAACAGAATGTTGCGTGTCGAGGGTTTACTGTGCGCGACGGCCCACGCCAGCGGATATCCCAACAGCAGACAACAGATCGTTGAAATCCCCGCCACCTGCAAAGATTGCAGGTAGGCATCAAAATAGAGCGGATCGTCCGTCAGTTGCAGGAAGTTGCCTAAATTGAGCGTGATGGATAACTGATTGTCAGTCCATGAAACGAGGTCGGTATACGGTGGAATAGCCCGCGCCATTTCCGCCAAACTGATTTTGAAGACGATCAGAAACGGCAGCAGAAACAGGAGCAGCAGCCACACATATGGCAGCGCGATCACCAGCTTGCGCCCGTGCTTCATTTGCAGCCGCGACATAAACAGCGTGAATCGCCCTGCTTTATCCACACGCGCCGGAGGTTCAAGTGTACTCATCTTCGCTCCTTAAACCGTCAACACCACACAACTGTCTGCATCCCAGCACAAACGGACCTCGTCACCCCAGGTGGGTAATCCCTTGCGATAACGATGTTCATTTTGTAGCTGAGCGCTCAGCATCTGGCCGCTTTTCAAACGTACGTGGTACACCGACAAATCGCCCAGATAGGCAATGTGCACCACTTCGCCTACCGCGAAGTTATAACCGTCTGGAGGAGGAGCCTCACAGAGCATGATTTTTTCCGGGCGCAGCGCAACATATACCGGGACGTTATCGACAATAGACGCATCTGCGTCCACTTTCAGCGGATGCACCAGCCCTGGAGACTCAATAATCAGACCCTCTTCCTGGCGTTCTTTCAGTAGTCCCTCAAAAACGTTAACCGAACCGATAAACTCGGCGCTGTAGCGCGTAGTCGGATGCTCATAGATCTCTTCCGGTTCGCCGATCTGGACAAATTTTCCACGGTTCATGATCGCAATGCGGCCTGCCATCGTCATGGCTTCTTCCTGATCGTGCGTGACCATCACGCAGGTCACGCCAACGCGTTCAAGGATATCCACCACTTCCAGTTGCATGCGGTCGCGGAGCTTTTTGTCCAGCGCCCCCATCGGCTCATCCAGCAGCAGCAGCTTCGGCCGTTTCGCCAGGCTACGCGCCAGTGCCACACGCTGACGCTGACCGCCAGACAGCTGGTGCGGTTTGCGTTTGGCAAACTCCTGCATATGCACCAGACCCAGCATCTCATTCACCCGGCTGGCGATTTCAGCCTTTGGCAGCTTGTCCTGCTTGAGGCCAAAGGCAATGTTCTGCTCTACCGTCATGTGCGGAAACAGGGCATAGGATTGAAACATCATATTGATCGGACGCAGATAAGGCGGGACGTGCGCTAAATCGACGCCATCGAGCATAATTTGCCCGGTTGTCGGCTGTTCAAATCCCGCTAACATGCGCAGCAGAGTCGATTTGCCACAGCCGGATGCGCCGAGCAGGGCAAATATTTCACCTTTGTAGATAGTAAGATTGACGTCATCGACGGCGTGTTGGCCGTCAAACGACTTGGTCAGGTTGCGAATTTCAAGCAGCGGGGTCAGCGCCTTGCGGATTTTCGCGTGTGGGCGTGGGGTTGCATCATTCACTCAGGTGCTCTCCGGCATAAAACAAAGAAACGGTGCAAATAACGCACCACGGTGGTGCGTATTGCCGGGTTATATGTGTTTAGGATCAACACTGCCCGGCAGACATAAATCCTGCCGGGTCATGCCCCAAACATCAGGTTATTTTCCGCTTTTTACCTTCGTCCACGCTCGGGTACGGACACGGTCGATCTTCGGATCCTGTACTTTCAGCGTGAACAGCTTGGCACGCACATCCGCAGGCGGGTAGATGCCTGGGTTATCACGAACTTCCGCACTGACCAGAGCCGTCGCTTCTTTGTTGGCATTGGCATAGAACACGTGGTCGGAAATATGCGCAATCACATCAGGACGCAGCAGGTAGTTGAGGAACTGATAGGCTTCGTCTTTGTTTTTGGCATCGGCTGGCATTGCGAACACGTCAAAGAACGCCATTGCCCCCTCTTTAGGAATTGAGAAAGAGATATTGACGCCATTTTTCGCTTCTTTTGCACGGTTCGCCGCCTGCCATACGTCCCCCGCCCAGCCAATCGCTACGCAGGTGTCACCGTTTGCCAGGTCATTAATATATTGCGAAGAGTGGAAGTAGCGAATATTCGGACGCAGTTTCAACAGCAGGTCGGTCGCCGGTCCGGTGTAATCATCTGCTTTGGTACTGTTTGGATCTTTACCCAAATAGTTCAGCACGGTAGCAAACACCTCTTCAGGCGCATCAAGGAAAGAAACACCGCAACTTTTGAGTTTTTCCAGGTTTTCCGGTTTGAGGATCAAATCCCAGCTATCAACAGGCGCATCTGACCCCAGCACCGCTTTCACTTTGTCCACGTTATAGCCAATACCGGTCGTTGCCCACATATACGGCATCGCAAACTTGTTGTCCGGATCGTGTTTGCCCACCAGCTTCAGCAGTTCGGGGTCGAGGTTTTTCCAGCCCGGTAATTTGCTCTTATCCAGCGGCTGGAAGACGCCTGCGGTTAGTTGACGTTCGAGGAAACTGGCGGAAGGAACAACCAGGTCAAAACCGGTGCTGCCCGCCATGAGTTTTCCTTCCAGTACTTCATTGGAATCAAATACGTCATAGATAACTTTAATTCCGGTCTCTTTTTCAAAATTAGCCACCGTATCCGGGGCAATATAATCAGACCAGTTATAAATATGCAGCGTTTTTTGTTCAGCAGCGAGCGTGCCGGCAGAGATGGACATCAGAGCACCCACAACCAGGCCTGATAACCATTTTTTATTTAAGGCGGTCATAATCTCTTTCCTTCTGAAAGTTCGTTAACAAACGAACAAAAATGTCACACTCTAATGATATGCAAGAAACGTGCATATTCTTTCATGCGGCACCAATGAAAAGAGAGACCTCTCCTCATGCCGCTATCGCCCGCAGATATCCGCCCACTCATTCACCACGTAGTATAGCCACAGCTCAGCTCATACGGGGCTGTGCGAAAACTGACGTCTATATGCTTCGCAAGAATAACTTTAGCCAGGTTTTGTGGATATAGCCCAAATTAAAAAACGTCTTTTATCAATTTTTTATGCAGGAATTGTCTATGACATAAAGCGGAAGGAACAGAATGGAAGTGAATAATTCTTTAATGAAAGGTTAAACGCAGAATAAAAACAGGCCGTACGCAACCGCTGTGGTAGCGGCTGCGCAAAATGTGTCCAGATTCAGGGAGAATTAATGGAGGAAATGGACTTCAGCGTTGCTGTTTTGCGTATCTTCTTCAGCGTTAAATAACAGCTGATGCGCCCCGGCTTCGAGGATCACCATCGATATCTGCTCTTCGCTCTGGCGAACAAAACATTCAAACTGCTCAAACGTTACGCCCGGCGTAACGGATAAAGACTGGCAAACCACCAGCTTTGGCAGATTATCATCCTGCATATCCAGGAATGCTTTTACCGTCAGTGAACTGGCATTAATCGCGGACAAATCGGCGGCCAGCGGCAGCAGTGCGGAAGGTCTGACTTCCGCCATCGCAGAAAACAGGATGACGTTATCCACCAAATCAACTTTTGCATCAAAGATGCCGTCAAAGTTCTGCATATGAGGTAAATGCAGCGCCTGACAGGTATCGCATTCAAAAAAACTCATGCCCAGGTCGTCGAGCCATTGACGCAACGTATCCAGAGTGGGAACGACCAGTGATGTCATAATAATGTGCGACCTCTAATGATGAAAAAAATACCGGCACAGCTTACGCAAAAAGAGCGTGTCATACCACGATCGCAATCGATATTGTGTTTAGCCGCCGATTTTAAGACAAAATTCAGGCGTAGCATGGCGCTCTATCCACTGGATCATCTTACCGGCAATGTCTATCCCGGTAGTTTTCTCCACCCCTTCCAGTCCCGGAGAAGCGTTCACCTCCATGACCAGCGGCCCACGCTCTGCTCGCAGAATATCAACACCTGCAACATCCAGCCCCATGGTCTGAGCGGCTTTGAGCGCAATTTCTCTTTCGCGCGGCGTGATATTCGCAATCGTGGCAACCCCGCCGCGATGAAGATTAGAACGAAAATCGCCCTCTTTCGCCCGGCGTTCAATGGCAGCCACCACCTCGTCACCCACCACGAAACAGCGAATATCCCGCCCTTGTGCTTCTTTGATATATTCCTGAACCAGAATATGCGCATTCAGCCCACGAAACGCATCAACAACGCTTTCCGCGGCCTGCCGTGTTTCCGCCAGCACCACACCGATCCCCTGTGTGCCTTCAACCAGTTTCACCACCAGCGGCGCGCCGCCGACCATATCAATCATGTCGCTGGTATCGTCCGGGGAGTGAGCAATCCCGGTGATGGGTAAATCGATTCCCTGACGCGCCAGCAGTTGCAGTGAACGCAGCTTATCGCGCGCGCGCGTAATCGCCACCGATTCATTTAACGGATAGCTACCCAACATTTCAAACTGACGCAGTGCTGCCGTACCGTAAAAGGTAATCGCTGAACCAATCCGTGGGATCACCGCGTCAAAATGGGGAAGCTGGCGGCCCTTATAATGAATAGATGACGCCGCCGGGCTGATGTTCATATAGCAAGAAAGGGGATCGATAATTTCAACCAGGTGACCGCGCTGCATCGCCGCTTCACGCAGGCGCTTACAAGAATAGAGCGTTCCGTCCCGGGACAAAATGGCAATTTTCACCCTGCACCTCTCAATGACCTGGTAAAAGCAGGCGTATCATACACTGGGTTGAAATCTTTAGCGCGTGGCCCATCCCTGTTTATGCAAATATTCGAGGATAAAGGGGCGACTTTCTTTAATGATGGTACGGCGAATGTGATCGCTCCAGGTGTCACGGCGCGTATTGCTGCCGCGGGTCAGATAGTACTGTGCGAGCTGCTCGTCATACTGTGACAAAACGTCTGTATCGAGCGGCTGATACTGGTTTTCGTGCACCACCAGCGACGCAGGCAGGCGCGGCTTGATATCCGGATTATCCGCAGGCCAGCCAAGGCACAAACCAAACAGCGGCAGAACGTGCTGCGGCAGCTTCAATAATTCAGTGACCGGCTCAATATTGTTACGCAACCCACCAATATACACACCGCCAAGCCCGAGCGATTCTGCCGCCGTCAGCGCATTTTGCGCCATCATCGCCGTATCAACTACGCCCAGCAGCAGCTGTTCTGCCAGCCCCAATTGTGCGTCAGGGCAAATCTGCAAATGGCGATTAAAGTCAGCGCAAAATACCCAGAACTCGGCGGCCTGCGCCACGTGCTTTTGACCGCCGGATAAGGTAGCCAGCGATTCACGCAGGGCCTTGTCGGTTATCCGCACAATCGTCGTGCACTGTAAAAAACTGGAGCTTGAGGTGCCCTGAGCGGCGGCAATAATCGCCTCTCGCTGTGCGTCAGAAATAGCTTCATCGGTGAAATGGCGAATGGAACGGTGGCTGCGGATTAAATCAATGGTTGGCGTCATCTCTTTTTTCTCTGTCTGAATGGGAAGAATCGTCGGGAGCGCGCGACAGGAGCCGCGGCGCCAGCAGTTGAGCAATGCGCCACATCAATATCACCGCGGCAGGGAGCATCAGCAGTACGCCCAGAAATATCATCACCACCCAGGCTAACGGGCTGTTAAACGGCGCGGGTAAAGTCAGGTAATCATTAAGCGACAGCAGCGCCAGCGATAACAAAACCATCCCCATTATTTCCAGCATCAATACGCTTTTGGGTACTACACCAATGGTGCGCATAAGCGGCCTCCCGGCGAAATGGCTTTTATTATAAAACGTTCCGCCGTGTCGTGTTTAACAGTTATAGCTTGAGGATATCAAAGCAACAGGCCGAACCTGCTTTCCATCCGTCACAAATCGCGGCATCATAATAAGTATTCGCCATCCGGCCTGATAAGTTCGAGGAGAGAGAGATGTTTGCCGTTATTTTTGGTCGTCCAGGGTGCCCGTATTGCGTGCGCGCAAAAGAATTAGCAGAAAAATTAAGCAATGAGCATGACGATTTTAACTTCCGCTACATTGATATCCATGCCGAAGGTATTACGAAAGCCGATCTGGAAAAGACGGTAGGTAAGCCAGTTGAAACCGTTCCGCAGATTTTTGTTGATCAAAAACACATCGGCGGCTGCACGGATTTTGAGGCGTGGGCAAAAGAGAATATGAATCTGTTCGCCTGATAGCAGTTTCTACGCCCTCCGCTGGAGGGCGTCATCAGTTCTTTTTCCGTCGTTGATGCTGATTGAATAAGCTACTGATAAACAAAAAACACAATGCGCCAAGCGCGCACCAAAACACCGCACTGAATAACCACGCCATCTCTTGCCACAATGAACGCGTCGGCATAAAAACGAACCGCATCAGTAACAGACAGCACGGTGCCGCCAACATTGCACCAAGAAGAGGTCTGAGCACCTCCCGCCGATGGGAGAAAAAGCTTGCTGCAGCACCAGGCAAGATAAAAAACAACAACCCGACCTCTGGATGCCCTGCCGCTCTGAATGCCCCTTTCACGTTTAGCGTTAATGAAAGACACACCACAATAAAGAGCACAAAGCAGCAGATCGCCCCCGCCCAACTTTGCTTATGTTTCAATCGTTCCTCCTGACACATTCTCTATCGAACACTCTTTTCGCCCGCAGGCGTCCAGTCAGATAAAGTAACTCGGCATTCCATGCCAAAAACACACCCACACGATTCTTATAGCCGTTGATACGTAATGAGATTAAACTATCCGCATATATTGTTATGCTGCATTAATCGGGGCTGTGTATGGTACTGTCGCCCCTTAATTTCTGGCAAAAACATTAGCGTAAATTGCCATTTCTTTCAATAGCTTACTAGTAAACAAGAAGTTAGCCTCAGTGAATATAAACGTCGCAGATTTGTTAAATGGGAATTACATCCTGTTATTATTTGTGGTCCTGGCTCTGGGCCTCTGCCTGGGTAAATTACGCCTGGGTTCAGTCCAACTCGGTAATTCCATTGGCGTTTTAGTGGTGTCCCTATTATTAGGTCAGCAGCACTTTAGTATTAACACCGATGCATTAAATCTCGGCTTTATGCTGTTTATTTTTTGTGTCGGCGTCGAAGCCGGCCCCAACTTTTTTTCGATTTTTTTTCGCGATGGGAAAAATTATCTAATGCTTGCTCTGGTGATGGTCGGTAGCGCAATGCTGATCGCCCTGGGGCTGGGTAAGCTATTTGGCTGGGACATCGGCCTGACGGCAGGTATGCTGGCCGGCTCGATGACCTCCACGCCGGTGCTGGTCGGCGCAGGCGATACCTTGCGCCATTCCGGAATGGCAGGCGCACAGCTTTCCACCGCCCTCGATAACCTGAGTCTGGGTTACGCCCTCACCTATTTGATTGGCCTGGTCAGTCTGATTGTCGGCGCGCGTTACCTGCCGAAACTTCAGCATCAGGACCTGCAAACCAGCGCCCAACAAATTGCGCGTGAACGAGGTCTGGACACCGACGCCAACCGTAAGGTTTATCTGCCGGTGATCCGCGCCTACCGTGTGGGTCCGGAGCTGGTGGCATGGGCTGATGGTAAGAATCTGCGCGAATTAGGTATTTATCGTCAGACCGGCTGTTACATTGAACGCATCCGCCGCAACGGCATCCTGGCTAACCCGGACGGTGACGCAGTGCTGCAAATGGGCGACGAAATTGCCTTAGTAGGTTATCCAGACGCGCATGCCCGCCTCGATCCCAGTTTCCGTAACGGCAAAGAAGTATTCGATCGCGATCTGCTCGATATGCGTATCGTCACTGAAGAGATTGTGGTGAAAAACCACAATGCCGTTGGCCGTCGCCTGGCCCAGTTGAAACTGACCGACCACGGCTGTTTCCTCAACCGCGTGATCCGCAGCCAGATCGAAATGCCTATTGATGACAACGTCGTGCTCAATAAAGGTGACGTGTTGCAGGTAAGCGGCGATGCCCGTCGCGTTAAAACGATCGCAGACCGTATCGGCTTCATTTCCATTCACAGCCAGGTGACCGATCTGCTGGCCTTCTGCGCCTTCTTTATCATTGGTCTGATGATTGGGATGATCACTTTCCAGTTCAGTAATTTCAGCTTCGGCATCGGGAATGCGGCTGGATTACTGTTCGCCGGGATTATGCTGGGCTTCCTGCGTGCCAACCATCCTACGTTTGGCTATATCCCGCAGGGCGCGCTGAACATGGTGAAAGAGTTTGGTCTGATGGTATTCATGGCAGGCGTCGGTTTAAGCGCGGGTAGCGGCATTGGCAATGGCCTTGGCGCCGTGGGTGGTCAAATGCTGATTGCCGGTCTGATTGTGAGCCTGGTTCCGGTTGTCATATGTTTCTTGTTTGGCGCTTACGTATTGCGCATGAACCGCGCCCTGCTGTTTGGCGCGATGATGGGCGCGCGTACCTGCGCTCCGGCAATGGAAATCATAAGCGACACGGCTCGCAGCAACATCCCGGCATTAGGCTATGCTGGCACCTACGCCATTGCCAACGTTCTGCTGACGCTGGCGGGGACACTCATCGTCATCGTCTGGCCTGGCCTTGGTTAGCACTGAAAATTACCCTTAAATGAAAATTTTTTGCAATTCAGCAGAACTTTTCTTCAAGGTGTCAGTCATAACTATTGCCACTGCTTTTCTTTGATGTCCCCAATTTGTGGAGCCCATCAACCCCGCCGTTTTGGTTCAAGGTTGATGGGTTTTTTGTTGCCTGAAATTCGCTATCCCCCCCCCTTTCTCCCCCGCCATCCCTCCCCAAATTTGCAGCACGCCGGTTATGGCGCATACTTTTAATCGGTGCTTAAAGGTGACGGGAGTTTACTATGTTGCTTGCTGGAAAGGTTGCGGTGATCTTCGGCGGCAGTGGCGCTATTGGTTGCGCGGTTGCACAAGCGATGGCGCGCGAAGGTGCTCATGTGTGCCTGGGCGCGCGCAGTCAGGAAAAGCTTGATTGGGCGGCCAGTCGCCTGCGAATGGCGGGTGGTACCGTCGATACGTTTATCACCGATGTGCTCAACGAGCACGACACCTCAACACAGGTTACCCGCCTGGTACAGCAAATCGGTGGAATCGATGTGGTGGTTAACGCGACCGGCTTTATGCATGAACAGGGCAAGCGCATCGACGCATTAACTCTCTCTGAGTTTATGAGCGGTATCACCCCTTTCCTTGCGGCGCAGTTCAATATCGCAAAAGCCGTAACCCCGCACATGGGCGGCAATCGAGCGGGCGTCATTCTCACCATCGTCGCTCCCGCAGCCCCGATGGCGATGCCCGGGCATCTCGGCCATATCGTCGGCTGTGCAGGGACGGAAGCTTTTATTAAAGCGCTTGCCAGCGAGACGGGACCAATAAACATTCGCGTCCTCGGCGTGCGCTCGCATGCGATTGTGGACGCGGTAGCGGCCGGTTCCTATACCGGGGAGATTTTCACTGCTAAAGCACAGTCAATGGGTTTAACCGTCGAACAATGGTTAGGCGGTGCGGCACAAGGCACCATGCTTAGACGTCTGCCTACGCTGGCACAAATCGCTGAGGTTACGACCTTTCTGGCTTCAGACCATGCCGGAGCAATGACCGCCACGGTGGTAAATATTACCGGGGGCGCAACCGTAAGCTAATTTACCCGTTCTTTCACGCCGTGCGCGGCTGCGATCCTTTTTTTGCACTCGCGCGGGAACACAATGCTATACCGCACATAATAACCAGCGCGCTCACCAGATGATATGAATGCAGAGTGACGTGCAAAAACATCACGCTAAATAATCCGCCACTCAAGGGAATCAAGTGTGAATAGATCTCTCCGCGGGTTGCGCCAATGGCGCTAATCCCTTTGTTCCATAATAAATATGACAGCCAGGAAGGAAAAATAACAAGGTATGCCAGCCCGGTAATAACGCCTGTATTGGCATAGCTATTCCAGCCCGGCATACCATTGCGTATCAACTCCAGAGCCAGTAGCGGAATAAGTACAATCGCACCTAACAGCGCGCTCACTGCGACAAATGCGTTTCCCTTCACCTCACGCGGTTTAACGCGTAGAAATGCACAATAAACAGCCCAACTAAGCGCTGACCCCATGGTCCAGACATCGCCCCGATTGAGATGTGTAAAAACCCGCGCATGTATCATATCGCCCTGCGACACCAGCCAGATAACACCAACAGTACTCAGGATCACACCTGCTATATTTCGCGCAGAAATCCGCTCTTTAAAAAAGAACTTATTGATCAACAAAACGAGCGCCGGGGTGGTGGACATATAAATCGCGGCATTGAGCGAAGTTGTATATTGTAGGCCGATATACAACGTTAAGGGGAAAAGAACCTGACCACAAAGCGCGAGGAAGACGATAGTACAAAAGGATTTTTTCATCACCGGCCATTGCTCTGTGACCTGACGAAAATAGAGCGCCATCAATAATAACGCGGTAAATGCCCAGCGTGCCGCTGATAAAACAATGGGATTAACTTCAGCGACCAACAGGTGACCAATCACATAATTTCCACCCCAAAAACAGGCAGCCAGACTGAGTAAAAGATAGGGCATAGTTGCGCCTTATTGTCAGTTGTACAGTATGACCACAAGGCTACGGCGGCGTGAGAATGAATGCTAATATAACGTTTTTATCCATGTGCATAGATTAAAACTATGAAATTTACGCTAAGGCAACTTGAGTTTTACATCGCACTTGCAGAAACATTACAAATTTCCAAAGCTGCTGCGCGCTGCCATATTTCTCAGTCATCAATGACCATTGCCATGCGGAACCTGGAAGAAGCATTAGACGTGCAGCTATTTGTACGTTATCCCAAAGGTGTAAAGCTCACCGCCGAGGGCGAGCGCTTTCTGGCACATGCCTGCAACATCATCAACAGTAGCCATTCGGCTGTTGACGCCCTGCATGACAGAAGTGAAATTCTCACCGGCACAGTGCGCATAGGCATTGCCGAAACGCTCTCTGCCTATCTTATCCCGGATATACTCAACGATATTGAACGACGTTTCCCTTTGTTGGAGATCGTGTTTTATGAAGCTACTGCACCGGAACTGGTACAGGCGCTCCGGGAACAAAAGGTCGATTTTTGTCTGCTTCTGACCTCAAATATCAGCCATGATAACGACCTGGAGATCGAAACATTTATTCGTTCACAGCGACGCCTGTGGACGTCTATTGGGCATCCGCTACAGAGCCAGGCATCAATCCGTTTAACAGACGTCGAGAAGCTACCATTTTTACTGCTGGAAACCGATAAGTACCCTGACGTAATCATCGATTACTGGCAGCAGCGTGGCTATACGCCCAATATCAGTTTTCGCAGCAACTCTTTTGAAGCAATAAGAAGCCTGGTTGCAAAAGGCAGAGGAATAACCATTTTATCCGACCTGGTGTATCGCCCGTGGTCACTGGATGGTCTGCGCGTCATGCACAGAACGATTGATGATTTTATTACTTATATGGATGTCGGGACGGTAAAAAAAGCCGCCCGACCGTTGACGCCAGCGGCGATGAAAGTCATTGATTTTTTACGTCAGGCCGTTACCCGCCTCGACAAACCATTTTGATGATTTTATCTCTGTGGCAATCCGGCAATACGCTCCACCATCACCAGAATATCTTCCCGCGACAGCGGTTTTTTGTCGGTGACAAAATGCAGCGTCATTCCTTCGAGAAATGCATCCAGCGCCCGCGCAGTTACCGGTTCAAACCATTGCTCCAGCGTTTGTTGACTGCGTAACATCCAGTTTTGCATCACCATTTTCAACGTCGGTTTGCGACTGGCGAAAGCATACAGTTGGTACATGAGTTCCATATTATCAGGCGTCGTCACCTGGGAGCTGTAAATCATCTCGGTAATGGCATGGCAGGCTGCCTGCGCATCCGCAACCTCGGCAAAAAAAGCCTGATACTGCTGAGACATTGTGTCAGTAAAGCGCCCGAACGCCTCCATTAAAAGCTCATCTATTCCCGAAAAGTAATAGGTCATTGAACCCAGCGGCACCCCGGCAATCATGGCGATTTTTCGGTGCGTAACCCCATGGACACCGTAGGCGATTACCGCCTTCAAGGTGGCCTGAACTATCTTTTCCCGCCGTAGCGGATCGTTCGCGCGTCGCACTGCATTTCCTCTCCTTGCATTTGTGTACAAATGTACACAGTCTTGCTAATGTTGTCTTCTTCCCTCTTTTCTTTGGCTCGAATTAATGACTGGCATCTCATCACGCAAAGCCTTAAGACGTCGCACCTGGGCGCTTTTTACGTTTTTCTTTTTACCCGGATTATTAATGGCTTCCTGGGCAACGCGTACTCCTGCCATCCGAGATATCCTCTCCATCTCCACCGCCGAAATGGGCGCGGTATTGTTTGGACTCTCTATTGGTTCGATGAGTGGCATTCTTTGTTCGGCCTGGCTGGTGAAACGATTTGGCACGCGTAAAGTGATCCGCACCACCATGTCCTGCGCAGTCCTGGGGATGGCCATCCTCAGCGCGGCGTTATGGCTGCATTCCGCATGGCTTTTCGCCTTTGGCCTGGGCGTGTTTGGCGCCAGCTTTGGCGCGGCGGAAGTCGCCATCAACGTCGAAGGCGCGGCAGTTGAGCGCGAAATGAACAAAACCGTGCTGCCGATGATGCATGGCTTTTACAGTCTGGGAACGCTGGCGGGCGCCGGGGTCGGGATGATGCTTACCGCCTTCAGCGTTCCAGCGACCGTACATATTTTACTGGCGGCAATGGTGGCAATCACGCCTATCTTTATCGCCATCAAGGCCATTCCAGACGGCACGGGTAAGAATGCCTCTGACGGCTCTCACTCCAGCGAAAAAGGTGTGCCTTTCTATCGCGACATCCAGTTGCTGCTGATTGGCGTCGTGGTGCTGGCAATGGCGTTTGCTGAAGGTTCAGCCAACGACTGGCTTCCACTGCTAATGGTGGATGGCCACGGGTTTAGCCCGACATCAGGCTCGCTGATCTATGCTGGATTTACGCTGGGTATGACCGTGGGTCGATTCACCGGCGGCTGGTTCATCGACCGCTACAGCCGCGTCGCGGTAGTGCGTGCCAGCGCGCTGATGGGTGCGCTTGGCATCAGTCTGATCATTTTTGTCGATAGCACATGGGTCGCGGGTGTTTCCGTTATTCTCTGGGGGCTTGGCGCATCGCTCGGCTTCCCGCTGACCATTTCAGCAGCCAGCGACACCGGTCCCGATGCGCCAACCCGCGTCAGCGTTGTGGCGACCACCGGCTACCTGGCATTCCTGGTAGGGCCGCCGCTGCTGGGCTATCTGGGTGAACACTACGGCCTGCGCAGCGCTATGCTGGTAGTGCTGGCGCTGGTGCTTGTCGCCGCCATCGTCGCGAAAGCGGTGGCGAAACCGGATCTCAAAAATACCCCTGTGATGGAGAACAGCTAATGAGTATCAAATTAATTGCGGTCGACATGGACGGCACATTTTTAAGCGACCAAAAAACGTATAACCGTGAGCGGTTTATGGCGCAATACCGCCAGATGAAAAAGCAAGGTATCCGCTTTGTCGTCGCCAGCGGCAACCAGTATTACCAGCTCATCTCCTTTTTCCCCGAGCTGGCCAATGAAATCTCATTTGTCGCAGAAAACGGCGGTTGGGTGGTCAGTGAAGGGAAAGATATTTTTAACGGTGAACTGGCAAAAGACGATTTCAAGGCCATCGTGGATCATCTGTTGACCCGTACGGACATCGACATTATCGCCTGCGGTAAAAACAGCGCCTATACGCTCAAAAAATACAGCGATGAGCATAAATCCGTTTCTGCCATGTACTATCATCGTCTTGAATTTGTGGATAATTTTGACAACCTCAACGATGTTTTCTTCAAGTTCGGGCTGAATATTTCAGACGACCGCATCCCGCAGGTACAGGCCGATCTCCATCAGGCAATTGGCGATATCATGGTACCGGTGCATACCGGCTACGGCAGCATCGATTTAATTATTCCCGGTGTGCATAAGGCAAACGGTCTGCGCCTGCTGCAACAACGCTGGAATATTAGCGACGACGAGGTTGTTGTGTTTGGCGATGGCGGAAATGATATTGAGATGCTGCGTCAGGCGGGATTTAGTTTCGCAATGGCCAACGCTCACGAACCGGTTATCCAGGCAGCGAAATATCGCGCGGGGTCAAACAACGAAGAGGGTGTGCTGGATGTTATCGACCGCGTCTTAAAAAATGAAGCCCCGTTTTCGCATTAAGGCCTCAGCACAGACGGCAACAAAATGATGTAATGAACTATTCATAATCCGCCTCACATTAACCCGCTGGATTATTACTTCCAGTGAATATTTCAGGCGAGCGGATCATGAAGAAAAGTGTACTGATGGCGACATTGTTGCTGGGTTTTGCGGGGACAGCATTTGCGCAAAGCGTTACCGTAGATGTGCCAAGCGGTTATAAAGTGGTGGTCGTGCCCTCTTCCGTCAGCGTTCCGCAGGCGGTCAACGTGACGACCGCGCCACAAACAGTGTATGTTGCTCCAACACCCGCCCCGGCACCTGTCTATCGCGCACATCCCTATGCGCGACATGTTGCCAGCGTAGGTGAAGGGATGGTTATCGAACATCAGATTGACGACCATCACTGAGTTTCGTCAGGCCCGGGCAACCGGGCTTCAGCCTTCCCGGGAATTCCCTACCCGTTTATCTTTCAGGAAGATAACCATCAAAATTAGCCACAGTACGCCGCTTGCCAGATTAAACAGGCTGAATAAGCCGTTTCCTCCCAGCAGATAAGCGTGTTTACTCAGTTCAATACCGACGGTGAAAATCAGCATCTGCAACATGCCCATGGCGGCAGAAACCGTCCCCTTACTCATTTCACTGGCAAACAGCGTCAGGCGGACCAGCCCCGCATTCGCCACGCCAATGCCAAACGCATAGATACTCAAACCCGCCGTCATCCACAAATACGCATGGGATGACACCACCGTGGCCGCCGCGGCAATCAGCAGCCCGACGGCGATTGGCCAGCCGCCCATGATAATCAGCGAACGCACGGTCTTGCGCGAAGTTAGACGCGCCAGCACCAGGTTACCGGCAATCAGCGCACCAAAAATCGGCACCTGCAACAGGCCATATTCGTAACTGCTGAGATGTTCACCGCTGATGATAATAATCGGCGACTGGGCAATCCACGCCAGTAACGGCAGGCTGACAAAACCCAACGCCAGCGCGCCCGCGACAAAACGCACGTTCCTGAGCACCAGCTTATAATCTTTGCCCAACTCTTTAATGGACAGCTTTTCACCCAGCCGGGTCGCCGTTTCCGGCATCGCGCGTTGCAGGCCAAAGAAGGAGATAGCTGCAAGAGCGGCAAACAGGATAAACATCCCTTCCCACGGCAGAACATGTACCCAGGCCGCGCCAACTAACGGTCCCAGCAGCGGCGCAATCAGCGCCACGTTTGCCATCAGCGCGGTAATTTTTATACACACTGCTTCCTCAAAGGACTCCTGAATGGCGGCGTAACCCACCGCGCCAATAAAGCACAGGCTTATCCCCTGCAAGAAACGCAGAAAGGTGAATTGCTCAATATTTTGTGCCAGCAGAGTCGCAAGGCAGGTCACAATGAACCAGAGTACGCCGGTTAACATCACCGGGCGACGACCAATACGATCCGACAGCGGCCCTAACAGCCACTGTAAAAACATGCCACCCGCCAGATAGGCAGTCATGGAAGTGGGCACCCAGTCTAATCCGGCCTGATATTGCTCCACCACCGCCAACATTCCGGGCTGGATCATATCGTTACCGATATAAGTAGAGAATTCGTAAAGCACCAGACAGAGAGGGAAAAGTAATGCCTGACGCCCTAACCGGGCGCCTGAAGATAAACGGTTTTGCATGCAGTCTCTTAGCAAATGAAAAAACGCGCAAAGTGTAATAAATGCGCCGTACTGGTGATAGTGAATTATGTGATTTGAAAGCAAAATGCGCACATTTTTACATTCATTTGCTCAAGAACATTTTGCTTTAAGGTTAATTTAAGTTGAGGCCGCTATCATGCTTAATAAGTCTCATTAATTGTCTTAAAAATAGTCATTTAGCCGACAAATAAGACAAGACCGCTTTTTATCCCTTAACAGCAATTTTATGCTCTCCCCCTATGGGCCTTTTAACGAGAACACTGAGTCTGGACGTTATGCTGGAAAATCTTAATAATTCGCTGTTTTACCTGATCAACGCAACGCCGGATTCTGCGCAATGGGCTATTTCGCTGGCCATATTTATTGCCAAAGATTTAATCAGCATTGTCCCGCTGTTAGCCGTTATTCTCTGGCTTTGGGGACCGCGCGCTCAGGTTACTCTTCAGCGCCAGTTGGTCATAAAAATGGCGATAGCGCTGGCAGTTGGCCTGACTATTTCGTGGCTGATGGGGCATCTGTTCCCCCACGATCGTCCGTTCGTTAACCACATCGGGTACAACTTCCTCCACCATGCGGCGGATGACTCTTTCCCGAGCGATCACGGCACGGTTATCTTTACTTTTGCTCTGGCTTTCCTGTTCTGGCATCGCCTGTGGACCGGCGCGCTGCTGATGGTTGTCGCCGTTGCGATTGCCTGGTCACGCGTTTACCTTGGCGTACACTGGCCGCTGGATATGTTGGGAGGATTCCTGGCTGGGCTGATCGGCTGTCTGAGCGCTCAGATGATCTGGCAACGGTTCGGCGCCACCCTGTATTTCGGCTTGCAGACCTGCTATCGCACCTGTTTCGCTCTGCCCATCCGTAAAGGCTGGGTGCGTGACTAACCCACGGTAAAAAGAGTAGTATTAGGCGCAATACGAGCACTTATTCTACTCTCCAGGGGAACTATGGAAACTCGACGCGACGAGCGTATTGGTCAGTTGCTACAGGCGCTGAAACGCAGCGATAAATTACACCTCAAAGAAGCCGCGACGCTGCTGGGCGTATCTGAGATGACCATTCGTCGCGACCTGAATAATAACAATGCGCCTGTCGTCTTGCTCGGGGGCTATATTGTTCTGGAGCCCCGCAGCGCCAACCACTATTTAATCAGCGATCAAAAATCCCGTCTGGTTGATGAAAAACGCCGTGCCGCCCAGCAGGCGGCGAGCCTCGTGCAGGCGCATCAGACCATCTTTTTCGACTGCGGCACGACCACGCCGTGGATTATTGAGGCTATCGACAATGAACTGCCTTTCACCGCAATTTGCTACTCGCTGAATACGTTTCTGGTGTTGCAGGAAAAACCGCAGTGCCGCGTCATTCTGTGTGGCGGGGAATTTCATGCCAGTAACGCCATCTTCAAACCGCTCGATTTCCAGGAAACACTGAATAATCTGTGCCCGGATATCGCCTTTTATTCTGCGGCAGGTGTGCACATTGAGAAAGGCGCGACCTGTTTTAATCTGGAAGAATTAGCGGTGAAACACTGGGCTATGTCGATGGCGCAGCATCACGTTCTGGTGGTCGACCACAGCAAGTTTGGGAAGGTACGTCCGGCGAGGATGGGGGAATTAAAACGTTTTGACACCATCATCAGTGATAACCGCCCCGACGATGAGTTTGTTGAATACGCCAAGGCGCAACGCATAAAGCTGTTGTATTAGGTGATACTGCCGGACAGCGATAGTAGCGCCATCCGGCAATCGATTAGATTAAGAGAACCAGCCGCCAAACCACTGGTGGAACTTCATCATCACAAAATCCCACATCCGGCTAAAGAAACCACCCTCTTCCACCGCTTCCATCACCATCAACGGACGCTGCTCGATAGATTTACCGTTCAACTGGAAGTCGATAGTCCCCACAACCTGTCCCTTTTTCAGCGGCGCGGTTAATTGCGGCTCGGTCAGCGTAAAGCTGGCTTTCAGGTTCTTAAGCTGACCGCGCGGGATAGTTACCGAACCCGCTTCCCCGGCCCCCAAATTGACTTCACTCTTATCACCAAACCAGACGCGCTGAGTCACGAAGGTGGCATCCGGTTTAATCGGCGTAACGGTTTCAAAGAAGCGGAAGCCCCAGGTCAGCAGTTTTTCTGATTCATTAAAACGGATACGGTCGGTTTTCGCCCCCAGCACGACGGAGATCAGGCGCATATCGCCCTGAGTCGCGGAAGCGACGAGGTTATAACCCGCGCCCGCCGTGGTACCGGTTTTCATTCCGTCCACGTTCAGATTGGTGCTCCACAACAGACGGTTGCGGTTCGGCTGGCGAATTTTATTAAAGGTAAACTCTTTCTCTTTGTGAATAGCGTACTCTTCGGGCACATCGTGGATTAACGCCTTGCCGAGCAACGCCATATCACGCGCAGTACTGAACTGCCCTGCCGCATCCAGGCCATGCACCGTCTGGAACGTGGTATTGGTCAGTCCCAGTTTTTTCGCGTAACCGTTCATCAGACCGATGAAGGACTCCTGGCTCCCGGCAACGTAATCAGCGAGTGCAATACAGGCGTCATTACCTGACTGAATAATAACGCCTTTGTTCAGATCGGATACCGCAACCTGATCGCCTGGTTTGAGAAACATAACCGACGAACCACGCAGGGCCGGATTACCGGTCGCCCAGGCATCTTTGCCTACGGTGACCATGTCGTTGAGGTTAATTTTTCCGGCCTTCAGCGCCTGACCAACCACATAGCTGGTCATGATCTTGGTCAGACTGGCAGGATCCAGTTTCTCATCAGCATTACCTTCCGCCAGCACCTTGCCGCTGGCGTAATCCATCAGGATCCATGCACGCGCGTCCACGCTCGGAGGAGCCGTGGGTTGCTCCGCCGCCTGTACGGTCGGCGCCAAAAGGATTAAGAGTGCAGAACCAGCAGCAAAGCTGCGAAGTGAAGAGAAGTATTGCGTCATAAATGCCACCCGAGTATCCATTCTAAAAAACCACGTCATACCACACCGTGTTTACACAAAACTGGCCAGACAACCTCGGCCAACCCATTGCAGAAAAAGTCTGATGGATGACGTGTAAAATAAGTGCGGTGAGTAATAACGCACTAACGAGCTTAAAGAAACCGTAAGTTGGTAAAGTTTTTAAAGTTTATGCAATAACGCCGCGCAGCGCTGCCCCTGGCACGATTTTTTTAGACGTTGTTGCGTAAATATTAGGTTTACCCCACCATGTGAGCGAGTCAGAGGGTATCTGCAGCCATAAAGCTGCTCAATTAATTTGCGGGGTTACTATGATTACACTGTGGGGTCGCAATAACTCGACCAACGTAAAAAAAGTATTGTGGACGCTCGAAGAACTTGAACTGCCGTATAACCAAATTCTGGCAGGCGGACAGCATGGCGGTAACCGCGATGCCGACTATCTGGCACTGAACCCGAACGGGTTGGTCCCACTGCTACGCGATGATGAAACGGGCGTTGTCCTGTGGGAATCCAATACCATTGTCCGCTATCTGGCGGCGCAGTACGGGCAAAAGCGTTTGTGGGTTGAGGCACCTGCCGCGCGTGCCGTCGGTGAAAAGTGGATGGACTGGGCGAACCAGACGCTGAGTCCTGCACACCGGGTCATCTTATTTGGTCTGGTCAGAACGCCGGCCGATCAACGTGACATGGCAGCCATTGAGGCCAGTACTCAGGTTTGCGATAACCTGTTTGCTATTCTGGATAACGCGCTGGCGGACCAGCCGTGGTTTTCCGGAGCTGAATTTGGCACGGCGGATATCGCCATTGCCCCATTCGTCTATAACCTGTTCAACGTTGGCCTGACCTGGACCCCGCGTCCACACCTGGAACGCTGGTATCAGCAACTGACTGAACGCCCGGCATTTCAAAAAGTGGTGATGATCCCGGTCAGCTAATCAGCTCAGGGACTCACCTTCAGTAATTCCCCGTCGGACTCGTCGGTTAACACATACAAATAGCCGTCTGGTCCGACGCGCACGTCGCGGATCCGCTGTCCCCTTTCCTGCAACAGACGCCCCTCTTCGGTGACCCTATTCCCTTTGACGCTCAGCACGATCACCTCTTTATCTTTCAACGCGCCGATGAACAGCTTCTGCCGCCATTGCGGGAAGGTATCGCTATTATAAAAAGCCATGCCGCTCACTGCCGGTGACTTTTCCCAGTAAAAGATAGGTTGTTCTGTCCCCGCGACAATTTGGCCCTTTGCTTCGGGAATTTTGAGACCACTGTAGTTAACCCCCCAGGTCGCTATCGGCCAACCGTAGTTTTTGCCTCTTGCGGGGATATTGATTTCATCGCCTCCACGCGGACCATGCTCATTGAGCCACAGCGCATCGCTCCATGGATTCATCGCCATACCTTGTGGATTACGGATGCCATACGACCAGATTTCTGCCCGCGCCCCCGCCTGATTCACGAACGGATTATCCGGTGGCGTTTTGCCCTCGTCAGTCAGACGAACCACTTTGCCCTGCAATTTATCCAGATCCTGCGCGGTTGCACGTTGGTTATTCTCACCCAGGCCAATAAACAGATAGCCATGGCCATCAAACACCATGCGCCCGCCAAAATGGTTTCCGGTTGAGAGCTTGGGCTGTTGGCGAAAAACGGTCTGGAACGCTTGCAGGTGTTTGAGATCGTCGCTCAGTCGCCCATAGCCTACCGCCGTGCCGGCTTTACCCTCGCTGTCGGCTTCAGCGAAGCTGAGCCACACTCGCCGGGAGTGTTCAAAATCAGGCGCTAATGCCACATCCAACAATCCCCCCTGACCATTCGCCCAGACTTTAGGTACGCCGGTCAGCGGGTCGGAAAGCCCCTTATCAGGCTGCCAGAGTCGAAGCTGTCCGCCTTTAAGGGTAATTAACATACCGCGATTATCGGGTAAAAAGGCCAGCGACCACGGGTGATCAAGTTTGGTTTGCAGCACCTCCACCTTTACCGCGGCGGCATAAGAGGAAAATAGCGCAAGTGGGATAGCACAGAGAAAGAGTCGACGCATAACACCTCCTTAATGGCTCTGCATAAAGCGTAGCCAGCAGGGGGAATTACCCTGTCACATTTACATAATCTTAACGAAAAGGGGGAGCGCCCTCCCCCTGATTCAGACGTGTTCCAGCGTTGGGTAAGATTGCAAACACTGGATACTCAGCGCCAGCGTTGTCAGGCAGTTTTCCAGTTTCTCTGCGTTAACGGCGATAAAGGTCGGACAATCGTGATGTCCACTCATAAGACAAACAGCGGCGGCGGCTAACGCCCCTTCAGCACGATGCAGGGCATTCCACTCTTCCTGATCCAGATGCATACCGTGGAGCTGTGATTGCTCGTGCAGTTCGCGATTCAGTACAAAAAAATTATCGCGCAGACGATCGCTCTCACTGACTGACATGTAGCCTTTCGCTTTTCTCAACAGCAGATAAGCGGCAAGTTCGATACGGGCGTTTATCAATTTGTTGAGAAGATCGGTTCTCAGTCTGTCAACAACCATACTTTGTTCCTCCTCTTTCCAACCATGGTGCAACTTAATAGTATGGTTGTTTTTTGTACAAATAGATGTCCTACATCAATAAAGCCCAATTGATTAACATAATTTACAATGTTACAACCCCAGCAAGTTACGCTGCCGCTAAGACACGCAAATCTGGCTGGTGACAATATGCAAAATGAGAAGTGAGTTTTCCCCTGCGCCTTATACCGATCAGATATAGATGTACCGTGACGGCATCTGTATAATCGCCCGATTACGAGCAATGTACAGTATAAGAAAATGGCAAAAATTGGTTTTATATCACTAGGTTGTCCGAAAAACCTCGTCGATTCTGAGCGCATCCTGACCGAACTTCGTACCGAAGGCTATGATGTTGTGCCAAGCTACGACGACGCGGATATGGTTATCGTTAACACCTGCGGCTTTATCGACAGCGCGGTTCAGGAGTCCCTGGAAGCAATCGGTGAAGCATTGAACGAAAACGGCAAGGTGATCGTTACCGGCTGTCTGGGCGCGAAAGTCGATCAGATCCGTGAAGTCCACCCGAAGGTGCTGGAAATCACCGGGCCGCACAGCTACGAACAGGTTCTGGAGCACGTTCACCACTATGTGCCAAAACCAAAGCATAACCCGTTCCAGAGTCTGGTTCCTGAGCAGGGCGTCAAGCTGACTCCGCGCCATTATGCCTATCTGAAAATTTCTGAAGGCTGCAACCACCGCTGCACGTTCTGCATTATTCCGTCGATGCGTGGCGATCTGGTGAGCCGTCCGATCGGCGACGTTCTCAGCGAAGCCAAGCGTCTGGTAGATGCGGGCGTAAAAGAGATACTGGTCATTTCTCAGGATACCTCCGCGTACGGCGTGGATGTGAAGCATCGCACCGGTTTCCATAACGGCGAGCCGGTCAAAACCAGCATGGTTGATCTGTGCGAACAGTTATCAAAACTGGGGATCTGGACGCGTCTGCATTACGTCTATCCCTACCCGCACGTTGATGACGTGATCCCGCTGATGGCGGAAGGTAAAATCCTGCCGTATCTGGACATCCCGTTGCAGCATGCCAGCCCGCGTATTCTCAAGCTGATGAAACGCCCAGGTTCCGTGGACAGACAGTTGGCGCGCATCAAGCAGTGGCGTGAAATCTGCCCTGAACTGACGCTGCGCTCCACCTTCATTGTCGGTTTCCCGGGGGAAACGGAAGAAGACTTCCAGATGCTACTCGACTTCCTGAAGGAAGCACGACTGGATCGCGTCGGCTGCTTTAAGTACAGCCCGGTTGAAGGCGCTGGCGCCAATGACCTGCCGGACCAAATCCCGGAAGAGGTGAAAGAAGAACGCTGGAACCGCTTTATGCAGTTGCAACAGCAGATCTCTGCTGAACGTTTGCAGGAGAAAGTGGGCCGCGAAATTCTGGTTATCGTTGATGAAGTTGACGAAGAAGGCGCGATTGGCCGCAGTATGGCTGACGCCCCGGAAATCGACGGCGCGGTATACCTGAATGGCGAAACCAAGGTGAAACCAGGCGATATCATCCGCGTGAAGGTCGAAAACGCAGATGAATACGATCTGTGGGGCACCCGCGTTTCAATAGCGTAACCCAACGTAGGCCGGATAAGGCATTTATGCCACATCCGGCAGCTAACGCGTCTTATCAGGCCTACGGTTTATCCTTTTATCTTCGGGTCCAGCGCGTCGCGCAGACCATCGCCCAGTAAGTTAAACGCCAGCACCGTCAGAAATATCGCCACCGCCGGGAAAATTGCTACGTGCGGCGCGATCACCATATCTGCCCTTGCCTCATTAAGCATTGCCCCCCACTCCGGGGTCGGCGGCTGCGCGCCCAATCCCAGGAATGACAAGCTCGCGGCAGAGATAATCGACGTGCCTATTCGCATGGTAAAAAAGACCACGATCGATGAGACCGTTCCCGGCAGAATATGGTTAAAGATGATGGTTGCATCGCTGGCGCCAATACTGCGCGCAGATTCAATAAAGGTCTGCTGTTTCAGCACTAGCGTATTCCCACGCACCAGGCGCGCGAAGGCCGGAATGGAAAAAATAGCCACGGCAATAATCACGTTGGCAATGCCGCTTCCCAGCACCGCCACCACAGCAATCGCCAGCAAAATACCCGGAAAGGCGAACAGTACATCGCAGATGCGCATAATCAGTCGATCCCACCAGCCTTCGTAGTATCCCGCCAGCAACCCCAGCACCGTGCCAATCGCCGCGCCAATAAATACGGCAAAGACCCCGGCCGCCAGCGAGATTTGCGCGCCAACCAACACCCGGCTAAAGATATCCCGTCCCAGGGAGTCAACGCCAAACCAGTGCAGCATCGACGGCCCGTCATTCAGTCGGTCATAATCGAAGTAGTTTTCGGCATCAAATGGCGTCAGCCAGTGGGCAAAAATCGCCACCATAATCAGGACAAGGACAAATAATCCCGCGAACAGCGCCATCCGCTGGCGGCGGAAACGACGCCAGAACTCATGCCACGGCGTGCGTATCTGCTCTGGCTTAACAAGGGGCATCGCATTTAAAATCGCCTGTCGGCGCCAGTTAAAAAATCGCATCCTTACTTGTACCTGATAGCCGGATTAATGGCGGCGTAGAGCACATCCACCACTAAGTTAATAAGAATAAACTCCAGAGAGAATAACAGCACCTCGGCCTGAATCACCGGATAATCACGCATTTCGACGGAGTCCACTAACAGTCGTCCAAGCCCTGGCCAGTTAAACACTTTCTCAACCACAATTGAGCCGCCAAGCAAAAAGCCAAACTGTAGTCCCATCATGGTAACCACCGGAATCATCGCGTTACGCAGGCCATGTTTTAACACCACCCAGGTTTCACTCACCCCTTTGGCGCGCGCGGTGCGCATATAGTCTTCACTGAGCACATCAACAAACGAGGCGCGAGTAAAGCGGGCCAATACCGCTGCCACCGCCGCCCCCAGCGTGATTGACGGGAGGATATAGTGTAGCCAGGTGTCAGCGCCAACGGTGGGCAACCAGCCGAGTTCAACGGAGAATATCTGCATCAGCAGCATGCCGAGCGCAAAAGCCGGAAAAGAGATCCCGGTGACCGCCAGCGTCATACTCAACCTGTCCGGCCAGCGATTACGCCATACGGCGGCGATAATCCCCGCCGTCATACCAAATAACACCGCCCACGCCATACTGGCAATTGTCAGCCATAGCGAGGGCATAAAACGGCTGGCAATCTCTTCCGAAACCGGGCGACGAGAAACCATCGAGGTTCCAAAATCGCCCTGCAATACGTTGGTCATGTAATGCCAGAACTGAATATGCAGCGGTTGGTCCAGACCCAGTTGCTTACGCACCAGTTCGATCACCTCAGCGTCAGCCTCCGGTCCGGCAATCAGCCGGGCCGGATCGCCGGGTAGCAGGTGAACAAATAAAAACACCAGCACCGCAACAATCAACAGCGTTGGAATCAACCCCAGCAGGCGCTTGAAAACATAGTTAAGCATCACGCTCCCTTCGCCGGCCCCTGCATTGCGGGGCCGAATGCATCGCTTATTTTAAATCCGCATCATCAAAGCTAAATCCGGTGTCCGGCATGATCCAGAATCCGGTCAACCTGGTGCTGTGCGCTGAAATCAGTTTTTCCACCACCAGCGGGATCCACGGCGACTCTTTCCAGATGATATCCTGCGCATCTTTGTACAGCTTCGCTTTCTCGGCCGGATCGTTAGTTTGCAGAGCCGCAGCTAAATCACTGTCCACCTGCTTATTGCTGTAGAACGCCGTATTAAACAGCGTCGGCGGCCAGTTTTGCGATGCAAACAGCGGCGACAGCGCCCAGTCAGCTTCGCCTGTAGACGCAGACCAGCCGGTGTAGAACATCCGCACTCCGCTCTCTTTCTGCGCTTTACCTTCAACTTCCGCCGCGCGCTGACCAGCATCCATCGCCGTCACCTGAGCCTTAATGCCCACCTGCGCCAATTGCTGCTGGGTAAATTGCAATACTTTCTGCGCGGTACTGTGGTTATGCGAAGACCACAGCGTGGTGGTAAAACCATTAGGGTAGCCCGCTTCTTTCAGCAACTCGCGCGCTTTCGCCGGATCGTAAGGCCACGGCGTATAGCTTTGCGCATAGGCAATCGATGGCGGGAGAACGCCGGTGGCTGGCGTCGCGTACCCGGCAAAAGCGACTTTCACCAGTGCCTGGCGGTTGATGGCATAGTTCAGTGCCTCGCGCACCTTCGGGTTATCGAACGGTTTTTGCGTGACGTTCATGCTGATATAGCGCTGCATGATAGACGGACTGGCCACCAGTTCCAGGTTTTTGTTCTTCGCCAGTAGCGCCGCCTGCTCGTAAGGGATCGGGAAGGCAAACTGCGCCTCCCCGGTTTGCAGCATGGCCGCACGCGTGTTGTTGTCGGTCACCGGGCGCCAGGTAATCGTGTCAAGCTTTGGCAACCCTTGCTGCCAGTAGCCCGCGAACTTCTTAACCTTCACAAAATCCGTCTGATTCCAGGTTTCAAGCTGATACGGCCCAGTGCCGACAGGATGAAAGCCGATCTCCTTACCGTATTTCTCCAGCGCGGCAGGCGAAATCATTGCCGTTGCCGGGTGCGCCAGAATATTGATGAATGCCGAGAACGGCTGTTTTAGCGTAATCTTCACCGTCGACGGGTCGACAACCTCGGTTTTATCAATATTCTTATACAGGTTGTAGCGTTTCAGATGGTTTTCCGGATTACTGGCCCGATCGAGGTTAGCTTTGACCGCATCGGCGTTGAAGTCAGTCCCATCCTGAAACTTCACGCCCTGACGCAGCTTAAGGGTGTAAGTCAGGCCATCATCAGAAATCGTATAACTCTCCGCCAACACATTTTTCAGCTTCATCTCTTTATCAAGGCCAAACAGCCCTTGATAAAACGACTTTGCTACCGCCTGCGACAACGTGTCGTTCGCGTCATAGGGGTCGAGCGTGGTGAAGTTAGATCCCACCGCCACCACCACGTCTTTGGCGGCCCAGCCCGGTGCGGCGGCCAGCGCAGACGCCACTCCCACAGCAACCAGCCATTTTCGAGCAACAATTTTTGTCATGTTATTCTCCTTAAACCCTGTCTGCCTGTTATAAACGCGAAAGCGCATTTTCTGGTTGTGAACGCGCGACATAATGCCCCGGACCAACTAACTGTAACGAAACGGGGGAAATCTCTTCGCCGCGCTTGCGAATATTGCTGGGGATATCATCCGACAACAGCACGCGCTGGGGCCGTTGATGTGATGGATCGGCAACCGGTACTGCCGCCATCAGTTTGCGCGTATACGGATGCTGCGGATTTTCAAATACCGCCCGCCGGGTGCCGATCTCGACGATCTGCCCCAGATACATCACCGCCACACGGTGACTGATCCGCTCCACCACCGCCATATCATGGGAAATAAACAGATATGCGATCCCCATTTCACGCTGCAGGTCGAGCAACAGGTTGATAATTTGTCCACGAATCGAGACATCCAGCGCCGAGACCGACTCATCGGCAATGATCACCTTGGGATTGAGCGCCAGCGCCCGGGCAATGCAGATACGCTGACGCTGACCGCCGGAAAACTCGTGCGGATAGCGCCAGGCATGCTCAGGGAGCAATCCTACGCGTTCCAGCAGCCAGGCAACCCGTTTTGCCGCCGCATCACCTTGCAGTAATCCATGCACCCGTAGCGGCTCTAAAATGGAATATCCCACCGTCTGGCGGGGATCGAGCGAGGCATAAGGGTCCTGGAAGATGAACTGAATGTCCCGACGCAGCGGCTGCAGTTTACTGGCGGCCAGGGTATCAATACGCTGTCCGTTGAAGATGATCTCTCCACGCTGAGACTCAACCAGGCGCAGCAACGCCCGTCCGGTGGTGGATTTGCCGCAGCCCGACTCGCCCACCAGCGAGAGCGTTTCTCCCGGCCACAGGTCAAAGCTGACGTTTTCCACCGCGTGCACCTCGCGGGTCACCCGGTTCAGGATGCCGCTGCGCAGAGGAAAACGCGTCACCAGATTGCGCACACGTAGGATAGGATCGCCTTCAACTACGGTGTCCTGCTCGGTTTGCGGTTCGACATGACTGGGATCGTGTAAAGAAATAAGTGGGAAACGACGCGGATATTCTTGTCCGCTCATGGCACCAAGCTGCGGCACGGCTGCCAGCAGCGCTTTAGTATAGGGATGCTGGGGAGCATGAAAGATCTGCTCAACGCTGCCGGTTTCTACCGCCTCCCCCTGATACATCACCAGCACACGGTCGGCAATATCCGCCACCACACCCATATCGTGGGTAATAAAGATCACCCCCATCGACATATCCTGCTGCAACACTTTTATCAATTGCAGGATCTGCGCCTGAATAGTGACATCCAGCGCGGTGGTCGGCTCATCGGCAATCAGCACCGCAGGGCGGCACGACAGCGCCATGGCGATCATCACGCGCTGGCGCATGCCGCCGGAAAGCTGGTGCGGATAGCGCGATAAAATCGCCTTCGCCTCGGGAATACGGACCTGATCGAGCATCCGTTTAGCTTCCAGCATCGCCTCTTCATGACTGGCCCCCTGGTGTAAACGGATCGACTCGGCGATCTGCTCACCCACGGTAAACACAGGATTAAGCGACGTCATTGGCTCCTGGAAGATCATCGCGATATCCGCGCCGCGCACGTGGCGCATCTGTGATGCGCTCTGTTCACTCAGCTCAATAACCTGTCGGTTGCGGCGTCGGAGTAGCATTTCATCACAGCTCACCTCGCCGCCAGCCTGTTCAATCAGACGCATCAGCGACAAAGCCGTGACCGACTTTCCTGAACCGGACTCGCCAACTATCGCCAGCGTTTCGCCACGCTTCAGGCGAAATGACAGATTACGCACCGCACTGACGCGCTGTTGTTCCTGTTCAAAGGCAATGTTCAGATTACTCACCGCCAATACGTCACTGACGTCAAGCTCATCACTGTGTGGCAACGGTATCTCCTTTTTCCCGATAAATACCGGTGGTTGGCGTATCGCCCGCGTATCCCCAGGCACGGTACATGCCTTCACTGTTAAACGGTAAGGCGACGTTGCCCTCATGATCGATAGCAATTAAGCCACCACTGCCGCCCAGCGCCGGTAATTTTTCCATCACCACACGTTCGCAGGCCTCAGATAAACTCAGGCCGCCATAATCCATTAACGCCGCAATGTCATAAGCCGCCAGCGCACGAATAAAGACTTCTCCGGTGCCGGTGCAGGAAACCGCCACGTTGGCGTTATTGGCATAACAGCCTGCGCCGACCAGCGGACTGTCACCCACCCGGCCCGGCAATTTATTGGTCATCCCGCCGGTCGATGTCGCCGCCGCCAGATTGCCAAACATGTCCAACGCAACCGCCCCCACGGTACCCATTTTGTTGTTCTCATCCAGTGGGGTAGCGTTATGATCCAGCACCGTTTCACCCGCCGTTCGCGCCGCCAGCAGTTGAGCGTAGCGGTCTGGCGTCGAGAAAATATCCGCCGAAACGCGCTCCATACCCTGCGCAATGGCAAAATTCTCTGCCCCCTCACCAATCATCATGACGTGTGGGCTGTGTTCCATCACCAGGCGTGCGGCAAGAATGGGGTTTCGCAGATGGCGAACGCCCGCGACGGCTCCCGCTTGCAGGGTATTACCGTCCATCACGCAGGCGTCCAGCTCATGGGTTTCATCACGGGTATATACCGCGCCAATTCCGGCATTAAACAGCGGGCACTCTTCCAGCAGACGCACGGCCTCGGTCACCACATCCAGTGCGCTCCGACCCTCTTCGAGCATCCGTTGGCCGGTTTCGACGATATCTGACAGCGCCTGTATATAACGCAACTCCTGCTCCTGACTCAGCTGCGCATGGGTAATAGCCCCGGCGCCGCCATGAATTGCAATAACTGCTTTACCCATTTTTTCGTCCATTAAGGTGACAGGTTCCGGGGGTTATAAATATCAGAATTTCGGTGACTTATTGATTCGATTTTTGAATATAGAAAGATGCAGACGTCATGTAAAGGTAAAGGCCTGCCCCTCATAGCCGATACCATCAGGTCATTCAGATAGAGTAAACAGAAATGAGTCCCGACGACCGTGAATAACCTATTCAAGCAGATCGGTAATCTGTTTTTTTGCATACCATACAAATCGTTGTACTGACGGCATAGATTCAGCCCAGTTCGTTTTGGTTACCCCCAGATATTCCGCACATGCAGCTTGCAGCGTGTCAGCATGCTCAACGGGCAATTGTGGCATTAGCCACGACGCGGCCTCATCCTTAGCGACAATATCGCCGGTCACGACGCTGTACCAGATACGCGCCAGAGCCAGAATGATATTGCGCTCATCACCCTCTAAATCTGCCGGTTTTTGCCACTGTTCAAGAGTATGTCGAAACGTTGCCAATACATCATTGGCAGGAATGGCGTTGAATAATATATCAGCGGGTTTACCGAACAACGGTACGCTGGCGCGCCGGGCCTGGGTCAGCAAAATGGCAAGATCAGGATCCGCCAGCGCCGGTTCAAATACGCCGGCACCGATATCATCACGCAACCACTCACCAAACTGCATTTCTCTGACGGGAGGGAATCGCCACGGTACGATCTGCGAGAACAAAACAACGGTGACTTCCAGCGCGCGGTAACGTTCTGAGGTGCCGGGCGGTGCTGAAATAGTCAGCAATTCCCGCATCACGGTTTCTCTTAATCGGGCATCCATTGGTTCCCATAGGGTGACCAACAAATCGATGTCGCTTTGAGGTTTTAAACCGCTGTCGACAGCAGAACCATACAGATGAATAGCAACGAGATTCTCCTCGAAAAGCTGGCGGATGAGCGTGCTGGCGGCATGCACCTGTCGTCGAATTGCGTCCGGGATAGTAGTAGCCATTTAGCCCCCTGGGGAAAAGAGCGGAAATATTGAGTCTATACTGCATTTTTCCTGTGGCGCTATCCTCTGACATAAAACCTTGATCAGATCTGATTCTAAGCCTGAGGTAGCATACTGTCCGCGGCCATTTTCTGACATAATGGCCGGATTCGATTTTGCCCCGCAGGAGTCTTCTCATGGAATTTACCGCCGGACTGATGCCGCTTGAAACGGCTCTCTCTCAGATGCTGTCGCGTATTACCCCGCTCACCGCCGTCGAAACGCTGCCGCTGGTTCAATGTTTTGGTCGCATTCTGGCCACTGACGTCGTCTCCCCCATTGATGTACCGGGATTCGATAACTCGGCAATGGATGGCTATGCGGTGCGATTAGACGATTTACGCTCGGGTCTGCCGCTTGCGATAGCAGGCAAAGCCTTTGCCGGACAGCCTTTTCACGGCGAATGGCCCGCGGGGACCTGTATCCGCATTATGACTGGCGCCCCGGTGCCTGCCGGTTGTGAAGCGGTGGTCATGCAGGAACAAACGGAACAAACAGACGACGGTGTGCGTTTTACCGCCGAAGTCCGCAGTGGACAAAATATTCGTCTGCGCGGGGAAGATATTGCAAACGGTGCAGTCGTCTTCCCCGCCGGGACTCGCCTGACAACCGCCGAGCTCCCGGTTCTGGCCTCGCTCGGTATTGCTGATGCGCCTGTCGTGCGCAAAGTCCGCGTGGCGTTGTTTTCCACTGGTGATGAACTGCAACTGCCGGGTCAACCGCTGGGCGACGGACAGATTTATGACACCAACCGTCTGGCCGTTCACCTGATGCTGCAACAGTTGGGCTGCGAGGTGATCAATCTGGGTATTATTCGCGACGATCCCAACGCGCTGCGCGCGGCGTTTATTGAAGCCGACAGCCAGGCCGATGTCGTTATCAGTTCCGGCGGCGTTTCAGTCGGTGAAGCGGATTACACCAAAACCATTCTGGAGGAGCTGGGAGAAATTGCCTTCTGGAAGCTGGCCATCAAACCGGGCAAACCGTTCGCCTTTGGCAAACTGAGCAACAGTTGGTTTTGCGGCCTGCCGGGTAACCCGGTGTCAGCGGCCCTTACCTTTTATCAACTGGTGCAACCGCTGCTGGCGAAGCTCAGCGGCAACACAGGCTGTGGGTTGCCACCTCGCCAACGCGTGCGCACTGCGTCACGTCTGAAGAAGACGCCAGGTCGTCTGGATTTTCAACGTGGCGTATTGCAGCGCACCGCAGAAGGCGAACTGGAAGTCACCACCACCGGACACCAGGGTTCGCATATTTTTAGCTCCTTTAGCCTCGGCAACTGTTTTATCGTATTAGAACGCGATCGCGGTAACGTTGAAGCCGGAGAGTGGGTTGAAGTCGAGCCGTTTAACGCGCTGTTTGGAGGCCTGTAATGGCGGAACTCAGCGACCAGGAGATGATGCGCTATAACCGGCAAATCATTCTGCGCGGCTTCGATTTTGAAGGTCAGGAAGCGCTCAAGGAGGCACGGGTACTGGTCGTTGGTCTGGGGGGACTTGGCTGCGCCGCAACCCAATACCTGGCAGGCGCTGGTGTCGGGCATTTAACGCTGCTCGACTTTGACACCGTTTCCGTGTCGAACCTCCAGCGCCAGACGCTGCACAGCGATGCAACCGTAGGGCAACCGAAAGTGCTATCCGCCCGCGATGCGCTGGCGCGGATTAACCCTTATATCACCATTACCCCAGTGAATGCGCTGCTGGATGATAGCGAAATTCACGCGCTGATCGCCAAACACGATTTGGTGCTGGACTGTACGGATAACGTCAGCATCCGTAATCAGCTTAATGCCGGATGCTTTAGCGCAAAGGTTCCGCTGGTTTCCGGTGCGGCAATCCGCATGGAAGGACAAATTACCGTCTTTACCTATCATGAAGGCGAACCTTGCTACCGTTGCCTGAGCCGCCTGTTCGGTGAAAATGCCCTGACCTGCGTGGAAGCTGGCGTAATGGCTCCCCTAATCGGCGTGATCGGCTCGTTACAGGCTATGGAAGCCATTAAGCTGCTGGCAAACTACGGTAAACCCGCATCTGGAAAAATCGTCATGTACGACGCCATGACCTGCCAGTTTCGCGAAATGAAACTGATGCGTAATCCGGGCTGTGAGGTCTGCGGGCAGTAACGGTAAGCCCCGGCGGCATTTATTTTCCGGGGCTGTATTAACATACATTCAATGCGTCAAAGATTTAATATCTTCCTCTGACAGTCCGGTGATTCTCACGATAAGCTCCCGTGGGAGACCATCGGCCAGCATTGAGTGGGCAATGCGCAGCGCTTCCTCACGACGACCTTCAGCTAAACCTTTTTCATGACCGCGCTGCATGCCTTTCCGTAGCCCCTTTCGCTCTCCTGCTCTACGTATTTTTTCAACAATATTCATTGTACGCTCCTTGTGTTCGGGTATCTGCTGCGCCAGCTTACGCATAAATCGCCCAAAGCGCGGTTTGTGACCCTGCTGGATTAGCAGATAATTAAACAACGCTTTTAGCTGGCTGTCATTAGCACTTCCTGTAACCAGCAGCGTAGCCAGATTGTCCACCAATCCCAACAAATCGCGCTGACGAATATGCTTTTGAATCAGTTCCAGCAGTGCAATACGCCGGTGCTGCATAATTTCTTCATCCGGGATCACAGTAATATCCACCAACGGAAATGCCGACAGATAAAGCTGGCGCGCCAGGAGCGGATTATCAAACTCATCCAGCCAGCACAAAGAAAAGGGATAAGGCGTATCGACGCCATGATAAAACAACATCGGCACGACTAACGGTAAGCGGGTATGCCCGGCGTCAAGGTGGCTTTGCATTGCCGCTATCGCATAACGCATCAGGCGAAACGACATATGCGCATCTGGACGACTTTGATGTTCAATCACGACATAGATATAACCCTCCCCTTCACTGGTTTTCATCGACCAAAGCACATCGGAATAATATGCGCGTAAGTTTTCTTCAATAAAACTGGCGGGTTGCAGTTCTAACGTCGCCAGATCGCAAAGCGCCTTTAGCGTGGGAGGAAGATGAATGTCAATAAAATCGCGGGCTGTGGCAGGGTATTTTAAAAATGTTTTAAACAACGCATCGTGCGGTGTGGCTGTAGGTGTTTTTTTCATGGCGGTCCGTCACCTGATAAACATGATGACGTGACTGTACCCGTCGCGATGACGGGTCGCATGCAGGCCTTGCCGGTTTTACGAGGGCGATTCGCAGTTAATTGCGCTTAACTGCAACAGATTCATTTTAACGGAATCACATACGCAAATATGCCGGAGTAATCCGGCATAACACTATATCGACGTGCGACCGAATGCGCTCTGCCAGTCGTGCTCGAACTTTGCTACAGCCGCATCCACAGCCGGAGAGGTAATAAACTGCTGCGCCACGTCCAGCGGCAGCGTGATGGATTCACAGCCTGCCAGCAGGCAATCCAGCGCCTGACGCGGCGTTTTAAAACTGGCAGCCAGTACTTTGGTGTGCGGCGCATGCATGGTCAGTAAGGTTTGCAGATCGGTAACTGTCTGAATACCGTCTCCCCCCTGCGCATCCACGCGGTTTACGTATGGCGCAACATATTCCGCTCCTGCCAGCGCAGCTAACAGCCCTTGAGCAGCACCGTATACCGCAGTACCCAGGGTCGGGATCCCTTCTTCTTTCAGTAGCTTAATTGCCGCCAGACCTTCTGCCGTTACCGGCACTTTGACCACGATATCCGCAATGATTGTCCGCAGTTTACGCGCATCACTGACCATGCCTTCAGCGGTCGTCGCCATCACCTGCGCAAACAGTCGGCCTTGTCCTCCCATCGCTTCCTGCAGTTGCGGCAGCAACACTTCCAGCGTCTCTTTACCCGTTGCCACAATGCTTGGGTTAGTGGTCACCCCAGCCAACGGCAAAACACGCGCCAGCGCTTTGACAGCGGCAACATCAGACGTATCTAAATAGAGTTCCATAACCTTTCCTCAAACGAATAATTAGCATGAACAAAAGGTAGCACGGCGAAACCTCACGGTTAGTTGACGCACGTCAATATAACTTTCATTCGAAAGTAATTTAATCTTTATACGAAAGAAAAGAGGTCGCTTATGATTTTCAATATCCAGCGCTATTCCACGCATGATGGCCCCGGTATCCGTACCGTGGTGTTCCTTAAGGGATGCTCCCTGGGCTGTCGTTGGTGTCAGAACCCGGAAAGCCGCGCCCGCACACAGGACCTGCTGTACGACGCACGTTTGTGTCTCGACGGTTGCGATCTCTGTGCTCAGGCGGCACCTGCGGTGATTGAGCGGGCGCTGAGCGGTCTGCTTATTCATCGCGAAAAACTGACCAATGACGCTTTCGCCGCGCTGACGGACTGCTGTCCAACCCAGGCGCTGACCGTCTGCGGAGAGGTAAAAAGCGTGGACGACATCATGGCGACCGTATTGCGTGATAAACCGTTTTACGATCGTAGCGGTGGAGGTCTCACCCTCTCTGGTGGCGAACCGTTTATGCAGCCAGAACTGGCGGCAGAATTATTCCAAGCCAGCCACGACGCGGGCATTCATACGGCGGTCGAAACCTGTCTGCATGTGCCATGGAAGTATATCGAGCCGTCATTACCTTATGTTGATCTGTTCCTGGCCGATTTAAAACATGTCGCCGACGCGCCGTTTAAACAGTGGACCGATGGCAACGCCTCGCGTGTATTAGACAATCTGAAAAAATTGGCCGCTGCGGGTAAAAAAATGATTATCCGCGTACCGCTGATTCAGGGTTTCAACGCTGACGAAGCCGCCATCCAGGCGATTACCGATTTTGCTGCCGACGAGCTTCACGTCGGTGAGATCCATTTTTTGCCCTATCACACTCTGGGCATCAATAAATACCACTTACTCAGTCAACCCTACAACGCACCGGATAAACCGCTTGAGGCGCCAGCTCTGCTCGAATTTGCTCAGCAGTATGCCCGCCTTAAAGGTTTAACCGCGACCCTACGAGGATAATCGCCATGACCACTCTGAAACTGGACACACTCAGCGACCGTATCAAAGCGCATAAAACAGCCCTGATCCACATCGTGAAGCCACCGGTGTGTACCGAGCGCGCCCAGCACTATACCGAGATGTATCAGCAACATCTGGATAAGCCGATCCCGGTACGCCGCGCGCTGGCGCTGGCCCATCATCTGGCGGAACGCACCATCTGGATCAAGCATGACGAACTGATTATCGGTAACCAGGCGAGCGAAGTGCGCGCCGCGCCGATCTTCCCGGAATATACCGTCTCCTGGATTGAAAAAGAGATCGATGACCTCGCCGACAGGCCGGGCGCAGGCTTCTCAGTAAGTGAAGAGAACAAACGCGTATTGCACGAGGTGTGCCCGAGGTGGCGCGGCCAGACAGTACAGGATCGCTGCTACGGGATGTTCACCGATGAGCAGAAAGGTCTGCTGGAAACCGGCATTATCAAAGCCGAAGGCAACATGACCTCCGGCGACGCACACCTGGCGGTGAACTTCCCGCTGCTGCTGGAAAAAGGTCTCGACGGCCTGCGTCACAAAGTCGATGAACGTCGCTCCCGTATCAATCTGACTTGTCTGGAAGACCTCCATGGCGATCAGTTCCTGAAAGCGATAGATATCGTGCTGGAGGCCGTCAGTCTGCACATTGAGCGCTTTGCCACGCTGGCACGCAAAATGGCATCCACGGAGACCCGCGCCAGCCGCCGCGAGGAACTGCTGACCATGGCGGAAAACTGTGATGTGATTGCCCATGAACCGCCAAAAACGTTCTGGCAGGCGCTGCAGTTGTGCTACTTCATCCAGTTGATCCTGCAAATTGAATCGAACGGTCATTCAGTGTCGTTTGGTCGCATGGACCAGTATCTCTATCCTTTCTATCGTCGTGATGTGGAGCTGAATCATACGCTGGATCGCGAACACGCCATTGAGCTGCTGCACAGCTGCTGGCTGAAGCTGCTGGAAGTGAACAAAATCCGCTCCGGCTCCCATTCAAAGGCCTCGGCAGGCAGCCCGCTGTATCAGAACGTGACCATTGGCGGACAGAATCTGGTTAACGGTCAGGCGATGGATGCCGTCAACCCGCTCTCTTACGCCATTCTGGAATCCTGCGGTCGCCTGCGCTCTACTCAGCCTAACCTGAGCGTGCGCTATCACGCGGGGATGAGTAACGATTTCCTTGATGCCTGTGTGCAGGTCATTCGCTGCGGCTTCGGGATGCCAGCCTTTAACAACGATGAAATCGTCATACCTGAATTTATTAAGCTTGGCATTGAACCGCAGGACGCCTATGACTATGCGGCTATTGGTTGCATCGAAACCGCCGTTGGCGGCAAATGGGGCTACCGTTGTACCGGCATGAGCTTTATTAACTTTGCCCGCGTGATGCTGGCGGCGCTGGAAGGCGGACGCGATGCCACCAGCGGTAAGGTCTTCCTGCCGCAGGAAAAAGCACTCTCGGCTGGCAACTTCAACAATTTCGATGAAGTGATGGACGCCTGGGATACACAGATTCGCTACTACACGCGTAAATCTATCGAAATCGAGTATGTCGTCGACACCATGCTGGAAGAGAACGTACACGATATTCTCTGTTCGGCGCTGGTAGACGACTGTATCGAACGTGCGAAAAGCATTAAGCAAGGCGGCGCGAAGTATGACTGGGTATCAGGTTTGCAGGTGGGTATCGCCAACCTCGGCAACAGCCTGGCGGCGGTGAAGAAACTGGTCTTTGATCAAGGTGCTATCGGCCAGCAGCAATTGGCTGCGGCACTGGCTGATGATTTTGACGGTCTGACTCACGAGCAATTACGCCAACGACTGATCAACGGCGCGCCGAAGTACGGCAACGATGATGATTCCGTTGATACGCTGCTGGCCCGCGCTTATCAGACTTATATTGATGAACTGAAACAGTATCATAATCCACGTTACGGTCGTGGTCCGGTTGGCGGCAATTACTACGCCGGGACCTCTTCGATCTCCGCAAACGTGCCGTTTGGCGCAGCAACCATGGCAACGCCGGATGGCCGTAAGGCGCACACTCCGCTGGCGGAAGGTGCGAGCCCGGCTTCCGGGACGGACCATCTCGGCCCGACGGCGGTGATTGGCTCGGTGGGTAAACTGCCTACCGGTTCCATTCTCGGCGGTGTACTGTTAAACCAGAAGCTGAATCCGGCCACGCTGGAGAATGAATCTGATAAGCAAAAACTGATGATCCTGCTGCGTACCTTCTTTGAAGAGCACAAAGGCTGGCATATTCAGTACAACATTGTGTCCCGTGAAACGCTGCTGGAAGCAAAAAAACACCCGGATCAATACCGTGACCTGGTGGTGCGTGTCGCAGGCTATTCCGCCTTCTTCACCGCCCTGTCTCCGGATGCGCAGGACGATATCATCGCCCGTACTGAACACATGTTGTAACTCCCCCCGCCCGGTGGCGCTGCGCTTACCGGGCCTACTCCTCTCTCCGTAGGTCGGGTAAAGCGAAGCGGCCCCCGGCCTTTTACTTTCATTCGAAATTAAATTTGTGCTTCAGGTCACATTGTTATTAGAATGTTTCTGGTCGCAGTTATCAGCCAGGAGCAAGTATGACCATCAAAGTTATCGTCACCGATATGGACGGAACTTTTCTCGACGACGCCAAGAAATACGATCGTGCACGTTTTATGGCGCAGTATCAGGAACTGAAAAAACGAGATATTGAATTTGTCGTGGCCAGCGGCAACCAGTATTACCAGCTGATCTCCTTTTTCCCGGAGCTTAAAGACGAAATATCGTTTGTCGCTGAGAATGGCGCGCTGGTTTATGAGCACGGCAAGCATCTGTTTCACGGCGAGCTTACCCGTCACGAATCACGCATTGTTATTGGCGAACTCCTCAAAGATAAGCAGCTCAATTTTGTTGCCTGTGGTCTGCAAAGTGCCTACGTCAGTGAGAATGCCCCTGAGCCTTTCGTGGCATTGATGTCGAAACACTATCATCGCCTGAAACCGGTGAAGGATTATCAGGACATTGATGATGTGCTGTTTAAGTTTTCGCTGAACTTACCCGACCAACAAATCCCATTGGTTATCGATCATCTGCATACAGCTCTTGATGGCATAATGAAGCCCGTCACCAGTGGCTTTGGGTTTATCGATTTGATTATTCCGGGCTTACATAAAGCCAACGGTATCAGTCGCCTGCTGAAACGCTGGAACCTGTCTCCACAAAACGTCGTCGCCATTGGCGATAGCGGCAACGATGCAGAAATGCTGAAAATGGCGCATTACTCTTTCGCCATGGCCAATGCGGCAGAGAGCATCAAAGCGATTGCCCGCTATCAGACCGACGACAATAACCATCAGGGCGCGCTGAACGTGATTCAGGCGGTGCTGGATAACACCTCTCCTTTTAACGTCTGATCCTGCTAACCGGGGCATGCTCCGGTTTCCACTCTTTATGCATTCCGTGCACACCATCAAGTTTTTAAACTTGCATTAACTTATTTTTAACTTATATTGCATGTGTAAGTTAAATAAGTTTCGAATGAAAGTTAATGCGAGGTGGTTATGGCTTTTACGTTTACCAGCGACACATTGCCCGCCGATCACAAAGCGGCAATCCGTCAGATGAAACAGCAACTGCGGGCACAGCTTGGGGATGTTCAGTTGATTTTCAATCAGTTGAGCGATGCCATTGCCACTCGCGTGGCGGAAATCAATACCCTCAAAGCACAAGGCTCCCCGGTCTGGCCTGCGTTGTCCTATGCAGATATCAACGCGGGACGCGTAAGCGCCGAGCAGCGTGAAGAGATTAAGCGTCGCGGATGCGCGGTCATCAAGGGGCATTTCCCCCGCGAGCAGGCGCTGGCATGGGATCAGTCGATGCTCGATTACCTGGATCGCAACCATTTTGATGAGGTCTACAAAGGCCCCGGTGATAACTTTTTTGGCACCCTCAGCGCATCCCGCCCGGAGATTTACCCCATCTACTGGTCCCAGGCGCAGATGCAGGCCCGCCAGAGCGAAGAAATGGCCAATGCGCAGTCATTCCTTAATCGCCTGTGGACGTTTACAAGCGAGGGGAAACAATGGTTTAACCCGGACGTCAGCGTTATCTATCCTGACCGCATACGCCGTCGTCCGCCGGGAACAACGTCCAAAGGGCTGGGCGCGCACACGGATTCCGGCGCGCTGGAGCGCTGGCTTCTGCCGGCATATCAGCAGGTCTTTGCGAATGTTTTCAATGGTAAGCTGGAAGATTACGATCCATGGCAGGCGGCGCATCGCACAGAAGTTGAAGAGTACACAGTAGATAACACCACCAAATGTTCAGTATTTCGTACCTTCCAGGGCTGGACGGCACTGTCTGATATGTTGCCTGGTCAGGGATTGTTGCACGTAGTCCCAATCCCTGAGGCGATGGCCTATGTGCTGCTACGTCCATTGCTGGACGATGTGCCGGAAGATGAACTGTGCGGCGTAGCGCCTGGCAGAGTCCTGCCGATTTCCGCACAATGGCATCCGCTGCTGATCGAGGCGTTAACCAGCATCCCACAACTGGAAGCCGGGGATTCGGTCTGGTGGCATTGCGATGTGATCCACTCCGTCGCGCCGGTGGAAAATCAACAGGGCTGGGGCAATGTGATGTACATCCCTGCCGCACCGATGTGCGAAAAGAATCTGGCTTATGCCCACAAAGTGAAGGCCGCGCTGGAAAAAGGCACGTCACCGGGTGATTTCCCGCGCGAGGATTATGAAACTGACTGGGAGGGACGCTTCACGCTGGATGATTTGAATATCCACGGTAAGCGTGCGCTGGGGATGATTTAATCTGTAACTTATACCCTTTTCCCTAAGTATCTCGTGTTACAGGTGCAACCATCACACCTGTAGCACGAAAAACAACAAGAAACTTATTCGACGCCTTTACTACGCAGGTAATCTTCGTAGTTACCGGTGAAGTCGATCACGCGCTCCGGCGTAATTTCAATCACACGGGTTGCCAGAGAACTGACGAACTCACGGTCGTGAGAGACGAAGATCAACGTGCCCTGATACATTTCCAGCGCCATGTTCAGCGACTCAATTGATTCCATGTCCAGGTGGTTGGTTGGTTCATCCATTACCAGAATATTTGGTTTCTGCATCATCAGTTTACCAAACAGCATGCGTCCTTTTTCACCACCGGAAAGCACTTTTGCAGGCTTCTTGATATCATCCTGGCTGAACAGCAGACGACCGAGGAAGCTACGCACAACCTGCTCATCATCGCCTTCTTGTTTCCACTGACTCATCCATTCGAAAACCGTCAGATCGTTTTCAAACTCATATTCATGATCCTGCGCGTAGTAACCGACCTGCGCGTTTTCGGACCACTTCACGGTACCGTTGTCCGGCTGCAAAGCGCCAACCAGCGTTTTCAGCATGGTAGATTTACCCACGCCGTTAGCACCAATGATGGCAACCTTTTCCCCCACTTCCAGCAGCAGGTTGAAGTTTTTAAACAGCGGGCCTTCATCAAAGCCTTTCGCCAGTGCTTCCACTTCCAGCGCGTTACGGAACAGTTTCTTATCCTGCTCGAAGCGGATGAACGGGTTCTGACGGCTGGACGCTTTCACTTCGTCGAGCTTGATCTTGTCAATCTGACGCGCACGAGAGGTCGCCTGACGAGATTTCGATGCGTTAGCGCTAAAGCGGCTGACGAAGGATTGCAGGTCGGCAATCTGCGCTTTCTTCTTGGCGTTATCGGCCAGCAGACGTTCACGCGCCTGGGTTGCCGCCGTCATGTATTCGTCGTAGTTACCTGGGTACACACGCAGTTCGCCGTAGTCGAGATCCGCCATGTGCGTACAGACCATGTTCAGGAAGTGACGGTCGTGCGAAATGATGATCATGGTGCTGTCACGTTCGTTCAGCGTCTGCTCCAGCCAGCGGATGGTGTCAATATCCAGGTTGTTCGTTGGTTCGTCGAGCAGCAGAATATCCGGGTTAGAGAACAGTGCCTGGGCCAGAAGCACACGCAGCTTCCAGCCGGGTGCGACTTCGCTCATCGGGCCGTAATGTTGTTCTACCGGGATACCCACGCCCAGCAGCAGTTCGCCCGCACGCGCTTCCGCAGAGTAGCCGTCCATTTCACCGTACTGAACTTCGAGGTCAGCCACTTTATAGCCGTCTTCTTCGCTCATTTCGGCCAGCGCGTATATACGATCGCGCTCCTGCTTCACTTCCCACAGTTCACCATGACCCATGATTACGGTGTCAAGCACGGTGAACTCTTCAAAGGCGAACTGATCCTGACGCAGCTTACCGATGCGCTCATTCGGATCGAGGGAAACGTTACCCAGCGTCGGTTCGAGATCACCGCCGAGAATTTTCATAAAAGTGGATTTACCGCTACCGTTCGCGCCAATCAGGCCGTAACGGTTGCCGCCGCCAAATTTGACGGAAATATTTTCAAACAGCGGCTTACTGCCGAACTGCATGGTGACGTTGCTGGAAACTAACACTGGCGTATCCTGAAAGAGAAAGAAATATGTGACAAACCGCTTATTATGCCATAAGTCTACGATAAGATCGCCCCTTCATGCTGAAGGGCTAAAGTGAAAGCAAAAGGAAAAAAATGTGATTTAGTACACATCCGAATTCCTTGTTGCTCAGATTGCACATATAATGCGTGCCCAACACTACATAAATCTCAACCCACTGGCCTGCCTGGCACTGAATCTCGCATACATGAAGATGAATATGAAATTGACAACGCTTTTCGCGGCGGCACTTGCGGTAGTTGGTTTTTGCAACACTGCCTCAGCCGTCACGTACCCGCTGCCTACCGATGGTAGCCGTTTGATTGGCCAAAACCAGGTCATCACCATTCCTGAAGGCAATACCCAACCGCTGGAGTATTTTGCGGCAGAATATCAGATGGGTCTGTCTAACATGCTGGAAGCGAACCCTGGCGTGGATACTTTCCTGCCGAAGGGCGGCACCGTACTGAACATTCCTCAGCAATTGATCCTGCCGGATACCGTGCATGAAGGTATTGTTATCAACAGCGCTGAAATGCGTCTGTACTACTACCCGAAAGGCACCAACACCGTTATCGTTCTGCCGATCGGTATCGGCCAGTTAGGCAAAGACACGCCGATCAACTGGACCACCAAAGTAGAACGTAAGAAAGCGGGCCCAACCTGGACGCCAACGGCGAAAATGCATGCGGAATACCGCGCTGCGGGCGAACCGCTGCCAGCCGTGGTTCCGGCAGGTCCGGATAACCCGATGGGCCTGTACGCACTGTATATTGGCCGTCTGTATGCTATTCACGGTACCAATGCTAACTTCGGCGTTGGCTTACGTGTCAGCCACGGTTGCGTCCGTCTGCGTAACGACGACATCAAATTCCTGTTTGAAAATGTGCCGGTCGGCACTCGCGTACAGTTTATCGATGAGCCGGTGAAAGCCACTACCGAACCAGACGGCAGCCGTTACATCGAGGTGCATAACCCACTGTCCACCACTGAAGCACAGTTTGAAGGCGGGGAAATCGTACCGATTACGCTGAACAAGAGCATTACCAGCATCACCGGTCAGTCTGACGTCGATCAGTCCGTCGTTGAGCAGGCGGTACAGAACCGTTCTGGTATGCCGGTTCGTCTGAACTAATCTGCTATACATGCCCGATGGTGCTACGCTTATCGGGCCTACCAACGCAGTAGGCCGGATCAGGCGCCAGCCGCCATCCGGCGCCCCACATCAATTACATCACCTGCAGCAAACCATACCCTACCAGTCCCGCCCATATCAGCATCGGCAGCGAATACCAATGAAAACGCCACCAAATCCGTCGGTCGTTTGCCATGCGTAAAGCGATAAGATTTGCCAGCGATCCCGGCAGCAGCCCGAAGCCGCCCACATTAACTGCCCAGGCCAGCAGCAGCGTCGGCGGAACGTAGTTCAGCAACAAAATTGTACTGGGCACATTACTGATAAACTGCGACAGGCCAATGGCCGTCAACCAAAGACCCGGCGCAGAGAGCGTGCCAATCTGGTGGGTTATCCCCTGCAAGGCCGGTAGCTGCGTCAGCAAATGCACATCAATGAACATCGCCATAAACACCAGCAGCAGCGTCCAGTCCACGCTGAGAATGACGCGACGCGCCAGAACCATGAACCCCGCCGCCACAATCGCCAGCCCCCACAGCTCTTGTTTTAACTCCAGTGCCGCCAGAAAGATGAGATACAGCGCCAGACAGCTCCACACCAGGCGTGGTTGCCAGTCCGGCGCGCGCGTACCGGTATGATAGTGCAATGCTTTGTTTGGGAAACTGAACCAGCAAAGCACCACCAGCGTCAGCATCATGGCACCCGCGAGCGGCGCCATCTGCCAGGTAAACGCGGTAAATGACAACCCGGAGCGTCCCCACATCAGGATATTTTGCGGATTGCCTATTGGCGTCAGCAACGATCCGGCGTTCACCGCCAGCGCCTCAAAGATAATCAGGCGATTCACCGGAATGGCGCACAATTTTTTCAGGGTGATGGTCAGCGGGACAACAATAAATAACGCAACATCGTTAGTCAGAAACGTCGACAGCAGCGCTGCCGCCAGCACCATGAATATCGCCAGTTGGCGTTCTGTGTGAAAACGGCGGGTCATCTTGCGCCCTAACACGTCGAAGTAACCGCTTAACTCCACACCTTTGGTCAGTAGCATCAGGCCGCTAAGCGTAATGATGGTGTGCCAGTCAATCGCGCCAGGCCATGACCGGGGCGTAAATGGCGTGAACACGCTCAGTACAACCCCGACGATGATTAACAGCTGGAAAAAACGATCGCGCTGCAAGGCGCGTAGTAAAGGAAAACTCATTCAGAGCCAGTTCCTTGCTGTTGCGTAAAACGGCTAAAAGCCTCCAGCGTTTCCTTACTGACGTGGTGCTCCATTCCCTCAGCGTCACGCCGGGCAATTTCCGGGCTGATACCTAACATCAACAGGAAATTTTCCACAATCTGATGCCGCTCTCGGCTCTCCTGGGCCAGGCGTTCGCCTTCTGCGGTTAAAAACACCCCGCGCCAGGGGATCATTTCAATCAACCCGACTGAAGCAAGGCGCTTCAACATTTTGGCAACCGTCGGCTGGGAAACCCCGAGTCGGGCAGCCATATCCACCTGGCGCGCTTCACCCACCTCAATAATGAGATCGGAAATCAGCTCTACGTAGTCATCAATCAGCTCGCGGCGATGCGCCTCCCGGACCTGACGAAATCCTTCAACGTGTTCTTCGACATTCACCAATTGCGTCACTTTTTTTGTTGTTGGCATACCTGCGCGACGACTCATTCTGCTTCCTCGTTACTGTGACGCGTTAACGGCATCTGATTAGAGAGCGCTCATTGTAAACCAGAGTTGCCTGGGCACAAAAAATTAACGTTTTAGCAATAGCTATATAATATAGCCTGTGCTATATCTGTATATAATAAAGACATCCCTCAAGGACTGATGGGATCGTGAAGTCAGGAGGTTTATATGAATGAATTTAAGAGGTGTATACGCGTGTTTAGCCACTCTCCCTTTAAAGTACGGTTGATGCTGATCTCTATGCTGTGCGACATGATTAACAGCAAACCAGAGCAGGATAAACCTTCAGGAAAATAATGCGGCGTCGCGGTACGCCGCTCCCTTCCCCTGCTGTCAGCTGGGTACAGTAGTGGTTTTCGTCCCAATAACCCTGCTTTTTGTCAGTTTTGCCACCTCTCTCGCAAAACAATTTCCTTGTAGTAGTTGACCTTCTCTCATGCACACTCTATCTTTTCGCAGCCCTGCGTATATTGCGGCTCGCGGATGCGGACCCTATCCCTCTTCTCGCTCTCTCAGGCAGGCAATGACCCTTAACGCCAGGGTAAGCACATGGCGTTTTTGCATTAGTGGCGTATGAATTTAACCCTCAAAGATTCAATCATTGCTCGTAGCCGGGCCATTAGTCCGTGGACTGGCCTCTATTTCTTGCAGTCTATGCTGATCAACCTGGCGTTGGGCTATCCGCTTAGCTTGCTCTACAGCGTTGCTTTCACCTGTATATTAATACTGCTGTGGCGCAGCGCCCCGCGCGCGCAGAAAGTGCTGATTGGCATTTGCTCACTTATTGCGGCAATGTACTTCCCGTTTGGTCAGGCTTACGGTTCGCCTAACTTCAATACGTTGCTGGCGCTGCATTCAACCAATATGGAAGAGTCCACCGAGATCCTGACCATCTTCCCCTGGTACAATTATCTGGTTGGGGTATTTATTTTTGCCCTCGGCGTTATCGCCGTACGCCGTAAAAAAGAAGCACAGAAGCGCATCTGGAATAAGTACGACAGCCTGTGTTTGTTGTTTAGCGTCGTCGCGTTTTTTGTTACCCCGGTACAAAATCTGGCCTGGGGCGGCGTGTTCAAGCTTAAGGACACCGGTTATCCGGTTTTCCGCTTTGCCAAAGACGTGATCGTTAATAATAACGAAGTGCTCGATGAACAGGAGCGCATGGCGAAGCTGTCGAGTGTGAAAGACAGCTGGACGGTAACCGCCGTGAAGCCAAAGTATCACACCTATGTCGTGGTCATTGGTGAAAGCGCCCGCCGTGACGCATTAGGCGCGTTTGGCGGTCACTGGGATAACACCCCGTTTGCCAGTTCCGTTAACGGCTATCTGTTCGCAGATTACATTGCCGCAAGCGGTTCTACGCAAAAATCGCTTGGCTTAACGCTTAATCGGGTCGTTGATAATAAACCCCAGTTCCAGGATAACTTTGTCACTCTGGCTAATCGTGCGGGATTCCAGACGTGGTGGTTTTCCAATCAGGGACAGATTGGCGAATACGATACGGCTATCGCCAGTATCGCAAAACGAGCTGATGAAGTGCACTTCCTCAAAAATGGTGATTTCGAAGCGGATAAAAATACCCGTGACGAAGCGCTGTTGAAGATGACCGCCCAGGTGCTGGCAACCGAGCGTACTCAGCCGCAGCTCATCGTGCTGCATTTAATGGGTTCACATCCGCAGGCCTGCGACCGTACGCAAGGAAAATACGAGACCTTCGTCCAGTCAAAGGAGACATCTTGCTATCTGTACACCATGACGCAGACGGATGACCTGCTGCGCCAGCTTTACGAGCAATTACGTAACAGCGGTACCAGCTTCTCAATGGTCTATTTCTCCGATCATGGCCTCGCTTTTAAAGAGCGGGGCAAAGAGGTGCAATACCTCGCGCATGACGATCGGTTCCAACAGAATTTCCAGGTGCCTTTTATGGTGCTGTCGAGCGATGATAAAGCACATCGGGTGATTAAAGCCCGTCGTTCTGCCAATGATTTTCTTAGCTTTTTCTCTCAATGGACGGGGATCAGCGCGAAGGAAATTACCAACAGCTACCGTTTTATCTCAGAGAAGAAAGCCGGGCCGGTGTATATCACCAACTTCAAACTGCAGAAGGTGGATTACAACCATCTGGGTACCGATATTTTCTCAACTAAGTAAGCCTTTGTAGGCCGGATACGAATTTTGCCGCATCCGGCAAATTGCCTGATGGCGACGCTGCGCGTCTTATCAGGCCTACAACGATATTCTGTCCTGCATTACACGCAAAAAAAAATCCGCCTAAAAGGCGGATTTTTTATATCACCGAAGTGATTAGAAGCGGTAACCCACGCCAGCGATCCAGGTGCCAACGTCAACGCTACGAATACGGCTCTGCTCGTAGGAGAAGTCCAGAGCAACGTTTTCGATCGGGTTGAACTGCAGACCAGCACCGTAAGAGAAACCGTAGTCGCTGGTGGTGTGGTTGTCAGCCGGAGATGCTGCGTTCTGGAATTTACCGTAACCAACACCCACTACACCGTAGATGCTTGCCCAGTCGTTCAGACGGTAAGCCGGACCCGCAGTGATGCCGTAGTACTGGGTTTTGTTGTAGTCGCCAGAAGCATCGGTACGGTCTTTTTCAGTGTAAGTGAAGGAACCGATTACACCCAGCGGGTTGTTGTCCTGCTCGTAGCGATACTTCAGGTTGAAACCGTTCATTTTGTTCGCTGCGCCCTGAGCATCACTCTGAGCGTAACCACCGGTAACGGTAGAAGTAGCAGCTACAGCAGTACCTGCGGAGAAAGCCAGAACAGCGGCCAGTGCTGAAAGACATGCAATTTTTTTCATAACCACCTCAAATGTGCTTCAAGTAAATCCTAAGTTTTAAATATAACAAAAATTGATGGGAAACTCTTTGCGATTCGCGATGTCTAACGGGCCTTTTCATGTAACAAAACATTTCACAAACCCGCTATCTCTTTCAATTCACATCACTTTTCTAACAGAAAAAGCCATTATTGCGCGCACAATACGGCACATTCATCCAGATAATTCCTAATCACACAGATTATTAATCCATCAATTTCATATCATTGTACGGATCTGAAGAATTTTTTTTTCAACGAATACTCAACCAGTTGAGTGTATTTCCATTACACTCGCTGTTTTACTTTTCTATACATATTGCCATCCGCGTCGCAACACCGCGCTGATGAAGCCATGTAACCATCATTAGTCAGGAGAAAGGATGCCGGGGTCGTTACGTAAAACGCCAGTTTGGTTACCTATTTTGGTTTTGCTTATTGCTATGTCCTCCATTCAAAGCGGAGCATCGCTGGCAAAATCGCTGTTCCCTCTCGTCGGTGCGCCTGGCGTTACCGCGCTGCGCCTCGCGCTGGGCACACTCATCCTTATCGCCTTCTTTAAACCCTGGCGTTTACGTTTTGCTAAAGAACAGCGCCTGCCGCTGCTGTTTTATGGCCTGTCTCTTGGCGGGATGAACTACCTCTTTTATCTGTCTATTCAGACCGTCCCGTTGGGAATTGCCGTGGCGCTGGAGTTTACCGGCCCGCTCGCAGTGGCGCTGTTTTCATCCCGACGCCCTGTAGATTTTATTTGGGTAGCGCTGGCCGTTCTTGGGCTTTGGTTCCTGTTGCCGCTTGGCCAGGACGTTTCTCATGTGGATTTAACCGGTGCAGCGCTGGCGCTGGGGGCTGGCGCCTGTTGGGCCGTTTATATTCTCACCGGGCAGCGTGCCGGAGCAGAACACGGTCCGGCAACCGTAGCGGTGGGTTCATTAATCGCAGCGCTGGTTTTTGTACCCATCGGCGCGATTCAGGCCGGCGATGCCCTGTGGCACTGGTCAATACTGCCGTTGGGTCTGGCGGTGGCCGTACTCTCCACCGCGCTCCCCTACTCATTAGAGATGATCGCGCTCACACGACTGCCGACGCGTACTTTTGGTACGTTGATGAGCATGGAACCCGCGTTGGCTGCGGTTTCGGGAATGATCTTCCTCGGTGAAACGCTAACGCTTATCCAGACGCTGGCCCTGGGGGCTATTATTGCCGCATCAATGGGCTCTACGCTCACTATTCGCAAAGAACCGCAAATTAAGCAAGTTGACGTGAGTTAACCCCTTTATATTCTGCATGGTTTGCATAATCATGCAGAATATCCACTTGTAAATCTGCGTGATAATTATCCTAATAAATATCTTGTACCCATATACATATTTATTTTAATTTTTTACATTAACATAAAAATAACATTGCGCTGCAATAAAATCACACACCCCATTGATTTTATTAACTATTTTATATCCGCCCTTCTCTTCACTATTAAAGCAATAGGTAACACCGGAAAAATAAATCCAAAATTAGCGCTATACTTATTCCCGTTGAAGAGTTGGGACATAAATATCAAGAGGATATGAAAATATGAGTACCGCAAAACTGGTAAAAACAAAAGCATCCGCCCTCGTTTATACTCGCAACGATGTGACAGACAGCGAAAAGAAAGCCACAGTAGAGCTGCTGAATCAGCAAGTGATCCAGTTCATCGACCTGTCGTTGATCACTAAACAGGCTCACTGGAACATGCGTGGTGCGAACTTTATTGCTGTCCATGAAATGCTGGATGGCTTCCGTACTGCCCTGACCGATCATCTCGATACCATGGCTGAGCGCGCCGTACAGTTAGGCGGTGTAGCATTGGGCACAACCCAGGTCATTAACAGCAAAACGCCGCTGAAAAGCTATCCGCTGGATATCCATAGCGTGCAGGACCACCTAAAAGAGCTGGCCGATCGTTATGCAGTGGTCGCTAACAGCGTACGTAAAGCGATTAGCGAAGCAAAAGACGAAGACACAGCGGATATCTTCACCGCCGCGTCACGCGATCTCGACAAATTCCTGTGGTTTATCGAAGCCAACATTGAATAACCGCAGATATAAGAATTACCTATAAAACCCTCGCCCCGGCGGGGGTTTTGCACTTCTATGGTGCATAACATTGATCGTTCGTCACTCCAAAGTAAATTAATTGTAATAATCACCTCACACAATCGTTAACGAAAGATTGTTTTATCAACAATTTTTACGCTAAATAGTCATACCGTTTGCACCGTGTCAGGTACGCACCAAATGAGTGCCCCAAAATAGTGCAGATTGCCCGCTTTGCCCCACTTATTGTGCAGACAAAAGAGATACCTTCTTTTTAAAACAATGAGTTGCAAAAGTGGCACGATTTTTTCATTAAGCCATATGTTCTCGCAGGGGATCGCCCCGTGGATATAAAAGGAAATCCTATGAAGTCTGTATTAAAAGTTTCACTGGCTGCACTTACCCTGGCTTTTGCGGTGTCCTCCCATGCCGCAGATAAGAAACTGGTTGTCGCAACTGACACCGCGTTTGTACCGTTCGAATTCAAACAGGGTGACAAATACGTTGGATTTGATGTGGATCTGTGGGCTGCCGTCGCCAAAGAATTGAAGCTGGATTATGAACTGAAACCAATGGATTTCAGCGGCATTATCCCGGCTCTGCAAACCAAAAACGTCGACCTGGCACTGGCGGGTATCACCATCACCGACGAGCGTAAAAAAGCGATCGACTTCTCTGACGGCTACTACAAAAGCGGTCTGTTAGTGATGGTTAAAGCGAATAATAACGACGTCAAAAGCGTGAAAGACCTGGATGGTAAAGTCGTTGCAGTGAAGAGCGGCACCGGTTCCGTTGATTACGCAAAAGCTAATATCAAAACCAAAGACCTGCGTCAGTTCCCAAATATCGATAACGCGTATATGGAACTGGGCACCAATCGCGCAGACGCCGTGCTGCATGACACGCCAAACATTCTTTACTTCATCAAAACGGCGGGTAACGGCCAGTTCAAAGCCGTAGGTGACTCGCTGGAAGCTCAGCAGTACGGTATCGCCTTCCCGAAAGGCAGCAATGACCTGCGTGAGAAAGTGAACGGCGCGCTGAAAACGCTGAAAGAGAACGGCACGTATAACGAGATCTACAAAAAATGGTTCGGTACTGAACCTAAATAATAACTGGCAGTGATGCCCGGTGGCACGATGCCTACCGGGCCTTCCCCAGGATTTTTGAGACCTGTAAGCCGGATAAGCACAGTACATCTGGCAAAACAGGCATTTGAATATTTACACCACGGTAACAGGAACGACATATGCAGTTTGACTGGAGTGCCATCTGGCCCGCCATCCCGCTTTTGATTGAAGGCGCCAAAATGACCTTATGGATCTCGGTCCTCGGTCTGGCTGGCGGTCTGGTAATCGGGCTTGCAGCAGGGTTTGCGCGTACTTTCGGCGGTTGGATAGCCAACCACATAGCGCTGGTGTTTATCGAAGTCATTCGCGGTACACCAATCGTTGTGCAAGTGATGTTTATCTACTTCGCCCTGCCAATGGCGTTTAACGATTTACGTATTGACCCCTTTAGCGCCGCCGTTGTCACCATCATGATCAACTCCGGTGCCTATATTGCGGAAATCACCCGCGGTGCGGTGCTCTCAATCCATAAAGGATTCAGCGAAGCCGGACTGGCGCTTGGACTTTCACGCACAGAGACTATCCGTCACGTTATTTTGCCTCTCGCGCTGCGTCGTATGCTGCCGCCGCTGGGCAACCAGTGGATCATCAGCATTAAAGATACCTCGCTGTTTATCGTCATTGGCGTCGCTGAACTGACCCGTCAGGGCCAGGAAATCATTGCCGGTAACTTCCGCGCACTGGAAATCTGGAGCGCCGTTGCGGTGTTCTATCTGATCATTACCCTGGTGCTGAGCTTCATTCTGCGTCGTCTGGAAAGAAGGATGAAAATCCTGTGATTGAATTTAAAAACGTTTCTAAGCACTTTGGCCCTACCCAGGTGCTGCACAATATTGATCTGAACATTAAGCAGGGCGAAGTTGTGGTCATCATCGGGCCGTCCGGTTCCGGTAAATCTACTCTGCTGCGCTGCATTAACAAGCTGGAAGAGATAACCTCCGGCGATCTGATCGTCGACGGTCTGAAAGTCAACGATCCCAAGGTCGATGAGCGGTTAATTCGCCAGGAAGCCGGGATGGTGTTTCAGCAGTTCTACCTGTTTCCCCACCTGACGGCGCTGGAAAACGTCATGTTTGGACCGCAGCGCGTACGCGGGGCGAATAAAGAACAGGCAGAGAAGTTGGCTAAAGAATTGCTGGCGAAGGTCGGCCTGGCCGAGCGCGCGCATCACTACCCTTCTGAACTGTCCGGCGGTCAACAACAGCGTGTAGCTATCGCCCGTGCGTTGGCAGTGAAGCCGAAAATGATGCTGTTTGATGAGCCAACCTCGGCGCTTGACCCTGAACTGCGCCACGAAGTTCTGAAAGTCATGCAGGATCTGGCGGAAGAAGGGATGACCATGGTGATTGTGACCCACGAAATCGGCTTTGCCGAAAAAGTGGCTTCACGTCTGATTTTCATTGATAAGGGACGTATTGCCGAAGACGGTAATCCGCAAGCCCTGATTGAAAATCCACCCAGCCAGCGTTTACAGGAATTCTTGCAGCACGTTTCCTGATGCGTTGACCTCCCTTCGCCCGAAGGGAGGTTTTCACCAGAATCCTCTCATTTCAATTCTCTTGCGCCCTGGCATCTATACTTATCCTTTTGAATTTATTTCTCATGGGAGGAGTCATGCGCTGGATCCTGTTGGTCTTCTTTTGTCTGCTGAGCATACCGTCTCACGCGGTGACGATACCCGGTGTCACAACTTCGACTTCAGCCGACCCGCAAACCACACCCGCAAAAGAGCCTGATGTTGAGCAAAAGAAAGCCGCTTACGCCGCGCTGGCTGACGTCCTGGACAATGAAGCATCGCGCCAGGAGTTGATTGGTCAACTACGCAAAGTCGCGGCAACGCCCCCTCCCGACCCCGTGCCGGTGATTGTCCCCCCCACGCTCACTGAAGAAAAAACGGTGTTGGAAAACGTGACAGACGTCAGTCGTCACTACGGTGAAGTTCTTTCCGACCGCTTTGCCCAGCTTTACCGCAACATCACCGACGCCCCGCATAAAACCTTTAACCCACAAACCTTCACCAATGCCCTGACCCATTTTTTAATGCTGGCAGCGTCGGTGTTTGGGTTTTACTGGCTGATTCGCCTGTGCGCGCTGCCGCTGTATCGCAAAATGGGGCAATGGGCGCGACGGAAAAATCGCGAGCGCAGCAACTGGCTACAGCTTCCGGCAATGATCGTCGGCGCATTTATTATCGATCTATTGCTGCTGGCGCTGACGTTGTTCATAGGGCAGATTCTGAGCGACCGAATGAACGCCGGGAGCCGCACCATCGCTTTCCAGCAAAGTCTGTTCCTCAATGCCTTTGCGCTGATTGAGTTCTTCAAGGCTATTTTACGTCTGATATTTTGCCCCACGGTAGCGGAGCTACGCCCGTTTAACATTCAGGATGCTGGCGCGCGCTACTGGAATCGCCGTTTGAGTTCATTGAGCAGCCTGATTGGTTATGGACTGATTGTTGCCGTTCCTATTATCTCAAATCAGGTCAACGTGCAGGTCGGTGCAATGGCAAACGTCATCATCATGCTGTGTATCACGCTGTGGGCGCTGTATCTGATTTTCAGAAATAAGAAAGAGATCACGCAGCATTTGCTCAATTTGGCGGAAAGATCGTTAGCCTTTTTCAGCCTGTTTATCCGCGCCTTCGCGCTGGTATGGCATTGGCTGGCCAGCGCTTACTTCATTGTGCTGTTTTTCTTCTCGCTGTTTGATCCTGGCAACAGTCTGAAATTCATGATGGGCGCAACGTTACGCAGCCTGGTGATTATCGGCATCGCCGCCTTTGTTTCCGGCATGCTTTCGCGCTGGATAGCCAAAACGATTACCCTGTCGCCACATACCCAGCGCAGCTATCCGGAATTACAAAAACGGCTGAATGGCTGGCTGTCGACGGCGTTAAGCGTGGCCCGGATCCTGACGGTGTGCGTGGCGGTGATGCTGCTGCTCAATGCCTGGGGGTTGTTCGACTTCTGGAACTGGCTGCATTACGGCGCCGGAGAGAAAACGGTGGATATCCTGATTCGTATCGCGCTGATTCTTTTCTTCTCCGCCATTGGCTGGACGATCCTTGCCAGCCTGATTGAGAATCGTCTGGCTTCCGATATTCATGGCCGCCCGCTCCCCAGCGCCCGTACCCGTACGCTATTAACGCTGTTCCGCAATGCGCTGGCGGTGATTATCAGTACCATCACCATCATGATTGTGCTGTCCGAAATTGGCGTCAATATCGCCCCCTTGCTGGCCGGGGCCGGGGCGCTGGGTCTGGCGATCTCTTTCGGCTCGCAAACGCTGGTAAAAGACATTATCACCGGGATCTTCATCCAGTTCGAAAATGGTATGAACACCGGGGATTTAGTCACTATCGGTCCGCTCACCGGTACGGTTGAAAGGATGTCCATTCGTTCTGTAGGTGTGCGTCAGGATACCGGGGCGTACCATATCATTCCCTGGTCATCGATAACCACCTTCGCCAACTTTGTGCGTGGCATTGGATCGGTTGTCGCCAATTACGATGTTGACCGTCATGAGGATGCGGATAAAGCCAATCAGGCGTTGAAAGACGCTGTTGCTGCGCTGATGGAAAAGGAAGATATTCGCGGGCTTATTATCGGCGAGCCGTCGTTTGCCGGGATCGTCGGGTTAACCAATACGGCTTTCACGCTAAGGGTCTCATTTACTACCCTGCCGCTGAAACAGTGGACGGTACGTTTCGCGCTCGACAGCCAGGTGAAGAAACACTTCGATCTGGCCAACGTACGCGCCCCGGTACAGACGTATCAGGTCTTGCCTGCACCGGTGAATGGCCCATCGTCGGCGGCAAGCGAACAACTGCCGCCAGGGGAGCCAACGCTTTAGCGTTTACGCGCCATAAAACGACGACGCTGATCGTTATCCATAAAGGTCCAGGCAATAAAGCGGCTCTGCTTTTGCCCCTGGGCCATCTCTTTCTTAACCACCTTCACCGCGCCCGCATCCGTTAATGCGTGGTACAGCGGAGGTAAATTCTCACCGCGCGAAACCAGCGTGGTAAACCACATCACCTGACGGCCAAAGGCCTGGCTTTCGGCGATCATTTTCTTGATGAACGCCACTTCGCCGCCTTCACACCACAGCTCCTGCTGCTGTCCGCCAAAGTTCAGCGCATCATCTTTATCCTGACCCAGATTGCGACGCTTACGTTCGCTTCCGGCACGCGCAGAGGCCGCAGAATCATGGAATGGCGGGTTACACACTGTGGCTTCATACTGCTCATTTTTGTGAATGATACCGTTGAAGATTGAGGCAACATCTTTCTGACGGCGCAAACGAATTGCGCGAGTTAACCCCGGATTGGCATTAACGATCGCCTGAGCGCTGTTAAACGCTTCGCTACTGGTTTCGCTGCCGGTGAATCGCCAGCCATATTCATGCACGCCAATCAGCGGATAAATACAGTTGGCCCCTACTCCCACGTCCAGTACGCTCGCATTTGTCGGAATGGTTCCTGTCGTTTCACCTAACAGGTCGGCCAGATGGTGAATGTAGTCCGCACGGCCAGGAACCGGCGGGCACAGAAAACCGTCTGGAATATCCCAGTTTTTGACCGCATAAAAATGCGCCAGCAGTGCTTTATTGAGCGCCTTCACTGCCTGCGGATTGGCGAAGTCAACGCTCTGCTCGCCGCCGGGCGTGAGGGTGAGAAATTGCGTCAACTCGGGCGTAACCTGGCATAAAGTCGCAAGATCATAACGGCCATTGTGGCGGTTGCGTGGGTGTAATCCCGGTTTCTGGGGGGACATAGTATTCTCCTTTTAACAGCGGCGTAAGATACCCGCATAACGCCACGCGGTAAACACACTCCTGAAGGAAATTTGGTTTTTTATGCCGGTTTCACGGCGAATGAATCGTTCAAAAAACAGACGACTGATCATCAATTTTTTGCGGTAAATATCATCCGCAGGCGGCCTAAACTTATCAGGCACCATCTGTTGTTTCTCAGAGGATATCACCATGAAGAAATGCCTCACATTACTTGCCGCTACCATACTAACCGGTATGACGTTTGCGTCCTTTGCTGCACAGCCCAACACCAGCCCAGCAACCGGTCAGCTTCAGGCCTCTGGTACAGTATTTGCTACCGGCGCCTCTAACCTGAGCGATCTCGAAGACAAGCTGGCAGAGAAAGCAAAAGAGCAAGGCGCAAAAGGCTTTGTCGTTAACTCTGCGGGCGGTAAAAACCAGATGTACGGCAGCGCCACTATCTATAAGTAACTCCCTTCACTTCAGCCCAACTGCATTCGTCCCGAATGCAGTTTCCTGCGCGAATGGTCTGAAAGCTGATACCGCTGATGCGTGGTCGTTTTTCAGCCATCATATTCGCTATACTTATCCTGTAGACAATGGCAGGAGGTATATATGGCATCCGGATGGGCAAATGACGACGCTGTTAACGAGCAGATCAACAATACTATTGAAGATGCTGTTGCCCGCGCCCGCGGTGAATTACCGACCGGGGAAAGTCTGTATGAATGCGAAGAATGCGGCAACCCTATCCCACAAGCCAGACGTGAGGCAGTGCCAGGCGTACGCTTATGTATCGCCTGTCAGCAGGATAAAGATTCACATAGCGCAGCATTTTCAGGATATAATCGCAGAGGTTCGAAAGACAGCCAGCTACGTTGACTCATCTTTACCAAAAGTTTCAGCGCAGACGATTTCCTTTACGAGCACGCTTTTTCGCATACTGTGTAGCAAAATGTGCCGTTGCCGCTTTCTCTGTAAAGCGCAGTGACAAGAACTGTAAATCCCGCTTTCGAATTTATTAATATTCAATAAGTTATTTGTCATTCAATTTTTTTGATTGATGCCGTCAATTCTATTCGATTTTCTCTCGCATAAAAAAACGTGATACTTCTCACATCGACGGAACAACGTCTTCTAAACAGAACACTGACTAACAGAACAAACCTGCGAGAGATTAATCATGAAAAATATCAAATTTGCTGTTGCTGCCATCGCCCTTTCTACCCTGTCATTTGGCGTTTTCGCTGCCGAGCCGGTTTCCTCCACTCAGGCACAAAGCATGAATAAAGTAGGTGTGGTCTCTGCTGATGGCGCCACTACGCTGGATGGCCTGGAAGCAAAACTGGCTGAGAAAGCTGCCGCTGCCGGTGCTACGGGTTACAGCATCACTTCCGCTATCGGCAAAGACAAAATGAGCGGCACCGCGGTTATCTATAAATAACCGAAAGATTACCTGTACGACCCAATGCTCCAACCCTCATTGACCCTGTTTGTTACCCTTTGTTTGCCCGTCCGCCACTGGACGGGCTTTTTTTTGCCTACTGTTCCAGCCGTTGACGGAATTCCTGTAACACGGTGTCGGGCATCCCTATTTGCAGCGCCGCCTCGCAAATTGCCTGCCAGCTTCCGGCATCCAGCGGAATACCTTGTTCCAGCCGTTCCTCACGCGTATTTACCTCCCACTCACCAGGCAACAGGATTGGGGCGTCATCGGCATGCGGGGACGCTTTTACCCACTCAGCAAATGCCGCGACCTGGTTATCACAATCCGGCGCGCCGAACAGTTCTGGGTTCATAATGATGGTGGTCATACAGTTAATGATGGCGTCCGCACTGGTCTGCAGGCTCTTTTCATGTGTGGTTTTACCGCCAGAAAGCGCGCCGCCCATAATTTCGCACATCGCCGCCAGCGCATAACCTTTGTGTTGGGCGAAGGTCAGCAACGAACCCAGCGGAGAGACCTGCATCACCGCAGGATCGGTGGTCGGTGCACCCTCGGCATCAATCAGACATCCCGGAGCCACCGGTTCCCCCTTATGCCATGCCACGCGGGTTTTGCCAAAGGCGATAGCGCTGGTTGCATAGTCCAGCAACAGCGGGAAGGTATCTTTACGCGGAAAAACGACGCAGAAAGGGTTGGTGCCAAAACGGCTATCGCGGCCGTGGAACGGTGCGACCATCGGGATGCCCACCACATTCACAAAGTGTACCGAGACAAAACCTGCCGCCGCACATTGTTCCGCCCAGTAACCAATGCGTCCGATGTGGTGCGAATTGTGTAACGCCACGGCGGCGATACCATACTGGCGCGCTTTTTCAATCCCAAGCGTAATGGCCTCATGTGCCGCCACCTGACCAAATGCGCAATCACCATCAAGCGTAATCACCGCTCCCGCATCTTTAACCACTTTGGCATGACGGTTGATCTGCAGATGTCCCTGCGAGAAGGAGCGAATATAGCTTGGGATCATGCCGATACCGTGGGAGTCGTGCCCGACGAGGTTAGAGGCAATCAGATGATCGGCCACCAGCCGCGCTTCCTGCTCGTTACTTCCCATCTGGTGAAAAATGGCCTGAATAAAGGCGTGCAGCGTTGGCACATGGAAGCGATGTCCACTGTTCATTGTTATCTCCTGTTGTATTGCGTGTTTGTTGTGTTTCTTATTTTTCAACAAACTATGCTGCGCCACGGCAGTCAGGAGATCAATAAACGTGCAGAAATTTCACGTTGTTGCAAAGGATGAACCGACAGGACTGGTAAATGGCCTGTCGGGAAAAGCAGAGAATTAGACGCTTTGCTCGACGCGAGCCAGGCCTTCCGCCAGCGAGGAAGATTCGCCGGTTGCCACCAGGCAGCACGCCATCTGGATTTTCAACGATGCCGGAACAGGCTCGCTACCGGCCAGACAACGTTCTATCCAGCGCGCGGTCGTTTCCGGATCTTTCGCCACCGGCAGCGGTACCGGTTCGTCAGGCATCTCGCTCTGGCGGTCGTGCAATACGCGCACGCCGGAGGAATCGATCAGGCTTATCTGCGGGCAGCGCTGCGGGTTGGCATACACCTCGCCCTCGGTACCGTGCATCAACAGACCGCGGCCGCCGATGTCGCCAAAGAATTTCGCCACGCGCGATACATATTCCGGATGTGACACGCTGGAAAGACGCAGCGCGGCATCGTCAGCAAACGGCGAGGCGAGTTTAGCCAGCGTATGCGCGCTGTTACGCACGCCCATTCGCCAGCGCATCGCCAGCTGTTTCTCCAGCGGAGGACACAGCGCGCTCACCGGGATAAACACCGGCTCATGACCATCGAGTTTTGCCTGCGCCTGCCCCGCATGCAGCGTTGGCGTAATGCCCATCAGTTCGAAAATGGTTTCTGTCAGCACGCGGGTAGGATCTTCACTGACGCCGTGCACCACCACCGGGAAGCCCAGCTTGTGCAGTAAAATTGCCAGCAACGGGGTCAGATTCGCCTGCTTACGCGCGCCATTATAGCTGGGAATAACAATCGGCATGGGTTTGGCTACCGGCGGCGTCAGGCGAAGGGTATGGTTCTGCATCGCTTCGTAAAAGCCCAGCATCTCCGCTTCACCCTCGCCTTTAATGCGTAGCGCAATCAGTACGCCGCCCATCTCTAGATCCGGTACATCGCCGTTTAGCATATGGGTATACAGTCCGCGAGCAGTATCCTTATCCAGGTCACGCGCGTGATTTTTCCCTCGCCCAATCTCTTTGATGATTTTGCGGTAATCCATCGATAACTCCTTGCCTGTTGCTCACATCGTTAACGCCTGCGGCGGCGCGTGGGTTTCGCTTTTTCTTTTGGTTTTACTATAACGTCTGGCACAGCAGGTTGCTCTATCGGAAATATGGGTAACGCATTCAGTAAACGCTTGCCGTAGTTTTTGGTCAATAAACGCTTGTCATAAATAACCACTTCCCCCCAGCAGCCATGGCTACGAATGAGTCGCCCGACCTGCTGGATTAAATTAAACGATGCGGCCGGTAAACTCTGAACTTCGAAAGGATAACGATTTAGGCTTTTCAGCCACTCGCCCTCGGTGATCACTACCGGGCTGTCGATTGGCGGAAAGGCAATTTTATGAATATGCACCTGGGTCAGCAGGTCGCCTTTCAAATCCAGACCTTCGGCAAAAGATTGCAGACCCACCAGCACGCTGCGCTCACCATTTTGGACCCGTTTACGGTGTAGCTCCACCAGACGATAGCGCGGCTGATCGCCCTGTACCAGCAACAGCAGACGTAGATCGGTGACGTGCTCAAGAAAACGCTGCATCGCCCGACCGCTGGCAAACAGCACCAGCATGCCCTGATGCTTTTTGCTTTCCAGCTGTTCGCGGAAATAGGCAGCCATTTCCGCGATATGCTGTTCTTCGTTCTCCATCAACGGTTCGTAGCGCATCTGCGGAATAACAATTTTGCCTTGCTCGACATGATTAAACGGAGAATCCAGTGCGACGAAGCGGTCACCGGCCTTTTCTTTCAGCCCGCTCATCTCCTGCAGACGTGAGAAGCTGTTGAGCGAGCGCAACGTGGCGGAGGTAACGATAATATGTGGTACGCTGCGCCACAGCAGTCTTTCCAGTTGATCGCTCACGCGGATCCCCACGCAGTGGAACCAGACGTGGATCTGCCCGTCACGCACTTCACGCGTCGCCCATTTACTCACCGGAGCGCCTGACGACTGCGCCAGCGAGGCCAGCCGCCACAGCTTGCTTTGCGCCTCGAACATACCCAGCGCCCGGTTCATCTGCAAAATTACCCGATGCAGACGCACAATATCGTGGGTGCCGGTTTTTTCGCTGAGATCGTTGAGGAACAGTTCCGCCAGACCGCGCAGCATTTCCGTGAGCTTCGCCAGGCGCTGACAAATCTCCATCACTTCCGCTGGCAGTTCCCCCATCGCAAAACGATGTTCTGCTTCCTGGGTGGCGGGCATATACAGATTAAGAATATTGTTAAGTGAAGAAATCAGTTCATACAGTTCTTCGCAGTGGCCGTTCAGACGCTCGGCATTGGCCAGCGGCGGCGTGGTTTTGGGGCGAAACTGCTCCAGGCAGGTTGCCACTAACTTACAAAACAGATCCAACTGCAGTCGATACCAGGGGGCGCTGATTTCCGCACTCATCTCCAGCGCATCGCGCGCAACGTCCGGCAAGTGGTGACCTTCATCAAGCACCAGCAACAGGTTTTTCGGCTCCGGCAAAACAGCTTCACTTTCCATGGCGGCCATCACCAACGCATGATTGGCTACCACCACTTCGGCTTCCTGAATCTCACGACGGGCGACAAAAAAAGGACATTCACGATAATAGTGACAATTCCGATTCAGACAGCTGGCCTTATCGGTGCTCAGGCGTTGCCAGAGTCCGTCATCAATAGCGATATCCGTGTGATCGCGCAGCCCGTCCCATTTATAGGTGTCGAGGTCGCCTTTCAGCCTGGCGCAGCGCTTTTGTTCTTCCTGGTTATTTGGCGTCAGATCGTCGTCGAGAAAAGCCAGCAGATCCTGCTGATTGGGTTCAGTACTGGCAAGCGCCGCTAAGTTACGCGGGCAGACATAGCGCCCACGGCCGAACGCGGCGGTAAAACGCAGGTCAGGTATAATTTTGCGCAGTAACGGCAGGTCTTTGCTGTAGATCTGATCCTGCAAGGCGACGTTGGCGGTACTCACCACCAGCGTTTTTTGTTCTTCACGGGCAATGGCGATTCCCGGAATTAAATAGGACAGGGTTTTCCCCACCCCAGTCGGCGCTTCAATCGCCAGATGCCGCCCTTCTTCCCCGGAGAGCGTTTTCGCGACGTCAGCAATCATCTGCCGCTGCGGTGCGCGGGGGATAAAGTCGGGGATCTGTTCCTGAAGCGCCTTGTACCAGGCGGCGATTTGCGCTTTTAGCGCAGCCGTAAGTGCCATGAGAAAACCTGAAATACTGTATAAACAGCCACTATTGTGGCACTTTCTGAAACGTGTCGCAAAAAGAAAAGCCCGACCTTTCGGCCGGGCTCGCAATTACTGCGCTGAAGATGGTCTGCGCTGACGGCGCGGTGGACGAGGCTTATCGCCTGCCGGTTTGCCTTCGCCGCTACGCGGTTTCGCTTTCGGCGCACCGCCATCCTGACGACGCGGCTGCTGGCCACGCCCTGCGCCACCCTGAGCGCGACCACCACCGCCACCACGCTGCTGGCGACCGTTCTGAATCGGCTCAGCTTTGATAGACGGGTCTGGCTCGTAGCCTGGCGTTGCAATACGCGGGATCTCTTTTTTCAGCAGCTTCTCGATGTCACGCAACAGTTTGTGTTCATCGACGCACACCAGAGACAACGCTTCGCCGGTGGCGGCCGCACGGCCGGTACGACCAATACGGTGCACGTAATCTTCCGGGACGTTTGGCAACTCGTAGTTCACCACGTGCGGTAGCTCTTCAATATCCAGGCCGCGCGCGGCAATATCGGTTGCCACCAGCACGCGAATATCACCCGATTTGAAATCAGCCAGCGCACGCGTACGCGCGCCCTGAGATTTGTTACCGTGGATCGCCGCGCTGCGAATACCGTCTTTATTCAGCTGTTCCGCCAGATGGTTCGCACCGTGTTTGGTACGGGTAAATACCAGCACCTGCTGCCAGTTGCCCTGACCAATCATCTGTGACAACAGTTCACGCTTGCGTTTTTTATCCACGAAATGCACATGCTGAGTCACCTGCTCGGACGCAGTATTACGTCGCGCCACTTCGATTTCCAGCGGGTTGTGCAGCAGCTTTTCGGCCAGCGATTTAATATCGTCAGAGAACGTTGCCGAGAACAGCAGGTTCTGGCGTTTTGCCGGCAGTTTCGCCAGAACGCGACGAATGTCATGAATAAAGCCCATATCCAGCATGCGGTCAGCTTCATCCAGCACCAGAATCTCAACCTGATCCAGTTTCACCGCATTCTGGTGTTCCAGATCGAGCAAACGACCCGGGGTGGCAATCAGCACATCTACGCCGCCACGCAGCTTCATCATCTGCGGATTAATGCTGACACCGCCGAAAACCACCAGCGAGCGAATATTGAGATACTTACTGTAATCACGTACGTTTTCGCCAATCTGGGCTGCCAGCTCGCGAGTCGGCGTAAGGATCAGCGCACGAACCGGACGACGGCTTTTACCATGCGGCTGATGGGTCACAAGGTGCTGCAACAACGGCAGGGTAAAACCTGCTGTTTTCCCCGTACCGGTCTGGGCGCTGGCCATCAGATCGCGGCCTTCCAGCACGGCGGGGATCGCCTGCTGCTGAATAGGGGTAGGTTCACGGTAACCCTGCTCGGCAACGGCACGTAAAATCTCAGGGTTCAAACCAAGGGAATCAAAAGACATAACAACTCCGAACCCCCCTGACCGTTACCGGTGTCGTTTTCAGGGAGATACACACAATAGAGATGACAAAAACCACAATGTCATGAAGGGGCGGAGTGTAGCAGTTTTTGTGATGTACCGCATAAATTATCCCTTCAACGGAAAATAACCTCGCGGACTGGACAAGGTTGCACATCAGTCATAATCTTAATCAATCGATTGATTAAGATCAGAGTCGTGCCATGAATACACCCACCATGACAACCAAAGGTGAACAGGCGAAAAATCAGCTCATTGCCGCCGCGCTGGCGCAGTTTGGCGAATATGGTCTGCACGCCACAACACGCGATATCGCCGCGCAGGCCGGGCAAAATATTGCGGCCATCACCTACTATTTTGGCTCAAAAGAGGATTTATACCTCGCCTGCGCACAGTGGATTGCGGATTTTATTGGCTCACAGTTTCGCCCGCATGCAGAAGAAGCCGAACGTCTGTTTGCTCAGCCGGAGCCGGATCGTGGCGCGATGCGCGAACTTATCCTGCGCGCCTGTAAAAATATGATCATGCTGTTAACCCAGGACGACACCGTTAACCTGAGCAAATTTATCTCGCGCGAACAGCTTTCACCCACCGCGGCTTATCAACTGGTGCACGGCCAGGTTATCAATCCGCTGCATACCCACCTGACGCGCCTGATTGCTGCCTATACTGGTCGCGATGCCAACGATACCCAAATGATTCTGCACACCCACGCCATACTCGGCGAGGTTCTGGCCTTTCGTCTGGGGAAAGAGACCATTCTGTTGCGTACGGGCTGGTCAAAATTTGATGAGGATAAAACCGCGCTGATTGAGCACACCGTTACCTGTCACATCGATCTTATTCTGCAAGGTTTAACGCAAAGGAGTCTGGAGTCATGAAAAAACCTGTCGTTCTCGGGCTGGTTATCGCGGCCCTCGTTGCCGTGATTGCCGGTGGAACGTGGTGGTATCAAAGTCGGCAAGATAACGGTCTGACGCTCTACGGCAATGTCGATATCCGTAGCGTCAATCTGAGTTTTCGCGTCGGCGGCAGGCTGGCCACGCTGGCGGTTGACGAAGGCGACGCGATTACCGCCGGTCAGGTGCTGGGCGAACTGGACCACGCGCCGTATGAAAACGCGCTGATGCAGGCAAAAGCGAATGTTGCCGCCGCCCAGGCGCAATACGATCTGATGCTGGCCGGTTATCGTGAAGAAGAGATTGCGCAAACCGCAGCGGCGGTCAAACAGGCGCAGGCCGCCTATGATTATGCGCAGAACTTTTACAATCGACAGGTAGGGCTGTGGAAAAGCCGCACCATCTCCGCTAACGATCTGGAAAACGCCCGTTCATCACGTGACCAGGCGCTGGCCTCACTGAAATCCGCGCAGGATAAACTCGCCCAGTATCGCAGCGGTAATCGTGTGCAGGATATTGAACAGGCGAAAGCCACGCTCGAACAAGCACAAGCTGAGCTGGCGCAGGCTGAGCTGAATTTGCATGACACCACGCTGACCTCTCCGTCTGACGGCACGATCCTCACCCGGGCGGTTGAACCGGGTAGCATGCTGAACGAAGGAGGCACGGTACTGACGCTATCACTCACGCGTCCGGTCTGGGTTCGCGCCTACGTTGACGAACGTAATCTAAGTCAGGCGCAGCCAGGACGCGAAATCCTGCTCTACACCGATGGCCGCCCGGACAAGCCTTATCACGGTAAAATTGGCTTCGTGTCGCCCACCGCCGAGTTTACCCCGAAAACGGTCGAGACCCCTGACCTGCGCACCGACCTGGTTTATCGTCTGCGCATTGTGGTGACCGATGCAGACGATGCGTTGCGCCAGGGGATGCCGGTAACAATACAGTTTGGCGATGAGGCACGGCATGACTGACGCCGTCATTACGCTGAATGGGCTGACGAAAAACTTTGCCGGAATGGAAAAACCGGCCGTCGCCCCGCTCGACTGTACCGTTCATGCTGGCTACGTGACCGGGCTTGTCGGACCGGACGGCGCGGGCAAAACCACGCTGATGCGGATGCTGGCGGGGTTGTTAAAACCTGACGCCGGAAGTGCGGCGGTAATTGGCTTTGATCCCATCAAAGACGACAGCGCCCTGCACGCCGTACTGGGTTATATGCCGCAGAAATTTGGCCTTTACGAAGATTTGACGGTCATGGAGAACCTCAATCTCTATGCCGATTTGCGCAGCGTCACCGGCGACGTGCGAGAAAAAACCTTTGCCCGGTTGCTGGAATTTACCTCGCTGGGTCCGTTTACCGGACGCCTGGCAGGCAAGCTTTCCGGAGGCATGAAACAGAAGCTCGGGCTTGCCTGTACGCTGGTCGGCGAACCCAAAGTGTTGCTGCTGGATGAGCCAGGCGTGGGCGTGGACCCGATATCCCGCCGCGAATTGTGGCAAATGGTCCATGAACTGGCCGGGGATGGCATGCTGATCCTCTGGAGTACGTCGTATCTGGACGAAGCCGAGCAGTGTCGTGACGTGCTACTGATGAACGAAGGCGAATTGTTGTATCAGGGCGATCCGACCCAACTTACGCAGACGATGGCCGGACGCAGTTTTTTAATGAGCAGCCCGCAGGAAAATAACCGCCGACTGTTGCAACGCGTGTTAAAACTGCCGCAGGTCAGCGACGGGATGATTCAGGGGAAATCCGTCCGTTTGATCCTGAAAAAAGAGGCCACGGCCCAGCAGATTCAAAACGCGAACGGTATGCCGGAGATAACCATCAACGAAACCGTTCCCCGTTTCGAGGATGCTTTTATCGATTTACTCGGCGGGGCCGGAACATCAGAGTCACCGCTGGGCGCCATCCTGCATACCGTGGAAGGCACGCCTGGCGAAACGGTGATCGAAGCCAAAGCGTTGACCAAAAAATTTGGCGATTTTGCCGCGACCGACCATGTAGACTTTGCCGTCCAGCGCGGCGAGATTTTTGGCCTGTTAGGCCCCAACGGCGCCGGAAAATCCACCACCTTTAAAATGATGTGCGGTCTGTTGGTTCCTACCTCCGGCAAAGCGCTGGTGCTGGATATGGATCTCAAAGTCAGTTCCGGCAAAGCGCGTCAGCATCTGGGCTATATGGCGCAGAAATTCTCCCTGTACGGCAACCTGACGGTTGAACAGAATCTGCGTTTTTTCTCCGGCGTCTACGGCCTGCGCGGTCGGGCGCAGAAAGAGAAAATCGATCGTATGAGTGAGGCATTTGGCCTGAAAAGCATCGCCTCCCATGCTACCGACGAGCTACCGCTGGGCTTTAAACAACGTCTGGCGCTGGCCTGCTCGCTGATGCATGAGCCAGATATCCTGTTTCTCGATGAACCCACTTCCGGGGTTGATCCCCTTACCCGTCGAGAGTTCTGGTTACATATCAACAGTATGGTAGAAAAAGGCGTCACGGTGATGGTGACTACCCACTTTATGGATGAGGCGGAATATTGCGATCGCATCGGGCTGGTGTATCGCGGCAAACTGATCGCCAGCGGCACGCCGGACGACCTGAAAGCAAAGGCTGCCGATAGCGACACACCGGACCCCACCATGGAGCAGGCGTTTATTACGCTAATCAATGACTGGGATAAGGAGCATACGCATGAGTAACTCCGCGCTCTCATGGCGACGCGTCCGCGCGCTATGCGTAAAAGAGACGCGCCAGATCGTCCGCGATCCCAGCAGTTGGCTGATCGCGGTGGTGATCCCGTTGTTGCTGCTGTTTATCTTCGGCTACGGCATCAACCTCGACTCCAGCAAGCTGCGAGTGGGAATTTTGCTTGAACAGCAGAGCGAAGAGGCGCTGGATTTTACCCACACCATGACCGGTTCGCCGTACATTGACGCCACCATCAGCGATAACCGTCAGGAATTGATTGAGAAAATGCAGGCCGGGCGCATTCGCGGCCTGGTGGTGATCCCGGTAGATTTTGCCCAACAAATGGCGCGACCCGGCGACACCGCCCCAATCCAGGTGATCACCGACGGCAGCGAACCGAATACCGCTAACTTTGTGCAGGGTTATGTCGAAGGTATCTGGCAGATTTGGCAGCAACAGCGGGCAGAGGATCGCGGGGAATCATTCGAGCCGTTAATCGATGTGCAGACCCGCTACTGGTTTAACCCGGCGGCTATCAGCCAGCACTTTATTATTCCCGGGGCGGTAACCATCATCATGACGGTGATTGGCGCGATCCTCACCTCGTTAGTGGTGGCGCGTGAATGGGAGCGCGGCACCATGGAAGCACTGTTATCTACCGAAGTTACCCGCGTCGAGCTGCTGCTGTGCAAACTGATCCCCTATTACTTTTTAGGCATGCTGGCGATGCTGCTGTGTATGCTGGTGTCGGTGTTTATTCTTGGCGTGCCCTATCGCGGCTCGTTGCTCATTCTGTTTTTTATCACCAGCCTGTTTCTGCTCAGCACGCTCGGCATGGGCCTGCTTATCTCCACCATCACCCGAAATCAGTTTAACGCCGCGCAGGTCGCGCTGAACGCCGCCTTCCTGCCTTCGATTATGTTGTCGGGGTTTATCTTCCAGATAGACAGCATGCCGGCGATTATCCGCGCGGTGACTTACATTATTCCGGCTCGCTATTTCGTCAGCACCCTGCAAAGCCTGTTTTTGGCGGGAAACATTCCGGTGGTGCTGATTATCAACGTGCTGTTTTTAATCGCTTCGGCGGTAATGTTTATTGGCCTGACGTGGCTGAAAACCAAACGTCGGCTGGATTAAGGGGACGGGCATGTTTCATCGCTTATGGACATTAATTCGTAAAGAGCTGCAATCACTATTACGTGAGCCGCAGACGCGAGCCATTTTGATTCTACCGGTGCTGATTCAGGTCATTCTGTTCCCGTTCGCCGCGACGCTGGAAGTGACCAACGCCACTATCGCTATCTATAACGAAGATAACGGTAAACATTCGGTGGAGCTTACCCAGCGCTTCGCCCGCGCCAGCGCTTTTACGCATGTCCTGTTACTGAAAAGTCCGCAGGAGATCCAGCCCACCATCGACACGCAAAAAGCGCTGTTGCTGGTGCGCTTCCCGGCCAACTTTTCGCGGAATCTGGATACCTTCCAGCAAGCGCCCATGCAAATTATCCTCGATGGACGCAACTCGAACAGCGCGCAAATTGCCGCCAATTACCTGCAGCAGATCGTGAAGGAGTACCAGCAGGTGCTGATGGACGGCAAGCCAAAACCGAACAACAGCGAACTGGTGGTACGTAACTGGTATAACCCGAATCTGGACTATAAATGGTTCGTGGTTCCGTCGCTGATCGCCATGATCACTACCATTGGCGTGATGATCGTCACCTCGCTGTCGGTTGCCCGCGAGCGCGAGCAGGGCACGCTCGATCAACTGCTGGTCTCCCCGCTTACCACCTGGCAGATTTTCATCGGCAAGGCGGTGCCTGCGCTGATTGTGGCCACTTTTCAGGCCACCATTGTGCTGGCGATCGGCATCTGGGCTTATCACATTCCGTTTGCCGGTTCCCTGGGGCTGTTCTACTTCACGATGGTGATTTATGGACTGTCGCTGGTCGGCTTTGGTCTGCTGATTTCATCGCTGTGCGCCACCCAGCAGCAGGCGTTTATCGGCGTATTTGTCTTTATGATGCCGGCGATATTGCTCTCAGGCTACGTCTCGCCGGTCGAAAACATGCCGGTATGGTTACAGAATTTGACGTGGATAAACCCGATCCGCCATTTTACGGACATCACGAAACAGATTTACCTGAAGGATGCGAGTCTGAAGATTGTCTGGGGGAGTTTGTGGCCGCTGTTGGTGATAGCGGCCACAACCGGCTCAGCGGCGTATGCGATGTTTCGCCGCAAGGTGATGTAGCTTTTTGTCTTTCGCCAGCAGCGACACCACGGCGGGTCCGGCAAGGATCACCAGCCCCGCCAGGGCCAGCAAGACGTTGTTTTGCAGTACGCGCGACAGCAGCCACAGTACGATCATCGCGGCACCGAAATACCACGTAGTAGTGAGTTCTTCCAGCACATCCGCCACGTCGCGCCAGCGCTGTTCATGGTGACGTTGTAAGGCCAGCATTAATAAAACCGTTACGCCGTAAACGACGCATAATCCCAGGCCGACGTGCACCAGCGTGCCGCTCATCCAGCCCATTACCAGCAACGCCACTACCAGTAAATGCAACATAATCTGCCAGCAACTTAGACCCGTTGCGACACGAACACGTTGTTGCCACCTCATGGCTTTTCTCCTGAAGGATTTTCGACTAATTGTTCAGAGTACCGGACTTTACGGAAAATTCCGCAACACCGCATCTTTTTGTGACGACGACTACACTATTTTAATCAGGAAAGTGACGCCAACGGGAGAATCATGGCCAGACAAACAGAACGGTTTTCATTCAATGTGCTCACCATTAATACTCACAAAGGGTTTACCGCCTTCAATCGGCGTTTTATTTTGCCTGAGCTGCGGGAGGCCGTCAGAACGGTCGGGGCGGATATTGTGTGCCTGCAAGAAGTAATGGGCGCACACGAGGTGCATCCTCTGCATGTGGAAAACTGGCCGGACACCACGCACTACGAATTTCTGGCGGATACCATGTGGAGCGACTTCGCTTATGGACGTAACGCCGTGTATCCGCAGGGGCATCACGGTAACGCCGTGCTGTCACGCTATCCTATTGAACATTATGAAAATCGCGATGTGTCGGTCGGCGCGAGTGAAAAACGCGGGGTCCTGTACTGCCGCATCGTGCCGCCGATGCTCTCCCACCCGGTTCACGTGATGTGTGTCCATCTCGGTTTGCGTGAAGCCCACCGTCAGGCCCAGCTCGCTATGCTGGCAGATTGGGTAAATGCCTTACCTGAGGGAGAGCCCGTCGTGGTCGCCGGAGATTTCAACGACTGGCGACAAAAAGCCAATCATCCGTTGAAAGCCAATGCCGATCTTGACGAGATCTTTACCCGCGCCCACGGCCGCCCCGCGCGGACGTTTCCGGTGCAGTTTCCCCTGCTGCGTCTCGACAGAATCTATGTGAAAAACGCGAATGCCAGCACCCCAACGGCGCTGGCGCTGCGTCACTGGCGACATTTGTCCGATCATGCCCCTCTGAGTGCGGAGATTCATTTATGAAATTTGGCTGGCGTGAAGGCAATCAAATTCAACTGCTGGAAAACGGCGATCAGTTCTACCCCGCCGTGTTTGACGCCATTGAACAGGCGCAACAAAAAATTATCCTCGAAACCTTCATCTGGTTTGAGGATGCGGTCGGAAAACAGCTGCATTCCGCGCTGCTGAGTGCTGCACGTCGCGGCGTCAAAGCCGAAGTGCTGCTGGATGGCTATGGCTCGCCGGACCTCAGCGACAGCTTCGTTAATGAGCTAACCGCAGCCGGCATTGTTTTCCGCTACTACGATCCGCGCCCGCGTCTGTTCGGCATGCGCACTAATCTCTTTCGCCGTATGCATCGTAAAATTGTGGTCATTGATGACCGTGTCGCTTTCGTCGGCGGTATCAATTATTCCGCTGAACATATGTCTGATTACGGCCCTGAGGCCAAGCAGGATTACGCCGTGCGCGTTGAAGGTCCCATCGTGGCCGACATCCTGACATTCGTACTGGAAAACCTGCCGGGCCAGAGCGCCGTACGCCGCTGGTGGCGACGTCATCATCGCGCAGTCGAAAATCATCGGCCTGGCGAAGCGCAGGTACTGTTTGTCTGGCGCGACAACGAAGAGCATCGCGATGATATTGAACGCCATTATTTGAAAATGCTTACCCAGGCCAGACGGGAAGTGATCATTGCCAATGCCTACTTCTTTCCCGGTTATCGCTTTCTGCATGCCCTGCGTAAAGCGGCGAGACGCGGCGTTCGGGTAAAACTCATCGTGCAGGGTGAACCGGATATGCCGATTGTAAAAGTGGGCGCCCGCCTGCTGTACAACTATCTGGTAAAAGGCGGCGTTCATGTCTATGAATACCGCCGTAAACCTCTGCATGGCAAAGTCGCGCTGATGGACGATCACTGGGCGACGGTAGGCTCCAGCAATCTTGACCCGCTCAGCCTGTCGCTGAATCTGGAAGCGAATCTCATTATTCATGACCGTGCGTTTAACCAGACTCTGCGCGATAACCTGAACCCTATTATTGCGCAGGACTGCAAGCGGGTTGATGAATCCATGCTGCCCAAACGCACCTGGTGGAATCTGACCAAAAGCGTGCTGGCGTTCCACTTTTTACGCCATTTCCCGGCGCTGGTCGGCTGGCTTCCCGCGCATACGCCGCATCTGGCCGAAGTTGAACCGCCCGCACAGCCTGCCATGGAAACGCAGGATCGCATTCAAACTGAGGATGTCGGAGGAAAATCCTGATGGCCAAAGCACATCCGCGCTGGCGGTTAGCGAAAAAAATACTCACGTGGCTATTTTTCATTGCCGTCATCGTGTTGCTGGTCATTTATGCCAGTAAGGTCAATTGGGAAGAGGTCTGGACGGTCATCCGCGATTACAATCGGACTGCCCTGCTCAGCGCCGTGGGGCTGGTGATCGTCAGTTATTTACTCTACGGCTGCTATGACCTGCTCGGCCGACATTACTGTGGGCACAAGCTGGCAAAACGCCAGGTCATGCTGGTGTCGTTTATCTGTTACGCCTTCAACCTGACGTTAAGTACCTGGGTGGGCGGGATTGGGATGCGTTACCGGCTCTACTCGCGCCTCGGGTTGCCGGGGAGCACGATTACGCGGATTTTTTCACTGAGTATTACCACCAACTGGCTGGGCTATATTTTGCTGGGCGGTTTTATTTTTACCTTTGGCGTGGTCGAACTGCCCGCGCATTGGTATATCGATGAAGGTACGCTGCGCATTTTAGGCATTGCGCTGTTGCTGATTATTGTCGTTTATCTGTGGTTTTGCGCCTTCGCTAAACATCGCCACATCACCATCAGGGGCCAAAAGCTGGTGCTGCCCACGTGGAAATTCGCCATCGCGCAAATGGCGATATCCAGTACCAACTGGATGGTGATGGGAGCCATTATCTGGCTGTTGCTGGGCCAGGATATCAACTATTTCTTCGTGCTGGGCGTGCTGCTGGTGAGCAGTATTGCCGGGGTTATCGTACATATTCCGGCGGGAATCGGCGTGTTGGAGGCAGTCTTTATGGCATTGCTGGCGGGAGAAGATACGTCTCAAGGCAAGATTATCGCCGCCCTGCTTGCGTATCGCGTACTCTATTATTTTATTCCATTGCTGCTGGCGCTTATTTGCTACCTGTTGCTGGAGAGTCGGGCGAAAAAACTGCGGGCGAAAAACGAGAAGGCAATGGCCAAATGATTTGCCGGATGCGGCTTAACGCCTTATCCGGCCTACTTTCGATACACAACTGTAGGCCGGATAAGCGCTGCGCCATCCGGCAACAGACAATTAACGACGATTGCCGAAGATACGCAGCAGCATCAGGAACAGGTTGATAAAGTCCAGATACAGCGTGAGTGCGCCAAGAATCGCGTATTTGCGCAGATTTGAACTGTCACGCAGGTCGATCTGCTCACCGATGTTTTTCAGCTTCTGCGTGTCATAAGCGGTCAGACCGACAAACACAATCACCCCAATATAGGTGACCGCCCACATCAACGCTTCGCTCTTCAGCCAGAAGTTAACCAGCGAAGCCAGCACGATTCCGATCAACGCCATAAACAGCATATTGCCGAAACCGCTGAGGTCGCGCTTAGTGGTATAACCGTACAGGCTCATGATGCCAAACATCCCGCCGGTAACCACAAAGGTACTGGCGATAGACGAGTAGGTGTAGATGATAAAGATGCTCGACAGCGTTAACCCGGTTAACGCCGAATAGAGCATAAACAGCGTGGTTGCCATACCGGCGCTCAGCTTTTGCACCATGCCGGACAACACGAACACCAGCGCCAGTTGGGCGATAATCAGGCCAAAGAAGGTGATTTTACTGGAGAAGACAAACATCATTACCGCGGGCGTATTTGCCGCATACCAGGCGATAAACGCCGTCAGCAACAACCCGCAGGTCATCCAGCCATAAACCTGCGCCATATACGTTTGCAGGCCGGAACGCGCCTGCACAATAGAATCGGATCGTGGGAATCGGTCCATGACAATCTCCTGAATCAGTATGAGCCTACAACAATTGTACTCTACCAGCGTTTTGCTGCTAGCTTATCGCTGTCACGAGCATCTACCCAACGTTCACCTTCCGGCGTGGCCTCGCGCTTCCAGAACGGTGCGCGGGTTTTCAGATAATCCATAATGAACTGCCCGGCGTCAAACGCGCTACTACGATGCGCGCTGGTTACGCCGACAAAAACGATTTCGTCGCCGGGCCACAGTTCGCCAATGCGATGAATCACCGTCACCCGCCCCAGCGGCCAGCGCGTACGCGCCTCGTCGACAATCTCCGCCAGCGCTTTTTCGGTCATGCCGGGATAGTGTTCCAGTGTTAACGCCTGCACGCTGTCACCGAGGTTGTGATTGCGCACTTTACCGGTGAAAGTCACCACGGCGCCATCTTCATCGCGCTCGGCAAGCCAGGGATACTCTTCCCCAACGCTGAACGGCGCATGCCCAACAACAATTCGCGTCTCAGCCATCTTAACCTCCGGTTACCGGTGGGAAGAAAGCCACTTCATCACCTGCGTTAAGGGAGTGGTCAAAACTGACCAGCGTCTGGTTCACCGCCGCCAGCAGCTTGCCGTCTTCCAGCGCCAGCGCCCAACGATCGCCTTTCGCCGCCAGATGCTGGCGCAGCGCTTCGACCGTTGCAAATTCGGCGGTAACCTCTAACGCATCCGTGTTGACCAGTTCACGGACCTGGGCAAAGAAAAGAACCTTAATCATGCGCATCCACCTTAAAATCACCCGACTTGCCGCCGCTTTTTGCCAGCAGGCGCACCGGACCAATCACCATGTCCTTTTGCACCGCTTTGCACATGTCGTAGATGGTCAACGCCGCCACGGAGGCCGCCGTTAGCGCTTCCATTTCCACACCGGTTTTCCCGGTCAGCCGACACAGCGTCTCAATGCGTACACGGTCGTGTTCCGGTTCGGCGTGCAGGTTGACTTCGACCTTGCTCAGCATCAGCGGGTGACACAGCGGGATAAGATCCCAGGTCCGTTTGGCCGCCTGAATACCGGCAATGCGCGCCGTGGCGAAAACGTCGCCTTTATGGTGGCTACCATCGATAATCATCGCCAGCGTTTCGCTACGCATTGTCACGAATGCTTCAGCACGCGCCTCGCGTACCGTTTCTGCTTTGCCTGAGACATCCACCATGTGGGCTTCGCCAGCGGCGTTAATATGAGTCAGTTGCGACATACTTATTTCTTCAAATGTGGGTGGAAATTACACGGACGCGTACGGGCATCAAGCTGCGGCGCAATGATATTCTCCCAGGCGGTACGACACGCTTTCGTCGAACCCGGCATGGCGAAAATCAGCGTTTTATTCGCGACCCCGGCAATTGCCCGGGATTGCAGCGTCGCGGTGCCGATCTCTTCAAATGAGAGCATACGGAATACTTCGCCAAAACCTTCAACTTCTCTGTCGAACAGCGGTTGCAACGCTTCCGGCGCCTGGTCACCTTCGGTCAGTCCGGTGCCGCCGGTAATGAGCACGACCTGCACATCGTCACTGGCAATCCAGGCGGAAACCTGGGCGCGGATGGCATAACGGTTCTCTTTGACAATCGCCTTGTCAACTATCTGATGGCCCGCTTCCAGCGCCGAGTCACGCAGGTAGTGACCAGAGGTGTCGTCCTCTTCGCCGCGACGGTTGGAAACAGTAAGAATAGCAATGCGTGTCGGGATAAATTCAGCGCTTACCTGACTCATGGAAACTCCTTTTAGCGATCAGCCGCCAATGTAAGATAAGTTTTGCGTAATACCGGTATTGTTCTGATGCAGGAAATGGGTCTGCTTTTTCTCCAGCAGCGCGGTTGAAATGCGTTCTTCCAGCGCGGATTGCTGAGCGTCATCTTCCAGCAGGTCACGCAGGCTTACGCCACCTTCACCAAATAAACACAGGTGCAGCTTGCCGACAGAGGAAACGCGCAGACGATTACAGGTGGCGCAAAAGTCTTTCTCATAAGGCATGATCAGACCTATTTCGCCAGCATAATCAGGATGACAGAAAACCTGAGCCGGACCGTCGCTGCGCTGGCGAAGCTGGTGGATCCAGCCGCGACGCAGAAGCTCATCGCGCAGTACTTGCCCTGAGATATGATGCTTACGAAAGAGAGAACTGCCCTCGCCCGTTTCCATCAGTTCAATAAAACGCAGTTGAATAGGACGCGGTTGGATCCACGCCAGGAAGGTGTCCAGTTGATGATGGTTTACATCGCGCATCAACACCGTGTTGACCTTCACTTTTTCAAAACCGGCATCAAACGCGGCGTCAATGCCCGCCATCACCTGCTGAAATTTGTCCTGCCCGGTAATGGCGTGAAACTGACGGGCATCGAGACTGTCGACGCTGACGTTGAGTGCCGTCAGGCCTGCATCGCGCCAGGCGGCAGCATCGCGCGCCAGACGATAACCATTGGTCGTTACCGCAATCTGACGGATGGCGTCGTTTTCACGCACGGCGGCAATAATGTCGGTAAAATCGCGACGTAATGAGGGTTCGCCCCCTGTCAGGCGCACTTTTTCCGTCCCCAGACTGGCGAACGCACGGGTGACGCGGCGAATTTCATCAACGGTCAGAAAGCCGTTATTGGTGACCCCACCGGGCTTATAGCCATCCGGCAGGCAGTAGGTGCAACGAAAGTTACACACATCGGTAATCGACAAACGTAAGTAGTAAAACTTACGCGCGAAAGCATCGGTAAGTTGAGAGCCCATGTACACCTTTCCAAATACGGGAGACGCAGTCATTTCTTCCTGCGCCCTGGTGACAATCTCGTTCGAGCATTGCCACGGCCAAAGCACCGTATCATTTGACCCAGGTGCAGAGGCTAGAGTGTTTATACTCATCATACTTTGAGTACGTAGTGGTTATGCCGATACTAGCGTGTAAATGGCGATAATGCCAAACACACTTACGCTGTATAAATATGTATATAGCGACATGATCGTGCAATTTCGCTACAGAATAAGCAAAAACCACAGTTTTGCATTGATATACATCATCTTGCTGTCAGGTGCATATCGTCAGAAAGGAGTAGATCGCCGAAAATTAATTTCGGCAAATGCCAACTGGATAATTGCTGAAAACACGCTATTTACGTTACTGTACCGCCGATCAATTGATATCAGGAAATTCTATGCGCACTCGCACGCTGGCAGATTTAGATCGCGTTGTCGCTCTCGGCGGAGGGCATGGATTAGGACGCGTTCTCTCCTCACTTTCCCCTTTAGGTTCACGACTGACGGGTATCGTCACCACCACCGATAATGGCGGCTCTACGGGTCGTATTCGTCGTTCTGAAGGCGGTATCGCCTGGGGAGACATGCGTAACTGCCTGAACCAGTTAATTACCCAACCCAGCGTTGCATCTGCTATGTTTGAATACCGTTTTGGCGGTAATGGCGAGCTTTCCGGACATAACCTCGGAAATTTAATGTTAAAGGCGCTCGATCACCTCAGCGTGCGGCCTCTCGAAGCCATTAATTTAATTCGCAACCTGCTGAAGGTGGATGCGCATTTAATTCCGATGTCAGAGCTGCCGGTGGATCTGATGGCTATTGATGATCAGGGTCATGAAGTCTATGGCGAAGTGAATATCGATCAGCTCACCATTCCTCCTCAGGAACTGATGCTGTCGCCAAAAGTCCCCACCACGCGAGAAGCGGTTGAGGCAATCGCCGAAGCGGATTTGATTCTGATAGGACCAGGCAGTTTTTATACCAGCCTGATGCCGATCCTGCTGCTCGACGAACTGGCGCAGGCATTACGGCGTACCCCCGCCAGGATGGTCTACATCGGCAACCTGGGTCGCGAATTAAGCCTGCCAGCAGCCAGCCTGACGCTTAACGATAAGCTGGCAATCATCGAACAGTACGTTGGCAAGAAAGTGATTGATGCGGTGGTTGTCGGCCCAAAAGTAGATGTTTCCGCCGTTACCGACCGCATTGTGATTCAGGAAGTGCTGGAAGCCAGCGATATTCCATACCGTCATGACCGTCAGTTGCTGCACAGCGCGCTGGAAAAAGCGGTACAGGCATTAGGCTGAACGGATTTGCCTGATGCGCTACGCTTGTCAGGCCTACCAAAGCTGTAGGCCGGATAAGGGGGTAACTCCGCATCCGGCATAAACTTACGATGCCGCAATAAATAACTCGCGCAGCTGATGCAACTGATCGCGGATCGTCGCGGCCTCTTCAAATTCGAGATTCTGCGCATGCTGCATCATTTGCCCTTCCAGCTCGTGAATCTTTTGCTGCAAGGCTTTTGGCGTCATATCCAGTTCGACAACGTCAGACTTCGTACCCGCACGTGACTTCCCTTTGCCCTTCGCCTTGGTCTTCGCAATATTCTGACCCAGCGCCAGAATATCGACCACTTTCTTGTTCAGCCCCTGCGGCGTAATACCGTGCTCTTCGTTGTAAAGCTGCTGCTTCTCGCGACGACGTTCAGTTTCACCAATCGCCTTGGCCATCGAGGCGGTAATTTTATCGCCGTAGAGAATCGCCTTGCCGTTGATGTTACGCGCCGCGCGACCAATGGTCTGGATAAGTGAGCGTTCAGAGCGCAGGAACCCTTCTTTGTCTGCGTCCAGAATCGCCACCAGCGAGACCTCAGGCATGTCCAGACCCTCGCGTAACAGGTTGATACCCACCAGCACGTCAAACTCGCCCAGGCGCAGGTCACGAATGATTTCCATGCGTTCCACGGTATCGATGTCGGAGTGCAGATAGCGCACCCGCTCGCCGTGCTCTTCGAGGTATTCGGTGAGGTCTTCCGCCATGCGTTTGGTAAGTGTGGTGACCAGCACACGTTCGTTAATCGCCGCACGCGTGCGGATCTCCGACAGCAGATCGTCAACCTGCGTCGCCACCGGACGCACTTCTATCACCGGATCCAGCAGGCCGGTTGGTCGTACCACCTGATCAACCACGTCATCACCGGATTTCTCCAGCTCATAGTTCCCCGGCGTCGCCGAGACGTAGATGGTCTGCGGAGCCAGCGCCTCGAACTCTTCAAATTTAAGCGGACGGTTATCCAGCGCCGACGGCAAACGGAATCCGTACTCGACCAGGGTCTCTTTACGCGCCCGGTCGCCGCGATACATGCCGCCAATTTGCGGGATAGTGACGTGGGATTCATCCACCACCAGCAGACCATCGGCCGGCAGGTAATCAAACAGCGTCGGCGGCGGCTCGCCTGGTCCGCGTCCGGAAAGATAGCGGGAATAGTTTTCAATCCCCGAGCAATAACCCAGCTCGTTCATCATTTCCAGATCGAACTGTGTACGCTGGCTTAAGCGCTGCTCTTCCAGCAACTTGTTATTCGCCAGCAGATTTTTACGGCGGTCTGCCAGCTCGACTTTAATTTCTTCCATCGCCTGTACGATACGTTCGCGCGGCGTGACGTAGTGCGTTTTCGGGTAGATGGTATAGCGGGAAATAGTCGATTCAACCTGCCCGGTAAGCGGGTCAAACAGCGACAAACGTTCGACTTCTTCATCGAACAGTTCCACGCGCAGCGCAATGTCGTCAGATTCAGCCGGAAAAATGTCGATAACTTCACCGCGTACGCGGAAGGTCCCGCGCTGGAATGCCTGATCGTTACGAGTATATTGCAGCTCCGCCAGACGACGCAGGATCGCCCGCTGGTCGATAATCATCCCCACCGTCAAATGCAGCATCATTTTCAGGTACAGGTCCGGGTCGCCCAAACCATAAATGGCAGAAACCGACGCCACCACGACGACATCCCGACGTTCCAGCAGCGCTTTGGTCGCCGACAGACGCATCTGCTCAATGTGTTCGTTAACCGAAGCATCCTTCTCGATGAAGGTATCAGAACTCGGTACGTAAGCTTCCGGCTGATAATAGTCGTAGTAGGAAACAAAATATTCCACCGCGTTTTCCGGGAAGAACTCTTTCATCTCGCCATACAGCTGCGCGGCAAGCGTCTTGTTAGGAGCCAGCACCATGGTAGGACGCTGTAGGTCCGCAATTACATTCGCGATGGTGAATGTTTTCCCCGATCCCGTCACCCCCAGCAGCGTCTGATGCGCCAGACCGTCCTCCAGACCTTCTTCCAGGCGACGTATCGCCTCAGGCTGATCGCCAGAGGGTTTAAAAGCGGAATTTAGTTTGAACGGTTTACTCATGAGCAGCTACCTGAAGCAATGGGCGGGCAGGTGTGTAATTTTACTCGCAGTCGTATATTTTGCCAGTAAAATATACTGGATGAAAAAACAGTAACGCGCCAGAATATTTCTGTTACCCCCGTCAAATGGCCGTGACGGCAGGCCAAAATTTGCCCCCGGACAAGATAAAACACCAGCAAAAACGTGTTATCCCCAAACCAATGCCTTTTTTAACATTTGTCAAGCCAGCCGATGAAAGTTTTATGGCAACACATGACACTTCTGCGACAGCCATTGCTTTTATCTAACCATCTGTAATTTAATAATTATTATCTCAAGACGTCTTTCGCATCAATTTAGTCGCAAGCCGCGTCTTCTCTCGCTTACATTGTGTTTTCTAACCCTAATGCACAAGGTTATCCACAGGAATAGTGGATAACTGCCTCCAGCCCGTGTGGACTGTAGCCTGGCAAAAACGCCCTGATTCTCTTTTCCGGGGGGATAAAAAAAAATTATCGCTATTTTTTGATATTTATCAGCTAACGAGGCGGTCAGGGAGAGCCGAGATCTTGCTCGCATTTTCACCATTTTCTGGTCCGCGTACCGCAATAGCGACCAGCGCTATTTCCCGCCTCGATTCAATCGGCAGATGCCGTCAAAGATAAAATGCTGAGATCGAGATAACGTCCTGTCAGTGCCCGCTCAGGCTCTTCTGCCAGCCAGGGAATTTCCCCTAGCATAGGAGCCGGAATCACGCACTTCAGCGTCGCCATGTATTCAGCATGACGTTTGCCAGGCGGCGTCACATCATTGGCTACCCATCCGGCTAGCGTCAGTCCGGCCTGCTGCACCGCCTGGGCGGTCAGAATGGCGTGATTGATGCAGCCGAGCTTAACGCCAACCACCAGAATCACCGGCAACTGTTCTGTTTTGACCCAGTCGGAAAAACTCAGCGTTGGCGAAAGCGGCGTAAACCATCCCCCTGCCCCCTCCACCAGTACCCAGTCAGCTTGCGCTTCAAGCGTGCGTAAACCCGCAGACATCACGGAGGCCAGAATGGGGCGACCTTCGTCGGCGCTGATGATATGCGGCGAGGTGGGTTCGGCGAAGGTGTAGGGATTAATCGCCGCATAGCCCACCGTCACAACGCTATTGCGCTGTAATGCCAACGCATCGCTGTTTCGCAGGCCATCAGCCGTCATTTCGCTGCCCGACGCTACCGGCTTATAGCCAACGGCGCGCAACCCCAATTGACCCGCCGCCTGGAGCAGCGCACAGCTGGCGATAGTTTTACCGACTTCGGTGTCCGTCCCGGTGACAAAATACGTTTTAGTCACGTTGAATCACTCCTAAAAAAAGATAGTAGGTCAGCGGATATTTCCCCTGCTGACACGGCCAGGCTAACTGTAGCTGGCGCAACTGTGAGCGCGTCAGCACACGCTGCTCACGTCCATCATGCAAATGCGTTGCGCCAATGCCTTTCAGCGAACGCATGGCGCTCAGCGCATCGTCAAACCACAGCGTGACGGCATGAGACTGGTATTCGACATCCCAGCCATACAGGGCGTTTTCCAGTTGCGCCACGGGTAAAAAACGGTTGGCATGCTCCCGATCGTCAACCGCCTGCCAGGCCTGACGAAGTTCCGGCATCGAACCCTGTGCCAGGGTACTAAACGCCACCGTCCCGCCAGGACGCACTACCCGGTAAAGCTCGCTTAACGCGCCGCGCAGATCGCCACACCACTGTACGGCCAGATTACTCCAGGCCAGATCAAAGCTCGCGGTTGCCTGTGGGATGGCTTCGATATCCGCCAGCAGATAGCGGTGGGCGACCTCATGACGCTGCGCTTCAGCCAGCATTTGCGGCGACAGATCCAGCGCGCAGACCTCGCTCCCCTGCTCACGCCAGTAACGACTCATACGCCCCGGCCCACAGCCCGCATCCAATACCTGTGAGAACGTGCGGCCATCCAGGAGCGCCAGTAACGCATCGGCACTCTGACGCTGTAGCTCTGCGTGTTGCTCATAGTGGGTGGCAGCGCGGCCAAATGCGGCGGCAATCGCCTGTTTATTGACCTGCGCCATGCAGCACCTCCAGTAGACGATCGATATCCTGCACCTCATGCGCCTGGGTCAGCGTCAGCCGTAATCTGGCCGTACCGATGGGCACCGTCGGTGGGCGAATTGCCGTCACCCAGCATCCTTGTTGCCGTAGCGCATCCGCCAGCTGCAGGGCTTTATGGTTATCGCCAACGATCAGTGGCTGAATAGCACTGGAAGAATTCGCCAGCGTTAAGCCTGGTGTATTCACCCCAGCGCGAAAACGCTGGATCAGCATCGCTAACTTTTCCCGGCGTTCATCACCTTCACGGCTGCGGATCACCGCCAGCGCGGCGCGCAGGGCCTGAGCCTGCGCCGGAGGCATACTGGTGCTGTAGATCAGATGGCGGGCGTACTGCAACAGATAGTCGGCCACGCTGTCAGAACACAGGATTGCCGCGCCGCTGACGCCAAATCCTTTGCCAAACGTTACCACTAACAGTTCGGGTTTCACCTGCTGTCGCCAGCAGGAGCCGCGCCCTTCTGCACCGGTTACGCCAACGCCGTGCGCATCGTCCACCAGCAGCCACGCACCGTGTCGTTCCGCTGCCGCGTGGATTTCAGCGAGCGGCGCGCTGTCGCCATCCATGCTGAAAACGCCTTCAGTGACCACGAGCTGCTGCCCCGGACAGGGGGAAGTCAGCAGACGCTCCAGATGTTGCGGATCGTTATGGGTAAAGCGACGTAAAATAGCAGGGTTAAGGCTGGCAGCCTCCAACAGCGAGGCATGGCTAAGCCTGTCGGCGACAATGCGATCGTCTTTTTCCATCAGTGCGGCTATCACCGCCTGATTAGCGGCAAAACCGGAGATAAATAACAGCGCCCGCGAATAGCCCAGCCACTGCGCCAGCTCTTCTTCCAGCGCCTGGTGAGCCACGGAATAACCGCTGACATGACCTGACCCGCCGCTGCCGACGCCAAAACGTTCAGCTCCCTGCTGCCACGCGCAGATAATCTGCGGATGGTGGCTTAAGCCAAGGTAGTCGTTGCTGGAGAAGTTAAGATACTGGCGGCCGTCGGCCTGCAGCCAGCGACCGGCGCCCTGGGTCACCGCATAGCGCCGACGCCACGCATCAGCGCGACGACGCGCCGTAAGCGCATCGTCAATTTTTTGCTGCCAGGTCATACGGTTGCCGCGTTGTAGTAATCGTCGGTATCCGGGGTACGCAGCGCCTGCTCCAGACGTTGTTGCTGTTCGTTATCCCCCGCCAGCACCGCCGTTTGCTGCGGGTTGAGGCCCAGCTTGCGGAACAACAGCAAATCTTTATCTTCGTTCGGGTTCGGCGTGGTCAGCAGTTTGCAGCCGTAGAAAATCGAGTTAGCCCCGGCCATAAAGCACATCGCCTGGGTTTGCTCGTTCATCTGCTCGCGCCCGGCAGAAAGACGCACGTAAGAGGTTGGCATCATGATGCGCGCCACGGCGATGGTACGGATGAAATCAAACGCGTCGACGTCGTCGTTATCCGCCAGCGGCGTGCCCTTCACTTTCACCAGCATGTTGATCGGCACGCTTTCCGGCGGCGTCGGCAGATTGGCTAATTGCAGCAGCAGACCTGCGCGATCGGTGACCGTTTCGCCTAATCCGACAATACCGCCTGAACAGACTTTAATCCCGGCTTCGCGCACTTTATCCAGCGTATCCAGACGTTCCTGATAAGACCGGGTGGTGATGATATTGCCGTAAAATTCCGGCGAGGTGTCGAGGTTGTGGTTGTAGTAGTCCAGACCCGCATCAGCCAGACGCTGGGCCTGGGTTTCGTTGAGCGTGCCCAGCGTCATGCAGGCTTCCAGCCCCAACTCTTTCACGCCCTGAACCATCTGTTCCAGGTAAGGCATATCGCGCTCGTGCGGATTCTTCCACGCCGCCCCCATGCAAAACCGCGTTGAACCGGCCTGCTTCGCTTTACGCGCCGAGTCCAGTACCTGTTCCACTTCCATCAGGCGTTCCGTTTCCAGACCCGTTTTATAGCGGGAACTTTGCGGACAATATTTGCAGTCTTCCGGGCAGGCGCCGGTCTTAATTGACAACAGCGTACTGACCTGTACCTGCTGCGGATCGAAGTGCTGACGATGAACCTGTTGCGCTTCAAACAGCAGATCCAACAGTGGTTTTTCAAATAATTCGGTGACTTGCGACATTGTCCAGCGAGAAGAATGAGCCATATTGGTATACGTTTCGTTGTTAGTTTGGTGTAGACTCGTAAACCTAAATCTTTTTAATTTGGTTTACAAGTCGATTATGACAACGGACGATCTTGCGTTTGACCAACGCCATATCTGGCACCCTTACACCTCCATGACCTCCCCGTTGCCGGTGTATCCGGTGGCGCGGGCCGAAGGTTGCGAACTGATTTTAGCCAACGGCGAGCGGCTCATTGACGGGATGTCATCCTGGTGGGCGGCGATCCATGGTTACAATCATCCGCAGTTGAACACCGCAATGAAAACGCAGATTGACGCCATGTCGCATGTGATGTTTGGCGGCATTACCCATGCCCCGGCCATCACGCTGTGTCGCCAACTGGTGGACATGACGCCCGAAGCGCTGGAGTGCGTTTTTCTCGCGGATTCAGGTTCGGTCGCCGTGGAAGTGGCGATGAAAATGGCGCTGCAATACTGGCACGCCAAAGGGGAATCTCGTCAGCGTTTCCTGACATTTCGTAACGGCTATCACGGCGATACCTTCGGCGCGATGTCGGTCTGCGATCCTGACAACTCAATGCACAGTCTGTGGAAAGGGTATCTGCCGGAAAACCTGTTTGCGCCTGCGCCGCAAAGCCGCATGGGCGGCGAGTGGGACGAACTGGACATGGTGCCTTTTGCCCGCCTGATGGCCGCGCATCGTCACGAGATTGCGGCGGTGATCCTCGAGCCAATTGTGCAGGGCGCTGGCGGCATGCGCATGTACCATCCTGAGTGGTTAAAGCGTATCCGTAAGATGTGCGACCGGGAAGGCATCCTGCTGATTGCCGATGAGATTGCCACCGGATTTGGCCGCACCGGCAAGCTGTTTGCCTGTGAGCACGCCGATATTACGCCGGATATTTTGTGCCTCGGCAAAGCGTTAACCGGCGGAACGATGACCCTTTCCGCGACCCTGACTACCCGCCTGGTCGCAGAAACCATCAGCAACGGCGAAGCGGGCTGCTTCATGCACGGTCCGACCTTCATGGGCAATCCGCTGGCTTGTGCCGTCGCCTCCGCCAGCCTGTCGCTTCTCAATACCGGCGAGTGGCGTTCGCAGGTTGCGGCCATTGAAGCGCAGTTGCGTGAAGAACTGGCCCCGGCGGCGAACTCTAACTGGGTCGCCGACGTACGCGTGCTCGGCGCCATCGGCGTGATAGAAACCACCCAGGCGGTAAATATGGCGGCGCTACAGAAGTTCTTTGTCGAGCAGGGCGTGTGGGTACGACCGTTTGGCAAGCTGATCTATCTGATGCCGCCGTACATTATTCAGCCCGAGCAGTTGCGCCGCCTGACTCAGGCCGTCAATGAGGCTGTGCGCCATGCAACATTTTTTAGCGATTAATCAGCGGTAAGCTCTACGGTTTCTGGCTACACTTTTTGGCTAACGAGAGGAGTCAGTATGAAACTAATCAGTAACGATCTGCGTGATGGGGAGAAGCTTGGGCATCGCCACGTCTTTAACGGCATGGGATATGACGGGGATAATATTTCCCCGCATCTTGCATGGGATGATGTGCCCGCCGGGACGAAAAGCTTTGTCGTGACCTGTTACGATCCTGATGCGCCCACCGGCTCCGGCTGGTGGCACTGGGTAGTCGTAAATCTGCCTGCGGATACCCGCGTTCTCACGCAAGGATTCGGCTCCGGGCTGGTTGCACTGCCGGATGGGGTGATTCAGACCCGTACGGATTTTGGTAAAGCGGGTTATGGCGGCGCAGCGCCGCCGAAGGGGGAAACCCATCGCTATATCTTTACGGTTCATGCATTGGATGTAGAGCGTATTGATGTCGATGAAGACGCCAGCGGGGCGATGGTTGGCTTTAACGTTCACTTCCACTCGCTCGCCAGCGCCTCAATTACCGCAATGTTTAGCTAAGTTCTGTTGTGCCGGATGTCGGCTTCGCCTCATCCGGCCTACGGGTTTCCTGTTTTTGTAGGCCGGATAAGCGACAGCGCATCCGGCAGGGTATTAGAGAAAATCAGGCAGCAATTTCAGCAACGTTCCTTGCGCTAACAGTTCGGTCGCGGACTCAATATCCGGGGCGAAAAAGCGATCCTGCGTATAGTGGGCAACCTGCTCACGTAACGCCTGGCGCGCCTGCTCCAGCAATGGACTTGAGGTTAACCCTTCACGTAGATCGATTCCCTGACACGCCGCCAGCCACTCCACGGCAATCACGCCGCGCGTATTCGCCGCCATCTCCCACAGCCTGCGACCCGCCGCTGGGGCCATAGACACATGATCCTCCTGATTGGCGGACGTCGGTAAGCTGTCTACGCTGTGCGGATGCGCCAGCGCTTTGTTCTCGCTCGCCAGCGCGGCAGCCGTGACTTGAGCAATCATAAAGCCGGAGTTAACTCCGCCATTTTTCACCAGGAAAGGCGGCAGTTGCGACATGTGTTTATCCATCATTAACGCAATGCGTCGCTCCGATAACGCCCCAATTTCCGCAATCGCCAGCGCCAGGTTATCCGCCGCCATTGCCACGGGTTCAGCATGGAAGTTGCCGCCGGAAATCACATCGCCTTCTTCGGCAAACACCAACGGGTTGTCGGAAACCGCGTTGGCTTCCACCAGCAGAACATCCATCACCTGGCGCATTTGCGTCAGACATGCCCCCATCACCTGCGGCTGACAGCGCAGAGAATACGGATCCTGCACTTTTTCACAGTTATGATGCGACTGCGAAAGCGCGCTGGAATCAGTCAACACATGGCGGTACAGCGCCGCGGCGTCAATCTGTCCGCGTTGTCCTCGCGCGGCATGAATCCGCGCATCAAACGGACGACGAGAGCCTAGCACGGCTTCGGTAGTCAGCGCCCCGCACACCGTCGCCGACGCAAACAGTTCCTGAGCTTCAATGAGTCCACGCAGCGCAAAGGCCGTCGAAGCCTGGGTGCCGTTGAGCAGCGCCAGCCCTTCTTTCGCTTCCAGCGTTATCGGCTCCAGCCCGGCCTTTTTCAGCGCTTCGGTCGCCGGGAGCCATTCCCCCTGCCAGCGCGCCTTCCCTTCGCCCAGCAGCGTCAAAGACATGTGCGCCAGCGGCGCCAGGTCACCCGATGCCCCCACTGAGCCTTTCGCCGGGATCAGCGGATACACTTCGGCATTCACCAGCGCAATCAGCGCTTCAATCACGCTCAGGCGAATACCGGAAAAACCGCGCGCCAGGCTGTTGATTTTCAGCACCATAATCAGACGCACCATCGCGTCGTCCAGCGCCTCGCCGACGCCTGCCGCATGGGAAAGCACCAACGAGCGCTGTAAATTCTGCAAATCTTCTGTGGCGATACGAGTCTGGGCCAGCAGGCCAAAACCGGTATTAATACCGTATGCCGTACGGCCTTCAGCGACAATGTTATTGACGCAGGCGACGCTTGCGTTAATGGCGTCAATCGCACTGGCATCAAGGCTTAGTTGGACCGGTTGCTGCCAGATGTCACGGAGTTGTGCAAAGCTCAGTTGTCCCGGCGTTAATGTCATGGTATTCATCTCAGCGTTTCCCCTGCGTCGCAGCAATCATCGGCAAATTCAGCCCTTCTTCGACGGCGCATTCCACCGCAATATCATATCCGGCGTCAGCGTGGCGCATCACCCCGGTAGCCGGATCGTTATGCAATACCCGGGCGATACGCGCAGCGGCTTCATCGGTGCCATCACAAACAATGACCATCCCGGCATGCTGGGAGAACCCCATTCCTACCCCTCCACCGTGATGCAGTGACACCCAGGTCGCGCCGCTGGCGGTGTTAAGCAGCGCATTTAGCAGCGGCCAGTCGGATACGGCGTCAGACCCGTCGCGCATGGCTTCGGTTTCGCGATTCGGGCTGGCAACGGAGCCGGAGTCCAGATGGTCACGACCAATAACAATTGGCGCGGACACTTCGCCACTGCGCACCATTTCATTAAACGCCAGCCCCAGCTTCTGTCGCCATTCCAGGCCGACCCAGCAGATACGCGCCGGTAAGCCCTGGAAGTTAATCCGCTCACGCGCCATATCCAGCCAGTGATGCAGATGTTGATCGTCAGCCACGATCTCTTTCACTTTGGCATCGGTTTTATAAATATCCTGCGGATCGCCGGAAAGCGCCACCCAGCGGAACGGGCCAATACCACGACAGAACAGCGGTCGAATATACGCTGGCACAAAGCCGGGGAAATCAAAGGCGTTTTCCACGCCCATTTCTTTGGCCATCTGGCGAATGTTATTGCCGTAATCAAACGTCGGTACGCCCATTTTGCTAAACGCCAGCATCGCTTCGACATGCGTTGCCATTGAGCGTTTCGCCGCCAGCACCGTGCCCTGCGGATCGGACACCGCTTTCGCCTGGTACTCTTCCCAGCGCCAGCCGGACGGCAGATAACCATGCAGCGGATCGTGGGCGCTGGTCTGGTCGGTCACCATATCCGGGCGCACACCACGTTTCACCAGCTCCGGCACAACGTCGGCGGCGTTCGCGCACAGCGCAATGGAAACCGCTTTACCCTCGCGGGTGTATTTATCGATACGCGCCAGCGCATCGTCCAGCGATGTCGCCTGCTCGTCCACGTAACGGGTACGCAGACGGAAATCAATGCGGCTTTGCTGACATTCAATATTCAGCGAGCATGCGCCCGCCAGCGTAGCGGCTAACGGCTGCGCCCCGCCCATGCCGCCCAGCCCGGCGGTTAACACCCAGCGTCCGCTCAGGTTACCCTGATAATGCTGACGCCCGGCCTCAACGAAGGTTTCATACGTCCCCTGCACGATGCCCTGGCTGCCGATGTAGATCCAGCTCCCGGCGGTCATCTGACCGTACATCGCCAGTCCTTTAGCATCCAGCTCGTTAAAATGTTCCCAGGTTGCCCAGTGCGGAACCAGGTTGGAGTTAGCAATCAGTACGCGCGGGGCATTGTCATGGGTTTTGAACACACCGACCGGTTTACCCGACTGGACCAGCAGGGTCTCATCGCTCTCCAGTTGCGTCAGCGCATTGACGATGGCGTCGTAACATTCCCAGTCACGCGCGGCGCGGCCAATCCCGCCGTACACCACCAGCTCATGCGGATTTTCCGCCACATCAGGATCCAGGTTGTTCATTAACATGCGCAGCGGCGCTTCGGTCAGCCAGCTTTTGGCCGTTAAGGTAGTGCCACGCGGGGCACGAATATCCTGCTGACGATATTTGCTATGGGACATGACAGAAAACTCCTCGCGAACGTCGGATAAATAAGTAACATATACTTGTCTATACAAGCTGCCGCAAGGGTGATTTTAACAATTAAGATACATTTTTATTATATTGCGTCAGCAATCACGGTTTTGATATCCCGACATCAGGACATAAACCGTCCTTGCAAGCGATAGCGGGAACCCGGAAACAACAAACGGGCATGAGAGACAATGGATGACGCGGACCAGGTTTTGCGGCGGATCAGCAAGCAGGGATCGTGTTCTTTGATATTCAGCAGCGCGCACTCTTCGGCACTGGCACGTACCGCTTCAACAATGTGCTCCCCTTCCGTTAGAGGGGCAATCAGCGACAGGTAAGCGTGAGGCGTGGTCTGGCTGTAATCCTGCGCCAGATACTCCGGCACAATCTCCGCATTCACACAGCGATCTTCAATTTGTACCGGCAAATCGTTCTCGTAGTGCACCATGATGGAGTGAAAAATGGCGGTGCCTTCTTTCACGTTTAACACCAAAGCCTGCTGCGCATTGGCTTGGGTTCTTTCCAGCGTCAGAACCTCACAGCGGTGCTGATGCTGACGTGCGTTGATTTCATCCGCAATGCTGCGAATTTCAAACAGCGCAGACTGACCTTTTGGCTCGGCGACAAACGTCCCCACCCCCTGCAAACGTACCAGCAACCCCTCATCCGTTAACTCACGCAGCGCCCGATTGATGGTCATTCGGCTAAAACCATACTGTGCCACCAGCTCTGCCTCAGACGGGATACGATCGTGAGCTTGCCAGATACCGCTGGCAATTTTTTCGCTGATCTCCTGTTTTACCTTTTCGTAAAAAGGGGCTGGAGCAGAACGGGATGGGAGCATGCGTGTGCCTTCCTTAAGCTGAAATGTAGTTGGGTACAGTTTACAGGCATTACCCGAACCTGATAAGCGTAACGCTCTCAGGCATGTCAGTGCCACCAGTGCGCGATTTGCCAGCCTAACCGCGCCGCAACGCGTGCCGCTCTGCCATCATCGTCAAAGCGTGGATTAAATTCAACCATATCCACCGCCTGCAGTTTACCGCTACGACAAAGGGGTTCAATCAGCCCCAACAGCGTCGCCAACGGTATGCCCAGCGCGGCGGGCGCTGACACCGCGGGCATTTCCCAAACCGGCAGCACGTCAAGGTCGATAGTCAGATAGATGACATCCACGCCAGAGGCAAACTGCGCCAGCTGGGCTTGTGCCGACTCACAGTGCAAATCTTCCACCACGGTGACACCGAGCCGCTGCGCTTCATCCCACAGCGCCTGGGTATTCGCCGCCCGATTGACGCCGATACAGGCATAGTGAAATCCGCGCTGCTGTTCATCGCAAAGGTGCGCTAACTGACGAAACGGCGTACCGGATGTGGCCTGTTCGGCATGACGCAAATCGAGATGCGCGTCGAAATTGATGATTCCCACTTTTGCCTGCGGGAACGCATCCAGCACGCCAGCGCCATGCGCAAACGCGGTTTCGTGTCCTCCCCCCAGTACCAGGGTACGCATATTCTCCTGCTGACAGCGCTGTACCGCCTTGCGTAGCGCCTGCTGCGCGCCCTCAAGATCGGGGGCCTGCGCCACAATATTTCCCAGATCCACCAGCCGCTGATGCCCGTCGTGACTGGCTAAATTCGCCAGCGCTTTACGTAGCGCGTCTGGCGCTCCCGCCGCTCCCGTACGCCCCTGATTACGTTTAACGCCTTCATCACAGGCAAAACCAAGCAGTGCTATCTGCTCAGAGTACATTTCCGGGGAAAACGCCGGACTCAGAGTAATGGTCTGAAACAGGCGCAGCGCAGTCGGCGACTCGGCGCGGTCATCTCGCCCCTGCCATAGCGCAGGAGAAGCAGGTTGCCAGTTAGTCATGCAGGTTGTCCTTTGAATACACGTTGGTAGAGCGGGTTACGCCCAGGCTCATAGAGGATCTCGACCGGGAGTTCGGCATCCCACACCACAAAATCGGCCACAAATCCGGCCTTCAATTGACCGTGAGTGGCACGACGGCCCAGCGCCCGGGCCGCATGACGGGTGACGCCAGCCCACGCTTCTTCCGGCGTTAAGCCAAACTGGACGCAAGCCATGTTCATCGCCCAGTGCAGACTGATAAACGGACTGGTGCCAGGGTTGAAGTCCGTCGCCACCGCCATCGGTACCTGATATTGCCGTAACAACTCTACCGGCGGACGCTGTTGCTCTTTGAGGAAATAGAAAGCGCCGGGCAACAACACTCCAACCGTACCGCTTTGGCTCATCGCCGCCACGCCCGCTTCATCAAGATATTCAATATGATCGGCGGATAAACCGTGGTAGCGGCTCACCAGTTGAGCGCCGCCGAGCAATGACAGTTGTTCAACATGCGCTTTGACCGGGATGCCCAGCGCCTGTGCGGCCTGAAATACCCGCTCACTCTGCGCCAGCGTAAAACCGACGCTTTCGCAGAACAGATCGACGGTCTCGAACAGCCCTTGTTCCCACAGCTGCGGCAAAATAGTCTCGCACACCAGCGTAATATAGCCGTCAGGATCGCCCCGGTATTCCGCCGGGGTAGCATGCGCGGCCAACAGCGTCGGGCTTATTTCGACGGTGTTTTCCGCCGCCAGCGCTGCCACGACCCGTAAAATTTTCTCTTCTGTCTGCAAATCCAGACCATAACCAGACTTTATTTCCAGTAGCGTAACGCCTTCTTTGATCAACCGCTCCATGCGCTGATGCGCTATATGAAGAAGTTGTTCATCAGTGGCGCTACGGGTCGCCGACACGGTGGCATTAATACCGCCCCCCTGGGCGCTTATCTGCTGGTAAGAAACACCGTTAAGCCGCTGCTCCCATTCACCTGCGCGATTCCCGCCAAATACCAGGTGGGTATGGCAGTCAATCAGGCCAGGCGTCACCAGCCGGCCCTGCATGTCAAAGGTATTGTCATGCGTGAGGTATAAAGAAGACTCCGGCACGATAGCGCGAATCTTACCCTGGCGGACGATCAACGCATGCCCATCCACCAGCCCATACGGGTTATCACGTTCAGGATCCATGGTCGCCAGGCGAACATTGCGCCAGATGACATCATCAGGGAAGAATTGCTGCATTCGACTCACCACTTGTCATAGGTTGTATAGACATTTATTTTTGATTCCGCGGATGTTGTCAACCTGAAGGACCATAATTGTTATCTATTTGTGATATAAGGTCTCTCCGCGCCGGGCATTAGGGCGATAAAAAAGAACTTTTTACCTTTTAACCTTCCCGTTTCGCTCAACTTAGTATAAAAAAGCAGGCTTCAATGGATAACTTTCAAAGCCCGGAGCAACCTGTGAACATATCATCAGTTTCCCGTCTGGCGCTGGCAATGGCTTTTGGCGTGACGCTGACCGCCTGTAGCTCTACACCGCCCGATCAAATTCCTTCCGATCAGACCGCGCCAGGCACCGCTTCGCGCCCGATTCTGTCGGCCAATGAAGCGAAAAACTTCGTCGCCGCGCACTATTTTTCCGCGCTGACGCCAAACACCGCGCCGTGGAGCCCCTCTGCTATTACTTTGCCCGCGCAGCCTGACTTTGTCGTTGGCCCGGCAGGCACCCAGGGCGTGACGCATACCAGCATTCAGGCCGCGGTTGATGCGGCAATCATCAAACGTACCAACAAACGTCAGTACATCGCGATCATGCCGGGCGAATATCAGGGCACGGTCTATATCCCGGCAGCGACAGGAAGCCTGACGCTTTACGGTACTGGTGAAAAACCGCTGGATGTTAAAATTGGCCAGGCCATTGACGGTGATATGAGCACCGCTGACTGGCGTCGTACGGTGAATCCGGGCGGTAAATATATGCCGGGTAAACCTGCGTGGTATATGTTTGATAATTGCCAGAGCAAGCGCGGCACGAATATTGGCGTGATGTGTTCGGCGGTCGTTTGGACGCAAAATAACGGTCTGCAATTGCAGAACCTGACCATCGAAAATAACCTCGGTGATAGCGTTGATGCAGGTAACCATCCGGCAGTCGCACTGCGTACCGATGGCGATAAAGTGCAGATTAACAAGGTCAACATCCTGGGTCGCCAGAACACCTTCTTCGTAACCAACAGCGGCGTACAAAACCGTCTGGAAAACGATCGTCAGCCGCGTACGCTGGTGACCAACAGCTACATTGAAGGCGATGTGGATATCGTGTCCGGTCGTGGCGCGGTGGTATTCGATAACACCGATTTCCGCGTAGTGAACTCCCGTACCCAGCAGGAAGCGTACGTGTTTGCACCGGCTACCCTGTCAAACATCTACTACGGTTTCCTGGCTATCAATAGCCGCTTCACGGCAAGTGGTGATGGCGTGGCGCAGCTAGGCCGCTCGCTGGATGTTGATTCTAACACCAATGGACAGGTGGTTATTCGCGACAGCGTGATTAACGAAGGCTTTAACATGGCGAAACCGTGGGCTGACAGTGTTATCTCGAAACATCCCTTTACCGGTAATACCGGGGCGGAAGATGATAAAGGCGAAATCCAGCGCAACCTGAACGACACTAACTTCAACCGCATGTGGGAATACAACAACCGCGGTATTGGTAGCAAAGTGGTTGCAGAGCCTAAGCAGTAAACGTCATCCCCTTCTGTAGGCCCGGTATGCAAATTTGCGCTACCGGGCAATGTGCCGGAGGGCGGAGAAAACCGCCATCCGGCCTACAGGTCGCTTTACGCCAAACGCGCTTTGTTAAAGTTAATCAAACTCCCCGCCTTAATAATTTCACGCTCTTCTGCGGTCAGACTTTCCATATACAAACTGATTTCACTCACCGCACCATCATCATGAAGGACGTACGCTTTGATCGCGTCACTGCATTGATCCAACGCGTGGCAAATACCAGGAATGTAGATGTAGTCCCCGACCTCAAAAGTTGGTTTCTCGGCCATTTGTAACGGCAACATACCCCAGTTGATCACATTAGAGCGGTAACGCTTAGTGGCATATTCCTGGGCGATATTCGCCAAACCGCCAATCACTCGCTGACAGCTTGCCGCCTGCTCGCGTGCGGAACCATCCCCAGGCTTCACGGCATAAATCATGCTGCCAATCTCAGTGTCCAGCGGTTGCACATTTTCGTGACCAGCAATCTGTCGGATGCGTTCGAAGACTGGCGCCAGCTCGCTAACATCACCTGCGAGGCGCCTTTTTTCCAGCTCGGCAGTGGCTTTACTTCTCGCCACATACCCGGGATCGCGTCGGGAAAGCGTAAATTCAGCCAGTCCCAAAGGATTAGAGCGATATGAAGAGGTTTCTCCGGACGGTATCAGCTCATCCGTCGTCGTCACGTCATCAAGGATCTTTGAGGCCACTTTCAGCAGAATATTTTGCGTAAGCGCCCCCATTTCCGGCCAGTCTTTGATATTGGGGCCATAAATTAACGGCTGCTGCGTGGCCCCTTTGACATACCCCTGATAAACGCGGCTTTTATAAGGCGCAGGGTTAAACGCATAGTCCGGCACCTTATCCCAGCAGTCCAGTTCGGTCGCGGCGGTGAGGTATCCCCCCCTGGCCGCCGTCGCCGCTATCGAACGCGCATCCATCAGCGCAACGGCGGACATTTGCCCATTGCCCGGTTTCGAACCTTCACGGTTAGGGAAGTTACGTGTGGTATGGCGGATGCTAAGCCCGTTGTTGATTGGCGTGTCGCCCGCGCCGAAGCAGGGACCGCAGAAAGCGGTTCTGATGATGGCACCTGCGCCGAGCAGATCCGCAACGACCCCTTTCTGTGCTAAATCCATAAACACCGGCTGTGACGAGGGATAGACGGCCAGCGAGAAAGCATCGCTGCCGCAGGATTGACCGCGTAATGCCTGCGCCGCAGCAATGACGTTTTCATAGTTACCGCCCGAGCATCCGGCAATGATCCCCTGCTGTACTTTTAATCGACCATTTTCCACTTTATCCAACAACGACAGGCTGGCTTTACCCTGTGCAATACGCGCAGATTCAATTTCGATCTCGCGCAGAATATCAGTCAGATTTTCATTAAGCGTAGCAATCTCATAGACATTACTTGGATGGAAGGGCAGCGCGATCATCGGTTTAATCGCACTCAGGTCAACATAAATACAACCATCATACCAGGCCATTGGCTGCGGGGTGAGCTGGCAATAATCTTGTTCACGGCCATGTAATGCCAGCCAACTGCGAGTCTCGTCATCCGTTTGCCAGACGGAGCTCAGGCAGGTGGTTTCGGTGGTCATCACATCCACACTGTTACGGAAATCCGTTGAGAGATGACTGATGCCAGGGCCGACAAACTCCATGACTTTATTTTTGACGTAGCCATTTTTAAACACTGCGCCGATAATCGCTAATGCGACATCCTGTGGGCCTACGCCCGCTGCAGGCTTACCGGTCAGATAAACAGCAACCACGCCGGGATAATCAATATCCCAGGTATCGTTTAACAGCTGTTTGACCAGCTCCCCGCCCCCTTCTCCCACAGCCATTGTGCCTAATGCGCCATAACGCGTATGGCTGTCTGAGCCGAGGATCATTTTTCCGCCACCCGCCATCATTTCACGCATATATTGATGGATGACGGCAATATGTGGCGGTACAAAGATACCGCCATAACGCTGGGCTGCTGACAGACCAAACATATGATCGTCGCCGTTGATGGTTCCGCCTACAGCACACAATGAGTTATGGCAGTTAGTCAGTACATACGGCAGCGGAAAACGCGCCATCCCCGAGGCTTTTGCCGTCTGAATAATACCGACAAAAGTAATATCGTGTGAGGTCAATGAATCAAATTTAATTTTAAGTTTTTTCATGTCTGCGGAAGTATTATGCGCAGAAAGAATCGACCACGCGATAGTTCCTTTTTTCGCCTCTTCTTTGCAGATATGTTCAGATAAGTTTTCCTCAGCGATAATTTCATTATTACCGGAGAGGTAAATTCCTTTCTCATAAAGTTTAATCATTAGATACTCCACATTGCTGTGCTCTGAACAGAGCACAGACAACCAATGAACGATGTAATTTAATTAGACCAGGTTCCAGCCAATCAACATATTCCACCACCAGATCCCCAGCGTAATATGGACCAGGAACGTTAAGAATGTCAGCATTGCACCAACCAGCCACCACGATTTGATATCGTTATATCCGACACCAAAAATGACCGGTCCAGCAGCGCCACCATAATGGGTGACCATTCCGCCATACGAGTTAGAGAAGAGTAATGCCAGCGCGGTTAACATCAGCGGTGCGCCAGAGACATTCGCCAGCATGGCAAACACCGGCATCATCGCCACAATATACGCGCTGCCTGAGGCAAAGAAATAACGAACGATAATACTCAAAAAGAGAATAACAAAGAACGCAACGTTGCCATGATTGCCAAAGTCGAGGTTATTTTTGAAGAGTTCAGCTAACCAGTCAAAAAACTTCACTTTTGATAATAATGAACTTAAGCCGATAATACCGCCGTACCAGATTAAGGTATTCCAGCCACCCTTATTTTTAACGACATCATCCCAAGTTACGACACCTAACAAGAGCATCATACCCATTACGACAATAGCCACCGTTGATTCATCAACGCCGAGCGTTTTACTGAAGATCCATCCCAATAGCGCGAGAACAAAAATGCCCAGCAGCATTTTTTCTCGCACCTTCATGGGCCCCAAATCCTCAAGCCCGGCCTTGGCGATAGTTTTGTTATCAACCTTTTTAATTTCAGGTGGATACATAAAATAGATGACTAACGGCGTCGCCAGCAGCATAACCAGGCCTGGCAAACTCGCAGCAAGCGCCCACCCGCCCCAACTCAGTTGCAAGTGGCAGATATCATTGATCATTTTCAATGCCAGAATATTGCCTGCCATCGCGGTAAAAAACATATAGCTGGTTGTTTTGGTCACCATATAGACCGTCATCATCAGATAGTGGCCTACACGTCGTGGGCTTTTGTCTGGTTCAGAACCCAACGCCACCGCCACGCTATTGATGATGGGTAATACGATTCCTCCTGCTCGTGCGGTATTTGACGGTGTGGCCGGGGCCAATACCAGGTCAAGAAATACGGTCACATAGCCAAGACCAAGCGTGGTATTGCCTATTTTACCGATCAGGATATAAGCAATGCGCTTGCCCAACCCCGTCGTCACAAAAGCGGCGCTTAAGGTAAACGCCGAGAAAACCAACCATGTGGTGCCGGAAGCATAGCCGCTCAACACACTGCTGGTTTTCAGTACCCCGTGGCCTAAATTGCCGACAACCACCATTGACGCGGCAACAGCAATTAATAACACGACGGGTTCAGGAAAAGGCTTGATCACCAGTCCGACAATGGCGGCAAGATAAATACCAAACAGCACCCATGCCAGTTCACTTAATCCCGCTGGCGCAGGAATAAATCCTATAATACAGGGGATGACTAATATTAATATTAGCTTCCATAATGACTTAACGTTCATTTTTGAATCCTGGATAATCTGTACAGGTCATACAGAATGTTTCTCGATTTTCCGTAATCACAGCAAAATGAGGTCAATGCTGTCAGGGAAGATAAACGTCACCAGCGAAAATTTTTCTGGCGGTACGAATAACCGACGCCCGGATGGTAGAAGGTTCGTCGCCCTCATTCGTTAAATAAATATCAAGAACGCCGCCAGGATGTTCGATAGTGATATTTCCATACTGTGCCCCTGCCGTTACCTGACGCGTGACAGTACCGTTAATGGCACAACTGCTGGCGATAGCTATCGCCCCGGTAATCGCCAGTGCTTTATGGCATGAGTGCGGCATAAAATAACGAACATTAATTGCGCCGCCATTTCGCGCCGCAGAAATGAGAATGGGTTTTGGGATCACCTTATTACTGACATCACCCAGCCCCATCGCCTTACCAGCCTGTAAACGAATAGATTCAATACGCGATAATAATTCGCTGTCTGCATCCAAATTTTCCGGTAACTCATATCCGGTTTTCCCCAGATATTCGGCAGGGATAATTACCACTGGCGTCGCCATATCCATACAGGTAACAGGAACGGAGTCGATATAATCGATCTGCTGGCCCGTCGGGAAAATATGTCCAGTTTTCGAGCCCGCGGCATTGAGAAACGTCAGCGCAATAGGGGCGGATGTTCCCGGTACACCATCAATTCTTGCGGTTCCTTCATACTCAACAACACCGTGCGGTGTCTGGATATCAGCTTCGATAAAGGTGTTGGTGTTCACATTGCGAATACGCACGCGGGTGGTCGGCGCGGAAGCTGCAATCAGCCCCTTTTCAATAGCAAACGCGCCAACGGCGGAAAGCATATTGCCACAGTTCGGCGTGGTATCAACCCGTTGCTCATGTACCAGCACCTGCGCAAATAAATAATCGATATCAGCACCAGGATCGTTTGAACGGCTAACAATGGCTACTTTACTGGTTAACGGATTGCCACCGCCAATGCCGTCAATTTCTAACGCATTACCGGAACCCATAATTCCAACCAATACTTTATCACGCTGTTTTTCGTCTTCCGGGAGATCTTGTGCTAATAAAAATGCGCCTCGGGAAGTGCCTCCGCGCATCATAACGCAAGGTATTTTTTTCATAACAATGCTCTCATATATTATTCCACTAAGAATAGGGTTACACGCCATGAAAAAGGTGGCTAATGACTTTGTTTGCGAGATTAATGATTTATTTTTATTAATGAGACTTAAAAAAAGCAGATACACTGGGTACATTCATCAACGGTAGGGGATCCCCCTGATATTGTCCGGAGTCAGAATGAAACACGAGCTATCGAGCATGAAGGCATTCGTCACGCTGGCAGAATCCGATTCTTTTAACAAGGCTGCAAACTTACTTAATATTACGCAACCTGCATTAACGCGCAGAATAAAAAAAATGGAAGAGTATTTACATACTCAGCTCTTTGAAAGAACAACTCGCAAAGTAACATTAACAAAAGCGGGGGAAATGTTATTACCTGAAGCCAGGAAATTAATCAGCGCGTTAGATGAAACTATATTTAACATTAGTGAAATAAATACTCATCATCACGGAATGGTGACATTGTCTTGTATTCCCACCGCGGTATTCTATTTTTTACCGTTAGCGATAGGCAAATTTAATGAACGGTATCCCAACATCAAAGTGCGAATTATTGAACAAGGCACGAATAATTGTATGGAATCCGTACTGTGTAACGAGGCTGATTTTGGAATAAACATGAACAACATCACAAATTCCTCTATCGAGTTCACGCCTCTGGTTAATGAACCGTTTGTTCTGGCCTGTCGGCGCGATCATCCGCTCGCCAGTAAGCAGTTGGTTGAGTGGGAAGAATTGCTGAATTACAAATTGATAGGCGTTCGATCCTCAAGCGGTAACCGATTGCTGATTGAACAACATTTGGCCGATAAGCCATGGAAATTGGATTGGTTCTATGAGGTTCGCCATTTGTCGACGTCACTGGGGCTGGTTGAGGCCGGGCTCGGCGTTTCCGCGTTACCGGGACTTGCAATGCCACAGACGCCGCATCCCACGCTGATAGGGATCCCGCTGATTGAACCGGTCATCAGACGCACTATGGGAGTTATCCGCCGAAAAGATGCGGTTCTCTCACCGCCCGCTGAACGCTTTTTCTCCCTGCTGCTTAATTTATGGGCTGACCACAAAGATAGTCTTTGGAAATCTGTTGCCGAACTTCAGGAAAGTGTACCGCGGCTTAAATAAGCATAAAAAAATCCGCAACCTGCAAAGGATTGCGGATCGCTTATCATCCCGCGCGTTTTTAGTACGCGTTAACCACCACCCACATCGGGCCCTGGCCTACCGCATAGCGGCCTTTTTTAGTCAGCAGTCCTTGGGCACCTGCGATCTCGTACACCGCGATGTGATGAGATTTTTGTCCGGCGGCGATCAGGTATTTACCGCTGTGGTCAATATTAAAACCGCGCGGTTGCGTTTCGGTCGGCTGGAAGCCTTCTTTCGTCAGCACGCTTCCGTCTTCTGAGACGCTAAACACCGTAATCAGACTGGCGGTACGATCGCAGGCATACAGGTGACGACCATCTGGCGTAATATGAATATCTGCCGCCCAACGGGTATCGGAGAAATCAGCAGGCATCATATCCAGCGTCTGCACGCATTCAATTTTGCCGTGCGGATCTTTCAGCTCCCAGACGTCAACAGAACTGTTCAGCTCATTCACGCAATAGGCGTATTGCTTATTCGGATGGAACACCATATGACGCGGACCCGCACCTTCCACGGTGGTCACTTCTGCTGGCTCCTGAGCGATCAGATGGCCATCATCGCTGACATCAAACAGACAGATACGATCCTGCTTCAACGCCGGGACCCACAGAATGCGGTTATCCGGAGAGATGTTGGCCGAGTGGCAGCCGTCAAGACCTTCAACCGCATCTACTAGTTCCACCGGCAGCCCATCTTCCAGACGCGTGACGCTCACGCTGCCCGCATTATAGGAGCCGACAAACACAAAACGGCCCTGATGATCGGTAGATATATGCGTCGGGCTACCCGGCAGCGCAGACTCCGCAACGAAGGTCAGCGCACCGTCATCAGGCGCAATACGATATGCCAGAACACGAAACTCCGGGCGCACACCGACATAGAGATAGCGCTTATCCGGGCTGACGACCATCGGCTGTACCTGACCCGGCACATCAACCACCTGGGTCAGCGTCAAAGAACCGTCGTGATTCAGGCTCCAGACATGGATTTGCTGACTCTCAGGACTGGCGGTATAAACGGTTTGTTTCATGAATACTCCTTTGCTTGTTGGCAGGTGGCTGCAATTGCCTGACACACGCCTAAGGTAGACGCTTTTAACGGTGAATGCTTAATTAAGACTCAGAATTTTGTCCGGCCCCCGTCTCGGTGTACCATTCCAGCAGACACAATTCTCAACCTTAATCTGGAAAAACCTATGACCGCACGCGTGATTGCCCTGGATTTAGACGGTACCTTGCTGACCCCGAAAAAAACCTTGTTGCCATCCTCTCTTGAAGCGCTCTCACGCGCCAGAGAAGCAGGCTACCAACTTATCATTGTCACAGGTCGCCATCACGTTGCTATTCATCCTTTTTATCAGGCACTGGCGCTGGATACACCTGCAATTTGCTGCAACGGCACTTACTTGTATGATTATCATGCAAAAAAGGTACTGGAATCCGATCCGCTTCCGGTTGACCAGGCATTGCAGCTCATCGAAATGCTGGATGAACATCAGATTCATGGACTGATGTATGTTGACGAGGCCATGCTGTATGAGCGTCCGACCGGGCATGTGGTGCGTACCGCTAACTGGGCGCAAACGCTGCCGCCGGAACAACGCCCAACCTTCACCCAGGTTCCTTCGCTGGCGCAGGCCGCGCATGACGTCAACGCCGTGTGGAAATTTGCCCTGACCGACGAGGATATTCCAAAACTGCTGCAGTTTGGTAAAGACGTTGAACAACAACTGGGGCTGGAGTGTGAATGGTCCTGGCACGATCAGGTCGACATTGCCCGTAAAGGTAACAGCAAAGGGCGACGCCTTAGCCAGTGGATTGCAGCGCAGGGCGGGTCAATGGAAAATGTGATCGCCTTTGGCGACAACTTTAACGATATCAGCATGCTGGAAGCCGCAGGCACCGGCGTGGCGATGGGTAACGCTGATGACGCGGTCAAAGCCCGCGCCAACATCGTGATTGGTGACAACACCACCGACAGCATTGCGAAGTTTATCTACACCCACCTGCTGTAATCAGGCGGTGATCGACACGCTCTTAATTTGCGCGTATAGCCACAGGCCAGGTTTGATGCCAAGCTCATCCCTGGCCCACGGGCTTATCCTCGCCCACAGCGTTTTCCCGCCCACCTCAAGCTGCACTTCCACCTGACCGTTATCGTCATAGCACTGGGCGACCTTCGCACGCAGTATGTTACGAATACTGGTCTGCTGCGGCGGTTGGAGTACCAGCGAAACATCAGACGCCTGAATGCGAATGCGCAGCACGGATTGCAGCGGCTGCTCAAGCTTGTTGACCCACAGATGCTGATCGCCCAGCGCCAGCGCGGTCATCGCATAGTGAGGATGATGTTCCAGCACGCTGACTTTCAGAATGCTGCTCTGCTGCTCTTTCGGCAACCAGGGGTGCATTACGCTACTCCCCCAGACATCCTCCAGCGAACCAAATGCTTTGACCTGCCCGTTTTCCAGCACCATCACTTTGTCTGCCAGGTGCAAAATCTCATCAAGCGAGTGGCTGACATACAGCATCGGGATATTAATTTCGCGCGCCAGGCGTTGCAGATAAGGCAACAGTTCGCGTTTGCGCGGAATATCCAGTGAGGCTAACGGTTCATCAAGCAGCAATAGCTCTGGCGCGGTAAGCAGCGCCCGACCAATGGCAACGCGCTGTTTTTCGCCGCCAGAAAGGCTTCCCGGTAGGCGATCGAGCAGCGGTTCAATGCCCAGCAGCGCCACCAGCTTATCAAACTGCCCGGCCATGCTTTTCGCCATCCCGTAACGCAGGTTACCGCGCACCTTATAATGAGGAAACAGACGCGCATCCTGGAATACATAGCCCACCCGACGCTTTTCAGGGGTTAAGCAAATACCCTTCTCGACATCGTTTAGCACCCGACCGTTAAGTACAATACGTCCGGACTGCGGCTGTGTCAGGCCGCTGATAGCGTTAATCAGCGAGGTTTTCCCCGCGCCGGAGACACCAAAAATAGCCGTAATCCCACTGGCAGGCAGCGTTTCGTTGAGCGTCAGGCAATGGGTTCCCAGCGTCTGGGAGAAGTTAAGTTCCAGCATGCTTATCGCCCCGTCCGCTCACGGCTAATACGCGCCAGCCATTCCGAAATCAGCAGTGAAATCAGCGCCAACACAATAGAAATAATGCATAACCTTGCCGCTGCGCTTTCGCCGCCAGGCGTTTGGATCAGGGTATACATCGCCGAGGGGATGGTGCGGGTTTCGCCAGGAATATTGGAGACAAAGGTAATCGTTGCGCCGAATTCCCCGAGGGAACGCGCGAACGCCAGTACCGTCCCGACAATAATGCCGGGCAGCATCAGCGGTAAGGTAATTGTCATGAATACGCGCCAGCGCCCGGCGCCCAGCGTTCGGGCCGCCTGCTCCAGCTTGACGTCGACGCCTTCCAGCGCCAGACGAATTGCCCGTACCATAAGAGGGAAAGACATCACCGCCGCGGCCAGCACCGCACCGCGCCAGCTAAAGGCAAAGGTGATGCCAAACCAGTCATACAGCCGCTCGCCGATAAATCCGCGCCGCCCCATGGCGACCAACAGCAGATACCCCACCACCACTGGCGGCAGCACCAACGGCAAATGCAAAACGCTGTCGAGCAGCGCTTTGCCCGGGAACTTGCAGCGCACAAGCAGCCAGGCAAAGAAGATCCCAAACGGCAGACTAAACAGCACGGCCAGGGAAGAAACTTTCAGGCTCAGTATGACGGCCTGCCATTCAGGATCGGTCAGTATCATTACTTGGTCGTAAATCCATAACGTTTAAAGATTTCAGCAGCCTGCGGTCCTTTCAGGTAATCATAGAACGCGCTGACCGTTGCGTTTTTATGCCCATCAACAATTGCGATAGGGTATTCCACTTTTTGGTGTGAATCTTCCGGGAAGGTCGCGACAACCTTGACGCCTTTGCTGGCGACAGCATCGGAACCATAGACGATGCCCAGCGGCGCTTCATTACGTTCAACCAGCGCCAACGCACCGCGTACGTCTTCCGCAGGTGCCAGTTTTGGGGCAAGGGTATCCCATGCGCCCAATTTTTGCAGTGCTTCCTTGGCATAAATGCCTGCCGGAACATGTTCCGGATCGCCGACAGCCAGACGGCCACCATTCAGCAGACGGGTCCAGTTGGTGTTACTGTCGATAGTAACGTCTTTCTGGGCGCTGGCTTTCGGCGCCACAACCACCAGACTGTTCCCTAACAGCGTTTCACGCGTGGCGGTATCAATCGATTTTTTGTCGACCGCATAATCCATCCATTTCTGATCGGCAGAAATAAACAGGTCAGCAGGCGCGCCCGCTTCAATCTGACGCGCCAGCGTAGAAGAAGAGGCAAAAGAGGAGACGACGTCAACGTTCTTCTCTTTTTTGTATTGCGTCGCAATATCCTGCATCGCGTTGGTGAGCGAAGCCGCTGCGAATACCGTGATTTTCCCTTCATCCGCCAATGCTTGTCCTGCGACAGAAAGAGAAAGCGTCGCCCCTGCAAACAAGCGTAACCATGTGCGTGCCATCTGTAGCTCCTTTGAGTTTCGTTATGTACGCGCAAATATAACGGTTAAGTCAGGATTTTCCCAGCGGTTATTAATACCAATTAGAGGTTACACCATGAAAATATCGGCAGGAGAAGCAGGATCTTGAGAAACAGTTGGCAGAGATAACGGGCTGAAAGGCAAAAATATAAACGCCCGACTGAGCGGGCGTTTGGGGAATCAATGATTCTGTCTGGACTGGTCTTTCTGACCGATACCGGAGAAAATGTTGAACACTTCACCCAGTCCGTAAATCAGACCCAGAATGATGGCCATCACCACAGGTACCATGATTACGGCGAATACCAGACTTTTCAATAACTCTAACATGGTCAACTCCAGATATAGTCCTTAGTTGTATTCTAACCACATAACACAGAAAAGCACTCCCCTTTTGTGCGGTTGGCTTTGCGCGCACGCGGTTTTCCGTCACAATACCCTTTTTTGCCAGGAGCTTGTGATGCAGGCCGAAATCCTTCTTACGCTGAAACTTCAGCAAAAACTGTTTGCCGATCCCCGTCGCATTTCTCTGCTTAAGCACATTGCGCTTTCCGGTTCCATCAGTCAGGGCGCGAAGGATGCAGGTATCAGTTATAAAAGCGCCTGGGATGCGATTAACGAAATGAACCAACTCAGTGAGCAGACGCTGGTTGAGCGCGCCACTGGCGGTAAAGGCGGCGGCGGCGCGGTGTTGACGCGTTACGGCCAGCGTCTTATCCAACTGTATGATTTACTCGCACAAATTCAGCAAAAAGCGTTTGATGTGTTGAGCGATGACGATGCGCTGCCGCTCAATAGCCTGCTGGCAGCCATTTCCCGCTTTTCACTGCAAACCAGCGCCCGTAACCAATGGTTTGGCACGATTACCGCTCGCGACCACGATCAGGTTCAACAGCATGTCGACGTCCTGTTGGCCGATGGCGAAACGCGTCTGAAGGTGGCGATTACTGCGCAAAGCGGTGAGCGTTTGGGTCTTGAGGAAGGTAAAGAAGTATTAATTCTGTTGAAAGCACCGTGGGTGGGGATCACCCAGGACGATGCTATCGCTCAGGCCGCCGATAATCAGTTGCATGGCATGATTAGTCATATCGAACGCGGCGCAGAACAGTGTGAGGTGTTAATGACGTTGCCAGACGGCCAGACGCTGTGTGCGACGTTGCCAGTGGAGCAGACTCAAGCTTTAGCTGAAGGTACTAACGCCACAGCATATTTTAATGCTGACAAAGTGATTATTGCGACGCTGTGCTGAGTTGATTGACATCAGCCTGAAGAACACGTATCCCTGTTATTCATCGCTGCAAATAATGGGATACAAAATGTCATCGTTGCAAATTTCGCAAGGCACGTTTCGTCTTAGCGACACAAAAACGCTCCAGTTAGATGCGTTGACGCTAAACGCGGGTGATAGCTGGGCATTTGTTGGCTCTAACGGCAGCGGGAAATCCGCGCTGGCCCGTGCGCTGGCAGGAGAATTACCGCTACTGAAAGGCGAGCGACACTGTCAGTTCACGCGTATTACCCGGCTCTCCTTCGAGCAGCTACAAAAGCTGGTCAGCGACGAGTGGCAGCGAAACAACACCGACCTTCTCAGTCCCGGTGAAGATGACACCGGGCGCACCACCGCTGAAATCATTCAGGATGAGGTCAACGATCCTATGCGTTGCGCTGCGCTGGCGCAGCAGTTTGGCATTTCCGCCCTGCTCAACAGGCGTTTCAAATACCTTTCCACCGGTGAAACACGTAAGACCCTGCTTTGTCAGGCATTAATGTCTGCCCCGGATTTACTGATCCTTGATGAGCCTTTTGACGGGCTGGACGTGGCGTCCCGTCGCCAGTTAGCAGAACTGCTCGCTGAGCTGCACCAGGCAGGTTTTACGCTGGTACTGGTGCTTAACCGCTTTGATGAGATCCCCGAGTTCGTGCAGTTTGCCGGTGTACTTGCCGATTGCACGTTGACGGAAACCGGTGCAAAAGCAGACCTTCTGCAACAGGCATTAGTCGCTCAACTTGCCCATAGTGAGCGCCTGGAAGGTATTCAGTTACCCGAGCCAGATGAGCCTTCGGTCCGTCGCATGCTGTCCGATAACGAGCCGCGTATTGTGCTTAATGATGGTACCGTCTCGTATAACGATCGTCCTATCCTGCATCATCTGAGCTGGCGGGTAAATCCGGGGGAACACTGGCAAATCGTCGGCCCCAACGGTGCGGGAAAATCCACCCTACTGAGTTTAATCACCGGCGATCACCCCCAGGGTTACAGCAACGATTTAACGCTGTTTGGTCGCCGCCGGGGTAGCGGTGAGACTATCTGGGATATTAAAAAACACATCGGCTACGTCAGCAGTAGCCTACATCTGGATTACCGGGTCAGTACGACGGTACGCAACGTTATCCTCTCCGGCTACTTTGATTCAATCGGCATCTATCAGGCCGTCTCCGACAGGCAGCACAAACTGGTCCAACAGTGGTTAGATATTCTGGGTATGGATAAACGTACCGCGGATGCGCCGTTCCACAGTCTCTCCTGGGGGCAGCAACGGCTGGCGTTGATTGTTCGTGCGCTGGTTAAACACCCAACGTTGTTGATCCTTGACGAGCCTTTGCAAGGTCTGGACCCGCTTAATCGCCAACTGATTCGTCGGTTTGTCGATGTGCTGATCGGTGAGGGCGAAACCCAACTGCTGTTTGTCTCCCACCACGCTGAAGACGCTCCAGCCTGCATCACCCATCGACTGGAGTTTGTGCCCGAGGGCGATATCTACGCCTATCGACAAACCTCTCTGCGTTAATTTTCATTCGAGGGCGTTTAACACGCCCTTTTTTCTGCATTTTTTTCAGATAAACTCCGGGACAACAACTTAACCCAATGATTTAAAATAAAAAAACCCATGCAAACTCGTGAAAATCTCATGGTGTAAACGATTCCACTAATTTATTCCATGTCACACTTTTCGCATCTTTGTTATGCTATGGTTATTGCATACCATAGGCTTAACGGAGCGAATTATGAGAGTATTGGTTACAGGTGGTAGCGGTTACATAGGAAGCCACACTTGCGTGCAGTTGCTGAAAAACGGTCACGAGGTGGTGATCCTGGATAACCTCTGCAACAGCAAGCGCAGCGTTCTGCCCGTCATTGAGCGTTTAGGCGGCAAGCATCCGACCTTCGTGGAAGGAGACATCCGTAACGAAGCGCTGATAACCGAAATTCTGCACGATCATGCCATTGACACCGTCATCCATTTTGCCGGGCTAAAAGCCGTTGGCGAGTCCGTTGCCAAGCCGCTGGAATACTATGACAACAACGTCAACGGGACGCTGCGTCTGGTGAATGCCATGCGCGCAGCTAACGTGAAAAACTTCATTTTCAGCTCCTCCGCGACCGTCTATGGCGATCAGCCGCAAATTCCTTACGTTGAAAGTTTCCCCACCGGCACACCACAAAGCCCGTATGGCAAAAGTAAGCTGATGGTTGAACAGATCCTGACCGATCTGCAAAAAGCACAGCCCGACTGGAGTATCGCCTTACTGCGCTACTTCAACCCGGTTGGCGCGCATCCGTCAGGCGATATGGGTGAAGACCCGCAAGGTATTCCAAACAACCTGATGCCTTACATCGCACAGGTTGCCGTTGGCCGCCGCGAGTCCCTCGCCATATTTGGCAACGACTACCCAACCGAAGATGGCACCGGCGTTCGCGACTATATCCACGTCATGGATCTCGCAGATGGCCACGTCGCCGCGATGGAAAAACTGGCAGGCAAACAGGGCGTGCATATTTACAACCTCGGAGCCGGCATTGGCAGCAGCGTGCTGGATGTGGTCAACGCCTTCAGTAAAGCCTGCGGTAAACCGGTGAATTACCATTTTGCCCCGCGTCGTGATGGCGATCTTCCGGCCTACTGGGCAGATGCCAGCAAAGCCGATCGCGAGCTCAACTGGCGCGTAACGCGCACTCTGGATGAAATGGCGCAAGACACCTGGCACTGGCAGTCACGCCATCCGCAGGGATATTCGGATTAAGGATCAATCATGACGCAATTCAATCCTGTCGACCATCCACACCGTCGTTTTAACCCGCTCACCGGGCAGTGGATCCTCGTCTCACCGCATCGTGCAAAACGCCCCTGGCAAGGGGCACAGGAAACACCGTCTAAGCAGGTTCTGCCCGCACATGACCCGGACTGCTTCCTGTGTGCAGGTAATACCCGCGTTACCGGCGATAAAAACCCGGATTACACCGGGACCTATGTTTTTACTAACGACTTTGCAGCGCTAATGTCCGATACCCCGGACGCACCGGACAGCCACGATCCGTTAATGCGCTGTCAGAGCGCGCGCGGTACAAGCCGCGTGATTTGCTTTTCGCCCGATCACAGCAAAACGCTGCCGGAACTCAGCGTGCCTGCGCTAACAGAAATCGTGAAAACGTGGCAGGAACAGACGGCAGATTTAGGCAAAACCTACCCCTGGGTGCAGGTTTTTGAGAATAAAGGCGCGGCAATGGGGTGTTCGAACCCCCACCCGCACGGACAGATTTGGGCCAATAGCTTTCTGCCCAACGAAGCCGAACGTGAAGATCGCCTGCAAAAAGCGTACTTCAGCGAACAGGGCGCGCCGATGCTCCTTGATTACGTCCAGCGTGAGCTGGCGGACGGTAGCCGGACGGTCGTTGAAACCGAGCACTGGCTGGCAATCGTGCCCTACTGGGCAGCATGGCCGTTCGAAACGCTGCTGCTGCCAAAAGCGCATGTCCTGCGTATCACCGATTTGACCGACGAACAGCGCGCTGACCTGGCGCTGGCGTTGAAAAAACTGACCAGTCGTTACGACAACCTGTTCCAGTGCTCATTCCCCTACTCCATGGGCTGGCACGGCGCACCGTTTAACGGTGAAGAAAACCAACACTGGCAGTTGCACGCACACTTTTATCCACCGCTGCTGCGTTCCGCGACCGTGCGCAAATTTATGGTCGGTTACGAAATGCTGGCGGAAACCCAGCGCGACCTGACGGCAGAACAAGCGGCTGAACGACTGCGTGCGGTCAGCGACATCCATTTTCGCGAATCCGGAGTTTAAATAATGAGTCTGAAAGAAAAAACACAATCTCTGTTTGCTGAAACATTTGGCTACCCTGCCACCCATACTATTCAGGCACCGGGTCGTGTAAACCTGATTGGCGAACATACCGATTATAACGACGGCTTCGTTCTGCCCTGCGCTATCGACTATCAAACCGTGATTAGTTGTGCGACACGCGATGACAGAAAAGTTCGCGTTATCGCGGCTGACTACGATAATCAAATGGACGAGTTCTCTCTGGACGCGCCAATTATCGCCCATGACAGCCAGCAGTGGTCAAACTACGTGCGTGGCGTGGTGAAGCATCTGCAAAAGCGTAATAACGGCTTTGGCGGCGCGGATCTGGTGATCAGCGGTAATGTGCCTCAGGGCGCAGGTTTAAGCTCTTCAGCTTCGCTGGAAGTAGCAGTCGGCACCGTGTTCCAGCAGCTTTATCATCTGCCGCTCGACGGGGCGCAGATTGCCCTGAACGGCCAGGAAGCTGAAAACCAGTTTGTCGGCTGTAACTGCGGCATTATGGATCAGTTGATCTCTGCGCTTGGCAAGAAAGATCATGCGCTGCTGATCGACTGCCGTACGCTGGGGACCAAAGCCGTTTCCATGCCTGAGGGCGTGGCGGTGGTGATCATCAACAGTAATTTTAAACGCACGTTGGTGGGGAGTGAATACAACACCCGTCGCGAACAGTGTGAAACCGGGGCGCGTTTCTTCCAACAACCTGCGCTGCGTGATGTCAGCTTTGAAACCTTTAACGCTGTCGCCCACGAACTGGATCCGATTGTTGCCAAACGCGTTCGTCACGTGATCACGGAAAATGCGCGTACCGTTGAAGCCGCGCAGGCGCTGGAAAAAGGCGACCTGCTACGCATGGGTCAACTGATGGCAGAATCTCACGCTTCAATGCGCGATGACTTTGAAATTACCGTGCCGCAAATTGATACGCTGGTTGAGATTGTCAAAGCAACCATCGGCGATAAAGGTGGTGTGCGCATGACTGGCGGCGGCTTCGGGGGCTGTATTGTGGCGCTGATCCCGCAAGATCTGGTGCCTGCCGTGCAGCAGGCTGTCGCCGAACAGTACGAAGCCAAAACCGGTATTAAAGAAACATTTTACGTCTGTAAACCTTCACAAGGAGCCGGACAATGTTAAACGAAATTCCCGTAATGGCGCCCGACGGTCAGCCGTTCCGCCTGCTTACCCTGCGTAACGACGCAGGGATGGTGGTCACGCTCATGGACTGGGGCGCAACGCTGCTCTCTGCGCGTATTCCACTTAGCGATGGTAGCGTGCGCGAAGCCCTGCTCGGTTGCGCCAGTCCGGAGCAATACCCGGAACAGGCTGCGTTTCTGGGGGCATCCATTGGCCGCTACGCTAACCGTATCGCCAACAGCCGCTATACCTTTGACGGCGCAACCATTGAATTGTTGCCAAGCCAGGGTGATAACCAACTGCACGGCGGACCGAACGGTTTCGACAAACGTCGCTGGCAGATAGTGAATCAGAATGACCGTCAGGTGCTGTTTGCCTTAACGTCTGACGATGGCGACCAGGGTTTCCCTGGTAATCTTTGCGCCACCGCGCAGTATCGCCTGACTGACGATAATCGGATTTCGATAACCTACCGTGCCACGGTTGATAAGCCCTGCCCGGTAAATTTGACGAATCATGTCTATTTTAATCTCGATGGTGACAAAACGGATGTGCGCCAGCACAAGCTGCAAATTCTGGCGGGCGAGTATTTACCCGTAGACGAAATGGGTATCCCGCATGACGGGCTGAAATCCGTCGCCGGAAGCACTTTTGATTTCCGTTCCCCGAAAATCATCGCCAGCGAATTTCTGGCCGATGACGATCAGCGCAAAGTAAAAGGTTACGATCACGCCTTCCTGCTCCAGGCACAAGGCAATGCGCGTACTCCGGCGGCTCATGTTTGGTCTCAGGATGAAAAACTGCAGATGGTGGTTTACACCTCGGCCCCGGCATTGCAGTTTTACTCAGGGAACTTCCTTGGCGGTACGCCTTCGCGTGGGCCGGAGGCCTACGAAGACTGGCAAGGTCTGGCGCTGGAAAGTGAATTTCTGCCGGACAGCCCGAACCATCCAGAATGGCCACAGCCGGACTGCTTCCTGCGCCCGGGTGAAGAGTATGCCAGCGTGACGGAATATCAGTTTATTCCTGCCTGACAGTTCATCCTGACAGGCCCGATAGCGTAAGTTTATCGGGCCTGTTGTTTGTTTTCCGCTGCAAACCCGCTCAAAAGCCCACCATCCGAAGACAAAATCGCAACCTTGATTTCACAAGAACCTTACACTGTGGCGCTATTTTCGCTATGGTTATGCGTAAGCATTGCCGCTGACTCATTACGGCAATATAATGAGAATTATTATCATTAAATATGATTGATAGGAGTGAGTGTATGGCTGTAACTAAGCTGGTTCTGGTACGTCACGGTGAAAGTCAGTGGAACAACGAAAACCGTTTTACCGGTTGGTATGACGTTGATCTGTCCGAGAAAGGCGTTGGTGAAGCAAAAGCGGCCGGTAAACTGCTGAAAGAGGAAGGCTATAGCTTCGATTTTGCCTACACCTCTGTGCTGAAACGTGCCATCCATACCCTATGGAACGTACTGGACGAACTGGATCAGGCCTGGCTGCCGGTTGAGAAATCCTGGAAACTGAACGAACGTCATTACGGCGCGCTACAGGGTCTGAACAAAGCAGAAACCGCTGAAAAATACGGTGACGAGCAGGTTAAGCAATGGCGCCGTGGCTTTGCGGTCACCCCACCGGAACTGACTAAAGATGACGAGCGTTATCCGGGTCACGATCCGCGTTATGCCAAACTGACTGACAAAGAGCTGCCGGTCACCGAAAGCCTGGCGCTGACCATCGATCGCGTGATTCCTTACTGGAACGAAACCATTCTGCCGCGTATGAAAAGCGGAGAGCGCGTGATTATCGCCGCTCACGGCAACTCCCTGCGTGCGCTGGTGAAATACCTGGATAACATGGGCGAAGATGAGATCCTCGAACTGAACATCCCGACCGGTGTACCGCTGGTGTATGAGTTTGACGAAAACTTTAAGCCGATCAAACACTACTATCTGGGTAACGCTGACGAGATCGCGGCCAAAGCCGCAGCCGTTGCTAACCAGGGTAAAGCGAAGTAATTTTCATCCCCGGTCAAACGAAAAAAGCGTGGAATGCTCCACGCTTCTTTTATTGTCGGATGGCGGCGCTGCCTTACCCGCGGCGCGCTTTTACCGCTTCCGCCAACTGGCGTAACACCGCATCGGTATCTTCCCAGCCAATGCAGGCATCGGTAATGCTCTTGCCATAGGTCAGTGGTTCACCGCTATCCGGGTTCTGATTACCTTCAACCAGATGGCTTTCAATCATCACACCAATAATTGCTTTTTCACCACCGGCAACCTGCCCACAAACGTCTTTCGCAACATCCATCTGCTTTTTGAACTGCTTGCTGGAGTTGGCATGGCTAAAGTCGATCATCACCTGCGGAGAAAGCCCCGCTTTGACCAGACCGTCTTTCACGTCGGCAACGTGTTGAGCGCTGTAGTTCGGCTCTTTGCCGCCGCGCAGAATGATATGGCAATCACCATTACCGCTGGTATTCACAATCGCTGAATGGCCCCATTTAGTTACAGACAGGAAGCAATGCGGTGCCCCGGCAGCATTGATTGCATCAATGGCGACTTTGATGGTGCCATCAGTACCGTTTTTAAAACCAACCGGGCAGGACAAACCTGACGCCAATTCACGGTGTACCTGAGACTCTGTGGTACGGGCGCCAATTGCGCCCCAGCTCATGAGATCGGCAAGATATTGTGGGGTGATCATATCCAGGAACTCGCCTGCGGCCGGCAAACCGCTGTCGTTGATATCCAGCAGCAGTTTACGGGCGATGCGCAGACCGTCGTTGATCTGGAAGCTGTTATCCATGTGCGGATCGTTGATAAGTCCTTTCCAGCCTACGGTAGTACGCGGTTTTTCAAAATAGACGCGCATGACGATTTCAAGTTCGCCTTTTAACTCTTCACGTAGCGCCAGCAAACGAGCGGCATACTCTTTAGCCGCTGCCGGATCATGAATAGAACACGGCCCTATCACCACCAGCAGACGATCGTCACTGCCTTTAAGAATTTTATGAATCGCCTTACGGGCATGCGCCACCGTATTGGCGGCATTTTCAGTAGCGGGGAATTTTTCCAGCAGTGCGACCGGGGGTAATAATTCGTTGATCTCTTTAATGCGTAAATCGTCGTTCTGATAATTCATGATTATTCCAGCGTTGCCATACTTATATAAATGAATGCAATCCCTCCAATCTATATCTTCAGTCATAAAGTGTAAACGGGGTTTTACACTTTGGACGGATTAATCCTGGAATAGGCCAAAAAAACGCAATAAAGTAGCGAAAAAAGAGATCCAGACTACAATTTATAACTGCAACAGCTTAAATTTTCATATATTTCAAGATTCTATGCTGGTTTTAATTTTTATAGCAAAACTTTTAACCACGTCCTGCTGATGTATTGGCACATGCACTGTTGGAAGACGTTATCCGACATCTCTATCATAACAGGAGCATAATATGCATATGACAAAGCTGACTTCACTCTTTTTGACGGCCACACTCAGCCTCGCCAGCGGCGCGGCACTGGCAGCTGACACCAACACGCAGTCGAATAACGGCCAGGCTAATTCCGCGGCAGATGCAGGTCAGGTCGCGCCAGACGCACGCGAAAACGTTGCGCCAAATAATGTCGACAACAATAACGTGAATTCGGGTGGCACGATGTTGCATCCGGACGGTTCATCAATGAACCATGAAGGAATGACCAAAGACGAGGTGCATAAAAACACCATGTGTAAGGACGGACGCTGCCCGGATGTCAATAAGAAAGTTGAAACCGGAAACGGCATCAATAATGATACCGACACCAAAACTGACGGTACTACCCAGTAACGCTGAAAATAAAGCTAATAACGGGAGAGCAATAGCTCTCCTTTTTAATTTTATCATCCCAAAAACGGTATCATGACTTACAGTAAAGGTGAGAATAACAAAGGGATGGCATAATGGCGCACTCACATACTCATACTTCTCCTGAGCAACCTAAGGACAATAATGCCCGCAGACTGCTTTTCGCATTCTGCATCACAGCCGGATTTATGCTGGTTGAAGTGGTGGGTGGGATACTTTCAGGCTCGCTGGCGTTACTGGCCGATGCCGGACATATGCTCACAGATGCCGCAGCGCTCCTGTTTGCGCTGTTGGCGGTCCAGTTTTCCAGGCGCCCGCCCACGATACGGCACACTTTCGGCTGGCTGAGACTCACAACATTAGCCGCGTTTGTTAACGCTATCGCATTGGTTGTAATCACCATTTTAATCGTCTGGGAGGCGATTGAGCGCTTCCATACGCCACGTCCCGTAGCGGGCGGCATGATGATGATCATTGCTGTCGCAGGTTTACTGGCGAACGTGCTCGCTTTTTGGGTTTTACATCGCGGCAGTGAAGAGAAAAACCTTAACGTCCGCGCCGCAGCGCTCCACGTAATGGGCGATTTGCTCGGCTCGGTTGGGGCAATCATCGCTGCGCTGATTATTATCTGGACGGGCTGGACGCCAGCGGACCCGATTCTCTCGATTCTGGTTTCCGTACTGGTACTGCGTAGCGCCTGGCGGTTATTGAAAGATAGCGTAAATGAATTACTGGAAGGCGCTCCGCTTACCTTGGATATTGCCGCATTGCAGCGCCATCTCAGCCGGGATATCCCCGAAGTTCGCAATGTGCATCATGTACACGTCTGGATGGTCGGTGAAAAACCGGTCATGACGCTGCATGTGCAGGTGGTCCCGCCGCACGATCACGACGCGCTGCTGGAGCGTATTCAACATTTCCTGATTCATCACTACCAGATTGAACACGCAACGATCCAGATGGAATATCAGCCGTGCAATGGGCCGGACTGCCACCTGTATCAGGGCGTGTCCGGCCATGCACATCATCACCATTAATGGGACAGCGCGTGGGAACCCCGCTCACGCGCGCTGTTAATCCACATCCTGCTGCCGTTCAGGGCGATAACCGTCAGGATCATATATTCCAGCGACATGGCATATACGCCTTGCAGGGCAAAGATCGCTACGCTAATGACGTTAATGATCACCCACAGCAACCAGTTTTCAACGTATTTGCGCGTCATCAGGATCATCGCCACAATCGACAACACCATCATGCAGGAATCCCAGAACGGGAATGCATCGGGTTGCAACTCTGGAGCCGCCACGCCTAATCCCAGCCCCTGCATAATGTTCACGGCAATACGTGTCAAAAATGCAAACACCGGATCGATATAGACTGACATCAGGCCAATCGCCACCACGCAAGCAGCCAACCAACCGATCGCTTTCGGTAACGGCAACCAGCGTATTTTCAGTTCAGCCTCATGCTGGTTGGTTTGCCGGGACCAGGCATACCAGCCGTAGATATTCGCGGCAAAAAAGAAAACCTGCAGCAACAGGCTGGCATAGAGCTGGATCTGAAAGAAGATAATCGCAAACAGCGTGACGTTTATCAGCCCGAAAAAATAATTACTGATTTTCTCAAGGCTCGCCAGGCCAATACACAATAACCCGGCGATCGTCCCCACGGCTTCGATCCACGACAGATCGTAACCGCCCGCACCAATCGGAATATGTACCAGAATGTTCTGCGTGCTAAAAAAGTCCATCTTTTCCCCCAGAGCAAATAAATTAATTAAGCTCGAAGTGTAGCCGCAAATTCCAACATGCGGTTTAACGGCAGCAATGCACCTTCTCGCAGCGCCGCATCTACATGTATTTCATGAGCCGCTCCCCCCTGCTCCAGCCCCTCAGCAATCGCCTTGAGGCCGTTCATCGCCATCCACGGACAATGCGCGCAGCTGCGACAGGTTGCCCCTTCGCCCGCCGTTGGCGCTTCAAGCAACTCTTTATCCGGAACCGCTTGCTGCATTTTGTAAAAAATACCCCGGTCTGTCGCGACTATCAGCTGCTGATGCGGTAACGATTTAGCTGCGTTGATTAACTGGCTGGTTGACCCGACCGCATCGGCCATATCAACGATGGACTGAGGGGACTCCGGGTGCACCAGCACGGCGGCATCGGGGTAAAGCCCCTTCATACGCGTTAATGCCTGGGTTTTAAACTCGTCGTGGACGATACAGGCTCCCTGCCAACAGAGCACATCTGCACCGGTCTGTTTTTGCACGTAGTTGCCCAGATGTCTGTCCGGGGCCCAGATGATTTTTTCACCTAAACTATCAAGATGCTCAATAAGTTCAACCGCAATACTGGAGGTCACAACCCAATCGGCACGCGCTTTAACTGCCGCTGAGGTATTGGCGTAAACCACCACGGTGCGGTCCGGATGCGCGTCGCAAAATGCGCTGAACGCGTCAATCGGACAACCCAGATCTAATGAACATTCCGCCTCCAGGGTTGGCATCAGGATGGTCTTTTCCGGGCTGAGAATTTTGGCGGTTTCTCCCATAAACCTCACGCCCGCAACCAACAGCGTAGAAGCGGGATGTTTTGAGCCGAACCGCGCCATCTCCAGAGAATCAGAAATACAGCCGCCGGTCTCTTCGGCCAACTGTTGGATTTCAGGATCGGTGTAATAGTGCGCGACCATAACAGCATCACGCTCTTTCAGCAGGCGCTTGATTTTTTCACGGTAAAATTGTTTTTCATCCGCACTCAGCGGTGCTGGCTTCGGCGGAAACGGATAAATTGCAGCTTCGGGATCAAATATCACGCTCATCTTGCTTTCTCGTTTTACTGGCTTAACGAAATAACCGATTAAAAGCGTGATGAACGCCATATTCGGTTTGATTTGTTTTATATGCTAAACAAGATAGCGGATTAGCGCAGAAAAGTCACAATAATTGCGTGTGATGAGTGCCGGATGGCGACTGGCGTCTTATCCGGCCTACGCGAGCAATGCGTCTGTAGGACTGATAAGCGAAGTGCATCAGGTAAGCAGGTTCGAATCTTCCATATCGCAGATAGCAAAAAGGCGCCTTTAGGGCGCCTTTTTACACTGGTGGGGCGTGCAGGATTCGAACCTGCGACCAATTGATTAAAAGTCAACTGCTCTACCAACTGAGCTAACGCCCCCATATGGCGGTTTACTTCTTTATACTTTCAGGATGGTGGGTCGTGCAGGATTCGAACCTGCGACCAATTGATTAAAAGTCAACTGCTCTACCAACTGAGCTAACGACCCGCTCGGGTATAACCTGAAAATTTTCACTCGGTGCCACCAATAAATTGGTGGGGCGTGCAGGATTCGAACCTGCGACCAATTGATTAAAAGTCAACTGCTCTACCAACTGAGCTAACGCCCCGAGTGGTGGGTGATGACGGGATCGAACCGCCGACCCCCTCCTTGTAAGGGAGGTGCTCTCCCAGCTGAGCTAATCACCCGATACTACGCTGGATACTACTTACTAACTGAGTTAGTGGTGGGTCGTGCAGGATGACTCGACTTCGTCTCGCCCTACGGGCCGTTGCTTGCGCAACGTTATCCTTCACGTTTTACTATCGCGTTCCACCAGAACGATTGGTGGGTCGTGCAGGATTCGAACCTGCGACCAATTGATTAAAAGTCAACTGCTCTACCAACTGAGCTAACGACCCACTTTTTTCGCCGCTTTCAGGCTGTTTGATATCCCTTGGCAACGGCGGCATATATTACTGATTTCAGATTTTAGCGCAACAAAAATTTCGAGGTAAATAACTCAACTGCTTAGGAATCACACGACGCGACCAGAAATAACACGATTTCTGGTCGCATGGTGTGCATTACATTGCGCCAAGACGTTTTTGGGCTTGTTTCGCGCCATCAGTGCCAGGATATTTAGTGATAACCTGCTGATAAACGGCTTTAGCTTTTGCTGTGTCACCCTTGTCCTGCATGATGACGCCGACTTTATACATCGCGTCTGCAGCCTTAGGTGATTTCGGGAAGTTTTTAACTACCGAAGCGAAATAGAACGCGGCATCATCTTTTTTACCCTTGTTGTAATTCAACTGACCCAGCCAATAATTGGCATTTGGCAGGTAAGTAGAATCCGGGTACTTTTTGATGAAGTTCTGAAATGCTTCAATCGCGTCATCCTGGCGGGATTTATCCTGCACCAGGGCGATTGCTGCATTGTAATCGGTATTCGCATCGCCAGTTTGCGCCGGAGCCCCTGACGTTGCCGCAGCCCCCGCATCAGGCGTAGGGGTCGTCGCCCCGCTCTGATCCCCAGCCGCAGACTGCGCCGCAGGCGCGCTACCGCTGCCAAGATTATTCATCTGCAGCAATATCTGCTTCTGACGTTCAACAACCTGATTCAGTTGATACTGATTTTCCTGAATTTGACCACGCAGGGAATCGATATCGGACTGATTATCGGAGAGTTGTTGCTGGAGTTGGGTTAAAAGCTGACTGTGAGCGTTAGAAATACGCTCGAGTTGAGTGACGCGGTCTTCGACCGAGCCTGAGCCGACACTACTGATTGGCGCCTGAGCAAAAGCGGCCCAGGGGGCCGCTATGCCAACCAGTAACGACAGACTCATTAAATGATGTCTGAAGTTACTGCTCATGCAATTCTCTTAGTAAACCAGTACGGCACGACGGTTTTTGGAGTAAGCCGCTTCGTCATGACCCAGTACTGCAGGTTTTTCTTTACCGTAAGAAACGATGGAGATCTGGTCAGCAGAAACGCCTTTACCCTGCAGGTACATCTTAACGGCGTTTGCACGACGCTCACCCAGGGAAATGTTGTACTCAGGAGTACCACGTTCGTCCGCATGACCTTCTACGGTGACTTTGTAAGACGGGTTGCTACGCAGGAAGTTAGCGTGAGCATCCAGCATTGCAGCGAAGTCAGAACGGATATCGTACTTGTCCAGATCGAAGTAAACGATGTTGTTCTGCTGCAGCTGCTGCATCTGAAGACGCGCTTGCTCTTCAGAAGACATGTTGCCGCTGCCGTTTGCATCCATACCAGTGCCGGCACCCAGCATGCCTTCGCTGCCGTCATTGCTGGCGTTCTTGTTAGAAGAACACGCCGCAATAGCCATAACAGGCAGAGCAATCATCAGCCCTTTCAGCACTTTGTTCAGTTGCATTTCAATGATTCCTTTATTAATCAATTATTTATTATCACAGATACGGCGACCAGGCAGGGAATTTAACCTGACCATCAGTTGCCGGAAGACGCGCTTTGAAACGCCCATCTGTAGAAACCAAATTCAGCACGGATCCCATCCCCTGAGAAGAGCTGTAGATTACCATAGTGCCGTTAGGTGCCAGACTTGGCGTTTCGTCCAGGAACGTTGACGACAGAACTTGTACGCCACCCGCTACCAGATCTTGTTTGGCAATGTGTTGCTGACCGTTAGCCGAGCTTACCATTACCATAAATTTACCGTCGCTGCTCACATCCGCATCCTGGTTTTGCGAACCTTCCCAGGTAATACGCTGCGGAGCACCGCCGTTGACATTAACTTTGTATACCTGCGGACGACCGGCCTGGTCAGACGTAAAGGCCAGATTCTGGCTGTCCGGGAACCAGGTTGGTTCCGTGTTGTTGCTGCGACCATCCGTCACCTGACGGATTTGACCAGAACCAATGTCCATGACGTACAGGTTCAGGCTACCGGTTTTAGACAGGGCAAACGCCAGTTTGCTGCCATCCGGAGAAAACGCAGGTGCGCCGTTGTGACGCGGGAAAGAAGCAACCTGACGAACAGCGCCGTTAGACAACGTCTGAATAACCAGCGCAGAACGGCCGCTTTCGAAGGTCACGTAAGCCAGTTTAGAACCGTCCGGTGACCACGCCGGAGACATCAGCGGCTGCGGAGAACGGTGTACCACGAACTGGTTGTAGCCATCGTAGTCGGATACGCGTAATTCGTACGGGAACTGACCGCCGTTGGTCTGAACAACATACGCGATACGGGTACGGAATGCGCCCTTAATACCGGTCAGTTTTTCAAACACTTCATCACTGGCAGTATGACCTGCATAACGCAGCCATTGCTTGTTCACTTTATAGGTGTTCTGCGCCAGTACGGTACCCGGCGCACCGCCGGTATCAACCAGCTGATAAGCCACGCTGTAGGAACCATCCGGATTCGGCGTTACCTGCCCGACCACGACGGCATCAATACCCAGCGCAGACCATGCAGCAGGTTGAACTTCCGCCGCGGTGCCCGGCTGCTGTGGCAGACGAGAACGGTCTAATGGGTTAAATTTACCGCTGTTACGCAGGTCAGCGCCTACGATACCACCGATATCTTCAGGTGCAGCACCCGGCCCTGCCCACTGGAATGGGACAACGCCAATCGGGCGTGCCGAGTCCACCCCCTGGGTGATCTCGATACGTACTTCTGCATGCAGCACTGCTGCCCACAGCATCAGAAAACCAAATGCTACTCGTAATGCCTGCTTCATCATATCTCCCTTATCTGGACGGAACGCCCACGATAATTTAGCAGAATGTTAACAAACTCAAATACACAAAACTACCAGAACTCTGTCTCAACCTTAGACTGTTTCCCCCGATTTCTCAGGGGTTGTTATTACAGTTTAAAGTCCAGTTTGGCATCTTTTACTTTTTCATAAACAGCCTGGCTAGGCGGTTTAGGAATTCTGGCTGTTTTCGCAGCCGTCAGCGCAGCCTGGCACAATGCCGGATCGCCGCCCTCTTCGGTCACATCCAGTAACAGACCATCGGGAGCTAACTTAATATGTAGTACGCAAGATTTACCCGCGTACAAATCAGCACCATACAGACGGCTCTGGATCGCATTACGAATTTGAGAGGCGTAAGCACTGATGTCAGCGCCAGATGCGCCGCCATTTGCACCACTTGTACCACTATCTTTCGCCGGTTGACCGTTTCCTTTCGCTCCACCACCTGATTTCGGCGCATTCTTACCGGAGCTTAAGTCACCCAACAGGTCATCAACGCCCGAGGCAGCAGCGGCCTTCTCAGCAGCCGCTTTTTTCGCTGCAGCGGCTTTATCTGCCGCGGCTTTCTTATCAGCAGCAGCTTTATCGGCAGCAGCTTTCTTGTCTGCAGCGGCTTTTTCCGCAGCGGCTTTCTTATCAGCCGCCGCTTTTTCAGCGGCAGCAGCTTTGGCGGCAGCGGCTTTTTCTGCTTTTTCGGCGGCAGCTTTTTCTGCTGCAGCTTGCTTAGCGGCTTCAGCCTGGGCTTTCTTCGCGGCGTCTGCGGCAGCCTTAGCTGCTTGTGCTTCGGCAACTTTCTTCGCATCAGCGGCGGCTTTAGCGGCTTCAGCCTCAGCTTTTTTCTGTGCGTCCGCAGCGGCTTTCTTCGCGGCATCTGCCGCTTGTTTCGCCTGCGCATCCGCCTTGGCCTTCGCGTCTGCAGCAGCCTTCGCCGCAGCTTCTTCAGCCTGTTTCTGTTGCTCTTGCGCTTTCGCGGCGGCAGCTTCAGCCTGTTTCTGCTGTTCCGCCTGCTCACGCACTTTTTCCTGCGCGGCTAAACGTTCTTTTTCCAGCTGCTTCAGGCGCTCTTGCTCAGCCGCCTGCTTCTCGCGAAGTTCCTCAGCTTGCTGCTGCGCCTGTTTTTCACGCTGCTCTTCTGCACGTTTCGCACTTGCCTGCTGTTGCTGCTGCCTGTCGTACTGTTGCACAACGGCGCCAGGATCAACCATAACGGCGTCGATGGACGAACCGCCACCGCCGCCGGCTGAAGCATCAATGTGCTCATCGAACGAACTCCAGATCAGCGCTGCAAATAAAATGACATGCAGCACCGCTGAAATAATTATCGCCCTTTTGAGCTTGTCGTTTTGTTCGGTTGCCTTTGACACTCTCGGTTCCCAAAAAACTGTTCGCCTGTTACGCGCTATCTTTCAAGCCAGCAATACGCAGACATCAGATTGGCTGCGTCATCAAGCCAACCGATTTTACGCCTGCACTGTGTAACAAGTTCAGCGCTTTAATTATTTCATCATAAGGCACGTCTTTCGCACCACCGATTAAAAAGACCGTTTTCGGATTGGTCTGCAGGCGGCTTTTCGCTTCCGCGATAACCTGCTCCGGCGGCAGTTGATCCATACGATCTTTTTCAACCACCACGCTGTATTGCCCAATGCCGGAAACTTCAATAATGACCGGCGGTTCGTCGTTACTGCTGACGGCTTGCGATTCGGTCGCATCCGGCAGATCGACTTCCACACTCTGGGTAATGATCGGCGCGGTTGCCATAAAGATCAGCAGCAGCACCAACAGTACGTCGAGCAGCGGTACAATATTGATTTCGGACTTAAGTTCGCGACGACCTCGTCCACGCGTTCTGGCCATGGCTTACCCCTTGTTGCTCTCGCTAACGGTAAACGCCTGGCGGTGCAGAATCGCGGTGAACTCTTCCATAAAGTTGTCGTAATTCAGCTCCAGCTTGTTCACGCGCTGATTCAGTCGGTTGTAAGCCATAACCGCCGGGATTGCCGCAAACAGACCGATAGCCGTTGCAATCAGCGCTTCCGCGATACCCGGTGCGACCATTTGCAGCGTTGCCTGTTTTACCGCGCCCAGCGCGATAAACGCGTGCATGATCCCCCAAACGGTACCGAACAGACCGATATACGGGCTGATGGAGCCGACGGTGCCGAGGAATGGAATATGCGTTTCCAGCGTTTCCAGTTCACGGTTCATCGAGATTCGCATCGCACGAGATGCCCCCTCAACGACCGCTTCCGGCGCATGGCTATTTGCCCTGTGCAAACGCGCAAATTCTTTGAATCCGCTATAGAAAATTTGTTCCGACCCCGCCAAATTATCACGACGCCCCTGACTTTCCTGATACAGGCGTGACAACTCAATACCAGACCAGAACTTGTCTTCAAATGCTTCTGCTTCACGTGAAGCGGCATTCAGAATACGGGTCCGCTGGATAATAATGGCCCAGGATGCGATTGAGAAACCAATCAAAATCAACATGATAAGTTTAACCAGAAGGCTTGCCTTCAGGAACAAATCAAGGATATTCATGTCAGTCACTGCTTAAACTCCGCGACAATAGACTTGGGAAGCGCACGAGGCTTCATTTTGAGTGGATCAACGCAAACAATCAGAACTTCGGCTTCATTCAGCACGGTGTTCTCTGCGTTGACAATGCGTTGCGTGAAAACCAATGAGGTGCCACGCATTGACGTAATTTCGGTTTGGACTTCGAGCATATCGTCGAGCCGCGCAGGCGCAAAATACTCAAGAGTCATCTTGCGCACCACAAAGGCTACGCGCTCTGCCAGCAGCACCTGCTGACTGAAGTGATGATGACGCAGCATCTCTGTGCGTGCTCTTTCATAAAAAGCGACGTAGCTGGCGTGGTAAACCACCCCACCGGCATCGGTGTCTTCATAGTAGACACGAACCGGCCATCGAAACATATACTTATTCATTCTTACTGCCTCTTTGTTGGCTTCGTCCACTCACACCCGTTGCTTACCCTGGTAAGCGCCTGGTGACTCGCGTTTTTGCCGCCGCGATGCTTCAAGAATGTCGTTGTATATCGCGCTGTCTTCACTGTACATCCCGGTAATGCAACAAAAGGTTAGTGCTTTCAAACTTCGCTACTATACGCGCGGGAATGGTGCTTTGGAATGGGGGAAAGTAAACGGAGAGTAAAAAATTATGGGCTTATGCAAGCCCATAAATATTTAAGGATGTTTCTTATTCAAAAGAAGAAGAAAATCAGACCAACAACGAGGACGATATCCGCGATCAGCGGGCAGAAAATGCCCTGCCAGTGCACCGCGCGAGGACGGAAGCCAACGCCGTGAATGATGCCAGCGCAGACAGCCCACATCAGTAGAAAACCATGCCAGATTTCAAGCTCACTGGTTTTGGCCGCGAAACGTGACGGGTCCCAGAATATGCAGCCAGCCAACACGATTGCCAGCACAAAGGAAAGCGCCCGCAAGGGGCGCTTGTCCATTACCGCATATACCATCGCGATAAGCTTGGTCATCAGCTTTCTTCTTGTCCGGCTTTGCCTGATTCAACGTGCTCAAGCGCCAGGGCTGTGATTATCCCAAATGCACAGGCAAGAAGCGTTCCCAAAATCCATGCGAAATACCACATATTTAGCTCCTTACTTAGTACAGAGAGTGGGTATTACTTTCAATATCTTCTTTAGTGATGCGACCGAACATCTTCCAGTAACACCAGCTGGTGTACAACAGAATTATCGGTACAAACACCGCCGCGACCCAGGTCATCAGGTTCAATGTGCGCTGGCTGGAGGTGGCATCCCACATAGTCAGACTTGCGTTCATCATGGTGCTGGATGGCATCACAAACGGGAACATTGCGATACCGGCAGTCAGGATGATGCAGGCTAACGTCAGTGAAGAGAAGACGAATGCCCATGCTCCTTTCTCCATACGAGAAGTCAGGATGGTCAACAGCGGCAGAACGACGCCCAGCGCAGGAACCAGCCACAGGACAGGTGCATTATTAAAGTTCACCATCCATGCGCCAGCTACGCGCGCCACTTCTTTAGTCAGCGGGTTAGAGGCAGCGTGATGATCCAGTGCAGAGGTCACAACATAACCGTCAATACCGTAAATCACCCACACACCCGCCAGCGCGAAGCAGACCAGAGTCACCAGCGCAGCAACCTGTGACGTTGCACGTGCGCGCAGATGCAGTTCACCTACCGTACGCATCTGCAGATAGGTTGCGCCCTGAGTGATGATCATCCCTACGCTCACGATACCTGCCAGCAGACCAAACGGATTCAGCAGTTGGAAGAAGTTACCGGTGTAGTACAGACGCATATATTCATCAACATGGAACGGAACCCCTTGCAGCAGGTTGCCGAACGCCACACCAATAACCAGCGGCGGAACGAAGCTACCAATGAAGATGCCCCAGTCCCACATATTGCGCCAGCGCATGTCTTCAATCTTAGAGCGGTAATCAAAACCGACCGGACGGAAAAACAACGACGCCAGTACCAGGATCATCGCCACATAGAAGCCGGAGAACGCAGCGGCATACACCATCGGCCAGGCAGCAAACAGTGCGCCACCCGCGGTGATGAGCCAAACCTGGTTACCGTCCCAGTGTGGGGCGATGGAGTTAATCATAATTCGACGCTCGGTATCATTACGACCGAGGAAACGGGTGAGCATGCCCACCCCCATGTCGAAGCCATCAGTGACCGCAAAACCAATCAGCAGAATGCCAACCAGTAGCCACCAGATAAAACGCAATACTTCATAATCGATCATTTGACGACTCCTGTCTTAGCGTGCCGGCTGAGAAGTCACAGTGGACTGCTCGTAGTGATAACGACCGGTTTTCAGGCTACTCGGACCAAGGCGTGCGAACTTGAACATCAGATACAGTTCAGCGACCAGGAACAGGGTATACAGGCCGCAAATCAACAGCATCGAGAAGATGAGGTCGCCAGCGGTCAGTGAAGAGTTCGCCACGGCAGTCGGTAACACTTCACCAATCGCCCACGGTTGACGGCCGTACTCTGCGACAAACCAACCGGATTCAATAGCAATCCACGGTAACGGAATCGCATACAGCGCGGTGCGCAGCAGCCATTTTTTCTCACCGATACGGTTACGAATCACGGTCCAGAAGGACACTGCGATGATAGCCAGCATCAGAATGCCGCACGCCACCATGATACGGAAAGCGAAGTACAACGGCGCAACGCGAGGAATAGAATCTTTCGTTGCCTGTTGAATTTGCGCTTCGGTCGCGTCGGTGACGTTATCCGTATAGCGTTTCAGCAGCAGACCGTAACCCAGATCTTTCTTCATGCTGTTGAACTGGTCACGAACGGCCTGATCGGTTGTACCGGCACGCAGCTCTTCCAGCAGTTGATACGCTTTCATCCCGTTACGGATACGCTCTTCGTGCTGCACCATCAGGTCTTTCAGACCGATAACCGGTGTATCAACAGAGCGGGTGGCAATGATGCCCAGCGCATAAGGAATTTGAATCGCAAAATGGTTTTCCTGCGCATCCTGATCAGGAATACCGAACAGCGTAAAGGAAGCCGGTGCAGGCTGAGTTTCCCATTCTGCTTCGATGGCAGCGAGTTTGGTTTTCTGCACGTCGCCCATTTCGTAACCGGATTCATCACCCAGAACAATAACGGAGAGGATAGCAGCCATACCAAAACTGGCAGCGATAGCAAAAGAACGTTTAGCAAACGCGAAGTCACGACCGCGCAGCATATAGTAGGAGCTGATACCCAGAACGAACATCGCGCCGCAAACATAACCCGATGCCACAGTGTGAACAAATTTCACCTGAGCAACCGGGTTGAGCACCAGTTCGGAGAAGCTCAGCATCTCCATACGCATGGTTTCGAAGTTGAAATCCGCCGCGATTGGGTTTTGCATCCAGCCGTTAGCAACCAGAATCCACAGTGCGGACAGGTTAGAACCCAGGGCCACCAGCCAGGTGACGCACATATGCTGGACTTTACCCAAACGGTCCCAGCCGAAGAAGAACAGACCTACAAAGGTGGATTCGAGGAAGAAGGCCATCAAACCTTCGATAGCCAGCGGCGCACCGAAAATATCCCCTACATAGTGGGAATAGTAAGACCAGTTAGTCCCGAACTGGAACTCCATGGTCAGACCGGTTGCCACACCCAGAGCGAAGTTGATACCAAACAACTTGCCCCAGAACTTGGTCATATCTTTATAAATCTGTTTGCCGGAAAGGACGTAGACCGTTTCCATAATGGCCAGCAGGAACGCCATACCGAGCGTCAGTGGCACAAACAGGAAGTGGTACATCGCGGTCAAGGCAAACTGTAAGCGCGACAGTTCGACTATATCTAACATCATGACTCCTTGCTCATCGCATGAAGACTCCGAGAGTGAACCCCGTTAGAAAGGGTCACACGCATGCCCCAATACAAATTTATCTGCTTCCTTCCGCCGCTGTTCATTCTTCTCAGTTGAAGAAAAGACAATGATGAAAGGTTACAAACATGTTAATAAAACACTCAAATTGATCCCGCAATTATATTACGCCGTAAAATCCTTACAATAAACAGGTTTTTATCGAGACAAATTTGCATTTTTCGATAGTGATCAATTTATAGCTAATTTATCACTTTCAGACCAATTTGATCTGCGGCAATTTAACCTCTTTTGGTGTGGTTTTCCAAGTTTTAAACTTTGATTTAAATCAATTTTCAATTTTGTTGTTAATGGTGTTTAACACTAAGGTGACTAGTGAACACTATGTTAACAACATGTTTTTCAATGAGTATTTGTCGTTACTACAAATGATAGAATATTTATTTAAATCTACACGGTCTTTTAACCGCTCAGGCAGACAAAATTGATAGCAGATAAAGAGTCACTATTGCTGGGTAGCTCACAGTTTTTTGTTTAGCAAGGTGTGGAATAGTTATTTCATACAATTTATTCATTTTATTTTTACTTATAATTAACACCGAGATGTAACTATCTCAACTGGAAGCGAAAACGCTCTCCGTTGACCAACGCATTGTATTAAACGTTCTGGCGCAGAACGTCCGCCTGTCACTTTTATCATCACCGTAAGTTATCGTTCACGCCACTTCTTCGCTTCTGTGGCAAAGATTAAATATGACAAAAACAATTCATTATCATTTTTATCCTAAATTTAACAAAGAAATAATTGTGACATATAAGATTAATAAATAAAAAACCGTTAGATGGTTCACAACTTATTTAGTGAGGAGATTTTATGAAATTATTAAAAGCATGACCTGAATGATGCGCACAACAAAATAAGATTTTGATCACAAACATGGCAAGTTATTTATTACGCGATTTTCTTAAAGATTAAAACCAGCACACAAACCACGACGTAACAACATGATTAAAAACACATTTTTTAAGAATGCAATATAACAATCATTTTTATCAGGATATTTTGAAAATAGATCAATTGCTTCCTTTTTCTCTTCCACAGAAACTCCAACCCTATTAAAAGGTTGTCACAATCCAAGCTCTGAATATTAGAAAAGAATTTTCACTTATTGACCATCAGCCCTACAGAGGATTACCCATGAAAAAATCTACACTTGTTATTGGCGTTATCGGTGCTGACTGCCATGCAGTAGGCAATAAAGTTCTGGATCGCGTTTTTACTGCGCATGATTTTCACGTAATCAACCTCGGGGTGATGGTGAGCCAGGATGAATATATTGATGCCGCGATTGAAACAGGCGCTGATGCCATCGTGGTGTCCTCCATCTACGGTCATGGTGACATTGACTGCCTCGGGTTACGTGAACGCTGCATCGAACGCGGACTCGGTGACATTCTGCTGTACGTCGGCGGCAACCTGGTTGTAGGCAAACATGACTTCGCCGATGTGGAAGTGAAGTTTAAAGAGATGGGATTTAATCGCGTCTTCGCCCCCAGCCACGATCTGGAAGATGTCTGCGCGCTTATCGCCAATGATATTCACCAACACAATGGCCTCGAACAGCGTTGCCTGGAAGAGGCTATCTGATGCAAACAGTTTCTGTCGATATCGGCTCGACCTGGACCAAGGCAGCCCTCTTCGCCCATGAAGGCGAGGAGTTAACCCTGGTAAACCATGTCCTGACCCCAACCACCACACATCATCTGGCAGACGGTTTTTTTGCCAGCCTGAATCAGGTGCTGAATGTTGCCGATGCTCGCCCGTTACTGAAAAGTGGTGAAGTGCAGTTGAAATACTCCTCCTCGGCCAAGGGTGGACTCGCCGTTGCAGCGATGGGGCTGGTGCCTTCCATTACGCTGGAATCGGCAAAAGTTACCGCCCATTCGGCAGGAGCGAAAATCGCGCAATATTATTCGTACAAGCTGAACCGTCATGACATACAGGAGCTGGAATCATCACCACCGGACATCCTGTTATTTACCGGCGGTACAGACGGTGGAGAAGAAAGCTACGGTCTGGCGAATGCGCGTGCGCTGGCAGACTCGAAGCTGGATTGCGCCATTATCTACGCAGGAAACCGGGACATTCAGGACGAAATACAAACGATTCTCGGGCACAAGGATCTGACCACGGTAGACAACATTCTGCCTGACCTCGATCACCCGAATCCGTTTGCCGCGCGCCAGGCGATTTGCGATGTGTTTTTGTCGCGCATTGTGAAAGGCAAAGGTCTGGACGTCATTGTCGGTGAAACAGGCGAAGAGCCAATGCCGACGCCATGGACGGTATATGAGTTAGTCAAAGCCATTAGCGATTACGACAGTGCATGGAAGGAATTCATGCTGATTGATATGGGCGGAGCCACCACGGATGTCTATTCGGCCAGCGCGAATACCCTCTCCCCCGATACCGTCCTGCATGGTGTTCCAGAGCCTTTCGTCAAACGTACCGTTGAAGGCGACCTGGGAATGCGCGTTTCCGCCGTCGTGGTGGGAGAAAGTACGCAGGATATGGTGAAAGTCATCTTCGCCCAACAGCCGCAGCGCGAGGAAGCGTTTTACCGCTACCTGCGTCATTTGGTTGGGCAGCCGGATTACCTGCCACTCAGCGAGGAGGAGAAATATTTCGACACTCTGCTGGCAGGTTTATGCGTGGGCTATGCCGCTGAGCGCCACGCGGGCACTAAAAAGCAGGTTTGCACCTGCGTGGGTAACGTGGATTTACAGATGGGTCGCGATCTCACCACCGTACGCAAAGTCGTCGGTTCAGGTGGATGGCTCTCTCGCGCCAGCCAGTTCGATATCCATAACTGGCTCAAATACAGGGAGCTGGACGACCAGGGTAAAAGAATTCTGTTACCGAACCAGTTTGAGTATTACCGCGATTCAAATGGCCTGCTCCCTCTACTGGCAAACGTCGCCAGGCTGTACCCGCAAGCCGCTGCTCGCACCAGCATTCAGTGTTTAACCCTATAAAACTTAAGGCAGCTACGAATGGAACTTCGAAATAAAAAATTGACCCATGACGAATTCATGACCGAAAGGCATCAGGTGTTGCAAACCTGGGAAACCGGCAAAGACGTTGAGAACTTCGAAGATGGCGTGAAATACCAGCAATCAATTCCAGACAAGAAGCGCTTTTCCCTCGCCCTGCTGAAGGCCGATCAGGAAGGTAAAACCCTGAGTCAGCCGCGCGCAGGCGTTGCACTAATGGACGAGCATATTGCATTGCTCAAAACGTTGCAGGAAGAGTGCGATCTTCTGCCAAGTACTATCGATGCCTATACCCGTTTGAACCGCTATGAAGAAGCCGCTGTCGGGATCCAGAAATCCATCGAAGCGGGTACTTCCAAGCTGAATGGTTTACCGGTCGTCAATCACGGGGTTGCTGCCTGCCGCCGTATGACTGAGTCACTGGAAAAACCGATCCAGGTTCGCCACGGGACGCCGGATGCGCGTCTGCTGGCAGAAATCGCCATGGCCAGTGGCTTTACCAGCTACGAAGGCGGCGGTATCTCTTACAACATCCCTTACGCCAAACGCGTCACCCTGGAAAAATCCATCCGCGACTGGCAGTACTGCGATCGTCTGATGGGTCTGTATGAAGAGAACGGTATTCGCATCAACCGCGAACCGTTTGGTCCGTTGACCGGCACCCTGATCCCACCGTTTATGTCCCATTCGGTGGCGATTATTGAAGGTCTGCTGGCGCTGGAACAGGGCGTGAAGTCAATCACCGTCGGCTATGGTCAGGTTGGTAGCCTGACGCAGGATATCGCCGCTATTCAGGCGCTGCGTGAGCTGTCCCACGAATACTTCCATAACCACGGCTTCGACGATTATGAACTGAGCACCGTTTTCCACCAGTGGATGGGCGGCTTCCCGGAAGATGAAGCGAAAGCCTTCTCTGTTATCGCCTGGGGTGCAGCGGTTGCCGGTATGTCGGGCGCAACAAAAGTGATCACCAAAAGCCCGCACGAAGCGTTCGGTATCCCAACAGCGGCCGCTAACGCTCAAGGCCTTAAAGCGTCACGCCAGATGCTCAACATGGTCAGCGACCAGAAATTCCCGCAGTGCGCAGCCGTGGAACAGGAAGTCGAGCTGATCAAGAGCGAAGTCCGCGCGGTGCTGAAAAAAGTCTTTGAACTCGGCAATGGCGACATTGCGCGCGGTACGGTGCTGGCCTTTGAAGCAGGCGTGCTGGATGTGCCTTTCGCCCCTGCCGCCTGTAACGCCGGGAAGATCCTGCCGGTGCGCGATAACACAGGCGCCATCCGTATTCTCGAAGCCGGCGCCGTTCCGCTGCCGAAAGATATTCTCGCCCTGCACCATGACTACGTCGCAGAGCGCGCCCATTTCGAAGGCCGCAAACCTTCTTTCCAGATGGTCATTGATGACATCAACGCCGTATCCCACAGTAAATTAATAGGAAGACCATAATGAAAATTAAACAGGCCCTTTTCACCGCTGGCTACTCCTCATTTTATTTTGACGATCAGCAGGCCATCAAAAACGGTGCCGGTCATGACGGGTTTATCTATACCGGCGATCCGGTAACGCCTGGCTTTACCTCTGTTCGCCAGGCGGGTGAATGCGTTTCTGTACAGTTGGTTCTGGAAAACGGCGCAGTAGCGGTAGGCGATTGTGCAGCGGTGCAATATTCAGGCGCAGGCGGTCGTGACCCACTGTTCCTGGCTGAAAACTTCATTCCGTTCCTCAACGATCACATTAAACCGCTGCTGGAAGGCCGTGACGTGGATGCCTTCTTGCCAAATGCCCGCTTCTTTGATCAGTTGCGTATCGACGGCCATCTGCTGCATACCGCAGTCCGCTATGGTCTGTCTCAGGCGCTGCTCGACGCGGCCGCACTGGCGACCGGTCGTCTGAAAACTGAAGTGGTGTGCGACGAGTGGCAACTGCCGTGCGTCCCGGAAGCCATTCCATTATTTGGTCAGAGCGGTGATGACCGTTATATCGCCGTCGACAAGATGATCCTCAAAGGCGTGGACGTTCTGCCGCATGCGTTGATCAACAACGTGGAAGAGAAGCTGGGCTTTAAAGGTGAAAAACTGCGTGAGTATGTGCGCTGGTTGTCTAATCGCATCTTAAGCCTGCGCACCAGCGAGCGTTATCACCCGACGCTGCACATTGATGTCTATGGCACTATCGGTCTGATCTTCGATATGGATCCGGTGCGCTGCGCTGAATACATCGCCAGCCTGGAACCGGAAGCTCAGGGCCTGCCGCTGTACATTGAAGGTCCGGTGGATGCCGGTAACAAGCCGGATCAGATCCGCATGTTAACCGCCATTACCAAAGAGCTGACCCGTCTGGGTTCCGGCGTGAAAATCGTTGCGGATGAGTGGTGTAACACCTATCAGGACATCGTGGACTTCACCGACGCGGGCAGTTGCCACATGGTGCAGATCAAAACCCCAGATCTGGGCGGTATTCATAACATCGTTGATGCGGTGCTGTATTGCAACAAACACGCGATGGAAGCCTATCAGGGCGGTACCTGTAACGAAACGGAAATCAGTGCTCGCACCTGCGTACACGTCGCGCTGGCCGCGCGTCCTATGCGCATGTTGGTCAAACCAGGTATGGGCTTCGATGAAGGTCTCAACATCGTGTTTAACGAAATGAACCGCACCATCGCGCTGTTGCAAACTAAGGATTAAGAGATGGCACGCACATTTAAGATCTTATCGCCTACGGCTATCCTGGGTTATGGCTTCCCGGAAGAAAGTTTTCGTAAAGCCATGGAAGAGTCACCGGATCTTATTGCTGTTGACGCAGGTTCCTCCGATCCAGGCCCCCACTACCTGGGGGCGGGTAAACCGTTTACCGACAGAGCCGGTGTGAAACGCGATCTGCGCTATATGATCGTGGCAGGCGTTAAGAACAACATCCCGGTAGTGATTGGCACGGCCGGTGGTTCAGGTGCCGCTCCGCATCTGGAGTGGTGTCGCCAGATAATCCATGAGATTGCCCAGGAGGAAAAACTGTCCTTCTCCATGGCGCTCATCCCGTCTGATGTCGACAAAGAAATCGTTCATCAGGCGCTGGATAACGGCAAAATCACCGCGCTCGATTTTGTGCCTGAACTGACTCACGAGGCAATTGAAGACAGCACCTACATTGTCGCGCAGATGGGCGTCGAGCCTTTCCAGCGTGCGCTGAAAGCCGGTGCGCAGGTGGTACTGGGCGGACGTGCTTACGATCCGGCCTGCTTCGCCGCGCTGCCGATTATGCAGGGCTTTGATGAAGGTCTGGCGCTTCATTGCGGTAAGATCCTTGAGTGTGCCGCCATTGCCGCCACCCCAGGCTCTGGCTCAGATTGTGCGATGGGGATTATTGACGACAACGGCTTTACGCTGAAGGCGTTCAATCCCAAGCGTAAGTTCACAGAAACTTCCGCGGCGGCGCACACCCTGTATGAGAAGTCCGATCCGTACTTCCTGCCAGGGCCGGGCGGTGTGCTGAACCTGAAAGCATGCACCTTCACCCAGGTTAACGACGGCGAAGTGTATGTCAGCGGTTCGCGTCATGAAGAAACGCCGTATGCGTTGAAACTGGAAGGCGCACGCCAGGTTGGCTTCCGCTGCCTGACCATCGCCGGAACGCGCGACCCGATCATGATTGCCGGAATTGACGCCATTCTCGAAGAGGTACAGGCCAGCGTTAAGCGTAACCTCTCGCTGAATGACGACAGTATCCGTATGACCTTCCATCTGTACGGTAAGAACGGTGTGATGGGCAACCATGAACCGATGAAAACCGCCGGTCATGAGCTGGGGATTTTACTGGACGTCGTCGCGCCGACGCAGGATATCGCCAACAGCGTTTGCTCGCTGGTGCGCTCTACCCTGCTGCACTACGGCTATGAAAATCGCATTGCGACCGCAGGCAACCTCGCCTTCCCGTTCTCGCCATCCGATATTCAGAGTGGACCAGTGTATGAGTTCTCGATCTATCACCTGATTGAAGCGAGCGATGCGCTGCGTTTTGATTTCCACATTGAACAGGTGACGCCAGAAGGAGTTCAGGCATGAAACACTCAATTTGTTCACTGGCGCAAGTCATTCGTTCCAAAAACGCCGGACCGTACGAACTGGTTTTAGATATTTTATTTAAAACCCGTGAAGATTATCAGCGAGTGAAGCGTTCAGAACAATTAACGCCACAGCTTATTGCCGGTTTATATAACGTTGAGCCTGACTTTATTCATAATATTGTCTGGTTTGACCCGGCGAATGCCGTAAAAATTGTCATGCCGCGCGATATTATCTCCGGCAATGTCGGTGACAATGATGTTTATGGTGCGCAGCAACACGCGCCATTATTAAGTATTGAGTTCGACTTGTAATACAAAACACAATAACAACCATTGGAGCACAGAATTCAGCTGTATCACAGTGCTTCGAATTATTCATGCGGTTGGTCACAACAGGCGTGCGTCTGAGCTGCTGTCCAGGTTCAGGCGCATGCCACCCTACATAATTCCAATTACCAGCCTTTATCCGATGGAGTACACATGAAGAAAATAAGTTTAACGAAGATGATCATATTAGGCCTGATACTCGGCATGATTGCCGGGGTGGCCATAAATAATATGGTTGCGGCTGAAACGGCAAAATCTTATGCAGCAGATATTTCCATTTTCACCACCATATTCTTACGCATGGTGAAAATGATTATCGCGCCATTGGTTATTTCAACTCTGGTTGTGGGTATTGCCAAAATGGGCGATGCCAAAACGCTGGGACGTATATTTTCGAAAACCTTCTTCCTGTTTATTTGTGCCTCACTGCTGTCAATCGCGCTGGGCCTGGTTATCGTTAATATCTTCCAGCCAGGCGCTGGCATCAACTTTGTTCCGCATGACGCTGGCGCTGTTGCCGCCGTTAAGTCTGAGCCGTTCACGCTGAAAGTATTTATCTCGCACGCAGTACCAACCAGTATTGTTGATGCGATGGCACGTAACGAAATTCTGCAGATCGTCGTCTTCTCAATTTTCCTCGGTTGCAGCCTGGCTGCGATTGGTGAAAAAGCCGAGCCTATCGTGAAGGTTCTGGATTCACTGGTACACGTGATGCTGAAGCTGACGGGCTACGTCATGCTGTTTGCGCCACTGACCGTTTTCGCCGCTATTTCAGGTTTGATTGCCGAACGTGGTCTGGGTGTGATGGTCAGCGCCGGGATCTTTATGGGTGAGTTCTACCTGACGCTGGGTATGCTGTGGGCGATCCTGATCGGCCTGTCCACCATGATCGTCGGGCCGTGCATCGCGCGTTTAACGAAATCCATCCTCGAACCTGCACTGTTGGCCTTCACCACCTCCAGCTCTGAAGCCGCTTTCCCAGGCACGCTGGATAAGCTGGAAAAATTCGGCGTTTCCTCAAAAATCGCCAGCTTTGTTCTGCCTATCGGTTACTCCTTTAACCTGGTCGGCTCGATGGCGTACTGCTCTTTTGCCACCGTATTTATTGCCCAGGCGTGCAACATCGAACTGAGCATGGGTGAGCAAATCACCATGCTACTGATCCTGATGCTGACCTCGAAAGGGATGGCGGGCGTACCGCGTGCATCAATGGTGGTTATCGCCGCCACCCTGAACCAGTTCAACATTCCGGAAGCCGGTCTGATCCTGCTGATGGGTGTGGATCCGTTCCTCGATATGGGCCGCTCTGCTACCAACGTCATGAGTAACGCCATGGGCGCTGCCATTGTGGGTCGTTGGGAAGGCGAACACTTCGGCCAGGGCTGTCGCGGGACTGCGCCAGTGAAGACACCGGAACAAGAACGTCCGGTGACCGAACCGTCAGAAGTTGCGATGTCCTGACACAACACTATTGCCGGATGGCGCTCGCGCTTATCCGGCACGATGATGAACACACCAACAGGATTACACCATGAATAAAACCCTTCTTGGCGTGAGTCTCTTTTCTTTCAGCCTCTTGTTTTGCGCCACCTCATTCGCGCAAACCACGCCGGATTACGCAAAGATCATCGACCAGGCTCATCAGAAATATAAAAGTAACAACGATGGCAAAGTCGCCGACTACATTCCTGCCCTGGCGACCTACAGCCCGAAAAATTTCGCCATCACCATTGCCACGGTGGACGGCAAGATCTATCAGGTGGGCGATGTTAACAAACCCTTCCCAATGGAATCCCTGAGTAAAGTCTTCACCCTGGCGCTCGCCATGGAACAGCATGGCCCTCAGGTAGTCCTGGATAAACTCGGGGCCAATGCCACCGGCATGCCATTCAATTCTGGTTTAGCGGTGGAGTTGACTAAAGGCGCACCGGAAAACCCGCTGGTAAACGCCGGGGCGATGAGCACCGTTAGCCTGATCGAAGCCAAAGATAAAACCGATCGCTGGAACAAAATCCTCGACAACCTGAACGTCTGGGCCGATGCCACACTCACCGTGAACGAGCCGGTTTTCAAATCCGAGATGGAAACCAACCAGCACAACCAGGCGTTGGCGAAGCTGATGGAATCCTATAACAGCTTCTATGGCAACACAGACGACGCTGTCGAAATTTATACCCGTCAGTGCTCAGTCGATATCACCGTTGAGCAACTGGCCAAAATGGGCGCGGTACTCGCCAACAAAGGCAAATCACCGTTTAACGGCAAGCAATTGCTGAATGAAAAGTATGTCCCGCAGGTACTGGCAGAAATGGCCATTGCCGGATTGTACGACGGTAGTGGTAAGTGGCTGTACACCGTAGGCATCCCGGCGAAAAGCGGCGTCGGCGGCGGGATGGTTGCCGTTGTGCCTGGCGAATATGCGATAGCCGTCTATTCCCCACCGCTGGATGAAGCCGGTAACAGCGTTCGTGCCCAGAAAACGATCGAATATGTCGCCGAAGCGACCGAAGCGAATGTCTTTTTAGCAAAATAAAACTCTATGCCGGATGGCGCTTCGCTTATCCGGCAAACAACACGAAGAGGTGAGAAGTAAACATGTCTAAACCATTTGTCTGGCAGGAACTCTTTGTTCAGGGTAAAGATAGTACCGAATATGAATTACTGAGTAATCAGCATGTTACAGTTTCGGAGTTAGACGGAGAGGAAGTGATTAAGGTTGCGCCAGAAGCGTTAACTTTATTAGCACAGCAGGCATTTTATGAGGCTTCATTCTTCCTGCGCGCCGGACATTTGAAACAGATCGCCAGCATTCTGCACGATCCACAGGCCAGCGGTAACGATAAGTATGTTGCATTGCAGCTGCTGCGCAATGCTGAAGTTTCGGCCAAAGGCGTGCTGCCTAACTGTCAGGATACCGGAACGGCAACGATTGTGGCCTGCAAAGGTCAGCATGTCTGGACCGGCGGCGATGACGCAGAAGCGTTAAGCAAAGGCGTGTATACCACCTTCACCGAAAACAACCTGCGTTATTCACAAAATGCCCCGCTGGACATGTATACCGAGGTCAATACTCAGACTAACCTGCCGGCACAAATCGATATCAGCGCCACGCCCGGTAATGAATACCGTTTCCTGTTCGTCAATAAAGGCGGCGGCTCGGCCAACAAAGCGGCGCTGTTCCAGGAAACAAAATCCATTCTGCAGCCGGAAAAGCTCACCGCCTTTCTGATCGAAAAAATGAAATCACTGGGCACAGCCGCCTGCCCGCCGTATCACATCGCTTTCGTCGTTGGAGGCTTATCTGCCGACCAGACGCTGAAAGTCGCCAAGCTGGCGTCAACTAAGTATTACGACAACCTGCCCACCAGCGGAAACGAACTGGGTCAGGCGTTCCGTGATACGGCCCTGGAAGCCGAGTTGCTCAATGCCAGCCGCGAGTTTGGTATCGGCGCGCAGTTTGGCGGCAAGTACTTTGCCCACGATATCCGCGTGATCCGCCTGCCGCGTCACGGGGGTTCTTGTCCTATCGCGATGGCCCTCTCCTGCTCAGCCGACCGCAACATTAAGGCTAAAATTAACAAACACGGAATCTGGCTGGAGAAGCTGGAGCATAACCCGGGCAAATTCATTCCTGATTCTCAGCGGGTAGAAAATGGCGCCCAAACCGTACAGCTGGATCTCAACCGCCCGCTACGCGAGATTCTGCACGACCTGTCCGCTCTGCCTATCGGTACTCGTTTGTCGTTAAGTGGCCCAATTGTTGTCGCCCGTGATATTGCCCACGCTAACATCAAAGCGCGCCTGGATAACGGTGAACCGATGCCGGAATACATGAAAAAACATATCGTTTATTACGCGGGTCCCGCCAAAACGCCGGAAAATCAGGCCTGTGGTTCAATGGGTCCCACCACCGGCGGGCGCATGGATGGGTATGTCGATGCTTTCCAGGCACAAGGCGGCAGTCTCATTATGCTCACCAAGGGTAACCGTAGTCAGCAGGTCACTGACGCCTGCCACAAACACGGTGGATTTAGCCTCGGCAGCATTGGCGGTGCCGCGGCCCTGCTTGCACAGCAGTACGTTAAAAGCCTGCACTGCCTGGAATATCCCGAACTGGGAATGGAAGCAGTCTGGATGATGGAAGTTAAAAATATGCCGGCCTTCGTGTTAGTCGACGATAAAGGTAATAACTTCTTTAGCCAGTTTGAGCAGCAGCATCGCTGTGCAACCTGTCCGGCAGGACATTAAGGAGACATGATGGAAGCGCGAGCCAATAATGACAGACACCGCCAACGTCAGCAGAAACTGAAAGAACAGGTTGATACCCGCGTGGCGGCGGCAACGGAGAAGAAAGGGATCCTGATTGTCTTTACCGGCAACGGTAAAGGGAAATCCACCGCAGCCTTTGGCACGGCAACGCGCGCGGTTGGTCACGGAAAAACCGTTGGCATCGCGCAGTTTATCAAAGGTCAGTGGGATAATGGCGAGTACAACACCCTGCAACCGCTCGGCGTTGAATTCCATATTATGGGCACCGGATTTACCTGGGAAACCCAAAACCGGCAAGCGGATATCGAGGCGGCAACGGTAGTCTGGCAAGAAAGTAAGCGCATGCTGGCTGATGCGCATTACGATCTGGTGGTGCTGGATGAACTGACTTACATGCTGGCTTACCACTATCTGGATACCCAGGAGGTTCTCAGCGCCATCGAAAATCGCCCTGTCGGACAAAGTGTTATCGTCACCGGACGCGGATGCCACGCACTGTTGCTGGAACTGGCCGATACGGTCAGCGAAATGCGCCCGGTCAAGCACGCGTTTGACAGCGGTATTCAGGCGCAGGTGGGAATCGACTGGTAACTCTTCTTTTGCCGGATAACGACGCGCTGGCGTCTTATCCGGCCTACCGTTCTTTGCAGGCCTGACAAGTCGCACGGTACCATCAGGCAGGCGATACCACAGATTTATTCAGCAGCCAGTCCCGGAAGATCTGTAAATGCACAGATTCCGCTTTCTCTTCACGCCACGTCATGATGAAACGGTTCCCGGTACGCATCGGGACATCGCAAGGAATGACCATATCACCGCTGTCCAGATCGTGCTGAATGGCAAAACGAGGAAGCAATGCCACGCCCAAATTAGAGCGAACCGCCGCAATCAGCATCGACAACAGATCAAATCTTGGACCTTTATTGACCAGTGGGCTGCTGACATCGGACAGCGCAAACCATTCCTGCCAGCCTTTGATACGCGTGCTTTGGTGCAAAAGCGGGAATTCGTTCAGCAACTCCTCGACCGCCAGTTTCCGATCCGGTTCGGCCAGCAAGCAGCGGCTGCATACCGGCAAGATTTCCTCTTCAAACAGGTACTCTACGCACGACCACGGTGAGTAGAAATCTTCACGCATGATTGCCGCGTCATACTCCCGATTGAGAAAATCACCAATATTCGCCAGCGAATGGATATTGACGATAATATCCGGATTGAGTTTATTGAACTCGCGCAGGTTCGGGATCAGCCAATGCGTGCTGAATGTCGGATTCACCGCCAGCTCAATAACCTGCACCGTCGGCTGCCAGGTCATTATCGTCGTCGTATCTCGCTCGAGTTTATTTAACGTTTCTTTAACGATACTTAAATAATGTTTACCTGCCGCATTTAAAAAAATGCGTTTCTTGGCATGATTAAATAGCGAGGTATTTAGAAAATCCTCCAATGCATTCACCTGGCGGAAAACAGCACTTTGTGTTAAAGCCAGCTCTTCAGCAGCCCGGGTATAACTTTCGTGACGCGCAACAACTTCAAAAGTTACCAGCAACTCCGTCTTCGGTATTTTTCCTCTCATAACCTCTTCCATATGCAGCGTACAAAAATAGTTTAATTTATAAAAAATAATTCAAGACACCCAGATAAGCATCGAGAGTTATATTTTATTTCATCCATTGATGTCATTGATCCAATCCATGATTTACTCATACTGATGGCGGATAAATATTAACCAATAATACTCAAGCACAACAATAAACACAATTTAAATAAGGTTAAACCTATGCAAATAGTGCCAATAAGTTCTTAATAATTTTTCAAGTTAACTTGTTTATTGCAGAAAAAACTTTGCGAGATTAATCAATATTATCCATGCAATAATTTTAGATAATTTCACGTTATAACTTACGGGCAAACGACTGCTTTTAATCATTCCTTGATGTAGTTTCTGCCTTTTTTTGTTAGACGTGATAAAGGACACAATGTGAAAACTTTCGGAAAGGTCTGGCTCGTTGGAGCAGGTCCCGGTGATATTTCATTGCTCACCCTCAAAGCGATGATGTGCATTAAACAGGCTGATGTCATTATTTACGATCGGCTGGTCAATCCTAAAATTTTGGAATGGGCATTACCTGATTGCCTGCTTATCAATGTCGGCAAAAATCCAGGCTTTCATTGTGTTCCTCAGGATGAAATTAACGCATTACTGGTCCAGTATGCCCAAACACATAGCAACATCGTACGCCTGAAAGGGGGCGATCCTTATGTGTTTGGTCGTGGGGCCGAAGAAGTTGAGGATCTTGTTGAAACGGGTATCCCATTTGAAGTTGTGCCGGGTATCAGTTCTACCATTGGCGGCCTGACCTATGCCGGGATCCCGGTGACGCATCGCGATTTCGCCTCCGGTTTTCACGTGGTGACAGGCCATACGCGGGAAGGCAACCAGCAGCAGGACTGGCGTCAACTGGCGAAGCTAAATGGCACGCTGGTTATCGTCATGGGTATTGCCAATCTGGCGTTTATTTGCGAAGAGCTGTTGATGGGCGGTAAATCAGCAGATACACCCGCCGCGCTCATTATGTCCGCCACCCGGGAGAATCAACGCCGACTAACCTGTACGCTTGGTTCATTACTGAGCAAAGCGCAGGAAGCTAACATTGCTCCGCCTGCGCTGATCGTTATTGGTGGGGTGGTGACCCTGAGCGATCGACTCTCTTTTATACCCGAAGCCCTCACCTTGCCAGAAGACCTTTACTGCGAAAGTCTGGCATGACGAAAAGACTGGGGCGACGTTTGATGCGCCGCCCTGAAAACGCGGCAAAAGTAGCTGGTTTGCGCGTATTGAAGTTTCCGGGCAATGCTGTCTATTGAGTGCACGGGATCGTGCAACAACTCCCCCGCTTTTTGCATTTTTTTCTGATTCACCCAGGTTTTAAAATTAACGCCCTGCCGCTTCTTAAAAAATCGGCTGAAATAGTTCGCACTTAAGCACACATGTGCCGCGACGGATTCCAGGGATAACTCACCATACAGATTTTCATCAATATAACGCAGTGCCGCCAGAAGCTTTTTCTCATGGCGAGAAGGTTCAGTGAAATAATGACGAACGTAGCTGGTCGGCGGGGCTGATATCTGATCGGATTGTGGCGCTTGCTCAAAATTATCAACAATAAAACTTAACAAATTAGCCGACGCCACCAGCGTATTATTATCTACTACCGCTACCTGACCCCATTCGGCCTTTATTTTCGGGTCATCCATCCATGAATATTTATTATCAATAACGATAGTTTTATATTCCTGATACTTTGACCGGACCTGTCCGCAAACAATAAAACCATAAAGATGCCCTTCATCAATTATGGGCATCGAAAACAAACTTAACCCTGCATGACAGGTGAGTATCCTGGGCTTAAGCTGTTTTAACCCCGCAAAAGCACACTGCTTATCGCATTTTTCGCAACCTGCACGATACCGTTCATTCGCCCGCATTAATGTGCAGAATGAATTAAAATTATGATAATCCGACAGTGCCTTGCCGTGAATATCAATCACGACCGTGGCTAACCCGGTCGCACGGGAGAATACTTCGGCTATCGAGAAAAAACTGTGTAAATAGTCATTCTGGATTTTCAGCAGCACGCTATCCTCCGGCTCTCATGATATTAAAGCCGGTAATATGCAGAATTTAACCGCGAGAAAGAATGATGCTGACCGCAAAAAATAATCTCATTTATGAATATGATTATGATCGAATCGCAAGAGAGTAGACGGCAGAAAATAAAAAAGGCCATCATCAGATGGCCAACCATGTCGAAACGGAACCAGCCCTTGACCATGCAGATAGTCAGGGCTGTTTTTTTACTTCTTACTTAATAACGGTTTTCAGCGCTTCGCCGATATCGGCCAGGCTGCGAACGGTTTTCACGCCAGCAGCTTCCAGAGCCGCGAATTTCTCGTCTGCGGTACCTTTACCACCGGCGATGATCGCACCGGCGTGGCCCATACGTTTGCCTTTCGGCGCGGTGACGCCCGCGATATAACCGACAACCGGCTTGGTGACGTGATCTTTAATGTACGCCGCCGCTTCTTCTTCCGCGCTACCGCCGATCTCGCCGATCATCACGATCGCTTCAGTCTGCGGATCTTCCTGGAACAGCTTCAGAATGTCGATGAAGTTAGAGCCCGGAATCGGGTCGCCGCCGATGCCGACACAGGTGGACTGGCCGAAACCGTAGTCGGTGGTCTGCTTAACCGCTTCATAGGTCAGCGTACCGGAACGGGAAACGATACCCACTTTGCCCGGTTTGTGAATGTGGCCCGGCATAATGCCGATTTTGCATTCGCCCGGGGTGATCACGCCTGGGCAGTTCGGGCCGATCATGCGTACGCCCGCTTCGTCCAGCTTCACCTTCACGGTCAGCATATCCAGCGTCGGGATACCTTCGGTGATGGTGATAATCAGTTTGATGCCTGCGTCGATCGCTTCCAGAATGGAGTCTTTGCAGAACGGTGCCGGAACGTAGATAACGGTGGCGGTTGCGCCAGTTGCTTCTACCGCTTCACGCACGGTGTTGAACACCGGCAGACCCAGGTGAGTAGTGCCGCCTTTACCTGGCGTTACACCGCCAACCATTTGCGTACCGTAAGCAATCGCCTGTTCGGAGTGGAATGTCCCCTGGCTACCGGTGAAGCCCTGGCAGATAACCTTGGTATCTTTATTAATTAAAACTGACATTATTTTCCCTCCACTGCGGCAACAACCTGCTGAGCTGCATCCGTCAGACTTTTCGCTGCAATAATATTCAGGCCGCTATCAGCCAGTTTTTTCGCGCCGAGTTCGGCGTTGTTGCCTTCCAGACGAACGACAACCGGTACATTAACGCCCACTTCCGCTACCGCGCCGATGATACCGTCAGCGATCAGGTCGCAGCGTACGATACCGCCGAAGATGTTAACCAGTACGGCTTTTACATTGTCATCGGAGAGGATGATTTTGAACGCTTCGGTCACGCGCTCTTTAGTCGCGCCGCCGCCCACGTCGAGGAAGTTAGCCGGTTCGCCGCCGTGCAGCTTAACGATGTCCATGGTGCCCATTGCCAGGCCCGCGCCGTTAACCATGCAGCCGATGTTGCCGTCCAGCGCAACGTAGTTCAGTTCCCACTGTGCCGCCTGCGCTTCACGCGGATCTTCCTGCGACTGGTCGCGCATTTCGCGCAGGTCAGCCTGGCGGAACAGCGCGTTGCCGTCAGCGCCCAGTTTGCCGTCGAGGCAGATCAGGTCGCCCTGCTTGGTCACCACCAGCGGGTTGATTTCGATCAGCGCCAGATCGCGCTCCAGGAAGATAGTTGCCAGACCCATGAAGATCTTGGTGAACTGCTGAACCTGTTTCCCTTCCAGACCCAGTTTGAACGCCAGCTCGCGCCCCTGGTAAGGCATCGGACCTGCCAGCGGATCCAGCGCCACTTTGTGGATCAGGTGCGGGGTTTCTTCCGCCACTTTTTCAATTTCCACGCCGCCTTCGGTAGAGGCCATAAAGACCACGCGACGGGAACTACGGTCTACCACTGCGCCGAGGTAAAGTTCTTTACCGATATCGGTCGCCGCTTCAACCAGAATCTGATTTACCGGTTGGCCATTAGCGTCTGTCTGGTAAGTCACCAGACGTTTCCCCAGCCAGTGCTCAGCAAAAGCGCGAATGTCTTCTTTGCTGTTAACAACCTTCACACCGCCCGCTTTACCACGGCCACCAGCGTGAACCTGACATTTCACTACCCACGGGCCTGCGCCGATTTTAGATGCGGCTTCTTCAGCTTCACGCGGAGTATTACAGGCATAACCCACCGGTGCCGGTAAGCCATAGCGGGCAAAAAGTTGTTTTGCCTGATATTCATGTAAGTTCATGTGTTCTGTCCATCCTTCAGGTAATCGTTATCTTTTACCCGTAGGCCTGATAAGGCGTCCAGACCTACGGGGCAGGTGATACTCTTTATCGTTACACGTCCAGCAGCAGACGCGTTGGATCTTCCAGCAACTCTTTAATGGTTACCAGGAAGCCTACTGACTCACGACCATCGATCAGACGGTGGTCATAAGACAGCGCCAGATACATCATCGGCAGAATTTCAACCTTGCCGTCTACCGCCATCGGACGATCTTTAATGGCATGCATACCCAGGATGGCGCTCTGCGGTGGGTTGATAATCGGCGTAGACATCAGGGAACCGAACACACCGCCGTTAGTGATGGTGAAGTTACCGCCCGTCAGATCTTCAACCGTCAACTTGCCGTCGCGACCTTTTACTGCCAGCTCTTTAATGTTCTTCTCAATGTCAGCCATACCCAGCAGATCCACATCACGCAGGACCGGCGTTACCAGGCCGCGCGGCGTGGAGACCGCCATGCTGACATCAAAGTAGTTGTGGTACACCACGTCATCGCCATCGATAGAGGCGTTGACTTCCGGATAGCGTTTCAGCGCTTCAACCACCGCTTTCACGTAGAACGACATAAAGCCCAGACGGATACCGTGACGTTTTTCGAACGCATCACCGTATTGCTTACGCAGGTCCATAATCGGCTTCATGTTGACTTCGTTGAACGTCGTCAGCATGGCGGTGGAGTTTTTCGCTTCCAGCAGACGCTCGGCTACGCGTTTGCGCAGACGGGTCATTGGCACACGTTTTTCGCCACGCGCACCCAGTTGAGGCTGAGGCGCAGGCGCGGCTGCTGGCGCTTTGGCTTCGGATTTTGCTGCCGGCGCTTTGGCCAGATGCTTTTCAACATCTTCACGGGTGATGCGGCCACCGACGCCAGTGCCTTTGATGGCGCTGGCTTCGAGGTTATGTTCACCGAGCAGGCGACGGATCGCCGGGCTCAGGGCATCGTTGTTCTGCTCAGCAAGCGACGCCTGCTGGCGCTGTGCCGGAGTAGAATCTTTCTCTTCAGACTTGGCGCTGGTCTCTTTACCCGCGCTGTTGCCTTCACGCAGGCGACCGAGGATCTGGCGAGAGGTAACGGTTGTTCCTTCATCTTCCAGAACCGCATCAAGGATACCGTCCGCTGATGCCGGTACTTCCAGTACCACTTTGTCAGTTTCGATTTCTACCAGTACTTCATCACGACGTACTGCATCGCCCGGTTTTTTGTGCCAGGTTGCAACCGTTGCATCCGCTACGGATTCAGGCAGGTCGGGAACAAGAATATCTACGCTACTCATTATTTATCCTTTATTTAATCGACGTTCAGCGCGTCATTAACCAGATCTTGTTGCTGTTTCTGGTGAACGGACATATACCCTACTGCCGGAGAGGCAGAGGCCGGGCGACCTGCATAACGCAGAGCGGACCCAAATGGAATCACTTCACGGAAATGATGCTGACTGCAGTACCATGCGCCCTGGTTGAGCGGCTCTTCCTGGCACCAGACAAAATCATGTACGTGAGCAAATGGTTTCAGCGCTTCCTGCACCGCTTTATGCGGGAACGGATAGAGCTGTTCGATGCGCACAATGGCAACATCTTTTTGGTCGTTCTTGCGGCGTTGCTCCAGCAGGTCGTAATAAACCTTACCAGAACACATCACGACACGCTTCACGCCTTTCGGATCAAGTTCATCGACTTCACCAATGGCCGGCAGGAAGGTGCCATTTGCCAGTTCGTCCAGCGTAGACACCGCCAGCGGATGACGCAGCAGCGACTTCGGTGACATCACCACCAGCGGACGGCGCATACCGCGCAGCGCCTGACGACGCAGCATGTGGTATACCTGTGCCGGGGTGGACGGGACGCAAACCTGCATGTTTTGCTCAGCGCAAAGTTGCAGATAACGTTCCAGACGCGCGGAGGAGTGCTCCGGACCCTGGCCTTCGTAGCCGTGCGGCAGCAGCATCACCAGACCGCACATACGGCCCCATTTCTGCTCGCCAGAAGAGATGAACTGGTCGATGACGACTTGAGCACCGTTGGCGAAGTCACCGAACTGTGCTTCCCAGATGGTCAGCGTGCGCGGTTCTGCCGTGGCATAACCGTATTCAAACGCCAGCACTGCTTCTTCAGACAGTACGGAGTCCCATACGCGGAACGTGCCCTGGCCGTTATGCACATGCTGCAGCGGGGTGTAGGTTGAACCGTTCGCCTGGTTATGAATGACCGCGTGACGGTGGAAGAAGGTTCCGCGACCGGAGTCCTCGCCCGACAGACGAACCGGAATGCCTTCGTCAACCAGCGTGGCGTAAGCCAGATTCTCTGCGCCACCCCAGTCGAACAGCTTCTCGCCTGCGGCCATGGCCTGGCGATCGCCGTAAATTTTGGCAACGCGCGACTGCATTTCAACCGCTTCAGGGACGGTGCTGATGCGTTTAGCCAGCTCCTGCAAACGCTTCATCTCAACTTTGTTCGGGTAGCTTTCGTCCCATTCATGGTTGAGGTATGGCGACCAGGTGAAGGAGTGCATGTTCATAGGGCGCCACTCTTTCACTACACACTCGCCAGCATCCAACGCATCGCGATACAGGTTGACCATTTCGGTCGCATCTTCCAGCGTGGCGACTTTATCCGCTTCCAGCTTGTCAGCGTAGATTTTGCGCGGGGTCGGATGCTTTTTGATTTTCTGATACATCAGCGGCTGGGTTGCGCTCGGCTCGTCGGCTTCGTTGTGGCCGTGACGGCGGTAGCACACCAGATCGATGAAGACATCGCGTTTGAAGGTATTACGGAAGTCCAGCGCCAGGCGCGTCACGAAAGCGACCGCTTCCGGGTCATCCGCATTGACGTGGAAAATCGGCGCCTGAACCATCTTGCCGATGTCGGTGCAGTACGGGGTAGAACGCGCATCCAACGGGTTAGAGGTAGTGAAACCCACCTGGTTGTTAATAACGATGCGAACGGTACCGCCCACTTCGTAACCACGCGCTTTTGACATGTTCAGGGTTTCCTGAACCACGCCCTGTCCGGTGACTGCCGCATCGCCATGAATGGTGATAGGCAGGACTTTATTGCTGCTCGGCTCGTCCAGACGATCCAGACGCGCACGGACGGAACCGATAACCACCGGGCTAACAATTTCCAGGTGCGACGGGTTAAACGCCAGCGCCAGGTGTACCAGACCGCCTTCGGTTTCGATATCCGATGAGAAGCCCATGTGGTACTTCACGTCGCCAGTGCCGAGATGTTCTTTGTGTTTGCCCGCGAATTCGTCGAACAGATCCTGCGGCTTTTTGCCCAGTACGTTCACCAGAACGTTCAGACGACCACGGTGCGCCATGCCCAGCACCACTTCACGCGTACCGCTGTTACCTGCGTGGCGAATCATCTCTTTCAGCATCGGGATTAACGCATCACCGCCTTCCAGCGAGAAACGTTTCGCACCCGGGAACTTCGCGCCCAGATAACGCTCCAGACCTTCAGCTGCGGTCAGTTCGCTGAGGAAGCGTTTTTTCTCTTCGCTACTAAACGCGGCGCGGCCAGACTCGATGCGCTGTTGAAGCCAGCGTTTTTCTTCGGTGCTGGTGATGTGCATATACTCGGCGCCAATCGGGCCGCAGTAGGTTTGTTTCAGCGCAACAACCAGGTCGCTCAGCTTCATGGTGTCTTTGCCGCCGGCAAAAGAACCTACGTTAAAGCTTTCCTGGAAATCAGCGTCGGTGAGATCGTGGAAAGATGGATCCAGATCGGCCACATTTTCTTGTTGCCACAGTCCCAGCGGATCGAGATTCGCATGTTGATGGCCGCGGAAACGGTAGGCGTTAATGAGCTGCAGGACTTTAACCTGCTTCACATTGGCATCAGGGTCGGAAATAGAAGAAGAGTAACGTGGGGTAATCAACGCCTGTCGACGGAAATAATCACGTGTTTTTGAGTGGAGTTGATCCGGTTTGACTCCGGTGCCAGGTAACTGCTGGAACGTCGAACGCCAGTTAGCATCTACCGAGTCAGGGTCGGTTAAGAAGTCTTCATAGAGCTGTTCTATCCAGCTCTGGTTCGAGCCAGAGAGGTAAGAAGAGTCCAACCAGGCTTTCAAAGCGCTGTTCTGCATCGTGATCCCTTAAGCATTTGTATGCTTACTTCGCCGTGGATACTACCACGCACACCGATGTGCGTGCCGGGGTTCACTTGTTGCGGACTGTCGTGTCATCTGCGTCCGCTAAGGAACCTTTAAAAACTGTCTAATCATGTGGCAGTTTTTAGAGGTTTCCTGCATTAACGATTTGCCTGATGGCGCTTCACTTATCAGGCCTACGGGATGGTACCTGTAGGCCGGATAAGACGTTTACGTCGCCATCCGGCACCCACTACAACAACTTACGCACTACGCTTGAGCAGCATCGACTTAATATGGCCAATGGCGCGCGTCGGGTTCAGCCCCTTAGGACATACGCTGACGCAGTTCATGATGCTGTGACAGCGGAATACGCTGAAAGCGTCACTTAAACCTTCCAGGCGGCTGTCGGTCTCGGTATCGCGGCTGTCAATCAGGAAGCGATACGCAGCCAGCAGACCTGCCGGACCGATGAACTTATCCGGGTTCCACCAGAATGATGGGCAGGACGTTGAGCAGCATGCGCACAAAATACATTCATACAGCCCATCGAGCTTCTCACGCTGCTCTGGCATTTGTAAATGCTCGCGAGCCGGTGGATTTTTCCCATTATTCAACAAGTAAGGCTTAATCTTCTCATACTGTGCGTAGAATTGCCCCATGTCTACCACCAAATCGCGCACAACCGGTAAACCCGGCAGCGGGCGAATGACAATTTTCTTGCCCGGCTGATTCAGCGCAGAAATAGGTGTGATACAGGCCAGTCCATTTTTGCCGTTCATGTTCAGACCGTCGGAGCCGCAGACCCCTTCACGGCAGGAGCGACGAAACGACAGGCTTGGATCTTTTTCTTTCAGCTGCATCAATGCATCCAGCAGCATCATGTCGCGCCCTTCTTCCGCTTCCAGGGTGTAATTCTGCATGCGCGGAGCATCGTCAACATCCGGGTTATAGCGATAAACTGAAAACTCGAGTTTCATTGTCCTGTCTCCGCATTAATAAGTACGAATCTTCGGCGGGAATGCCGGGCGCAGCTTCGGTTCCATATTGACTTGACGTCGCGTCATGGATTCCGACTCTGGCAGGTACAGGGAATGGCACAGCCAGTTTTCATCATCACGTTCCGGGAAGTCGAAGCGGCTATGCGCGCCACGGCTTTCGGTACGGAAGTTTGCAGAGACTGCGGTGGCGTACGCGGTTTCCATCAGGTTATCCAGCTCCAGACACTCAACGCGCTGGGTGTTAAATTCACTGGAGGTATCATCCAGACGGGCATTTTTCAGACGCTCGCGAATCGCTTTCAGCTCTTCCAGTCCTTTCGCCATCGCGTCGCCTTCGCGGAATACCGAGAAGTTATGCTGCATACATTCCTGCAGCGCTTTGCGAATGGCGACCGGATCTTCGCCGTTACGGTTGCCGTTCCAGCGATTCAGACGGGCCAGAGAAGCATCGATCTCATCTTCTGTCGCATCCAGAAGGTCGCCCTGCTCGGCTATAGATTCCTGCAGATGCAGGCCCACCGCACGACCAAAGACCACCAGATCCAGCAGCGAGTTGCCGCCCAGACGGTTGGCGCCGTGAACCGATACGCAGGCGATTTCGCCTACCGCAAACAGCCCCGGAATCACCACATCTTCGCCCTGCTCGTTCACGGTCAGCGCCTGACCGGTTACTTTGGTCGGGATACCGCCCATCATATAGTGGCAGGTAGGAATTACCGGGATCGGCTCTTTCACCGGGTCAACGTGGGCAAAGGTACGTGACAGTTCGAGGATACCCGGCAGACGGGACTCCAGAACTTCTTTACCCAGATGATCGAGTTTCAGCTTGGCGTGCGGACCCCATGGGCCGTCGCAGCCGCGACCTTCACGGATTTCGATCATGATGGAACGCGCCACCACGTCACGACCCGCCAGGTCTTTCGCATTCGGGGCATAACGCTCCATAAAGCGCTCGCCGTGTTTGTTCAGCAGGTAGCCACCTTCACCACGACAGCCTTCTGTAACCAGCACGCCTGCGCCGGCGATACCGGTCGGGTGGAACTGCCACATTTCCATATCCTGCACCGGCACGCCAGCGCGGATAGCCATACCGACGCCGTCACCGGTATTGATATGAGCGTTGGTCGTGGACTGATAAATACGACCTGCGCCGCCGGTCGCCAGCACGGTAGCGCGGGCTTTAAAGTAAACCACTTCACCGGTTTCAATGCACAGCGCGGTACAACCGACAATCGCGCCATCAGCATTCTTCACCAGGTCCAGTGCATACCACTCGGAGAAAATGGTGGTGTGATTTTTCAGGTTCTGCTGATACAGGGTGTGCAGTAGCGCGTGGCCGGTACGGTCTGCTGCTGCTGCGGTACGTGCCGCCTGCTCGCCGCCAAAGTTCTTCGACTGGCCGCCAAACGGACGTTGATAAATGGTGCCATTATCGAGACGAGAGAACGGCAGGCCCATATGGTCCAGCTCCAGAATCGCTTCCGGGCCGGTTTTACACATATATTCAATTGCGTCCTGGTCACCAATGTAGTCCGACCCTTTCACGGTGTCGTACATGTGCCATTCCCAGTTATCTTCATGGGTATTACCGAGCGCCACGGTGATGCCACCCTGCGCGGATACGGTATGGGAACGGGTTGGAAACACTTTAGAGAGCAGCGCACAGGTCTGGCCGCTCTGGGAAATTTGCAGCGCCGCGCGCATACCTGCGCCACCGGCACCAATCACAACAGCATCAAATTCTCTGACTGGCAGTTTCATTACACACCCCACACCACAACAAATCCATAAATGACGTAAACCACCAGCGCAACGACGATAGCCAGTTGCAGAATCAGGCGTACAGCCAGAGGTTTAACGTAGTCGGTCAACACCTGCCACATGCCAATCCAGGCATGAATCAAGATGGAAAAAAGTGCCAGCAGGGTGAAGACTTTGGTGAATGCCGATGAGAAAAAACCGCTCCAGGCATCAAAGGTCAACTCGCCGCTGGTGGCGAAGAAGCCGACCATATAGATGATGTATAACGTCAGAACGATAGCGGTAGCACGGACCAGAATGAAGTCATGTACGCCGTTGCGTCCTAATGCGGAGGCGTTGCTTACCATACGAGGACTCCTGCGAGAAGTGAAAGCACGACAATGATAACGAAACAAATTTTGGCGGAGCGTGTCCCTGCTTCGAGGGTTTCTTCGATATAGCCAAAATCCATCAACAGATGGCGAATGCCCATTACGGCGTGATAGGCCAGCGCAATCAGGATCCCCCACATAATTAACTCCACGAAGAAGTTATTCATAATGGATGACGCCGTGAGGAAACCTTCAGGGGAGGAAAGGCTGGTACCCAATAACCACAACAGAATCCCGACCGCCACGAAGGTGATCACTCCGGATACGCGATGGAGAATGGACGCTATCGCCGTGATTGGGAACCGGATCGTTTGCAGATCCAGATTGACAGGTCTTTGTTTTTTCACATTTCTTATCATGAATAACGCCCACATGCTGTTCTTATTATTCCCTTTGGACTTCGGGCACAGAAGATGATGACTTCTGTAGTCTGAAAGACGCCGGGATTTCCTTCCTCCGGTCTGCTTGCGGGTCAGACAGCGTCCTTACTATAACTACGCGTCATATAAAACACTGCTTCCAGTTGCTAAAACGACACGTTACAACGCTGGTTGGCTCGGGATTGCAGGGTATTCCGGAGACCTGGCGGCAGTATAGGACGTTCACAAAATCATTACAATTAACCTACATATAGTTTGTCGGGTTTTATCCCGAACAGTGACATAGGTCACGATAACAACATTATTTTAATTTTTAATCATCTGATTTGACAATCATTAAACAAAGTTGTTACAAACGACACCAGAAAAAGCATATAATGCGTAAAAGTTATGGGGTCACTCTTTCACCGGAGATTTAGTTATGTAACAGTGTGGAAGTATTGACCAATACCTTCAGGACAGTTATTAGTGATAGACAGGTTAAATAATTCGGATTGCTAAGTTGTTGATTTGTTACTATTTCACCATGAGTTAACTGATTTACCTGCAAGCGCCCATTGCTCTGTACCCTGGTTTTCGCCTCTATCGCAGAGCGGCGAGCCGAATAAAAAACTGGTAACGGTTGATTGATGTATCGAAAACAAGTCTGACTTCCGCAGTCTTAAGTAATAAGGCGCTAAGGAGACCGTAAATGGCTGATACTAAAGCAAAACTCACTCTAAATGGTGACGCTGCTATTGAACTGGATGTGCTGAAAGGTACGCTCGGTCAGGACGTTATTGATATTCGTAGCCTTGGCTCAAAGGGGATGTTTACTTTTGACCCAGGTTTCACCTCTACCGCATCCTGCGAATCCAAAATTACGTTCATCGATGGTGATGAAGGCATTTTGCTGCATCGCGGCTTCCCGATTGACCAGTTGGCGACCGAGTCCAACTATCTGGAAGTGTGTTATATCCTGCTGTACGGTGAAAAACCGACGCAGGAAGAGTACGACGAGTTCAAAACCACGGTCACTCGCCATACCATGATTCACGAGCAGATCACGCGTCTGTTCCACGGTTTCCGCCGCGACTCCCACCCGATGGCCGTTATGTGCGGTGTCACCGGGGCACTGGCTGCGTTCTATCACGATTCGCTGGACGTAAATAATGCGCGTCACCGTGAAATCGCCGCCTTCCGTCTGCTGTCCAAAATGCCGACCATGGCAGCGATGTGTTACAAATACTCCATCGGGCAACCGTTCGTGTACCCGCGTAATGATCTCTCCTACGCCGGTAACTTCCTGAACATGATGTTCTCCACGCCGTGCGAAAAATACGAAGTCAATCCAATCCTGGAACGCGCCATGGACCGCATCCTGATCCTGCACGCTGACCACGAACAGAATGCCTCAACCTCTACCGTGCGTACCGCAGGCTCTTCAGGGGCTAACCCGTTTGCCTGCATCGCGGCTGGTATTGCTTCCCTGTGGGGACCGGCACACGGCGGCGCCAACGAAGCTGCGCTGAAAATGCTGGAAGAAATCAGCTCGGTTAAACACATTCCAGAATTTGTTCGCCGCGCGAAAGACAAGAATGATTCTTTCCGCCTGATGGGCTTTGGTCACCGTGTTTACAAAAACTATGACCCGCGCGCCACCGTGATGCGTGAAACTTGCCATGAAGTGCTGAAAGAACTCGGCACTAAAGATGATCTGCTGGAAGTGGCGATGGAGCTTGAGCACATTGCGCTCAACGACCCGTACTTCATCGAGAAGAAACTCTACCCGAACGTAGACTTCTACTCCGGCATCATTCTGAAAGCGATGGGCATTCCGTCCTCCATGTTCACCGTGATCTTCGCCATGGCGCGTACCGTTGGCTGGATTGCACACTGGAACGAAATGCACACCGACGGCATGAAAATCGCCCGTCCTCGTCAGCTGTATACCGGCTACGACAAGCGCGATTTTAAGTCTGATATTAAGCGTTAATTGTCTGCCGGATAGCGCTCTCGCCTGTCCGGCCTACTACCTTGAATCTTCCAGGCCGGACAGGGTGTTAATACCTCTGTCCGGCCTGTTTTTTCTTGACCCACATTATTTTATTCTCATCACGTTTTCTCTATGATTTACTGAGATCTTCCTCATTTCACTCAGGAGCATGGGATGCCTGTTTTGCAGTGGAGCCTGCTATTTCTGCTATCACTCCTTCTTTCCCTGTTCTTTCTGTTGATACATCTTCCTGGCGCATTGCTGCTCGGCTCGATGATCGTCGGTATCATTTTCAGTATGCGCGGGATCTCCCTGCACCCTCCCCGCTGCACATTTCTTGCCGCTCAGGCCATTCTCGGCTGCATGATTGCGCAAAACCTCACCGGTTCCATTTTAACGACACTTGCGGCACACTGGCCGATGGTGATTGTCATCCTGCTGGCAACCCTGATTAGCAGCGCGGTAATCGGCTGGCTGCTGGTTCGCTACAGCAATCTACCGGGGAACACCGGCGCGTGGGGTTCCTCGCCTGGCGGGGCCGCCGCGATGGTTGCGATGGCGCAGGATTATGGCGCTGATATCCGCCTGGTAGCGTTTATGCAGTACTTGCGCGTACTGCTGGTGGTCGGCGCTGCCGCGCTGGTCACCCGACTAGTCATGGGCGAACAGGCGCAAACGGTCGGCCAGCAAATCGTCTGGTTTCCACCGCTGAGTCTTAATCTGTTAAGTACCATCCTGCTGGCCGCTGTTGCCGGTACAGCCGGGCGCTTACTGCGTATCCCCTCTGGCGTGATGTTGCTGCCCATGCTGGCGGGTGCATTGCTGAACGCAGGCGGTGTAATGGTAATTGAACTGCCGGAATGGCTACTGGCGATAGCCTATATGGCGATTGGCTGGCAAATCGGCCTCGGCTTTGACAAGCAGATTTTTTTGATGGCGCTACGGCCCCTGCCGCAAATATTGTTGTCCATTTTTTCACTGATGGCGATTTGTGCCGCTATGGCCTGGGGTCTGGCGCATTACATGCAAATCGACTTTCTCACCGCCTATCTGGCGACCAGTCCTGGCGGAGTGGATTCCGTCGCGGTAATTGCCGCAGGCAGCCACGCCGACATGGCGCTAATCATGGCGATGCAAACCCTGCGGTTGTTCAGTATTTTATTGACCGGTCCGGCAGTGGCGCGTTTTATTTCAGCGCATGCACCAAGACAGCCCACCTAATGCTGGCAGCCCGGACACCAGTAAAAGGGTCGCGAAGAGAGTGTCGTTTTCTCGATAATTCCACCGCAGCGCTCACAGGCTTCGCCGTCCCGGTGAAAGACCTTAAAGCGAAACAGCGCGCCGTGGTGCTTATTGTCATCGACCTGGCCACGAGTGTTATACGACAGGCGAGGAATATCAAGCAACGCTTGCGCCAGCGCATCCAACCGTTCATCGCTAAGCTGTGACGCTTTATGCTGACCGGTCAACCCCACCTGCCAGAGAATTTCTACCCGTAGATAGTTACCTAATCCCGCCAGAAACGCCTGATCCAACAACAGACCGGAAAACTGGCGATTGCGAAAGCGGGGTGACAGCAGACGCGTTTTTACCTCTGCAGGCGTTAAACGCAAATCCAGGACATCCGGTCCAACCCGTTGCAGAAATGGATGGGTGGTGAGTTGCTCTGGCGTCAGCATTTCGATGTCAGACGCGCTATACAGCAGGATAGTTTTATCCTCTGTTTGCAGCCTGACGCGTAGCACCCGCGTGGTTTGCGGCATGTTGCCGGTATCGACCACTCGCCACACGCCGTAAAGCTGATTGTGGCTGTACAGTGTCAGGCCATTGGAAAAATGGGTCAGCAAAGCTTTACCCCGCGTTTCAAGCTGGGTAATACTCTGCCCGATCAGTTGGGATTGATACGGTTTTAACTGCTCAAAGGCAAACCAGACATCCGTCAGGGGTTTGCCTTTGACTGCCGCCTCCAGGGTATCCGCCGCACGGCGGATCTCCGGGCCTTCAGGCATAATTCTGTCCTTTGTTAATGGGTTGCGCCGCCCGTCATAGCGATATCGCTATCCACCTGCAATGCAGTGGCAATCGCGACCTCAAGCGCACGCCGCACCGTTTCAGCCGCCATGCTTGGCGCCCCAGGATGCTGTGCGGCCTGCTGCGGCAAATAAGGGATATGAATAAAACCGCCCTTCACTGCCGGAGCATCACGCAATTTATGCAGCAGGCCATACATCACGTGGTTACACACGAAGGTGCCCGCCGTCTGAGAAACCGAGGCCGGAATTCCCGCGTTGCGCATGGCGACAACCATCGCTTTGATCGGCAATGTGCTAAACCACGCCGCAGGGCCATCGGCCACAATCGGTACATCAATCGGCTGTTGACCAAGGTTATCCGCAATCCGCGCATCGTCAACGTTGATCGCCACGCGTTCCACGGTGATATCCGTTCGGCCACCCGCCTGACCCACCGCCAGCACCAGCGATGGCGACAATGCGTCAATTGCGGCATTGAGTACGGCGAGAGACTCGCCAAATACGCACGGCAACTGGCGGGCAACGACCCGGCATCCGCCGATGATAGCATTGTCGAGCCCCGAGACCACTTCCCAGGAAGGGTTAACTGACTCGCCGCCAAAGGGTTCAAATCCCGTGATGAGTACTGTTTTCATCCTTTCTCCTTACAGGAACATCAGGAAATACATCAGGAATACGTTGACCAACAGCAGCAGTATGCCCGTTGGCACCTGCGCTTTAATCACCGCATTTTTGTCCGGTAGCTCCAGCAACGCCGCAGGCACAATATTGAAGTTCGCCGCCATTGGCGTCATCAACGTTCCGCAATACCCGGAGAACATACCAATCGCTGCCATCACCGCCGGATTACCACCGTGTTGTAATACGAGGATCGGAATACCGATTCCAGCGGTCACAATCGGGAAAGCGGCAAACGCATTGCCCATCACCATCGTCAACAAGGCCATACCAATGGTGTACACCGCCACCGCGATAAAGCGGCTATCCACCGCCAGGTATTCTTGCGTCAGCCAGGATATACCGCTGCCGACGCCCGCCGCAGTGAACAACAGGCCGAGAGTAGCCAGAATCTGCGGCAGGATGAATGCCCAACCGATGGAGTCCAGCAGTCGGCGTGCCTCCTGAATCGGCTGATGCACCCGCTCATGGGTCATTTTTATCGCCATCGCCAGACCAATCAACGAGCCTGCGGTCATAGAGAAAAGCGTCACCAATGTGGCGTGATTACCCGGTCCAAACAGCGCATCCTGTAAGCCCGGAATATGGTTGAACATGAGTACACCGATAACTGTTACCACCGGGATCGCCAGCGCCGGAAAAAACAAGCGGTTACCCAACCGACTGGCGCTCTCTTCACGCTGTTGCGGCGTCCGTTGATGGTAGCTTCCCAGCTTTACGCCACCGAAACCGGCGATCAGGGCCAGTACCACCACCGCAACGCCGACGGCAATATGCACCGCGCGTTTATCGCCAAACAGCGAGTATGTCCAGTCGCCAAGCAGAAAGAGAACGCCGTACAGGCCCCAAAACAGGCCTGTGGTTAAGCGACGCGGGTTAGCTTTATCCCGCCAGGACATCAGCGCCACAATCAGTAATACCGCACCTGCCAGCCAGTAGAGATAGCTTTGCTGAAAATTCATTTCGCTTCTCCTTGTGCTGCGGCATTCGCTTTCGCCACTTCACGCTGCAGATAACTGTCCAGCCGCCACAGACGCGTGCCGTGGATCAGGAAGGCGCAAATTGCCGTCGGGATCCCCCACAGGGCGATATGCAGCGGTTCGGTCTGGATCCCACCTGACTCCAGCATAAAGTTGTGCATGAATATGATCGCGCCGAAGGCTACAAAGATATCTTCACCGAAAAACAGCCCGACGTTATCGGTCGCGGCAGACATGGCGCGCAGACGATAACGAACCGCCCCCGGTATCTCACCGTGGTTTTTCTCAGCGGCCCCTTCCGCCATTGGCGCCAGCAGCGGACGCACCATCTGCGGATGTCCCCCCAGGCTGGTCAACCCTAAGGCAGCGGTCGCCTCACGAATAAACAGATAGACAATAAGCAGACGGCCGCTGGTGGCGCTGCGGATTTTGGCAATCCACGCCTGAGCGCGCTCTTTGAGTCCGTGACGCTCCAGCAGGCCAATAACCGCCAGTGGGATCAGCAGGATAAACGGCAGGTTGCGGGTGTTGAGAAATCCCTCACCCAGCTTTTCGAGAATGGTAGCGATTGGCATATGCGCCGCCAGTCCGGTGACGATCCCGGCAATAATGACCACCAGTACCGGGTTAAAACGTAAAAGAAATCCGACCACAATGACGGCGATCCCCGTCAATGGCCAGAGAGAAATAGCCTCTCCCATAATTTAATCCCTTATGTTGTTGTGTAATATATTATTGTTTTGTATATAAAAAATTATGCGCTAATTTGAATATTGCATGCATCGAATGCGCTGCGCAAGCGACGGGCAAAAGCGAGTGCGTGCTCGCCATCCCCATGAATGCATACCGTCTGGGCGGTCACGTTCGCCCATGTTCCGTTCTGGCTTTTTACTCTACCGGACTGCACCATTTCTAACGTTTGCGCCAACGCCTGCTCTTCATCCTCTATCAATGCGCCAGGCTGGCTACGCGGAACCAGACTGCCGTCAGCCTGATATCCCCGATCGGCAAACACCTCCTGACGCGTCACCAGACCATAATGTTCTCCGGCACGAATCAGTTCGCTTCCCGCCAGTCCCACCAGAACCAGCGAGGGATCGCAGGCATGCACCGCTTTCGCAATCGCATCCGCCAGCTGCGGATCTTTTGCCGCCTGGTTATAAAGCATACCGTGGGGTTTCACATGACGCATCACGCCGCCCTGTGCATGCGTAATGGCTGCCAGCGCGCCAATTTGATACAGCGTTTGCGCATACACTGTTTCCACAGGCAGAGTCATGGCGCTACGGCCAAAATTCTCCCGATCCGGAAAGCTCGGGTGTGCACCTACCGCGACGCCATTTTTTAGCGCTTCGCGCACGCTTGAAAGCATGGTTTGCGCATCACCGGCGTGAAATCCACAGGCGATATTCGCTGACGAAACCAGTTGCAGCAGCGCTGCATCGTTAGCACAGCCCTCGCCGAGGTCTGCGTTGAGATCAATTTTCATTGTTAAGTCGCCATGTTAACTGTTGCAGATAACGCTGCTGATCGTGGCGCGCCTTTAGCGCTTCCTCCAGCGAACACTGCACAAAATGTATCGGCTGACCGAGCGGGATCTGCGCCAGATGATACATATCCGCCTCAATGATGCAGGCGATGCGCGGATAGCCGCCCGTCGTCTGGGCATCATTCATCAGCACGATCGGTTGACCATTATGCGGAACCTGCACCACGCCGGGGAGTAAGCCATGCGACAGCAATTCGCGATCGGTCATGCGTGTTAACGGCTGCCCCTGCAGGCGATATCCCATCCGGTTACTTTGCGGGCTAAGCTGCCACGGCGAACGCCAGAAAGACGCCTGCGAGACCTCGTCAAACTCCTGATACTCAGGCCCGGGCAGCGCACGAATGCGGTTTCCCCACATCAGCTGTTTTACCCCCTGCGGCCCGCTAAATTGCCGGGTAGAGGCCCCAATCGCCAGCCGATCGCCATCGCGCAGCAGACGCCCTTCCAGCCCGCCAATACCAACTTTAAGATCGGTACTCCGCGACCCCATCACTTCCGGTACATCAAATCCGCCCGCTACCGCCAGATAACTACGCATACCATGATGTGGACGTTTTAGCGTCAGGCGCTGCCCCGCTTTCACCGGCAGCCGCCACCCGCTCCACACGGGAGTACGATCCAAATGCGCTTCGCACCCGGCACCGGTCAGGGCAAACCAACCATCGGCTTCAAATTCCACGACCAGTTGCCCCAGCGTGATTTCCAGCGCAGCGGCATTCGCATCATTTCCCACCAGCAGGTTAGCAACGTTCAGCGCCGGTTTATCCAGCGCGCCGCAGTGGCTGATGCCGGATTGACGAAAATTGTGGCGTCCGCCGTCCTGGATCGAGGTGTACATGCCCGCACGAATAACGTTTAACATATCCCCTCCTTCTGCGGGACAAAACGCACGGTATCGCCTGCGCGTAACAGGATCGGTTCTTCTCGTTTTGGATCAAATAACGACATGGGGGTACGCCCAATCAATTGCCATCCGCCGGGCGTGGCAAGCGGATAGATCCCCGTTTGAGAGCCACCGATACCTACAGAACCTGCCGGAACAAGCAGACGCGGCTCTGCCCGTCTTGGGGTATGCAATGGTTCAGGTAAGCTCCCGAGATAAGGGAACCCTGGCTGAAAACCGATAAACCACACCACATAGTCGACTGACGCATGAAGTTCAACGACCTGCTTGTCGCTTAATCCACTGTGCCGGGCGACCTCTGCCAGATCCGGGCCAAACTCACCGCCATAAGTCACGGGGATTTCAATAAACCGCGAATCCGGTTCCAGCGCTTCGCTCTCTTCCCACCAGCGCTGCAGGCGTTCAATCGCATCCAGCGCCAGCGTTTGCGGGTCGCGCAAGGTCACCGTGATATTGTTCATTCCCGGAATAGCCTCACGCACATTCGGAGCATCAACCAGACGCTGGGCCAGTCGCCAGATACGTTTCTGAGACGCCAGCGTAATGGGTGGCTCCAGTTCAAGCACTACCGCAGTCTCACCTAACAGATAACAACGCGCTCGCTGCACTTTCGTCCCTCTTTGTTACGCTGGATTAGGAATATCGATAAAAGTGACATCCAGATCGGTGTTTTCATTCAGCCATTCACTTAATGCGCGAATCCCGCCGCGTTCGGTCGCATGATGACCGGCAGCATAGAAATGCAGCCCCTGTTCGCGGGCTGAGTGAATGGTTTGCTCTGAGACTTCCCCGGTGATAAAGGCATCGACGCCAAACCGGGCTGCGCTATCAATGAAGCTTTGACCGCCCCCCGTACACCACGCGACGCGTTGCACCTTTTCCGGCCCGGTATCACCGCACCATAACGGTTTACGGCCCAGACGCGCTTCAATCCACGATGCCAGCTCCAATCCCGGAACCGGCATAGAGAGTTCACCCCACGGCACCAGCGGCTCAATCTCCCCCATCACGGTAATACCCAACAGCGCGGCAAGCTGCGCGTTATTTCCCAGTTCCGGGTGGGCATCCAGCGGCAGGTGCCAGCCATACAGGTTGATATCATTTTCCAACAGCGTTTTCAGACGATGGCGCTTCATGCCGCGAATCACCGGAGATTCGCCTTTCCAGAAATAACCGTGATGAACGATGACCGCATCCGCCTGCAGGCGTACCGCCTCGTCCAGCAACGCCTGGCTTGCGGTCACGCCAGTCACGATTTTATGCACCGTCTCTTTGCCCTCAACCTGCAAACCGTTCGGCGCATAGTCGCTAATGGCGGCGCTGTTCAGTTTGTCGTTGATCAGTTGTTCCAGTTCGGTGTTTTTCATCATCGTCCTCGTCGTTATAAATTCTGCCAGCCCAATCAGCAATGTAGCTTAGGTTAAAATAGCGTCCTCGCCTACGTTCGTCGATAGTCATTTCACTGACACATTAAGAAACAATCACACCGCTGTAGAACGTAATTTGCATACCACCACGCGATCTAATTCATGTATATTTATGCAATCAGACAGCATATTGCAAAAATAATCAGATCTGTATCAAAGTTACAACTTTAAGGAAACACGCTCGCACAGCACATCCAGCCTGTTGCGAGACATTTACTTCGAGAAAACAATGAATAAACAAGCATCTCAACCGCGGGCGATTTATTACGTTGTCGCGCTACAAATTTGGGAATATTTCAGTTTTTACGGCATGCGTGCGCTGCTGATCCTGTATCTCACTAACCAGCTTAAGTACGACGATAATCACGCCTATGAACTGTTCAGCGCCTACTGCTCGCTGGTCTACGTCACGCCCATCCTCGGGGGGTATCTGGCAGATAAAGTGCTCGGCAACCGAATGGCGGTGATGATCGGCGCATTTTTGATGGCGGTGGGGCATCTGGTGTTGGGTGCCAGCGAAATGGCTCCGGCATTCCTTTATTTATCACTGGCGATTATCGTCTGTGGCTACGGTCTGTTTAAATCCAACGTCAGTTGCCTGCTGGGTGAGCTGTACCAGCCTGAAGATCCGCGTCGCGACGGTGGGTTCTCTCTGCTCTACGCTGCCGGCAACATCGGTTCAATCATTGCCCCGATAGCCTGCGGCTACGTGCAGGAGGAGTACAGCTGGGCAATGGGCTTTGCGCTGGCCGCTATCGGCATGCTGGCGGGGCTGGTGATTTTCTTATGTGGCAATCGCCATTTCGCCCATACCACCGGCGTCAACAAGGCCGTCCTGCGCGCGAAAAAATACATGTTGCCAAACTGGGCCTGGCTGTTAGTTCTGCTGGTTGCCGCCCCACTGCTGATTACTGTCTTGTTCTGGAAAGAGTGGTCCGTGTACGCCCTGATCGTTGCCACTGTTATTGGTCTGGCGGTTCTGGCGAAGATTTACCGCCAGGCGCAGACGCAGAAGCAGCGCAAAGAGCTGGGGCTCATCGTCACGCTGACCTTTTTTAGCCTGCTGTTCTGGGCCTTTGCTCAACAGGGCGGCAGCTCAATCAGCCTGTATATCGACCGCTTTGTTAATCGCGACATCCTGGGGTATTCCGTACCCACCGCGATGTTCCAGTCGGTTAACGCCTTTGCGGTTATGCTGTGCGGTATCGTGCTGGCATGGGTGGTCAAAGAGAGCGTAGGTGGCAATCGCACCGTACGCATCTGGGGCAAATTTGCCCTTGGTCTCGGTTTAATGAGCGCTGGTTTTTGTATTCTGACCTTAAGCGCCCGCTGGTCGGCAGCTTACGGTCACTCTTCCATGCCGCTGATGGTATTAGGGCTGGCGGTCATGGGCTTTGCCGAACTGTTTATCGACCCGGTGGCAATGTCACAAATTACGCGCATTGAGATCCCCGGTGTAACCGGCGTATTAACCGGCATTTATATGCTGCTTTCCGGCGCAATCGCCAACTACCTGGCTGGGGTGATCGCCGACCAGACGTCACAAGGTTCGTTTGACGCTGCCGGCGCCATCAACTATTCCATCAATGCCTATATTGATGTCTTTAGCGAAATCACCTGGGGTGCACTGGCCTGTGTGGTACTGGTGCTGCTGATTTGGCTGTACCAGTCGCTGAAATTCAGAAACCGTGCGTTAGCGGTAGAGTCCTGAGTGTACAGGCCCGATGATGTAATATGATTCGGGCCTGTTTTTTCGGGCAATTATGCATGACTTGCTGCGAGTTCCTCTTCAGTAAGCCCCGTCACCAGTAGCACCATTGCGCGATCTATTCCCTGCTCCAGCATGGTTTGCGCTATACGTAATGCGGCCTCTTGTTTACCCTGCTGTAATCCCTGCTGTAACCCTTCCTGTAATCCATCTAACCGTAACCGCTCTGCAATAGTCATCAGTCTCTCCTTGTGTTGGGGGATCCGTTGTGCCATCTCTTGCATAAATTCATTAAAGCGAGATTCATCGCCGGATCGTAGGATGTAATTAAACATCGCCTGTAATTGCGTGTCATTAGCGCATCCAGTAAGTAGCAGCGTGGCCAGTTGCTCTACCAGCCCCATCAAATCCCGCTGACGGATATGTTTTTGCATGAGTTCCAGCAGCGCCATTCGCCTGTGGGCCATGATCTGGTCATCGGGCACCACCGTTATGTCTACCAACGGAAATGCGCTGGAATAAAGTTGTCTTGCCGCCACGGGGTCGGCAAAGGCATCCAGCCAGCACAATGAGTACGGATAGGGGCTTCGGCAGCCATGATAAAACAGCATCGGTATCACCAGCGGCAGTTCCTTGTGCCCTGCGTCAAGATGGCGCTGCATCGCCGCCATCGCATAACGCAACAGACGAAAAGCCATATGCGGCTCGGCTGAACTTTGATGCTCTATCACCACATAGACATAACCGTCACCGTTGCGTGTGTGCAAAGACCAGAGCACGTCGGAGTAGCGCGAACGTAAATCCTCTTCAATAAAGCTTTCTGACTCCAGCTTCAGCGAGTTCAAATCGCAAAGCATCCGCAGTTCAGCTGGCAGGTGAATGTCGAGAAAATCCCGTGCAGTTTCGGGATGATGTAGAAACGTTTTAAACACCGCATCGTGCGGTGTAGGGGTCGTTGGCGTTGTCATTAGTTCCGTCACTTTCATTCAGATGACGGAAATTTACTGCTGAGGGAAAACTTATGCAGCAGAGTATTCACGGTCCTGAGCGCACGCTTCAGCGCTAAAAGCACCCGGCTGCAACATGTTCATTCTGCTGGAAGGCATTACGCAAAATCCACCTCGCGCTTATCCCTTACGCGCCGCCTCATATGCCGCCAGCGTCGCCAGTCTGGCCTGCTTATGATCGACAATCGGGCGAGGATAGTTAAGCGTAACCTGCGCTTTTTCCGCCCACAGCCACGGGTCATGAATGGCTTTACCCGGCACGTCACGCAGTTCTGGTACCCATTGGCGGATAAACTCGCCGTCACGGTCAAATTTTTCACCCTGCGTCGTGGGGTTAAATATGCGGAAATAGGGTGCGGCATCGGTACCGGTAGATGCAGCCCACTGCCAGCCGCCGTTATTGGCCGCCAGGTCGCCATCAATCAGGTTCGACATGAAATACTGCTCGCCTTTACGCCAGTCGATCAGCAGGTCTTTCACTAAAAAACTGGCCGTAATCATGCGTAAACGATTATGCATCCAGCCCGTGGCGTTGAGCTGGCGCATCGCCGCATCCACAATCGGGTAACCCGTTTTACCCGCTTGCCAGGCCTGCAAATGCGCTGGGTTATTCTGCCATTGCACGCGATCGGTCCAGCCGATAAAGGGTTGATACCGACACAGCGCCGGATGATAGGTCATCAGATGGCGATAAAATTCACGCCAGATAAGCTCGTTCAGCCAGACGCTGCCAGCCCCGCCCTCAAGCGCCTGCGGCTGCTCTGCAAGCAGTCGGTTCAGGCATTGGCGCGGCGATAACCCACCTGTCGCCAGACTTGCGGATAATCGACTGGTCCCGTCAATCGCGGGAAAATCACGCTGCTGCTCGTATTTTCCCGCAGCCTGCTGGCAAAACTGGCGTAATTGCGCGATGGCCAACTTTTCATCTGCCACAAACCTCTGCGCATCAAAATCTTGCTGCGGATAGCTCAGCGTTATTGCGCTTAACGACGTGCTGAGCGCACCGCTGTCCCTCACTTTCGGCGCGCTCACACATTCTGGAATACCGTCTTTAATCCGCTTCAGCCAGGCATTTTTAAACGGCGTGAACACTTTATACATCTCATGATTGCCGGTCATCACCGCCCCCGGAGGCAGGATCACGCTGTCATCAAACCCTTCGCACACCACCTGGGGTAATGATTTTTCTACGTTTGCATCACGCTGTCGTTCGTTTATTTCATATTGATAGTTATAAAATAATCGACTGACGTCATGCTGCAGACAAACACTTTTGACGGTGTCCACGCTGGCCGCAAAATCAGCCACTTCATGAAACAGTAGAGGAATGCCTTTTTCTGCCAGCGCCGTTTGTAACGCATTCAGCTGCGCGCAGGTAAAAGCCGCCTGGCGCGGGGCCATATCGTGGGCCTTCCACTGCTCGGGGGTAGCGATATATAACGCCAGCACCTGCGCAGAACGATCCCGACAAGCCGCTGCGAGCGCGAGGTTGTCGTGCAGGCGTAAATCACGCCGAAACCAGACCAAATGGGTGGTCATAACACTCCTGAAGAAAAAACTTAACGCCCGTAGCGCAAACGCAGAGCCTCTGGCCAGGGATTGAAATAGCGCTGCCCGGAGAGATAAGCATCCGGATATTCCGCCATATAGTGTTTGAGTAATGTTATTGGCGCAAGCAGCGGTTGAGTCGCACGTCGATACCCGTCAATGAGAGAGGCCAGCTCCTGCCGTTGACGAGAATTTAATTGCGTACGGAAATAGCCCTGGACATGCATCAGCACGTTGGTATGGTTGCGCCGGGAGGGAAGATGCGCCAGCAAACTCATCAGCCTTAAGCGATACTCGACAAAATAGGCCTGCAAATCTTGCCATTCGCCAATCGCCGCGACAAAACGCCCGAGTTCACGATAGTCAGGCTGGGAATGGGCCAACAGCAATAGCTTGTAACGGCTGTGATAATCGATTAATGCGCCACGCGTTAACCCTTGCTGCCGGATTCCGTTGAGCTCGTGCAAGGCATAAATGCGCTCCACAAAATTTTCCCGAATCTGCGGGTCGTGCAAACGCCCGTCCTCTTCCACGGGAAGCCAGGGTAACGTCGACATCAGCACAGACGTAAAGATCCCTCGTCCGGCTTTACGGTTGTTTTTGCCTTCCGCGTCGTAGACTCGCACCCGTTCCATACCGCAACTGGGTGATTTCGCACAGACTATATAGCCGCACAAATGCTCCAGACGATCGCTTTGTCGCTGACTAAAAGCCGTCATGGCGTCTGTCAAATCACCCTCGCGCTTATCACTAAAACGCAGGGAAACAGCCTCGCCCTCTTTGACCAGATGCAGCGCAGGTCGCGGGACCGGTAACCCGATACCCATTTCAGGGCATACGGGTTCGAATGCGACCCACGGCGACAGTTCTTCCACAGCAAAGGCCAGCCGCTTATGCCCACCATCATAGCGAACCGCCTCCCCCAACAGACAGGCACTGATTCCAATAGGGATTTTCTCGCTCATGATCGCTCCTTTCTCATTCCTGAGATAAGTGTAGCTATCATCAACAAAAAAGCCGCTGATATCAGCGGCTTTTGGGGATTTATTAGCTATCAGTAGAAATCGCAGGTGGCTTTTTCAGCCTGCTCCATCCACACCGGCTTATCACTGGTTTTAGACCAGACGCGATGCAGATAGCTGTAAAAACGGGCGCGGTCTTTCCAGAACAGCATGACCGGCAGCGCCAGTACGCCCGCCATTACGGCAAAGGTACGACGTAAGAAAACAATGTGTGCTGGATATTCTTTATAAAAGTCCATAATCCTCTCCCATATAACTGTTCGGTGAATCGCACCGGAAAAATAAAGTTGGTTAACTGATGAAAATAATACCGACTTGTGTGTAATTTTGCTACTCATCCGACCACTTATTTTTATCTATTTATGCTCCATTTAGCTTAAATCTGTAATTAAGTTACATAAAAGTTAAATTAATACTAATCATCAGTTAAATAATGGTCTTTGCCATTTTTATACTTTTTTTACACCCTGCCCGCCGATTTTTGCGAAATCTTTGCAAGCAAAAACCTACGCTCTGGTTATCACATTTATGCCACTGGAGGTGCACTGTGAGTGCAGGCGTGATAACCGGCATTGTGCTGGTCTTTTTATTATTAGGTTACCTTGTGTATGCCCTGATTAATGCGGAGGCGTTCTGATGGCGGCTCAAGGATTTTTACTCATTGCCAGTTTCTTGCTGGCGCTGTTTGTCATCGCCAGACCGCTGGGGTTTGCGCTGGCCCGACTCATCAATAATACGTCTCTGCCGGGCCTCGCTGGCGTGGAGAGTATGCTCTGGCGTGGTCTGGGTATTTCGCAGCAGGAGATGAACTGGCGGCAGTATCTGCTGGCAATCCTCGCGCTCAATGTGCTGGGCCTGCTGGTCCTGTTTTCGATGCTGATGGCGCAAAACCTGCTGCCGCTGAATCCTCAGCAGCTACCAGGGCTTTCATGGGATCTGGCGCTCAACACGGCGGTGAGTTTTGTCACTAATACTAACTGGCAATCCTATGCCGGTGAAACCACCTTAAGCTACTTCAGCCAGATGGCTGGCTTGACCGTGCAGAACTTCCTGTCCGCGGCGACCGGGATTGCGGTGATTTTTGCCCTGATTCGTGCCTTCACGCGCCAGAGCATGGATACCCTGGGTAATGCCTGGGTCGATCTGGTTCGCATTACGCTGTGGATCCTCGTGCCGATTGCGCTGCTCATCGCCCTGTTTTTTATTCAACAAGGCGCGCTGCAAAACGTATTGCCCTATCAGCCCATCACAACGCTTGAAGGGGTGAAACAATTGCTGCCGATGGGACCAGTCGCTTCACAGGAAGCGATTAAGATGCTCGGCACTAACGGGGGCGGTTTCTTTAACGCTAACTCAGCCCATCCGTTTGAAAACCCAACCGCGCTGACCAATCTGGTCCAGATGCTGGCGATCTTTTTGATTCCTACCGCGCTGTGTTTTGCCTTTGGCGAGGTGGTGGGCGATCGTCGTCAGGGCCGGACCCTGTTATGGGCCATGTCGCTCATTTTTGTCATCTGCGTAGCCGTCGTGATGTGGGCCGAAGTTCAGGGTAACCCACATCTGATGCAGTTAGGCGCCGACAGCAATATCAACATGGAAGGCAAAGAGAGCCGCTTTGGCGTACTGGTCAGCAGTTTGTTTGCCGTCGTCACAACCGCGGCATCCTGTGGCGCAGTGATTGCGATGCATGACTCCTTTACCGCACTCGGCGGAATGGTGCCGATGTGGCTGATGCAAATTGGCGAAGTGGTCTTTGGCGGTGTGGGTTCAGGTCTGTACGGCATGCTGCTGTTCGTGCTGCTGGCTGTGTTTATAGCCGGGCTGATGATTGGCCGAACACCGGAATATCTGGGTAAGAAAATCGACGTGCGCGAAATGAAAATGACCGCACTGGCCATTTTGGTCACACCTGCGCTGGTCCTGCTCGGCACAGCAATAGCAATGATGACCGATGCCGGGCGCAGCGCCATGCTCAACCCTGGTCCGCATGGGTTTAGTGAAGTGCTATATGCCGTGTCATCTGCCGCGAACAACAACGGTAGCGCCTTTGCCGGATTAAGCGCCAATAGCCCGTTCTGGAACTGCCTGCTAGCTCTGTGCATGTTCTTTGGTCGCTTCGGCGTGATCGTTCCCGTGATGGCTATTGCCGGGTCGCTGGTCAGTAAGAAGATCCAGCCAGCAAGCCCAGGCACGCTACCCACCCACGGCGCGCTGTTTGTCGGGTTGTTAATCGGTACGGTGTTACTGGTTGGCGCTCTTACCTTTGTTCCTGCCCTGGCCCTTGGCCCGGTCGCAGAATACCTGTCATTACACTGAGTGATGCGGAGCACATTACTATGAGTCGCAAGCAACTGGCGCTGTTCGAACCTTCTCTGGTCGCGCAAGCGCTGATGGATGCCGTGAAAAAATTAAGCCCACATACCCAATGGCGTAATCCGGTGATGTTTCTCGTCTGGCTGGGCAGTCTGCTGACCACGCTGTTAACGCTGGCGATGGCAACAGGTTATATGCCTGGCAATCCGTGGTTTACCGGCGCGATAAGTCTGTGGCTATGGGTCACCGTCCTGTTCGCCAACTTTGCCGAAGCGCTGGCTGAGGGACGTAGTAAAGCACAGGCGAACAGCCTGAAAGGGGTGAAAAAAACCGCCTTTGCCCGCAAACTTCGCGAACCGAAATACGGCGCGGCCATGGATCACGTCCCGGCCGATGATTTACGTAAAGGCGATATTGTGCTGGTGGAAGCTGGCGATATTATCCCGTGTGACGGCGAGGTGATCGAAGGTGGCGCATCGGTGGACGAAAGCGCGATTACCGGTGAGTCTGCACCGGTCATTCGTGAATCCGGTGGCGATTTTGCCTCGGTCACCGGCGGGACTCGCATCCTCTCCGACTGGCTGGTAATAGAATGCAGCGTAAATCCCGGTGAAACGTTCCTCGACCGGATGATCGCCATGGTCGAAGGCGCGCAGCGGCGTAAAACCCCCAACGAAATCGCCCTGACGATCCTGCTGATTGCCCTGACCATCGTTTTTCTGTTGGCGACCGCCACGCTGTGGCCGTTTTCCGCCTGGGGTGGCAGCGCGGTCAGCGTCACGGTACTGGTTGCCCTGCTCGTTTGTCTGATCCCCACCACCATCGGCGGTCTGCTTTCTGCCATTGGCGTGGCCGGGATGAGCCGTATGCTGGGCGCGAACGTCATTGCCACCAGCGGACGTGCGGTCGAAGCCGCAGGTGACGTGGACGTCCTGCTGCTGGATAAAACCGGCACCATTACGCTGGGTAATCGTCAGGCTTCAGATTTTCTGCCCGCCCAGGGCGTGGACGAAAAAACGCTGGCCGACGCCGCACAGCTTTCATCGCTGGCCGATGAAACGCCGGAAGGTCGCAGCATCGTGATTCTGGCAAAACAGCGCTTTAATCTGCGTATTCGCGACGTGCAATCGCTGCACGCTACCTTTGTGCCATTTACCGCGCAAAGTCGGATGAGCGGTATCAACATCGACAACCGTATGATCCGCAAAGGTTCGGTCGATGCTATTCGTCGTCACGTTGAAGCCAACGGCGGTCACTTCCCCGCCGATGTAGAGCAAAAGGTGGAGAATGTCGCTCGCCTTGGCGCTACGCCGCTGGTGGTAGCCGAAGGCTCCCGTGTACTGGGCGTGATAGCCCTGAAAGATATTGTGAAAGGCGGGATCAAAGAACGTTTTGCTCAACTGCGCAAAATGGGCATCAAAACGGTGATGATCACCGGCGATAACCGCCTGACCGCCGCCGCGATCGCCGCTGAAGCCGGGGTAGATGATTTCTTAGCGGAGGCCACGCCGGAAGCTAAGCTGGCGCTGATTCGTCAGTATCAGGCGGAAGGCCGTCTGGTGGCGATGACCGGCGACGGAACCAACGATGCCCCGGCACTGGCGCAGGCGGACGTCGCGGTCGCCATGAACTCCGGGACCCAGGCGGCGAAGGAAGCCGGCAACATGGTGGATCTTGATTCCAACCCCACCAAACTGATTGAAGTGGTGCATATTGGTAAACAGATGCTGATGACGCGCGGCTCGCTGACCACCTTCAGTATCGCCAACGACGTGGCAAAGTATTTCGCCATTATCCCGGCCGCGTTCGCCGCCACCTATCCGCAGCTCAATGCACTTAACGTAATGGGACTGCATTCACCGGACTCAGCGATCCTCAGTGCGGTTATCTTTAATGCGCTGATAATCGTTTTTCTGATCCCACTGGCACTTAAAGGCGTCAGCTACAAGCCGTTATCCGCATCTGCAATGTTGCGCCGCAATTTGTGGATCTACGGTCTGGGCGGTTTGGTGGTGCCATTTATTGGTATTAAAGCGATTGATTTACTGCTGACCCTGCTGGGTCTGGTGTGAGGTTTCAGATGAGTGGATTACGTCCTGCATTATCAACATTGGTTTTCCTGATGCTTATTACCGGCGGGGCTTACCCGCTGCTGACCACCGCGCTGGGGCAGTGGTGGTTTCCCCATCAGGCAAACGGCTCGTTGATCCGCGAAGATCAGGTTGTTCGCGGCTCTGCGCTTATTGGGCAACATTTTACCGCCGCCGGTTATTTTCAGGGGCGTCCGTCTGCGACGGCGGAAATGCCCTATAATCCCATGGCTTCTGGCGGCAGTAACCTGGCCGTCAGCAATCCGGAACTGGATAAACAGCTGCAAAGCCGGATTGCCGCGCTGCGTGCTGCCAATCCACAGGCTAATCCTGCCGTTCCGCTAGAGCTGGTAACCGCGTCGGCCAGCGGGCTGGATAACAACCTGACGCCCGCCGCGGTGGCCTGGCAAATTCCCCGCGTGGCACAGGCCCGCAACCTCAGCGTTGAAGAAGTGTCGCGCCTGGTTGCACAATACACGCAAAAACCATTGGTCAGTTTTATCGGCCAGCCGGTGGTGAACCTTGTGGAACTTAATTTAGCGCTGGATAAGCACTGAGAAAAAGGACATGCATAGCGAACCCTTACGTCCCGACCCCGATCGCCTGCTGGAGCAGACCACCGCCCCGCACCGCGGAAAACTAAAAATATTCTTCGGTGCCTGCGCGGGCGTTGGCAAAACCTGGGCCATGCTAACGGAAGCCCAGCGGCTGCGGGCGCAGGGGTTAGATGTGCTGATTGGCGTGGTGGAAACCCACGGACGCAAAGAGACCGCCGCGCTGCTGGACGGTCTCAGCATCCTGCCGCTAAAGCGACACGCGCGTCATGGTCGTCACATCAGCGAGTTCGACCTCGATGCCGCGCTGGCCCGCCGTCCGGCGCTCATTTTAATGGATGAACTGGCGCACAGTAATGCGCCAGGATCACGCCATCCAAAGCGCTGGCAGGATATTGAAGAGCTGCTGGAAGCCGGTATCGACGTCTTTACCACCGTTAACGTGCAGCATCTGGAAAGTCTCAATGATGTGGTCAGCGGCGTCACCGGTATTCAGGTTCGCGAAACCGTCCCCGATCCTTTTTTCGATGCCGCTGACGATGTGGTGCTGGTCGATCTTCCCCCCGATGATTTACGCCAGCGCCTGAATGAAGGCAAGGTCTATATCGCCGGTCAGGCGGAAAGAGCCATCGAGCATTTCTTTCGCAAAGGTAATTTGATCGCGCTGCGCGAGCTGGCCCTGCGCCGTACGGCCGATCGGGTGGACGATCAAATGCGCGCCTGGCGCGGGCGTCCAGGGGAAGAGAAAGTCTGGCATACCCGCGACGCCGTTTTGCTGTGCATTGGGCACAACACCGGCAGCGAAAAACTGGTACGCGCCGCAGCACGCCTGGCGGCGCGTCTCGGTAGCGTCTGGCATGCGGTATATGTCGAAACGCCGGCGCTGCACCGCCTCCCCGAAAAACAGCGCCGCGCGATCTTAAGCGCCCTGCGATTAGCCCAGGAGCTGGGCGCGGAAACCGCCACGCTTTCCGATCCCGCTGAAGATAAAGCGGTAATCCGCTACGCCCGCGAGCATAATCTGGGAAAAATTGTGCTCGGGCGTCCGACAACGCGTCGCTGGTGGCGCAGCGATTCCTTTGCCGACAAACTGGCCCATCGCGCACCGGATCTCGATTTGATGATTGTCGCGCTGGACGAACCGCCTTCACGCCCAACGCTACCCACGACGGATAGCCGCACCTTTAAAGATAAATGGCGGGTACAAATTCAGGGTTGTGTAGTTGCCGTCGCGCTATGCGCCATCATTACGCTGATCGCGATGCAGTGGCTGATGGCCTTTGATGCCGCTAACCTGGTAATGCTCTATTTGCTGGGGGTGGTGGTTATCGCCCTCTTCTATGGACGCTGGCCATCCGTGCTGGCAACCTTTATTAACGTCGCCAGCTTCGATCTCTTCTTTATTGCCCCGCGTGGGACGCTGGCCGTTTCCGACGTCCAGTACCTGCTCACTTTTACCGTAATGCTAACGGTCGGGCTGGTTATCGGTAATCTGACCGCCGGCGTCCGTTATCAGGCGCGGGTAGCGCGCTATCGGGAACAACGTACGCGTCATCTGTATGAGATGTCGAAAGCGTTAGCCGTTGGCCGGAGTCAGCAGGATATCGCCGCGACCAGTGAACAGTTTATCGCCTCAACGTTTCAGGCCCGTAGTCAGGTTTTATTACCTGATGAACACGGTAAGCTGGCTCCCCTCACCCATCAACAGGGCATGACGCCATGGGACGATGCCATTGCCCAATGGAGTTTTGACAAAGGGCAACCGGCTGGCGCGGGCACGGATACCTTACCGGGAGTCCCGTACCAAATTTTACCGCTAAAAAGCGCCGATAAAACGCATGGGCTACTGGTAGTGGAACCGGGAAATCTGCGTCAGTTGATGATCCCCGAGCAGCAACGTCTGCTGGAAACTTTTACCCTGTTGGTCGCCAGTGCGCTTGAACGTCTGACGCTGACCGCCAGCGAAGAGCAGGCCCGGTTTGCCAGTGAGCGTGAAAGTATTCGCAATGCGCTGCTTGCCGCCCTGTCCCACGATTTGCGCACGCCGTTGACGGTGCTGTTCGGTCAGGCTGAGATTTTAACGCTGGATCTGGCCAGTGAAGGTTCGCCGCATGCGCGCCAGGCCAGTGAGATTCGCCAGCACGTGCTGAATACCACCCGGCTGGTCAATAATCTGTTAGATATGGCGCGAATTCAGTCTGGCGGCTTTAATCTTAAGAAGGAGTGGTTAACGCTGGAAGAGGTGGTGGGTAGCGCCTTGCAGATGCTGGAGCCGGGACTCTCCGCCCCGATTAATCTGTCGTTACCCGAACCGTTGACGCTGATCCATGTCGATGGCCCGCTTTTTGAACGGGTGTTAATTAATCTGTTGGAGAACGCCGTAAAATACGCGGGTCCGCAGGCGCAAATCGGCATTGATGCCAGCGTCAATGGCGAGCACCTGCAACTGGACGTCTGGGATAATGGACCGGGTATTCCGTCGGGTATGGAACAGCGTGTTTTTGACAAATTTTCCAGAGGAAACAAAGAATCATCGGTACCCGGCGTGGGATTGGGACTGGCAATTTGTCAGGCGATTGTGGACGTGCACGGCGGTACCATTTCAGCCCATAATCGTGCCCAAGGAGGAGCCTGTTTCCGTGTTACACTGCCCCAGGAAATCCCCCCTGAACTAGAAGATTTTCATGAGGATATGTGACAAACGTTCTGATTGTTGAAGATGAACAGGCCATTCGCCGCTTTCTGCGCACCGCGTTGGAAGCCGATGGCCTACGTGTGTATGAAGCGGAAACGCTGCAACGTGGTCTACTGGAAGCCGCCACGCGAAAACCCGATCTCATCATTCTCGATCTCGGCCTGCCAGACGGCGACGGCATTGATTTTATTCGTGACCTGCGACAATGGAGTGCAATTCCAGTAATCGTGCTTTCAGCCCGCAGCGAAGAGAGCGATAAAATCGCCGCACTGGATGCCGGTGCCGATGACTATCTCAGTAAACCCTTTGGTATTGGCGAGCTACAGGCGCGATTGCGCGTGGCATTGCGGCGCCACGCCAGCGGCGCGTCTCCCGAACCGGTGGTGCATTTTTCCAACGTAAAAGTGGATCTCGCCGCCCGCCTCGTACACCGTGGTGACGAGGAAATCCATCTGACGCCGATTGAATTTCGCCTGTTAGCGGTACTGCTGAATAATGCCGGGAAGGTACTGACGCAACGCCAGCTGTTGAACCAGGTCTGGGGGCCGAACGCCGTTGAGCACAGCCATTATCTGCGAATTTATATGGGACACCTGCGCCAGAAACTGGAGCTGGACCCGGCTCGTCCACGTCATTTTTTGACCGAAACCGGGATCGGCTATCGGTTTATGCCGTAAGCCTTCGTCAAAAAAAAGCCGGATCAGCAGACATGCTATCCGGCTTTTTTATTCATGCCGGATAGTGACGCTAGCGTCTTATCCGGCCAGTGTTTACGCGTTTTTCAACACTTCGCTGACGATCTCAACGGCTTCTTTTTCGATCTGTTTGCGGTGTTCTTCACCGAGGAAGCTTTCGCAGTAGATCTTGTAAGCGTCTTCCGTGCCTGACGGACGCGCGGCAAACCAGCCGTTGTCAGTCATCACTTTCAGACCGCCGATGGAAGCACCATTGCCAGGTGCTGCGGTCAGACGTGCGGTGATCGGATCGCCCGCCAGCGTACTGGCGCTTACCATTTCCGGAGACAGCTTAGACAGCGCCGCTTTCTGCGCGGAGGTCGCGCTCGCCTGCAAACGGTTGTAGCTCGGCGCGCCGAAGCGAGCAGCCAGTTCGTTGTAGTGTTGTTGTGGGTTCTTACCGGTCACAGCGGTAATTTCTGCCGCCAGCAGGCACATGATGATGCCGTCTTTGTCGGTCGACCACGGTGTACCGTCGAAACGCAGGAAAGATGCGCCCGCACTCTCTTCACCACCAAAGCCAAAGCTGCCGTCGAACAGACCATCAACAAACCATTTAAAACCGACCGGCACTTCCACCAGCTTACGGCCCAGATCGTTCACCACGCGGTCAATCATTGCCGAGGAAACCAGCGTCTTACCGACGGCAACATCTTTGCCCCACTGCGGACGATGCTGGAACAGGTAGTTGATCGCCACCGCCAGGTAGTGGTTCGGGTTCATCAACCCGGCCGGAGTCACAATACCGTGACGGTCGTAATCCGGATCGTTGGCAAAGGCCAGATCAAACTTGTCACGCAGCGCCAGCAGACCCGCCATCGCGCACTCGGAGGAGCAGTCCATACGGATTGCGCCGTCTTTATCGAGATGCATAAAGCGGAAAGTCTGATCAACGTGGTCGTTAACGATAGTCAGGTTCAGGTTGTAGTGTTTGGCAATACGCTTCCAGTATTCGATACCGGAACCACCCAACGGATCGACACCCAGCGTCAGACCCGCTTTCTGGATCGCCGCCATGTCGACGATATCCGCCAGTCCTTCAACAAACGGCTGAACCAGGTCCTGCTCTTTCACATGACCCGATGCCAGCGCGGCATCCAGCGACATACGCTTCACGCCTTGCAGACCGTCAGCCAGCAGCGCGTTAGCTCTGTCCTCCACCACTTTGGTGACGTTGGTATCTGCCGGACCACCGTTTGGCGGGTTGTATTTAATGCCACCATCTTCCGGCGGGTTGTGGGACGGTGTGATCACAATACCGTCAGCCAGCGGGCCGCCTTTTTTGTTGTGGACCAGGATGGCATTCGACACGGCAGGAGTTGGCGTAAAGCCGTTGTTTTCCTGCACGATGACGTCAACGCCATTCGCCGCCAGCACTTCCAGCACAGAGATAAAAGCCGGTTCAGACAGCGCGTGGGTATCCTTACCCACATAGCACGGGCCAGTAATCCCGTTTTTCGCACGTTCTTCAGCAATCGCCTGGGCGATAGCCAGAATATGCGGCTCGTTAAAACTATGACGACCTGCACTGCCGCGATGCCCGGACGTACCGAACTTGACGGCGTGCTCAGCGTTCCCTGCCGTTGGTTTCAGTACATAGTACTGTGCCGTCAGTTGGGCGACGTTAATCAAATCACTCTGTTGCGCAGGTTGACCTGCACGGTTGTGGATTGCCATTGCCTGGTCCTTCTAATGCAAGGATTAAATTGTTCCGCAAACCTTTTCAATCAATTCCGCAGGGAATTGCATTGACTGCATGATGTGCTCCACCATGCTGCATTTACGGCCGGTATTGGTATTGGTGATCACCCAGTACGGCGTGCCTGGCACGTGTTTCGGTTTGGTTTGATTACCATTTTTCAGCAGCGTCTGTTCATCGGCTGCAAAATAAACGCGCGTACGGCCATGCAACGAATCCGTAGCTTCGGCGAACGCGTTTTGATCCAGAGAATAGAGTGTAGACAGCACCAGCATAAAGCGATTTACTGCTTTCTTCTGTTCCGCATATTCATCGGACAACAGCAGTTCACGCATCGCGCGCACTTTATCTTTTACGGGGTTAACCGGCTTGGCTTCCACGACAGGTTGCACAGCGCGGACTTCTTTTACTACCGGAGTGACAGGCTGTGATGCGGCGGAAAATTTCAACATACGCCGTAAAATGTCGGATGCGCTCTCGCCGATATGCTTGGTGTGGCTGGCAATATAGCTATAGAGTTCATCATCAACTTCAATCGTTTTCATCTTAATCCAGTGCAGTGTTTAGCTGAATACAAGTTGTTGGGTTAACACACGTAGTGTAAAGGCAAATCCCAACAGCGGATAGCGTCAAGCCTGGTGGCTGATAAAACTCGGAGTAACCGTAGTTGTTGCAGCCATGTGGCAGAATGGTCAACATGATACCCTAACCCGTGAGTGTGAAAAAAAGAACTTTGCCATGAAATTGAATATCCGAGCGCAATCTGCGCAAAACCTGCACAATAATTCTCCCATCGTCCTGGTTCACGGTCTGTTTGGCAGTCTGGATAACCTGGGGATCCTGGCACGCGATCTGGTGGTCGATCACGATATCATCCAGGTTGATATGCGAAATCATGGCCTCTCGCCCCGATCGCCTGAGATGAATTATGCGGCCATGGCGCAAGACCTGGTGGATACGCTGGACGATCAACAGATCGATAAAGCGATCTTTATTGGTCACTCGATGGGGGGAAAAGCCGTCATGGCGTTAACCGCGTTGGCCCCCGATCGTATCGAGCGGCTGGTGGCTATTGATATTGCGCCGGTTGACTATCATGTGCGCCGTCACGATGAAATTTTTGCGGCAATCAATGCCGTAACCGATGCACAAGCGTCCTCGCGCCAGCAGGCGGCAAGCGTCATGCGCCAGCATCTGCAAGAGGAAGGTGTCATCCAGTTTCTGCTGAAATCCTTTGTTGACGGCGAGTGGCGCTTTAACGTTCCCGTATTGTGGGATCAATATCCCCATATCGTTGGTTGGGAAACCGTCCCGGCGTGGGAGCACCCGGCATTGTTTATCCCAGGCGGTAACTCCCCTTATGTCACCGAAGCGTATCGCGAGCAGTTGCTGGCACAATTCCCGCAGGCTCGGGCGCACGTTATTGCAGGCGCGGGGCACTGGGTACATGCGGAAAAACCTGAAGCAGTGCTGCGGGCCATCCGTCGTTATCTGCACGAGCAGGCTAACTGATTAAAAACTCAGCGTCCGTGCGCGATTACGCGCGTGGGCGTTGGCGTGCCTCCCCTGCTGATGTATTATGGCGCGCTATCCATCCGGGCAGACGCCTGGCTGATTGTTTCCCCGAAGTCACCAAGATCATGGCCAAAGAACAAACGGACCGTACGACATTAGATCTGTTCGCGCAGGAGCGTCGCCCGGGACGACCCAAAACTAATCCGCTCTCGCGTGATGAACAGTTACGTATAAATAAACGTAATCAGCTTAAACGTGACAAAGTTCGCGGGCTTAAGCGTGTCGAACTGAAACTGAACGCTGATGCCGTTGACGCGTTAAACGAGCTGGCCGAGGCGCGCAACATGAGTCGCAGTGAACTCATCGAAGAGATGCTGATGACCCAACTCACCACATTGCGCGGTCAGGCATAGTCTGAATTTCTGCTCTAAATCATAAATCGTGTAGCACAGAGTGCAGTCCCGCGTGTTTGCTGTTTCCGCATGCCTGACTGTTCTGCTATGATTGCCCTTATCCGTGGGCAATGCGCCACCACCATTTCAATAAGTTTCAAGAGGTTATTTTACTCATGGCAATCACTGGCATCTTTTTCGGCAGCGACACCGGTAATACCGAAAACATCGCAAAAATGATTCAAAAACAGCTTGGTAAAGACGTTGCCGATGTTCATGACATTGCAAAAAGCAGCAAAGAAGACCTGGAAGGGTATGACATTCTGCTGCTCGGGATTCCAACCTGGTACTACGGTGAAGCGCAGTGTGACTGGGACGATTTCTTCCCTACCCTCGAAGACATTGATTTTAACGGCAAACTGGTTGCATTGTTCGGCTGCGGCGACCAGGAAGATTACGCAGAATATTTCTGCGATGCGTTAGGCACCATTCGCGACATCATTGAGCCACGCGGCGCCACCATCGTCGGTCACTGGCCAACGGCGGGTTATCACTTTGAAGCGTCCAAAGGACTGGCTGACGACGACCACTTTGTCGGTCTGGCTATCGATGAAGATCGCCAGCCGGAGTTGACCGCAGAACGCGTAGAAAAATGGGTTAAGCAGATCTCTGAAGAACTGCACCTCGACGAAATCATCAATGCCTGATTTCGCGCGGCGTAGATCGTCATCTACGCCGCATCAATAGATAAAACCAATCAAAATAATTGCTACAAATTTGTAACTTTTCCGTGTGACCCTGTACAATGGCTGGATGCCAATCGGGTGTTGCGCAGTGTGTTTGTCGGCGATACCACGTTTTGATTAACAATATATGCCAGAGACTTGCAGTTTTCATTTAACCATGGCAGTTCTATAATGATATGCAATTTCTCAAGTGCAATTTCTGTCACTTCTGTTAATGAAGTGAATCGTTTAGCTACAGGACAGATTCCGCATGACTGACAATAATACCGCATTAAAGAAGGCTGGCCTGAAAGTAACGCTTCCTCGTTTAAAAATTCTGGAAGTTCTTCAGGAACCGGATAACCATCACGTCAGTGCGGAAGACTTATACAAACGCCTGATCGATATGGGTGAAGAAATTGGTCTGGCGACCGTGTATCGTGTGCTGAACCAGTTTGATGATGCCGGTATCGTGACCCGCCATAATTTTGAAGGTGGTAAATCCGTCTTCGAACTAACTCAACAGCATCACCACGATCACCTCATTTGCCTCGACTGCGGCAAAGTGGTCGAGTTCAGCGATGAATCCATTGAAGCGCGTCAGCGTGAGATTGCGGCTAAACATGGTATTCGCTTAACCAACCATAGCCTCTATCTTTACGGCCACTGCGCCGAAGGCGATTGCCGCGAAGATGAGCATGCGCACGACGGCAAATAATGTGACGCTTTCTGAAAAGCCAACCTTCCGGTTGGCTTTTTTTATGCGCTGAATTTGACCAGCCCCCTCTTCCTTCTGCATCAATGTTGCTTTAATGTAAAAATCAATTGCCCTTCCGGAGAGTTGAAATGGAACTTCGCCAGCTACGCTATTTTGTGCGTATTGTAGAAACCGGCAGCATGGGTAGCGCGGCGCTCGATCTCAATATCGGCGTTTCGGCGCTCAGTCAGCAAATGACGCGTCTGGAAAATGAACTTGCTATTCGCCTGCTACAACGCACCTCGCGCGGTGTGACGCCCACCAGCGCCGGACTGGCTTTTTACTCCCAGGCGCAGCTGGCGCTCCGGCATGCAGACGATGCAATCCTCGCCGCCCGCGAGGCCCGACTTTCCGGACACGTCAGCGTCGGTATGGCCCCCAGTACCGCTTCCGTTCTCGGCATGCCTTTTATTCACGCCATGCGGGAAAGCTATGCTGATGTTCGCCTGCATGTCGTGGAAAGTCTCTCTGGCAACCTGGAACGAATGATTAATACCCGCCAGATTGATCTGGCTGTCGTGTTTCAAAAAGAAAAGATCCTGCGCTGGAGCGCCAGACCGATTCTTGAAGAGCGACTGTTTTTGATTGGGACCCATGCCCTACTGGCTGATATTGTCGATGACAATATTGCTCCTGCCCAACTGGCAAATATTCCATTGATCATGCCAAGCCCGGGCCACGGTCTGCGCGGCAGGCTGGATGCCATCAGCCAGGAACACACACTGAACATTGAGATCGCTACCGAAATTGATGGTCTGGCGTTACTGATGCGCGCCGTGCGCAGTGGCATTGGCGCCACTCTTCAGCCTGGCGCGGCAATCTCGCATCTCGATAAAGAAACCCTAAGAGTGATCGGCGTCCATAATCCGATACTTAGCCGCCCTAACTTTCTGGTCAGCCTCTCTGACGATGAACTTACCCCGGCAGGCCTCGCCGCCCGTGTGGTGCTGACGAAAGTTATGCATCAGTTGGTGGAAGCCGGAAGCTGGCCTGGCGCTACACTTTACAATAACTAAAGCACTGTTTAGCGTCACGTCATAGCGCCCACACAGCCTGTGCGTATACATTTCAATTACAAATTTAACAATTAGTTAAATGGTAATGGAGTATACGATGGTTGATGTTCTGGTGATTGGCGGTGGCAATGCCGCCTTATGTGCAGCCTTGACCGCCCGGGAGCAAGGAGCTTCGGTACTCCTGCTCGAAGCGGCGCCCCGCGAATGGCGCGGGGGAAACTCCCAACACACACGTAATTTACGTTGTATGCATGACGCACCGCAGGATGTGCTGGTGGAAAGCTATCCTGAAGAAGAATTCTGGCAAGATCTGTGGCGCGTCACGGAAGGAAATACCAACGAAGCGCTGGCGCGTCTGGTGATCCGTACCTCTTCACAATGCCGCGACTGGATGCGCCAGCACGGCGTTAACTTTCAGCCTCCGCTCTCTGGCGCTTTGCACGTGGCACGAACCAACGCCTTTTTTATGGGCGGTGGAAAGGCCCTGGTGAATGCCTATTATCGCAGCGCAGAAAAGCTGGGCGTTCAAATTCGCTATAACACTCCCGTTCAGGCGCTTGAACTGCGTAATGGCGAGTTCGTGGCGGCGCTGGCAGGCGAAGAGCGCATCACCGCTAAGTCCTGCGTGCTTGCCGCGGGCGGGTTTGAGTCAAACCGCGAATGGCTGCGAGAAGCGTGGGGAGAGAACGAGCGCGGCGAGTGGCCTGCGGATAACTTCCTGATTCGCGGCACGCGCTTTAACCAGGGCGTACTGCTCAAATTTATGATGGATGCCGGAGCAGACATTATCGGCGATCCCTCCCAGTCACACTGCGTGGCCATTGATGCCAGAGCACCATTATATGATGGCGGAATTTGCACCCGCGTGGACTGCGTCTCGCTCGGCATAGTGGTAAACCGTGACGCAGCGCGCTTTTATGATGAAGGCGAAGATTTCTGGCCGAAACGCTACGCCATCTGGGGGCGTCTGGTCGCGCAACAGCCAGGGCAGATTGGCTACTCCATCATCGATGGTAAAGCTATCGGCCACTTCATGCCTCCGGTCTTTCCCGGCGCGCAGGCCAATACGTTGGCAGAGCTGGCCCTTCAGTTAGGACTGGACGCCGAACGTTTTACCCACACCGTGACGGAATACAACAACGCCTGCCAGCCTGGTCAGTTCGACCACACCGTTCTGGATAACTGCGCCACCAAAGGTTTGCTACCCGCGAAAACGCACTGGGCGCGACCGCTGGACCAGCCTCCATACTACGGCTATGCCCTGCGGCCAGGGATCACCTTCACTTATCTTGGGTTAAAAGTGAACGAACACGCCGCGGTGCATTTTGCCGGGCTTCCAAGCCGTAATCTGTTTGTCGCCGGAGAGATGATGGCGGGCAACGTGCTGGGTAAGGGCTACACCGCAGGCGTGGGGATGTCGATCGGCACGACCTTTGGTCGCATTGCCGGAAAAGAAGCCGCGCTGGCCGCACGTAAGGAGACACGTCATGAAGCAGCTTGAGAAACTGATCATCGAAGCGCAAATTATCACCGAACCGGAAGCTGAAGTTGAACGTGTGATGCAAGTGTGCAATGCCTGTCGCTATTGTGAAGGTTTTTGCGCCGTATTCCCGGCCATGACGCAGCGTCTGGAATTCGGTAAAGCGGATATCAATTACCTGGCAAACTTGTGCCATAACTGCGGCGCTTGCCTGCACGCATGTCAGTATGCCCCGCCTCATGAATTTGCCATCAACGTACCGAAGGCGATGGCGGAAGTCCGGCTCGAAACCTATCAGCATTACGCGCAACCCGCCGCCTTTGGCGCGCTTTATCGTCGCGCAGGCGTCACCGTGACGCTGGCGCTGGTTTTCGGTCTGATCCTGTTTTTACTCCTCGCTATAGGTTTGAAAGGCTCACTATTCCATCCTCCGCTGGCCGGGGATTTCTATCAAATTTTCCCGCATAACCTGCTGGCATGGATGTTTGGTTCAGTGTTTATTCTGGCGATCGGTTTGCTGATGGCCGGCGTGATCCGCTTCTGGCGCGAGATCTCTCCGGGTATGCCGCGTTCCGCCGAGATTGCTGAAGCCTCACACGATGCGCTGACGCTGAAATATCTCGATGGTGGCCACGGCAAAGGTTGTAACGAAGCGGATGATGCTTTCACCCTGATGCGCCGCCGTTTCCACCACTTTACCTTCTACGGTTTTATGCTCTGCTTTGCCGCCACCGTGGTGGCAACGGGCTATCACTACTTTGCAGGTATAGAAGCGCCCTACCCGTTCTTCAGCGTGCCGGTGATGCTGGGCACGTTGGGCGGCATTGGTCTGGTTGTCGGCCCGGCGGGCTTGCTATGGCTGAATCTTAAGCGTTCACCGCTGCATGGCGACGCCCGGCAAAAACCGATGGATCGCGGTTTTATTTTGCTGCTGCTGCTGACCAGTCTGACTGGTCTGGCGCTGCTGGTGGGAAGAGACACCTCATGGATGGCTATTTTACTGGCCATTCATCTCGGCGTGGTCATGGCGCTTTTTCTGACCATTCCTTACGGAAAATTTGCCCACGGATTTTACCGCTGCGCAGCCTTACTCAAGTGGGCGATTGAGAAACGGCGCGGCAAACAGGCGGGGGTCGCAGGCGACTAACCCGCAAACTCTTACCTCTATAAATATTATGATAAGACAGTGGAGCAAACCCAATGACACAACAACCATCGCGCGCCGGAACTTTCGGCGCAATACTGCGGGTAACCAGCGGTAATTTTCTCGAACAGTTCGACTTTTTTCTGTTCGGGTTTTACGCCACCTATATCGCAAAGACGTTCTTCCCCGCGGAGAGTGAATTTGCCGGGCTCATGTTGACCTTTGCGGTTTTCGGTTCGGGTTTTTTAATGCGGCCCGTTGGCGCAATCGTGCTGGGTGCTTACATCGACAGAATTGGTCGCCGCAAAGGACTGATGGTGACGCTGGCGATCATGGGCTGCGGGACCCTGCTGATTGCCCTGGTTCCCGGTTATCAAAGTATTGGCCTGCTGGCTCCTGTGCTGGTATTAGTCGGTCGGTTATTGCAGGGATTCTCTGCGGGCGTGGAGCTGGGAGGCGTTTCGGTTTATCTTTCTGAAATCGCCACGCCTGGCAATAAAGGTTTCTACACCAGTTGGCAGTCCGCCAGCCAACAGGTCGCCATTGTGGTAGCGGCGCTGATTGGCTACGCTCTGAACGCCACGCTGGGGCACGATGAGATATCTGAATGGGGCTGGCGCATTCCGTTCTTTATTGGTTGCATGATTATTCCGTTGATCTTCGTCCTGCGCCGTTCGCTTCAGGAGACAGACGCATTTTTACAACGTACGCACCGTCCCGACACCAGGGAAATTTTCACCACGATCATCAAAAACTGGCGTCTGATCGCTGCGGGTACGCTACTGGTAGCGATGACCACCACCACGTTTTACTTTATTACCGTCTATACCCCAACCTACGGCAGGGCCGTACTCCACCTGAGCGCGCGCGATAGCCTGATAGTCACCATGCTGGTCGGTATTTCTAACTTTATTTGGCTGCCGATTGGCGGGGCGATTTCTGACCGAATTGGTCGTCGTCCGGTATTGATGGGGATTACCGTACTGGCACTGATCACCACCTGGCCGGTAATGCACTGGCTCACCGCCGCGCCAGACTTCATGCGCATGACGCTGGTCCTGCTTTGGTTCTCGTTCTTTTTTGGCATGTACAACGGGGCAATGGTCGCGGCACTCACCGAGGTGATGCCTGTCTATGTCCGTACGGTAGGTTTTTCACTGGCATTCAGTCTTGCCACGGCAATTTTTGGCGGTCTGACGCCAGTCATATCCACGGCGCTGGTCCAGCTAACCGGGGATAAAAGCTCTCCGGGATGGTGGCTGATGTGCGCAGCACTGTGCGGACTCGCCGCCACGGCAATGCTGTTTGTCCGACTGAGCCGGGGCTATCAACCAGTGGAACATAAGCTCTGAAAGGCAAACGGGCGGAATATTCTCCGCCCGTTGTCATTTTCTTTTCTCGAATTACTGCGCAGCGTTCTTGCTACGAATTTCCTGCCAGACCTTATCGCAGTCAGCATTAACGGACTGATCGTTACCCGTGCGCGTGGCCTGGATGCACTGCTGATAATCCAGTACGCGTACGCTTTCTTCATTAGCAAACTGCTGGTGCTGCTTTTCTTTCTTCAACACATTCAGCACGCTTTGGCAGGCTTCAATTTTCTCCGGCGATCCTTGCGCGGTGTTAATACACGCGCTGTAAGCTTCTTTCAGGCGACTGTCTTCTTTAGGTGACGGGGATTGCGCACAAGCCACCAGCCCAGATGCCATAACGGCGATGAGTATCAGTTTTTTCATAGCACTTTCCTCAACGAGGCGGCAGGCACCAGGCCTGCCGCTGTTGGCATTAGAAGATGGTGAACGGAGCAATAACGATGAACTTCACGTCGCGTTCATCCTGGAAGATGTTGCCGTAACCACCGCCCCAGCTCGGAATGTCTGAATGGTTGTCGTATTGGGTGAAGTGCAGTTTGAACATAGTGCCCTTCGCACGACCATCCTGCAGGGTATAGACCGCATCCAGGCTGTAAGAAGACTCTTCGATAGTCCGGTTTTTGTCGTAGTACGCATCCGGGTTGAGCTGCCAGGTAGATGGCTTGGCATCCCAGGCGTAAACGTAGGACGCACCGACTGCCCAACCCGGCAGGTTCCAGTTCTTCAGGTCATACATTGCACCGAAGAAGACAGCCTTTTCGCCGTTGGCGTTGAAGTCAGAACGGTTGTCCCACCAGATATCCAGGCGACCGTTGGATGAGGCGTAGGTCGGGGTCATACGCTGCAGGAAGTAACCCTGTTGACCGTCCGCTTTAACCCAGGTCCCTTCCAGGCGCAGGTCAACCACTTCCGCCACTTTGTAGCCGAAGGTCAACGCCTGCAGCCAGGCCGTGCCGTCATAAATATCGTTCACGGTGCGATCATCAACTTTGTCTCGCGCGCCATAGAACTGATAGCTGGTGGTAAACGGGTTCCCGCCTAAATCGAATTTGTAGCTGGCTTTCGCGAAGTACTGATCGACGTAGCCTTCAGACTGACCAAATGCCGCTTCCAGCAACAGGTTATTTTTGAAGTCATATTTCGCGCCAATTGAGTGCAGGTAATCTACGCTGGTCTTTTTATCGGCCTGATAGAATTTATCGACTTCGGTGTGCCATGGCGCTTTATATTCGTTGGCCCACATATAGGAGAAGCTCAGTGCGCCAGCATCACCATAGTCGAAGTTGGCACCGGCTTCGGCACCCTGATAGGTACCTGGCATAAAGCTCCAGTGCGGAGCCAATAGCGTCTGTCCGGTTGGTTGAATGTAACCGGCGCGCGCCCAGGTTGGGCCGTATTTAAATTTAGCTGCTGCTTTATAAAGGCTAATTCCGCTCTTATCGCCGGAGTAATCTTCGTCATAGCCTTTATTTTTTGAAGAGAATGCGATTTCGTTTGGATGGCCGCTTTCGCTACTTTCGTTCATTTCAATCGCGGTAAATGCTGCGATATCAATACCAAACATATCGGCCGCATAACCGGACTGGAAGTCGAGGTTGGCGTTCCATGTGGAGTGAGAAAGGTTGGTTTTGTATTTGTCATGATCGGTGACATCTTTACGGTCACGCTCACGCTGCCAGTAATAGATGCCGCCGGTTAAAGTGGAATCATCAATGAAACCTTCGGCGTGAGCCTGGGGAGCGACAACGAAACCCGACATTGCTGTGATACCGGCGATAGCCAGCGCCAGCGTACTACGTTTGCCACTAAACGTACGCATATGTTAATCCTCTTTGACTTAAAAATGCTGCCGATAAAAGCGGTCAGCGAAAAAACAAAAATTAAAAAAGTAGCGCCAAGAAAACCTCAGTGACTACAATGAATAGACTATTTTTCGCGACGCGAATTATCAATCTCTTTCTGTAACGAGTATGTAATAGTATGAGCAACCGCACATATTTCATTGCTTTCTGTTACATTTTCATCGGGAGATAAAAAAGCGTTGAAAAAATGAAAAAACCGCTTGTTTTCCATAAGGATGAAATCGGTTTCAGCCCATTCCATATTGAGGTAAGTTATTTAAAGGTAAAAACATTCAGCCAATTCATTATTACAGACATGTAATTAATTCGCTCCGCAAACGGAGCCTGGCACACGTTTTTTGGCGTAAAAAAAACGCCGCATGTAGCGGCGTTTAGACAGGATGCGTTGCGGCTTATTCGCCCGCTTTAGCCCACGTATCGCGCAGACCAACGGTGCGGTTAAACACCAGCTTATCAGCAGTCGCGTAGTGGCTGTCGAGGCAGAAGTAGCCTTCACGTTCAAACTGGAACGCTTTGCCTGCAACCGCGGCCTGCAGCGATGGCTCGCCATAGCCGTGTTTAATCACCAGTGATTCTGGGTTAATTACGGACAGGAAGTCTTCTGCCGCACCTGGGTTTGGTACGCTAAACAGACGATCGTACAGGCGGATTTCAATCGGCAGCGCATGAGCCGCGCTGACCCAGTGAATAACACCTTTTACTTTACGACCATCGGCCGGATCTTTGCTCAGAGTGTCGGCATCGTAGGTGCAGAAAATGGTGGTAATATTCCCTTCTGCATCTTTCTCTACACGCTCGGCCTTGATCACGTAAGCATTACGCAGACGTACTTCTTTACCCATCACCAGACGCTTGTACTGCTTGTTCGCTTCTTCGCGGAAGTCAGCGCGATCGATCCAGATTTCACCGCTAAACGGCACTTCACGGCTGCCCATTTCCGGTTTATTCGGATGATTAGGCATGGTCACCATTTCGCTCTCGCCCTGCGGGTAGTTTTCGATAACCAGTTTCACCGGATCGATAACCGCCATCGCGCGCGGCGCGTTTTCATTCAGATCTTCACGAATGCAGGATTCCAGCGAGGCGATCTCAATGGTGTTGTCCTGCTTGGTTACACCAATGCGTTTGCAGAATTCACGGATAGCGGCAGCGGTATAACCGCGACGACGCAGACCAGAAATCGTTGGCATACGCGGATCGTCCCAGCCTTCAACGTGCTTGTCGGTAACCAGCAGGTTCAGCTTGCGCTTGGACATCACGGTATATTCCAGATTCAGGCGCGAGAATTCGTACTGACGCGGGTGAACCGGGATGGTGATGTTGTCCAGCACCCAGTCGTACAGACGGCGGTTATCCTGGAACTCCAGCGTACACAGTGAATGCGTAATGCCTTCCAGCGCATCGCTGATGCAGTGGGTAAAGTCGTACATCGGGTAGATGCACCACTTGTTGCCGGTCTGGTGGTGTTCAGCGAACTTAATACGGTACAGCACCGGATCGCGCATCACGATAAACGGCGACGCCATGTCGATTTTCGCGCGCAGGCAGGCTTTACCTTCTTCAAAGCCACCGGTACGCATTTTTTCGAACAGCGCAAGGTTCTCTTCGACGCTGCGATCGCGGAATGGGCTGTTTTTACCCGGCTGAGTCAGCGTACCGCGGTATTCGCGGATTTCGTCTGCTGACAGTTCGTCAACGTACGCCAGACCTTTATTGATAAGTTCTACCGCATAGGCGTGAAGCTGATCGAAGTAATCCGACGAGTAGCGAATGTCGCCAGTCCAGTGGAAACCTAACCATTCAACGTCGTTTTTAATCGACTCAACGTACTCGATATCTTCTTTAACCGGGTTCGTATCATCAAAACGCAGGTTGCACTGGCCCTGGTAATCTTGCGCAATGCCAAAGTTCAGACAAATGGATTTCGCGTGGCCAATGTGCAGATAGCCATTTGGCTCCGGCGGAAAACGGGTATGGATCGTGGTGTGCTTACCACTGGCCAGATCTTCATCGATGATCTGACGAATAAAGTTACTCGGGCGGGCTTCAGCCTCACTCATCGTGGATTCCTCAAAGCGTAAACAACGTATAACGGAACATGATCTTATAAGCGACGTCAGGAGACAACTATTAGTTGCACAAAAAAGGTGTTTCAACAGGATATATGAGGGTATTTGCTGCAAAAAAAAGCGGCGGAGGAATATCCCCCGCCGCTTAAGGCATTTAACTCACTTTACTCAGGAGCAGTTATTTACCTTTAATTTCATACAGTGGTGTCTGACCGGCAACCACATGACCTTCGGCTTTAATGACCAAAGCGCCGAAGTCATCGCTGTTGCTGCACACAACCGGACTAATCATGGAACGTGCATTGGCGTTCAGGAAATCCAGATCCATTTCCAGAATCGGTTGGCCCGCAGTCACTTCCGCACCTTCTTCAACCAGGCGCTTAAAGCCTTTACCTTCCAGCGCTACGGTATCGATACCCATATGGACGACGATTTCCGCGCCTTTAACGGTTTCCAGACAGAACGCATGGTTAGTGTTGAAGATTTTCACGATGGTGCCCGCAGCCGGAGCAACCACGATTTTATCCGTTGGTTTCACTGCCACGCCGTCGCCTACTGCTTTGCTGGCGAAGGCTTCATCAGGAACCTGCTCCAGCGCAACAACGTCACCGGTAATCGGAGAAACCAGCGCTTCAACGGTGACTGCGTTCGCTACAGCCTGCGGTTTTGCAACCGGGGCCGCTGCTGCCGGTGCACTTTCTGCAGACGCTGCCGCAACCGGGCCACGCGCCACAACTTTCTTCATTTCGTCGCCGATGGATTCCGCTTTCGCACCCACGATGACCTGGATTGTTTGTTTGTTCAGCTTAACGACACCCGATGCGCCTAAACGTTTACACATCGCATCGTTTACGCGACCAGAGTCAGCCACGGTCAGACGCAGACGGGTGATACAGGCATCAATTGCTTTCAGGTTATCGGTACCACCAACCGCAGCGATGTAGCTGGTTGCCAGTTGAGCCAGACCTTCTTCAGTGTTGCTGTTTGCTTCTTCTGTAACGATATCGTCTTCTTTATCTTCGCGACCCGGCGTTTTCAGGTTAAACATACGAATAACCGCGCTGAACAGCACAAAGTAGATAACGAAGAACACCAGACCCATCGCAACCAGCATCCAGACGTTCTTACTTGCTGCCGGCAGGTTGTACATCAACACGTAGTCGATAGCACCTGCGGAGAAGGAGAAGCCCGCGTGGATCCCCAGCAGCGTCGCAACGAACAGGCTGATACCGGTTAACAGTGCGTGCAGGAGATACAGCAATGGCGCCAGGAACATGAACAGGAATTCCAGCGGCTCGGTAACACCGGTCAGGAATGCGGTGATCGCAACAGACAGCAGCATACCGCCAACCATCGGACGACGCGCTTTCGGAGCAGCGAAGTACATCGCCAGCGCCGCACCCGGCAGACCAAACATCATGATCGGGAAGAAACCAGACATGAACATACCCGCAGTGCCGTCACCCGCGTAGAAGCGGTTGATGTCACCGTGGAATACGGTACCAGCGGCGTTAGTGAATTCGCCAATCTGGAACCAGGCGATGGTGTTCAGAACCTGATGCAGACCGGTTGGGATCAGCAGACGGTTGATGAAACCAAAGATACCGGAACCCAGTGCGCCAGCGCCTACGATCCACTCACCACCCGCATGGATGGCGTTCTGCACCGGCGGCCACACGTAGCCGAAGATAGCAGCCAGCACCAGACAGAAGAAGCCAGTGGCGATCGGCACGAAGCGTTTGCCGCCAAAGAAGCTCAGGAAATCAGGCAGTTTGATACCAGACCAACGGTTATACACCGCACCGCCGACCAGACCGGTGATGATACCCGCCAGCACACCCATGTTGATGGCCGGGTTAATGGTAACCATTGCTTTGGTCAATATAAAATAACCGACCGCACCCGCCAGCGCTGCCGCACCCGCGCTGTCTTTTGACCAGCTGGAAGCCACACCGATAGCGAAAATCAGCGCCAGGTTATCGAAGATAGCCCCGCCCGCTTGCGCGATGAAAGGTACGTTTAGTAAATCTGGTTGGCCGAATCGCAGCAACAGTGCCGCGACTGGCAGCACAGCGATGGGGAGCTGTAACGCCCTACCCAGCCGCTGGAAAAAACCTAAAATATTCATTTTATTCCCCCTACGAGACCCCGATTAGGCTTCTTTGAAGCCATATTTTTATTGTGCGACCATTCCTGACAGCAAGATTCTGGATCGACGATATTAACCATTCATCTGCATTCAGAGTGTGTGAAAATTTAATTCGTATCGCAAATTAAACGCGTGTTTTTTGTGATTCCAGTCACCAAATATCGTTATTAACCCTCCCTTGCACTGGCTAACTACGAAAACTTATTTTATCATTCAAAAAATCGAAACGGATTGATCCTTACCGATGCAAAACCAGGTTACGCTTAATACTGCACAGAGACTCAATCCGCCAATTGCTTACATTTACTTTTGAGGTGAAGAATGAGACTGATTCCCCTGAATACCGCTGAACAAGTCGGCAAATGGGCTGCTCGCCATATCGTTAACCGTATTAACGCGTTCAAACCAACGGCAGATCGCCCGTTCGTTCTGGGCCTGCCGACGGGCGGTACTCCGCTGACAGCGTATAAAGCATTGGTAGAAATGCACAAAGCGGGCCAGGTGAGCTTCAAACATGTTGTTACTTTCAATATGGACGAATATGTTGGCCTGCCGAAAGAGCATCCGGAAAGCTATCACAGCTTCATGCATCGCAACTTCTTTGATCACGTTGATATTCCAGCAGAAAACATCAACCTCCTCAATGGTAACGCGCCGGATATTGATGCAGAATGCCGTCAGTATGAAGAAAAAATCCGTTCTTACGGTAAAATCCACCTGTTTATGGGCGGTGTAGGCAACGATGGTCACATCGCGTTCAACGAACCAGCCTCCTCTTTGGCTTCCCGTACCCGCATCAAAACGCTGACTCACGACACACGTGTTGCTAACTCACGCTTCTTTGACGGCGACGTAAGCCAGGTGCCTAAGTATGCCCTGACCGTTGGCGTGGGCACCCTGTTGGATGCCGAAGAAGTGATGATCCTGGTACTGGGTCACCAGAAGGCGCAGGCGCTGCAAGCCGCTGTTGAAGGCAACGTTAACCACATGTGGACCATCAGCTGTCTGCAGCTGCATCCAAAAGCCGTTGTGGTGTGCGACGAGCCTTCCACCATGGAACTGAAAGTGAAAACGCTGAAATACTTTAACGAGTTAGAAGCGGAAAATATTAAAGGTCTGTAATTGATGTCTCCGCCCTGTCGATAAGTTGCAGGGCGGCATTTTTTGAAATCGGGGGTCGGAATGTATGCTTTAACCCAGGGCCGGATCTTTACCGGTCACGAAATTCTTGATGACCATGCGATTGTTGTCGCCAATGGCCTGATTGACAGCGTTTGCCCACTGGCTGAGTTACCGTCAGGAATTGAACAGCGCTCACTGAATGGGGCCATTGTTTCCCCCGGTTTTATCGATGTACAGCTAAACGGCTGCGGCGGCGTACAGTTTAACGATACGGCAGAAGCCGTGACCGTTGAAACGCTGGAAATCATGCAGAAAGCCAATGAAAAATCAGGCTGCACTAACTATCTGCCTACGCTTATCACCACCAGCGACGACCTGATGAAGCAAGGCGTTCGCGTCATGCGTGAATACCTGGCGAAGCACCCGAATCAGGCATTAGGGCTTCATCTGGAAGGTCCGTGGCTGAATCTGGTGAAAAAAGGAACCCATAATCCGGGATTTGTCCGTCAACCGGACGCTGCGTTGGTGGATTTCCTGTGCGATAATGCTGACGTGATAACCAAAGTCACGCTGGCGCCAGAAATGGTCCCGGTAGAGGTCATCACCAAACTGGTAAATGCAGGTATTGTGGTTTCCGCCGGTCACTCAAATGCGACGGTAAAAGAGGCCAAAATCGGCTTCCGTGCAGGGATTACCTTCGCGACGCATCTGTTTAATGCCATGCCTTATATAACGGGCCGCGAACCTGGCCTGGCGGGCGCTATTCTTGATGAAGCCGATATTTATTGCGGTATCATCGCTGATGGTCTGCATGTTGACTACGTTAACATCCGTAACGCCAAGCGCCTGAAAGGCGACAAGCTGTGCCTGGTCACCGACGCAACCGCGCCGGCAGGTGCAAATATTGAACAGTTCATTTTCGCTGGTAAAACAATATACTACCGGAATGGATTGTGCGTTGATGAGAACGGTACATTGAGCGGTTCATCATTAACCATGATTGAAGGCGTACGCAATCTGGTCGAACATGCGAATATCGCGCTCGACGAAGTTTTACGCATGGCAACGCTCTACCCTGCTCGCGCCATTGGCGTCGACAAACGACTCGGCAGCATCGCGCCAGGCAAAGTAGCCAACCTGACTGCGTTCACGCACGACTTTAAAATCATCAAGACCATCGTTAATGGCAACGAGGTCGTTACTGAGTAAGAGAAAGAATGACACCAGGCGGACAAGCTCAAATAGGTAATGTTGATCTCGTAAAACAGCTTAACAGCGCGGCGGTTTATCGCCTGATTGACCAGCATGGGCCAATCTCGCGCATTCAGATTGCCGAACAAAGCCAGCTTGCCCCCGCCAGCGTAACCAAAATTACGCGTCAGTTGATCGAACGCGGGCTGATCAAAGAAGTCGATCAGCAGGCCTCCACCGGGGGCCGCCGCGCTATCTCTATCGTCACCGAAACTCGCAATTTTCACGCCATTGGCGTACGTCTGGGCCGCCACGACACCACGCTCACGCTCTATGATATGAGCAGTAAAGTGGTCGCCGAAGAGCATTACCCTCTCCCGGAGCGCACCCAGGAAACGCTGGAGTATGCGCTGCTCAACACCATTGCCACTTTTATTGACAGCTGCCAGCGGAAAATCCGCGAGTTGATTGCGATTTCCGTCATCCTGCCCGGCCTGGTTGATCCTGAAAGCGGCGTCATCCGCTATATGCCGCACATTCAGGTCGAAAACTGGGGGCTGGTCGAAGCGCTCGAAAAACGCTTTAAGGTCACCTGCTTTGTCGGTCACGATATCCGCAGCCTGGCGCTGGCCGAGCACTATTTCGGGGCAAGCCAGGATTGCGAAGACTCCATTTTAGTGCGTGTTCACCGCGGTACCGGGGCGGGTATTATTTCCAATGGCCGAATTTTTATCGGTCGCAATGGCAACGTGGGGGAGATTGGTCATATTCAGGTAGAGCCGCTGGGTGAGCGCTGTCACTGCGGTAACTTCGGCTGTCTGGAAACCATTGCCGCCAATGCGTCTATTGAACACCGCGTGCAAAATTTACTGAAACAGGGTTATCCCAGCCGACTCACGCTGGATGATTGCAGCATTAAAGCTATCTGTAAGGCGGCGAATAAAGGCGATAACCTGGCGGCAGAAGTCATTGAACACGTTGGTCGCCACTTGGGTAAAACCATTGCCATCGCCATCAACCTGTTTAACCCACAAAAAATCGTCATTGCAGGCGAAATTACTGAGGCGGATAAAGTGCTGCTGCCTGCAATAGAAAGCTGTATCAACACGCAGGCGTTGAAAGCGTTTCGCCACAATTTACCGGTGGTGCGTTCCACGCTGGATCACCGTTCAGCCATTGGCGCCTTTGCGCTGGTGAAGCGTGCGATGCTCAACGGGACATTGCTGCAACGTTTGCTGGAAAACTAATGCTCTCATATAGTAGTGGATTATTTTCATACTCATAACGAATTCCCTGGGTTGTTCATGACCATTAAGAATGTAATTTGTGATATCGACGGCGTGCTGATGCACGACAATGTTGCCGTACCGGGTGCGGCAGAATTTCTGACCGGGATCCTGGAAAAAGGCCTGCCGTTAGTTCTACTGACTAACTATCCTTCACAGACCGGGCAAGATCTGGCAAACCGCTTCGCCACCGCGGGTGTGAATGTCCCCGATAGCGTCTTTTATACTTCCGCCATGGCTACCGCTGATTTTCTTCGTCGTCAGGAAGGGAAAAAGGCCTACGTGGTAGGGGAAGGCGCATTAATTCACGAACTGTATAAAGCCGGGTTTACCATTACCGACGTTAACCCCGATTTTGTGATTGTTGGCGAGACACGCTCCTATAACTGGGACATGATGCATAAAGCGGCATATTTTGTCGCAAACGGCGCGCGTTTCATCGCCACAAACCCGGATACCCACGGTCGCGGTTTTTATCCCGCCTGCGGTGCACTGTGCGCCGGTATCGAGAAAATCTCTGGCCGTAAGCCGTTTTATGTCGGTAAACCCAGCCCGTGGATTATTCGCGCGGCGCTCAACAAAATGCAGGCGCACTCGGAAGAGACCGTTATCGTTGGCGATAACCTGCGTACCGATATTCTGGCGGGCTTCCAGGCCGGTCTGGAAACCATCCTGGTATTGTCTGGCGTCTCAACGCTTGACGACATCGACAGCATGCCATTCAGACCGAGCTGGATTTACCCGTCCGTTGCTGAAATAGACGTCATTTAATCTCTTTCGCCGGATAACAACATCTGCACGTTATCCGGCCTGAAAAATACACCCATTCAATAAAATCACCGTTTCACTGCTGATTCATCAATAACAGCGCTCATTACATAATCTTTTTTTATCAATCGGCAATGACCATTGCGTTTTTTATTTTCTGCACCGTAATTCGCTTGCGCCCTCTCCCGCTTTGCGGCATTTTCTTTATCAAGCAAACATAAAAAGCACCACGCAACAGGTTAATGGAGAAGGTTATGTGTTCTATTTTTGGCGTATTCGATATTAAAACTGACACAGTTGAACTGCGTAAAAAAGCCCTGGAATTGTCTCGTCTGATGCGCCATCGCGGCCCGGACTGGTCAGGTATTTACGCCAGTGATAACGCCATTCTGGCGCACGAACGCCTGTCCATCGTCGACGTCAACGCCGGCGCTCAGCCGCTGTATAACGTGAAAAAAACGCATATTCTGGCCGTTAACGGTGAAATTTATAACCATCAGGCGCTGCGCGCGGAATACGGCGATCGCTATCAGTTCCAGACCGGTTCAGACTGCGAAGTTATCCTCGCGCTGTATCAGGAAAAAGGCCCAGAGTTCCTGGATGACCTGCAAGGCATGTTTGCTTTTGCCCTGTACGACAGCGAACAGGACGCTTATCTGATTGGTCGCGATCATATCGGGATCATCCCGCTGTATATGGGTTACGACGAACACGGTAATTTCTACGTTGCGTCTGAAATGAAAGCCCTGGTTCCGGTATGCCGCACGATCAAAGAATTCCCGGCCGGTAGCTATTTGTGGAGTAAGGACGGCGAAATTCGTCAGTACTATCAGCGCGACTGGTTTGAATACGATGCGGTCAAAGACAACGTGACTGATAAAAACGAGCTGCGTCAGGCGCTGGAAGATGCCGTGAAAAGCCACCTGATGTCAGATGTGCCTTACGGTGTACTGCTGTCCGGCGGTCTGGATTCCTCCGTCATTTCCGCGATTACAAAAAAATACGCGGCGCGCCGTGTTGAAGATCAGGAACGTAGCGAAGCCTGGTGGCCGCAGTTACACTCCTTCGCCGTCGGCCTGGAAGGCGCACCGGATCTGAAAGCAGCGCAAGAGGTAGCGAACCATCTGGGTACCGTGCACCATGAGATCCACTTCACCGTGCAGGAAGGTCTGGATGCTATCCGCGACGTGATTTATCACATCGAAACTTACGATGTCACAACGATCCGCGCCTCGACGCCAATGTACTTAATGTCGCGTAAAATTAAAGCGATGGGCATTAAAATGGTGCTGTCGGGTGAAGGCTCTGACGAAGTATTCGGCGGCTATCTCTATTTCCACAAAGCACCAGACGCGAAAGAGCTGCACGAAGAAACCGTGCGTAAGCTGCAGGCGCTGCACATGTTCGACTGCGCCCGTGCCAACAAAGCGATGTCTGCCTGGGGTGTGGAAGCTCGCGTACCCTTCCTGGATAAGAAATTCCTTGATGTGGCGATGCGCATCAACCCGCAGGATAAAATGTGCGGCAACGGAAAAATGGAAAAACATGTTCTGCGCGAATGTTTTGAATCTTACCTGCCAGCCAGCGTCGCATGGCGTCAGAAAGAGCAGTTCTCTGATGGTGTCGGTTACAGCTGGATTGATACCTTGAAAGAGGTGGCGGCTGAGCAAGTTTCTGACCAACAACTGGAAACCGCCAGCTTCCGTTTCCCTTACAACACGCCATCGTCTAAAGAAGCGTATTTGTACCGTGAGATTTTTGAAGAATTGTTCCCGGTTGCCAGCGCGGCGGAATGTGTGCCTGGCGGGCCATCTGTAGCCTGTTCTTCTGCCAAAGCGATTGAATGGGATGAAGCGTTTAAAACCATGAACGATCCCTCTGGTCGTGCGGTTGGCGTGCATCAGTCCGCTTATAAATAAGTTAATCCTTAGAAAAGGGCCCTGCGGGGCTCTTTTTTTATGCCTGTTTTCTGTGCAAAAAAACAATTAATAACTAATAATTGCCGAATATTGCGCCATGCTGTTCGCAACCTAACCAAACAGTCACATTCCAGCTATTTTCAATGAAAAAGGGGTTGACGCTTCAAGGCTCAATACGCATAATGCGCCCCGCAACGCCGATAAGGTTACGCGAAAAAAAGATGGCTACGTAGCTCAGCTGGTTAGAGCACATCACTCATAATGATGGGGTCACAGGTTCGAATCCCGTCGTAGCCACCATCTTTTTTGCGGGAGTGGCGAAATTGGTAGACGCACCAGATTTAGGTTCTGGCGCCGCAAGGTGTGCGAGTTCAAGTCTCGCCTCCCGCACCATTCACCCGTAAGCGTTGCACGGATGGGGTATCGCCAAGCGGTAAGGCACCGGTTTTTGATACCGGCATTCCCTGGTTCGAATCCAGGTACCCCAGCCATTTTTTCTTCGATATAGCGGTTCACCGCAACGGTCATTGGGGTATCGCCAAGCGGTAAGGCACCGGTTTTTGATACCGGCATTCCCTGGTTCGAATCCAGGTACCCCAGCCATCGAAGAATATGATAGTATCAGGCTACGTAGCTCAGCTGGTTAGAGCACATCACTCATAATGATGGGGTCACAGGTTCGAATCCCGTCGTAGCCACCA